>CALSMH010000008.1 GCA_943787405.1 uncultured Nitrosomonadaceae bacterium | reverse complement strand
ACTAATCTAATGATAGCTGCAAGTTGTGTTTGGCTACCAATATTGGTAGCCCGACATTTGAGTAATCCTTGTTGATTCATTGTTGCAGCATATACTTTTGTCCCAAAATTCTTTGGAACTGGTAGGCTCTCGCCAGTTAGCATAGATTCATTAATACTAGATGATCCCTCAGTAACAATTCCATCTACCGGCAGACTTTCACCTGGGCGCACAATAAAAATGTCATTTAGCTTAATAGCATTCGCATTAATTTCAACGGTCTGACCATCACGCTCTACTCGTGCAGTTCTAGGCTGTAGTGCTATAAGCTTTTCAATAGCTGCCGAAGTTTTATTTTTGGCACGGGCTTCCATTAATTTTCCTAACAGAACAAGTGTGATGATGGCTGCACTTGACTCAAAATAAATATGTTGATTTAGCCCTAATAACGTAACAATTGCACTAAGAAAATATGCGACGCTTGTTCCAAGTGAAACTAAAACATCCATGTTTGCACTACCCCCACGAAGTGCAAACCATGCGCCTTTATAGAAACGCATGCCGATCCAAAATTGTACGGGTGTGGCCAGTAGCCACTGCAGCCAGCGTGGCAGCAACTCTGTAGTTGTATCTGAAAAAATTGTACCCATATGTAACATTAATGGAAGGGTAAGGGCCGCAGAGATCCAGAACATTAAAAGTTCTGCCCTGTAGGTAGCTATTTGTCGAGATTTTTCTTTTGCACGATTGGTTTCGTTGATTTCGGTCGCGTTATAGCCTTCTTTAACAATAACGGAAATCAAGTCGCTTACTGTTACAGAGCCAGGTCTGAAATTAATAAGGGATCTTTCAGTTACTAAATTAACGGTAGCAGTGACTCCTGGAAGTTTGTTTAATTTTTTCTTAATGCGTCCGCTACATTCAGAACAGGTCATCCCACTAATTTGTAGCTGTACTGATTGGGGGGAAACATGAAACCCTGTTTTCTCAATAGAATCAATTAATTTATCGAGTATAACCAGAGTGTCATCAAATTTAATTCGTGCCTTTTCATTGGCAAGGTTAACCGTTGCATGCACGCCAGGGAGCTTATTTAGAGCTTTCTCTATGCGAGTTGAACAGGCCGTGCAAGTCATCCCCTCTATAGGTATTTCTATTTTCCTGAAATTAGGAGGCGTCAAAGTGATTCCTAGTTATGTAGATATACTAAATAATAGAATTATTGGAACAGGTATGAGCGCAATAGTTTCAGCTATATAGTGAAATAAATTAAAATTTAATCTTCACGACGCAAATGAGGAAATAAAATTACGTCCCGAATACTAGGACTATCAGTAAGTAACATAATTAAACGGTCTATACCTATACCTTCTCCGGCAGTAGGGGGTAGGCCATGCTCTAATGCTCGGATATAGTCACCATCATAGTGCATGGCTTCTTTATCACCAGACTCTTTAGCACGTACTTGCTCTTGGAAACGGGCCGCCTGATCTTCCGGATCATTTAACTCTGAAAATCCATTAGCCATTTCACGCCCGGTTATATAGAGTTCAAAGCGGTCAGTCACCCCTGGATTCTTATCATTTCTACGAGCTAACGGTGAAACGTCTGATGGATAATCAACAATAAAGGTCGGGTCCATTAATAAATGTTCGGTTGTTTCATCAAATAAAGAAAGCTGTAATTTACCTATTCCATCTTCAGGTTTATAGCTAATATTGAGAGCTTCTAGTTTTTTAATTAGGTATGCGCGGTCGTTTAATTGCGCATCAGTGTGTTCCGGGTGAAATTTCTGAATCGCTTGGGTGATAGATAATCGCAGAAATGGGTTTGAAAGATTAATTTTATATCCTTGATAAGAAATTTCGGTAGTACCTAGAACCTTTATTGCTAATTCTCGAATTAGCGTTTCAGTAAGATTCATAAGATATATATGATCCTGGTAAGCTTCGTAAAATTCCAGCATGGTGAACTCAGGATTGTGGCGTGTAGAAATGCCTTCATTTCTGAAACTGCGATTTATTTCAAAGACCTTCTCCATACCGCTTACTACTAGACGCTTTAAATATAGTTCCGGTGCTATTCGTAAATAGAAATCCATATTTAAAGCATTGTGATGTGTGATAAAAGGGCGAGCTGCCGCACCACCTGGAATAGGGTGCATCATTGGTGTTTCTACTTCTAGATAACCTCTTTCTTCAAAAAAAGCACGAATAGACTGAATAATTCTAGACCGAGTTAAAAATACTTTACGTGTATCTTCATTAGAGATCAGATCAAGATAACGCTGACGATATTTTTGTTCCTGGTCAGTCAGCCCATGAAACTTTTCTGGCAAGGGGCGTAATGACTTAGTCAGCAGGCGTAAGCTTTTTACACGTATTGTAAGTTCACCTGACTTAGTTATAAACAGTGTTCCATGGACACCTAAAATATCGCCTAAATCAAAATGCTTGAATGCGGCATGTGCAGACTCACCTGTAATATCATTACTAATGTATAGTTGAATATGCCCGCTCATATCTTGAATAGTGGCGAAGCTAGCTTTACCCATTACACGTTTTAGAATCATGCGCCCAGCTACCTCAACAGATATTGGGTCTTTCTCCAGAGTATCGTTTGATTGATCGCCATATTTCTTATGGAGGTCTGAGGCAAGATGATTACGGCGAAAATCATTTGGAAAAGCAGCCCCTGTCTCACGCAAAGTAGCTAATTTAGCGCGACGCTCCGCAATAATTTGATTTGTATTTTGTGGTGCCTTTTGTTCTTGTTCGCTCATTTTTTAACCTTAACAAAACTTATTATTTTTTTCGAATATATGTTATCAATTATATCGTTGTGTAACATTATGCGCTATCATCTTGCGGAATCAGGTACTTGGCAGGCTCTTTTTGGATCTTAGTATTTATATGCTCTTCGCTAATTATGAATGTTAGATTGTTAGAATATCGTATAGGAAAAATTAACAGAAATTTGTCCCCTCTATGGAAAATCTAGAAAAATTAAATCTAACTGAGTTGAAAAGTAAATTGTCAGCTGAACAGTTTAAAGTTACACAGAAAGGTGGTACGGAAGAACCTTTCAGAAATTTATATTGGAATAATTCTGAACCTGGGCTTTATGTGGACGTGGTATCGGGCGAGTCACTTTTTAGTTCATTGGATAAATATGATTCAGGTACTGGCTGGCCAAGTTTCACACGACCGGTTCAGAATAGTGGAATCATTGAAAAGCAAGATAATGAATATGGTATGGTGCGAACTGAAGTGCGCTCAGGGTATGCTGATTCTCATCTTGGGCATGTTTTTACTGATGGACCAAGTCCAACAGGGAAGCGCTACTGTATCAATTCTGCATCTTTACGATTCATCCCAGTTGATAGTCTAAGTGAAGAAAGGTACAAGGATTATATAGATAGTGATAGCAAAGAAAACAAAATAGAATGAACTGATAGTGGCTTTTTCATTAGGAATTAAACTCCCTTTTTTAAGCTTGTTTTGATAAATTCATCTAATCCCCCGTCCAGTACCCCTTGAGTATTACCAATTTCTAGGCCCGTTCTTAGATCCTTAATGCGTGATTGATCTAATACGTAAGAACGTATTTGATGCCCCCATCCTATATCAGTTTTAGAATCTTCCATAGCTTGTTTCTCATCACTTTGTTTGCGTAATTCCACTTCATAAAGGCGTGATTTCAACATTGCCATTGCCTCTGCACGGTTACGGTGCTGAGACCTGTCATTCTGACAGGAAACAACAATGCCCGAAGGATTATGAGTAATACGGATAGCTGAATCGGTTTTGTTAATGTGCTGACCACCTGCTCCGGAGGCGCGATATGTATCTACTCGCAAATCTGCGGGATTAATTTCAATCTCGATGGTATCATCCACTTCTGGGTAAATAAATACGCTTGCAAACGAGGTATGACGGCGACTACCAGAATCAAAGGGGGATTTCCTTACTAAGCGGTGGATGCCGCTTTCGGTACGCAAATAGCCATATGCATAGTCACCAGATATTTTTAGAGAGGCGCTCTTAATTCCTGCCACTTCACCAGAGGACTCCTCAAGTACTTCAACCTTGTAATCACGTCGCTCACAATATCGTAGGTACATGCGCTCAAGCATTGCTGCCCAATCCTGTGCTTCTGTACCACCTGAGCCAGATTGGATTTCTAAGAAGCAGTTATTTGGATCCATTGGATTGGAGAACATGTTGCAGAACTCCATATTTGCAACATTTGTTTCTAACTTTGCTGCATCGGCACGGATACTTTCTAGCACTACAATATCATTTTCTTCTTTTGCCATTTGGAACAAATCAATAGAGTCTTGTAGTTGCAGCTTAATTGTTTCTAGAGTTAACACAATTTTGTCTAATATTTTCTTTTCACGGCCTAATTCCTGAGCGCGCTTGCTATCTTTCCAAATTTCCGGGTCTTCTTCTAGAAATGAGATTTCATCACTACGTTCTTTCTTTGCGTCAAAGTCAAAGATGCCTCCGAAGCTCTGTTGACCGAGTATTTAGATCAGAAAGATGACTGGCAATGGCGTTTATTTGTTCCGCTTCCATGTATGTTCTATCCAATAATCCTGAAAGTTGGCATTATACAGTAAGCCGAATGGGGAATTTATTGCCCTGTTTTTTTATTTCCTAAGGTATAAAAAGAAGCCTCTTGGCTTCATGCTAGGAAAAAAATTCATTTATTCGTTACAATTACATTATGTCTAAATTTTTTGCAGTAATTCCGGCAGCAGGCTCAGGTTCTCGTATGGAAAATAGTCTGCCTAAACAATATTTAGCACTTGCAGGCAGGCCTATGATTTACCATGCTGTGCACACTTTGTGTGTTTCTCCTGAGATTGCTAATGTATTTGTTATCCTTAGCCCTGAAGATAGGGAGTGGTTAAAGTATGACTGGTCAGAATTTTCCAGTAAATTAGTTGTGTTTAATTGTGGCGGAGAAACTCGTGCCACGAGTATCCTTAATGGGCTAAAAACCGCATCGGAGAAATCGTTGATAGGTAATGAAGATTGGGTCATGGTTCATGATGCAGCGCGGCCTTGTTTGAGTAAAGAATTACTTAAAAAATTGTTGAATGAGCTTTTTGACGATGAAGTCGGTGGATTATTGGCTGTTCCTCTTTCAGATACTCTGAAACGAGGTGATACTAATATTCGGGTACAGAAGACTGAACCTAGGAAAGATCTATGGCAAGCTCAGACGCCACAGATGTTTCGTTACAAGCTGCTATTAGATGCCTTATGTAAACCTGATAGCATAACTATGACTGATGATGCTAGTGCAGTTGAGGCGTTGGGCCTGTGTCCTAAGTTGGTTCTTGGAGATGTGAGTAATATAAAAATAACTTATCCGAAGGACCTAGTCTTAGCAGAATTGATACTACGAGCGCAGAATGGAGAGAGTTATGACAAGCAAGATTAGAATTGGACAAGGTTCTGATGTGCATCAGTTAGTTGAAGGAAGAGATCTAATTATTGGTGGGGTAGTCATACCCTTTGATAAGGGTCTGTTAGGTCACTCGGATGCTGATGTGTTATTGCACGCAATTTGTGACGCGTTGTTGGGCGCAGCTGCACTAGGGGATATTGGGAGACATTTTTCAGATACTAACCCACAATATAAAAATATTGATAGTCGGTTTTTATTGCAGGAGGTCTGTCATTTATTAGAAGAGAAGGGTTATATTGTGATTAATATTGACGCAACTATCATTGCGCAGGCACCAAAAATGGCGCCACATATTCCCACCATGATTTCTAATATTTCTCAAGATACTGGAATACAGGAAAAGGATATTAATATTAAAGCAAAGACCGCTGAGCATCTTGGTCCGATAGGTAGAGGTGAGGGTATTGAGGCGGAGGCAATATGTTTGATTGCCAAGACAGATAATGTGCGCTGCTGAGGAAAATATTAATATACCAAAAGGTATAGATTTTCTTTGTAGTATGGCGCTAAGGGGTAAAAAAAGATAGTTATTAGTTATTAGTTATTAGTTATTAGTTATTAGTTATTAGATAAACTTATCACATTGAAAATCTTAGCTTTTGATACTTCCTCGAGTTATTGCTCGATAGCACTTTGGATAGATGGCGAAATTTTGAGTCGAAGTATTCTTGCAGAACAGCAGCACTCTGAACTACTTTTACCAATATTGCAGGAATTGCTTGCAAAAAGCGAGCTGACATTAGCGCAATTGGATGGAATAGCTTTTGGTGCGGGACCCGGGTCATTTACTGGGCTGCGTATTGCTTGCGGTGTTGCACAGGGGCTAGCTTTTGGTTCAAGTTTGCCTGTAATAGGCATTTCAACATTGGAAGCGCTGGCCCAGCAAGCTGGAGCTAATAATGTGATTACAGCCATTGATGCCCGCATGGGTGAAATTTATCATGCAGCATATATTAAATCAGCAGATAACTGGGAGAATGTGAGTACTCCAATACTTTGTTTGCCACGGTATGCGCCGTTAATGACAGGAGATAATTGGGTTGGATGTGGCAGTGGTTTTGATAAATATTCTGATGAGTTAAAAAATCATTACGGTAGTAGCATTAGTCGTTTTGAGCTCGGTTTTTTCCCTCACGCTCGTGAAATGGCTCAATTAGCTGCGCAAAGTTTTAAACAAGGGCTTGGAGTTGACCCAGTGGAGATTGCCCCAATTTATATACGCAATAAAATAGCTTTAAAGGAAAGTGAAAGATGAGTGCCCAACTAGAGGAAGTACCAAGAATAAGGCAAATGCTCGTTAAAGATTTAGATGCGGTTGTTCTGATTGAGCGAGAGGTTTTTCTTTTTCCTTGGACAAAAGGTAATTTTGGAGACTCAATAAGTTCAGGATATTATTGCTATGTATTAGAGATGGGAAATCATATCTTTGGTTATGGTGTGATGACGATTGGCGCTGATGAAGCGCACATTCTCACACTCAGTGTGGCATCAGAATGGCAAAGAGAAGGGTGGGGAGAAAAATTATTACACTATTTCATTTCTCTTTCTAAAGAGAATAATGCGTGCTCCATATTCTTAGAGGTACGCAAATCAAATCTTGGCGCTGCAAAACTGTATGAGCAAATAGGCTTTAGACAAGTCGGAGCACGAGTAGGATATTATCCTGCGATGGGCGGGCGAGAAGATGCAATTGTTATGGAATTAATTCTATGAGTGTCAGGAGCCAAGAAATTCTTAAAGAGCTTCGACTAACACCATTGTGGCGACATAGAGTGAAGGATCCAGTCAATATTTTAGCAAAGACACCCAGCTCGTCTGTTACAAAAAAAGAGGACAGAGGTTCTCAGATTTTGCGTTCAGACTGGGTTCAACTTGAAGAAAATGTAGTGGGTTGTACTCGCTGTTCATTGTTTCAGGATCGCACAAAAACAGTGTTTGGTGCTGGTGACAAGAATGCTGATTGGTTATTTATTGGTGGTGTGCCAAGTACAGAAGAAGATACTCAGGGTGAGCCCCTCATTGGTCTATCTGGGGAATTGTTAGATAACATGTTAAAAGCAGTCAGCCTTAAAAGAGGTGACAATATTTATATTGCAAATACTGTTAAATGTAGGCCCTCTGGTGATAGAAATCCAGATAATAGTGAGGAGCAGCAATGTGAGCCCTTTCTCATAAGACAAATTGAGTTGATTAAACCAAAATTAATTATTGTTTTGGGGGAAATTGCAGCACAGAATCTTCTTGGTACGAGTGCTACTATTGATAGTTTGCGTGGTAGATTATATGAGTATTCTAGTATTCCTTTAATTGTTACTTATCATCCGGCCTATCTGTTGCAGATACAATCTGACAAGGAGAAGGTATGGCAGGATTTATGTTTTGCTAGAAATATAATGCAAAAGGAGCTGAAGGATTCTTAAAGTTTTTTGTGCTCCCCAATTAGATGTAGGGAGTCTTCTTTACTTTGATTTAGCATGTGCCAACGACGTATCAGGGTCATGGTTATTGCCACAAATGAGCCGAACATGATAATTACTGAATAAATATGCACATCAAAACTAATCAATAAAGCATACATCGTCAACATAACGAGAATACTCAAATTCTCATTAAAATTTTGTACTGAAATAGAGTGGCCAGCTCCCATCAGGATATGGCCACGATGTTGTAGCAGCGCATTCATAGGAACCACAAAGAATCCAGCTAGGCCACCAATCAACATAAGTAGAATAACAGCGACCCATAATTTATAGGCTATTGTCATGGCCATTACGACTACCCCCATAGCTATACCAAGTGGTATTACTTTGACTGATTGTCTCAGAGAGACGAACCGTGCAGCCATTACTGCACCAACAGCAATACCTATAGCCACAATTCCTTGTAATTGTGCTGCTTTATTTAAAGGGTAGTCGAGTGCCATTTCGGCCCATTTTAATACGATAAATTGTAGAGTTGCACCTGCACCCCAGAACAATGTTGTGACTGCAAGTGAGATTTGTCCTAGCTTATCAGTCCAGAGTAAATTGAAACAATGTCTAAATTCATGTATTAGGAAAATTGGGTTCTTGTTAAGAATGCGGTGAGCAACTCCAGTGTTAGGTATATATAGATTGAAGATAGCAGCTATACAATAGAACGCTGCAATAAAGATAATAGAGGCCTCTGGAATAGTGTCTACACCAGTATTTATATAAGGAAAATCAAACTCTAAAAATATCGCTGCAACTGCTGGTGTAATTAATACACCGCCTAAAACTGTTCCAATAATAATGGATGCTACAGTGAGTCCCTCAATCCAGCCATTAGCAATCACTAGTTTTTCCGGAGGTAGTAATTCAGTAAGAATTCCATATTTTGCCGGAGAGTATGCGGCAGCACCTAGTCCTACAACAGCATATGCTGCAAGAGCAAAATATTGATGAGATGCCAAAAAAAGTAAGCCACAACCAGTAATCTTGATGGCATTACTTATAAACATGACTCTTCCCTTAGCCATAGAGTCAGCAAATGCTCCTACAAATGGAGCAAGAATTACATAGAACAAGACAAAGACAAATTTCAGCATAGGGGTGAGATATGCTGGGGCATGAAGATCTATCAGCAGTGCAATAGCAATAACCAACAGTGCATTGTCAGCTAGCGACGAGAAAAATTGTGCCGCCATGATAGTATAAAAACCACGTTTCAAATTATTTTCTCCAAATTGCTATTAGGTATGTATTGAAAAAAATTTACAGTTATTGACATCTTTTTAGGCTGCAGTTTTATAACATGAAATAGCTTTGCGGGCGAATTCAATCGTTATAGGCTGCTGCCTACCTGTAAGGTTATTAGTAAAAACTACCCTTGATACAGGAATTATGATTGAATGCTGTGTAAAGTCTGCAGTATGCATTTTACTTGTATGTTTACTAGATAAGCGATAATTTTTCTAAATATTAAACAAATGTCTCGTCCTATTCATGCTTTGATTGATCTTTCTGCGCTTGAGCACAACCTTTCTGTTGCTCGTCGCCATTCCTCACGTTCAAGAGTAATGGCGGTTATAAAAGCAGATGCATACGGACATGGATTATTACGTGCAGCTGAGGCTTTTAAGAGTGCTGATGGCTTTGCAATCTTGGAATTAGAGGCCGCAATACGTTTACGAGAAGCCGGCTATGAACATACTATATTATTAATTGAAGGTTTCTTCTCTAGGTCGGAGTTAGAATTGTTTGAACGTTATCATCTTAGTACTGTAATACATAACGGTGAGCAGTTAGATATGCTATCTGCTTACAAGCAGCCTAGAGGACTAAATGTCTTTCTGAAATTAAATACTGGCATGAACCGCTTAGGTTTTACTCCAGAACAGTTCCCTAGGGCTTTAGAGATATTAAAGTCTAATTCTGTTATTGGTCAAATTACATTGATGACGCATTTTGCTTGTGCTGATGCCTACAAAGATAGGAGTGGGGTTACAGAGCAACTGAAATGTTTTAACTCCATTACTTCAGATTTAGATTTCCCGTGTTCATTAGCCAATTCTGCGGCAACACTATCTTATCCTGAAACTCATGCTGACTGGGTTCGTCCTGGAATAATGCTATATGGTTCATCACCATTTTCCGATATATCTGCAAGTGAATTAGATTTACGTTCGGCTATGACATTAACTAGCAAAATTATAGCGGTACAGGATCTCCATGCGGGAGATAAAGTTGGATATGGGCAAACTTATTGTGTAAACCGACCTATGCGCGTGGGCATCGTTGCTGGTGGATACGCGGATGGGTACCCGCGGCATGCGCCCACTGGCACACCAATATTAGTTGATGGAATTCGCACCCGTATTATTGGGCGAGTATCTATGGATATGTTGCATGTGGACCTGACCAATATCGAAAATGGAGGTGTTGGAAGCTCGGTTATATTTTGGGGAAAAGGAATGCCCGTAGATGAGGTTGCGGAGTCAGCTGGAACAATTAGCTATGAGTTATTATGTTCACTATCCCATAGAATAAAGATAGAAACGTAAATGTTATTTACTCTCAAAGAAAGGTTAGCCGAAAGCCAACTTTTCTTTGAGAATATGAAATATTATGACTATTCAATCTTAGCTTTATCTTTTAATTTTTCCAAATAAGCCTGGAATTTTTGTTGTAGTATACGCTGCTGAACTTTCTGTTTGACTTCTTTAAAAGGTGGTATTTTTAGGGGGCGCATGCCATTTGATCTGATTACATGCCAGCCATAAGAAGATTTCACAGGTTCTTGTGTTATTTCACCTGTTTTCAATTTGACCAGAGCTTCTGCAAAAGGCTGAGCATAGCTTCTGGCTGAAGACCAGCCTAGTTCCCCGCCCTTGTTCTTAGATCCGTCATCTGTAGACCTGTTCTTGGCAATTTCTTCAAATTTACCGCCTTTTTTAATTTTCGCAATAATATCTTTTGCTTCGGCTTCAGTGCTGATCAGAATGTGACTTGGATTATATTCCTGATCACCCATAGATGCTGCACTTACTGCTTGATATTCATCACGAAGCTCTTTCTCACTAGGGTCATTTTTCTTGATAAAATCAGCTTGAAGTGCTCTGATCAAGACAGACTGACGAGTAATCATAATCTGTGTTGAAATATCAGGGTCTTTATCTAATTTTTTCCTTAGAGCTTCTTGAGAAAGTACTTCTTGTTTTATAAGATCTTCTCGTATAGCCTTTCTTGTTTCAGGAGTATCTTTCTGTCCTTGAGAAATAAGGTTCTTCATTACTAGTTCTAGGCGTGAATTTGGAATGGTTTTTCCATTCACCTTAGCCAAGGGCGCCGCATGAGTTGAGGTAACAACTGCAAGGACAGGCAGAAAAATTGCTGTTAATTTCAAAAATTTAATCAGTTGCATTTGGCTTCCTTTTTAGTAGATTAAATCAAAACTAAATTTCTTCGGGAGTATACGCCTTTATACTTAGCGCGTGAATATCTCTACCTACCATTTTTCCTAGAGCATCATATATTATTCTATGCCGCTCTATAGTTGATTTCTTGTAAAAATTACCTGAAACAATAGTAAGAAGAAAATGGCCACCACCACCTTTTGCACCTTCGTGACCTATATGCTTGCTACTTTCATCAATTATTTCAATCTTTTCCGGTTTAAGAGAACTAAGTTTCTGTTTAATTGTCTTGATTGTACTCATTCTGGCAATATTTTCTTAAATGGCTTGACCGTAACCTTTGTATATACTCCAGAAATTAAGTATGGATCAGCCTCGGCCCAAGCCCTAGCCACCTCTAATGAAATAAACTCTGCTACGATCAGGCTACCAGTAAAACCAGCTGGACCAGGATCTGAACTATCAATTGCAGGATATGGCCCTGCTAGTAATAGGCGCCCCTCATTTTGTAATATCTTAATACGTTCTAGGTGAGAAGGTCTAGATATTATACGTTTTTCTAGACTATTTGGAGCATCTTCACCATTTATTACGTAAAGCATCACGTATTATTGTCTTCATTTTCAGTTATATACTTTCCTAGCAAAATCCCTTGTAACACTACAAATACTAACATTAGTCCCGTTGATCCAAATAGTTTAAAATTTACCCAAGTATCAGTTGAGTAATTATATGCCACATAAAGATTAATTATACCCATTAACGCAAAGAATATTGCCCAACTGGAGTTTAGATTGCTCCATATTTTTTCTGGCAATGATATTTTGGTTCCTAACATAGCCCGGATCAAATTTTTCTTAAATACAGTGTGTGATATGAGTAGTGCACAGGTGAATATCCAATATAATACGGTTGGCTTCCATTTGATAAAAGTTTCGTCCTTTAAAATTAGTGTCGCGCTACCAAAAATAACAATAATAACTAGGCTTATCCATTGCATTTTTTCAATCTTGTGATGACGAAACCAAGTCCATATTATTTGTATAAAAGTTGCAGCAATAGCTACAGCAGTTGCTGCATATATTCCATACAGCTTAAATGCAATAAAAAATAGTATGACCGGGAAAAGGTCAAAAAGAAATTTCATAAATCTAGACTCGTAAAGTTTATTAGTAAATAGAACAACCAGATTATGGTGGCTACGCTTGGAAAAATCTATATAAGATGTATAATTTCTTACAAATTTATACTGCGCCCACCATCCACTGCTAATATCTGCCCTGTAATATAAGGGGCCTCTGAAATTAAGAAAAATACTGCTTTAGCTATATCACTTGGTTCACCTACTCGCTTAAGGAGAGTCTTGTTGATGATGCGCTGACGTGCTATTTGATCTGACCATTCCCCGTTCTCTGGCCAGAGAATGGGTCCTGGAGAAACGCCGTTTACTCTGACTTCAGGAGCTAACTCTAGCGATAGAGATCTGGTTAATGTGGCTAATCCACCTTTAGCCGAACTGTAAACCAGATATTTTTTTAGGGGCCATTCAGAATGAATATCAATTATGTTAATAATACATCCATGTTGCTTTTTTAGATGTGGTGCTGCTGCTTGCGATAGAAAGAGGGGGGCCTTTAAATTACATCCAATAAGATCATCCCATGATTTTTCTGTTATCTTTCCAATAGGCGAAGAGTAGAAGCTAGAGGCATTGTTAATAAGGGAATCGATTCTACCAAAATGCTTTAATGTTTCATTAATTAGAATTGGCAGCTGTGCTGTGTCAAGTAAATCAGCTTGAATTATCGCAACTGATCCGGGACGTATTTGGTTAAGTTTAGTTTGAAGTGCTTGAGCTTCCTTTTCAGAGGATCGGTAATGTATCATGAGACTCATGCCCTCAGAGTGTAGTTTCTGACAGATAGTTTCACCTATGCGTCTTGTGCCTCCAGTAATGAGTATAATTTTATCTTGCATCGCAGTCCCCTATCGGGTATTTCTGATAATCTGTATCAACAACCAGAAGTTAAATGTATTAACAAGTTACCTTGTGCCATCACACTATTTAGCAGTCAATTTTTTATTTAGGATTCCTAAAGTTTAGATAATTTACCTTAAAGCAACACTTACGCCGATGCCACTACTACCAACACCAGATGAATTTGCTCTAAAGCATAGCTCTGCTGTAAAAAATATGATCTGTTCAGAGATTACCACGGCAGGGGGGTGGATTCCATTTGAACGTTATATGGAGCTCGCAATCTATTCGCCTGGAATGGGATATTATTGTTCTGGCACGACTAAATTTGGCTGTGCCGGAGATTTTGTAACTGCACCAGAAGTTTCTTCATTATTTGGTAGAGCCATTGCCCAACAAGCTGTACAAATAATAGAGAGTGTCGGTGAAGATAGCAGTGACATTCTAGAATTTGGAGCTGGAACCGGTAAGCTTGCACTTGATATATTGCTTGAGTTAGAAAGTCTAAACAGGCTGCCAAGGCACTATTTTATTCTTGAAATAAGTGGAGAGCTGCAGGAGAAGCAGAATAAATTATTTGCTAAATTTGCACCTCATCTTCTGTCTCGGGTCCAATGGCTGGAACAGCTCCCAACCAAATTTAAAGGTTTAATACTTGCAAATGAGGTACTTGACGCCATGCCGGTTCATTTAGTGGCTAGGCGTGATAATGATTTATTCGAGCGTGGCGTGGTATGGAATGGCAAGAGGTTTGAGTGGAGTGACCGCTTACTGGTTGAGGGGGAGCTCTTTAAAATCGCAGAAGACATAATTCCTCTGGCTAGTCTGGATAATAAAAATATTGAAATCTATATTAGTGAAATCAATCTTTCAGCACGTGGTTTTATTAGAAGTATTGCAAATATTTTAGAGAAAGGAGCAGTAGTTCTCATCGATTATGGCTTTGGGCGTAACGAGTACTATCATGAGCAGCGTAATCGGGGCACGATGATGTGCCATTACCGACACCATACTCATGATGATCCATTTTATTTTCCGGGGTTGCAGGATATAACAAGTCATGTAGATTTTACTGCTATTACTGATGTGGCTGCAGGGGAGGGGTTAAAGTTATTAGGCTACACTTCTCAGGCACAATTTCTTATTAACTGTGGCATCACTGAAATTCTCTCACGAATACCAGTAGAAAATACAAGTGACTACTTACCTATGGCCAATCAAATGCAGAAATTAGTAAGCCCTGCTGAAATGGGTGAATTATTCAAGGTGATTGCTTTAGGCAAAGATAACCAGCAGCCCCTTATTGGATTTGAGAGTGGAGATAGGAGCTTCTTATTAGAAAAAGATATGTAATCTTATTCTAGCTATTAATTAGAAAGAACTTGGTTTCTAACAAACAAATAAAATAGATTATTTCTTTGGCATATAAAGATCAGTTATTGATCCCTCTGCTATCTCGGCAGCAAAGTTAATAGTTTCTGATAATGTCGGGTGTGGATGAATAGTTAAACTAATGTCTTCCATATCTGTACCCATTTCTAGTGCAAGGACCGTTTCAGAAATCAATTCTCCTGCATTAATGCCAACTATCCCTGCACCGAGCAAGCGGCGCGTATTTTTATCGAATAGTAATTTTGTCATACCCTCATCGCGTCCCATAGCTATCGCGCGGCCACTAGCGGCCCATGGGAAGCTAGCTTTTTCATAATCAATTCCCTGATTCTTTGCCTCAATTTCAGTTAAGCCCATCCAAGCTATTTCTGGATCTGTATATGCTACTGAAGGAATAGTGCGGACATCAAAGGCAGCTTTTTGCCCTGCTATAATTTCTGCGGCAAGTTTCCCTTCGTGCGTTGCTTTATGAGCAAGCATTGGCTCTCCCACAATATCGCCGATACCAAAAATATTCGGAACGTTTGTTCGTAGCTGGTTATCAACTGGAATGAAGCCTTGTTTAGTAACATGGACACCCGCATTTTCTGCTTCTATAGCGTGTCCATTAGGACGGCGTCCGACTGCAACTAAAATGCGATCATAAGTCTGAGTCCCAGGAGATTCCTCTCCTTCGAAGGTAACTTTCAACCCGTCCTTCTGTGGATTTATTTTACTAACTTTAGTTTTAAGATAGATTGCTTCATAGCGTTTCTTTATTCTTCTATATAGCGGCTTAATAAGATCTTTATCAGCACCAGAAATTAATTGATCCTTCATCTCTACCACGCTTACTTTAGATCCGAATGCATCATAAATTGTTGCCATTTCTAGACCAATGATCCCACCACCAATGATTAACATTCGTTTGGGAATATCTTCAAGTTCTAAGGCGCCTGTTGAATCAATAATTCTAGAGTCATTTTGGATAATCCCAGGAGGATGGGCTACGCTTGATCCTGCTGCGATTACACAGTATTCGAATGAAACGGTTTTTTGGCCATTAGGCGTGGTTACTGAAATCATATTGGGAGTAATAAATTCTCCATTCCCTTGTATGACTTCTACGTTCCTTTTTTTTGCTAGTGCGGTTAGGCCATTAGTAAGTTTTTCAATAATTGACTCTTTCCATTCTCGCAGCTTATCTAATTCAAGCTTAGGTGTATTGAAATTAACACCGGCATGAATGGTTTCTTCTGCATCAGTGACAACTTTTGCCATATGTAGTAATGCTTTTGAGGGAATGCAGCCGACATTGAGACAGACCCCCCCAAGTACTGGGTAGCGTTCAATCAGTATTACTTTCTTTCCGAGATCAGCTGCTCTAAAAGCTGCTGTATAGCCACCTGGCCCTGCTCCTAATATAGCCACATCTGCATGAATATCACCACGAGGAATCGTAGTAGATTGAGTTGAAATAGGACTAGCTGTAGGTGGAGAAAATTCTGTTTTAGTATTTTTTTTGGCGTGAGGAGGAGAATCTGTTAGGTTGGTTATTGGTTGCAATGTAAGTATTATTGATCCTTCCGAAACTGTGTCGCCAATTTTTACCTTAATTTCTTTTACTGTGCCATTCTGAGGTGCAGGAATTTCTATTGTAGCCTTATCAGTTTCTAGTGTGATAAGAGAGGTTTCTTTTTCTACACTATCTCCAGGTTGTACTAGTATTTCAATAACAGGAACTTCTTTGAAGTCACCAACATCAGGGACTTTAATTTCGATAAGCTGAGTCATAGTATGCTATAAAAAATTATGTTGTTTACTACCGAATTTGACCATTTCCTAATACTATAAATTTCTGGCTAGTTAGACCTTCTAGCCCCACTGGCCCACGTGCATGTATTTTGTCAGTAGAAATGCCGATCTCAGCACCTAGGCCATATTCAAAGCCATCAGCAAAACGAGTAGAAGTGTTTACCATTACTGAACTAGAGTCCACTTCTCGTAGAAAGCGTCGGGCGCGAGAGTAGTCCTCTGTAACTATAGAATCAGTATGATGTGAGCCATATAAATTGATGTGCTCCAAAGCCTGATCCAGGCTATTTACTATTCGTACACTTAAAATTGAGGCCAAATATTCAGTTTTCCAATCATCTTCTGTAGCTTGGGTCATTTTTACTACGATAGCGCATGAAGATTTATCGCCTCGAAGCTCTACCCCTTTATCAAGGTAAATCTTACATAGGGGTGGTAGTACTTCTCGTGCCATTTTCTCATGTACCAATAAGGTTTCCATAGTGTTGCAGGTACCATAGCGCTGAGTTTTTGAATTGTCAGCAATGCTGATAGATTTATCTAGATCAGCTCCTTCATCTATATAGACATGACATACACCGTCAAGATGCTTGATGACTGGAATACACGCTTCATCAGAAATACGTTTAATTAGACCTTTTCCTCCACGCGGAACAATTACATCTACAAATTCTTTCATGGTAATTAGTTCACCTACCGCATCTCGATCAATAGTATTTATTACTTGTATTACTGTTTCTGGCAGACCAGAGATTCTGAGACCTTCTTTTACGCATGCGGCAATAGCTTGATTACAATTATATGCTTCGGAGCCACCACGCAATATTGCTGAATTTCCTGCTTTGATACACAGTCCGGCTGCATCAGCTGTAACATTAGGGCGTGCTTCATAAATAATCCCAATTACACCTAGCGGCACTCGCATTTTCCCAACCTGAATTCCAGAAGGGCGATAGTTTAAATCGCTTATTTCTCCAACAGGGTCAGCAAGGGAAGCTATCTGTAATAAGCCCTCTACCATATTAGTGACGCCTTTTGAGGTAAGCGTCAGGCGATCTATTAAAGCCGAGTCGAGACCCTGAGCTTTTGCTGCCTCTAAATCATCCTTATTTGCAGCTAATAAATTCTTTTCATTTTTTTTGATTGACGCGGCTATTTCAGTAAGTGCTTTGTTTTTGGAAGAAGAGTCTATTTTCGCCATCGTATGTGATGCAGTACGAGCTTCACGCCCCACCATCTGCATGTAGGTCTTAATGTCTACATTATCCATTTTTTGGTTCCAAGTTTTCAGTAAATCAATAAATATTGATACAGTATAGCAAGTTAGGCTGCCAACAATGTTTCTGTAGTGTAATGATACAGATACTGCGGGTAAGGAAGGTCACATTACAAATATAGAATATAGGAACTTAGAGGGAAGTCTAATTTAGATTAAGCAAGTCTATTAGATGGTTTTATACAATAATTAGAATAAATGAAATGACTCTATTTATTCTATAAGAATAAAATATGGTTAGCTTTTTTTAAATGCAAAATGTAATCCTAGCTGTTCAATTTCGTCCCAAGCATCCCCTTTTTTAACACCTTTACTTATTTTATCTATTTTCGCAGCATGTAATAATGCTTTTACCAGTAGTTTTAATCCAACTCGTTTAGCTGCATTTCCCATTATTTTTTGACGGTCTCCCCATACGTTTGCTTCTCTCATTAGTTGTGTATAAGTCTTACCAGAGTCTAATCCCTTACGAATAATGATCAATGAGCGGATTTGTCCTGCAAGTATTGCTAGAATAAATGGCACAGCAGCTCCTTCTCCTTGTAGCCCTTTCAGTATGAGGATGAAGCGGGCTATTTCTCCTGTCAGCATTGAGTCTGATAATTTAAAAATATCATATCTTGCCACCTCCATTACCACATTCTTTATTTGAGTAAAAGATAATGTGCCTGGCGGATAGAGTAGTTTAAGTTTCTTGATCTCCTGATTAGCTGCCAGAAGATTTCCTTCTACTTTTTCTGCAAAGAAACGCAAGGTATCCGGATCAGTTCTCTGGTTTTGTATACTTAGACGCTGATTAATCCAGCCTGGAAGCTGGTTAAACTCTACTAATGGAACTGAGATCATAGGTCCAGTTTTTTCAAGAGTCTTGAACCATTTTGTTATTTTTCCTTGTTTATCTATTTTGGGTAATGTAACCAGAGTTAGTGTGTCTGGTGGTAGCGAGCAGCAATAATCTTCAATAGCCTTGCCGCCTTCTTTTCCAGGTTTTCCTGAAGGAACACGGATATCAATTAATCTTTTTTCGCCAAATAGAGATAAGCTGTTACTTCTTAGTAGTAAGTCTGATTTTTTGAATTTATTATCTATTGTAAATATTTCTCTCTCAATATAGCCATCCATACGGGCCATTTTACGAATCAAGTCAGCAGACTCAATAGCCAATAGTGGCTCCTCTCCATATACGGTATAAAATGTTAAGAGTTTTTTTTGGAGATGTTGGGAAAGGTTCGCTGGTTGGATATGCATTACTTATATTTGATAAGAGAAATTTTCCAATGCAATCTATAAAAGTTACTAGCGTTGTTTGTTAGGCAGTTGTCATACGATTTTCTGGGTAGTGGTCAATGGCCTATCAAGAATCATTAATTTTACTGTCCTTTGAGTAGGGAATTTAATTTCTGTAATTATAAACACCAGTTTTAATTTAAGCCTATATAACAATATTTACTAGCCTCTTGGGTACTACTATTATCTTTTTTATTTCGTTCCCTGCAACAAATTTTTTTACTTGCTCATTTCCTAGAGCAATTTGCTCAATAGTTTCTTGCTCAGCTTCTTTGACTACACGTATCTGGCCTCGTAGCTTTCCATTTACCTGTACTACCATTTCAATTTCATCTTGTACTAGTATTCTTTTATCGGCTTCTGGCCATGGTTGGTCAAGCAGCTCAGTTTCTGGTCTGAGTTCCCGCCATAGTGTATGACAGATGTGAGGAACAATAGGTGAGAGAAGTAGAACTATGTTCTCCAACGCTTCCTGTATCACACTACGGGAGGATTTATCGGAGCCATGAATCTTAGTCAGAGAATTCATTAGCTCCATTACTGCAGCAATTGCTGTGTTAAAAGTATGGCGCCTTCCTAAATCATCACTAACTTTAGAAATAGTATGATGTAATTGAAAACGAAAAGATTTAAGTTCGGCAGGCAGGTTGCCACTAATTTTAGGTTCAACTATTCCAAGCTGTAGATGTTTGTATACTTGATTCCAGAGTCTATTTAGGAACCGGAATGCACCATCAGCTCCTGTATCCGTCCACTCAAGTGTTTGTTCAGGTGGGCTTGCAAACATTATAAATAGTCGTGCAGTATCAGCGCCGTATTTATCAACTAATTTTTGTGGGTCAACACCATTATTTTTAGATTTTGACATGGTGCCAACGCCCCCAAACTCTACTGGATTATTATCTTCACGTAAAATGGCATTACTACGTTTTCCTTGATCATCTGTTTGAATATCGACATCAGCCGGGTTGAAATAAGTAATTCGCCCGGCTTCTTCTTTTCGAAAGAAAATCTCATTTAATACCATGCCCTGTGTAAGCAAATCTGAGAAAGGCTCATCAAATTCAACCAAGCCTAGATTGTGCATTACCTTAGTCCAAAAACGTGAGTAAAGTAAGTGTAGAATCGCGTGTTCAATTCCGCCGATATATTGATCTACTGGTAACCAATAATTTGTACGTGAGTCAGTCATGGATTTATTCTGGTCAGTACATGTATAGCGAATGTAATACCAAGATGAATCAACAAAAGTATCCATCGTATCTGTTTCACGTCGCGCAGTTTTGCCACATTTGGGGCAGTCACAGTTATAAAACGACGACATTTTTTCCAATGGGTTACAAGAACCATCCGGAACCAGATTCTCTGGCAATACTACCGGGAGCTGCTCATCTGGAACAGGCACAACCCCACATGTTTTGCAATGTATAAGTGGAATTGGGCATCCCCAAAAACGTTGTCGGGAAATGCCCCAGTCACGTATACGAAATCTAGTTTTCTTATCTCCTAAATTTAATGCAGACAAATCTAAAGCAATAGCATTAACGGCTGCTTGGAAATTCATGTCGTCGTATTTGCCGGAATTAACACACACTCCTTTCTTTGAGCTATACCATTCTTGCCATTGGTCGGTACTGAATTCAGGATGTGATTCTGATTGAGATTTGGCTGGTACAGAAATAACTTGTTTTATAGGTAAACTATATTTCTTTGCAAATTCAAAATCACGTTCATCATGCGCAGGTACTGCCATAACCGCACCTTCGCCATAGCCCATCAATACATAGTTTGCAATCCATATTGGTAATTTTGACCCGGTCAGCGGGTGAACGACAAATAATCCTGTAAATAGGCCTTTCTTTTCTTGAGTGGCAAGATCTGCCTCCATCGTGACGCTGTTCCTGCACTCAGAGATGAAATTAGAAAGCTCAAGATTATCTTTTGCTGCATGTAGTGCTATTGGATGCTCTGCTGCGACTGCCACGTAAGTTGCACCCATTAAAGTATCTGCACGGGTTGTGAAGACTTTTATCGCCTGCAGGGTGTTTGCTGGAGCATCAGCAGGAAAAGTAATATTTACACCAAAACTCTTACCAATCCAATTGGCCTGCATCGTTTTTACACGGTCTGGCCAACCTGATAGCTTATCAAGGCCACTAAGCAACTCTTCTGCATACTGGGTGATGCCAAGGTAATAACCAGGGATTTCACGCCTTTCAATCAACGCGCCTGTACGCCACCCGCGCCCGTCTATTACTTGCTCGTTAGCTAAGACAGTTTGATCTACTGGGTCCCAATTCACTACCTGGGTTTTTTTGTAGGCAATTCCTTTCTCCAGCATCCGTAAAAAGAGCCACTGATTCCAACGATAGTAGTCCTGATCACATGTGGCGAATTCTCTATCCCAGTCTATAGCCAGTCCTAAGCTCTTTAACTGCTTCCGCATATAATCGATGTTGTCATAAGTCCATTTTGCTGGTGGTACCTTATTTTGTATGGCGGCATTTTCTGCGGGCAGGCCAAAAGCGTCCCAACCCATAGGTTGTAGGACGTTGTAACCTTGCATACGGTGATAGCGTGACAACAAATCACCTATGGTGTAATTGCGAACATGCCCCATGTGAAGCTTTCCAGACGGGTAGGGGAACATTGACAGGCAAAAATATTTCTTCTTGCCTTGTACCTCAGTAGCGCTGAAAGCACAGGTTTTGGCCCAGTAAGACTGAGCACCTAATTCAATTTTTTTTGGATTATATTTTTCTTGCATAGAATTATTCGCCATTAAGCAGATAATTATAACGTGAAGATAATCTGATTACCGTCAATTACAAGTATTTTTATTGCTGTAATATCAGCTGTATAAAAAATTTCTTTGTTTTAATGGTCACTTTATCCTTATAAAACTGATTACAAGTAATAAAATTTAATATGTTATGTCTGATTTCCTTGATCATCTAATAATAAAAGCCGTATCATGGCGATCTAGAAATCTTATTATTCTGAGATTAATGAATTTTTGTTAAAGTTAGAGAGGTAACGGGTAATTCCTTATCCGTATTGTTATTACTGTTTCAGGAGAAATCTTGCATGTCAAAAAAACACCCTGTTATAGCTGTCACCGGATCATCTGGTGCTGGCACCTCAACGGTCAAAAATAGCTTTGAGCAAATTTTTTGTCGTGAAAAGATTAATGTGGCTGTAGTAGAAGGTGATAGTTTTCATCGCTATGATCGTGTTGCGATGAAAAAAGCCGTAGCTAAATCAGTGGAAAAGCATGGCCGCCCTATTAGCCACTTTGGCCCCGAGGCGAATGAATTTAAGAAGCTGGAAACACTTTTTAAAGAATATAGTAAGAATGGTAGTGGAAAGACGCGACTTTATTTACATAATGATGAGGAAGGAGCCCCTTATAAACAAAAAGCTGGCACATTCACTCCATGGTCATCAATTGCTCGTGGTTCAGATATGTTGTTTTATGAAGGTCTGCATGGCGGTGTAAAGAGTAGCACTGCAGATGTCGCTAAATATGTAGACTTACTAGTAGGGGTTGTTCCTGCTGTTAATCTTGAATGGATCCAGAAAATTTACCGTGATACAAGTGCTCGTGGTTATTCAGCTGAAGCAGTAACGGACACTATCTTACTGCGTATGTATGATTACGCGCATTACATTACTCCTCAGTTCTCACGTACTCATATTAATTTTCAGAGGGTGCCAACTGTAGACACCTCTAATCCTTTTATCGCAAGAGAAATTCCAACATTGGACGAGAGTCTTGTTGTAATACGTTTCCAGGATACTAAGAATGTAGATTTTTCTTGCCTTTTGTCTATGATTCATGATTCCTTTATGTCGCGCCCGAATACTATAGTTGTTCCTGGTGGAAAAATGGGATTAGCGATAGAGCTAATATTGACACCATTAATTCTAGAGATGGCAGCTAAGAGGAAAAAGAAATAAATAGTAATATAGATTTCTTCAGTGTTCAATAAATTGACGGAGGCTGTATAATTTCAGTTTAGAATATACTGCTGGGAACAGCCTCTTTCAATGTCTCTTCTACTTTCCAGCCTCAATAATGAGCAACTCAAAGCGGTTACTCTGCAAGATCAGTCAGCTTTGGTGCTGGCTGGCGCAGGTAGTGGTAAAACTCGAGTACTTACTACCCGCATCGCATATTTAATCCAGTCTAGGCAAGTTAGCCCTCACAGTATATTGGCTGTTACTTTTACGAACAAGGCGGCTAAGGAAATGCTCATGCGTGTTTCCGCTATGTTGCCAATTAATACTCAGGGTATGTGGGTAGGTACTTTTCACGGTTTGTGTCATCGTATGCTACGTGCTCATTACCAGGATGTAGGATTACCGCAAGCATTTCAAATTCTTGACTCGGCAGATCAATTAGCAGTCATAAAGAGAGTTCTAAAAGACATCAATGCAGATAGTGAAAAATTTCCGCCACGACAGGTTCAGTGGTTTATTAACAATGCAAAAGATGGGGGGATAAGAGGGTCCCAGGTTGAGGCATCCGATGATTTTACGCGTAAGATGGCTGAGTTTTATCTAGTGTATGAGCAGCAATGCAACAAGGAAGGAGTAGTAGATTTTGCAGAGCTATTGTTGCGCAGTTATGAGTTGCTAACTCGTAATGAGATTTTGCAGAAACACTATAGTGGTCGGTTCAGTCATATATTAGTAGATGAGTTCCAAGATACCAGTCAATTACAATACAAGTGGCTTAGGTTGCTTGCCGGTGTTGAAGCTTCAGTATTTGTTGTGGGAGATGATGATCAAAGTATCTATGCATTTCGTGGCGCGAATACCGGTAATATGAAAGATTTCGAGCGTGATTTTCACATTTCAGAGATTATAAAATTAGAACAAAATTATCGTTCGCATGGCAACATACTGGATGCTGCTAATACATTAATACGTAATAATAATGGGCGTTTAGATAAGAATCTTTGGACCTCTGAAGGTGATGGTGAACTCTTAAGAGTATACAATGCGCCAACCGATTTTGATGAAGCTGCTTTTATTGTAAAAGAGACAAAGTCATTACAGGAAGAGGGAATAAAGTTATCACAGATAGGTTTGTTATACCGCTCAAATGCTCAATCACGCGTGTTAGAGCATGCTCTATTTAATGCTTCTTTGTCTTATCGAGTATATGGAGGTTTGCGTTTCTTTGAGCGTCAGGAAATTAAGCATGCACTAGCGTATTTACGAATGATCGCTAATCCAAATGATGATAATGCACTGTTACGAATTATCAATTTTCCTGCACGTGGAATTGGTGCTCGTAGTTTAGAGCAATTACAAGATAGTGCCAAAGAGAAAGGTGGAAGTCTATGGCAGGCAGCAATAGAAAACAGAGGAGGGGCGGCCCTGAACCAGGGGTTGAAAGGTGGGAATTTAGTTCCGAATATTGAAAATAGAGCTGCAGGTATTCCAAAAAAAGGACTTAACAGTTTTGTATTTTTAATTGAGTCAATGCAACAAATCTGCCTAGAGTTAACGTTACCAGAAATAATTAAGCATATGTTAGAGCACAGTGGACTTGTGCCTTATTATAATAGCCAGCGTGAAGGGGCTAACAGGCTAGAGAACTTGAATGAGTTGATTAACGCTGTCACAAGCTATATTCAGGAAGCTGAGGATAGCAGCCTCACAGCATTTCTTGCACATGCATCACTGGAGGCAGGCGAGCACCAGAGTGGTAATGATCAGGATGCAATTCAATTAATGACGGTACATTCTTCTAAGGGATTAGAATTTCATAGTGTTTTTCTTAGCGGATTGGAAGAGGGCTTGTTCCCTCATGACAATAGTCGTAACGAAGCTGGTGGACTAGATGAAGAGCGCCGCCTCATGTATGTGGCTTTGACCCGAGCACAGCGGAGAATGTATCTGAGTTTTACGCAGAGCCGAATGATGCATGGTCAAACTCGTTACAATATTCCTTCTCGTTTCTTAAAGGAAATTCCTGAAAAGTTATTAAAATTTTTACACCCTGTACAAGAGCCAGCGGATACTGGACGGCTATCTGGAGAAAAAAATTATAGAACTGGCGCTCTGATTTCGGATTCCAAACCTAGAATGAAAGGATCTGCATCAGGTATTTTGGATTCGAATAATTCAAAATGGAGTATAGGGCAGAACGTACTTCACGCAAAGTTTGGAGAAGGCATAATTGTAAATTGTGAAGGTGGCGTATCAGATGGCCGCGTTCAGGTTAAATTTAGCCAATATGGAATAAAATGGTTGTCACTAGAATATGCCAAACTCACTCCTGCTTGATTGCATTAATTTACTAATTTTTGGTCAAATTATTCATTCTCAGATGCGGGAATTTTCTGAGTTCCTTCTCTAGGGTCCTCGTTAATAAATATGGTTTTGTAGCTCGCATAGACTGAGGCATAAAGTATTGGCATAAGGACGAAATTTATCAGTCCGAAGCTCAAAGAAACAAGGCCAAATAACATATAGGGCAAGAGAGCTATGACTATCAGTAAAAATGCAGAGGTAATAAAAATCTGGAGGGGTATGAGATTTGATAGGCAGGCAATAAAACTTAACCTCATGGCTGCATATGGGGTCATCTTATCAAATATTATCAGCAATGGCGCAAACCAAACAGCCATGATAAGTGGCAGATGAAGTATTACTCCAGCAATAAGGGCTGATAGCATATTATCAGATGCCTTAATCACCTCGGTTTCATCATTAGTTCTTGCTCCTTCTATTACATAATCCATTGCCACGTCACCTGCAATTGTTGAAATTATTCCAAAAATTAGCAGCTGTCCTACCAGTGAAATTGCTCCCAAAGTGAGTAATGGAACCGGGCTTATTTTGAATCCTGCAAACAAATGAGAGAATTGTAATTTTTCGTTTTGTTCAAGTGCTTTGCAACCAGTCCATAACCCAGCCTGAAGACTCGGAAATAATATTATGAATACGAGTAGGCCATATAATTCAAGTGCAACCGATAGTGTTGCGATGATTGCATACAATGTGCCGCAAAGTATAATCCAGACTAGAGGGTTCTGACGGAACTGGTATACGCCATTCAGAATCCATTGTAATCCTTGTTTTGTTCCAACCGGTTTCACTTTCATTTCTTGGTATCTCCTGTTTGCCGGGAGCGGGAAGTCAGTATCTGACCTTGACCCACTAAGCTTTGTTTAAACCCAGGTTTCGGCCAGTCTGGCCTGAGTTAATAAATGTCCTTGTAGTATTTGCTTAAAATGAGCCGGGTTTTTAGCATGAGTAATCTCTCCTTCCCGTGGTAAATGGTAGTCATATAACCTTGATATCCAGAAGCGAAGTGCCCCGGCACGTAACATTATGGGCCAGATATTTTTCTCATCAGAAGTGAGTGGACGTATGTGATGATACGCCCGAAGCAGGGATAACAAATTAGCGTCATTAAGTTTCCCATTTTTAGCCATGCACCAGTCATTTGCTGCAATAGCAAGATCGTACAATAATGAATCGTTACAGGCGAAATAAAAGTCTATTACGCCACCAATAGTATCGTTATTGAATAGTATATTGTCACGAAACAGATCTGCATGAATTACACCTTGCGGGAGATTTTTAAATTGGTGCAGTGATTGAAACTGTAGTTCTTTCTCAAGAAGGGTTGCGTCTTCTAGCGGAAGCAACGGTATGAGTTTTGGTGCTATAGATTCTCGCCATTTTGGGCCGCGTGGGTTATTCATTTTTTCAGGAAAAGACAGGGCGGATAAATGTATCTTTGCTAGTAGCATCCCTACGTGCGCGCATTGCTCTGGAACCGGATGTTCAATTTGGCTTCCGGGTAAATAGGTAACGAGGCTTGCTGGTTTATCATTCAAGCCGCCAAGAAATCTATTTTCAAGATTCTTAATCGGGCTAGGACAGGGGATGCCATGACTTGAAAGATGCATCATAAGATTAAGATAGTAGGGCAGTTCAGAGAAAGAAAGCTTCTCAAAGAGCGTAAGAATATATTTGCCATGTGAAGTTGTGACAAAATAATTTGTGTTCTCAATGCCTGAGGATATACCCTGAAAATCTATTAGCGTTCCTATGGAATAGCCTTTGAGCCAAGTAGAAAGTTGATTTTGAGTTACGGTGGTGAAGACAGACATAAGTTAGGAGGTATATAAAGATATGGAAATTAAGCGGTAAGCTATTCTTTCCTATTGTTTGTAAAATTTAGAACGTAAATATTGACCACATTGGTGGGCGGACTCCATCATCAAGTACACCGTCACTGATGTATGATGCATCTCCAGTATCATCATATAAATAATATGGGAAGCCAATGAGGGGAGTTACTTTGATCACTTCTATTCTTCCATCTATTCGATATTCTTCAACTTTATCTTCCCCACGTTTTCTGATGATAACAAGGGGCTCTTCTAAAAGAGGATCTTCTGTTTCAAGTGGCTCAGGTTGTAATTGAGGTAGATCGGGTGGTTGCAGCGGCACCAATTCCTGCGCAGTTACTGGAGCTGCAAAAATTAGTAGTAGCATAAGAAGAATTAGATGAATGGTGGTCCATAACTGGATTTTCAGGCCAATACCAGTTGATTCTTCTGAATATGTTACTTTGTTCGTTGCTTCCATAGCACTAGGGCCACCACCTAAGTTTGCTGAAAAATCTGCATCAGACAATTGCAGCGTAATTTGTTCTTCTAGTCCATAGTATTGGTAGTTGGTGAGAGTACGCGCACTGCTGAAAATATTAACATCAGGTTTAATGTAGCTCAAGCGCTCTACTACTTCAACAAACTCTGCCATAATCCTTAAAATATACCGCGACTCTTGCCTAGACCAGTTATTATCTAAGTGGTCAGCTGCTATGTTATTAAGTGATTTATTTTGCCAAAGCATAAATAATGTTTAAAAAAATCTTATGAAAACTCTGTTGTTAATTGATGGTTCATCATACCTGTATCGCGCTTTTCATGCTTTACCTGATTTACGAAATCGCCGTGACGAACCAACTGGAGCTATCAAAGGCGTAATTAATATGCTACGTCGTTTACATAATGATTATCAGGCTGATTATAGCGCGTGTGTATTTGATGCAAAAGGAAAGACTTTTCGTGATCATCTGTACCCAGAATACAAAGCGCACCGTCCACCTATGCCAGACAATCTTGTGGCACAGATTATACCTCTTCATGAATGCATACGTGCCCTAGGTTGGCCGATGCTGATAATTGAAGGAGTAGAGGCAGATGATGTCATCGGTACATTAGCAAAGCAAGCCGAGCAAGAAATGATGCAATGTATTATTTCTACTGGTGACAAGGATATTGCACAATTAGTAAATAAACAGACAACCTTGATAAATACCATGAACAACGAAGTTCTTGATGAGGCTGGTGTGCTCACCAAATTTGGTGTTGAACCTGAAAGAATACTTGACTATCTGACACTGGTAGGTGACAAAGCAGATAACGTTCCTGGCGTGGATAAGGTGGGTCCCAAGACGGCAGTAAAATGGCTTAAACGTTATGGCACAATAGATAATCTTATAGTGCATGCTAAAGATATCGATGGTGTAGTCGGAGAAAATTTACGTAATACACTCGAATGGCTGGAGAAAGCACGTGGGTTACTTACTATTAAATGTGACGTAGTTTTGCCAGTTCGTGTAAAAGATCTTGAATTGAAGCCGCAGGATACAAAAAAATTATTTGAGCTTTATGAGCGGCTGGATTTTAATACTTGGCTACGTGAATTACAAAAAGATACAAGCCTGGATTTGAAGAGCTCGAGTTCTTTGGGAGCAAATGCCACACAGTCTATAAAAGATGATCAAGAGATAGATGTAGATCAGAAAAGTATTGTTGAAGACTTAAGCACAGATTATCAAACTATATTATCTAAGTCTCAGTTGGAGGAATGGATTGAACGCATCAAAGAATCATCTTTAGTTTCCATTGATACAGAAACTACCGGACTAGATTCTATGAAAGCAAAACTTGTTGGTATATCATTTTCTGTCAAATCACATCACGCAGCTTATTTACCATTAGCTCATTGTTATACTGGAGCTCCTGTACAGATGGAGGTAGGCTATGTACTTGAGAAACTTAGACCCTGGTTAGAAGATCCTAGTAAGCCCAAATTGGGGCAGAATCTAAAGTACGATAAACACATTTTTGCGAATCATGGCATAGATTTTAGGGGCATCATGCATGATACGTTATTGCAATCTTATGTATTAGAGTCACATCGCCCACATAATATGGACAACCTTGCGCTACGGCATCTTGATATCAAAACCATCACTTACGATGAGGTTACTGGAAAGGGTATTAGCAGAATCAATTTTGATCAGGTTGATATAGGAATCGCTACGAAATATGCAGCGGAGGATGCCGATATTACGCTTCGTCTGCATCAGCATCTGTATCCACAGATTATGTGCAATTCTAGGTTAGATAATATTTATCGTTCGCTCGAGATGCCAGTATTAGAGGTATTATTTGAGATGGAGAATAATGGCGTTTTATTGGATATAAATATGCTAGAGATCCAGAGTAGAGAACTCGGTGAGAAGATGCTGTCACTTGAGGAAGATGCGTTCTTAATTTCCGGGCAGCCCTTTAATTTAAATTCGCCCAAACAGATCCAGGAGATATTATTTACTCAACTCAAGCTTCCCATAGTAAAGAAGACCCCAAGTGGGGTTCCTTCTACGAATGAGGCCGCACTACAGAAACTTGCATTGGATTATCCGTTACCAAAAATATTGCTTGATTATCGTAGCCTTGCTAAGCTTAAATCAACTTATACAGACAAACTTCCTCGCATGGTAAATGCTGCTTCTGGAAGAGTACATACTAATTATTCTCAGGCAGTTGCTGTAACTGGCCGATTGTCCAGCAATGAGCCTAATTTGCAAAATATTCCAATACGGGCTGCCGAAGGACGCCGTATTCGTGAGGCATTTATTGCCGCACAAGGGAATTACATTATCTCTGCTGATTATTCGCAAATTGAGCTACGTATTATGGCCCATATCTCAAAAGATAAGGGATTGCTTGAAGCATTTGCGCAGGGAGCAGACATTCATCGCGCCACTGCCGCAGAAGTATTTGGTGTGTCACTAGATGCAGTAGATAGTGAACAGCGTCGCTACGCCAAGATTATTAATTTTGGGCTGATATATGGGATGTCCGAATTTGGCCTTGCTTCACAGCTAGGCATTGAGAGGAGTGCTGCTCGTGCCTTTATGGATCGCTATTTTGCTCGTTACCCAGGGGTGGCAGACTATATGGAATGTACACGAGAAGAAGCTAAAAAAGCGGGCTATGTAGAAACCGCATTTGGTCGCAGATTATGGTTGCCAGAAATTAATAGTCCTAATGGTAATCGTAGGCAAGCAGCTGAGCGCGCTGCAATTAATGCGCCAATGCAAGGTACAGCAGCAGACATTATCAAATTTGCGATGATTTCGGTAAGTGATTGGTTGTTAAGAGATAAATTAAAAGCTAAGCTTATTATGCAGGTTCATGATGAATTGGTGCTAGAAGTCCCTGAGGGGGAGGTGGAATTAATAAAAACAGCCTTGCCTTCACTTATGGGAAGCGCAGTAAAACTAGATGTACCGCTTCTTGTAGAATTGGGGGTGGGAGAAAATTGGGGAGGCGCACACTAAATAATAAGAATTATTTATAAAGATAAGAGCCATTCTGAAATTTATACTCTGATCTTTTTTCTTACCAAGAAAGGTATTTTACTTGCTTAAATGGGGAAAATTGCCGTAAAATCACACATTTTTCTGATTAAGCTTCTTATAGGCGATTCAAATATGGTCATAATTCGACTAGCGCGAGGCGGTGCCAAGAAACGCCCGTTTTTTAATTTGGTGGTAGCAGATTCACGTAATGCTCGTGATGGTAAGTTTATTGAACGCATTGGTTTTTATAATCCAAGTGCATCAAAGGATGAAGAAGGGTTGCGTGTGAAACTTGACCGGATTACTTATTGGCAATCACAGGGCGCCCAGTTATCTAATACTGTAACAAGGCTTGTCAAGCAATTTGGTGCAAAGCAGAAAGTCACAGCAAGTAGCTGATAAGGAAATAAAAACATCTGAACCTATGGCCGTAATGGGTCGGATTGTTGGTTCCTTTGGGGTATATGGATGGGTTAAGATACTTCCATTCACTGAGTCTGTGAATGGATTGCTTAGTTATCCTATTTGGTGGCTTGGTAATGATGATGGCGAATGGAATGAGATAAAGGTTATCAAGTGTAATGCTCACTCCAAGATATTAATTGCTTTATTGGACCAATGTACTGATCGTACTGCGGCCATGAAACTGAAAAATACGCTGATTGCAATTCCGCGAAATAATTTACCAGTATTGTCAGATAGCGGTGAAGAGGGTTATTACTGGGAAGATCTTGTTGGGCTGAAAGTAGTTAATCTTCAGGATGAAGAGCTCGGTAGTGTGGTTGGAATAATTGCCTCATCTAATGATATCCTGCAAGTTCAGAATTTAAAAGAAGGTGAACGTGAACGTGAAAGATTGATTCCCTTTATCAATAAAGTAATTGTGAAAGTGGATATAGGGACTCACCAGATTATTGTAGATTGGGGGTCGGACTATTAATACTGGAACGGACTATGGCATTTGAATTTGACGTCATTACCTTGTTTCCAGAAATGTTTGACTCTATAACAAAGCATGGCGTAACTGGCCGTGCAGAGAAGAATAAGATTTACAATTTGCATACATGGAATCCACGTGATTTCACTGAAAATATTCACCGTACAGTAGATGATCGTCCTTATGGAGGCGGTCCTGGTATGGTGATGCTAGCTGAACCATTGGAAAAAGCGGTTACAGCAGCTAAAGCAAGGCAGCTAGCATGCGGGGTTAGCGGGATGAGAGTGGTTTGCCTTTCTCCTCAAGGGAGGACCCTTGACCATAAATTAGTGAAGGAACTTGGGCAATTGTCGGGGCTAATACTGATTTCTGGTCGTTATGAAGGTATAGATGAGCGTTTGATAAAGAAGCATGTGGAAGATGAAATTTCCATTGGGGATTATGTGCTTTCTGGTGGAGAGCTTCCTGCGATGGTATTAATTGACTGTTTAGCTAGACAAATACCAGGTGTTTTAGGTGATCCTGAATCAGCAGAGCAAGATTCATTTGTAGATGGGTTATTAGATTTTCCGCACTATACTCGCCCTGAGCTTTATCAGGGGGATATCGTACCGGAAACATTGATGTCGGGGGATCATGATAAAATCAGACGTTGGCGTCTACAGCAGGCACTAGGTAGAACTTGGCTTAAGCGCCCAGATTTATTAGGGCTGAAAATTGAGCAAGGCCTGAATACTGAGGAAAAGGAGTTATTGGAAGAATTTAAGATAGCTTATGAAGCTAATAAGAAAAAAATGAATCAAAGGAAGGAGTAGAAATGAATCTGATTGAGCAATTAGAAACAGAAGAAATTAAACGATTAAATAAGGACATACCAGATTTTTCTTCTGGTGACACTGTTGTTGTTAATGTAAAAGTGGTTGAAGGAGAACGTAGCCGTATTCAAGCCTATGAGGGAGTAGTAATATCCAAACGGAATCTGGGCCTTAACTCTGCTTTTACTGTGCGAAAAATATCTAACGGCGAAGGAGTGGAGCGTACTTTTCAGACATATTCTCCATTAATTAATAGTATAGAGATTAAACGTCGTGGAGATGTGCGTCGTGCAAAGTTGTATTACCTCAGAGGTCGCTCTGGAAAATCGGCGAGAATAAAAGAAAAACTTCCTGCTCGGTCAATTGCTAAGAAAGAAGTAAAGAAAGAAGTAAAGAAAGAAGTGAAGAAAGAAGTGAAGAAAGAAGTGAAGAAAGAAGTGAAGAAAGAAGAGTAGGTCTAAAGTTTAGAAGAAGGTTTAAATTGATTGGTACAGCTATGGCTGTACCAATCTGGTGATAAAGAATTTACTAGAGCTTCAGGTATATTGGTTTCTAGTCTAGCTTATGTTCTTTCTTTTCTTGGCTTTTTCGTTCTATTTCCTTGTACCAAATACCATATATTTCAGCTGGCCAAATTGATGTAATCCAGACTATCACATCATCAATCTCTTCATCTGTTAATTTATTACCCCATCCAGGCATGTTCCCGATTTCTGGTGGGCTACCTTCTCGAATTGTTTTTGTTAGCGTATCTGTTGAGTGATGCCAAGTGTGGGCGTCACCATTTAAAGGCGGTGGAGGATATTTGCCATCCGGACCCTTCTTACGCCAGCCAGGCTTAGATTCGCCATTCTGACCATGGCAGTTTGCGCAGTTTGTCTGATAGACAATTTTCCCACGCTGAACTTTTTCTGAATCTAATTTGCGTACGATTACTGCATTCTTTAATTTTTGCTTTGGTTTATCTGCAGTTTTAGATGGCACTGTTTCGGCCGTGGCTGGTGATGATATAGGTTTAGCTAATGACGGTATAGGCATGATAAGTAATACAGATGCTATACCTAGCAAAAAATTATGATAGTAATCATCGAATTTATTTAAAGATTTTTCAATATTCATTTAAGCCTCATTACTGATTTATTTTTATCAGATGGAAGGTGCCTGTTATATACACTCACACTTCCTTCTTTATTAATTAAAAGTACGTTATAGGGATTTGGGCGAGAACTCTCCATGCCTGGAGATCCTTTTGGCATTCCGGGAGCTGCAAGTCCGATAGCACTAGGACGTTCTTTAAGGAGCTTTTTAATGTCATTTGCAGGCACATGACCTTCAATAGCATAACCCTCAACAAGAGATGTATGGCATGACCCAAGTGACGGTCTAATGCCAGCACGTTTTCTTGCCTCCTTATTTCCTATGTTCTTAGTCTCTACAGTAAAACCATTGGCACGCATATGGTCAACCCATTTTGCACAGCATTTACATTTCGGACTTTTATAGACTTCAATTTTGGTTGCAGCAGCATAAGAAATCATTCCACATAAGGAAACAGCCAGCATGGATTTTAATAATAATTTGCGAGTTAATAGTTTCATTTGATTATTTTTCCTTTATGTATTCTGGTTCCTCAGGATAATTAAAATTAAGGAGACTGAAAGGTAGGCACTGTTTTTCTTATGGTATTTTCTAATCAGAAAATATGGTCTGCATACTATAATACCAAAGGTAATATCTTCTCTTAGTATACCAATTATCAGCTGTCCTTTAAATTTATTAGATTAATAATCGTTAAAATAAGTTCCCTATCCAATGATGATGAGAATAAATACAATTATTTATTCTACAAAAAATCAGAATAACTGATAAATATCTCGCTGCAGCCCTGTTGTAACCATTAGTAACAATTGAATAATTATTAGAACAAATATCGGTGACAGGTCAATGTTGCCGACAGGCCGTACTCGTTCCCTGAAGATTCTTAGGAATGGTCTGGTAAAGCTGTCAAGCAGTGGGGCCATTGGATTCTGTGGGCTAAACCATGATAGTACAGCTTGCCCTATTATTGCTACCATCACAATGTGAAAAGTTGTTTTAATGATTTCTACGAATGCTAGCAACATAAGCGCTATAGTTGTTGTAGTCATATCTGAGCTAAAATTATTTGCTTGTAGTTTGTATATTCCTGCTATTAAGATAAATTGAGTAAGCCATGCTAATAATAGTGTGGAGAGATTGATGCCTTTGTATCCGGGAATAAACCTGCTAGTAGGGCGGACGATGAAATTAGTAAGGGCGGCAAGGAAATGTGATGCTGGGTTGTGGTAGGGGATATTTATCAACTGCATATAGAATCGTAGTAATAGTGCAAGTGACAATAACCCTAGTACTGTATTGAATATAAAAATTAAAATTTGATCTAGCACGTATTTTCCTAGTAAAAATTAGTCAGTTCCTGAGGTTTATTTATTGCTGAATTCATTCCCGATCTCTTCTGAACGTTTATGTGCCGAATGAATCGCACGTATTATTTTTTTATCGGTTTCAGCACTCTCCATTGCTTTTATCCCATATGCGGTAGTTCCGTTCTTTGAAGTTACTTTTGCTCGTAATGTAGCTGGACTTTCTTTACGAATGCTTACTAATTTAGCTGCTCCAAGAAAAGTTTCTAGGCTTAATTGGTGGGATTGAATATCATTTAATCCCAATTCTCTTCCGGCCTGCTCCATGGCCTCCATGAAATAGAAAATATAAGCCGGTCCGCTTCCAGATATAGCAGTGACAGCATCTAATTGCTCCTCGTGTTCAACCCATAATACTGAACCCACAGCTTTTATTATAGTTTCAGCGCTATGTCTTTCTTCTGCGCTTACTTTAGGCAACGCAAATAGTCCTGTGATTGCCGCACGGACCAATGCTGGGGTGTTTGGCATGGACCGTATTACTTGTGTATAACCGTTCAGCCAGCGACATATTTCTTTGGTCCGTATGCCGGCAACGACAGAAATAATTAGATGAGATTTTAGGAGTGGCGCAAGTTCCTGCGCCACAGATGGGAGTTGATGCGGCTTTATAGCAAGCAGAATAATATTACTATCAGCTATTCCATCAGCAAGGTTCTCCGTAACCGTTACCTTATATTCTTTGTTTATTTTTTTTCGAGTTTCAGGATTAATGTCAACTACACATATTTGTGCGGCCGAATAGCCCTGTTGTAATAGCCCGCCAATCAAAGCTTCGGCCATATTGCCTCCGCCAATGAAGGTTACATTCATATTAATCCCTGGATAGTATAATTTAAGGCTAAATAATAGCTTAAGCTAGGATACTTTATAGAACTTATCATTAAAAGTATTTATCGGAGAATTTAAGGGTCTTTGTATTCTCATTAGCCGATTGATTATTTTTGACAACTTGGGCAATAAAAACTTGAGCGTTGTCCTTGTTTAATTTTCCTAATGACACGTTCACATTTTCGACACGGTTTGCCGGTACGTTGATACACCAAATATTGTTGTTGGAAATAACCTTGACTATTATCACTATGAACAAAATTATTTATACTACTTCCACCTGCATTAATAGCAAGTTCAAGTGTTTTCTTTATGGCTGTAACTAGCATAGTATAACGATTTAGACTTATTTTACATGCGGCCGTTTTTGGATTGATGCCGGCACGGAAAAGGGCTTCGTTCGCATAAATGTTACCTACACCGACGACGATGCGGTTATTCATTAGAGTTTCTTTAATGCTGGCGCCTCGGTTACGCGTATTTTTATATAGTAGGGTTCCATTAAACGCTTCACTAAGTGGCTCAGGCCCAAGATGAGCCAAAAGCCAATGACACAAAGTATCATCTGTTGTCCACAGAACTGCACCAAAGCGCCTAGGGTCTCTTAGGCGCAGAGTAATACCATTATCAAGAATTAGGTCAAAATGGTCATGCTTTTGTGGGGGTATTCTAGTATGCTGAACTAGCAAACTACCGGACATTCCTAGGTGTAGAATTAATGTACCTTCACTACAATCAATAAGGAGATATTTCCCACGTCGTGTTACTGAGGAAATTTTAAGTCCTGTTAATATTTTTTTTAGATCATTAGGTATAGGCCAGCGTAGACGAGGGTTTCGTACAATGACATTAGTGACATGTTGTTTTACAAGATGGGGTTTAATGCTTCGACAGGTAACTTCAACTTCAGGTAATTCCGGCATCCTTATTCCTATAAAGAAGAGTCTATTATGGTAGGGAATATTTGGTTAATTTTTAGTTATGTACATTAAATTTCTTGGTGTTTTCGATTTATAAGCCAATTTATGATCGAGATACTGAAGCTTAGATTGGTGCTGTCCAGATAAATTGTAGTAGGAAGATATCCGCTATTAATTACTAAAATATATTATGTTCCATATTTATAACTATTATGTCTTATTATTTATCAGATAAGTAAATCTAGAGCTTTAGGCTTGTAGTAATAACAAGAAAAAATGGAAAAATTGTAAGGAACCTTTAGTTCTATCAAATAGTCTACTTGTGATGAATGTAAAATATACCTAATATAGGTTATTAATTAAAGTCTGTTTTTGCACTTTATAACAATAATTGTTTGGATCTATACATGAATTTTAAATTTATTGGTTTGTTGTTTTCTTTTTTTCTTGTTTCCTGTGCACAGCTCTCGGAGAGAAATGTAGTTGAGGTAAATAAACAGAAAGAAGAAAAAAATAAGATTGAACAATCAAATCTCCCTAAGCAGGAACTTACAGCTCCGATGCTGTTTGATTTCTTAATGGGAGAGACAGCCTTCCAACGTGGAAATAGAGATGTTGCCTCAGGAAGTTATCTGAGATTAGCAAAGACTACTCGAGATCCACGTATTGCGCAGCGTGCAACGGAGGTTGCACTTCTTTCACGAAAGCCAATACAGGCTTTGAGTGCCGCCAAAATTTGGGTGGAGCTTGATTCAGACTCAATACTCGCGCACCAGACTATAGCGGCACTATTGGTAAGTAGCAATAGAGTAAATGAAGCCCAGGTTTATCTAAATAGATTGTTAGATCTGGAAGGCGATACTGCTAAGTTTTTCATGCAGTTAAATAATCTATTGGCGCGTAGCGCTAACAAGATTGAAACACTCCAACTTGTGCAGCAATTTGCGAAGCCTTACTCTGAAGTGCCGGAAGCTCATCTTGCTATAGCTCAGGCCGCATCACTTGCAGGTCAGTTTGAGACAGCGAGGCAACAGATGAAGCTGGCGCTTACTTTACGTCCAGATTGGGATATGGCTGCAATTTATAACGGACGCCTACTGCGCCATCATGTTTCAAGTGAAAGTGCAATAGAATTTTATGAGAGTTATCTTAAGATTAATCCCAAGGCTAATAAAGTACGTATCGCTTTTGCTCAGATGTTAGTAGCAGAGAAAAGCTTCATTATGGCTCGTGGTCAGTTCAAACAGCTTTTAGCCCAGAGTCTGGGGGATGCTAATGTTGCTATAGCTGTGGGATTGCTCTCAATAGAACTGCGTGATTTTTATGCTGCTGAAGAAAGTTTTAAAAAAGCACTAGAGCTTGGATATAAAGATCAAAATACGATACGTTTTTATTTGGGCAGTATATATGCACAAACTAATCGACTTGATAAGGCTATGGAGTCATTTCGTTCAGTAGTCAGAGGAAAACAGTTTTTAACAGCACAAATTAGATATGCCTATTTACTTTTTAAACAGGGAAAATTGAGCAAAGCTCGCGAACATTTGCAAAAGTTGCCAGTAAAAAACGACCAGGAACGATCCCTTTTAATAGTCAGCGAAGCAGAATTTCTTCGTGAAACTGGTAAGCACCAAAAGGTATTTGAATTACTTAGTAATGGTTTAAAGAAATTACCTGACCATCCCGAGTTATTATATGATCGTGCTATGGCTGCAGGCCATATTGGTAAAGCTGATATATTGGAGAAAGATTTACGCAAATTGATTCAGTTAAGACCAGGCCATGCTCATGCGCACAATGCTCTTGGATATAGCTTTGCAGAGAGTGGTAATCACTTGCCGGAAGCGCTGAAATTAATCGAAAAAGCTATTAAACTTTCTCCAGGTGATCCCTACATTATAGACAGCTTAGGTTGGGTGCATTACCGAATGGGTAATCTTAATAAGGGAATAATCTATCTTAAGAAAGCCTTCCAGATTAAATCTGATCCAGAGATCGCAGCCCACTTAGGAGAAGTTCTTTGGATGCAAGGAACCAAGGAAGATGCAAAAGAAATTTGGCGCTCTACTATCAGAGACTATCCAGATAATGAAGTGTTGCTCAATATCATGAAAAAATTCATGCCTTAGAGTTAATGTCTGTAAAATGATAACAAAATTTGTTGGGATTAATCCTTCTTGTAATTTTCAGCTACTGTTGCCCGATAAAGTAAGATCGTATTTTTTTCTATACCCGTTGGTTTTCTGTATATGTTTTTTGTTTGTAGGTTGTGCATCATTTGTTTTTAAACCCTCTGTTGTAGAAACAAGGATAATTGAGGCAGGAGGAACTACACCATCCGTAGATTTTGGATTTATGGGTAGGGTTTTAGTAAAAGGAGGAGATAAGGGTTTCTCTGGCGGGATACGATGGAGTCATGACAGCACCGTTGATAACATTCACCTCCTCTCTCCTTTTGGACAGGTAGTAGCGGAGATAAAGAGTAGTAAGGACGCTGCTTTACTTACAACCCCGGAACAAAGAATTTATCGTGCTACAAATGTTGAGAATCTTATAAAAAAGGTGCTGGGATGGAGGCTACCTATTTTAGGTCTACAATATTGGGTGCGAGGTGTAAATGCACCTAAAACAGAATCGGAGATAGACAGAGATGCAGATGGACGTATTATAGGTATTCGACAAGATGGGTGGGTGATTATATATACAAGCTATTTCCCCTCAAAATCAATAAAAATAGAGCGGCCTAGAATGCTAGTACTAGAACGTAATAATCTTAAAATTAAATTAGTAATAGATAACTGGGAGGCTAAATAGCTTTCTTATTAAATGTAGCTATTTAATTTCATGAACAAACTTATTTATTCTGCACCAGCTAAATTGAATTTGTTCCTACATGTAGTAGGTCGTAGAAGTGATGGGTATCATTTATTACAAACAGTTTTTCGCTTTCTTGATTTCTCTGATCAGGTTAGCCTCACTATCCGAGATGATAGCAAGATCCAATTAAATACTCCTATTATTGGGGTTCCTGCGGAGAAGAATCTTTGTGTGCAGGCAGCACGACTGCTGCAGAAGGAAAGCGGAACTTCTCTTGGAGTAGAAATATCTTTAAAAAAACGTATTCCAATGGGCGGTGGGCTTGGTGGAGGTAGCTCAGATGCTGCAACTACACTTTTAGCACTTAACCGTCTGTGGGATTTGAACTGGAGTAGGGAAGAGTTAATGGGATTAGGCTTGAATCTTGGAGCAGATGTTCCAGTGTTTATATTTGGTGAAAATGCTTTTGCCGAAGGAATAGGTGAAAAACTCAAGCCTATTAAATTATTACCGGCTTGGTATCTTGTTTTGACACCACCTGTACACGTATCAACAGCAGACATTTTTGCTAGTAAAGAATTGACACGAAATACAATTCCGGTCAAAATACCGCCCTTTTCTGTCGGGCTTGGGCATAATGATCTAGAGTCGGTGGTATGCTTAGCATATCCTCAAGTAGCACGCCATTTAGAGTGGCTCAGACAGCTCAATAGAACTACAATGGTAGCAATGACTGGTTCTGGTGCTTGTGTTTTTGCAGAGTTTATAACAGAGTCGGCGGCACGAATGGCTCTTGCTAGTGTTCCTCTCGGTATGAGTGGTTTTTTAGTGCAGGGATTAGATCGGCATCCTATGCAGGATTATACTAGACGAGGTTAATTTGAAATTATGGGGAGTCGCCAAGCGGTTAAGGCACTGGGTTTTGATCTCAGCATTCGTAGGTTCGATCCCTACCTCCCCAGCCATATAATAGGGTTTAATTGAATACTTTTATGGGGTAGTAATTATGCCGGCATTCCATAAAGAATTTACTAGACAGTAATTCGTAATTATGGGGAGTCGCCAAGTGGTAAGGCACTGGATTCTGATTCCAGCATTCGTAGGTTCGATCCCTACCTCCCCAGCCATATATAATAAAGAAACTTATGTTTAAGCTATTTTTCAATAAGATATTGTATAGAGATACTTTTGATTTCTAATTACTTAAATTATAACTATGTCTTACGATAGCCTAATGGTTTTTACTGGCACCGCCAATCCTAAGTTAGCACAGGATGTGGTGAGGCACCTTAACATTCACCTTGGACGCGCAACGGTTGGTAGCTTTAGTGATGGTGAGGTAATGGTTGAGATTTTAGAGAATGTGCGTGGCAAAGATGTCTTTATATTGCAGTCAACGTGCATGCCTTCAAATGATAGCTTGATGGAAGTTTTAGTAATGGTGGATGCATTAAAACGTGCTTCTGCTGGGCGTATTACAGCAGCCATTCCTTATTTTGGTTATGCGCGCCAGGATAGAAGGCCCCGCTCAGTACGAGTTCCAATTACAGCAAAAGTTGTAGCAAACATGCTCACTACTGTTGGAATCGACAGACTGTTAACAATGGATTTACATTCGGATCAGATTCAAGGGTTCTTTGATATATCTGTGGATAATGTTTATGGTATGCCAATTTTGCTTGGAGATGTATGGACTTGCGATTATCAGAATTTAATTGTGGTCTCACCTGATGTTGGGGGCGTGATTCGAGCGAGGGAAATGGCAAAACGCCTAGAATGTGATTTGGCAATAATAGACAAACGACGTCCTAAGCCTAATGTCGCTAAGGTAATGAATATTATTGGTGATGTTAAAGGGCGTACTTGCGTTATTATGGATGATATGGTCGATACCGCTAACACTTTGTGTGAAGCAGCCAGAGCATTGAAAGAAGAAGGCGCGCAGAGTGTGGTAGCGTATTGTACTCATCCGGTACTTTCAGGTGATGCCGTAAAACGTATTGAGAATTCTGAGCTGGATAAATTAGTAGTTACAGATACGATTCCTCTACGTGAAGACGCTAAAGCTTGTGAGCGAATTCAGCAGTTAAGCGTGGCTAGTTTGCTAGCAGAAACAATGTTAAGGATTAGTAATGAAGACTCAGTAAGTTCGTTATTTATGGAATAGAGTTTTATAGATTTATTTTTTGGGTTGTCTGGTCGCGGATAACTTTAATTTGGAGAAATATAATGCAGATTGAAATTAGTGCTAATAAAAGAGTATTACAAGGCAAGGGTGCGAGCCGCCGCCTACGTGGTTGTGGGAAGGTTCCGGGAATCATATATGGCGGTAAAAATAAAGCTCAATCTATTGAGCTTGATCACAATAATTTGTATCATAAACTTAAGCTTGAAGCCTTTCATGCTTCTATTCTAGCTATTGATCTAGAAGGAAAAAAAGAACAGGTTTTATTGCGAGATTTGCAGATGCACCCATATAAATTACAGGTATTGCATATCGATTTTCAACGGGTTGATCAGAAAAAGAAAATACATATGAAGGTGCCGCTGCATTTTATCAATGCTGATTCCTCACCTGGGGTGAAAACATCGGGGGGTATCGTTAGCCATGTGTTCACTGAGTTAGATATATCCTGTTTGCCAAAAGATTTGCCTGAATTTATAGAGGTAGATTTGATAAATTTGGCCGCTAATAGTTCGGTGCACTTGAGAGACTTAACAATGCCTCCTGGAGTGGAAATTCCTGCATTGGCAAAGGGTGGAAATCAGCCTGTAGCAACAATCGTAATTCCTCGTGCTGTCGTTTCTGAGGAATCAGAGAGTGAAGAGGAAGTGAGTGCTTCAGAAATTCCTACTACTGTTCAAAAAGAGGAAGATGAGAAAGAGGATGAGGATAAAGATTCTGGGAAGAAAAAATAATTTCCATCAGAATTTATCTGCCCGCTGGAGCTAGCCTAGTTCGGCGGGTTTTTTAATGGGTATCTAATATAGAGCGTTTCCAATGAAACTTATTGTAGGATTAGGAAATCCCGGGGAAAAATACGTTTCTACGCGCCACAACGCAGGATCTCAGTGGGTATCTGGGCTCGCTGATAAATTACAGGTAACGCTTAGGAAAGAGGTAAAATTTCATGGTCTTTGTGCACGTACTGGTCAAAGGGGCGATGAAGCATGGTTACTTTGTCCTCAGACGTACATGAATGCAAGTGGGAAATCTGTATCAGCAATATGCAATTTTTATAAAATCAATCCTGATCAAATTCTTGTCATTCATGATGAGATAGATTTGCCTCCAGGGGTATCAAAATTAAAGATGGGTGGGGGATTAGGCGGGCACAATGGACTAAAAGATATAGCTGCGCAACTTACCACCAAAGATTTTTGGAGATTACGAATTGGAGTTGGGCATCCTGGAGATAAAGGTTTGGTGGCTGATTATGTATTACGATCACCATCAAAGGGAGAGGAAGTTGAAATTCAAAAAACTATTATTCGTAGTCTGGAAATATGGCCGTTAATTATCCAAGGAGATTATCAGACGGCGATGTTAAAGTTACATACTAAGAGTAGTAAAACGTGATATATAATTCACGAAGAAAATTAAAAATTTTACTTAGTACCCTATTTTTTTTG
>CALSMH010000007.1 GCA_943787405.1 uncultured Nitrosomonadaceae bacterium | reverse complement strand
GAAAAAAGAAGTGCTCGCACGATGTAACAAGGTAACAAGTCAAGCGAGAGTTTTAACATTATTAAACTGAAGAGTTTGATCATGGCTCAGATTGAACGCTGGCGGCATGCTTTACACATGCAAGTCGAACGGCAGCACGGGGTTTACCCTGGTGGCGAGTGGCGAACGGGTGAGGAATACATCGGAACGTGTCTATAAGTGGGGGATAACGCATCGAAAGGTGTGCTAATACCGCATAATCTCTCAGGAGAAAAGCAGGGGATCGCAAGACCTTGCGCTTTAGGAGCGGCCGATGCCTGATTAGCTTGTTGGTAAGGTAAAAGCTTACCAAGGCTTCGATCAGTAGCTGGTCTGAGAGGACGACCAGCCACACTGGGACTGAGACACGGCCCAGACTCCTACGGGAGGCAGCAGTGGGGAATTTTGGACAATGGGGGAAACCCTGATCCAGCCATGCCGCGTGAGTGAAGAAGGCCTTCGGGTTGTAAAGCTCTTTCAGCCGGAACGAAACGGTTACGATTAATACTCGTAATTAATGACGGTACCGGCAGAAGAAGCACCGGCTAACTACGTGCCAGCAGCCGCGGTAATACGTAGGGTGCGAGCGTTAATCGGAATTACTGGGCGTAAAGGGTCCGCAGGTTGTTTTGTAAGTCAGATGTGAAAGCCCCGGGCTTAACCTGGGAACTGCGTCTGAAACTACAAGGCTAGAGTATGGCAGAGGGGGGTGGAATTCCGCGTGTAGCAGTGAAATGCGTAGATATGTGGAGGAACACCGATGGCGAAGGCAGCCCCCTGGGTCAATACTGACGCTGAGGGACGAAAGCATGGGGAGCAAACAGGATTAGATACCCTGGTAGTCCATGCCCTAAACGATGTCAACTAGTTGTCGGGCCTTTACGGGCTTGGTAACGTAGCTAACGCGTGAAGTTGACCGCCTGGGGAGTACGATCGCAAGATTAAAACTCAAATGAATTGACGGGGACCCGCACAAGCGGTGGATTATGTGGATTAATTCGATGCAACGCGAAAAACCTTACCTACCCTTGACATGTATCGAAGCCCGCAGAAAAGCGGGGGTGCCCGAAAGGGAACGATAACACAGGTGCTGCATGGCTGTCGTCAGCTCGTGTCGTGAGATGTTGGGTTAAGTCCCGCAACGAGCGCAACCCTTGTCATTAATTGCCATCATTTAGTTGGGCACTTTAATGAGACTGCCGGTGACAAACCGGAGGAAGGTGGGGATGACGTCAAGTCCTCATGGCCCTTATGGGTAGGGCTTCACACGTAATACAATGGCGCGTACAGAGGGTTGCCAACCCGCGAGGGGGAGCTAATCTCAGAAAGCGCGTCGTAGTCCGGATCGGAGTCTGCAACTCGACTCCGTGAAGTCGGAATCGCTAGTAATCGCGGATCAGAATGTCGCGGTGAATACGTTCCCGGGTCTTGTACACACCGCCCGTCACACCATGGGAGTGGGTTCCACCAGAAGCAGGTAGTCTAACCGCAAGGAGGGCGCTTGCCACGGTGAGATTCATGACTGGGGTGAAGTCGTAACAAGGTAGCCGTAGGGGAACCTGCGGCTGGATCACCTCCTTTCAAGAGAAAAACCCAGTTAAAGTGTCCACAACCTATCGGTTGTATAAGAAGCAGGGGCTAGGTGACAATTGCTGAATACTGAATATTCAGTATTCAGCAATTGTCATGGACCCTTAAATTAGGGTCTGTAGCTCAGTTGGTTAGAGCACACGCTTGATAAGCGTGGGGTCGGTGGTTCAAATCCACCCAGACCTACCAACATAGCGGGGGTGTAGCTCAATTGGTAGAGCACCTGCTTTGCAAGCAGGGGGTCGTCGGTTCGATTCCGATCACCTCCACCAATTATTAAGACAAGTTATGTAATTTAAAGAGTAGAAGTAAGCGAAAGCGTTTACTTCTGGTTTTTAACCAGCGGCTGTATTACATAGAAATAGAGGTAATTAAAATTTAATAGTTGTTTTTAGCTATTATTTATAAAATCTATTTCTTGGTGTTCTTTAAAAATTTGGAAGAAGTAAATATTTTGTGTTCTAAGGAATCTTAAGTCTTTATGATTATGATTAATATCTTGGAATGTAATGATATTGGGTTAGATTGTATCAATGCATTGTATTTTTAGTCGGATAGAATGCAGAAACAACCTGTAACCAATTGGTTTTGGAGGATGGGGTTAATTTTAAAGTTAATTTAATAAACTTTATACCCATAATCTAAAAGCCCTTAAGGTTATAGGATCAAGCGAATAAGTGCATGTGGTGGATGCCTTGGCGATTACAGGCGATGAAGGGCGTGGAAGCCTGCGAAAAGCTCCGGGGAGCTGGCAAACAAGCTTTGATCCGGAGATGTCCGAATGGGGAAACCCGGCCCGCAAGGGTCAACCTTGACTGAATACATAGGTCAAGCGTAGCGAACCTGGCGAACTGAAACATCTAAGTAACCAGAGGAACAGAAATCAACCGAGATTCCCAGAGTAGCGGCGAGCGAAATGGGATCAGCCTCCAACTTTTAGCACTTGAACTAATCAAACCGTCTGGAAAGTCGGGCCATAGTGGGTGATAGCCCCGTAGATGAAAGTTTGAGTGTGGAACTAGGGTTGGAACAAGTAGGGCGGGACACGAGAAATCCTGCTTGAATATGGGGGGACCATCCTCCAAGGCTAAATACTCGTAATCGACCGATAGTGAACCAGTACCGTGAGGGAAAGGCGAAAAGAACCCCGGGAGGGGAGTGAAATAGATCCTGAAACCGCGTGCATACAAACAGTAGGAGCCCTTCGGGGTGACTGCGTACCTTTTGTATAATGGGTCAGCGACTTACATTCAGTAGCAAGCTTAACCAAATAGGGGAAGCGTAGCGAAAGCGAGTCTTAATAGGGCGTTTAGTTGCTGGGTGTAGACCCGAAACCAGATGATCTACTCATGGCCAGGATGAAGCGGGGGTAACACTTCGTGGAGGTCCGAACCCACTAATGTTGAAAAATTAGGGGATGAGCTGTGGGTAGGGGTGAAAGGCTAATCAAATCTGGAAATAGCTGGTTCTCTCCGAAAACTATTTAGGTAGTGCCTCACGTATCACCTTCGGGGGTAGAGCACTGTTATGGCTAGGGGGCCGTTTAGGCTTACCAACCCATGGCAAACTCCGAATACCGAAGAGTGCAAGCGTGGGAGACAGACATCGGGTGCTAACGTCCGGTGTCAAAAGGGAAACAACCCAGACCCTCAGCTAAGGTCCCAAAGTACAGTTAAGTGGTAAACGAAGTGGGAAGGCGAAAACAGTCAGGAAGTTGGCTTAGAAGCAGCCACCTTTTAAAGAAAGCGTAATAGCTCACTGATCGAGTCGTCCTGCGCGGAAAATGTAACGGGGCTCAAACTGTACACCGAAGCTAGGGATTTACACAAGGTCAGCCTTGTGTAAATGGTAGGAGAGCGTTCCGTAAGCCTGCGAAGGTAGCTTGTGAAGGCTGCTGGAGGTATCGGAAGTGCGAATGCTGACATGAGTAGCGATAAAGGGAGTGAAAGGCTCCCTCGCCGAAAACCCAAGGATTCCTGTGCAACGTTAATCGGCGCAGGGTGAGTCGGCCCCTAAGGTGAGGCAGAAATGCGTAGCTGATGGGAAACTGGTTAATATTCCAGTACCTTTATTCAATGCGACGTGGGGACGGAGAAGGTTAGCTCAGCCGGGTGTTGGATGTCCCGGTTCAAGCGTGTAGACGTGCTGCTTAGGCAAATCCGAGCAGCTTAGTTGAGGCGCGATAACGCAACGCCCTTCGGGGCGCCAAGTGAGTGATACCATGCTTCCAGGAAAAGCCACTAAGCTTCAGTTGAATAAAGACCGTACCGCAAACCAACACAGGTGGGTGGGATGAGAATTCTAAGGCGCTTGAGAGAACTCTGGAGAAGGAACTCGGCAAATTAACTCCGTAACTTCGGGATAAGGAGTGCCCTCGGTACGTGTAGCGCTTTACGCGCGAAGCGGATGAGGGTTGCAAAGAAATGGTGGCTGCGACTGTTTAATAAAAACACAGCACTCTGCAAACACGCAAGTGGACGTATAGAGTGTGACGCCTGCCCGGTGCCGGAAGGTTAAATGATGGGGTGCAAGCTCTTGATTGAAGCCCCGGTAAACGGCGGCCGTAACTATAACGGTCCTAAGGTAGCGAAATTCCTTGTCGGGTAAGTTCCGACCTGCACGAATGGCGTAACGATGGCCACACTGTCTCCTCCAGGGACTCAGCGAAGTTGAAATGGTTGTGAAGATGCAATCTACCCGCGGCTAGACGGAAAGACCCCGTGCACCTTTACTGTAGCTTTACATTGGGTTTTGAGAATATTTGTGTAGGATAGGTGGGAGGCTTTGAAGTGAGCTCGCTAGAGTTCATGGAGCCATCGTTGAAATACCACCCTGATGTTCTTGGAATTCTAACCTAGGTCCATTATCTGGATCGGGGACCGTGTATGGTAGGCAGTTTGACTGGGGCGGTCTCCTCCCAAAGTGTAACGGAGGAGTACGAAGGTACGCTAGGTACGGTCGGAAATCGTGCTGATAGTGCAATGGCATAAGCGTGCTTGACTGCGAGACTGACAAGTCGAGCAGATGCGAAAGCAGGTCATAGTGATCCGGTGGTTCTGTATGGAAGGGCCATCGCTCAACGGATAAAAGGTACGCCGGGGATAACAGGCTAATTCCTCCCAAGAGTTCATATCGACGGGGGAGTTTGGCACCTCGATGTCGGCTCATCACATCCTGGGGCTGTAGCCGGTCCCAAGGGTATGGCTGTTCGCCATTTAAAGTGGTACGTGAGCTGGGTTTAAAACGTCGTGAGACAGTTTGGTCCCTATCTGCCGTGGGCGTTGGAAGTTTGAGAGGACCTGCTCCTAGTACGAGAGGACCGGAGTGGACACACCTCTGGTGTACCGGTTATGACGCCAGTCGTATTGCCGGGTAGCTAAGTGTGGAAGAGATAACCGCTGAAAGCATCTAAGCGGGAAACTCACCTCAAGATAAGACTTCCCGGGGGTTAAACCCCCCTAAAGGATCGTTGAAGACCACAACGTTGATAGGTCGGGTGTGGAAGCGCAGTAATGTGTTAAGCTAACCGATACTAATTGTCCGTGTGGCTTGATCCTATAACCTTAAGTTAACGTGTGAAAGTAATGATTAAGTGGTTATGAATTCATTCATTACGTTTACAGGTTGTTTAATTAGATATGATTTAATCCAGTCAAATTTACTTCTTCCAAATTACAGTTACGCTTGGCGGCAATAGCGCTTTGGACCCACCCCTTCCCATCCCGAACAGGACCGTGAAACGAAGCTGCGCCGATGATAGTGTGCATTAAGCATGTGAAAGTAGGTCACTGCCAGGCTTTTTAAATAAGAACGCCCCGACTCATAAAGAGATCGGGGCTTTTTTATTTTCCAAACTAATAGAATTTATAATAAGGTAGATATTTCATTTTTAACAATATTTCATGTTAGCATTTCATTGGATATGAAGAAGAGTTAGGAATAAATTATGCGCGGTCAGGCTTTATAAATTTCAAATATTAAGATAGGTATGCTATGAAATCATTAGTTACTGGAGCAAACGGTTTTGTTGGCTCAGCGGTTGCTCGTTGTTTGCTAGAGGCCGGGCATGAGGTTCGGTGTTTAGTAAGGGCTGGAAGTGACCAAAGTAACCTAAAGGGATTACCTGTAGAAATTTCGGAGGGCGACCTTCGCGATGTCGCTTCTTTAAAACGTGCAGTTACTAATTGTGAAAATTTATTTCATGTTGCTGCAGATTACCGTCTATGGGTGCCAGACCCTGAAACTATGTATGAAATTAACGTCAAAGGAACACAAGAGCTTATACTTGCAGCATCTGGAGCTGACGTTAGCCGCATAATTTATACAAGTAGTGTGGCTACTTTAGGAATAAATTTAGATGGTAATCCTGCGGATGAAAATACCCCATCAAGCCTTAATAATATGACTGGCCACTATAAGCGTTCAAAGTTTCTTGCTGAGCAAGTAGTTCAGCATTTAACTGACAAGCATCAGTTACCTTTAGTTATTGTCAATCCTTCTACTCCAGTAGGCCCACGTGATGTAAAACCAACACCGACAGGGCAGATAGTACTCGATACGCTCTGTGGACGGATGCCAGCTTATATGAGCACAGGTCTTAATGTTGCACATGTTGATGATATTGCACAGGGTCATTTATTAGCATATACGCATGGAAAGACAGGAGAACGATATATTTTGGGTGGTGAGAATCTACATTTGATTCAAATTTTGCAGGCGGTAGATGAAATTATTGGTAAAAAAATAAAAAGAATGAATATGCCAGTGGGGATGATGCTTCCTGTAGCTTGGATAATGGAAAAGGTTGCAATTGCTACGAATACGCAGCCACGTGCTTCAGTAGATAGTATTCGTATGGCAGAGAAGAAGATGTTTTTTTCAAGTGCAAAAGCAATTAGAGATTTGAATTATAAATATAGACCTTCATCAGAAGCAATACAGGATGCGGTAACTTGGTTCCAAAATAATGGATACTGTAAAAGGTAGGTGCATATCCCTAAAAGAGAATAATTTTATTCAATAACTTTATTATTATTTCATCTGAATATGCTTGGATCTTATACTTAAATATTGATTTCAAATCCTGCTCCCACAATAGCTTCTTTAAGTTTATTTATATTGGTCTTTTCTGGGTCATACTGAATCTTAGCCTGTTTTTTCTTCAGTGAGATATCGGATTCACTTACCCCAGCAATTTTTTCTAATACCTTTTCTATACTAGTTACACATCCCATGCAGGTCATACCGTTTATATTAAGGATGGCTGTTTGAATTTTATACGCTCCATTTTTATCAAGGTTTAAATATCAAGAGGTAGGGCGCTATTTTTTTAATAACAAGGAATTTGCTACTACCGAAACAGAGCTCATTGCCATAGCGGCCGCGGCGATTATAGGGTTAAGCAATCCTACTGCTGCGAGTGGTATACCCAGAACATTGTATATGAAAGCAAAAAATAAATTTTGGCGAATCTTATCTAGTGTTTTTTTAGATAAAGAAACTGCATCAACAACACTCATTAGATCGTTACGTACTAAAGTAATGTCAGCAGTTTCAATTGCAATATCCGATCCGGAGCCTATAGCAAAGCTTACATCTGCAGCTGCTAGCGCTGGAGCATCATTTATCCCATCACCTACCATAGCGATATATTTACCGCTATTCTTTATGCGTTCTATTTCAGCCGCTTTATCTTGTGGCAATACTTCAGCGCGATAATTAGTTATTCCTAACTGCCTAGCAATAGCGGTGGCAGTAGCATAGTTATCTCCTGTGAACATCATCACTTCAATTCCCATGGATTCCAGTTGTCTCACAGCTTGAATGGAAGTATTCCTCAATTGATCAGCAATTTTAATATATCCAATGACTTTATAGGTGTCGCTAACTTTTCTAGCAACGATAACGACAGTCTCCCCCTTTTCCTGAAGAGTTGCTATATATTTACCATCAATTATAGTGCCAAAATCAATCAAGAATTTTACTGTGCCCAGTATGTAATCAGTCTCATCAATACGAGCAGTTACTCCCCTACCAGTAAAAGAAGTAAAGTCCTTCACTCTATGTGGCTTAATATTCATACTTTCTGCACATTCTAATACTGCCTTAGCAAGGGGGTGTTCTGATCCTTGTTCCAGTGTGGCAGAAATCTGTATTAAATCGTTCTTACTAATGTCTTCTAAAGGGATAATATCGGTTACGACAGGTTTTCCTTCTGTCAGGGTTCCAGTTTTATCTAAAACAAGTGTTTTAATTTTCTCTGCCTGCTCCAGTGCAGAAGCATTTTTGAATAGCACACCAATTTGTGCACCTCGACCGGTTCCAACCATTATTGCTGTTGGCGTTGCTAGTCCGAGTGCGCAAGGGCAAGAAATTACCAACACAGTAACTGCGTTGATAAGCGCAAAAATAAAGTCGTCGAAAAACCACCAAGTTAGTAATAGAGTCAGGATGCTAATTAGCACTACTATAGGAACAAATATACTGGAAATTTTATCGGCCATTCTCTGAATTGGTGCCTTGGAACCTTGTGCTTCTTCCACTAATCTAATGATAGCTGCAAGTTGTGTTTGGCTACCAATATTGGTAGCCCGACATTTGAGTAATCCTTGTTGATTCATTGTTGCAGCATATACTTTTGTCCCAAAATTCTTTGGAACTGGTAGGCTCTCGCCAGTTAGCATAGATTCATTAATACTAGATGATCCCTCAGTAACAATTCCATCTACCGGCAGACTTTCACCTGGGCGCACAATAAAAATGTCATTTAGCTTAATAGCATTCGCATTAATTTCAACGGTCTGACCATCACGCTCTACTCGTGCAGTTCTAGGCTGTAGTGCTATAAGCTTTTCAATAGCTGCCGAAGTTTTATTTTTGGCACGGGCTTCCATTAATTTTCCTAACAGAACAAGTGTGATGATGGCTGCACTTGACTCAAAATAAATATGTTGATTTAGCCCTAATAACGTAACAATTGCACTAAGAAAATATGCGACGCTTGTTCCAAGTGAAACTAAAACATCCATGTTTGCACTACCCCCACGAAGTGCAAACCATGCGCCTTTATAGAAACGCATGCCGATCCAAAATTGTACGGGTGTGGCCAGTAGCCACTGCAGCCAGCGTGGCAGCAACTCTGTAGTTGTATCTGAAAAAATTGTACCCATATGTAACATTAATGGAAGGGTAAGGGCCGCAGAGATCCAGAACATTAAAAGTTCTGCCCTGTAGGTAGCTATTTGTCGAGATTTTTCTTTTGCACGATTGGTTTCGTTGATTTCGGTCGCGTTATAGCCTTCTTTAACAATAACGGAAATCAAGTCGCTTACTGTTACAGAGCCAGGTCTGAAATTAATAAGGGATCTTTCAGTTACTAAATTAACGGTAGCAGTGACTCCTGGAAGTTTGTTTAATTTTTTCTTAATGCGTCCGCTACATTCAGAACAGGTCATCCCACTAATTTGTAGCTGTACTGATTGGGGGGAAACATGAAACCCTGTTTTCTCAATAGAATCAATTAATTTATCGAGTATAACCAGAGTGTCATCAAATTTAATTCGTGCCTTTTCATTGGCAAGGTTAACCGTTGCATGCACGCCAGGGAGCTTATTTAGAGCTTTCTCTATGCGAGTTGAACAGGCCGTGCAAGTCATCCCCTCTATAGGTATTTCTATTTTCCTGAAATTAGGAGGCGTCAAAGTGATTCCTAGTTATGTAGATATACTAAATAATAGAATTATTGGAACAGGTATGAGCGCAATAGTTTCAGCTATATAGTGAAATAAATTAAAATTTAATCTTCACGACGCAAATGAGGAAATAAAATTACGTCCCGAATACTAGGACTATCAGTAAGTAACATAATTAAACGGTCTATACCTATACCTTCTCCGGCAGTAGGGGGTAGGCCATGCTCTAATGCTCGGATATAGTCACCATCATAGTGCATGGCTTCTTTATCACCAGACTCTTTAGCACGTACTTGCTCTTGGAAACGGGCCGCCTGATCTTCCGGATCATTTAACTCTGAAAATCCATTAGCCATTTCACGCCCGGTTATATAGAGTTCAAAGCGGTCAGTCACCCCTGGATTCTTATCATTTCGACGAGCTAACGGTGAAACGTCTGATGGATAATCAACAATAAAGGTCGGGTCCATTAATAAATGTTCGGTTGTTTCATCAAATAAAGAAAGCTGTAATTTACCTATTCCATCTTCAGGTTTATAGCTAATATTGAGAGCTTCTAGTTTTTTAATTAGGTATGCGCGGTCGTTTAATTGCGCATCAGTGTGTTCCGGGTGAAATTTCTGAATCGCTTGGGTGATAGATAATCGCAGAAATGGGTTTGAAAGATTAATTTTATATCCTTGATAAGAAATTTCGGTAGTACCTAGAACCTTTATTGCTAATTCTCGAATTAGCGTTTCAGTAAGATTCATAAGATATATATGATCCTGGTAAGCTTCGTAAAATTCCAGCATGGTGAACTCAGGATTGTGGCGTGTAGAAATGCCTTCATTTCTGAAACTGCGATTTATTTCAAAGACCTTCTCCATACCGCTTACTACTAGACGCTTTAAATATAGTTCCGGTGCTATTCGTAAATAGAAATCCATATTTAAAGCATTGTGATGTGTGATAAAAGGGCGAGCTGCCGCACCACCTGGAATAGGGTGCATCATTGGGGTTTCTACTTCTAGATAACCTCTTTCTTCAAAAAAAGCACGAATAGACTGAATAATTCTAGACCGAGTTAAAAATACTTTACGTGTATCTTCATTAGAGATCAGATCAAGATAACGCTGACGATATTTTTGTTCCTGGTCAGTCAGCCCATGAAACTTTTCTGGCAAGGGGCGTAATGACTTAGTCAGCAGGCGTAAGCTTTTTACACGTATTGTAAGTTCACCTGACTTAGTTATAAACAGTGTTCCATGGACACCTAAAATATCGCCTAAATCAAAATGCTTGAATGCGGCATGTGCAGACTCACCTGTAATATCATTACTAATGTATAGTTGAATATGCCCGCTCATATCTTGAATAGTGGCGAAGCTAGCTTTACCCATTACACGTTTTAGAATCATGCGCCCAGCTACCTCAACAGATATTGGGTCTTTCTCCAGAGTATCGTTTGATTGATCGCCATATTTCTTATGGAGGTCTGAGGCAAGATGATTACGGCGAAAATCATTTGGAAAAGCAGCCCCTGTCTCACGCAAAGTAGCTAATTTAGCGCGACGCTCCGCAATAATTTGATTTGTATTCTGTGGTGCCTTTTGTTCTTGTTCGCTCATTTTTTAACCTTAACAAAACTTATTATTTTTTTCGAATATATGTTATCAATTATATCGTTGTGTAACATTATGCGCTATCATCTTGCGGAATCAGGTACTTGGCAGGCTCTTTTTGGATCTTAGTATTTATATGCTCTTTGCTAATTATGAATGTTAGATTGTTAGAATATCGTATAGGAAAAATTAACAGAAATTTGTCCCCTCTATGGAAAATCTAGAAAAATTAAATCTAACTGAGTTGAAAAGTAAATTGTCAGCTGAACAGTTTAAAGTTACACAGAAAGGTGGTACGGAAGAGCCCTTCAGAAATTTATATTGGAATAATTCTGAACCTGGGCTTTATGTGGACGTGGTATCGGGCGAGTCACTTTTTAGTTCATTGGATAAATATGATTCAGGTACTGGCTGGCCAAGTTTCACACGACCAGTTCAGAATAGTGGAATCATTGAAAAGCAAGATAATGAATATGGTATGGTGCGAACTGAAGTGCGCTCAGGGTATGCTGATTCTCATCTTGGGCATGTTTTTACTGATGGACCAAGTCCAACAGGGAAGCGCTACTGTATCAATTCTGCATCTTTACGATTCATCCCAGTTGATAGTCTAAGTGAAGAAAGGTACAAGGATTATATAGATAGTGATAGCAAAGAAAACAAAATAGAATGAACTGATAGTGGTTTTTTCACTAGGAATTAAACTCCCTTTTTTAAGCTTGTTTTGATAAATTCATCTAATCCCCCGTCCAGTACCCCTTGAGTATTACCAATTTCTAGGCCCGTTCTTAGATCCTTAATGCGTGATTGATCTAATACGTAAGAACGTATCTGATGCCCCCATCCTATGTCAGTTTTAGAATCTTCCATAGCTTGTTTCTCATCACTTTGTTTGCGTAATTCCACTTCATAAAGGCGTGATTTCAGCATTGCCATTGCCTCTGCACGGTTACGGTGCTGAGACCTGTCATTCTGACAGGAAACAACAATGCCCGAAGGATTATGAGTAATACGGATAGCTGAATCGGTTTTGTTAATGTGCTGACCACCTGCTCCGGAGGCGCGATATGTATCTACTCGCAAATCTGCGGGATTAATTTCAATCTCGATGGTATCATCCACTTCTGGGTAAATAAATACGCTTGCAAACGAGGTATGACGGCGACTACCAGAATCAAAGGGGGATTTCCTTACTAAGCGGTGGATGCCGCTTTCGGTACGTAAATAGCCATATGCATAGTCACCAGATATTTTTAGAGAGGCACTCTTAATTCCTGCCACTTCACCAGAGGACTCCTCAAGTACTTCAACCTTGTAATCACGTCGCTCACAATATCGTAGGTACATGCGCTCAAGCATTGCTGCCCAATCCTGTGCTTCTGTACCACCTGAGCCAGATTGGATTTCTAAGAAGCAGTTATTTGGATCCATTGGATTGGAGAACATGTTGCAGAACTCCATATTTGCAACATTTGTTTCTAACTTTGCTGCATCGGCACGGATACTTTCTAGCACTACAATATCATTTTCTTCTTTTGCCATTTGGAACAAATCAATAGAGTCTTGTAGTTGCAGCTTAATTGTTTCTAGAGTTAAAACAATTTTGTCTAATATTTTCTTTTCACGGCCTAATTCCTGAGCGCGCTTGCTATCTTTCCAAATTTCCGGGTCTTCTTCTAGAAATGAAATTTCATCACTACGTTCTTTCTTTGCGTCAAAGTCAAAGATGCCTCCGAAGCTCTGTTGACCGAGTATTGAGATCAGAAAGATGATTGGCAATGGCGTTGATTTGTTCCGCTTCCATATATGTTCTATCCAATAATCCTGAAAGTTGGCATTATACAGTAAGCCGAATGGGGAATTTATTGCCCTGTTTTTTTATTTCCTAAGGTATAAAAAGAAGCCTCTTGAGCTCATGCTAGGAAAAAAATTCATTTATTCGTTACAATTACATTATGTCTAAATTTTTTGCAGTAATTCCGGCAGCAGGCTCAGGTTCTCGTATGGGAAATAGTCTGCCTAAACAATATTTAGCACTTGCAGGCAGGCCTATGATTTACCATGCTGTGCACACTTTGTGTGTTTCTCCTGAGATTGCTAATGTATTTGTTATCCTTAGCCCTGAAGATAGGGAGTGGTTAAAGTATGACTGGTCAGAGTTTTCCAGTAAATTAGTTGTGTTTAATTGTGGCGGAGAAACTCGTGCCACGAGTATCCTTAATGGGCTAAAAGCTGCATCGGAAAAATCGTTGATAGGTAATGAGGACTGGGTCATGGTTCATGATGCAGCACGGCCTTGTTTGAGTAAAGAATTACTTAAAAAATTGTTGGATGAGCTTTCTGACGATGAAGTTGGTGGATTATTGGCTGTTCCTCTTTCAGATACTCTGAAACGAGGTGGTACTAATAATCGGGTACAGAAAACTGAGCCTAGGAAAGATTTATGGCAAGCTCAGACGCCACAGATGTTTCGTTACAAGCTGCTATTAGATGCCTTATGTAAACCTGATAGCATAACTATGACCGATGATGCTAGTGCAGTTGAGGCGTTGGGCCTGTGTCCTAAGTTGGTTCTTGGAGATGTGAGTAATATAAAAATAACTTATCCGAAGGACCTAGTCTTAGCAGAATTGATACTACGAGCGCAGAATGGAGAGAGTTATGACAAGCAAGATTAGAATTGGACAAGGTTCTGATGTGCATCAGTTAGTTGAAGGAAGAGATCTAATTATTGGTGGGGTAGTCATACCCTTTGATAAGGGTCTGTTAGGTCACTCGGATGCTGATGTGTTATTGCACGCAATTTGTGACGCGTTGTTGGGCGCAGCTGCACTAGGGGATATTGGGAGACATTTTTCAGATACTAACCCACAATATAAAAATATTGATAGTCGGTTTTTATTGCAGGAGGTCTGTCATTTATTAGAAGAGAAGGGTTATATTGTGATTAATATTGACGCAACTATCATTGCGCAGGCACCAAAAATGGCGCCACATATTCCCACCATGATTTCTAATATTTCTCAAGATACTGGAATACAGGAAAAGGATATTAATATTAAAGCAAAGACCGCTGAGCATCTTGGTCCGATAGGTAGAGGTGAGGGTATTGAGGCGGAGGCAATATGTTTGATTGCCAAGACAGATAATGTGCGCTGCTGAGGAAAATATTAATATACCAAAAGGTATAGATTTTCTTTGTAGTATGGCGCTAAGGGGTAAAAAAAGATAGTTATTAGTTATTAGTTATTAGTTATTAGTTATTAGTTATTAGATAAACTTATCACATTGAAAATCTTAGCTTTTGATACTTCCTCGAGTTATTGCTCGATAGCACTTTGGATAGATGGCGAAATTTTGAGTCGAAGTATTCTTGCAGAACAGCAGCACTCTGAACTACTTTTACCAATATTGCAGGAATTGCTTGCAAAAAGCGAGCTGACATTAGCGCAATTGGATGGAATAGCTTTTGGTGCGGGACCCGGGTCATTTACTGGGCTGCGTATTGCTTGCGGTGTTGCACAGGGGCTAGCTTTTGGTTCAAGTTTGCCTGTAATAGGCATTTCAACATTGGAAGCGCTGGCCCAGCAAGCTGGAGCTAATAATGTGATTACAGCCATTGATGCCCGCATGGGTGAAATTTATCATGCAGCATATATTAAATCAGCAGATAACTGGGAGAATGTGAGTACTCCAATACTTTGTTTGCCACGGTATGCGCCGTTAATGACAGGAGATAATTGGGTTGGATGTGGCAGTGGTTTTGATAAATATTCTGATGAGTTAAAAAATCATTACGGTAGTAGCATTAGTCGTTTTGAGCTCGGTTTTTTCCCTCACGCTCGTGAAATGGCTCAATTAGCTGCGCAAAGTTTTAAACAAGGGCTTGGAGTTGACCCAGTGGAGATTGCCCCAATTTATATACGCAATAAAATAGCTTTAAAGGAAAGTGAAAGATGAGTGCCCAACTAGAGGAAGTACCAAGAATAAGGCAAATGCTCGTTAAAGATTTAGATGCGGTTGTTCTGATTGAGCGAGAGGTTTTTCTTTTTCCTTGGACAAAAGGTAATTTTGGAGACTCAATAAGTTCAGGATATTATTGCTATGTATTAGAGATGGGAAATCATATCTTTGGTTATGGTGTGATGACGATTGGCGCTGATGAAGCGCACATTCTCACACTCAGTGTGGCATCAGAATGGCAAAGAGAAGGGTGGGGAGAAAAATTATTACACTATTTCATTTCTCTTTCTAAAGAGAATAATGCGTGCTCCATATTCTTAGAGGTACGCAAATCAAATCTTGGCGCTGCAAAACTGTATGAGCAAATAGGCTTTAGACAAGTCGGAGCACGAGTAGGATATTATCCTGCGATGGGCGGGCGAGAAGATGCAATTGTTATGGAATTAATTCTATGAGTGTCAGGAGCCAAGAAATTCTTAAAGAGCTTCGACTAACACCATTGTGGCGACATAGAGTGAAGGATCCAGTCAATATTTTAGCAAAGACACCCAGCTCGTCTGTTACAAAAAAAGAGGACAGAGGTTCTCAGATTTTGCGTTCAGACTGGGTTCAACTTGAAGAAAATGTAGTGGGTTGTACTCGCTGTTCATTGTTTCAGGATCGCACAAAAACAGTGTTTGGTGCTGGTGACAAGAATGCTGATTGGTTATTTATTGGTGGTGTGCCAAGTACAGAAGAAGATACTCAGGGTGAGCCCCTCATTGGCTCTATCTGGGGAATTGTTAGATAACATGTTAAAAGCAGTCAGCCTTAAAAGAGGTGACAATATTTATATTGCAAATACTGTTAAATGTAGGCCCTCTGGTGATAGAAATCCAGATAATAGTGAGGAGCAGCAATGTGAGCCCTTTCTCATAAGACAAATTGAGTTGATTAAACCAAAATTAATTATTGTTTTGGGGGAAATTGCAGCACAGAATCTTCTTGGTACGAGTGCTACTATTGATAGTTTGCGTGGTAGATTATATGAGTATTCTAGTATTCCTTTAATTGTTACTTATCATCCGGCCTATCTGTTGCAGATACAATCTGACAAGGAGAAGGTATGGCAGGATTTATGTTTTGCTAGAAATATAATGCAAAAGGAGCTGAAGGATTCTTAAAGTTTTTTGTGCTCCCCAATTAGATGTAGGGAGTCTTCTTTACTTTGGTTTAGCATGTGCCAACGACGTATCAGGGTCATGGTTATTGCCACAAATGAGCCGAACATGATAATTACTGAATAAATATGCACATCAAAACTAATCAATAAAGCATACATCGTCAACATAACGAGAATACTCAAGTTCTCATTAAAGTTTTGTACTGAAATAGAGTGGCCAGCTCCCATCAGGATATGGCCACGATGTTGTAGCAGCGCATTCATAGGAACCACAAAGAATCCAGCTAGGCCACCAATCAACATAAGTAGAATAACGGCGATCCATAATTTATAGGCTATTGTCATGGCCATTACGACTACCCCCATAGCTATACCAAGTGGTATTACTTTGACTGATTGTCTCAGAGAGACGAACCGTGCAGCCATTACTGCACCAACAGCAATACCTATGGCCACAATTCCTTGTAATTGTGCTGCTTTATTTAAAGGGTAGTCGAGTGCCGTTTCGGCCCATTTTAATACGATAAATTGTAGAGTGGCACCTGCACCCCAGAATAATGTTGTGACTGCAAGTGAGATTTGTCCTAGCTTATCAGTCCAAAGTAAATTGAAACAATGTCTAAATTCATGTATTAGGAAAATTGGATTCTTGTTAAGAATGCGGTTAGAAACTCCAGTATTAGGTATATATAGATTAAAGATGGCAGCTATACAATAGAACGCTGCAATAAAGATAATAGAGGCCTCTGGAATAGTATCTACACCAGTATTTATATAAGGAAAATCAAATTCTAAGAATATCGCTGCAACTGCTGGTGTAATTAATACGCCACCTAAAACTGTTCCAATAATAATGGATGCTACAGTGAGTCCCTCAATCCAGCCATTAGCAATCACTAATTTTTCCGGAGGTAGTAATTCAGTAAGAATTCCATATTTTGCCGGAGAGTATGCGGCAGCACCTAGGCCTACAACAGCGTATGCTGCAAGAGCAAAATACTGATGAGATGCCAAAAAAAGTAAACCACAACCAGTAATCTTGATGGCATTACTTATAAACATGACTCTTCCCTTAGCCATAGAGTCAGCAAATGCTCCTACAAATGGAGCAAGAATTACATAGAATAAGACAAAGACAAATTTCAGCATAGGGGTGAGATATGCTGGGGCATGAAGATCTATCAGCAATGCAATAGCAATAACCAACAGTGCATTGTCAGCTAGCGACGAGAAAAATTGTGCCGCCATGATAGTATAAAACCCACGTTTCAAATTATTTTCTCCAAATTGCTATTAGGTATGTATTGAAAAAATTTACAGTTACTGACATCTTTTTAGGCTGCAGTTTTATAACATGAAATAGCTTCGGGGCCAATTCGATTGTTATAGGCTGCTACCTACCTGTAAGGTTATTAGTAAAAACTACCCTTGATACAAGATTTATGATTGAATGCTGTGTAAAGTCTGCAGTATGCATTTTACTTGTATGTTTACTAGATAAGCGATAATTTTTCTAAATATTAAACAAATGTCTCGTCCTATTCATGCTTTGATTGATCTTTCTGCGCTTGAGCACAACCTTTCTGTTGTTCGTCGCCATTCCTCACGTTCAAGAGTAATGGCAGTGTATAAAAGCAGATGCATACGGACATGGATTATTACGTGCAGCTGAGGCTTTTAAGAGTGCTGATGGCTTTGCAATTTTGGAATTAGAGGCCGCAATACGTTTACGAGAAGCTGGCTATGAACATACTATATTATTAATTGAAGGTTTCTTCTCTAGGTCGGAGTTAGAATTGTTTGAACGTTATCATCTTAGTACTGTAATACATAACAGTGAGCAGTTAGATATGCTATCTGCTTACAAGCAGACCTAGAGGATTAGATGTCTTTCTGAAATTAAATACTGGTATGAACCGCTTAGGCTTTACTCCAGAACAGTTCCCTAGGAGCTTTAGAGAGTATTAAAGTCTAATCCTGTTATTGGTCAAATTACATTGATGACGCATTTTGCTTGTGCTGATGCCTACAAGATAGGAGTGGGGTTACAGAGCAACTGAAATGTTTTAACTCCATTACTTCAGATTTAGATTTCCCGTGTTCATTAGCCAATTCTGCGGCAACACTATCTTATCCTGAAACGCATGCTGACTGGGTTCGTCCTGGAATAATGCTATATGGTTCATCACCATTTTCCGATATATCTGCAAGTGAATTAGATTTACGTTCGGCCATGACATTAACTAGTAAAGTCATAGCGGTACAGGATCTCCATACGGGAGATAAAGTTGGATATGGGCAAACTTATTGTGTAAACCGACCCATGCGCGTGGGCATCGTTGCTGGTGGATACGCAGATGGGTACCCGCGGCATGCGCCCACTGGTACACCAATCTTAGTTGATGGAATTCGCACTCGTATTATTGGGCGAGTATCTATGGATATGTTGCATGTGGATCTGACCAATATCGAAAATGGGAGGTGTTGGAAGCTCGGTTATATTTTGGGGAAAAGGGATGCCCGTAGATGAGGTTGCAGAGTCAGCTGGAACAATTAGCTATGAGTTATTATGTTCACTATCCCATAGAATAAAGATAGAAACGTAAATGTTATTTACTCTCAAAGAAAGGTTAGCCAAAAGCCAACTTTTCTTTGAGAATATGAAATATTATGACTATTCAATCTTAGCTTTATCTTTTAATTTTTCCAAATAAGCCTGGAATTTTTGTTGTAGTATACGCTGCTGAACTTTCTGTTTGACTTCTTTAAAAGGTGGTATTTTTAGGGGGCGCATGCCATTTGATCTGATTACATGCCAACCATAAGAAGATTTCACAGGTTCTTGTGTTATTTCACCTGTTTTCAATTTGACCAGAGCTTCTGCAAAAGGCTGAGCATAGCTTCTGGCAGAAGACCAGCCTAGTTCCCCGCCCTTGTTCTTAGATCCGTCATCTGTAGACCTGTTCTTGGCAATTTCTTCAAATTTACCGCCTTTTTTAATTTTCGCAATAATATCTTTTGCTTCGGCTTCAGTGCTGATCAGAATGTGACTTGGATTATATTCCTGATCACCCATAGATGCCGCACTTACTGCTTGATATTCATCACGAAGCTCTTTCTCACTAGGGTCATTTTTCTTGATAAAATCAGCTTGAAGTGCTCTGATCAAGACAGACTGACGAGTAATCATAATCTGTGTTGAAATATCAGGGTCTTTATCTAGTTTTTTCCTTAGAGCTTCTTGAGAAAGTACTTCCTGTTTTATAAGATCTTCTCGTATAGCCTTTCTTGTTTCAGGAGTATCTTTCTGTCCTTGAGAAACAAGGTTCTTCATTACTAATTCTAGGCGTGAATTTGGAATGGTTTTTCCATTTACCTTAGCCAAGGGCGCCGCATGAGTTGTGGTAACAACTGCAAGGACAGGCAGAAAAATTGCTGTTAATTTCAAAAATTTAATCAGTTGCATTTGGCTTCCTTTTTAGTAGATTAAATCAAAACTAAATTTCTTCGGGAGTATACGCCTTTATACTTAGCGCGTGAATATCTCTACCTACCATTTTTCCTAGAGCATCATATATTATTCTATGTCGCTCTATAGTTGATTTCTTGTAAAAGTTACCTGAAACAATAGTAAGAAGAAAATGGCCACCACCATTTCTTGCACCTTCGTGACCTATATGCTTGCTACTTTCATCAATTATTTCAATCTTTTCCGGGTTAAGAGACGTAAGTTTCTGTTTAATTGTCTTGATTGTACTCATTCTGGCAATATTTTCTTAAATGGCTTGACCGTAACCTTTGTATATACTCCAGAAATTAAATAAGGATCAGCCTCGGCCCAAGCCCTAGCCACCTTTAATGAAATAAACTCTGCTACGATCAGGCTACCAGTAAAACCAGCTGGACCAGGATCTGAACTATCAATTGCAGGATATGGCCCTGCTAGTAATAGGCGCCCCTCTTTTTGTAATATCTTAATACGTTCTAGGTGAGAAGGTCTAGATATTATACGTTTTTCTAGACTATTTGGAGCATCTTCACCATTTATTACGTAAAGCATTACGTATTATTGCCTTCATCTTCAGTTATATACTTTCCTAGCATAATCCCTTGTAACACTACAAATACTAACATTAGTCCCGTTGATCCAAATAGTTTAAAATTTACCCAAGTATCAGTTGAATAATTATATGCCACATAAAGATTAATTATACCCATTAACGAAAAGAATATTGCCCAACTGGAGTTTAGATTGCTCCATATTTTTTCTGGCAATGATATTTTGGTTCCTAACATAGCCCGTATCAAATTTTTCTTAAATACAGTGTGTGATATGAGTAGTGCACAGGTGAATATCCAATATAATACGGTTGGCTTCCATTTAATAAAAGTTTCATCCTTTAAAATTAGTGTCGCGCTACCAAAAATAACAATAATAACTAGGCTTATCCATTGCATTTTTTCAATCTTGTGATGACGAAACCAAGTCCATATTATTTGCATAAAAGTTGCAGCAATAGCTACAGCAGTTGCTGCATATATTCCATACAGCTTAAATGCAATAAAGAATAGTATGACCGGGAAAAGGTCAAAAAGAAATTTCATAAATCTAGACTCGTAAAGTTTACTAATAAATAGAACAACCAGATTATGGTGGCTACGCTTGGAAAAATCTATATAAGACGTATAATTTTTACAAATTTATACTACGCCCGCCATCTACTGCTAATATCTGCCCTGTAATATAAGGGGCTTCTGAAATTAAGAAAAATACTGCTTTAGCTATGTCACTTGGTTCACCTGCTCGCTTAAGGAGAGTCTTGTTGATGATGCCCTGACGTGTTATTTGATCTGACCATTCCCCATTCTCTGGCCAGAGAATGGGCCCTGGAGAGACGCCGTTTACTCTGACTTCAGGAGCTAACTCTAGCGATAGAGATCTGGTTAATGTGGCTAATCCACCTTTAGCCGAACTGTAGACCAGATATTTTTTTAGGGGCCATTCAGAATGAATATCAATTATGTTAATAATACATCCATGTTGCTTTTTTAGATGTGGTGCTGCTGCTTGAGATAGAAAGAGGGGAGCCTTTAAATTACATCCAACAAGATCATCCCATGATTTTTCTGTTATCTTTCCAATAGGCGAAGAGTAGAAGCTAGAGGCATTATTAATAAGGGAATCGATTCTACCAAAATGCTTTAATGTTTCATTAATTAGAATTGGCAGCTGGGCTGTATCAAGTAAATTAGCTTGAATTATTGCAACCGATCCGGGACGTATTTGGTTAAGTTTAGTTTGTAGTGCTTGAGCTTCCTTCTCAGAGGATCGGTAATGTATCATGAGACTCATGCCCTCAGAGTGTAATTTTTGACAGATAGTTTCACCTATGCGTCTTGTGCCTCCAGTAATGAGTATAATTTTTTCTTGCATCGCAGCCCCCTATCGGGTATTTCTGATAATCTGTATCAACAACTAGAAGTTAAATGTATTAACAAGTTACCTTGTGTCATCACACTATCTAGAAGTCAATCTCTTATTTAGGATTCCTAAAATTTAGATAATTTACCTTAAAGAAACACTTACGCCGATGCCGCTACTACCAACACCAGATGAATCTGCTCTAAAGCATAGTTCTGCTGTAAAAGATATGATCTGTTCAGAGATTACCACGGCAGGGGGGTGGATTCCATTTGAACGTTATATGGAGCTCGCAATCTATTCGCCTGGAATGGGATATTACTGTTCTGGCACGACCAAATTTGGCTGTGCCGGAGATTTTGTAACTGCACCAGAAGTTTCTTCATTATTTGGCAGAGCCATTGCCCAACAAGCTGTACAAATAATAGAGAATGTCGGTGAAGATAGCAGTGACATTCTAGAATTTGGAGCTGGAACCGGTAAGCTCGCACTTGATATATTGCTTGAGTTAGAAAGTCTAAACAGGCTGCCAAGGCACTATCTTATTCTTGAAGTAAGTGGAGAGTTGCAGGAGAAGCAGAATAAATTATTTGCTAAATTTGCACCTCATCTTCTGTCTCGGGTCCAATGGCTGGAACAGCTCCCAACCAAATTTAAGGGTTTAATACTTGCAAATGAGGTGCTTGACGCCATGCCGGTTCATTTAGTGGCTAGGCGTGATAATGATTTATTCGAGCGTGGTGTAGTGTGGAATGGCAAGAGGTTTGAGTGGAGTGACCGCTTACTAGTTGAAGGGGAGCTCTATAAAATCGCAGAAGAAATAATTCCTCTGGCTAGTCTTGATAATAAAAATATTGAAATCTATATTAGTGAAATCAATCTTTCCGCACGTGGTTTTATTAGAAGTATTGCAAATATTTTAGAGAAAGGAGCAGTAGTTCTCATCGATTATGGCTTTGGGCGTGACGAGTACTATCATGAGCAGCGTAATCGGGGCACGATGATGTGCCACTACCGACACCACGCTCATGATGATCCATTTTATTTTCCGGGGTTGCAGGATATAACTAGTCATGTAGATTTTACTGCTATTACTGATGTGGCTGCAGGGGAGGGGTTAGAGTTATTAGGCTACACTTCTCAGGCACAATTTCTTATTAACTGTGGCATCACTGAAATTCTCTCACGAATACCAGTAGAAAATACAAGTGATTACTTACCTATGGCCAATCAAATGCAGAAATTAGTAAGCCCTGCTGAAATGGGTGAATTATTCAAGGTGATTGCTTTAGGTAAAGATAACCAGCAGCCCCTTATTGGATTTGAGAGTGGAGATAAGAGCTTCTTATTAGAAAAAGATATGTAATCTTATTCTAGTTATTAATTAGAAAAAAATTTGTTTTTAACAAACAAATAAA
>CALSMH010000006.1 GCA_943787405.1 uncultured Nitrosomonadaceae bacterium | reverse complement strand
GTTTATCTATTTTGTATTCTTTATGTGGAGACTCAAATAAAGTGGTAGACTTCTATAGTTGGATGAGACTGATTCTTAGTTAGATTTACAATCTCTAGAAATAAGCGCTAATCTAAAAAATCAATATTGATTAGACTAAGTATGGAGTGTGAATGAGTGAAATGACATGCGACAATTCGTCACTTTCTAGGCACTATAACTAGCTGTTATATTTAACTATTAACTATAAATTGTTATCTAATGTGTGGTTACCGTTGATAACATATTAGATCTGGGAACAAATTTGTAATGAGGCATCTATTTTTTTTATTATTGCTAACTTTCTCGGCTACTGCTAGTTCAGTTGAGAATATACATTCTTTTACCCCGGGCAGCATGGAAAAAATTCTTTCTGCTCGTGAGGGTAAACCCTTCATCCTTGTTTTCTGGAATCTTGATTGTCAATACTGTCCTACTGAATTAAAAATGCTAAGCAAACTAAAACTTAAATATACAGATAGACTAGATGTTGTTTTGGTGGCTACGGATACATTAGATGATGTACCTCAGCTTATTTCCAGAGTAAAAAGTTATGGAATTAATGTGGCAGAGCAATGGGTCTTTGCAAGCCCTGTACCAGAACGTTTACGTTTTGAAGTAGATAAGCGTTGGTATGGTGAGGTGCCACGAACTCATTTTTATGACCTTGCGCATAAGCGTACTGTTAAGACAGGCTTAGTTGACCAGAAATTTGTTGAAAGCTGGCTGGATCGCAATAACGAGTTAGAAGCAAAGCGGCATTAAGCATGGTAGTTAAGTACAACCCCGCTTTTCTGCCAGGTATGCTGTTTGTATTGGCATTTCACGGTGCGCTATTTTATGTGCTATGGAATCAACGGCTTATTCCTCCACCTGTGAAGCTTTCTAAGATTCTCGTTAATTTTATAACAATGCCGAAAGTAGAAGAGGTACATAAAGTCGACTCGCCACTACTTCCTTCAAAGCCTAAGATTAAGCCAAAGCCAAAGCCTAAGCTTGAGCCGAAGCCTAGGCCAAAGCCAAAGCCGAAGCCGAAGCCGAAGCCGAAGCCGAAGCCTAAATTAGTAGAGAAGCCTCAACCAAAGCAGCTTATACCGGAAGATCCTCTCTTATCTGAAGAAGAAGTGATTAAACCGCAACCTCCACCGGTTGAAATGGCAGAAACATCGGTATCGGAGCCAGCACGAGTATCGGCACCAACTGCCCCCGTTACTTTGTTAACTGAGCTTTCAGTGACGTGTCCGGAATTATCTCCACCAACTTATCCGCCACTTTCAAGGCGGCTTGGTGAGGAAGGTAAACTAGTGTTACGCGTGGAATTAAATAAAAATGGTCATGTGAGCACCGCAAGTGTAATTGAAAGTAGTAGTTATAAACGCCTTGATGATGCAGCATTGGCTGTAGTTAAGACTTGGCGTTGTAATCCAGCTTTACGTAACGGACAGCCTGTAAGGGCTGTTGCATTACAACCTTTTAACTTTGTATTACAAGGGTATTAAAATCATGGAACATGGACTAGGTTATTCTAATTTTTTTAACCAAATTGATGGCGTTGGAATCAGCGTACTTGTATTGTTGCTTTCACTCTCTGTGGCAAGTTGGTATCTTATTCTTACTAAAAGTATTGCTAATTTTTTAGAAGGAAGGCGCACAGAGATTTTCCTGAAACGTTTTTGGAATGCTGATTCACTAGAAGAGGTTAGCACCACTTTAAGTAGTGACTCATCTAATAACGCTTTTGCGAAACTTGCTCAGTTAGCACTGCATGCTGCAGAAGATTCAGAAAAACATGGTCTGCAAAAACTTGAGGCAGCAGGTGGGGCAAGTGAATTTATAACTCGTGTATTGCGAGACGGTATTGACCAAGAGACTACTCGAGTAGAGAACGGGCTGACAATTATTGCCTCAGCTGGTTCTGCGGCACCATATATAGGTTTATTTGGCACAGTGTGGGGTATCTATCATGCACTGGTGCAGATTGGCCTTTCTGGTCAGGGTACGTTAGATAAAGTGGCTGGGCCAGTAGGAGAGGCGCTTATTATGACGGCATTGGGGCTAGCCGTAGCGATCCCGGCAGTCTTGGCATATAACGCATTTGTACGTCGTAACCGTATATGGTTGGCACGGTTGGATTCATTCGCTCATGATCTTTTTGCATTAATCGCAGTTGGAGCTAAAACTAATAGCTCAGCAGGTGAGATACGTCCGTTACGTGTTGTATCTACAGCTGAAGGGGACAAGTAATGGCATTTGGTAGCATGGATAGAAACGGAAGCCAGGCGCCAATGGCTGAGATTAATGTCGTACCATTGGTAGATGTAATGTTGGTTTTATTGGTAATTTTCATAATTACTGCACCATTACTTACACATTCAGTTAAGGTTGATCTGCCTAAAGCTTCTAGTAGTCCAAATATTACAAAGCCAGAGCATGTTGAGCTTGGAATTAAAGGTGATAAAAGCCTTTTTTTGAATGGCGAGCCAATAGCACTAGTGCAACTAGCGACACGTTTTTCTGAGATATTAATACAGGACCCGACTACAGAGTTACATATACGTGCAGATGGCCAGGTTCCTTATGATCATGTTGCACAGGTCATGTCCATCGCTTCTAAAGCTGGGCTGATACGAATTGGGTTTGTCACGGACCCATCTAAATGAAGTTTCTCTGAAAATAATTAAAATTATATAAATATAGTGCTAGTTACACTAGTATCTTTTTTAGCCATTCACTTATATCAGCAATTTCGTCCTTACAAACTGAATGTTCCATCTGATACATATTCCAATTAACACTATAGCCTAATTCAAGTAATTTCTGCTTTGATGATAAGGCCATATCTGGAGATATAACAGTGTCTTTATGACCATGTGCCATAAAAATTTGGGTGGATGAATTAGATTGATGGGCGTCAGTCACAAGCATATCTGCCAACGGCAGATAACTTGACAGGATCAGGATTCCAGCAAGTTTATCAGAGTAGCGTAGACCAGTATGAAGTGCTATTGCTCCTCCTTGGGAGAATCCTGCCAGTACAATATTTTCTGGCTTGATACCGTTTTGTTTTTCTCTGCTGATCAATTTTTCTACCGCAGACTGTGAAATATTTATTCCAGGGACATCTTCATCACTATTCAAAATTTGACCTGATATGTCATACCATGCAGGCATAACTGCTCCGTTATTAATACTAACCGGCTGCAACGGGGCATGAGGAAATACGAAGCGGGTATGTAAATCAGATGGTAAATTAAGTTTTTCTACAATGGGAACAAAGTCGTTTCCATCTGAACCAAGACCGTGCATCCATATAATAGAGTGAGTTGGCTGATCCCCAGTTTTAATTACGATACTGGGTAATATATCGGTGGGAATATTGTTCATATATATAATAAAAAAATTGGGCGGTAAGTTTGTGACGGATAGATTAAGGCTGCATCTATTTTGAAATGCTAATTAGTTTTTAACATTTATTCTATAGCCATGTCTTTCTGGTTTTTTTGGAATGCTTAGTTGTAATTCATGAAATAGTGCACGAAAACTTTTAGGTGGCTTACTAGATAGCGTTTCCTTATGAGTATTTCTCATGAGCATCCTGATGCGCTGCAAATTAGCATCCGGGTGTAGTCCCGCAAATTTAGAAAAAGAATTTTTGTCTTCAAGCAGGTTTTTTCTCCAGCGCTCTATTTGGTGTATCCATGCAGTATGTTCTTTAGATATCCCATCCCAGGTAGACATTTTTTCTTTAATCGGGCTTATATCCACCTCACGCATCAACTTTCCAATATATTGTATTTGACGCCGGCGTGCTCCATTTTTGCGTATTTGTTTAGCCTCAATTATTGCTTCAAATAATGTATCTGGTAAGAGGAATTCTTTTAGCTGATTGGAATTGAGCTCGATTAATCGCTCACCAATCTTCTGTAAAGCGTGCATTTCTTGTTTAACGCGGGTTTTACTGGTTGTAGTATCGTGTTCCAGGTCATTAGGTTGAGTACTTTGCATGATTACTACCTGTTAATTATGGGATTAATAAGCTGCTATCATATCGTTTTTTAGAGTTAAATCCCATTTGAACTTACCATTATGAGATTCAGAAGCTGCTATCATAGCGTTCTCTAGATTTAAATCTCATTTGGATTTACCAGAAATAAATTTTAGGGTATACAAATGGCATTATTATCTAGGCATTATTATCTATTTTTTGACGAATTTTCCTTCCTTTTAATTATATTCATAGGCGATATTTATTATGTCCTCTCCAAGTTTTTCTTACCAGGCCGATACTTTAAAGCAGATAGCAGATGATATTTTGTGCTCTGCAAAAAAAGGTGGAGCAAGTAGCTGTGAAACTGATATTTCGGAAGGATTTGGCCAGAATGTTACAGTACGTAAGAGTGAGGTAGAGACTATTGAATATAACCGTGACAAAGGGTTATCAGTGACAGTTTATATAGGGCAGAAGCGTGGACATGCCAGTACCTCTGACTTCTCTAAACAGGCTGTGAATGATGCTGTAGCTGCTGCACTCTCTATAGCTAAGCATACAGCTGAAGACGATTGTGCTGGATTAGCAGATACTAATTTATTAGCACAGAAATTCCCGGATCTTGATCTATATCATCCGTGGAGTTTATCAATAGATGAGGCAATACAGCTTGGCAAGACCTGTGAGGATAATGCATTTGGAGTTGATAAACGTATCAGTAATTCTGAGGGAGCTTGTATTTCGCTAAGTGAGTCACAATTTATTTATGCAAATAGTTCTGGGTTCATAGGTGGGTACCCAACTTCCCGTCATAGTATTAGTTGTGCAGTGATTGCCGGTCAGAATGACGCTATGCAGCGTGACTATTGGTATAGTGTAGCAAGAGATGCAAATGATTTAGAATCAGCTGAGTATGTTGGTAAAAGAGCAGGAATGAGGAGTGCAGCACGTCTGGGAGCAAAGAAATTAGCTACTTGTGAGGTCCCCATTTTATTTGAAGCTCCTGTCGCATCAGGATTAGTAGGTCATTTTATTAGTGCTCTAAGTGGTGCTAGTCTTTATCGTAAGTCATCTTTCTTATTGGATAGTATTGGTAAAAAAGTATTCTCTCCAGATATACAGATTCATGAGTTACCCCATATAAAAAAAGGACTAGCTAGTAGTATATTTGATAACGAAGGAGTTTCGACACAAGAGCGTAAAATTATCGACGATGGAATAGTACAAGGTTATTTCCTTGGTAGTTACTCAGCACGTAAGCTTGGGCTGTGTACCTCTGGAAATGCTGGTGGGAACCATAACATAACTATAAGTAACAGCAATCCCTTAGAATTTTCTGACATACTAAAAAAAATGGGCAAGGGATTATTGGTGACTGAGCTTCTTGGCCAAGGAGTTAATCCGGTTACAGGTGACTATTCTCGTGGTGCAGCAGGTTATTGGGTAGAAGGTGGTGAAATTTGCTATCCGGTCGAAGAGATTACTATAGCGGGCAACTTAAAAGATATGTTAGGAGGCATCTCGGAAATTGGGAGCGACGTAGCTGTGCATGGTTCTAAACAGAGTGGTTCATTACTAGTCAAAAAAATGACTGTTGCAGGGGGTTAAGCAGTGTGCTGAACAGTATTAGGCTTATTTAAGTGCTATGAAAATTAAAAGTATTTTATAGGTACTTTTTATCTGTTCAAATTAAAATTTTGTTAGTGGTATCTCTAAATGAATTTACATCTTTTTATTCCAAATTTGTTTTGGCCAGACTCTACGTTTCATGAGATCTACCAGGACTTATCATTACCTGCTATCGAGATTCTTTTTACAAAAAGCATACAGACTAAAGATGAATCGCGAGGGGTAGAAGATTGGCTATGTAAAGCCTTTGGTGTAGAAAAGCAACAGGATATACCGGTAGCACCGCTGACATTACTAGCAGATAAAGCAGGAGATATAGAAGTAGGTAATGGTTATTGGTTACGGGCCGACCCAGTACATTTACGGGTTGAACATGAGCAGGTGTTATTGGCTGATAGTCGTACTTTTAGCATTTCATTAGAAGAGGCCTGTCAATTTGTTGAGGTCATTAACAAGCATTTTGCTGAGGATGATTTTTCTCCTTCGTTTGAAATGGATAACAGGCGAAAATTAATATCATTATTGCCGTTATCTGCTGACCGTTGGTATTTATATATGCAGACCCCCCCCATTCTTCAGACTCATTTGCTAAGTGAAACTGCCGCAAAGAATATCAATGAATATTTTCCATATGGCACTGAAGGGATGTTCTGGAAAGGAATCCTTAACGAAATTCAAATGTTATTGTATGAACATCCTCTAAACCAGGCTCGTGAACAACGTGGAGATTTGGCAATAAATGGTATCTGGTTATGGGGAGGTGGGGTTATACCTAAGCTTGTAACTTCGCCTTATGCTCATGTGTGGAGTAATGATGTTTTTCCTCGTTCTTTGGCGAGGGCTTGTGGTGCAAATCATACGGAACTTCCAGTAAGCTTTGGTTCATTGCAGCAGCAGTATGAACCTGGCAGACACTTTGTTTTTTTGGATTCTTTGCATGGAAAATCTGAATATGGAGATGCCTATGGTTGGCGTGAGAGCCTTAAGGAATTGGAAAAAGAATGGTTCGAACCTGCACTTAATATGCTAAGAAATAATGTTATTAATCAAGTAACCATAACCACCATAAATAAAGGAGAATCTATAAGTTTCTCTATAACAAAAAATAATCTTTATAAATTTTGGCGAATGGGGAAATCCTTTTCAACATACGCCAACTGATCGTTCTCAATTTAATATATTTTGTCGGTTTTCAATATCTTATATAATATGGATATAGGATTCTTTCCCAAAGAGGGATATTGTATAAATATTCCAATACTTCTGTTTTTGGATAATATTTTTAAAGAATAGAAATTAAGCTCGTTTTCCGAATGACAAATATTGTTACCCGAAGTTATACTTCTGCCGCCTTAAAATTATTAGTTGGGAATGAAATTCATCCTGCTTTAGCTCGTGTTTATGCTGCCCGAGGAATTGATGAGCCTAAGCAGATTACAGAAGACCTGTCTCAGCTAATCCCATTTTGGCACCTTAAGAATATCTTGATAATGGCCGCAATCCTTGCGGATGCAATAACTGAAAAAAAACGTTTACTGATAGTGGCGGATTACGATTCAGATGGAGCAACTGCATGTGCAGTAGGAATACGTGCATTGAGAGAATTTGGTGCAGTTGTGAATTATCTGGTGCCAAATCGTTTTGAGCATGGTTATGGCTTGACCCCAGAGATCGTGCGATTAGCTGCCAACCCAACTGATGGAAGTAGGCCCGATATAATCATTACAGTGGATAATGGAATCGCTAGTATAGAAGGAGTAGAAGAAGCTAATCGCCTTGGTATAAAAGTTCTTATTACAGACCATCATTTGGCTGGAGATAGTTTGCCAGATGCAGCTTCCATAGTGAATCCAAATCAACCAGACTGTAATTTTCCAAGTAAGAATATAGCGGGCGTTGGTGTGATGTTTTATTTGATGCTTGCTTTACGTGCTGAATTCCGTTCGCGTGGAACGTTTTCCTCAGAGAAGGAACCTAACCTTGCCAGGTTACTTGACCTGGTAGCGCTAGGCACTGTTGCTGATGTTGTGAAACTAGATATGAATAACCGTATTTTAGTGCAACAGGGGCTGTATCGTATTCGAAGTGGACGCGGTTGTGTGGGTATAAATACTTTACTTCATGTAGTACGAAGAGATTTTAGGCAAATATCAACTGATGATTTAGGATTCATGTTGGGGCCAAGGTTAAATGCAGCAGGGAGACTTAATGATATGTCACTGGGTATTGAGTGCCTTATTACTGATAACGAATCACATGCCATGAAATTTTCTCAGCAGCTTGATGCACTTAATCATCAGCGCCGAGAAATAGAAACTGATATGAAAAGTAGTGCGGAAATTCTGATAGAGAAAATCCTTATTTGCCCGAATTTAAGTCAGAAAGATCAGATTCCAAATAGTATAGTTCTATTTGATTCTTGTTGGCACCAGGGGGTAATCGGAATTCTTGCATCTCGTATTAAAGATAAATTACACAGGCCTGTAATTATATTTGCTCCTGGAGACGTTGATGAGATAAAAGGTTCAGGAAGGTCTATTCCCGGATTTCATCTTCGAGATGCCTTAGATATAGTTTCAAAACGTAATCCCGGATTACTATTAAAATTCGGTGGTCATGCAGCAGCAGCAGGGTTGACTATACATCGAAATAATCTTGATAAATTCCAGAATGCTTTTGAGAAAACAGCAAAGGCTTTACTCTCTTCCGGAGATCTCTTACGTATTATTGAAACAGATGGTGATTTACATGAATCAGAGATGAATCTAGATTTAGCTCATAATTTCGCAGAGAAAGTGTGGGGACAAGGTTTTCCATACCCTACATTTAATGCTCGCTTCAGAGTGGAAGATCAGTATGTGGTAGGGGGAAAGCACCTTAAATTGAAATTGAGAAAATTTTATTTAGATGATGATGAACAAAAATTAGGTCAGCTTTATGAATCGATGTTGTTCTTTCATGAGAACTCTCTTCCTGAAACGATTAATGCTGTTTATCGCCTTAATATAAATAAATACGGCGGCAATGAAAGTTTGCAACTTATATTAGAGCATTGGGTCCCAGTATAAGGAACTATCTAAAATTCATATAGATTAAGAGTCTTTCCTTATATTTTACTCAAAAACTCAGGCATAAACTGGTAATTAACCTGGTTAGGAAATTTACATATAATGATTAAATTTAACGAAGATATTAGTTTTTTGGTTTTAACAATAATTTTAGTACGGGTTTAGATGAAATTTAAATTTAAGCCTCCCAAATTAGGTTCAGTTTCTAATTATTCTAATTTTGATGGGTCTAGCGACGCCTACATTCTTGCAAAAATAGCGCAACAGGAAAGGCCTATTGTCATCATTGCTTCTAGCGCGTTAGAAGCTCAAAGACTGTTAGAAGAAATTCCTTTTTTCTCGCCTGGCTTGAAGGTGCATCTGTTACCAGATTGGGAAACACTTCCTTACGATAATCTTTCTCCCCATCACGATCTGATCTCAGAACGACTTGCTACTCTTTATCAAGTTATGAACAGTTCCTGCGATGTATTGATTGTTCCTGTAACCACAGCGCTCTATCGTATGTCACCACGTGAGTATCTTGCTGCGTATACATTTTTTATTAAGCGTGGAGAAGTATTCGAGTTGGAATTATTTCTTAGTCAGATGACATTAGCAGGTTATACCCATGTATCTCAGGTAATTTCTCCAGGAGAATACAGTGTGCGTGGCGGGCTAATTGACTTATTTCCGATGGGCAGTTCTTTGCCTTATCGTGTAGATAGGATGGATAAAGAAATAGAGACTATCAAAACGTTCGATGTGGATACACAAAGAAGTATTTATCCGGTAGATGAGGTTCGGTTATTACCGGCACGTGAGTTTCCATTTAATGAGGATGGCCGTGCATGTTTCCGGGGGAGTTTTCGTGAGAAATTTGAGGGGGATCCAACAAAGTGCCGTATTTATAAAGATGTTGGTAAAGGAATCCTCCCAGCAGGGATTGAATATTATCTCCCGTTATTTTTTGAGCAAACGGCAACGTTATTTGATTACCTACCAGAGTCTATGTTGCTATGTCTGCATCACGATATTCATTCAGAGATAGAAAGATTCTGGTGTGATACCTTATCTCGTTATAAGTTATTGCGGGGGGATTCTAGTCGTCCTCTTATTCCCCCAGAGGATTTATTTCTTACTTCTGAAGATTTTTTCAGGACCCTTGCGCCATATTCAAGAATTAAGATTCAACCGAAATCGAAAGAATCTAAGTCAGGAATTAAGGGGCTTACTAGCTTTCTTCCACCCGTACAGATTGACCGACGTGCCACTAACCCTGCAGAAAAATTGGCAATATTTGTAGATGAATTTACGTCAGCTGGTAAGCGCGTATTACTTCTAGTAGAAAGCCTAGGAAGACGTGAACTGATTGTTGACCATTTGAAGCAGTATGATTTATCTCCTACAATTTGTAATGACTATATTCAATTTTTAGAAAGTATAGAACCTTTTATGCTCTGTGTGTCTTCATTGCATGAAGGATTCATTCTTAACGAAGAAGCTTTTGCTCTTATTACTGAGAGTGAGCTTTATGCTATACATCTTTATAAAAGGCGTGAGCGCGACTCGAAAAATGCAGCATCAGTAACGGATACAATATTCCGTGATTTGTCCGAAGTAAAAATTGGAGATCCTGTAGTTCATGAACAACATGGAATTGGCCATTATTCAGGTTTAGTAAATATGGACATGGGAGATGGTAATGCTAAACAACTGAGTGAGTTTCTCTTACTTGAGTACGCTAGGGGAGATAAACTTTATGTTCCTGTGTCACAGCTACACCTTATCAGCCGATATAGTGGGGCAGCGCCAGAGTCTGCCCCTTTACATAAACTTGGTAGCGGTCAATGGGATAAGGCTAAGTGTAAAGCAATTAAGCAGATTCGTGATACTGCTGCTGAACTACTAAATTTATATGCGCAACGTGCAAATCGAGTAGGTTATAAATTTGGAATTATTCAGCATGATTATGAAGCTTTTTCTGAAGGTTTCGGTTTTGAAGAAACACCTGACCAGGCTTCTGCCATTAACGCTGTAATTCAAGACCTAAATTCAGATAAACCAATGGATCGATTGGTTTGTGGTGATGTCGGTTTTGGTAAAACAGAAGTAGCATTAAGGGCCGCTTTTGTCGCCGCTTCAAATGGAAAACAGGTGGCTATACTAGTACCTACGACTTTGCTTGCAGAACAGCACTTCCAGAATTTTTCTGATCGGTTTGGTTTAATTGCGAATCAATGGCCAGTGGTCATTGCAGAGATGTCACGTTTTCGTTCAGCTAAAGAGCAGACCAAGGTAGTAGAGGAATTAGCTGAGGGCAGAATAGATATCGTTATTGGAACTCATAAATTAATTCAAAAAAATGTCAAGTTCAAAAATCTAGGGCTGGTTATTATAGATGAGGAACATCGATTTGGTGTTCGACAGAAGGATCAGCTTAAGAAGCTTAAATCTGAGGTAGATATTTTAACGCTAACTGCCACACCTATTCCTCGTACACTTTCCATGTCATTAGAAGGACTTCGTGATTTTTCTGTAATTAATACAGCACCACAGCGACGGCTTGCCATCAAAACTTTTGTTAATCGTTACTCTAAAGGTGTTATTCGGGAAGCATGTTTGCGGGAAATAAAGCGGGGTGGGCAGATTTATTATTTACATAATTCTGTTGATACAATTCAGTCTACATACAATAATCTAAAACGGTTATTACCTGAAGTAAATATCGAAATTGCTCATGGACAAATGCGTGAACGAGATCTTGAGCATGTGATGAGGAATTTTTATAGGCAGCAATTCAATATGCTCCTTTGTACTACAATTATTGAGACTGGGATTGATATTCCAAGTGCCAATACAATTATCATCGATCGTGCAGATAAATTTGGTCTAGCACAGTTGCACCAACTCCGTGGACGTGTTGGTCGTTCGCACCATCAGGCTTATGCATATTTACTCGTACCAGAAGATGAGTCTTTAAATACAAAAGCTAAGAAACGCATTGATGCGATCCAGACAATGGAAGGGTTAGGCGTGGGGTATTATTTAGCCATGCATGATCTAGAGATCCGTGGTGCAGGTGAGGTTCTTGGGGAGTCTCAGAGTGGAGAGATGTCTGAAATTGGATTTAATCTTTACAGTACCCTCTTAGATACTGCTATAAAATCTTTAAAAGAAGGAAATGAGCCAGATATGCAGAATCCATTAGGCGTTACTACAGAGATAAACTTGCATGCGCCTTCTTTGCTGCCAGATCATTACTGTCATGACATACATGAGCGTCTAGTTTTATATAAAAGAATGGCAAACTGTGAGAGTAGTGACCAGCTCGATGATATGTATAAGGAGCTTGTTGATCGTTTCGGAGTTTTTCCTGATCCGGTCAGAACATTACTGGAATGTCATCGATTGCGTATCGCAGCAAGACCTTTAGGAGTATCACGCATAGATGCTACTGCTGAAAGTATATTGCTGCAATTTATTGCCGATCCTAAGGTTGATGCAGGAAAAATTATTAGTCTTGTTCAAGCTAACTCTGAATACAGCTTTGCTGGTCCTGACTGTCTTAGAGTTAAAGTAAAAATTGATAGCATCCCCGAACGCGTAGTAAAAATAAATAGTTTGATTAAAGAATTGAGCTGATCAGGAGCCAATTAAAGCTAATTTTTTTATAGTTATTTAGTGAATCAAAAATAGCATATTAATGCTAAGAGGATATACGGTATGGATTTAATTATCCAGGGAATTGAGATTGAGACACGCGATCTAAGGCAGCTCGCAAACCTCTCTGGCGCCAGTAAAATTGAACGTATAAATGGGAATGCATTTCGTCTTATTGATGCTAGTCAACGGGACCGAATATCATCCCTTTGCCTAGAAGCCGAGCTTGACTTTGCATTTGTAGGTGAACATGAAAGTCTTAATCAGTTTCGTTTGATAGCCATGGATATGGACTCCACTCTTGTCGGTATTGAGACGATTGATGAGATTGCTGATGTTCATGGCATCAGGAAACAAGTAGCTGAGATTACAGAAAAAGCAATGTACGGTGAAATTGATTTCTCTGAAGGTCTTATTCAACGTGTAGCACTACTTAAAGGGTTGGACCATAGTGTTCTTCAGAGAGTTTATGATGAAAGGCTAATATTTAACCCAGGTGCAGAGAAGATGTTAAAGCAGTTGAAAATTGCCGGAATTAAAACCATGCTTATTTCAGGAGGATTTACTTTCTTCACCGACAAATTAAAAGATAGATTAGGATTAGACTACACTTTCGCTAATACACTTGAGACTGTAAACGGTAGGCTAACCGGTAGGCTGTTAGGTGAAGTCTTTGGAGCGAAGGGAAAAGGTTGGGCACTTAATAAAATTTGCAATAAACTCGGTTTTAGGAAGGAAAATTTAATGGCTATTGGTGATGGCGCTAATGATTTATCCATGTTTGCAGAAGCAGGAGTAAGCATAGCTTATCATGCGAAGCCTATTGTCCAAGAGAATGCAACATACGCAATTAATCATGTTGGATTAGATGGGGTTATTAATATTTTTCAATAAATGAGGAAAGAGTTATTGAACAGGAGCGCTTTTAGAAAATCGATCTAGATAAAGATAGATTACTGGTGTAATAAAAAGTGTAATCAATTGTGAGAAAATTAGCCCTCCAACTACAGCAAGTCCCAGTGGTTGCCTGAGTTCAGCGCCTGCACCTAAGCCTATTGCAATAGGAATTGCTCCCATTAAGGCCACTAATGTGGTCATCATAATTGGTCTAAATCTTAATAAACAAGCAGTCCGTATTGCTTCGTATGGCTGCATGTTACTGTTACGTTGTGCATCAAGAGCAAAATCAATCATCATAATTGCATTTTTCTTGACTATACCTATAAGCATCAGTATGCCAATCATGGCAATTATTGAAAGTTCCATATTAAATATCCACAGCATTGCTAATGCACCCACAGCTGCTGAAGGCAGACCAGAAAGAATTGTTATTGGGTGAATATAACTTTCATATAATACGCCCAGTAATACATATATAACTAAAAGTGCGGCAACAATTAAAAATATTTGGCTTGTCTGCGAAGACTGGAATGCAGCAGCATCTCCAGCGTAGCTTGTTAGTATGCCTGCCGGTATATTAAGTTCATTTTTAAATAGCTCTATTTGATTGGTGGCTTCACCAAGTGAGGCGCCAGCTACTAGGTTAAATGAAATTGTTTGTGCCTCTAATTGTCCGGCATGATTGATTGAAATTGGCCCTGCTTCACGCTCTACGGACGCAACGGTTGATAACGGAACTAATGAGTCATTTTTGCTACGAACATATATCTTGCCAAGATTGCTTTCATCTATACGATGTTCATCTGCGACCTGCATGATAACTTGATAACTATTGCTTGATGTGTAAATTGTTGATACCTGGCGCTCACCGAAAGCGCTATATAATGCCGATCGGATATCAGCAATTTCCACACCTAAAAGGTTGGCTTTGTCACGATTAATATTCATACGGGCTTGTAAACCCTTTAATTTAGCATCACTAGTTACATCACGAAATATATCTTTGTCCTTCACCATAAGAGACATGATTCCTGTAGCCGCCTCATTTAAATTCTCGGTGTGTACGCTACGCATAACGTATTGATATCGACTCTTACTGCGACGCCCCCCTAATCGAAGATTCTGTAGGGGATTTAGATAGACTTTAATGCCTGGTATAACCTGAACTTTATTACGTAAATCCTCTAGTATTTTTTTCATAGGCTGACGTTCACCAAGCGGTTTAAGTTGGATATATAGAGTTGCATTGTTGGTATTGTCAGCGTATGAAACTATAGTTTTAACAGCAGGGTGAGTTAGCATCATCTGATTTGTTTGTTGTAATAGTTTAGACATAGCAGGAAAAGATATGTCTTCAACTGTTTCTACAGATACTCTGATTCTTCCAATATCTTCTTCAGGAAAGAAGCCTTTTGGGAGCACGACAAATAATACCCCTGTTGCAAAAAATGTAGCAACTGCCACGCCCAGAGTGATTCTTTTATGGAACAAAGCCCAATCAAGGGCGTGTTCATAAAGGGATAATGTTTTATTAAAGCCTCTTGCAAACCATCCCGTTAATTGTATGCTTTTATCCTCTGAATCTTGTTGATTAAGGTAGCGGCTAGCCATCATCGGGATTATAGTTAGTGACACTATAGCTGACATTAATACCGCAATTCCTACTACTGCAGCAAATTCATGGAAAAGTAATCCAATTACACCTGGCATAAAGAAAATGGGAATAAATACAGCTACTAGCGAAAGTGAGATTGAAATAATGGTGAAACTTACCTCTTTAGATCCTTGTATTGCCGCTTGTAATGGAGATTCTCCCTTTTCAATGTGACGGACGATGTTCTCTAACACAACAATAGAATCATCTACCACTAGGCCAACTGCAAGGGTTATAGCGAGTAAGGAAATATTATCCAGACTGTAATCAAAAGCATACATTAAGGCAGTTGCGCTTAATAATGAAATTGGTAATGAAAGCACTGGAATAATGGTGGCTGTAGCTTTTCGTAGGAACAAGAAAATTATCAGTACAACTAAAGCAATAGTAATTAATAGCGTCAATTGGGCATCATGAATAGCATCCCTAATTGAAGTTGAGTAGTCGCCAGTAATTTTTAGGTCAACTGATTGTGGCATTTGTGCAATAAGACCTGGCAGCGATGCCCTAATGGCATTAACAGTTTCAACAGTATTGCCTCCTGGTAACCGCTTAACAGCAAGTGTGATAGAGCGATCATCATTGGTCCAGCTAGCTGTCCTAACAGACTCTATGCTATCCATAACATCTGCTACATCGGAGAGCCTAACTGGGCCACCAGTAGGAGATATGGCCACAACTATATTTGAAAAATCATTAGCATTACTAAGTTGTTTATTTGCTTGAATAGTAAGGGATTGACGTGGACCATCTAGTGTACCGATTGGTGAATTAGGGTTTGCATTATTTAGTGCCGTAGCAATATCATCCATACTCAAATTACGTGCGGCTAATGCGTTGGGATTGACCTGTACGCGCACGGCATATTTCTTTTGTCCATAGATTCCAATTTGTGCAACACCAGGAAGATTGGAAATAGCCGGAGAAACAAAATTTTCAGCAAAGTCATTTAGCTTCGAAAGTGACATTGAAGGTGATGATAAAGCAAGATAGAGAATAGATGACTCGGCTGGATTGATCTTACGATAGGAAGGTGGTGAGGTCATTTCAATCGGCAGTGTTTTTTGCGCCCGCAATAGAGCTGCCTGTACATCAATAGAAGCATTATCAATGTCTCTATTTTGTTCAAACTCTAGCGTAATCTGGGTATTACTTAGTGTGCTATGTGAGCTGATGACCTCAAGCCCAGAGATGATGGCAAATTCTCGTTCTAGCTTTGTAGCAACCGATGAGGCCATGATTTCAGGGCTGGCGCCTGGAAGTGTTGCTCTGACAGAAATAGTAGGGGAGTCGTAACTTGGTAATGCAGCAATAGGTAGGTTATTGTATGCAATAATTCCAGCAATAATGGCTGAGGCTGATAATAGCACCGTCATAACCGGTCGACGAATACATAACTCTGAGAGATTCATTATTCTTCTATTATCCCAGCATCTTATTAGAGATGTAATTATCGGTAAAACTATTTATTACATTATTACTAGATTTGGTCTCATGTTTTGGTGATTTTGTTTCTATCACGGTGCTGCCTGGCCTTAGATTCTGCCCACCCTCTACGACAATTTTTGTACCCGGTGTAGCTCCTTCTACTACAGCAATCCCATCCTGAATTAAACGTACTATGATTGTCCTTGGCTCTACTTTGTTATCTTTTCCAATTACGTACAGAAATTTATTCTCTGGTCCGGTTTGTACTGCTTGTACCGGTACTGTGAGTGCATCAATGATTACTTCAGGAGTCAACACTACAGTAACAAACATACCTGGCCAGAGCTTTTTATTCTGGTTAGGAAATTCTGCTTTGATTAATATACTTCCGCTTTGTGTATCTACCGCATTATCAATAAATATTAATCGTCCTTCTATTAATGGCTCTCCGGCGGCATCTAGTTCTGCGCTGACAGTTACATCTCCTTTAGCAAGCGCTTGTTGTAGTGTTAACAATTTACGTTCTGGTAATGTAAATCTTATATTAATTGGATTAATCTGCGTGATACTAACTAAGACAGCACTGCGAGGCTGTGTCACGCTACCAGGAATTGCTATATTAGGCTGTACCAAGCTGCCAGGATGCACTGGAATCGATCCGGTTCGCCCTGAAATAGGAGCAGTAATTGTTGTAAAGCCATGCGCTACAAGACTCTCCTGAACAAAGGCCTTATCAAAATCAAGCTTTCCTTTTAAGCTGTCAAAATCTTTCTGGGCTGTATCAAGAGCAGCTTGCGAAATAAATTTTTGCTCAAATAGTTTCTTTTGGCGCTTAAGGTTTCGTATGGCATTTTCAAAATCTGCATTAGATCTAGCAAGCTGTGCTTCTGCTTTATTTAGATTTGCATTTTCTGTACGCGCATCAAGTGTGAATAATTTGTCGCCCTTCTGAACAAATTGACCTTCCTTGATATGTACAATTTTAACTATGGCACTAAGCTGAGGTCGGACTTCCACTGTTTGTTGAGAGATAACTGTACCGTTAGCGGTAAGTTTTATCGGAACATTATGTTTTTTAACTACAGCGCTTACAATTTGAATTTTTTTTGGTGCCACAGGCCTTGCGGCCACTGCTATTTCTTGGTTATACCAAAATGAGGTGGTGAAAATTACTATAATAGCTACAAGGCAGAGCAATATGATCCATATGTTTCGCTTTGCATGTGTAGTTATTTCTGTCTGGGGATTATTATCCATAGGCGCCAGGTCTTTTTCTTTGCTTGGGTTGCTCTATCTTATATAAATATATTATTTTAAATATTAAAAGAATATAACTGAGATTTAAGAAAATTATTGAACCTAGTTAGACCAGAAGCTGAATTCATAAGAATTAATTAAACTTTACTGGCGTGAACTATCACAAGAACCAGAGATAAAATACTGTTCTATAGAAATAATATATGCATTCTAACATTCATTATGGGAATATATCCTCTGCTTCCTATAATAGAGGATATATATTCAAGCTTGCTAAATTCTATAAATATTCAATATCGGATAATAGTTTTAAATTTAAATTGGATATCCTATCTTTCCATAGAATTTGTGGTAATGCATATAGATTAAATGGCCAAAGCAAATTCAACTAGGAATGTACGCTGTGGGTAGGGATGGTATACATAAGCCTGCATGTTATTAACGTTAGTAATACCAGCTGATATCCTACTTTTTATCCCATTCTTAAATTTGTATCGATAATTTGTTTTTAGATCTAGGAAAAAGAAGTCACTCTGTGCACCAAATACATGTTGTTTTCCTTTATCCCCATTATCAAGATCATTAAAGGAATCAGATGTGAAACGTCCTCCAACATTGAAATCCCAAGCCCGGGTAATGTGATAAGTTGAGAAAAAGTTAAACCTGTAGTGGGGGAGACGAATAATTCTCTTGCCTGTAAGGCTGAAGTCTCCTAAAGTTTTATCATTAACCATTGGACCATTTTCTATCTTTGCATCCATCCACGTGAAGTTAAGCATAAAATCAAATTTTGATCTTAATATTCTCTTCTGATTATAAATAAATTCTACGCCTGTCGTACTAGTTGTTCCAATATTTTGGGTTGTATTTGACGTAAACCCATTGGCAAGTGTTCGTACTCTATTAATGGCGTCTTTAATATCATCACGGAATACATTAACGCGTAAATATCCCTTGGGAATCCCATACTCAATCATAAGGTTATGGTGCATTCCATTTTCAGCCTTAAGTGCCGCATTGGATGTAGTAATCATTGTGCCTGTACTTAATGTCTGATAAAGCTCCGAGATCACGGGAAATCGATGAGTTCGGGCCCATGAATAACGAAACTTCCATTTGTTAGGGTGCCAACCTATCGAAAATTTTGGAGTAGTAGGACTCAAAGTTCGGTCAGCTACAGCTGTGCTTTTCACTATCCCATTTCTCGCTGACCAGAATTCTTGACGTATACCTGCTGTTATATCCCATCCAGGTAAAAAACGGTAAGCACCCTGAGCAAAAAATGCATGAGTGGTTGTTTGTCCTTTATTATTTTTGGAGGTATCCATTGCACCACGAGTCATATTAGCGTAATCCGATAAGGCGTATTGCCTATATTTTAATTTATACTCATCAAAGTGATACCCACCAGTAAAGCCTAATTTTTCAGAACCAAAAAGCTTTTGATTGCTTAGCTTAATGTCATGATTAAACCAAGAAAATCTTTTATAATCATCAATTGTGCCGGTATTACTGCTAGTTGGATCGTATGGGTTTTTATTAGATTTGGCTCTAGTATCCTTTAGCACATTAAAGTGACTAGTTGTTGTGTCAATAAACCAGTTATGGCCTATCAACGCGGTAGTTATATCGTCGGTTAGGGCTCCATTAAGGTTTAATCCCAGCTGTAGTGTCTGGCGTACGTCTTCACTGATCCCATATTTACTTTTCCCCCAATTATTTTTGATACTGAAACCTTGTCCGGATGGTGTAACATAGTTCCCACTCCAAACTTTTTGCCCATCAGCACCCCGGAGATAGTTTTTTGGGTTTCTTGCACTTCTTACACGATTTTCATAGGCGGCCGTAAAAATTGCCTTGAGACCAGAGTTGATATCATAGCCAAGCTTAAATTTCATTAAATCAGTTGTAACTTTTTCAGCGCCTGAATCACCGTAAACTACACTATCTGCTCCACGTGCACTAACTTCATGAATTCCGCCAGTAACCGTTTCTTTTCCATTTCCTGAAGTACGACCATCAATATCCATATAATATGACTGAGGTTGCCCCTCTGCCTCTAACCGATTATATGCCGCAAATACTGAAATCTTGTCAAAGAAGCGGTCACCGGCGGAGACATATTGGCGATTTCCTATAAGTGTTGATTTGGAGCCATATTTTTTGTAGGGCTGAACAAATAAGCTGCTCTCAACATACATTTCTCGCTTACGAGGCATGCGAGTTTTGAGATTTACCACGCCCCCGATAGAATTACTACTGTATTCTGCTGAAAAAGGACCATATACCACATCCACTTTATCAATCTCATTTGGCCCAACTAGCGACCAGCGCGGGGCTCCATTCCATGTTCCCTGCAGATGGTTATGTATTGGAAGCCCATCAGCATAAACCATGTTACGGGCTGTAGAAAACATGTCAGCACCTCGTATGCCTAGTACCCCATTTGGGTCCCCGACGTAACGCTGACGGATTTGTAAGCTAGGTTGAAATTTCAGGACTTCTTCAGTTGTTTGTGCATTCTGGAGCTCGATTTCCTTACGTGTTAAGCGAGTAGAGGGTGAAGTGTAGTGTGAGTCCGCCTCAAATGAATCAGTAACAACCATTTCGTCAAATACAGTTGCAATCTTCTTATTTGACACTGATTTTTTATTATTTTTAGTCGGTTTTTTAGATGAAATTCCTTTATTCTTTCCTTCTATAGTCAGACCAGTCCCTCCTGCAGCGGCAATCATTAAGGGAGCTGGGGCTTCTTTCTTTAATATATTGGCTGATAAATGAGAAGATTCATCTTGGTTTATATTTTTCCCAGTGGGTTTTTTATTTAGTTGGAACAATCGAGTAAGAAAATTATCTTTTGAACTAGATTTTTCAGCTTGGTCTATGCTCTCATTTGCCCAGGAATAGGATGCCAAAGAAAAAAGTAAAGAAAATATCAGAAATTTCATAATCGTACGCAGTCCTTGTGTTAATTAAATAAATTTTTGTGAAAATTGGGGTATGTCGATGTAAATTAGCTGGCTAGAAGAAATCAATTTGTGGGCTAGAAAAATCTATCTGACGGATATTCTTTTAAAGAAGAAATCATAGAAATTATTAGCGCTTAATTAATTAATTTATTCTTTAAATCCGAATACCAACGTAATACTGTGTCTTGAAGGTTGGGGTCATTATTCACTGCTAGAATACGCAAACCTTCAGTTTCGGTATTCCATACAACCTGCATCTGTTGCTCATTATTGATAAGGGGAACGGGGTAATCTGCAGAACCATTTGAATCAGCAAGTTGTTGTTGTTTACTCCATGTAATGCCGCCATCATTAGAGAACATGCTGTTTGCTGTAATATTATGCCCATCGAATTCCCGCCATGTGACAAGAATTTTTTTACCTGATGCCGCTATCGATGGATGGCTGGCTTGGGCCGTAGAATCTCCAATGGATATCGGGGAAGATTCTTGTTCACCCTGGATATGTTTGTAAAATAGTCCTTGGCGAGTCTTGCCGAGTGTAAACCAGACTAAATGTAATCGTTCTTCTGCGCCAAGTGCAATATCTCCCCCATGGTGGGGGCATCCATCAACCTGCCATTCATCATCTGTAACTCGGCGTACTCCGCCCTTGTCCAAGTTAGAAATAGCAAAGTCTCGTGTATTTTCACCAAATATATTACGCCAGAAAACTACCGGTCCATCTGTTGTCCAGACCGTAGGCATTCTGCAGCACTCGCAAACATGCTCGTGAAATTTCTGATTGATATCAAAGTTTGCACCATTATCATTTGATTGAGCGGTATAGATTGAAATCCCGGTAAATTTTTCATCTTTATTTTTTGCCGCATCACGATCCCGAGCATCCAGCCAGGAAATTATTACTCTTCCTTTCTCATTAATTGTCAATGAATCAAAACGGTGACCAGTGATTAGCCCATCATCATTTAGGGTGATGGGTAAGGAAAATGACTTTCCGGAGTCTGTGGAACGAGAGAATCTAATATCTCCGGAATATTTTTTTGATTGTTTTTTAGACCAGGTAAGAAGTACCGTGCCGTCCTGTGCAACAGCAATCTTAGGGCGATTTTCACCATCAGCATAAATATTTTCAGCTTCAGGAGTGACTACTACAGGAGTGGAAAAAGTCTCCCCATTATCATTGGAATTAGAAACTAAAAGTTTCTTGTTTTTTATTTTTGCCAGCCATAGGATTCCATTCGCATCATACGTAACACCAACTGCAAATGTTCGTTTGTGCTTTTTTGATTTAGAGTGGTGGTGGCCACTCTCATTTTTTGTGGTGGACTTCGCAATCACATGTGGTGACAGATACATGCCCAGCACAAATATGAGCACAAAATTAAGAGACCTATTCATATTAATTGTCTTTATTGACTATATAAGCTGAGGTAGGAATATAGACAAATAATCAGGTCTAAGGAAGTGACATATGGTCGCGCGACAAAATGTCACATATATTTGATAGCCGGTTAAATAATATAGAAATTAGTGAATGGTGTGCTGGATAGCAGTAAAAATGGTGCCTTCTGAATGCTAATTCTGATTGACATCACTCTCTACTACTTTTTGCACCACTAGGCTACCTATCATATCTCCTTCAACATTGACTGAGGTACGGAAGGCATCAAGTAGCCGGTCGATGGGAAGAAGAATAGCAATAGCTTCAACTGGTAGGCCTACAGACTGTAAGACTAAAAGCATAGTTACCATTCCTGCACTTGGGATCCCAGGTGCGCCCATAGCTGCAAGCATGGCCGTGAAGAACACAATCATTTGCTGCATGAGATTAAGGTCAACTCCCACCAAATTTGCAATGAATAATGCAGCAGCAGCTTCATATAACGCTGTGCCATCCATGTTCACTGTGGCTCCAAGAGGGAGAACAAAACCAGCAATATTACGTTTTACATGAAGATTTTGTTCAGCACACTGTAGAGTAATTGGTAAGGTTGCTGAGCTTGAACTAGTAGCAAAAGCCGTTATAAGCGCCTCGCGTGCACCACGCCAGAATTTAATTGGGGTCATGCCAGTGACTAGGTAAAGAATCATAGGCAGTACTATAAGAGCATGTAATAAGATCGTGCCTATTACTAGACTAATGAATTTTATTAGAATCATTAGTAAAGAGAAATCTTGTGTCACCACCAGCTTTATCAACAGTGCCATGATGCAGAGCGGTGCCAGTTTCATAATCCAACCGACTAACATTAGAACTAATTCTAATAATTCTTGTAGGAATATACGGATATTCTGAAATCTTTCACCTCCTATCACTAAAGCAATGCCCATTAGTAATGCAAAAATCACAACAGCAATTATGTTGGCCTCAGCCATAGCTGCAATAGGATTCTGAAACAAGGAGTGTAAAAATTGAGTAAAAAACTCAGGTAGGGTCATTTCATGTGCCTGAAAATTTTCCATGGCATCCTGGAACATAGGTAACTGTAGCCCTTTTCCAGGTTTAAGTAGATTAGCAGCTATTAGTCCTAAGGTAATTGCTACGATAGCAGTCAAGAAGAAATACCCTAATGTTGTCTTCCATACACGATGTATTTTATTGTGGGCACGTAAGTTAGCTACCCCCACTGCAATAGAAGTGAAAACTAATGGAATCATAACCATCTTTAATAAATCGACGAATAACATCCCAAGTAATTCAGCAATATATAGGCTAACTTGTGATGCTGCAGATTCTTTATCCAACGTCGAAAGTACAGCACCTAAAAGAATGCCGGAAAGCGAGCCGATAAGAATTTGAGAATTAAGAGAAATCTTTTTCACTTATTAATTCCAATATTTTTAGTATAGCTCTCGATAGAATGCACAAGCTTACTCTACATTAATATTTAGCACACTCTAGCAAGTGAGCTAATAGATCACATAAGAACTACATAGAATTATATAGAACTATATATGGAGGATAGTTGTGTGTAATGGCGATAGATTTAATATTCAATAAAAATAAATTGTAATTTATTGATTATTAAAATATATTAGGCGTGAATTTTACGCCATACCGGCTAGTCAAGATAATTATTACTAACTATTGGTCTATAGGTAACCGAATTATTTAGATTACTTTTGTAGTCTGTTTAGAAATGCCATGATGTTTGGTAAGGTCCAGTCTAGAAAATCCTTATCATCAAGAATAGCTGGGAATCCCTTACCTAGTTTCTCAGATTTTCCTTCTAGTAAAAGAACTGGCACTCTTTCCTTATAGGCACATTCTATCTCCCACTGTTGGCCATCAGCTCTTATAATTTGATTTGTAACTAGGGCAATTACACCGTCACAATCTGCGACCTTTGATCTACATTCTTCTTTCCAGGACGGATCCCAGGAAGCCTTTGTGGCCAAGTACTCTAGTTTATAAGGTGTATTTTCATTATTCACCTGTTCTATGAGGGTGTCACGAAGGTCAGTATCTCTAAGGGCGAAGCTGATAAATACTTTGTTAGTTGGGGACATACTGTTTTCCTTAGGGAAGAATGTTAAATTTTATTACATCATATTTTAATTGTGATTAGCCATATTGGAAAGGGGAGGAGTGCAATTTAATTTTAATTAACGTTAGCACTTATATTCCGGTTTTTAATATACATAAAAATAGAAATTAGGTCTTATGATAAGTTTTGCGAGTCGTTATTTAGAAGTTATATACACGTAATATATAGATTAATTATTTTTCTATGAACTTTCTATTAAATATAGCATGTAATTAATACTTGTTAAAATAAAGAATTATCCCAATTAATAATAGAATTTTATGGCTAAGAATCCTCGCAGTCTGACTGAAAACATGCTTAGTAATCAATGTGTGTACGAAGGAGATTTTCTTCATATGCATCAAGACAAAGTAGTAATGCCCGACGGCACACTATCTGTCCGAGAATATGTTACCCACCCTGGAGGTGTTGTAATTATTCCACTTCTTGCTAATGGTGATTTGGTGCTAGAGCGTCAACATCGTTATCCTTTGCACCAGAATTTCTATGAATTACCTGCTGGAAAAATAGATAATAATGAGGATCCGTTAGCAAGTGCAAAACGTGAACTGTTAGAAGAAACTGGCTATATAGCAGCAGAATGGCGTTACATAACTACGCTGTATCCATGTATTGGTTATTCCAATGAGAAGCAAATGTATTTCCTATCTGAGGGCCTTGATCTCCGCAGTACCTGTCCTGATGATGGAGAGAATATAGAAATATTTACATTACCTTTTACTGAGGCGATCGAGTGGGTTAGGACAGGCAGGATCACAGATAGTAAAACTGTTTCCGGTCTGTTCTGGGCAGAAAAATTAATACATGGAAACTGGTAAGGTCTGGTGAAATTAATGGTAGATATAAGCAGGAAGTTTCTTATTCAGTGAAAAATTCACGAACCTTATTTACCCAAGACCTTGTGCGGGGACTATGGCGAGAGCTGTCTTTTTGATTTAATGCTTCGAGCTCATGGAGCAGCTCTTTCTGCCGTGCGGCTAATTTAACTGGGGTTTCCACCATTAAATGGCACATTAAGTCACCATGTGTGTGGCTACGAATACCTTTAATTCCTTTTCCACGCAAACGAAAAATTTTCCCACTTTGAGTTTCAGCCGGAACTTTGATTTTTGCATAGCCATCAATTGTAGGGACTTGTAGTTCTCCTCCTAATGCAGCTGTAGTGAAGCTAATTGGCATTTCACAATGTAAATCATTATTATCACGTTGGAAAACAGAATGTGCTAAGAGATTAACTACAACATATAGGTCCCCTGATTGGCTACCCTTAATTCCGGCTTCACCCTCTCCACTTAAGCGGATACGATCTCCATCGTCTACACCAGCAGGAATTTTTACGGATAAAGTTTTGTGTTGTTTGATTCGTCCTTCGCCAAAACATTTTCCGCAAGGGTTTGATACAAATTTTCCACTACCATGACATTTTGGGCAGGTTTGCTGGATTGAAAAAAATCCTTGTTGCATTCTTACCTGGCCATGACCGTTACAGGTAGGACAGGTAGAAGGAGAGGTGCCTTGTTTTGCTCCGCTGCCATGGCAAACATCACAGGACGCCATTGTAGGAACCCGTATTTTCGTTTCGGTACCACGAGCTGCTTGCTCCAGTGTAATTTCCATGTTGTAGCGTAAATCTGCGCCACGATAGGAGTTAGATTGTGTGCCTTGGCCACCAAAAATATCACCAAAAACATCACCAAAAGTATCCGAAGAGAAGCCATGAGGGTTACCTCCCCCCATACTTGGATCTACTCCAGCATGTCCTTGTTGGTCATAGGCTGACCGTTTATTTGGATCCGAGAGTATTTCGTATGCTTCTTTAGCCTCTTTAAAGCGTTCTTCTGATTTAGGGTTGTCTGGATTACGGTCAGGATGATGTTCCATCGCAAGCTTACGATAGACTTTTTTAATTTCATCATCCCCGGCGTTACGGCTAACACCTAATACATCATAGTAGTCACGCTTACTCATATAAATATTTTCACTTTTTATAGCAAGATTAATATTACCTGATACTTTATTACGTTGAGAGCGGCTAATTTATACAAAATAAATAAAGATAATTTTCTGGATAACGCCAAAAAAACGCAGAGTACGCAGGAGAATTGCAATTGTATTTTCCTACGCTTCTGCGTTTAAATGGCCCCAGTATTTATTTATTTTTTATCTTTTACTTCCTCAAATTCAGCATCAACTACGTCACCTTTTTCTTGGCCTTCGTTGCCATCATTATTTGGCGGCGGGGTTTCGCTACCTGATTGGTCCTGTTCCTGTGCCATCATTTTTTCTGTGAGTTTCTGGGAAGCTTCAGCTAATGCCTGAGTTTTTGCATCAATGGCATCCTTGTCATCTGACTTTAATGCCTCCTCAGCTTCTTTCAGCGCAACTTCGATTGTAGATTTTTCATCTCCTTCAAGTTTTTCTCCATGCTCTGCTAAAGTTTTATTCACGGAGTGAATAAGCGCATCACATTGATTGCGGGCTGTGACAAGTTCTAGTGCTTTTTTATCCTCCTCAGCATGAGATTCGGCATCTTTTACCATGCTTTCTACTTCCTCATCTGATAGCCCTGAACTGGCTTGGATTTTAATCTTATTTTCTTTTCCAGTTGCTTTGTCTTTTGCTGATACGTGCAGAATCCCATTAGCATCAATATCAAATGCAACTTCAATTTGAGGCATTCCTCTTGGTGCGGGAGGAATGTCAGTCAGGTTAAATTCCCCTAATTTTTTATTCCCGGAGGCCATTTCCCGTTCACCTTGCAATACATGGATAGTTACTGCAGGCTGATTATCTTCGGCAGTCGAAAATACTTGTTGTGCCTTGGTCGGAATAGTTGTATTTTTTTGGATAAGCTTAGTCATAACGCCACCCATAGTTTCGATACCTAGAGACAGGGGCGTAACATCTAATAGTAGTACATCTTTAACATCGCCTTGCAAGACGCCACCCTGAATGGCAGCGCCTAGTGCAACTGCTTCATCTGGATTAACATCTTTACGTGCCTCTTTCCCAAAAATAGCCTTAACTTTCTCTTGAACCTTGGGCATACGGGACTGCCCTCCAACAATAATAATATCGTCGATACCATCTATACCCGCATCTTTCATAGCGATATGGCATGGCTCAGTTGTTCTTTCTATTAGTTTTTCAACCAAACTTTCTAGTTTGGAACGAGTTATTTTTACTACTAAGTGTTTAGGTCCTGAAGAGTCTGCCGTGATGTAAGGCAGGTTGACTTCGGTCTGTTGGCTGGAAGATAGTTCAATTTTAGCTTTCTCTGCTGCGTCTTTAAGACGCTGTAAGGCAATCATGTCTTTCTTTAGGTCGATGCCACTTTCTTTTTTAAACTCAGCAACAAGGTGCTCGATTATGCGGAGATCAAAATCTTCTCCACCAAGGAAGGTGTCGCCATTAGTTGCCAATACTTCAAATTGGTGCTCACCATCAATTTCTGCAATTTCGATAATTGAGATATCAAAAGTACCACCTCCAAGATCATAAACAGCAACCTTCCGGTCTCCTTCTTTTTTATCCATACCAAAAGCCAGGGCTGCTGCAGTTGGTTCATTTATAATACGTTTTACTTCTAGTCCAGCAATGCGTCCCGCATCTTTAGTAGCTTGACGCTGTGAGTCATTAAAATAAGCAGGAACAGTTATAACTGCTTCGGTTAAAGTTTCGCCTAGATAATCTTCAGCAGTTTTCTTCATTTTCTTAAGAACCTCTGCTGATATTTCAGGTGGGGCTAATTTTTTATCACGAACTTTTACCCATGCATCATTGTTTTTAGCTTTAATGATGCTGTAAGGAACCATTTTAATATCTTTTTGCACCATCTCTTCATCAAAACGACGCCCAATTAATCTTTTTGAAGCAAATACAGTATTTTTTGGGTTTGTGACGGCCTGGCGTTTGGCAGAAGCGCCTACTAGAATTTCGCCATCTTCAGAATAAGCCACGATAGAAGGGGTGGTGCGAGTTCCCTCAGAATTCTCAATAACTTTGGGTTTTCCATTCTCCATGACAGATACGCAAGAGTTGGTAGTGCCAAGATCAATGCCTATAATTTTTGCCATAATTCAGTCCTTTTAGGGTTAATGCCATATATCTACAAATATATAAGTGGGGCCTCAGACAGCCATTTCAAGTGTCTTTAGTTTTTGAGACGGTTACAAGCGCTGGCCGGATTATTCGGTCATTTAATACATAGCCTTTTTGCATTACATTTACTACAGTATTTGGGGAAAGGTCAGAATCCACTGTGCTCATGGCTTGATGCTGATGAGGGTCAAATTTCTCCCCATCTGGATTAATTACTTTAATGTTAAATTTTTCAAAAGCAGAAGTAAGTTGCTTGAGAGTTAGTTCCATTCCATTCTTAAAATTTTCTACTGTAGCATTCTCAACAGCTAAAGCAGCTTCTAAACTGTCCATTACCGTCAATAATTCAGTAGAAAAATTCTCAATAGCATATTTGTGTGCGTTAGCGATATCAGTTTGAGCTCTTTTCCGTATATTTTCCGAGTCTGCCTTAGCGCGTAACCAAGCATCGTGATGCTCAGTGGCCTCAAGCTCTGATTTTTTTAGCAGCTCTTCCAAGCTGGGCATAACTTCTACTGGTGACTCCTTATTACTATGCTCAGTTGTTTCCTCTGCACTAGTTTCATTTTTAGTCATTTCTGACTTATTTGATTTTGGGTCATCCGAGTTTTTCATAAATATTTTTCTCCTGATTGCTGTTGGAGAGAAATTGGGGTGAATTTTTTAATTTCAATACAGGAGAAGAATTATTTATATTTTTGTTGCTCTGCTTTCACTGACTTAGCTGTTTGATTGAGGTGCTAGCGGGATATATATTTACACTGCAGGAAGCAGGCTAGTAGTAAGCAAGTGGTCTTATTTTATCCCCCAACATTTCGGGCTAACTCTGTAGCTTTACCAATGTAGTTCTGAGGAGTTAGATTATGTAATCGTTCTTTTTCTTTATCAGGAATCGCAAGGCTATTAATGAACTTACGTATTGTTTCTTTAGAGATACTTTCCTTTCCCCTAGTTAGCTCTTTTAGCTGCTCATAAGGGTTAGGTAATCCGTAACGACGCATTACTGTTTGGATTGGTTCGGCTAGGATTGCCCAAGAGTCCTTTAGGTCTTCAGATAGCTGGTTTGGATTAGCCTCCAGCTTGCTTAGTCCTTTACTACATGATTCATAAGATAATAGGGTGTGCCCTAACGCGACACCCATATTACGAAGTACAGTTGAGTCTGTTAGATCCCGTTGCCAGCGTGATACAGGTAGCTTGTTGCTTAAGTGTCTGAGTAAAGCATTAGCAATTCCTAGGTTCCCCTCTGAATTTTCAAAATCGATAGGATTCACTTTGTGCGGCATTGTTGATGAACCAACCTCAGACTTTTTAATTTTTTGCTTGAAATATCCTAATGAAATATATCCCCATATATCACGGTCAAGGTCGAGCAGAATAGTATTTATACGGGCATAAGCGTCACATATTCTAGCAATAGCATCATGCGATTCAATTTGAGTGGTATAAGGATTAAACTCTAGCCCTAGTTCTTCAACGAAAGATTGCGAGAACCCTTCCCAATTTACATTTGGATATGCTGCAAGATGTGCATTGTAATTACCAACCGCGCCATTAATCTTTCCTAATATCGGAACTGCGGCAAGATCGTCATATCCATTCTGTAAACGGTGTGCAAAAACCGCGAGTTCCTTCCCTAAGGTTGTCGGGGTTGCAGGCTGGCCATGAGTACGGGCTAGCATAGACGTATCTGCAAGCTGATGAGCCATGCGAACAAGGGTTTTAATTATATTACTCAAGGCAGGTAGCATCACACGGCTCCGGCTTTGCATTATCATTAACCCGTGGGAAAGATTATTAATATCTTCTGAGGTGCAGGAAAAGTGAATGAATTCAGCAGCTTTAGAAATTTCTTCATTCTTTTCAGTGCGTTCTCTTAGCCAGTATTCAATTGCTTTAACATCGTGATTAGTGCGGGATTCAATAGATTTAATTGATTCTCCGTCAGACTCAGAGAAGTCTGTAACTAATTTTTCAAGTTGGGCAATGGTATCAGTAGAAAATGGTGAGATTTCTGTAATAGCAGGTTCATAGCTCAGCGCTTTGAGCCACTCAATCTCTACTTGGACACGGTAATGAATTAGTGCAAATTCGCTAAAATATGGCCGTAAAGCTGCAAGCTTACTGTGGTAGCGACCGTCAAGGGGAGAAAGGGCTGTAAGAGGGGAGAGAGTGGTCATAAGATTATCAATCTGATTGACATATATTTTAACATAAATGAGAATATTCCTGTGGGTGTGCTGTAAGGTGGAGAAAGTTGATATACTGCGTGCCTTTATTGGAACGTTATTTGGGAAATTATGAAGCTTGTCGGATCACTTACCAGCCCATTTGTACGTAAAGTACGAATTGTTTTATCTGAGAAACGGATTGTCTATGACTTTGATGTAGATATACCATGGGAGTCAGATACTCGCGTGGCTGAACACAATCCCCTAGGTAAAGTGCCAATATTGATTATGGATGATGGCACTACATTATATGATTCAAGAGTGATCGTTGATTATTTAGATAGTGCTAACCCGGTTTCGCGACTGATGCCCGAGTTTAATAGAGAGCGTAGTATGGTGAAACGTTGGGAGGCTTTGGCAGATGGTATAAGCGATGCAGCTACCACTATTTTTCTGGAGCGCAAGAGGCCAGAATCTTTACAAAATACGGAATGGATTTCACGCCAACAGAAAAAGGCTATGCTAGGGCTTGAAGTTGCGGCTCGGGATCTAGGCGATAAAAAATGGTGTGAAGGCAATGTCTATACTTTAGCCGATATTGCATTAGGTTGTACTCTTGGCTATTTATCTTTTCGTTTTCCTGAAATGAAGTGGCGCATGTTTCCTAATTTAGTTCGTTTAGTTGATGCTCTTGAGGAGAGGGCTTCATTCATAGAGACTGCGCCGAAGGAATAAAATATTAAAAAATAATGTATTTTAGTATCACTTATTTTGACTTCTTTATTTTGTGATTATTCCCCCTCCTAAGCAAACCTTACTTTCATAGATCACTACTGACTGTCCCGGTGTTACAGCCCACTGAGGCTGGGCAAATTCTATTTTACATTTAGCCTTGCTAATTTCTTTAATAGAGCAGGGGGCATCGGTTTGACGATAGCGAGTTTTTGCAGAGTAAACCCAGCCACAGTGTGGTGCCTTGCCACTTATCCAGGTGAGATCTGAAGCAGAAAGTTTAGGCTGAAATAGTTCAGGGTGGTCGTGTCCTTGTACTACAATCAATGTATTATTAGTCATGACTTTTTCTAGGACAAACCATGGTTCATCAAGGCCACCTTTTGTTCCGCCTATTCCTAGCCCCTGCCGCTGACCAATGGTGTAGTACATTAGACCTATATGTTCACCAATAATTGTCCCTTCTTGAGTTCGTATCTCTCCTGGTTCATGTGGTAGATAACGGCTCAGAAATTCTCTAAATGGGCGCTCGCCAATAAAACAGATACCCGTACTATCTTTTTTAGAGTAGTTAGGTAAATTAAAGTCTTGGGCAATCTTGCGCACATCACTTTTATAGAGATGTCCGATAGGGAACAGAGTATTGGTTAATTGTCTTTGGTTAAGTCGGTAGAGGAAATAGCTCTGATCTTTTGTTCCGTCTTCACCCTTAAGCAGTTGGCATATACCATTAAATTTTCTAATTTGTGCATAGTGCCCAGTCGCAATAAAATCTGCGCCAAGTTCAAATGCATGATCAAGAAATGCCTTAAATTTTATTTCTGCATTGCATAGGACATCAGGATTTGGTGTTTGTCCCAGCTTGTATTCTTCTAAAAAATTGCTGAATACTTTTTCCTTATACTCAGCAGAAAAATTTACCGCTTCCAAAGGTATTCCTATAACATCAGAAACTGATGCGGCATCGATAAGGTCCCGTTTAGATGAACAATATTCATCAGTATCATCCTCCTCCCAGTTCTTCATGAACAGACCTACTACGTCATAGCCCTGTTGCTTAAGTAGGAGTGCCGCAACGGATGAATCCACCCCTCCAGACATACCTATAACGACACGTTTTTTTTTCATCATTTCAATCATAGTAAGTAAGAAGTTCTAGAGGATAACGTTTTCCCGTCAAATGATCTTCGATACATTTAATTACCATGGGGCTCCGGTGCCGGTGTGCGAGCTCGTATATCTCGTTTGTATGGAACCATGCCGCACGTACTATACCTTTGTCTAGTTTTCGATTATGGTCATGGCAGATTGCTGTACCTAAGAATGTGAAACGCAAATAAGTTGTGTCATTGACAGGTGAGTGCCATCTATAGATACCTAATAGCCATTGTGGGGTGAAAGTGTAACCCGTTTCTTCTAGTGTTTCTCGGATCACACCTTGTAGTATTGACTCATTTGGTTCTAAGTGACCAGCAGGTTGGTTGAAGAGTAGCCCGTTTATAGTTTGCTCTTCAACTAATAAATATCTATCATCTTTGCTAATAACTGCCGCTACAGTTACGTTAGGTTTCCAAATCATGTTATATCAGACAGTCCTATTATTAAGTACATAAGTGCCTTTTTCTAAAACACAGGTAGAATAATACATTCTATTTGTAACTATAACTTTAAAAATTAAATTATTTTGGGGGACCACAAGCCTATGTATCAGCACATTAAGGAACCAGTAGAAGGTGAGAAAATAAGTGTTAATAAAAATTCTTCTTTAAATGTGCCTGACCGCCCAATTATTCCATATATTGAAGGCGATGGCATTGGTATAGATATTACCCCTGTTATGCAGAAAGTAGTAAATTCTGCTGTAAATGTGGCTTATGGTAGTAAACGTAAGATCTCTTGGATGGAAATTTATGCCGGTGAGAAAGCTACACGTGTATATGGCAAAGATACTTGGTTGCCAGATGAGACGCTGCGTGCTGCAAAGGAATATGTGGTTTCCATTAAAGGTCCTTTAACGACACCTATAGGCGGAGGTATCCGCTCTATCAATGTTGCGCTACGGCAAGAATTAGACTTATTCTTATGCCTACGTCCAATACGTTATTTTCAAGGCGTACCAAGTCCATTAAAGTCTCCAGAAAATACCGATATGGTAATTTTTCGTGAAAATTCAGAGGATATTTATGCAGGTATTGAGTGGGAATCTGGATCAGAAGAAGGAAAGAAAGTTATCAATTTTTTAATAAATGAAATGGGAATTACAAAGATACGATTTCCACAGACATCTGGTATCGGTGTAAAACCAGTTTCAAGAGAAGGCACTGAGAGGCTGGTGCGTAAGGCTATTCAGTATGCGATAGACAATAAGAAAAAATCTGTGACACTGGTTCACAAGGGTAATATCATGAAATTCACAGAGGGGGCTTTCAAGAGCTGGGGGTATGGGTTGGCAAAAAAAGAATTTGGTGCGGAGCCCTTAGATGGGGGGCCGTGGATGGTACTACCGGAGGATAAAGGTGGGGTCATTATTAAGGATTCGATTGCTGATGCATTTCTCCAACAAATTTTGTTACGCCCCAAAGAATATGACGTAATTGCTACGCTTAATCTTAATGGGGATTATATTTCTGATGCTCTAGCAGCTCAGGTAGGTGGTATAGGTATTGCACCGGGGGCAAATCTTAACGAATCAATTGCCATGTTCGAGGCAACTCATGGAACAGCACCAAAATATGCAGGCAAGGATCAGGTCAATCCCGGATCAATAATTCTATCTGCAGAAATGATGCTCAGGCACATGGGTTGGTATGAAGCTGCAAATCAAATAATTCAAGCAGTAGAAAAGACAATACAAGATAAAATTGTGACCTATGATTTTGCGCGGTTGATGAAGAGTCCTCAAAAAGTATCCTGTTCAAAATTTGGAGAGGAATTAGTCAAACGTATGGGTTGATCAGGTTTTTAAAAAAAGCCCCTTGGCATTATATTGCCAAGGGGCTTGAAATTTTATTGTGATGTATATAAATTAATTTTATTACTCGGGGGTTTGAATATTTGATGCTTGTTTTCCCTTAGGCCCTTGAGTCACCTCAAAGCTAACTTTTTGACCTTCTTTGAGAGTTTTGAATCCTGACATATTGATTGCTGAGAAATGTGCAAATAAATCTTCACTACCATCATCAGGGGTAATAAAACCAAAACCTTTAGAATCATTAAACCACTTTACTGTACCTTCAGCCATTTTTCCTATCCTTTAAAAAAATCGGGCTGGAACCCGAACACTGTTTGAGTTTCAAGATTGCGAACGGCTGTAACCGGCACTGCAGAAAACTTGAATCCAAACTCCCAATTACTTTTTACTCAAAACTAACGTTAAAGTCAAGTGGGCATTATATTTTCTCAAGACTTGAGTTGGCTTTATATTAATTTACGCAAGGGACTTGAATTTTTTGTTGTAATCGACAACTATGTTAGTAAGAAATTATATGGTGCACATTCTCTAAAAAATAGGTAAGGAAATGGCGGCAAGAAGTCATGAAGACACTGTACTGAGGGTTGAGAAAAATAAAATTAAGCCACCACGAATGTTTAAAGTGGTTTTGCTAAATGATGATTTTACTCCAATGGAGTTTGTTGTATTAGTGTTACAAACTTTTTTTGCTAAAGGTCAGGAGAAGGCGACTCAAATTATGTTAAAAGTCCATATGGATGGGATTGGTGTGTGCGGTGTATATTCTAGTGATGTGGCTGAAACTAAAGTTAAGCAGGTGACTGCATTTGCGAGAGAGAATCAGCACCCGCTAAAGTGTGTGATGGAGGAAACTTGAAATGATTGCTCAGGAGCTTGAAATAAGTTTACATATGGTGTTTGTCGAATCACGGCAGAAGCGACATGAATTCATAACAGTAGAACATTTATTGTTGGCAATGCTTGATAATCACACGGCAGCAGAAGTATTACGTGCTTGTTCAATCGATATTAGTGATATGCGTAAATCTCTTGTAGAGCATATTACTGAACATACTCCTGCTGTGGGTGGTAGCGAGGAGGTAGATACGCAGCCGACACTTGGGTTTCAGCGTGTAATTCAGCGTGCGATTCTTCACGTTCAATCCTCGGGCAAAAAAGAAGTTACCGGTGCGAATGTATTAGTGGCAATATTTGGGGAAAAAGACTCACACGCAGTATATTTTCTTCACCAGCGGGGAGTGACAAGGCTAGATGTGGTTAATTATATTTCTCATGGGATAAATAAAGTCCCGCAAGGAGATAATGCAAAGACTGAAGGCGATAGTGATACGGATCAAGAGAAGAGTGCAGGTGGTGCACTTGAAAATTACACTGTAAACCTTAATATACAGGCGTTAGCAGGAAAAATAGATCCCCTGATTGGGCGTAAAAAGGAATTAGATCGTGTAATACAAACGCTGTGTAGGCGCCGAAAGAATAATCCACTTTTAGTTGGCGAGGCGGGAGTTGGAAAAACAGCTATTGCTGAGGGACTGGCATGGAAGATTATCAAAAGAGACGTGCCAGAGGTGCTTGCTAATCATCAGATTTATGCTTTAGACATTGGTGCATTGCTGGCTGGAACAAAATATCGTGGCGATTTTGAACAACGTTTTAAGGCTATATTAAAGCAACTGCTTGATGATCCAAATGCTATTTTATTCATTGATGAGATACATACCATGGTGGGGGCGGGTGCGGCATCAGGGGGTACGCTCGATGCCGCTAACTTACTTAAGCCAGTACTTAATACGGGTCAATTCAGATGTATTGGTGCTACTACATTCAGCGAATATCGAGGGATATTTGAGAAAGATCATGCTCTATCTCGGCGTTTTCAGAAAATTGATGTTCCGGAAACCAGTATGGAGGAGACTGTTGCTATTCTGCGTGGCTTAAAATCTCGCTACGAAGCACATCATGGTGTTAAATATACAGTTGTTGCTCTTACTTCAGCAGCAGAATTATCTGCACGTTTCATCAATGATAGAAATTTGCCAGATAAGGCGATAGATATTATTGACGAAGCGGGTGCAGCACAAAGGATCTTGCCTAAATCAAAACAGCGTAAAATTATTAGTAAGCACGAGATAGAAAACGTTATAGCAAAAGCTGCACGTATTCCGTCACGGAGTGTATCCAATGACGATCGTAATATTTTAAAAACACTGAGCCGTGATTTAAAGACTATGGTATTTGGACAGAATAAAGCTATCAATGCCTTAGCAGCAGCAATCAAAATGTCTAGAAGCGGCTTAGGCGATCCGCAAAAACCAGTAGGGTCATTTCTTTTTTCCGGTCCTACAGGTGTAGGGAAAACTGAGGTGGCACGTCAACTAGCATATGCAATGGGCATTAAATCGCACCGTTTTGATATGTCTGAATACATGGAACATCATGCAGTATCTCGATTGATAGGTGCCCCACCTGGGTACGTTGGTTTCGATCAAGGCGGGCTATTAACTGAGGCGATCATTAAACAGCCTTATTCGGTATTGTTGTTAGATGAAATTGAGAAAGCTCACCCAGATATCTTCAACATCTTATTACAGGTTATGGACCATGGCACTTTGACAGATAATAATGGTCGTAAAGCAGATTTTCGGAACGTAATTATTATAATGACTACTAATGCCGGAGCTGAGTCACTTGCAAAGACTTCGATGGGATTTAGAAAATCAAGTCAGGCAGGAGAAGAGATGGCTGATATTAAACGTATATTTACACCAGAATTTCGGAATCGACTAGATGCTATTATCTCATTCTCAGCCTTGGATAAAGATGTAATTTTGAGAGTAGCAGATAAATTTCTCATGCAATTAGAGGTTCAATTGCATGAGAAAAAAGTAGAAGCTATATTTACTGATGCTTTGAAAGAATTTCTTGCGAAGGATGGGTTTGATCCCCTTATGGGTGCGCGGCCTATGGTACGTCTTATTCAGGATACTATTCGCAGTGCTTTAGCAGATGAATTATTATTTGGACGCTTAGCTAATGGAGGAAAAGTCACTGTAGATATAGATGTTGGAGGAAAAATAGAACTTAAATTTAAAGAAGAATCTGTAGCTATTCTTTAAATTTTCCTATCTTTTGTTCGTAATAATTGCTAATTAAATTTAGTAATTTTTTAGATTTTTATTAGTACTATACTCCGCTTAATGGAGATTCTTTCGTTATACGGGAAATTTGAGAGGATTGCTGATTAGATCCATTTCTTTCCGTATTATTTGTACCAATCTACTCTTTAAACTGCCTAGAAATAAAAGTACTGATTCGTTCGATGTCGATAACCTCCAGTAATCTTCGTTTGAGCCCCTATACTGATAACAATTATCATTTATAATATGGAATGATCTTTACTATTCTTTATATCTGGGAGTTATAGAATTAAATGCTAAGAATATATTTTGGCCGATTTTTGGGGGTAATATTTATCTGTTTTGCTTCGTTTAGTGCTAATTTTTCTTATGCAGAACAGGTAGTAGTATATTCAGCAAGAATTGAAAAACTTATCAAACCGATGTTCGATTCTTTTACAAAAGAGACTGGTATTTCGGTGAAATTTGTAACTGATAAAGCGGGTGTCTTACTTGCAAAGCTTAGGGCTGAGGGTAAATATACACCTGCTGATATGCTAATTACTACAGATGCAGGAAATTTATGGGAAGCTGTACAAGTAGGGTTGCTTGCACCTGTGGAATCTAGAAAATTGGAAATAAATATACCTTCATATTTACGAGACCCCCAGAGAAAATGGTTTGGGTTGTCTGTACGTGCTCGAACTATTGTATACAACACCGACAAAGTGAATCCTGCAGAGTTATCTACTTATGAGGATCTAGCAAATTCAAAATGGCAGGGACGAATATGCCTACGCACTTCTAAAAAAGTATATAACCAGTCACTGGTGGCAATGATGATTGCTGAGCATGGCAAAGAAAAAACCGAACAAATTATTAGTGGCTGGGTTGCTAATTTGGCTACAGATCCCTTGTCTAATGATACTAAAGCAATGGAGTTCGTTGCTGCAGGGAAATGTGACGTGACCATTGTTAATAGTTATTATTATGGTCGTCTAATCGAAAAAACCCCTAATTTACCATTAGCTATATTTTGGCCTAATCAGGATGGAAGTGGTGTTCATGTCAATATTTCTGGTGCAGGAATTATCAAAAATACAAAGAGTAAAAAATCAGCGGTCATGCTGCTAGAATTTCTGTCATCAAAGAAGGCTCAGAAATTATTCACTGATATAAATATGGAATACCCTGTTAATCCGAAAGTAAGCCCCGATTCCATAGTGGCAGAGTGGGGTGGCTTTAAGCAGAATAGAATGAATGTAGTCAAAGCAGGTGAACTACAAATTGAAGCAGTGAAATTGATGGACCGAGTAGGTTATCGGTAAAGCATGAAAAGTGATCTGTGGAAAATTCATGAAGTCCGAAGGTAGTAATTCAAGAGGTAACTCTTATTGCCTATCTGGTTCGTTGCAGACAGTATTAGGTTGGCGTTACATCCCCGTTATTGTGGCAACCTTAGTACTCATTCCTGTGGGTACGGTTATGTTGTCGTTTCTTTCCCCTACAGGAGAAATTTGGCAGCATTTAGTAGAGACTACTCTATCAAGACTGCTGTTAAATTCATTCTGGCTCGCGTTAGGGGTGGCTACTAGTTCAGCAGTGCTAGGAGTCAGTTTGGCTTGGTTTACAGCAGTATACGATTTTCCTGGTCGAAAGATTTTCTCCTGGGGATTATTGCTTCCGCTTGCATTCCCCGCATATGTTCTGGCATTTGTTACTTTAGGGTTGTTCGATTTTACTGGTCCTGTACAGACATCATTACGTTCTTGGTTTGGAACAGAGCCGTTCTGGTTTCCAAACATTAGAAGTAGGATGGGTGTAATTATTGTAATGACACTTGCTTTCTATCCTTATGTATATTTATTAGCTCGGAATGCCTTTCTTACCCAAGGGAAACGTTCATTAGAGGCTGCTCAGTCGTTAGGGTTAAATAGTGCGCAAGGATTCTTTAAGGTGGCATTGCCTATGGCGCGCCCATGGATAGCCAGTGGTGTAATGCTGGTTCTAATGGAAACTCTGGCCGATTTCGGAACGGTAGCAGTATTTAATTATGATACTTTTACGACAGCCATTTATAAAGCATGGTTTAGTATGTTTTCTTTATCTGCAGCTTCTCAGCTGGCATCACTGCTGATTATAATCATTTTTGTATTAATTGTTATCGAGCAGAAATTCCGTTCACGAATACGCTATGCAGAAACTAAACAAAGTTCCCGTATGGCTCCCATTATTCTTACAGGATGGAAATCTTGGGCTGTAGCAGGTTTCGCCTCAGCCACTTTATTTTTTGCTTTTTTGTTACCAATTACGCAATTATTTATTTGGGCTATAGATTCTTTTGCAGAAGAGTTTAATCAGCGCTACCTAGGATTCCTCTGGCATTCGTTAACCCTGTCAGGACTTTCCGCATTACTTATTTGTGTTATCTCTATTTTAATGATTTATTCTGTTCGTCGTCACCCTGATATGGTTTCTCGTATGGCAGTACGAATTGCAACAATAGGATACGCTTTACCTGGTGTGGTTCTGGCAGTAGGGATTTATATTCCGCTTGCATGGGTAGATAGCTGGTTTAGTCAAATGGCAATGCAATTATTTTCTATAGAAACGGGATTTTTATTTCAGGGTACGTTTGTAGTAATGTTAATTGCCTATATGACACGTTTTATGGCGGTTGGATATAACCCTATTGATAGTGCTATGCAGCGAGTTACTTTTAATATAGATGAGGCCTCGATGGGGCTTGGTGTAAGTGGATGGGGTATGCTACAGAAAATACATTTGCCTATCCTAAAGGGTGGAATATTCACAGCCGCCACTTTAGTTTTTGTTGATGTCATGAAAGAGATGCCTATTACTTTAATGACGAGGCCTTTTGGTTGGGACACACTTTCAGTGCGAATTTTCGAAATGACCTCTGAGGGAGAGTGGGAGCAAGCCGCCCTACCTGCAGTAGTGTTGGTGCTCACGGGTCTGATTCCAATAATAATGCTTACACGCCAGGCTGAGAAATAATTTTATGGATACTTTATTACTTGAAGTGGCAAAGATAAGTCAGTCTTATAGTAAAAAGACTGTGGTTAATAATTTGTCATTTGGACTTAACAAGGGTGCAATTGGTTGTCTCTTAGGACCAAGTGGGTGTGGAAAAACTACGGTTTTACGATGTATTGCCGGGTTTGAGCCAATAGTAGGGGGGGAGGTATTATTGAATGGGGTGAAAGTTAGTAGCTCAAATTTTTCACTGCAGCCAGAGAAGCGGCATATAGGAATGGTATTTCAGGATTATGCTTTGTTTCCACATCTTACTGTTATTTCAAATATAATTTTTGGATTGCATTACATGTCACGTACAGAACGTTCAGAACGGGCGGCTGAAATGCTTGAGATTGTGGGTCTTAAAGACGTGGCAAATAATTATCCACATGAACTCTCAGGAGGGCAACAGCAGCGGGTGGCATTAGCGCGTGCATTGGCTCCGAAACCTGATTTATTATTATTGGATGAGCCCTTCTCAAACCTTGATGTGAATTTACGAGAGCGCTTAAGTTTAGAGGTTCGTGAAATTCTTAAAAATCAAGGAACTACTGCTATTCTTGTAACGCACGATCAGAACGAAGCTTTCGCTATTGCAGATGAGATTGGGGTAATGCAGAACGGTGAAATTATGCAATGGGACTCCGCTTATAATCTTTACCATCGTCCTACTAGTCGCTTTGTCGCAAATTTTGTAGGACAGGGTGTATTTCTTTCCGGGAAGATTCTTGATTCGAGCCATGTGGAGATTGAATTGGGGGTACTAGAAGCAGGTATTTCAAATCAACATGCATCAGATAAATTATTTGGTGAGGGGTGCAATGTTGATGTATTGATACGCCCAGATGATATCGTACATGATGATAAAAGCTCTTTAAAGGCGAAGGTTTTACATAAAGCTTTCCGGGGCGCTGAGATTTTATATACTTTACGTTTACCTAAAGGCAGTACTGCATTATCACTGGTGCCAAGTCACCATAATCATGCTATTGGAGAGGATATTGGCGTTAAATTAGAAGTAGATCATGTTGTTGCATTCGGCCAAATAACGCAATAAATTTGTTACTTCACACGGAATAAAAATCTAATTTGTTAAGGTTTCTTACTATTTCGTAACGCACGAATTCTTTCTGATAGTAATAACACGGACATAGCGTAATAAGTACTGTGATTATAACGGGTAATAACATAGAAATTCTTGAACCCTAGCCAATATTCTGTATCCTTTTTATTGTTTAATTTAATCAGTGTAGATTTTCGATCATTATGAATATTAATTGATGGGGTAATTCCAAATTTCCTCAGTTTTTCAATTGTATAGAGAGGCTTGCGCTTCATTTTTAAAGTCTCATAACGGTTACTGCCATCACTAATCTTTGCTCTTGATATTGTTGGCCCATCCATTTCCCAACCATGAGATTTTAAATAGTTAGCTACACTACCTATTGCATCAGCAGTGCTTCCTGATAAATCTATTTTTCCATCGCTATCAAAATCTACCGCGTATTTACGGTAACTACTAGGCATAAATTGCGGGATCCCAATTGCACCAGCATAGGATCCTTTGATACTGAATATATCAGTGCCTTGTTCTCGGGTAAGCAACAAATATTGCTCTAATTCGTCACGGAAAAAATCAGCTCGTCTTGAATAATTAAAAGCTAAAGTTGTTAATGCATTCAAAACACGATGTCCACCAGTTTGTTTGCCATAATACGTTTCAACACCGATTAACGCCGTAATAATTTCTGAAGGGATACCAAATTCTTTACTTGCTCGTTTCAGAGTTTTGGCATTCTTCTTCCAGAAAGAGACTCCTTTTGAGATCCGTTTTTGATTAATAAAAACAGGATAATATTCATGCCATGGTTTCGATGTGCTTGGGCGAGAAATTGTTTTAATAATGCTAGGTTTTATTTTTATTCTATTGAATATTTTTTTGAGATTATGCTCTTTGAATCCGTGAGTTTTTACCATTTTACTGATAAAAGTTTTAATTTCAGGGCGTAATTGTTCTGCTATAACAGACTGGCTATAACAAAATGATAAGAGCCCAATTATAAGTAATAGGGATGTATTACAAGAAGTGCAAATATTTTTGTTGCTCCGATACATAGGCACCCGAAAAGAATAATGTGAGATGCTTCGATATACTTAGAGTATATTAATTAAAGATTAATAATGTAACGTATATAAACGTTGCTATGTACAGTTAATTAGATCTAGTTATGGCTATTTTAGCAATCTCCTAATTATTAATTGTAAACTATAATTGGAGCTGGGCTATTGACTATAATGAGTTCATTATTTGAATGTTAGTTTTTTAACAGTATTAAGATTATGAAAAATGAAGTTAGCCCACTATCGGGCATGCATATTTTGGTTACACGGCCAATAAAGCCGGCTTCTCGGACCGCCGGGCGTTTAGAGGCACTTGGTGCCACACCATATATATATCCAACTATATTAATTGAGCCACCAGCAGATACTGGGCAAGTCAAGGCAGCGCTATCATTATTACAAAATGTTTATGCAATAATTTTTGTAAGTCCGAGTGCAGTTGAAATGACACTTAAAGATAACGCTAAACTCCCCATTTCAATCAAAATATTTGCACCTGGACGAGGAACTGCTGAAGAGTTGAATTTACACGGAGTCAACAACTTACAAATACCACTTAAAAGTTTTGACAGTGAAGGTCTTCTTGAACTCTCAGACTTACAGTCAGAATTAGTTAAGGGGCGGCGGATATTAATATTTCGTGGAAATGGTGGAAGAGAAATACTATTTGACGAATTGAGGAAACGCGGAGCCCAGGTAGAAGCTGTTACTGCCTACAGACGAGTTATCCCAACCACATCTCCAGTAGGATTGCTGGAACTATTAAAGTTAAAAAAAATAACAGCTGTTTCAATGATGAGTAGCTCTGCTGTAAAGAATCTTGTAACTTTGATTCCAGAACGAGATCGTAAGGATGTATTATTTTCCTTGCAGGCATATGCAAGCCATAAACGTATCAAAGATGCAGCAGAGTCGCTTGGATTTATGAATGTGACCGAAACAGCGCCTGGCGATAGAGGCCTTATTACTACGCTCCTTAATTATAAAAACCAAAGCAAGTTTTAGTAACTACATGTTTTTCTAAATTAGGAAGAGCATAAGCCCCGTTCAATGCTTATGCCAATTTTTTTTACATCACGAATCATACAGATTTTTGCTACACTGACCCTTGTCCATGGAGCCTTAAATTCCGTTAAGATAATTTGAGCGATATGTTCTGCTAACGCTTCAAGCAAGGAAAATTGTTTTTGTGATAGGGATTCATTGATTCTTTTGATGATAGATGCATAATCCAGCGTATCTTCAAAGTTATCTGTCTGGCAGGCTTTGCTTGTTGGTAAGGCAATCTCTAAATCAATTTGTATTGCTTGTGCTACCTTGCGCTCCCATGGGTAGATTCCAATCAGAGTTTTTGTCTTAAGCCCGCCGATGAAGATTATGTCCATTCGTCTGAATTTATGAAATTATATGTTTCTAGGATACTTCGTAAGTAAGTATTTTTAACGTAGAATTAATATTATCTTATTCTATTTGCAGAGTCGACGCCAACTACAATGACAACAACAGCGTTTATAATTTTGGCTTACTTGCTTGGGTCGGTTTCATTCGCAGTTGTAGCGAGTTGGATCTTTAGGTTACCCGACCCGCGCACCTTTGGCTCAATGAATCCCGGAGCAACTAATGTTTTGCGTAGTGGTAATAAAGCGGCAGCAATATTCACATTACTTGGTGATTCAGGTAAGGGCTGGGTGGCCGTTGTATTGGCGCAACATTTTGTACCGGTTTGGGGTTTAGACAATGAAGTAATAGCTGCTGTTGCACTATTAGTCTTTCTGGGCCATATATGGCCCGTATTCCTACGCTTCAAGGGAGGGAGAGGTGTGGCAACAGCGGTAGGTGTGGTACTTGGCTTAAATCTATGGCCAGGAATTTTAGCAGTTGTTACTTGGATCATTGTTGCGATAATATGGCGGTTTTCATCATTATCGGCATTGGTGGCAGCAACCCTTACACCGGTTTATGCATGGATATTTTTA
>CALSMH010000005.1 GCA_943787405.1 uncultured Nitrosomonadaceae bacterium | reverse complement strand
ACTTTATTTTCTATCAGCGAATTAAATATAAATGTCAGTACCGCATCTATTGCTCATCTCTCGCTAATAGTTAGCTCTGTATTAATTAAGAAACCAATATTGTATATAGTTCGTAAAGATAAGAATCAATTTAATATTTCTGATTTAATTGAAAAATTTTCAGGGAAGATTGGTAATGATAAACCAATGTTGTCGATTAGTAATATTGTTGTTGAAGATGGCCATTTTGAGTTTACTGATTATTTTAAAAACAGTCACCAGAAAATTTCCGAAATTAATTTCGGCATCCCATTTATTTCTAACTTTGAGAATGATCTAAGTACCTGGATTGAGCCATATTTTAATGCAAAAATAAATGGATCTTCTTTTGTTCTAAGTGGGAAAGTACGGCCCTTCTCTGGCAAGAAGGAAGCAACTCTTGATCTTAAATTAAACAATATCGATTTAATGCAAATGAAAGAATATTCACCTGTCCCGATAGGCATAAATTTACTGACAGGATATTTCGATAGTAATTTGCAGCTTATTTATACACAGGAGGCTAATAAAAAAACCAAGATGGTCCTGTCTGGCAATGCTTCTTTACGCGAATTAAAATTTGAAAATAAAACAACAAAAGAGCCATACAACATTAATCTTGAGCAGCTTGATGTTATGTTAATTGATGTTGATCTGAGTGGGCAAAAATCAGCTAAATTAGTAATGGAGCTTGCGGGGGCATCGTTAGTACATTCGGGAGAAGAGAAGCCAGCATTGAGTCTCCCGAAACTAATTGTAAATAATATTTATATTGATTCTTTACAGAAAAATATTGTGCTTGGCATGATGCAATTACATCAATTCAAGGCATCAATGCGACGTAAAGAAGATGGACAGCTAAATCTGGTTCAGAATTTTATGCCGCATCTTGTCGAAAAAAAAATAAGACAAAAGAAAGTCGAGAAAAAAAAGGAGGTTGGGCCAGAGGTTTACGAGGTGCTCCCGGAGGGTGGTAGTAAACTATGGACAGCAGAAATTGAAAGCTTAAAAATAGTAGATGCAGCATTAAACTTTGAAGATCTTACGCTTGCAAAAAGTGCTCCGGTGGTTGTCAGTTCCCTTAACTTAGATATTTACAACATTGATTTTAGTGGATTCGAACCTTTAAATATGGCACTACAGGCTACGATAAATAAGCATGGCAGTATTGAAACAAATGGCTCATTGGCATGGTCTCCATGGGCTTTTAATTTTGTTATTGATGCAAAAAATATTGATTTTGTCTCATTGCAGGGTTGGGCTGGGGATCACTTGAATGCATTACTTACTCGTGGCAAAGCATCTTTTGAGGGAGAGGTAAAAGCTGATGGAGAACCCCTAAAGATAAGATTGGATGGTAAAAGTAAATTCTCTAATTTTAATTTTTTTGATAAAGAAAGTGCAGCAGATATTCTCCGTTGGAAAGAAATTGATATTAGCGGGATTAAATTTTTAAGCGATCCGTTTCGTGCAGATATTGCTTCAATTGTAATTTCTAATTTCTTTGTAAATGTGAGATTGACACCGAATGGTGAGATTAATATTAAAAATATTGTCAGGAATGAGAATGGAGCAGAAGAGAGAATAACATATAGTATACCTGTAACTGAGTCTTCGGAGCAGATGGGATTGAAAGTTGAGGCTCTTCCGGTACATATTGGCAAGGTAGAATTTAAGGATGGCAATATTGATTTTAATGACCAATTTATTAAGCCTAATTATCGAGCTAACCTAACCGATATTACTGGTCAAATTAGCTCATTGGCGCCTGAAAATCCAGGTGAATTAAGAATTAAAGGCGTAGTAGATAAGTCTGCCCCGTTTGAAATTACAGGAGAATTAAATCCTTTTGGGAATGATCTTTTTCTTGATATTTCGGCACAAATAACTGGAATTGACTTGCCAATATTTAGTCCATATTCAGGAAAATATTTGGGCCATGTTATAGAGAAAGGCAAGTTGTCAGCAGGTATTAGCTATGATGTTAAGGAGGGAGAGTTAAAGGCAGAGAATCGTATTTTTCTTGATCAATTTGCCCTGGGCAAGAAGATTGAAAGCCCGGATGCTCTAGATATTCCCCTAACTCTTGCTATAGCCTTACTAAAGAATCAGCGAGGTGAGATTGATTTCAATCTGCCAATTAATGGTTCATTTAATGATCCAAATTTTAATTTGGGCGGAGTAATTTCTGATACTTTTGTTAATTTACTTACCAAGACGGTTACATCTCCATTTGCATTGCTTAGCTCTCTTGTCGGTGATGGAGGGGAGCTGTCAGAGATTGATTTCCTGCCTGGTCACGGGCGAATGGGGCCGGAGATTGAGAGGCGTTTGCAAATATTATCTAAGGCATTGGCTGATCGTCCTGGGCTCAAATTAGAAATTACAGGATATGCAGATTTAGGAAATGACTTAAATGGTCTTAAACGAGAGATTCTTGACCACAAAATCATGGCTCAAAAATTACTCAAAGGTGCAGAAAAAATAGAGTCCGGCGACTCTTCACAAGACATTAGTATAGAGCCGGAAGAATATGAAGAATTTCTTAAGCTTATTTACGAAGAAGAGAAATTTGACACATCAAATAATGAAAGAGGTATTGCAAGCTCCACTTCTATTTCTGAAATGGAGGAATTAATTTTATCGAATATTAATGCTGGTGATGAAGAGTTGCGTCAGCTTGCCGAGCAACGTGGTAAGGCTGCACGCGATTGGCTGGTTGAAAAAGGAGGTATTTCTAGTGATCGGGTATTTGTTTTGGAACCTCAAATTGAATCAGAAGTTGATGGAAAAAAGGTTGGTAGTAAGGCAAAATTCGCTATAAAATAATACATTATGGCTATATGGCTGACACATATAGTCATAATTTTGTTTTGATTATAGTGTCTTTAATAATTGACATTAACTATCTCGCTCCTTATAACAAAGCCTTAAGTATGGTTTCCAGCTTATCTCGTGAAATGAGGCCAACATGGGTACTAGCAATCTCTCCGTTACGATTTAATACGACAGTAAACGGCAATACTGCGTAGCGATTACCAGCTGCTTCAGCAAGCTCCATAGCTTCAATTCCCCCTAAAAGAATAGGGTAATTGACCCCTATTTCTTTGTTGAATTGCTGAACTTTACTTGCTTGATCCATTGCTATTCCAATAAAGAGTAATCCCTGGTCACGAAATTCATTCTGGAGTTCAATAAATTCCGGCATTTCTCTTCGACAAGGCTCACACCAAGTTGCCCAAAAATTTACCACCAGAACTTTTCCCTTCCACTGAGAGATAGACTGATTTTTCCCTTGAAGGTCCGGTAGGGTAGTTGCCAAGATTAAGCCTGCACCATCATTTGTTACGGGCACATTTTGTGCTACCGGTTTTGTGGCATTGCTGTTTTTAGTTTCTTGTAGTAAGAAGCCAAGAAATATAGCAAGTACTGCTACACCTATATATAGTAATGATTTCAAAAGTTTATTCATTTAGATTAGCACAGCATTCAAAATAGCGAGAAATTCTTTATTATTCTGATACCCAATGGTTCTAGCATCATAAATTTCACGGCCAGAGGGGTCAAAAAATAGAATACCAGGAGGCCCAAATAGTTTGAAATACTTGAGTAGAGCTTGGTCATCAGCTGTACCTTCAGTGACATCAACTTGAAGTAGCACTACATCCCCAAGCCTATTTTTTACTTCTGGATCAGTAAATGTGAACCGCTCCATTTCTTTGCATGAAATGCACCAGTCAGCATAAAAGTCTAACATTACATATTTATTTTGTGATTCAGCAATGCGTTTATTAAGTTCCGTCAAAGAACTTACCCGTTGGAACGGGAGGTGTTTAGACTCAATAATATTTGTTTTATTCGTGTTATTCCCACTGATGCTAGTTAAATTTATTTTAGCTAGAGGCTGCAGAATATCACGACCACCAGATAGAACACCTGCTAATAAGGCAATGCCTAACAGCAAAGATATGATACCAATTCCTTTTAAAAATTTACGAGATCCGGAAGATCCCGTGGGCAAAGAATCAATAGCATTTAGATAAATGGCAGATATTATTAGGAGAGTAGCCCACATCAGCATATGGATAGCTGCTGGAATTACAGGCGATATTAACCAGATTGCTACACCTAGTAGCAGAACACCAAAGAAACGTTTAACTGATTCCATCCAAGGCCCTGCTTTTGGTAAGAATGCACCAGCAGATGCGCCTAAAATTAAAAGTGGAACGCCCATACCTAGTGCCATGGAGAATAGGGCAGCGCCACCTAGCACCACATCTCGGGTCTGGCTGATATACAGTAGCGCCCCTGCCAATGGAGCGGCTACACAGGGACCGATAATAAGTGCAGACAGCGCACCCATTCCAAAGACACTAGCTAAATGCCCGCCCCTTAAATGTCCTGCTTCTTTAGAGAGTTTACTTTGTATCGAGCTTGGTAACTGCAGCTCATAGAACCCAAACATAGATAGAGATAAAGCAACAAATACCAAAGCAAAGCCTCCTAGCACCCAAGCATTCTGTAGAGCAACTGATAGCATTGCACCAGAGAGTCCGGCAGCCACCCCTGCTGCTGAGTAAGTGAGAGACATCCCCATAACATAGACCAGTGCTAGGATAAATCCATGGCCCTTAGTAAGATTCTCTCCGCTATTTACAATTATTCCAGACAAGATTGGAAACATAGGAAATACGCAGGGTGTGAAGGAAAGCAAAAGGCCAATACCAAAAAAACTTGCAAGGATTAACCAGAAACTGCCACCTTCAAACATCTTGCCGATTTTTATTGACTCAGACTCAATGGACCGTCGGTTGTCTGGGAGTTCAAGCAGCTTTGATTTAGGGTCCGTCTGTTTTGTCGTTATAAGATCAGTTGCTGCAGTTGCATCATTACTTACTGAGTCTGCCAGTACTCCAGCTACAGATTTTGCAACCGGAAGAGTTAATTTTATTAATTTATCAATAGGTGCATAGCACACACCTATTGGTTCGTTACATCCCTGGTAGGTGGCTGCAAGGGAAAGTTGGGTTGACGCGGGCATTTCACGTTTTAAAGAAATAACAGCCTGGAATGACTTGTAATATACCTCTGTTTGACCAAAGGTTGGATCATTCTTCATTTTTCCCTGTGGTAGAGAAATTTTTTCTATTAATGTTCCTGCACTTTTTGGTTTAAAAGCAATTTTATCTCTATATAAGTAATAGTTTTTTGCTGGCTCAAACTCAGCAATTAAAGTATGCGCATTACGTACCTTTATTGTGAGTTTAAAAGCTCGGTCAGGTGGCAATAGCTCCTGTTCATCTTGCGTTAAGCTGGCCCCAAGTTGCTTTAGCCCAGATAATATACCTGATGGCTTTTCCTCTTCAGCAAAAGCATTGATACTCGTTATACAACATAACAATAGGAAGAATTTAATCAAATGCATAGGAGGCCGGTATATTTAATTTTTGTTTGATGTTGCTGTTTCATCTGAGATCCACTGCAAATATGCAGGAAGACCGCCATTTATTGAGACAGAAATAATTTCAGGTAGTTCGTCTGGGTGCTTTTCTTTTATTATTCTTTCTATTTCAGGATAGTGCTTTGTTAAAGTCTTGATACATACTGGCAGTTCACTTGTGCTTTCTATTTTATCTTGCCATCGATAGATTGAGGTACATTCAGCTTGTAGATTAACGCAAGCAGCTAGCTTTTTACTAATTAATTTCTCAGCTAATTCCAAGGCAGTTGTTTTGTCTGGGAAATTAGTTATAACGAGTATGGGGTCCATAGAAATTATTTAAATCTACTAATCTGGCAGAAGAATTTTACCCTCTTTCTAGTGTGGCTGCTTTATCTGCAGAAATACCGATAGCTACAGTGGGATAACGAAGATTTATATATAGCTCATTTTTTATACGTATATTCGTTAGTCGTCTGGATTCTTCCATAAATGACAGCATACTACTTGAAATGTGTTTATAAGCATTGGCACGAGCAACACGGGGCGGGCGAGGCATATCAAAGAAATCAGCAATCAGGTCAAAATACTCACCCATCTTTAGGGTTGAATCATCGCAAGCATTGTAAATTCTTCCTGGTTTTGCGTAGCGTAATGCTGCAAAAATAATATAAGCAAGATCATTAGCATGGATGCTATTAGTATAGCAATCGTCGTCTGGGAGCAGTACTGGGGCACCTTCACGTAATCGTTTCAATGGCAAACGTTCGGCAGCATAAATCCCAGGCACACGTAAAATTGATACGTTTACATGATTACGTAAGCCCCAATTACGCACCTTTTTTTCTGCATCAGCTCTTCGTATTGAGCGATCCATACGTGGTTTGATTGGGCGCGTTTCATCTGTTAGAGCGCCATTGCAATCACCGTATACCCCGCTGGTGCTGATGTAGACGAATCGTTGTGGTAAAATTATCGTTTTTTTAGTTACTCGTTTTGTCAGTGATGCTAAGAGATTAGCGGTACGTATATCTTGCTTCCCATGATTTTGTGGTGGCGCTAGATGCAATATAGCATGAGATAATCCTGCAAGTTTATTAAGGGTCTTAGGCTTGTCGAGATCTCCAAGTATGGGAGTAATTCCATATTCGCGAAGCTTAGGGGCATTTTCCGAGTGGCGGCAGAGGCCGATTAGCCGGTAGTGAGCACGTAACAACGTAGCCGAGCGGAAAGCAATATCACCGCATCCAATAAGCAAGAGAGTTTGTTTCATAGTAACTTATATTATTTTTTCATTAGTTTTTTGTTGATCTGCTAATAATCTGATGTCTTATCGAATCACTATTAATCCCAGTGGCCATACTTTTAATACAGAAGCTGGAGAAACTATTCTTCAGGCTGCATTAAGGCAGGGTTTTCCTCTTCCATATGGTTGCCGTAATGGTGCTTGCGGTACTTGTAAAGGCAAAATCATACAGGGAAAGGTAAATTTTGGCAGCCATAATGATGATACGTTAACAGAAATAGAGAAAAATAAAGGTAAGGCACTGCTTTGTTGTGCGCTACCTTTATCTGAATTAGTGATTGAGTGTCGTGAAATTGGAGCAATTAAAGATATAAAGATTATGAAATTTCCATGCCGAGTACAAAAAATGGAGCTGGTAGCACCCGATGTCATGACCATTTCTCTAAAGCTGCCAACAAATGAGAGGTTACAGTTTCTTGCCGGGCAATATATCGATATTCTAATGAAAGACGGCCAGCGTAGAAGTTATTCCTTGGCGAATGCTCCACATGATGATGAATTTTTACAACTTCATGTGCGTAATTATCTGGGCGGTGTTTTTGCCGAACATACGTTCTCAAATATGAAGGAAAAAGATATTCTTCGTTTTGAAGGGCCACTAGGAACATTTTTTCTTCGTGAGGACTCAGATAAACCGATTATATTTGTTGCAAGTGGCACTGGTTTCGCACCAGTTAAAAGCATGCTTGAGCATATTTTTCATGTTGCTGAGACACGTGGAAACGATCGGGATATTATTCTTTACTGGGGTGCTCGTACTAAAGCTGATCTATATTTAGCTGAGTTGGCTGGAAGTTGGCAACAGAAATATGAAAATTTCTGTTTTATACCGGTTTTATCAGAATCGTTACAGACAGATGACTGGCATGGGAGAACTGGGTTAGTACATCAGGCTGTATTAGAAGATTTTGATAGTCTTTCAGGGTATCAGGTATATGCTTGTGGATCACCAGTAATGGTGGGAGCGGCCCAAACTGATTTTATCAGTCTTCGTAACTTGCCAGAAGATGAATTTATTTCAGATGCATTTACTCCTTCTCCAGCTGATAAAAAATTGTAATATTAATATCTTTATTTTTATATTAGATCGCAGCCCGACTGGCAGCATTTATTTTAAATGATTAGTTTTTATGTATCAAAAGTTTAGCTGGGATAGCATCAAGAGTTTTATCAGAAAATTTTCCTGCTCCTGGATTCTGAGATGCTTCAAGACCTTTAGTGTAATGAGCTCTAGCTATCTCAGGGTTTCCTATTTTCTCATTTAATAGAGCTAACATGAGATGCGCTTCGTAACTGGATTTTATTGCAAGACTTTCTTCCAAATAATTCTGTGCTTTACCCCATAGCTCACATCTTATGCAAAGCTTTCCTAGAGTAAGTAATAGATTAAAGTCATTAGGATAGAACTTTAACCACCATGTTTCTGCATACTCAATTTGTCTTGTTACGTTTCCCTTCATGCAATCGGCATAGATACTGACCAATTCTGAATTCCATTGTTTATCTAGGCTATTTTCAATAATTTGGTGAGCTTTTTTACAGTCACCTAGTGCAATGTGTGCCTGTGCTCCGAAATAAGCAATCGTATTATTTTCCTTTTCTATGGAAGGAATATTTCTCCAATATCTTTTAAGTAATTGTTCGTTCCACACAATATTCTTAAAGTTTTCCAGATGGGCGCGGTGTCGTAATTCTTCCGCAAATACCTTATTTAAAGCATTACGTTTCGTCAACACATCAACCAGATCTAATACTTTTTCCCAGTGATTGGCTTGCTGCTGTGCTTTTAATTCTAGCCGTAGTATTGCATTTTGTTGATTTTTCTCAACATTATCAATGGTATGCAAAATATCTAGTGCTTCTTCATAACGGTTTTCATCCAGCAATAGTTCAGCTTTTGTAATGGCACATAAAGATTTTTCGTTGGGAGCTTTATTCTCTAATACGCCAATAAATATGTCACGTTGAGAATATTTACTTAGCTCGTGGGCTGAACGGGCTGCAATAGCAGCATTAATTGCAATAAATTCAGGAGATTCTCTAAATTTCAGTGCTTTATTCGCAGTTTTTTCTGCTTTGGTATAGCGTCCTTCCAGGAATTCTTTTATGCCGTTAAGTAACGCTAGATAGGCCGCCTCATGGTTCTTTTTTGCCCGAAATTTACGTATTGTTGTTGGCAATCTAAGTGTGGCGATTAGAAGTCTTAATATAAAATAGCAAATAGAAAATAATGCAATTAAGAATACCAATAGCATGTTGAATGAAAGTTCAATACGGTACTCTTGTACGACTAACAGAACATATCCAGTATTATATTTAGTCGCAAATGCTACTACTCCCGCAACTATAATTAGTGTCAGTAACCAGAAAGAAAACCTCATCTATCTTCCCCCCCTACTTCCTCATCTGTTTGTGATTCTATGTCCACTTCTTCGGCCTTTTCTTTTCCCATTATTGAATCTCCTTCTACTTCCTCTTCTAATTTCACGTCAGCCTCTGCTTCAGCCTCAGCGGCTGCTTCTGCTTCAGCCTTGGCGGCTGCCTCTGCTTCAGCCTCAGCCTTAGCGGCTGCCTCTGCTTCAGCCTCAGCGGCTGCTTCTGCTTCAGCCTCAGCGGCTGCTTCTGCTTCAGCCTTGGCGGCTGCCTCTGCTTCAGCCTCAGCGGCTGCTTCTGCTTCAGCCTTGGCGGCTGCCTTTGCTTCAGCCTCAGCCTTAGCGGCTGCCTCTGCTTCAGCCTCAGCCTTAGCGGCTGCCTCTACTTCAGCCTCAGCTAAAAGGCGAGCATTCTCTTTGTCTTTAGCTCGTTTTTGCTCGGCTATTTTAGAATCAATTAATGCATTTGCTGTTTCCACTTTGATAGAAAGATGAAACTTTCGTACTGCATCATAGCTTGTTAAGATATTGGGGACATTGAGTGCAATTTCGTTACTATGTAATTGGTCCAACGTTTCTAACATGCTGATACCAAGCTCAGATTTATTATTGAAATGTTTATTGATCCATTCAATAGAAGTTTCAAGGTAGGCTTGAAAGTTTCCTGCGTCACGAGCAAGTAGAGCATTATGTGCTGCCAATAGACGTAATTTCAAATTTTCACGAAGAAAATATGAATGTGATGGGTCTGGTATATCTTGCTTACCTACATGTTCAATGCGAACTAATTGTTCAACATTCACGAATTGTTCAATATCAACATATTTATTAAGATTGGCCCAAGTTTCTAGTAAGAAATCTTGTATTGTTTTTAGCGTTCCTCCAGTCTCCTGAGACTCATTAGGATCGCCCTTAAAGAAATTCTTTAATATTCCTAGTACCTCTCCCGAAGTTTGAGACTTATTAGGGACATCGTTAATTTCTGGCGAGGTCGCTCCTTCCATTGCCAATGGAAGCTGATCTATTTCTTCAGCAAGGCTATCCAATTTTAGGCCGATACCTACAATATCTATTTCAGGAACAGCTTTTAGTAACGCCATGTCTTTTGCTAGCACATTCTGCAGGTGAGATATTTGTGGGTGGTTAATGCGCTGTAATCTTGCATCAGCTTCTTGTATTGCGATCATGGCAGACGTTACATTGTTTGCTAGTCGCAGCTGTTTGTTGGCAATAAATAACAATTGCTTCACTTCTTCGATTGTCGTTTCATCACGATTAGGGGCTAGGTCTTGGTAAAGTCCCTCAAGTATTTTTTGCTTGCCTATAAATTCAGTTAAGTCATTCTCTAGCAACATAAATCTAGCATCAATCTCTTCTCTTTTGTTTCTTATCTCGTCAGAAACAGTACGTAGCTCTTCAGATGAAGCTACCTTTGCTAATTGGATCTCAATTGACTCTACTATTCGGCTCTCAATCTCTGCCAGTCTATTTTCATTTGATGTGTCAGCTTCTTGCGGCTGATGTTCAGGTGGCGAGACAATATCTGTCTGTTGGCTTTCAATAGATGTATCGAAATCTACCAGTTTATTTTCATTTGATGGATCAGCCGCTATCAATTGGCTTTCAGCAGACGTATCAATATCTGCCGGTTGGCTTTCAAATTCTTGTGCCTGGTTTTTAATTTTATTATTAGACTCATACCACTGCCAAGCTGCAACGGCAGCAGCGGAAAATAATAGAAAAATAATGGCGTTACGAAGAGCTTTGGATTTTCCTTTAGCTTTTGGTTCGTCAGCTACTCGTGGCTTTTCAGCAATATCTGATTTGATTTCTTTGCTCATAGTTTATTTAAAAGAAGGTTGGTTCGGTTGTGATCAAAATATTATTTATATAAATTGTTACTTATTTAAGCGCATCAAGAATTTCATCTGCGCCTTGCGCCTTTAAGTCTTTTGCAAGGTGTCTGCCCATAGTTTCACCTGTTGCTGGGTCTCCGTTCAATTGTGTACTTAGCATCCGTGATCCATCAGGACTTGCAACAAACCCACGTAATACTAATTTCCCTTCGATAATTTCTGCGAAGCCACCAAGTGGTACCTGGCAGCTCCCCCCCAATTCTCGGCTCATAGCCCGTTCTGATTCCACGCACTGCCCAGTTCTGATGTGGTGTAGTGGTTTCATGAGTTCTATTAAGTCAGTCCTTTCAGAAAGACACTCTATTCCAAGTGCCCCCTGCCCAACTGCTGGCAAACTTAGTTCGGGACTTAATACTGTAGTAATACGATCAGCTAGACCCAGTCGCTTTAGTCCTGCTGCTGCTAGAATTATAGCTGCATATTGTTCTTCATCCAATTTACGCAACCGTGTCTGTACATTACCTCGTAACGGCTGTACTTGTAAATAAGGAAAGCGTGCACGTAATTGGCTTTCACGTCGGAGGCTTGAAGTTCCTACCACGCTACCAGCAGGCAGTGCATCTAGGCTCTTGTAATGATTCGATACAAAGGCATCACGTGGGTCTTCACGTTCAGCAATAGCAGCCAATGCGAATCCTGGAGGCATATTCATGGGCAAGTCTTTCATTGAATGTACTGCAATATCTGCACGACCTTCTGCCATTGCTTGCTCTAACTCTTTTATGAATAAACCCTTACCACCAATTTTTGAGAGCGATATATTTAATATTTGATCGCCACGTGTAGTCATGCCAAGTATGCTAATTTCACTTTGTGGGTATAATTCTATAAGCCAGCGCTTGATAAACTCTGCTTGCCATAGAGCGAGCGCACTTTCACGTGAAGCGATAACGATTTTTTTAGGAATGGACGGCGGCATTTATACGATATTAAAATAATAATAAATTTGTTATAACTGCTTATTTTAACATGAGCAGATCCAAATTGGAGTACGCATACGTCCTCCACAGTATTTGTAATATAGCTAAAGAGCTTAATATTAAGTCCAGTAGTATTGGGAAAAGATAGAGTCTTAAGAATTACATCAATTCTTAAGACTGAACTGCTCGCCACAGGTTATGTGCGCTGTATTTGGTTTTTATTCCTAAAGAGGTGGTTCGGGTAGAATACAATATGACATTTAATATGCGGAAATATTAATTTTAAGAATATTATGACTGAAGCGAACTTATGAGCAAAAAGCTCTACATAAAGACATTTGGCTGCCAGATGAACGAGTATGATTCTACAAAAATTGTAGATTTGCTCCATGCTACTCAGGGTATGGAACAGACTGACGGCCCTGATGGAGCTGATATGATTTTGTTTAATACTTGCTCAATAAGGGAAAAAGCACAGGAAAAAGTATTCCATGATTTGGGGCGTATTAGGGAATTTAAAGAAAATAATCCTGACTTGCTCATTGGCGTGGGAGGCTGTGTAGCTAGTCAAGAAGGAATGAATATAATTAAGCGCGCGCCTTATGTGGATCTGGTGTTTGGGCCGCAAACATTGCACCGACTTCCACAACTGATAGAAGCGCGTAAAGCTAGCGGGAAGTCTCAGGTAGATATTAGTTTTCCTGAAATTGAAAAATTTGATTATTTGCCTGAATCGCTAGCTCAGCGTGATGGGCGTGCGGGGGAGGCAAAAGCATTTGTTTCCATTATGGAGGGTTGCAGCAAATATTGCAGTTTTTGTGTGGTGCCTTACACCCGCGGAGAGGAAGTCTCGCGCCCGTTACGTGAAGTGTTGATGGAAATTGTGGGTTTGGCAGATCGGGGACTTAAAGAAGTTACTTTGCTTGGGCAGAACGTTAATGCCTACCGTGGGCCAATAGAGGGTGAGGCAGAAGAGGACGCGGCAGATTTAGCGTTATTACTCTCATATATAAATGAAATCCCAGGAATTGAGCGTATTCGCTATACGACTTCTCATCCTAGGGAATTTACAGAACGCCTTATAGAGTCCCATCAAACACTACGTAAATTGGCTACCCATGTGCATCTACCGGTACAGTCTGGTTCTGATCGGATTTTAGCGGCGATGAAACGTGGCTACACGGTTCTTGAGTATAAATCTATTATCCGAAAACTTCGTGCTGTCCACCCAGATATTTCTCTCACTTCTGATTTCATTATTGGCTTTCCTGGTGAAACTGAAGATGATTTTAACGCAACTATGAAGTTGATTGAGGATGTGGGATTTGATGATTCTTTTAGTTTTATTTATAGCCAGCGCCCGGGGACTCCGGCGGCCGAACTACCTGATGACACTCCGTATGAAATAAAACAAGAAAGGTTGCAGAAGATCCAGGAAAAGATAAAATGTCAGGCAAGCGCTGCCAGCAAAAGAATGATAGGAACAGTTCAGCGTATCTTGGTAGAAGGGATCTCCAAAAAGAATTCTGAAGAACTTTGTGGGCGTACCGATAATAATCGTATGGTCCATTTTGCTGGAGACCTTACTATAACCGGCCATTTTATAGAAGTTAAAATAATCTCTGCCTTATCAAAATCATTACGCGGTGAAATTGTTCGGGACACCACAGCTAGACCTTCTTCTTGTGTAGAGCACGGCTATTTCTACCAGGATTAAAATTTTTAACTAGTCATTAAACTCCCTTGAGACCCAAACCAGAAGAGATATCGTTTCCTCCAGATGACAACCAGCGGCTTGCCAACTTATGTGGGGTATTGGATGAAAATCTTAAACAGATTGGGTCTACCCTTGATGTTTCTATCATCCGGCGCAGTGAACACTTCATCATACGAGGTGAGGTTATTCAAACTAGGCTTGCATCATGGGCGTTAAAAAGTTTTTACAACCAGGCTAAGACTGGCCTTAGTACTGAACAAATTCAATTAGGTCTAATTGAGATAATGAATCCACATCATCCAGCAAAGCAGGGCACTTCTAATATTGTTATCGGAGAAGAGGCATTATCAACTCTTATTACTCGCCGCAGAGATTTGCGTGGCCGGACGCCACGTCAGGTAGGGTATTTAAAGAAGATTCAGGACCATGACATTACTTTTGCTATTGGTCCTGCAGGCACAGGTAAGACTTATCTTGCTGTAGCTAGTGCGGTTGATGCGTTGGAGCGAGATTTAGTAGAGCGTATAGTATTAGTACGTCCAGCAGTTGAGGCAGGTGAGAGGCTTGGCTTTCTTCCGGGTGATATGGCCCAAAAAGTAGATCCTTATTTGAGGCCGCTTTATGATGCATTATACGATTTGATGGGGCCTGATAAAGCCAGTAAGCTATTTGAGCGCGGGACAATTGAGTCTGCCCCACTTGCTTTTATGCGAGGGCGCACATTGAATAAATCATTTATTATTCTTGATGAAGCACAAAATACCACGCCAGAGCAGATTAAAATGTTTCTTACCCGTATTGGGTTTGGCTCTAAGGTTGTCGTGACGGGAGATATTACACAAATTGATTTAGCAAAAAATCAGAAAAGTGGCCTGGTAGAAGCTAAACGGATTTTAGAAAAAGTGAGTGGCATTGCTTTTATTAATTTTGATGCGGAAGATGTAGTTAGGCATCCTTTGGTACAAAAAATTGTTAATGCTTACGAAAAATATGAAAACCAAGAGTAAATCTACTGCGGTTGCAGCAGAGCTAACAAGTAATAAAATAAAGTTAAGACTAATCGTACAGTATGCCGTTAATATTTTGTCTCATCTGAAGGAGATTCCGACACGTTTCCAGCTTCGAAAATGGTTTAAAGCTGGGTTGATGCAGGATGCGGAAGTTACTATACGTATCGTTGATGAGGTGGAGGGGCGCAGATACAATCGAGATTTTCGTGGCAAAGATTATGCTACCAACGTATTGACTTTTGTATATGAAGAAACGATTCCTTTATCTGGGGATATTGTGCTATGCGCTACCATAATTGAGAAGGAAGCGAATCAGCAGCATAAAGACTTGTTGGCACATTATGCACATCTTACGGTGCATAGTGCTCTTCATTTGCAGGGTTATCTGCATGAAAACCAAGAAGATTTGGCAATAATGGAGCAGTTGGAGACAAAAATTGTTATCAGTTTAGGATTTGATAATCCCTACCAAGAAGAGTATTAGAATTCTACCGGTAGGATTTTATGTATAACATAGATGGCCAAAAAGAATTTTAATTTATACGCCTTCTTTAAAGACTATCTATAGATATTTTATTTGTAATCAGTATTGATAATTTTATATGAATGAACCTAAACCTAAACCAAAATGGCTTGAACGCTTAAGTACACTGCTCTTGCGTGAGCCAGAAGATCGTGAACAGTTAATAGAATTGTTACACTCTGCATTTGAGCATAATTTGCTTGATTCAGATGCCTTGAGCATGATTGAAGGTGTTATGCAGGTTTCAGTAATGAAGGCAAGCGATATTATGGTGCCTCGTTCGCAAATGGATGTAATTGATATTAGTGAAACACCAGATACATTTGTTCCGCTTATGATAGAAACGGCACACTCACGCTTTCCTGTTACCGAGAATGGTAAAGACAATGTAATTGGAATTTTATTGGCCAAGGATTTATTACGGTATTACGCAGTAGGTGAGGAATTTAACGCACGTGAAATATTACGCCCCGTAGTATTTATTCCTGAATCAAAACGACTAAATGTATTGTTAAAAGACTTTCGTAGTAACAGAAATCATATAGCAATTGTTGTAGATGAATATGGTGGGGTTGCAGGGCTTGTGACCATTGAGGATGTATTGGAACAGATTGTTGGTGATATCGAAGATGAGTATGATTATGACGAGTCAGAAGATAATATTGTTCAAGAGTTAGATGGTCGTTATCGAATTAAAGCAATTACTGAGATAGCAGATTTTAATGAGTCCCTAGGTACAGAATTCAGTAATCATGACTATGATACGGTTGGTGGGCTTGTATTAAACAGGTTTGGCAGATTACCTAAGAGCGGGGAGTCAGTTGTCATTGGAGTCTTGAAATTTATAGTGCTGAGAGCAGATAGTCGCAGGTTACATACGGTATTAGTTGAGGAATGCAAGCCCGAGGAGAGTAAGTGCAAGGATTGAGTAATGAAAAATCAAGAATTGAAACTCGAAACTCGCACCAGGGCGTTATCCTCTATTTAATTTCTTCTTTTTTACTTGGCGCATTAACAGTATTAGGGTTCGCACCATTCTATCTCTTTCCTGTTCCGGTTATCACAATTGCATGTTTGCTTTATTTCTGGCGTAAGAGTGAAACACCTTTACAAGCAGCTCTGCTTGGGTTTTGTTTTGGCATGGGAATGTTTGGTGCAGGTGTCACTTGGATATATATTAGTTTGCACGAGTTTGGTGCAGTACCCATACCAATTGCGGTTCTTCTCCTGCTCATTCTTTGTTCCTACCTTTCATTATATGTAACAGTAACGGGCTGGGTGGTAAGGAAATTTCAATTTGAGGCACCATTGGTATGGGTACTATTTGTATCCAGCTTATGGACTCTATCTGAATGGCTCCGTGGCGTGGTTTCTTTTTTTGGGTTCCCATGGTTAACAATAGGGTACTCGCAGGTCCCCTCTAGTCCGCTTGCGGGATACTCAGCCGTGACAGGAGCTTATGGCGTTTCATTAATACTTATTTTAAGTGCAGCGTTCATAAGTTTACTTTTTGAGAAGAAATTTCGTTCTTGGCGAAACATTTTATTCTTGCCTGTAATTTGGATCATTGGCCTTGGTTTGCAATTTGTTAATTGGACTGAACCGCAAGGTGAACCGGTATCTGTGAGTTTGCTACAGGGGAATATTTCTCAGGAAATGAAGTGGAGGCCAGAGCATGTTATTCAAACGATGGACACATATGCCAAGCTTGCACTTGCTAGTAATAGCCGTCTTATAATTGCACCAGAAATTTCTTTGCCATTGGCTCGTGATAAGGTTTCTGCCAATTACCTTAAGCAAATTTCTGCCCATGCAAAACAAAATAACGGAGATATTCTTATCGGAATGATTGAAACAGAGGGCAATTCAGGTGATTACTATAACTCTATGTTTAGTTTTGGCACTTCTTCTGAGCAGACATATCGTAAATTTCATTTATTGCCATTTGGTGAATTTATTCCATTGAAGCCTCTGTTTGGTTGGATTATAAATATATTGAAAATTCCGCTAACAGACTTCTCTCGTGGTGAACTTAATCAGAAGCCTATGAGCCTTGCCGGGCAGAGTGTTGCAATAAACATTTGTTATGAGGATGCATTCGGTGAAGAGTTAATCTATCAGTTGCCACAAGCGACATTGCTTGCAAATGTCAGTAATGACGCTTGGTTTGGACGTTCTATTGGCCCGCACCAACATTTGCAGATTTCACAAATGCGTGCGCTTGAGACTGGTCGCTATATGTTGCGTGCCACTAATACAGGTGTTAGCGCTATTATAAATGAGCGTGGCGTTGTATTGCAGCAAGCTGGTGTATTTAAAGCGACTATACTAAATGGACTAGTGCAGGGATACACTGGTGCAACCCCTTATGTTCGTTTTGGAAATAGTCTGGTATTGGGATTTGTCTGGTTATCTTTATTTATTTGTTTGATCCAGATCTTTCGTGGCAGAAGAAAAACCCTGTAAAATCTATTTTTTAGATTACTGCAGATTTACTTAGGCGGTTTCATGCTTACATTCCAGGAAATTATTCTTACTTTGCAACGTTACTGGAGCAACCAGGGCTGCGTGCTGCTTCAGCCATATGATATGGAAATGGGGGCGGGAACCTTCCATCCGGCGACCTTCTTGCGTGCACTTGGCCCCGAACCATGGAAATCTGCTTATACCCAGCCATCTCGTCGTCCGAAAGACGGGCGCTACGGAAACAACCCAAATCGTTTGCAGCATTATTATCAATTTCAGGTGGTAATGAAGCCGTCACCTAATAATATCCAAGATTTGTATCTTGATTCATTGCGAGAATTAAAGATAGATCTTGCAATTAACGATATTAGATTTGTTGAGGATGATTGGGAGTCTCCTACACTTGGGTCGTGGGGCTTAGGTTGGGAAGTATGGCTTAACGGCATGGAAGTAACGCAGTTTACTTATTTTCAGCAAGTAGGTGGCCTTGATTGTAAGCCAGTACTGGGAGAGATTACCTATGGTTTAGAACGCCTTGCAATGAATCTTCAAGGTGTTGAAAATGTTTTCGATTTAATTTGGGCAGATGGGGTTACTTATGGAGACGTGTATCATCAGAATGAAGTGGAGCAATCCAAATACAATTTCGAGCAAAGTAATATAACTCTTCTTCTAGAACAATTTATTATGTATGAATCTGAGGCAAAGCGCTTGCTCGAATTGAGTCTCCCTCTGCCAAGTTATGAACAAGTATTGAAGTGCTCTCATACCTTTAATTTACTAGACGCACGTGGAGCAATTTCGGTTACTGAGCGTGCGGCTTATATTGGCAGGATTAGGACTTTAGCTAGATTAGTCGCTAAGGCGTATTACAATTCGCGTAAGGAGCTTGGTTTCCCAATGCTTCCAAAATAGAACCGACATATTTTTATGCAAGATACATTACTAGTTGAAATTATAACTGAAGAATTGCCCCCGAAATTATTGCAGAACCTGAGCAATAGTTTTTCTGAGGGCGTATTTAATGGCTTGGATAAGAATTTTTTATTAACCTCAGATAGTAAATTGACTGCATATGTTACTCCGCGTCGCCTCGCTGTCTCTATAACTTCAGTATTGGATGCTCAGGCTGAAAGGGAGGTTGAGAGAAGAGGGCCAGCAGTAACTGCTGCATATGATGTTTTAGGTAAGGAAACTCCAGCACTTCAAGGTTTTGCCCGCTCGTGTGGGGTTGCAGTAGAAGATTTAAAGCAGGAGCCTGATACTAAGGGAATTCTTTGCTATACCTATAAACATAAACAGCCTGGCCAGGATCTTGGAAATATACTCATTAAAATTCTACAAGGCTTATTGCCAAAAATTCCTGCTCCTAGAATGATGCGTTGGGGTGACGGCAACGAGCACTTTATTCGTCCGGTACATAATTTTATTATGTTGCATGGAAGAAATTTATTATGTGAATCAGCAGAATTACTTGGGTTAAAAAGTACTAAATCAGAGACTTTAGGGCATAGATTTTTAAGTAAAGGCCGTATTGAATTACCGCATGCCAATGAGTATGAGAAAGTTCTACTTGAGAGTGGATATGTCATAGCTAGTTTTGAGAAACGGAAAAAATTAATAATAGAAAAACTGCACGATGCTAGTAAGAAAGAAAATGGAAATATAGTGCAGGACGATTTTCTGTTAAATGAGGTCACTGCCCTGGTTGAGTATCCAGAAATTTATGTAGGGAAATTTAATCAAATATTTCTTCATATACCGCAGGAATGCCTGATACTTTCAATGAAGCAACACCAAAAATATTTCCCATTACTTGATAATAAAGGAAATTTATTATCACGGTTCTTAATGGTTAGTAATATTAAAACTAACAAGTCGGCCGCTATCATAAGTGGTAACGAGAGAGTGCTACAAGCTCGGCTGGCAGATGCTGAATTTTTCTTTGATCAAGATCGAATGAAAACATTAGCCTCTCGTATAAAAAAATTAAGTGGAGTCGTTTATCACAGTAAGCTTGGCATGCTGAGTGATCGGGTAGAGCGCGTATCAAAAATTGCGCAGGCAATTGGTTTGCAACTTGGGGGTAAAAAACTTGCTGCATTAGCAGGTGAAGTTGCGATGCTGGCAAAGGCTGACTTGCTAACCGATATGGTAGGAGAGTTTCCAGAGTTGCAGGGAATCATGGGCCGCTATTATGCAAAACATGATGGGATGGGCGATGAATTAGCTTTCGCAATTGAGGATCATTACAAACCAAGATTTTCTGGTGACGATCTGCCTCGTAATATGGCAGGTATTTGTGTTGCACTTGCAGATAAATTAGAAATTCTAGTAGGGATGTTTGGTATCGGGCAGACACCATCTGGTGACAAGGATCCATTTGCTTTACGCCGCCATGCTTTTGGAATTGTCAGAATATTGGTACAAAAAGATCTTGATATTAATTTGTATGAATTGATTATTCTTGCACAAGAAAAAATGCCAGAAGATATAAGGCATAACACTAAAAATGACCCTGTGATAATTAATAATTTTTTACTAGATAGGGTGCGAAGGTATTTTTCAGATCAGGGGAATGATTATCATGCTATAGAATCGGTTGTTAGTCCATTTGGGAGTACAACTCCTCTAGGTACGCTTTCAGATATTGTTCCAATGGCGGCAAGATTTCTTTCAACAGAGGAAGGTCGTGTTCTTGCGAATGCGAATAAACGTATTACAAATATCCTAAAAAAATCAGGACAGGAGGTTACTTGTACCGGTGACTCTCTGGAAACTCTGAATATGCCAGATCCAAGTCTATTTGAAAGTGATGCTGAAATTAATCTATGGGATGCTTTGCAAAGAATAGGGAAAGAATCAGAGATACTTAAGTCTGAGAGAAATTTTGCAGAGGCACTAAACATCTTAGTAAAACTTGCTCCCCCGGTTAAAGATTTTTTTGAGCAGGTTATGGTGAATTCTGAAGACGAAAGGATAAGAAATAATAGATTTCTGTTATTACAATATGGACGGGTTTATATGAATCAAGTAGCTGACTTAAGTTTAATGGTTTCCTGACATTTATGAAGCTGATTATCCTCGATCAGGGTGGCGTGATAAATAAAGACAGTATTGCCATTGCAAATAAATCTAGCGAATGGAGCCCCATTCTTGGAAGTCTGGAGGCTATTGCGTATCTGAATCAGATGGGGTATCGGGTAGTGGTCGCTAGCAATCGATCTTGTGATCGGAAGATGATGGATATATCAGCGTTTAATGCCATTAATGATAAAATGTGTAAGGCTGCGAATCAGGCTGGTGGACGAATTGATGCAATATTTTTCAGCCCACAATCTAATATCGAAAAATATAATTGTGGAAAGTCATTAATTACTATGTTTGAGGAAATTGCTCTACGTTTTTATGCTGACTTAAAGAATGTGTTTATAGTTGGAGATGAATTGCGCTATTTGAGAGCAGCAGAATTTGTAGGTGCAATTCCAATAATGGTTCTCACCGGGAAAGGAAAAAAAACAAAAAATGCGAAGAGTCTTCCTAAAGATACAAAGAGCTTTACAGATCTAGCTTCTTTTTCTGATACTTTCATCAAATGAGATTTGTAATTGCCGCCCTACGTTCAACGCTCTATTTTTTATTACAAATCATAATTACACCGCCTTACGCATTAGTTGTCTTTGCCACATACCCGTTGTCTCCCCTTAATCGGTATCGTGTGATTTCTAGGTGGTCACATATAATGTTGTTTTTAGCTCGTTTTATATGTGGTGTCCGTTATTGTGTATTGGGCACAGAGAATATTCCTAAAGAACCAGCTATTGTGTTATCAAAACATCAATCAGCGTGGGAGACACTTGCTTTTCAGCAGATTTTCCCACCACAGGTGTGGGTACTTAAAAAAGAGTTGCTTCATATTCCATTTTTTGGTTGGGGGCTTGCAATGACAAGCCCTATTGCGATAAATCGTAGTCAAGGGAAGGCTGCATTGAAACAAATTATTCGGCAGGGCAGAGATAGGTTACAGAAAGGACTTTGGATAGTAATTTTTCCTGAAGGTACGCGTATAGACCCTGGGAAGAAGGGGAGGTACGGAATTGGTGGCGCATGGCTGGCAACAAATACTGGCGTGTCGGTAGTTCCAGTTGCACATAATGCCGGAATACTTTGGGGAAAAAATTCGTTTATTAAATTTCCTGGCATTATAACAGTGAGTATAGGTGAGCCGATAGATCCTGCAGGAATGGATGCGAATGAACTAAATAATAAGGTGGAAGAGTGGATTGAGTTAGAAGTTACTCGTATAGATGATAAAGATACTATCAAAGACAAATGAAAGGAATTCTATTGTCGTCATCAGGTAAAGGTAGCGAAGCACTTAAGAGAGATGCGCGGAGTATCATTTTGAATGATCAAGAGGTTTTGTATACTCTAAAACGGCGCAAGTGCAGGGCAATAAATCTAAAAATAGATTGTGATGGCTTGACAGTTAGCGCTCCCACTAGAGAAAAATTAGGCTGGATTGAATCCGCATTAAAGGGGAAATCAAATTGGATTCTAAAAAAACTAGATGAATGGAAAAGTAAGGAATCGATTAGTCTTATATGGGAAGAATCATCCATTTTCCCATTGCTTGGGGATCCATGGAGGCTAGCAATAGAACCTACTGGGGTCATGAAAATGATCCCAGTACATATAAAAAAGATGGTGGGGAGGGATCAATTGGAGTTACCATTTGTTACGACAGTATCTTCTCAAGAAATTGAGAAAGTTGTGATGGAGTGGTACTACAAACAGGCATATATTTATTTCAGTAAACGCATGGAGTTTTTCTCTAAAAAACTTGGGGTGCCACGTCCACAATTAAAACTGTCACGTGCTAAAACTCAATGGGGTAGTTGTAATTCGCGTAGAATTATTCATCTAAATTGGAGGTTAATCCAATTATCGATTAGTTTAGTGGATTATGTTATTGCTCATGAATTATCGCATCTTATCGAAATGAATCATTCTTCTACATTTTGGAGAACGGTAGAAAGTATTTGCCCGAATTATGTGGCCAATCGGAATGAATTAAAAAAAATAAGATGAGCATAGCAATACCCTAATTACTAAGAGTATTTGTAATCATTTAATGGTTTTTATTTATGTTAGTATTTTGTATCTGTTATTTTAGAAATATTCCATGCGTACATTAAGTAGTGCTGTTATTTTGGTTTTATTGCTAGGATCCTGTGGTCTAAAAGCCCCTATTTATATCCCAAAAGATCCGTCTCGTTGTTTAGGATGCTCTGTAGACGCCTGGTTTAATGTAGTTCAGAAAAAAAGACCTAAGTTAGAAGGACAAGAAGAGACGCCAGGTAAAGAAAGATCTAAGTTAGAAGGACAAGAAAAGCCGCTAGATAAAGAGCAATTTAAGTATATTCCTAAAGTAAAAGGACAGAAAAATTGAGCGGATTCCCATTTCTTAAGTATCGTGGCACTAAACTTTTTGTCGAATCAGTTTCCCTAGATAAAATTTCCCAAGAGTTTGGTAGCCCTTGCTACGTTTATTCCCGAGCAGCGCTAACTAATGCATATAGAGAACTGGATACGGCATTTGCTGAGTGCAATCATTTAATATGTTATGCAGTGAAAGCTAACTCCAATCTCGCTATTCTTGATTTATTTACGAGGCTCGGTAGTGGCTTCGATATAGTTTCTGAGGGAGAGTTACGTCGGGTTCTCAAGGTTGGTGGAGATCCACAAAAAATAGTATTTTCCGGTGTTGGAAAGAGCTCTGATGAAATGAGAGCCGCACTTTTAGCAAATATACTTTGCTTTAACGTAGAATCAGAAACTGAGCTTATTTTGTTGAATCAAATCGCAAAAGAAATGGATAAAATCGCTCCAGTTAGTATGAGAGTTAATCCAGATGTAGATGCAAAAACCCATCCATATATTTCTACTGGCCTTAAAGAGAATAAATTTGGTGTTCCATTTAATGAGGCAGAAAAACTTTATTTTTCTGGTGAAAATCTTACCAATATTCGTATGACTGGACTAGATTTCCATATTGGATCCCAGTTAACTGAGCTTGCTCCATTCTCAGAGGCTTGTGAGAAAGTACTTGGTTTATTAGATCGATTAGAAGAAAAAAAACTTAAAATAAATCACCTTGATTTTGGTGGCGGGCTGGGGATTCGTTATTCAGAAGAAAACCCACCATCATTCCAGAATTATGTTGCTGCGTTATGTGAGAATCTTGGCGATCGTGCTCAGCGTATTTTGATAGAGCCAGGACGTTCATTAGTGGGAAATGCAGGATTATTGCTTACTCGTGTTGAGTACCTAAAACATACATCGCATCGAGATTTTGCAATAGTAGATGCGGCCATGAACGATTTACTCCGACCTGCTTTATATGACGCATATCATGAAATTTTACCGGTCACTACAAATAGACAGAATACTAAAAATTATCAAATAGTCGGACCTGTCTGTGAAACAGGAGATTTTCTTGGGCATGATAGAAGGCTCGCTCTGTCACAAGGAGACCTGCTTGCTGTCATGTCTGCAGGCGCTTATGGGATGAGTATGAGTTCAAATTACAACAGTCGTCCTCGCGTTGCTGAGGTTATGGTCGACGGCGACAGCATTCATCTTATAAGAGAACGTGAATCTATAGAGCAATTATTTGCTAATGAAAGAGTTCTGCCATAGCTGGATCATTTAGAATTTAGATGGGGTTTTTAATAGGAATAGATAAATACTACGTCTTTAGAAATTCAATTATTCTGATCTTTAGTCGGGATCAAAACTCCTTTAAATTAATAAAATCGTAGCGAGTCCTAGAAAGATAAAAAAACCACCGCTGTCTATTACTGCAGTAACCACCACATTGGATCCTGTTGCTGGGTCACGTCCAAACTTATATAGTGTTAACGGAACTAGCACCCCTAATATTGCAGCAAGCAAGAAAGTTAATGTCATCGCCATGGTCATTACTAAACTAAGTGATACATTGCCGTAAATCAAAAAAGCAAACAAGCCGACTACACTTCCACAAACTAGACCATTAACAGCACTTACGCCTATTTCCTTAGCAAATAGTTTCCGTGTATTGCTAGTATTAAGATGTCCTAAGGCAAGCGCACGTACAATCATGGTAATAGTTTGATTACCGGAATTTCCCCCAATACTGGCAATAATTGGCATTAGTGCTGCTAGAGCTACCAATTTCTCTATAGAGCCCTCAAATACTCCAATTACGCGGGATGCGATGAAGGCTGTTGCTAAATTTATTGCTAACCACATCCAGCGGTTTTTTATGCTTTTCCATACAGGGGCGAATAAATCTTCTTCTTCGCGCAAACCGGCCAGATTCAATGCTTCATTTTCAGATTCTTCTCGAATAAAATCCATAACCTCATTAACAGTAACGCGGCCTAATAATTTATCGTTGGTATCGACTACTGGGGCAGTAACAAGATTATAGCGCTCGAATGCATGTGTTGCCTGTTGCGCCTTGTCTTCAGGATGAAGTCTTGTCATTTTTTCTGACATCATTTCTGAAACCTTAGCATCAGGGTCATTTATTAGTAGAATATTTATAGGCAATACACCTATTAGTTTTTCATTGCGATCTACTACAAACAATTGGTCCGTGTGGTCAGGCAATTCTTCTAAGCGACGCAGGTACCGTAAAACCACCTCTAACGTTACATCCCCACGGACAGTGACCATATCAAAATCCATTAGCGCTCCCACTGCATCCTCTGGGTAAGACATTGCTGCGCGTAACTGCTCACGTTCCTCTATGGGCAGGTTTTGAAATAGGTCATCAAGAACATCGCTTGGAAGGTCTGCGGCCAGATCAGCTATTTCATCGGCATCTAGCTGTCCTGTCGCAGCTACCAGCTCACTGCTATCCATGGTTGCAATCAGTGTTTCCCGAACTGCATCTGATGTTTCTAACAGGATCTCCCCATCTCGATCTGCTTTGACCATTTCCCAGACTAAGAGGCGTTCATCTAGAGGTAAAGATTCAAGAATATAGGCGATATCAGCGGGGTGGAGTATATCAAGCAAACCCTGTAGCTCAGATAGGTTCTGCCTATGGATTAGCGACTCACCTAGCTCCTGGCGCTGATCCTGCATTTGTACAAAACCGGCTACAAGTTTATTTTTGCTTAGTAAATAAATTACTCGTTGCAGGTATTGCTTCGGATCTTCAGTTTTGTTGTCGTTATGATCAGTTTTTCTGGTCATGGTAAGCCGTTCCAGTTATGAGACAGAGCTACTGAATTGTAAGGAATATAAATATATACGTCGAATATTTATTTCGCAGGAAAAAATCAGTATAAAAAGATGGACCCTTCAAATTAGAGGCCCTTTAATAATTTTATGGGATTCGTATAGACACCATTCTATGGCGAATGATATCTGATTTTCTTAACAGCGACGGATTATTACGGTTCCGATCGTAAAAACGGGGATTGGGGATCATGGCTGCAAGCCGAGATGATTGCCTTGCAGAAAGGGAAGAAGTAGAAATATTATAATAGTACTGGGCTGCAGCTTTTACTCCAAATACGTTGTTTCCCCATTCAATTATATTTAAATAGATTTCTAAAATTCTACGTTTACTCATTACATTTTCTATCATTAATGTGATGACTGTTTCTTCGATTTTACGCCAGGGAGTTTTTTCCGCAGAAAGAAATAGGTTTTTTGCAAGTTGCTGGCTGATAGTAGAGCCCCCTGCAACAATTTTTCTTTTGTTTAAATTTCTTTTATAGGCCATCTGTATGGCCTTATAATCAAAGCCACTATGTTTCATAAATTTAGCATCTTCAGCAGTAATAACAGCACGTTTTAAATGAGATGAGATAAAATCATAGGAGATCCATTTGTATTGAAGTTTTATTTTGTGATTAGGATTTTCTTTTTGTAATATATCCAGACGGTATTGCATGAATGAGCTGGTAGATGGGTTGTAAAAATTCCAATATACTATCTGAGCAAGAATCCATATATGATAGAAGAAAATTAAACAGAAAAGAAAAAAGAAAGCCTTCCAGACCCAGTAGCTGCGACTTTTTTTATTCATTTTTCACAATTCATATTTATAACCTATTTTCTTTTAACATCTTAATTAACTCTTTAGTTTTAGGTCTAATTCCACGCCATAGAAAGAACGACTCAGCCGCTTGTTCTACAAGCATGCCGGAACCATCCGATAGATGCCATGCACCTTCTTTTTGAGAAGATTGTAAAAAATGGGTCTGCTCATTACAGTACATTAAGTCATATGCAAGTGATCCGGTAGCAAATATACCTTGTGGCAATAATAGTGGTTTGCCGATAAGACTAGTAGAGGTGGCATTGATTACAAGGTCAAACTCTTTCTCTGGAATATCCATATTACTATCAGATACCATAATATTATTATACGATGAGAATTGGTTTTGTAATTTGTATGCTTTTTGTACGGTACGATTTGAAATTACTAGCACACTTGGTTTTTGTTTTAATAATGGAAGTATTATGCCGCTAGCGGCACCGCCTGCACCACATATTAGTATTCGTTTAGAGGTAATAGTGAACCCAAGATTGGTAATAATATCCCGTATTAGTCCAGTTCCATCAGTATTGTGGCCATGAATTTCATTACCATTGAATACTAATGTATTAACAGCTTGTGCAGCTTCTGCTTGCTCAGTTAATTGAGTGGAGATTTTATAAGCATGAGACTTAAAGGGAATAGTCACATTCATACCTTTTCCATTATTTTGTTGAAAAAGCCTAATTGCTTCTGTGAAGCCATTCAGTGGTGAAAATAGAGCTTTATAATGCATATCCTGTTTAGTCTGTTTCGAGAATTCAGCATGAATTAGCGGTGATCTGCTGTGAGCGATAGGGTTGCCAATGACGGCGTAAGCATCGGACATAAGTATTGTGATCCAGTGTAAGGAAAATATAAGTTATTTGCTCGTTAGTGCATCTGAACGGGTAAACATCCATGTGCGTGTAATATGCAAGATGTCGGTGTCTCTACTTATATTAGGAGGAAAAGGAGAGAATCCACTTTGCCCTGCAAGCTTAACAATATTTATAGCCGCCTGATCTAAGACCTTATTTCCAGACGATCGATTGATTTCAATTGATTCAACCTTGCCATCTGCCATAATACCAACTGTTAGTATTAAGTTTCCATATAGTCTATCTTTTTTGGCTGCTTCAGGATAATTTAAATTTCCAATACGTTCGACCTTAGTACGCCAGTCTTCTACATAACGTGCAAAACGATATTCTTTTGTGCGAGCTCCAATATATTTACGTTTTGGGCGTTTCTGGTACACCTCATAATCTTTGGCTATCTGTGCTTCTAAACGAATAATTTCACGGCTACGCTGAATTAAGTCAGAAGCACTTAGAGTTTTGCCTCCTTTTTTTGATTCTTCTTTATGTAAATTTGGTTGAGAAATTTTTTTCTTACTTTTGACTGCGGTCATTAATTTTTTGGCTTTCAGTTCTAGTTGCTTTTTTTTCTGTTTAGCTTTAAGTATATCAATTGATTTTTCATTTTTAGGGATTAAAGGAAAAGGAGTCTTGGCGCGTAGATTACTATCGGTATTTCCACCACCATCTAAATTAGCTTGTGCGAGTGAGTTCGCTTTGTGAGGCTCTGACTCAGATTTACTGTTTACTAGAACTACTTCTAATGGCCTGGATTTATTATTATTTTTTATATCTGGTAGTTTAAAGGTAACTCCAAATACTATGACGGAATGAACAATGAAAGATATAAGAATAGCTACATCTAAGCGTGAAGATGGATCAAGGATCCAGCTGCGTAACGCGGCTAGATTAAATTCTGGCATATTTACTTTGGCAGTCAATGTACTAGGAATGTAGACAGTTTAAACTAGAAATTTACTAAATCTCACTTATTGTAAGAAACCATGGTGTACTTGTCACATTGTAGATACTATTTCATTCTTCCAGCTTCCTGATAAATTTTGTATCTACTGTTAACTCTAGCAGGTCAATCTGTGATATTTCCAATTCAACAAATGTTTCGGTAATTATTTCTGGTAAAGAGGGCACCCGTATTATTAGTGGCAGGTAATCTAATTTTACATAATTTTCCTTAATTACAACTGCCTTGGTGGTTTTAATTTTTTCTTGTAATAACCAGCGCAAACACCAGTATTTTTCCATTTTACGTTGGAACTCATTGTAAGCATTATAAGCTTCTTCAAAATCCCTAATAGCTATTTGTAAATTGCTGCATTCTTTGGGATGAGGAGCCTTCTCTCCACGTAGAAGTGATATTAATTGTCTTTGATTTATAAGGTCTATATATCGACGCATTGGCGAGCTACACCAAGCATACTGTGAGACACCTAAACCTTGATGAGGTGCTGGTGATGTGCTCATTTTAACCTTGCCGCCACTTTGGTTGCGATATATTCCGGTAATTCCGCCATTGGCTAACTGCTTCCCCCATTCAGCATTTACAAAAATCATCAATTCCGAGACTAATTTATTGATAGGAGAATCACGCCACCTTTCTTTGATAATAATTCTCCCGTCCTCCAGGCTAAAGCCATAGTCAATTCTTTCATTGTTGTTGTCGTTAGCTTTACCTCGGGCAGATTCCATCTTACAGGCAAAATTCCACAGTAATTTTAATTCATTCCCAAAGGCACAATTAATATTGTTTCTTGCTAATGTCTCTTCATTAAAATCTTTTTCTAGTGCATCATGCCGCAAATTCGCCGCAATCCTTATTTGTTCGATACAGCTATTTATTGAGATTATTGTAAAGTCATCTGCCACCTCTAAATACATAGATACAACAGGGCATAGGCGTTCCTCTCCAAGGGTGTATTGGTGTATTACGTTTTCCGGGAGCATGGTAATTTTGTTGTCCGGAAAATAAACCGTAGAAAGCCGTTGTGCAGCCACTTTATCAAGGGGGGAGTCTACAGTGACTCCTAAAGCAGGAGCCGCAATGTGTATACCAATTCGAAAGCTGCCTAGAGATAAAAGTTTGACAGAAAAAGCGTCATCAATTTCAGTGGTGTCTGCATCGTCAATACTAAAAGCGCATACGTCGGCTATAGGAAGAGCGTTTATGTCGCTTAGTTCCTTGTCATTATTATCAGGGATATTAGATTCTACGCCACTCGAAAAATAATCAATTTCAAATCGATGAAGGTGATAATCGTGTGAGGATGGTATTGCACCACATTTGTTAAGTAGACTTAGTAAACTTAGTTTGGTTGTAATACAAGCAGCATTTAACGCTTTCCATTCAACTGAATTTTTATCAGGTTTGTAGAGAAGCCCTGGTAATAGTGAACTGAATTCTTCTGGCAAAGTGAATGTTTTTAGGCATTTAACATAGCGTGATTGTTTTTCTGCTTGGCGTTTCTTCTTTTCCTGGCTTATAAGAGCAGATTTTAGAGCAAGAGCCGGAGCAGATTTATAGCAACCTTTACCTTTCTTATAAAAATATATTGGAGAGCCATGAAGCTTAATTAGGACTGCAGCAGCCTCCACCGGACTAGGAGAATGACCAAAATATTCTGTGGCCAATGAATTGCTATTAAATTCTATCTCGCAATTGCAACAATCCCATAGAAAATTTATATCTATATCATTTGCTAATTTCTCTGCACATTCCATGAATACTGATACAAGTGGCTCATCAAATCGCAAAAAAATTGCAGTATTTTTAATTTTTGAGCGTTTGCCATGGGGTGCCTCTATTTGTAGTGAGGTCATATTACTGGAAAGGACTATACCAACCTTAAAAGTTCCTTTTTCTTCATAAAATACATTCATATCTTTTGTTGTGGATGAGATAATAGGGTGAAACTGGAATTGATGGTATGAAAATTAATTATTTTGTAGTAACCATGATTATAACTCTAAAAGTAACAATACTTGTAGAGAGGGTTAGGTAATTATGTATGTGATCTGCAATAAAAAAAGACCCCTTAAGTATCTGAATATGAATTAATATAACTCCCGATTAGATGGCTCATGTTTGTGATTTGACATGGAAATATACATGTCATCTTAAGCAATAGCCTGCTTGAGGGCAGAATATAAATTAAATAATAAAAATATTGAGTATTAACATACCTTAATGACATCTGAACTAATAACTTTAATCCTATCTACCGTTGCAATTAGCTGTTTGCATACAGCAACGGGCCCAGATCATTATTTGCCATTCATTGTATTATCACGCTCACAGAAATGGTCAATTACAAAGACAATTACTATTACAGTTGCTTGTGGTTTTGGACATATCTTAAGTTCAGTAGCTGTCGGAATGGTTGGGGTTTTCTTGGGATGGCAGCTTTCTAATTTAGATTGGTTTGAGGGGTATCGAGGAAGTATTGCTGCATGGTGCTTACTTGGGTTTGGAGTTGCGTATTTATTATATGGGTTATGGAAGGCAGGAAAAAATAAACCACATAAACACTTTGATGTAATGAATGAAGACGTATATGTGTACGAGCACAATCATAGTGATACTGTTGCGCCTAAGAGTAGGGTAAAAGTTACGCCATTAGTTTTATTCGCGATATTTGTGATGGGGCCAACTGAGCCTTTGCTCCCGTTGTTATTCTATTCAGGCGTACAGAGATCTTATTTGGAAATTATAGTATTGATTAGTGTCTTTGCAATATGTACGGTACTTACCATGCTAACAATGGTGTTATTAGGTTTATATGGCTATTCGTTCTATGATACAGAGAAATTAGAAAAGTATATTCATGCAATTGGAGGTTTGGTTATATCTACATGCGGCGTCGGAATGCTATTTCTAGGTTGGTAGAGATATGTTTCTTTCTGCAGATAAGCTCTTAGCTTGTCATTTTATTTTTTCAATGAATGCATAGGCAGAATGGTTATGGATAGATTCAAAATTCTCTGATTCCACCGTGTACGCATCAATTCGCGAATCTTTATTTAATTCTACCGCCACATCACGCACAAGATCTTCAACAAATTTTGGATTATCATAAGCTTTTTCTGTAACATATTTTTCGTCAGGCCTTTTAAGTAACCCATATAGCTCGCATGATGCCTTATCTTCCGCAATTCGCACAAGATCTTCTATCCAAACAAAGCTATTAGTGCGTACAGAGATAGATATATGGGAGCGTTGATTATGTGCGCCATAATCAGAAATCTTTTTGGAACACGGACATAAACTGGCTACGGGAACCACTACCTTTATTGTAAATTCATAGCATCCATTCTTTATCTCTCCAATAAAAGTAATGTCATAGTCTAATAGGCTTTTAACTTTCGAAATTGGGGCGGATTTATTAATAAAATAAGGAAATGTCATTTCAATATGACCCGCCTTTGTTCCTAATTTTTCCACCATAGTGCGTAATATTTTCTCAAATGATTCAACAGAAATTTCTCGATCATGACTATTAAGTATTTCCACAAAACGTGACATGTGGGTTCCCTTAAAGTTATGAGGTAGATTTACATACATATTGAATATTGCAACAGTGTGTTGAACGCCGCCAGTTTTATCTGCAACCTTAATTGGATGACGAATAGCTTTTATACCTACTCTGTCTATAGCTATATGTCTGGTGTCAGGTGTGCTTTGTACGTCGGCAATGGGGGAATGTTTATTCATATTATCTATCTCTATGAGGGCAGAACCAGCTAAGAATTATCATAGGCCCTGTATAATAAATTTATGAGTACTCAGATAATTTATTTCTGATTTCTTTAATAATTCCTACTTTGTCTCGGCCACAGTCTACTAGCATCTGAATAGGATCGCCCTGATCTATGAAAGTATCTGGTAGTCCTAGCTGTAGTACGGAAATTGAAATACCTTTTCTCTCAAGGGATTCAAGAACAGCACTACCAGCCCCACCCATAATGGTATTTTCTTCAATAGTTACGAGAAGGTCGTGATTTGCAGCTAAGGACAATATGAGGTCGTCGTCCAGTGGTTTTACAAATCGCATATTTGCAACAGTAGCATTAAGTTCTTCTGCGGCCTCCAAAGAAGGCTGCAGCATGCTTCCAAATGCTAGCATGGCAATTTTTTCTCCTTTGCGGCATATTTCACCAAGTCCAATTTCTAATGCCTTCATCTCCTTTATTGGTGTAACTCCAATTCCAGCTCCACGTGGATAACGTACCGCCGATGGGCTGTCCATTTGGAAGGCAGTGTATAGCATTTGACGACATTCATTCTCATCAGAAGGAGTCATTACTGTCATGTTAGGTATACAACGTAAATAGGTCAAATCAAAGCTTCCGGCATGGGTGGGCCCATCCGCTCCTACCAGTCCTGCTCTATCAATAGCAAATACTACAGGTAGATTCTGGATAGCCACATCATGTATCAATTGATCGTAAGCACGTTGCAAGAAAGTTGAGTAAATTGCTACCACTGGCTTGATACCATCACATGCCAAGCCTGCAGCAAAAGTAACTGCATGTTGTTCTGCGATACCTACATCAAAATACCGGTCAGGATATTCTTGAGAGAACCTCACTAGTCCAGAGCCTTCTCGCATGGCAGGCGTTATTCCAACTAAACGAGGATCAAGGGCAGCCATGTCACATAGCCAGTCACCAAATATTTGAGTATAGGCAGGTTTGCCGGGAGCTTTAGGAACGATACCTACATCAGGGTCAAATTTACCTACACCATGATAAAGAATTGGGTCGTCTTCTGCTAACTTATAACCCTGGCCTTTTCGTGTGATTACATGCAGGAATTGTGGTCCCTTTAGATTTTTGATTCCACTTAGTGTGGTGACTAGTTTGTCAAGATCATGGCCATCAACTGGGCCAATGTAATTGAAACCAAATTGCTCAAATAGGGTGCTGGGTGCCAGCATTCCTTTTACATGTACTTGGGTGCGATTAGCAAGTTCAAGAACAGAGGGGACAACCTTAAGTACTTTCTCTCCGGCTTGCCGAGCCGTAGCATAAGCTTTGCCACTTAACAGGCTAGTAAGATAATTATTAAGCGCTCCTACTGGAGGAGAAATTGACATGTCATTGTCATTTAAAATTACCAGAAGATTTGTGTCCATTGCACCGGCATTATTTAAGGCTTCAAATGCCAAACCTCCACTCATAGAGCTATCGCCAATTATAGCTGTTACGTATCTGTCTTTATCCTCCAGTTCTGCTGCAACCGCCATACCTAATGCGGCGCTGATTGAAGTGCTCGAATGTGCTGTTCCAAAGGCATCATATTCGCTTTCATCGCGGCGAGGAAATCCAGCCATGCCTCCATGCATGCGTAATTTTTCCATGCCTTTGCGCCTACCTGTCAGAATTTTATGGGCGTATGTCTGGTGACCAACATCCCATACTAAACGATCATGTGGTGTGTTAAATACATAGTGTAGGGCTACCGTTAGCTCAACTGTGCCTAGATTAGAGGATAGATGGCCGCCAGTTTTAGATACTGATTCAATCAGAAAATTGCGTAATTCATTGGCAAGTTGGTCCAATTCATTACGTTCCAGTTTACGTAACTGAGCAGGGTCATTAATAGTATCAAGCAAAGGATACATTCAAATCCTAAAAAATTAAGAGTTATTTATTAATTAAGAAAACAGGTTCTAGCTTAAAAATCACGTTGAATAATATAATCTGTTAATTGTCGTAACCGTGCTGCTTTTTCTCCAAAAATTTCAAGTTCCTGGTATGCATCTAGACGTAGCTGCTCGGCAAGTTCATGAGCTTTTTTTACGCCCAAAATACTTACATATGTTGGCTTATTATTATCTGCATCTTTCCCAGCAGTTTTTCCTAAAGTCGCTGTAGTGGCTTCAGTATCCAGTACATCATCCACTACTTGGAACGCAAGGCCAATGTGTCTTGTGAAATGATCAAGGCTTTTCAACTGAACATCACTCATATTATTACCACAACAAGCACCTATCATAACAGCAGCGCGAATTAATGCTCCCGTCTTGTGTATATGCATGAATTCTAGCTCTGGCAGATTTAATGTTTTGCCAACGCTTTCCAGATCAAATGCTTGTCCACCAGCCATGCCACGAGAACCTGCTGCTTGCGCGAGAAGTTTAATCATATTCAGTTGTATTTTTGGAGTATCTGCTAAATGATATTCTGCTAGCAGTTGAAAGGACAGGCTCTGCAAGCTATCCCCAACTAGCAAAGCAGTGGCTTCATTATATTCTATATGGCAGGTAGGTTTGCCTCGTCGCAGTATGTCGTCATCCATACAAGGCAGATCATCATGTACTAGCGAATATGCATGAATTAATTCTACTGCAACGCCAGCAATGGTTACTCGTTCTTCATCTGCCTCGCTGAGCTCTCCTGCAGCAAAGGCAAGGAGTGGGCGTATTCTTTTTCCTCCTCCCAGTACGGAAAAACGCATGGCATCATGTAGGCGTTCTGGCAATAGCTCTTTAGTGGGAAGTAGAGTTACAAGGGATGTTTCAATAAGCGACTGGTGGGCCTTTGCCCAACTCTTAAAATCATTTCTCATCGATATTGGTCGACGAGAATTTTTTGAGGGCATCGGCTTCAAGTATGCGCACTTGTTGCTGTGCACCTTGTAGCGTAGTTTGGCAATATTGGAGTAATTCCACGCCTCGTTTGTGTGCTAAGAGTGAGGCCTCTAGAGACATTTTTCCTTCTTCCATCGAAGTCACAATATTTTCTAATTCGGTCAATCCCGCTTCAAAATCTTTGGGTGGGGATGATGTATCGAGTTTAGTTGGCTTTGCCATGACAAGGTTATTGTGGGAACGGTGTTCAGAGGATTTCATGGAAAGTGGTAAAAGTAACGCAGTTGACTGGGTTAGGTCAATTAAATTAAGTAAATTTTTTATTAAAGTTTTAATTTTCTGTATTTGATTGTGAGAACATTTGGGATGAGGTCTTCCCTTGACTGGGCAAGGCTTAATCTGTCAGATAGCATTCTATATTCTATATAGAGAATATATTGTTGGTATTTAAATATTTAATGAGATGTAAAATGCCAATATACCTATTTGTCATATTTACATAACTCATTAAAGCGCCTCTAATGTTATATAAGGGCACGATAACAATTGTGTATTTGTCTTTTTTACATATAACCATTTAGCCAAAATATTAATGCGCTCTCTCTGGATGCTTATCGCCGGCTTACTTTTCAGTTGTATGGGAGTGCTGGTGAAGTTTGGTTCGGTATATTTCTCAAGTACCGAGCTCGTATTCTATCGTTCGATAATAGGATTTTTGATTGTCTCTGTAGTAATCGGAATTAAGCGCCTTCCTATCTCAACTTTACACTGGAGGAATCATTGTTGGCGAGGGTTATCAGGGCTCTGCTCACTACTGATGTTTTTCTATTGTATTACAAAATTGCCGCTAGCTACAGCCGTGACGCTTAGTTACACATCGCCACTTTTTTTAACGTTATTTACTACCATAATGCTAAAAGAGCATTTTCACTGGCAACTTGCGGTTGCAGTGATTATTGGATTTGCTGGTGTCGTTTTACTGTTGCATCCCTCTATACAAGAAGAGGAGTGGGTTGCTGGGTTAATTGGGCTGGCCTCCGGTTTTTTGGCAGCTGTCGCCTATCTAAATATAAAATTTCTTGGTAATTTGGGGGAACCTGATTGGCGCGTAGTATTTTATTTCACATTAATTAGTACCATTATCACCAGTATCTTAATGATATTTGGCACATTCCATCCCATTACCCCATTTAATTTTCTATTACTTATAGGCATTGGCATTACTGCGACATTGGCACAGTTTGCTTTGACGCGCGCATATCGCACAGGGAGGGTGCTAGTAGTTGGTGCATTGGCCTACAGTACGGTTCTATTTGCATGTATCTGGGGTATTCTAATTTGGGGTGAAGTTTTGTCTTTGCTTTCACTAGCAGGAATAGGATTTATCGTCACAGGTGGATTGTTAGGATTAAAAGCTTCTGTGCCAGAAATTATCAAGAATAAGTAATGAGTATTATGTGCGATTATTATTGATGATTTGTTGGTACTAGAGATTTACAGATTTATTTTAAGCTAATATTTGGGCAGAGACTAAGATGGTGCTATTAAAAAAATATGAACTTTTGGAGGGTTATAGTTAGCATAAGAGTAAATAAATTATTATTTATCAGCAATTTATTGATTAATGGCGATGAGAACTCTTGGACTTATAATTAATTTTCTGGCTGTAATAAAATTGGAGTCTAATAAAATACAAAAAATACTGTTGTAAAAAAGATACATATTGTCATTGTAATCCTTTAAATAGCTATCTATAAGAACAAAATTCGTACAGAATAGAATCAATGAGCTTAGATATGAGTGAAGAAGCATATTTAGCTCAAATTTAAGAATCAAGCGAGAAGTATTGAAAGTTATTCAATATGTATTAGAAAAAGTTTTGGAGATAAAGCCCTTGAATTCAACAATTGCAGATTTGAACTCTTCTTTACCGCAAGAATTGGATTCCAAATCGTCTGACATACAGACAGTGGCAATAAAACCAACTCCAACAAAAAATTCACAAATCCAGAGATTAGCAGACTTCGATACACTTACCGAAGCGCTTGATTTTGCTGCAAGTGGAACGACTGGGTACAATTTCTATGATGCAAAAGGGAATCTACATTCCGTTCTTTCCTACAGCGTATTAAGAGAAAGAGCTCGTGTTTCAGCGAAGCGTTTATTAGGCCTTGGATTGACAAGCGGCGAACGCGTTGCGATTGTTGCTGATACAACACCAGAATTTGTCGAATTATTTTTTGCATGTCGTTATGCAGGATTAATTCCTTTTGCAATGCCGGTACCGGTTAATCTTGGTAGTCATGCGGTGTACGTTCAACAGCTTCGTGGCATCCTTGAAGGTAGTCAGGCAAGTGCTGCGTTGGCCAATGAAGACTATATTAATTTTCTAGGAGAGGCTGCAGAAGGTTTGCAAGCATTACGATGGGTTGGAACACCAGAACAGCTGATAAAGCTACCTGCTCCAGATAAAACACTACAGCGAAATCACCCAAGTGAAACGGCCTATTTACAGTATACCTCAGGCAGTACAAGAGCCCCGCGTGGCGTGATTATTACAGAACGTGCATTAATGAGTAATCTTAAGGGAATAGTTCGTACCGGGTTAGAAATAAATCCTGATGATCGTGCGGCATCTTGGCTACCTTTTTATCACGATATGGGTTTGGTAGGCATGTTAATGGCACCAATGGTTGCACAAGTTTCTGTAGATTACTTGGCCACCAGGGATTTTGCAATACGACCAATGCAGTGGTTAAAATTAATAAGCCGCAATCGTTGTTCTATTGCATTTAGTCAGCCCTTTGGTCTTAAGCTTTGTACTCTAAGGGTTCGTAAGGCAGACTTGGATAATCTTGATCTTAGCTGCTGGCGAGCGGCAGGTGTGGGTGCTGAGATGATACGACCTGATATTTTAAGAAATTTTGCAAAAAAATTTGCACCAGCAGGATTTAGTATAAATTCTTTCTTACCATGCTATGGCCTCGCAGAATCAACCTTGGCGGTAACGTTTTCTCATACTGGTCATGGGTTTCAAAGTATTAAAGTTGATGCAGGTACTTTAATAGATAAGAAAATTGCAGTAAGAATGCAGGCAGATGGCAGGAAACACAACGAATTTGTAAATTGCGGTAGCCCATTGCCGGGCCATACGATTAAGGTAGTAGATGATTCTGAACAAGAATTACCTGATTTAAGGGTCGGTAGTGTATTAATGCACGGGCCAAGTATTATGACTGGTTATTTTCATTGTCCAGATGATACTGAAAAAACTTTAAAGCCAGATAATTGGTTGGATACAGGAGACCTCGGGTTTCTCTTTGAAGGTAACTTATACATCACTGGTCGTCGTACAGATGTTATTATAGTAAATGGACGTAACATTCGCGCTCAGGATGTGGAAGAGCTTGCAGAGCAGCAACCAGAAATAAGAGCGCGAGAAGCATCTGCATTTAGTATTACTGATGGTAATGATATAACCTCAATTGTACTGGTTATTGAATGTCGCTTAACCTCAACAGAAGAGAGGCAGTCTCTTATAAATCGATTGCAGAGATTGGTATATATGGCATTTGGTGTAAAAAGTATGGTAGAGCTAGTATCTCCACACACCTTGCCGCGCACCTCATCTGGCAAACTATCGCGCTACGCAGCGCGCAAAGGCTTTATACAAAGAGCAGATTTTGCAGACCCGATGTCAGTCGAGTCAAGAGACAGATAGTTTATATATGTCAGAATCAACGGTAGCGGTAACTGGTGCTACTGGTTTCATTGGTCAATTACTCATACATTCACTTGTCAGAGATGGATGGAAAATCCGGGCATTGACAAGAACCCCTCGTGTTAGTAATGCATCCATAGAATGGATAACTGGAGATCTGGATGATCAGGTCGCGTTGCAGCACCTTGTAAAAGGTGTTACCGCAGTTGTTCATTGTGCGGGCGTGGTTCGTGGCAGCTCTTTTAAAGAATTTACACGTACTAATGTAGATGGTACAAATAATCTTGTACATATTTCTCTGCAACAAAATCCACCACCAAAATTTCTGCTTATTTCTTCATTAGCTGCCAGGGAACCAGATTTATCTTGGTATGCAAAAAGTAAGTATTTGGCCGAGCAGATAGTAGCTGATAATTCTGGTATCATGCCATGGACTATTTTCAGACCAACTGCAGTATATGGTCCAGGTGATAAGGAGCTTAGTCCGTTTCTTAGGATAACTCGATACGGAATATTACCTATGGTTGGGAGCAAAACAGCACGCTATAGCCTTATACATGTTAGTGATTTAGTATCAGCAATTCTGTGTTGGCTTGTTACAAATGAGCGAATACAGGGCGTATACGAACTTGGTGACGAGATGCGAGAAGGATATGACTGCCATTCCTTAGCTTCAATAGCACAGGATGTCTGGGGGCGGCCAGTGCGCTGTATTTTTATACCAGTAACATTGCTTTCATTATTGGCTGACATTAATCTCTGGTTAGCTGTTTTATTGCGATATGCGCCAATGTTAACCCCTGGTAAAGTACGTGAGATAAGGCATTCAAATTGGGTATGTGATATTGCACCTTTGGTTCTAGTGTTGCCAAGTTGGCAGCCCTGCGTACGTTTATGTGATGCTTTACGCAAAGCTATTTAATTTTTAAGAGTTTATATAATGGAATATGATAAAAATAGTATCTTACAAAATCTTTGTAAACATCTTGAGCATTTTGTTAGTGCTGAAGTAGAGATTACCCCAGATACAGACCTTATTAATGAGCTGGCAATTGACTCTGTAAAATTATTAAGTTTAGTTATGGAAATTGAAGATGAGTTTGATATTTCAGTGCCAATAAATGTCCTGACAGATGTACACACTGTTCAAGATTTAGCAAGTTTAATTTTTAAAATTAAATCAAAGTCACAATGAGTCTATTAGACAAGTTAGATGCAGTTGCTGCTGCTAGAAAAGCGCTGTTACCAGAGGATCTCGATATATTTGGCACGCCTATAGAGGAGGTATATTCCACAACTGAGGCAAGTGTGGGTGGTCGGCGTATCTTATTCTTTGGTACGAATAACTATTTAGGGCTTACTTTCTCCCCTGAATGTTTGGAGGCAGCACATAAAGCGATAGATAGGGAAGGTACTGGCACAACTGGTTCACGTATGGCAAATGGGAGCTATAGTGGGCATCGTGCTCTGGAGCAAGAATTCTCCGAATTTTATAATTGCCAATCTAGTATAGTTTTTACAACTGGGTATCAGGCAAATCTTGCGATGATTTCTGGTCTAGCTGGTGCAAATGATGTGATTCTCATTGATGGGGACTCTCATGCCAGTATCTATGATGGATGTAAATTAAGTGGCGCTGAGATAATTAGATTCCGGCACAATGATATGGTAGATATGGAGAAGAGGCTTAAGCGCTTAGGAGAAAGAGCGAGCTCCACTTTGATTATAATTGAAGGTATTTATAGCATGCTAGGTGATCGCGCACCTCTTGCGGATATTGTTAAAATAAAGAATTATTACGGTAGCATTTTACTTCTTGATGAAGCGCATTCAATTGGGGTTTTAGGTAAAACTGGACAGGGCCTTGTGGAAGAAACAGGGCTTATAAATGAAGTTGATTTTATTACCGGAACTTTTAGTAAGAGTCTTGGTAGCATAGGAGGATATTGCGTTAGTAATCATATGCAGCTTGATCAGTTAAGATATGTTAGTCGACCTTATATTTTTACAGCTTCACCCTCACCATCTACTATTGCGTCTACAAGAGCTGCACTAAAATTATTGAGAGATGGTACTGAATTACGAAATAAACTGTGGAAAAATGCACATAAGCTTTATTCGAGTTTAGATAAGCAGGGTTATAAACTTGGCCCAGAGCCCGGACCAATAATTGCAACGATATTAGATAGTCCCAAACAGGCAATAATACTTTGGAAAGCTCTTTTTGATCAGGGTATCTATGTTAATTTGATACTGCCACCAGCTGCACCTGATGGCAAATCATTGGTTCGGTGCAGTGTCAGCGCGGCTCATACTGAGGATCAGATAGATTATGTTGTAAATGTCTTTGCTACGTTACGAAAGAATATTTTTTAATATTTTTCAGAAGAATGTTCTCATCCTCCTAAAATGCGTTTCAATTCTATTATTAGAAATAGCTAGTATGTAGAGACTAAGGCTGGGGGGAGGGGCTAGAGCTAACTTTTATCACGGCTTAGTTAAGGTAAAACAACGGGCAGATGTTATCTATACAAGACACTTTTCTAAGGTGCCGCTGTATCTTCTGCTTTGACGCCATATTTTTTTCTAAATTTTTCAACCCGTCCAGCGGTATCAACAATTTTTTGTTTTCCAGTATAAAATGGATGACAGATAGAACATACTTCAATTTGTAGTGGTTTATCCAGGGTGGATCTTGTTTGGAAGGTATTGCCACAACTGCACGTTACTTTTATTTCTTGGTAGCTTGGATGAATTTCAGCTTTCATTTCTCTGAGTCCTTATTTTGCAGCACAATTTCGTAAACAGCTAGACGGAAAATCGAACATTATCCTTTAATATGAATCTGGTTGCAACTATAGGATAAATACTATTTGGCATGGACTTTACGGTCTTTTCATTGAATCAAAGAAATCACCATTATTTTTTGTGGCTTTTATTTTGTCTAGTAGAAACTCCATTGCCTCAACATCATCCATTGGGTAGAGTAGTTTACGTAACACCCAAATCTTCTGTAGATCATCAGGTTTGATAAGTAGCTCTTCTTTACGTGTGCCAGAACGGTTAACATTTATAGCTGGGTAAGTACGTTTCTCTGCCATGCGTCGGTCAAGATGGATTTCACTATTTCCAGTACCTTTAAATTCTTCATATATCACGTCATCCATGCGTGAACCAGTATCAACTAGCGCAGTCGCAATGATAGTTAGGGAACCACCCTCTTCTATATTACGTGCAGCTCCAAAGAATCGTTTCGGCCGTTGTAGAGCATTTGCGTCGACACCACCAGTCAGGACCTTGCCGGAGGCGGGGATTACAGTATTGTAGGCACGAGCTAGACGTGTAATCGAGTCTAAAAGTATCACAACATCTTTCTTATGTTCGACCAAGCGTTTAGCTTTCTCAATAACCATGTCAGCTACTTGTACGTGACGTATTGCCGGTTCATCAAAGGTTGATGAAATAACTTCTCCTCTAACTGAACGGATCATTTCAGTTACTTCCTCTGGTCGCTCATCAATTAATAGAACCATTAGAGTTACATCAGGATAATTAGAAGCTATTGCATGAGCAATATTTTGAAGCATTACAGTCTTTCCAGACTTGGGGCTTGAAACAACTAAGGCTCGTTGCCCCATTCCAATAGGTGCTATAAGGTCAATAATACGGCTGGTTACATTTTCTTCAGCCTTAATATCTCGTTCAAGAAGAAGCCGTCGCGTAGGAAATAGTGGGGTAAGGTTTTCAAATAGGATTTTGTGCTTAGAGCTTTCTGGTGAGTCACTATTAACCTTGTCTACTTTTACTAACGCAAAATATCGTTCGCCATCTTTTGGGGTACGAATTTCCCCGTCTATTGAGTCTCCTGTGTGTAAATTAAATCTTCTTATTTGACTGGGGGAAACATATATATCATCAGGACCAGCTAAATAGGATGTATCAGGTGATCGTAGAAAACCAAAGCCGTCTTGAAGAACCTCAAGAGTACCTTCACCAAAAATACTTTCTCCCTTGCGTGCCTCATTTTTCAGCAGGGCAAAAATTAAGTCCTGTTTACGAAGTCGGTTAGCACCATCGACTTTATTAGCAACGGCCATTTCTACTAGTTCAGTTACGGGAAGATTTTTAAGGTCTGATAGATGCATACGGAGTACTCGGAAAGTAAAGGAAACTTAGGTCTAAAGCGTTAGTAAGGCGTGTAAAAAGCTTGGAAGTGTTGGATAGTGTTAGGTTTTGGTGGTACAAGAAATTAAAATCGAATTGGTTATGCTGTGAATCGAGCTTCAGAGATATGCTCTGTAATTATATTATCGGATTTAGATATGGCTGTCAATAAATGCAGTTAATTGGGCCTTGGATAATTGGCCAACTTTAGTCGCTTCAATATTTCCATTTTTAAAAAGCATTAGTGTTGGTATGCCCCTAATTCCATATTTAGGTGGCGTGGCTTGATTCTCATCGATATTAAGCTTAGCCACTTTTAGGCGATCGCCATATTCTTCGGCAATCTCTATTAGTATAGGTGCAATCATCTTACATGGACCGCACCATGGTGCCCAGTAATCGACTAATACAGGTATATTTGATTGCAGTACTTCTGTCTCAAATGTCTCATCTGAGACGTTATGAATTATCTGACTCATGGGGAATTAAAATTTAGTATTTAAAAAGAGTAATCAAGAGTGGTCTGGATCTACTTATAAAACATGGTATCTAAAAAGTGTTAGAAAGGGAAGCACAAGTACTAAAATAATATTCGTGGCTGTAATTATTTTGGCGCAATAGTTTAGATTGGTAGTGCAACAATTACAGATATGGACTATGGATGTGACTTATCAGACTGACTCTGATACGATTAATATTATTCTAAAAGTTTCTATTTCATGGCTCTAGTATAGAAAGCAATATATTTATTTATAGTGAATATATTTAATCTATATGTATTATGAGGTAGGTTAGGTAATAAATATTTTAGCCGCTTATCTTAGGCTCTGGTTTTTATCTAGCATGCTATTTTTATTCTATTCGATCCTATATTTCATAATTCAAGACTAATTTTTGTCATTTAAAGAAGGATATGTGAGGGTTTAAATTTTTTGTAAAGTAACCTATGGCCAATTTATATATTAGAGCAGGTTTTAAGGAAGGAAAGTCATACTTAATGGATAGCTATGTTAGCGTTCCCTTTCGAATTACAAATGTTGGACAAGTTAAAGATGATGGTTCTTTGTATATGATGCTTGGAAGTTCATCTCCTGGTTTATTAGATTCAGATAACCATGAGATAGAAATTAATATAGAGGAAAATAGTCGATTCCAATTACAGACCCAATCTTACCAACGTCTGTATAACATGAAGAAGGGTTCTTCGCAGACAACGAAAGTAAGCCTCGCTCCTAATAGTTCTTTTTGTTATGTTCCACACCCAGTTGTACCGCAGGAGAGCTCTATATTTAGGAATCGTACTGTTATTAATCTTGATAAAGATTGTGAATTAATTTTAGGTGAAGTTGTAACTTGTGGTCGAAAAAATTCTGAAAATATTTACCCTAATAAGAAAATATCGGGTGAAATATTTAAGTTTACTTATTTTCAAAATGTGACTGAGATTTATTTTAATGATCTTTTGGTTCTAAAGGACAAAATAATACTTGAACCTAAAATTCACTCAGTTAATACAGTTATTCAGTTAGAAGAATATACTCATCAAGCTACTTTTATATATATGAACACTAAGGGTTCCCATAGCATTTGCGATTTAATAGAGGAGGTTTTAGGGATTATTAAAAATGAGGAAAATATTTCTTTCGGGGTCTCTGAAATGGCTGCAAATGGTTTTGTGTTGAGGGTTTTAGGAAATGGGGGGGAGCAATTATTTAATTGCTTTCAACAGATAAGGGATTTTTTCTGGGACAGAAAAGAGGATTCTGTTTCTAGTAAGAAGGATAAGGTTTGTGCTTTTTAGAGTAGATATTTGGAGATAATATAAACGTTAACTCTTTTTCTAATTTTTGCCTGTTTATTAAAAATAGTAGTTCGTCAAATTTAAGTCTAAAGAATTACAAAAAATATAGAAGATAAGAAATTGCCGCCAATCTAGTGTCGGCATAGTCTGCTACTTCTTTAATTTAGGGTCTATTTATTCCTCTTATACATACACCAGTTCATTCGCTAAATAACAGACCTATTTATGACTGATGGATGGTATTTAGCGACTTAAGAATCTTTTCTTGTATACCACCAAACCCCCCGTTGCTCATGATCAGCACATAATCACCTGGATGTGTAGCTACGGTGATTGCTTCAATTAATTTCTCAAGATTATCGCTGCTCACAGCTCTTGAGCCTATGGGTTTTAACGCCTCCTCCACGTCCCATCCCAAATTTGATGTATAACAAAATACTAAATCAGCGGCTTTGAGGCATTCAGCAAGACGGTCCTGCCATGTGCCCATTCTCATGGTATTAGAACGAGGTTCCAATACCGCAATAATTCGCGCATCATTTATTTTATTTCTTAAACCTTCCAAGGTTGTCTGAATCGCTGTAGGGTGATGTGCAAAGTCATCATACACAGTAATTTCATTCGCTACACCGCATAACTCCATTCGGCGTTTGACATTTTTAAATTTTCTCAGCGCTGTGATTCCTATTTCAATTGTTACACCGGCATGATGAGCAGCAGCTAGTGCGGCCAAAGCATTCATCCGGTTATGTTCCCCCATCAGTCCCCAATTCAAAGTGCCCTGCGATTTTCCCCTAAACGAAATATCAGTACTGTCATTACCCAGAGCCCTAGCTTGCCAACCATCATCGACTCCTATTTTCTCTATTGCCGTCCAACACCCCTTGGCAAGAACTTCTTCTAAGTTCTCTTCCCGGCCATTAGTGATTATCAGGCCATTTTTTGGGATTAACCGTACAAAATGATGAAATTGTTGCATTATGGAAGCAAGATCGACGAATATATCAGAATGATCGAACTCCAGATTATTGAGGATTGCTGTTCTGGGCTGCAGATGTACGAATTTGGAACGCTTGTCAAAGAAAGCAGTATCGTACTCATCAGCTTCAATAACAAAGAAGGGTGAATCACTGCTTAGTCTGGCTGAAACACTAAAATTCTCAGGTATCCCTCCAATAAGAAACCCCGGCTTCATTCCGGCGTACTCTAGTATCCATGCCAACATTGAGCTCGTCGTAGTCTTGCCATGGGTGCCAGAAACAGCTAGTACCCATTTGTCCTTAAGTACATTTTCTGAGAGCCATTGAGGTGCAGAGATATATTGTAAATTACGATTTAATATCTCCTCCATTAATAGGTTTCCCCTAGAAACAACGTTACCAATTACAAATATATCTGGTTTAAGCTCAATTTGATTAGGATCATACCCTTCAATTAATTTAATGCCATGAGACTCAAGCTGAGTACTCATGGGGGGATAGACACTAGAATCGCAACCTGTAACTTCATGCCCAGCTTGTCGAGCAATAACTGCTATACCGCCCATAAAGGTGCCACAGATACCAAGAATATGGATATGCATAGTATGGTTCTCCAATCAAAAGTATACGTTCAAAGATTCTCGTACTATATCTTCGGCAATAGATTTGTCCTAAGTACTAATAATTCAATTTAAAATTAAGTTAAATAAATGGAATCAATTGCTTATTTTTTTTTCATTGCTAAGCGGGCCGCATTCTCTCTTTATCGTTTAGGTGTAATGCAAATTTGCAATGAATTTATCATTTAATTTAGAGCGTATATACTTCTACTATTCCTATAGTAAGAGCATGTATGTGGCTTGTCTGTAGTTTTTTGTTACACTTACAACAATTCTCAAATAAATCATGGCCAAGTAGGTTTAATAATTAGCTTGGTTTTGCTTCTCCTTTTATGCAGAGTAATCGCATAAAAATTATGTGCTGTTGTGCATCAATATTGGTAATTCGATACTTGCAAACCTGAAAACAGTGATAAAACCGTAAACATATGTTTTTTCAGGCTAGATATCATAAAAAATGAGACTGAAACTTTACCGTCCTATTTATTGGTCTATTTTTTTGTTTTGTATTTCTTTCAATGTGCCTGCCAATGAACAGTTATCTACGCAGATAATTGACAGTGAGATAGCAACATCGGCAGATGAGGAAAAAAATCTTAAAAGAAAACCTATAGTAACTCTTACTAAGAGATTACAAAACCATAGTGAATTCGAGGCTGAATCTAGAGGTAAAAAAGAACTGCGCACTAGTAGCCAAGTAGCATTTGATGGCCCCCCCCATAAAATTTTACAAAACCATAGTGAATTTGAGGCTGAATCTATAGCCAAAAAAGAGCTGCGTAATAATAAGCACGCAGCATTTGATGGCGCCTCATTATCCAAGCAAAATATTAGTCAATATTTGGCCTTAAATTCCGTTAAAAATAATGCTAAGAGCGGGCCTTTATTTGTTAAGGCCAAACATATACAAAATAAAAGAATTAGGGGGCTTGAGTCTATAGCCAAGTCTGGACTACGCAATAGTGAGCAAATTGCATTGATGAAGCCACTATCACGGAAATTAAGAATTGACCGTGAAACAGTGGAGTACAGCGTAGAAACAGAGAACAACGAAAAGCCTGTATTTATACAAGCTGATCTTATACAGGGTCACGATGAGTTAGAAATTGAAGGTATTGGTAATGCTGAGCTACGTACCGAAGAGCAAATTATCACAGCAGATCGAATGAAATATTATCAAGATTCCGATGATATCGAAGTTGAAGGCGGTGTCCGTATTGAGCGGCCGCTGGACATAGCAGAAGGCTCACGTCTTAAGATGAATCTAGAGAGCAAAATTGGCGAGATGGAAAACCCAACTTTTCAACTAAAAGATGGTAGTGAAAGGGGATATGCTAAAACACTTTCCATGAAGGGGAATAACCAATATCAGTATAAACAAGCTCGGTATACTACTTGCCCCGAGGGAAATGAGGACTGGATGCTTGAGGCTGACGAGCTGAATTTGGATGACAACGAGAAAACGGGTACTGCTCATGGCGCCATACTAAAATTTCTAGGTGTGCCGATAGGTTATACACCATGGGGAAGCTTCTCATATAGCGGAGAACGTAAGACAGGGCTTCTTGCTCCCACGTATAGTACAAATGGCAGAACTGGCCTCGATGTTTCTGTACCGTTTTATTGGAATATTGCGCCTAATATAGATGCGACAATCGGGGCTAGGGCTATGTCAAAACGCGGGATAATGGTGAACAACGAACTTCGTTATGTGACAAAAACGCTAAAGGGAGACATCATTTTTGATATTCTTCCAAATGATGACATGACAGAGGAGAACCGTAATCGCGTTCAATTCAAACATCAACAGGGTCTGGGTAAGGGTTGGAATGTTGGACTTGACTACAATAGGGTTTCAGATAACCTTTTCTTTCGCGATCTAGGAAAGGGCCTTAAAATAACCTCCAGGACCCAACTATTGCAGCAGGCAAGGCTGGGATACTCAGGCATGTTTGGTAAGAGCGGCATCTTAACTTTTAGCGCCCAAGCTTCGCAGTATCAGACTGTTCAGGATCCAGCTAGGCTTGCTTCCGCGCCATACAAAAAATTACCGCAAATTCTTCTGAGAGCAACACAACGCGATGTATTTGGAGTTGATTTGGAATTAGACACTAGCTATACAGAGTTTGCTCACAGAAATGAAGGCATAGACCCAGATAAAGTCGATGGTAAACGTTACACATTCTTTCCTAATGTCAGTAAGCCTATAGAAAACTCATTTGGGTTTATTACACCCAAATTCGGCGTACACCATACTGGGTACATGCTGGATCGCCCAACTGAAAATATACCAGAAAAGAACATAAACCGTACTTTACCAATTATGAGTCTGGATAGCGGTCTTACAGCTACCCGTGAAACTAAAATATTTGGAGAGGGATTTAGCCAAACTGTTGAGCCACGGCTTTTCTATGTTTATGTTCCATATAAAAATCAAAGCCATATTCCTAAATTTGATACTGGTATACAGGGTTTTAGCTTTGGTAGAATATTCTCTGAAAATAAGTTTAGCGGCAACGATCGAATCAATGATGCAAATCGGGTTACTATGTCACTCACATCGCGTCTAATTGATGAAAATACCGGCGTTGAGCGGTTTCGTGTGGCAGTTGCAAAACAGGTGAATTTAACAAAATCCCGGGTTGGGGTGGTGGAAAATCCAAAAAGAAATTCGGATATTATCGTTAAATTGACAGGGAATATTACACCATCTTTGAGTGCTAAGCACACAATGCAAATTGACCATAGTAAGAGCCGTACCGATGTAATGCGTTCAATTATTAGCTATCAGCCGGAAATAGGTAAAGTGATAAACCTTGGCTACCGCTACACCCGTGGCGTATTAGCGCAGTATGATATTTCAGCACAGTGGCCAATAACAAAAAGATTGCGGGCCGTGGCTCGTCAAAACTACTCGCTCAGAAACACTAGCGCTATTTCAGAACTTATTGGGCTTGAGTATAACGCTTGTTGCTGGACCGTACGTTTTGTGGGCCAGAGGCTTCGTACTTCATCGACAAGAACAAATACTACTTTCTTTTTACAGCTAGAGCTCGGTGGCATAATGCAAATCGGCTCTGACCCACTTAGGATTCTTACGAGGGGTATTCCCGGATATACTAATTTCGACGGAAGGAGAAATGAAAATGATGATTCAGAGTTGCGATGAGTTAAAATTATAAACATAGCATTCTTTGTATTTAAATGTTCTAGATCTTTTGTTTCAATGTCTTAAGATGAAAATTAAATATTTATTTTATTTGTTATTATTTTCCACCTGGTTTGTGGCAGCTACTGTAGTTGCAGAAAACCTTGATGATATAGGAGCTGCCAAACCTATTGACCATATAGTTGTGGTCGTAAATGGAGAATGTATAACACGGCAAGAGCTGGACGAGGTGCTCAATCTCAGTATAAAGCAATTGCAGAAACAGGGGATAGAGCCTCCACCTAGAGATGTTTTGGAAGACCAGGTGATGGAAAGAGAAATTCTAACCCGCGTGCAGGTTCAACTTGCACATGAGATAGGTATGGAGGTGGCTGATGTTGAACTTGAAAAAGCACTTAATCGAATTGCAAATGCAAATAAAATGAATAAAGAGGAGTTCTTTGAGCTTCTTGGTAAGGAAGGAATTAGTTACGATAAATTCCGTGAAGAAATTAGAAATGAGATGCTTTTAGTTCGTTTAAAAGATCGTCAAGTAATCAATAAAATAAGGATATCTGAAAGTGAAATAGATAATTTTCTTTATAACCAGGAGCAATCATCTGCAAATTTAGACGAATACCACCTTTCTCATATTATGATAAGAATTCCAGATCTAGCAAGCCCGGAAAGAATTGAAGAGAAGCGTAAACGCGCGGAGGAAGCTCTGGCTAAGTTAAAGAATGGTAATGATTTTGCACAGGTGGCCGCTGAATTTTCTGATGCTGCTGATGCTTTAGAGGGCGGCAAGCTTGGCTGGCGTCCGGCAGCACAACTGCCAACAAAATTTTCTAAAGAATTAAAATCCACACCCCAGAATGTATTTACGCCAATAATTAAAAGCCCAAGTGGTTTCCATATTCTTAAGCTACACGATCGGCGTGGAGGTGGAGGAGGCGGCAAGGCGGTAGTGATAGAACAAACTAATGTTCGTCATATTCTTATAAAAGTAAGTCAACTAACATCTGAAAATGATGCCAAAATCCGTGTAATTCGTTTGAAAGAGCGTTTAGATAACGGTTCGGACTTCGAAGAATTAGCTAAAATTCATTCTGAAGATCCTAGTGGTGATAAAGGTGGTGATCTGGATTGGGTCTCGCCAGGTGACACTGTACCTGAATTTGAAAAAGCTATGGACATGCTCCAGCCAGGGGAGATCAGCGGTCCTGTACAGTCTACTTTTGGCTGGCATTTGATTCAAGTCATAGAGCGCCGAAGCAAAGACGTGAGTAACGAACGGCAGCGTCAAGAAGCAACTAAAACAATACGTGCGCGTAAGTCTGACCCAGCTTATCAAGAATGGTTACAACAATTGCGGGATCGAGCTTACGTTGAATACCGCACCGAGGATATTTAGGTTTCACTCATTAATACAGTGACCCCAGTCAACTTTATCAATCCAACTCTAATCCTTACTGCTGGCGAGCCGGCCGGGGTTGGACCAGACCTCTGTGTGCAAATTGCACAGAAGGAGTTGCCATGTAAATTGATTGTAATTGCAGACAAGAATTTACTGCGGGATCGAGCAAAAATAATGCAGTGTTCACTTGAATTGCTGGATTATTCTCCAGCCACTATAGATAATCATAAGCCTGGTAGCTTACAGGTGTTGCATGTTCCTTTGGAAAAACCGTCAATTCCAGGAGTACTTGATTCAACTAATTCCAGGTATGTTCTAAAAATTTTAGAACGAGCAGTTGAGGGTTGTTGTAGTGGGGAATTTGATGCAGCTGTAACCACACCAGTGCATAAGGGGGTAATTAATGATGCGGGTATAGCTTTTACCGGCCATACCGAGTACTTATCTCAGCTTACTAATTCTCAGGTAGTAATGATGTTAGTTGGGGGTGGTATGCGTGTAACACTTGCCACAACTCATCTTCCTCTCAAGGATGTTGCTAAAGCTATTACGCCAATAAAATTAGAAAAGAAATTACGGCTAATCAATCATGATTTAATTACAAATTTCTTGATTACCTCACCACGTATCGTAGTTGCAGGGTTAAATCCTCATGCCGGCGAGTCTGGTCATCTTGGTAGTGAAGAGATGGAGATTATAATTCCGGTACTGAATAAATTACGTTCTGAAGGGATAAATTTGATAGGCCCTCTGCCTGCTGATACTCTCTTTAACCCTATATATTTAAAAAATTATGACTGTATATTCGCCATGTATCATGACCAAGGGCTGCCAGTTCTGAAGCATGCAAGCTTTGGTAAGGGTGTGAATGTTACTCTGGGATTGCCCATAATCCGTACTTCAGTAGATCATGGGACTGCCCTAGATTTAGCTGCTACAGGCCAAGCTGACCCTGGTAGTTTACAGGCAGCCATTGAAATGGCCGTAACGCTTATTGAAAATAGAAATCTTAAACAATAGATATCAAATTTATACCACATAAAATCTTTTATATCTCTTCAAGATCATGCGTCATATTCCTCGTAAACGTTTTAGCCAGAATTTTTTAGTTGACTCCCAAGTCGTACATAATATCGTACGAGCCATCCTTCCATTAAGAAATGATCTCTTGGTTGAGATTGGACCGGGATTGGGTGCGCTGACAAAACCGCTACTGAGTTCACTTAATCATTTGCATGTAATAGAAATTGACCGTGACATTGTTGCACGTCTTCAAAAAGAGAATACGGTAAAAGAACTGACAGTACACTCATCTGACGCATTAAAATTTGATTTTTTTACTTTGGGAACAAATTTGCGAATAGTAGGCAATCTTCCATACAATATTTCAACACCTATTTTGTTTCATTTAAGTAAGTTTTCAAAAAATATATGTGATATGCATTTCATGCTTCAAAAAGAAGTTGTTGATCGCATGATTGCTTTGCCTTCTACATCTAACTACGGGCGACTTTCCATTATGTTACAAAGTCATTTTGAAATGGAGCAGCTGTTTACCGTTTCGCCAGAGTCCTTTCTTCCAATACCTAAAGTTCAATCTGCTATTGTGCGCATGATCCCGCTTAAACAAAAAATGGTAGACGAGAATAAGGAAATATTATTTTCTACTATTGTTGCTGCTGCATTCTCACAAAGGCGTAAGACCCTCCGCAATACATTACAAGATTACTTAAACCCAGAAGACTTCGAGGCATTGGAAATTGAGCCTAGACTGCGTGCTGAAAATCTATCCATTTCACAATTTGTAGCGATTACGAATCATCTGGTTGGATAATTTGATAAAAAGCACCTATAAAATATTTAGGCAAAAATGAATATTTTTTAATTTTAGTCTTGCGGTATTATCAAACGCATTAAATATATTGTAACTATTTGGCGTGGTATAAAAGATACCTTTCCTTTCTTGCAGAGTATCGGCATTCACATTGAAAAATAGTCATTCTTCGCGTACAATTCTCGTAAATTAGTGAAGCGGGACGAGCGTTAGATCGCCCCGCTTTCCACGTCCGGATAGAACTCTCAAGGAGTCTTCAGTGCCACAACGCTTACCTGCCGTTCTTGTATTTGCTGACGGCACTATTCTTCGCGGAATATCAATTGGAGCGGAGGGTATTAGTACGGGTGAAGTAGTTTTTAATACAGCTATGACCGGATATCAGGAGATCCTTACTGATCCATCATACTCTAAACAAATTGTCACGCTGACTTACCCGCATATTGGTAATACGGGCATCAACTTGGACGACGTTGAATCGGGTAAAATAAATAAGATTCATGCTGCAGGATTGGTAATTCGTGATCTGCCACTTGTTGCTAGTAATTGGCGTAAAACTCAGACATTATCCGAGTACCTTAAAGAACATGGTGTAGTTGCTATTGCAGAAATAGATACGCGTAAACTTACGCGTATCTTACGTGAAAAAGGCGCACAATCTGGCTGCCTTATGGCGGGGAAGGTAGATGAGTCTGAAGCCTTAAAGCAAGCTAATGAATTTCCTGGCCTAGCCGGAATGGATCTTGCTAAAGTAGTAAGCTGCAGTCAGCCTTATGAATGGGTAGAGGGTGTAAAAGAGCTAGGACAGAATTGCCGGAAAAAGAAAAATTTTCATTTGCATATTGTCGCTTTAGATTTTGGTATTAAACAAAGTATTTTAAGAAAATTAGCGCAGAGAAATTGTAGAGTTACAGTTGTTCCTGCTCAAACATCAGTTGATGAAATTTCTGCTTTAAAACCGGATGGTGTATTTCTTTCCAATGGACCGGGAGATCCAAAGCCCTGCGATTATGCAATTGAAACGATTAAAAAGCTACTTGAGAAAGAGATGCCAATTCTTGGCATCTGCTTAGGGCATCAGCTATTAGGGCTTGCAATCGGCGCCAAAACAATAAAAATGAAATTTGGTCATCATGGCGCTAACCATCCAGTCCAGGATCTGGATACCAAAAGAGTTATGATTTCTAGTCAGAACCATGGCTTTGCAATAGATGCCAAAACCCTGCCGAAAAATATAAAAATTACGCATTTGTCATTGTTTGACGGTAGTTTGCAAGGAATTGAATTAATTGGCCAACTGGCATTTTCCTTTCAGGGGCACCCGGAAGCGAGCCCTGGCCCACACGATGTAGACCATTTATTTGACCGTTTTGTCAAAATAATCGAGAACAAAAAAAACCAAATTAAGCAATAGTATTTGGGTGCGTATAAAAAATATCTATTGGAATGTTTCATGTTTTCACAAGATTGTAGTTAAAAAATATGCCTAAACGTAAAGATATTAGTTCTATTCTTATTATTGGGGCAGGGCCAATTATTATTGGTCAGGCATGTGAATTTGATTATTCTGGCGCGCAGGCATGTAAGGCCCTTCGTGAGGAGGGCTATCGGGTAATTTTAGTAAACTCCAATCCAGCTACAATAATGACTGACCCAGAAATGGCGGATTCTACGTACATCGAACCGATTACGTGGCAGGTGGTAGAAAAAATAATTGCTACCGAACGTCCTGACGCATTACTTCCTACAATGGGTGGACAAACTGCACTGAACTGCGCTCTTGATTTAGCTAAGCATGGCGTACTAAAAAATTATAATGTGGAATTGATTGGCGCATCACGTGAAGCCATTGATAAGGCTGAGGATCGTGAGAAATTTAAAAAAGCCATGAAGAATATTAATTTAAATTCTGCGCGTTCTGCGATTGCCCATAGCCTTGAAGAAGCATTACAGGTACAAGCAATGGTTGGCTACCCAACTATAGTTCGTCCTTCCTTTACTATGGGTGGTAGCGGGGGGGGTATTGCTTACAACCGAGAAGAATTTCTTAGTATTTGTGAACATGGGCTGGAAGCCTCTCCAACTAAAGAATTACTGATAGAGGAATCAGTAATTGGCTGGAAAGAATTTGAAATGGAAGTGGTACGAGATAAATTAGACAATTGCATTATTGTATGTGCTATCGAGAATATTGATCCTATGGGAGTCCATACGGGTGACTCAATTACAGTTGCTCCGGCGCAGACCCTTACGGACAAAGAGTACCAAATCATGCGTAACGCCTCAATTGCGGTGTTACGAGAGATTGGCGTGGAAACCGGCGGATCAAATGTACAATTTGCGATTAATCCTGAGGATGGTCGTATACTTGTAATTGAGATGAATCCACGAGTTTCTCGTTCCTCTGCCTTAGCGTCAAAGGCGACTGGTTTCCCGATTGCTAAAGTAGCATCGAAGCTTGCGATAGGCTATACGCTAGACGAGCTAAAGAATGATATTACTAATGAAGCAACTCCAGTTTCATTCGAGCCAGCTATAGACTATGTGGTTACCAAAATTCCACGTTTCGCTTTCGAGAAATTCCCACAGGCCAATGATCGTTTAACAACACAAATGAAATCAGTTGGAGAGGTTATGGCGATTGGTCGTACTTTTCAGGAGTCGTTCCAGAAAGCTCTTCGAGGGCTGGAAACAGGCTCCGACGGCTTGGGAGAAAAAACAACCGATATTGAAATAATTGAAACTGAACTGGGCGATCCCGGTCCAGAGCGTATCTGGTATATAGCTGATGCGTTCCGTTGCGGAATGGAGCTTAAGGAAGTTCATGCGCTAACAAAAATTGATCCATGGTTCCTGGTGCAAATAGAAGACCTAGTTAAACAAGAGAAAGCACTTGCTGATAAAGTGATAGTCAAAATTGATCCGAGCGAATTGTTCAAATTAAAACGTAGCGGTTTTTCTGATAAACGCTTAGCAAAATTAATGAATACTGAACAAACTGTGGTTCGTAATGAGCGGCATCGGCACAACATTCGCCCCGTTTACAAACGGGTAGACACATGTGCAGCTGAATTTGCTACTCACACTGCCTATATGTATTCAACTTATGAAGAGGAATGTGAAGCAGTACCTACCGACAGAAAAAAAATAATCGTGTTGGGTGGGGGGCCCAATCGAATCGGACAAGGTATTGAGTTTGATTACTGTTGTGTCCATGCTGCATTAGCTTTGCGGGAAGATGGCTTTGAGACAATAATGGTAAATTGCAATCCAGAAACAGTTTCAACTGATTACGATACTTCTGATCGCCTATATTTTGAACCATTAACTTTGGAAGACGTGCTTGAAATTGTTGAGCTAGAGAAGCCTTTCGGAGTAATTATTCAATATGGTGGGCAAACGCCATTAAAATTAGCTCGCGATCTTGAGGCAAACGGGGTTCCAATCATTGGTACCAGCCCAGACATGATAGATTGTGCGGAAGACCGAGAGCGCTTCCAAAAACTGTTGCATCAGCTTAGATTAAAGCAACCCGTTAATCGTACTGCACGTGACTACACAGCTGCGCTGGCTGCTGCTGATGAGATTGGCTATCCATTGGTAGTACGTCCAAGTTATGTTCTGGGTGGGCGCGCTATGGAGATAATTCATGAGAAGCTTGATCTTGAGCGATATATGCGTGAAGCAGTTAAAGTGTCACACGACTCACCAGTCTTATTGGATCATTTTCTAAACAATGCAATTGAAGTAGATGTGGATGCAATCTGTGATGGTAAAAATGTATTAATAGGTGGTGTCATGGAGCACATTGAACAGGCAGGTGTGCATTCAGGTGATTCCGCCTGCTCACTACCCCCATTCAGTCTGTCATCTGCTATGAAAGATGAATTAAATAGGCAAACTGCAGCCATGGCCAGAGCTCTTCAGGTGGTCGGCTTAATGAACGTACAGTTCGCCATTCAGGGTGATGTCGTATATGTACTCGAAGTAAATCCAAGAGCGTCACGTACTGTTCCCTTTGTATCCAAAGCTATTGGATTGCAATTAGCAAAAATTGCAGCTCGCTGTATGGTTGGGACAACCCTCCCTCAGCAAGGTCTAAGTAAAGAAGTAGTTCCCTCTTATTATTCTGTTAAAGAAGCTGTTTTTCCATTTATTAAATTTCCCGGTGTTGACACTATATTGGGACCAGAAATGAAATCTACTGGTGAGGTAATGGGAGTGGGTTGCACTTTTGCAGAAGCATTTGTAAAGTCTCAGCTTGCAGCGGGTGTGAAATTACCTACAAAGGGAAAGATTTTTATCAGTGTACGTAAATCAGACAGGCTTCCCGCAGTGGAGATTGCCCGCAAACTTGCAGAACTGGGATTCACCCTTTATGCTACACGTGGTACCGCATCTGCATTATCCAAAGCTGGGCTCGAAGTTGTTTCAGTAAACAAAGTAAAAGAAGGGCGTCCTCACATTGTTGATATGATTAAAAATGGGGAAATAAAATTAATTATTAATACAGTAGGGGACAAGCGGAGTGCAGTTCAGGATTCATATTCGATTCGTCATGCCGTACTGCAAGCAAGGGTAACTTACTTTACTACATTAGCGGGTGCGCGTGCTGCATGCATTGGTATGGCTAATATAAGGGAATTAAAGGTTTATGATTTACAAAAGTTACATAAATTAATTAAATCTGAGTTACCTCATTAGTGCTTGTAATTGTGGACAGAAATTATACTGTCTTCAATATTAAAAAATCAGGACCCGCTAAAAACATATAATAGAGCAGCAATTAAAATATAGAAAATAACTAAAGAGAATAGATCTATGAGTACAATTCCATTAACAGAGATCGGTGCGGAAAAATTACGTGTTGAACTGCACGAAATGAAAACGGTGGAGCGCCCGGCGGTCATTGCGGCTATTGCTGAAGCACGCTCACATGGGGACCTTTCAGAAAATGCAGAATATGACGCTGCAAAAGAAAAGCAAGGGTTTGTCGAGGGGCGTATTGCTGACTTAGAAAGCAAGCTTTCTAATGCGCAAATCATTAATCCGGCACAACTTGATGCTGATGGGGCTTGTGTATTTGGTGCTACGATTGATCTTGAGGATATAACTAATGACACGACTGTGACTTACCAAATAGTCGGTGATGATGAGGCTGATATAAAGCAAGGGAAAATTTCTGTCAGCTCACCTATTTCTCGTGCTTTAATTGGTAAGTATCAAGGTGATATGGCAGAGGTCATGGCTCCAGGTGGAACAAGAGAGTATGAGATTCTCAATGTAAAATATATATAGAGCCATACAATTTTTATCTGATTTTTACTATCAAAATTCTCAATTAATTCTCTGTATTAATGTACCAAATAAATATAGAAAATAAAATTTGTTGGGAAAATTAATATGAGTTTTTTCAAAAAATCTAGATCATCTAGATGAAGAAAATAAAATCCAGTAAGGCTTGGATGAAAGATCACGTAAATGATTTCTACGTGAGACAAGCAAAAAAAGAAGGTTATCGTTCACGTGCTGCATATAAGTTGATAGAAATTTCTGAGCGTGAGAACTTACTAAAGCTCGGAATGACTGTAATAGATCTGGGTGCAACGCCTGGTGGCTGGTCTCAGGTGGCAGCTAATAAAGTAGGATTGAGTGGCAGGGTATTCTCACTTGATGTATTGGAAATGAAGCCATTACCTAGTGTTACATTTATACGGGGCGATTTCGAAGAAGAGTCTACCTTGACTGAGCTAAGGAAAAATCTTGGGGAAAGGCCTGTTGATCTTGTTATTTCTGATATGTCACCCAATATAACTGGTATAGCGATAAGTGACCAAGCACGCTGTATGTATTTAGCTGAATTGGCTTTGGAATTTTCAATGGCACAGTTGAACTCTGACGGTAATTTTTTAGTCAAAGTATTCCAAGGTTGCGGTTTTGAGCAGTTTATGAAGGCCATGCGTATGTCATTTAAAAAGGTGGTGACACGAAAACCTAAGGCGTCACGTGGTCGCAGTAACGAAATATATTTACTGGGACTAAAGAAACATGGGGGAGTACCGTAGCCACTCACTCTAATAAGGTGGGACGTACTTCAGGTTAATACGCTCTCTGTTTTAAATCTACGAATGGGTTTAAAATAGGAGATTAAGAATTTTCACGGGGCAACCCAAGGAGCTATCTTGAACAATCTCGTTAAAAACATGGTTATTTGGCTAGTGATTGCGCTGGTATTAATGACGGTGTTTAATCAATTCAGTACGCGTCAAACTACACAGGCTCCAATGGAGTATTCTCAGTTCATCGATGAGGTGAACCGAGGCAGAATAGCTAAGGTGACTATCGAAGGACGTACGCTAAAAGGTATCAAAGCGGATGGGAGAAGGTTTACCACGTACTCTCCATCTGATCCTTGGATGGTAAGTGATTTGCTTAAAGCAGGTGTGGTCGTTGAAGCTAAGCCTGATGAAGAGCCATCAGTATTGATGAATATCTTTGTATCATGGTTCCCAATGTTATTGCTAATAGGTGTGTGGATTTTCTTCATGCGTCAAATGCAGGGCGGTGGGAAAGGTGGCGGCGCCTTCTCATTCGGTAAGAGTAAGGCTCGTGTGTTGGATGAGAATAGTAATGATGTAACGTTTGCCGACGTGGCCGGTTGTGAAGAAGCTAAAGAAGAAGTATCAGAATTAGTCGAATTTCTACGTGATCCAACCAAATTCCAGAAACTTGGTGGTCATATTCCGCGTGGCGTATTAATGGTTGGCAGTCCAGGTACAGGTAAAACCTTGTTGGCACGTGCAGTTGCAGGTGAAGCAAAGGTACCTTTCTTCACTATCTCAGGATCAGACTTTGTTGAAATGTTCGTTGGAGTAGGTGCTGCACGGGTACGAGATATGTTTGAGCAAGCTAAGAAAAGCTCTCCTTGCATTATTTTTATCGATGAGATCGATGCGGTTGGCCGCAAACGTGGCTCAGGAATGGGTGGGGGTAACGATGAGAGAGAACAAACTTTAAATGCGCTATTAGTTGAAATGGACGGTTTTGAGGGTACAGCTGGTGTGATTGTAATAGCAGCGACTAACCGTGCTGATGTTCTTGATGAGGCGTTGCTACGTCCCGGTCGATTCGATCGACAAGTGACAGTTCCGTTACCTGATATCCGTGGACGCGAACAGATTCTTCATGTCCATATGCGGAAAGTGCCACTTCATCCTGATGTTTGTGCAGATATTATTGCACGAGGTACACCCGGAATGTCTGGTGCTGATTTAGCAAATTTGGTAAATGAAGCGGCACTATTTGCGGCACGGGCTAACAAAAGACTCGTGGATATGGAAGATTTTGAGAAGGCGAAAGACAAGATATTTATGGGTACAGAACGACGTTCAATGATAATGCCAGAACAAGAAAAACGTAATACTGCTTATCATGAATCTGGACACGCTGTGGTAGCGGAGCTTCTTCCTAAAACTGACCCAGTGCATAAAGTCACCATTATTCCACGGGGGCGCGCGTTGGGTGTAACAATGCAATTGCCTGTTGAAGATCGTTTCAGCATGGATCGTGAAGAGATACTTCAAACTATAGCCGTATTATTTGGCGGACGTATTGCCGAAGAGGTATTTATGAAGCAGATGACCACTGGCGCATCTAATGATTTTGAGCGCGCTACACAGATGGCTAGGAATATGGTTACTCAATGGGGTATGTCTGAATCACTTGGTCCAATGGTTTATGGAGACAATCAGGGCGAAGCTTATAACCCCATGATCGCTAGTAATAATATGAGTGAAGCCACGATGAAAAACGTGGATGAAGAAGTTCGTCGCATAATAGACCAACAGTACGCTATTGCTCGTAAATTGATTGAAGAAAACAGAGAAAAAATAGAGGTTATGGCGAAAGCTTTGCTGGAATGGGAAACCATAAATTCCGATCAAATCGGAGATATTATGGATGGTCGTGACCCACGCCCACCAAAACCAGCACAATCCTCACCAGTTCCACCGAAAGATGATCCAGCGCCACCCGGATCACCTGCAGAAGCTACTGAGGCTACTGAGGCTACTGAGGCTCCTAAAGCTCCTAAAGCTCCTAAAGCTCCTAAGGCTCCCGCAGCTCCTGCACCGGAAGCATAATAAGGATTAGAATTAGGGTATGAAACTTGCTGCCTGTTATAGCAGTTGTCTATTTTATAGACCCTCATCAATAATTAGAGAGATAAAATTCGGGTAGTATGGGATTGTAAAATCTTATGTTACCCGAGTCTGATCTAGGTTCCTCCATTGCAAAAATTTCTAGAGTTTTCTTCTCATAGCACTCCTCTTGTGATGGGAATTTTGAACATAACACCTGACTCATTCTCTGATGGCGGCTTGTACGCTTCTACCGATGCTGCCGTACTTCATGCTGTGCGATTGATTGAGGAGGGCGCAGACATTCTGGATATTGGTGGAGAATCAACTCGACCTGGTAGTGCCTCTGTAAGTGTTGAAGAAGAATTGCGTCGTGTCCTCCCTGTAGTGCAAGCCCTAGAAAGCAAAGGAATCCCGCTTTCTGTTGATACTTCCAAGCCAGAAGTGATGCGTGCAACGATAAAAGCTGGCGCAACTATGATTAATGACATTAATGCTTTGCAGTCACCGGGAGCACTTGAAGTCGTGGCAGATGGTGGTGTAACAGTATGCCTAGTACATATGCAAGGAAAACCAAAATATATGCAGTCAGATCCTCAATATAAGGATGTAATAGTAGAAATAAAAGATTTTTTACGGCAACGTATAGATGTAATGGAAGCTGCAGGAATAGTGCGAGAGCGAATAATAATAGACCCTGGATTTGGATTTGGTAAAACTCTGAAACATAATCTTAAATTACTACGATATCTTGATCAATTTGCAGATATGGGTACGCCTATTTTGGTAGGGCTATCGCGTAAATCTATGTTAAGGGAGATTACTAGAAACAAAAAGGATGATTTGGTCTTTTCCAGTGTTTCGGCAGCCTTACTGGCGGCAATCAATGGCGCTAGAATTCTACGGGTACATGATGTAAAAGCAACAAAAGATGCTCTTAAAGTTTACAATGCCGTAGCTAGTCAGGAGTAAAAAATGATAAGGTAAGGACGGTCTGAGGAGCTTCATGTGTTTAATTGTTAATGGATATTATATTGCCAAAAATTTTTTTCGGAACTGATGGTATACGTGGGAGGGTAGGAGAAGGCCCTATCACGCCAGAATTCTTTATGCGATTAGGTTATTCTGCAGGGAAAGTACTTGTTTCAGATGACAGGTGCCTGACTAAAGATAAGCGTCCTGCAGTATTGATTGGGAAAGATACACGCATATCAGGCTATATGTTAGAGTCAGCGTTAGAGGCGGGTCTGTCTGCAGCTGGAGTGGATGTGCTGTTAACAGGTCCTATGCCTACCCCGGGCGTTGCTTATTTAACCTGTGCGCTTAGATTACAAGCTGGAATCGTCATTTCAGCATCACACAATTCATTTGAAGATAACGGTATTAAGTTTTTCTCTTCTTCGGGTAATAAATTATCCGATAAGACTGAAAGAGATATTGAAGATGGCTTAAATGCTCCGTTAGTATCTATGTCTTCTGCTCATCTTGGTAAAGCAAGGCGAGTTAATGATGCGCCTGGACGCTATATAGAATTTTGCAAAAGTACCTTCCCGCATCATTTTGATTTGCATGGCATGCGTATCGTGGTTGATTGCGCCCATGGAGCGGCTTACCATATTGCTGGTCATGTGTTGCATGAATTAGGCGCGGATGTGGTTCTTATTGGGGCCGAGCCTGATGGGCTGAATATTAATCAAGATTACGGCGCCACGCATAGCGCAACATTACAACAAGTTGTTAAAAAGCATAAAGCTGATATTGGTATTGCGCTTGATGGGGACGGGGATCGTTTAATCATGGTCGATAATAAAGGCCGGCTCTACGATGGCGATCAGTTAGTCTGCATCATAGCTAAACACCGCCAAAATGAAGGCTTGCTAAATGGTGGGGTAGTAGGCACTTTAATGACTAATCTTGCTATAGAAAACTATTTTAAGAAACTGGGCGTTCCTTTTGCTCGTGCTAAAGTTGGAGACAGGTATGTGTTGGAGCTATTGCAAAGAAAAGGATGGAAGTTGGGAGGAGAAGGGTCTGGCCACATAATTTGCCTTGACAAGCATAGCACAGGTGATGGGATTATTTCTGCATTACAGGTATTGTATGCAATGAAAGGTACTAACAAAACTCTGGCAGAGCTTCTACGTGGTGTTACGCTTTATCCACAACAACTTATCAATATAAAAACAACAAAAGGATTCGATTTTCTTGCCATTAAATCTGTTAAGGCTGCTCAGATAAAGGCTGAAAATGACCTTGAGAGAAAGGGCCGTGTATTAATACGGGCATCTGGGACCGAGCCGCTTGTACGGGTAATGGTAGAGGGCGAATCAAAACAAAAAGTTAAGCGCTGGGCTGAGTATATTTCCAATATTTTAAGAAAAGAAATAAACCTATAAAAATAATATTGGCGCCCTATTTATAACAATAAATAGCTATTTGAGATATTTATTGCGATTTAATATTGATCAATTTTCCCAAGATCTGCATCTTAAATTACATTCGCTGGTATAATTTTCTCTATCTATTTATTTCTCTAAGGAAAAAAAACTGTGCCAGTTGTTCGTCTGCCGGATGGTTCGGAGCGTAAATTTGATCAGCCTGTAACGGTGATGGACGTTGCGACGTCAATTGGTTCTGGACTAGCGCGGGCAGCGATAGCAGGTAAAATAAATGGTAAATTAGCAGACACATCTGACCTCATTAAGGATGATAGTGATCTGTCTATTGTGACTGAGAAAGATGCGGACGGGCTAGAAATTATTCGACATTCTAGCGCACATTTGCTAGCGCATGCAGTAAAAGAATTATTCCCGGGTGCTCAGGTCACGATCGGACCGGTAATCGAAAATGGGTTTTACTATGATTTTTCTTACAAACGCCCTTTTACATTAGATGATCTGCAGGCAATTGAAATACGTATGTCTGAAATTAGTAAAAATGGCTTGAGAATAGAGCGTAAGGTTTTGGAAAGGTCTGAGGCGATTAAGTTTTTTAAAGACCAGAATGAACACTATAAGGCTCAAATTATTGAGGCCATACCAGGCAATGAGGAAGTATCACTTTATTCGCAAGGAAGTTTCACTGATCTTTGCCGTGGCCCACACGTTCCAGTAACTTCTAAGCTTAAGGTTTTTAAGTTGATGAAAGTAGCCGGCGCATATTGGCGCGGAGATTCTAATAATGAAATGCTGCAAAGAATTTACGGCACAGCGTGGACTAAAAAAGAAGATCAGGACGCTTATCTTCTCCGTCTTGAAGAGGCTGAGAAAAGAGATCATCGCAGACTAGGGAAGCAATTGGATTTATTTCATATTCAAGAAGAAGCTCCTGGTATGGTATTTTGGCACCCTAAAGGATGGAGCCTTTGGCAGCAGGTAGAGCAATATATACGAGAAATACTTAAAGAAAATTTCTATCAGGAAATTCGGACACCTCAGGTACTTGATAAGTCATTATGGGAGCGGTCTGGACATTGGGAGAATTTTCGTGAAAATATGTTTACTACGCATTCGGAAGAACGTAACTTTGCGATTAAACCAATGAATTGCCCTGGTCATGTTCAGGTATTTAATCAAGGGTTAAAGAGTTATCGTGATTTGCCATTACGATTAGCAGAATTTGGTTCATGTCACCGTAATGAACCTTCAGGTGCATTGCATGGTCTTATGCGAGTGCGTGGGTTCACCCAAGATGATGCGCATATTTTCTGTACCAGCGCCCAAATACAAGACGAGGTAGTGAGCTTCATTGATCTATTGCAGAAAGTTTATACGGACTTTGGCTTCAAAGAAATTCTAGTAAAGTTATCAACACGTCCACAAATGCGGGTTGGTACAGAGAAACAATGGGATGAAGCAGAAAATGCATTGGAACTAGCGCTAAATCACAAAAAGCTTAACTGGGGACTAGAAGCAGGTGAGGGTGCTTTTTATGGCCCAAAAATTGATTTTTCTTTAAAGGATAGCATCGGAAGGTTATGGCAATGCGGCACTTTACAGCTTGATTTTTCTATGCCAGAAAGGTTGGGAGCAGAATTTGTTGCTGAAGATAACTCTCGCCAAATTCCAGTAATGCTTCATCGAGCAATTTTGGGATCATTAGAACGGTTCATTGGTATACTCATAGAAAACCATGCTGGAGCCTTGCCCTTGTGGCTTTCGCCTTACCAAGCAGTTGTTCTTAATATCTCTGAAAAACAAGCAAATTATGCAAAAGAAGTAACAAATAAACTGAAATGTAGTGGCATCCGGGTACATGCGGACTTGAGAAATGAAAAAATACCCTATAAAATACGGGAGCACAGCTTGCAGAAACTGCCCTACCAGATCATTGTGGGCGCCAAAGAAGTAGAAACAAAAACGGTTTCAATACGAACTAGATCTGGCTCTGATCTTGGTCAAATGACTATTCAAGCATTGATTGATCGTCTTAAATTAGAGATATCTACAAAGATAGGCTCAGTTTAATTTATTTAATAAATTCGGGGAATTACTATAGCTCAGGAAAAAGCGGCACGTATTAATCATGAAATTAACGCACCAGAAGTGCGGTTAATTGGTACGGAAGGAGAACAGATAGGCGTCGTTACTCTGGAAGTTGCTACATCTATGGCGGATGAAGCTGAAATAGACCTGGTGGAAATTGCTCCTACCGCCCAACCTCCGGTATGCCGTTTAATGGATTATGGTAAATTCCGTTATCAAGAAAGTAAGAGAAAACATGAGGCTAAACTTAAGCAAAAACAAGTCCAGATTAAAGAAATAAAATTTCGCCCGAATACAGATGATGGCGACTATAATATTAAGCTTCGTAACTTAATTAATTTTCTGGCCGAGGGAGATAAAGCTAAGGTAACTCTTCGTTATCGTGGGCGTGAAATGGCACATCAAGAATTTGGTATGCGCTTACTTGAACGAGTAAGAGATGACTTGGCGGAATGCGCAGTGGTTGAGCAATGGCCTAGAATGGAAGGTAGGCAGATGGTAATGGTTCTATCGCCTAAAAAGAAAGAGGTGGTGGTTGCCAAAAGTAAAGAAATTAAAGCGGAAACGAAGGGAGTTGGCTCCAATTTGGTTGGGGGGCTTGGTGGCACAAAACAGAATACTAAGAATTTAGAACCAGAATTAAAGGAAGAAGATAAAGCAGTTTCTGAGAAACTTTAATATTTAGTTTTTGATCGTATAGATATTTTAAGCTAATTAAGATTCGCAAAAACAAGTGATGTTTAGGTTATGAAAGTACTCCGATTAGGGGACACCTAGCACCATATAAAAAAATAGGAGTTACGTTATGCCAAAAATGAAGACTAAGCGGGGCGCCGCTAAGCGTTTTAAAGTTAGGCCTGGCGGTAGTGTCAGACGCTCATATGCATTTAAACGTCATATTCTGACAAAAAAGACGACTAAGCTTAAACGCCATTTGAGAGGAACTACTGAAATTCATTTTAGTGACATAGCGTCTGTGCATGCTATGTTACCCTACGCTTAAGGAGAACTGTCATGCCAAGAGTAAAACGTGGTGTAACTGCTCATGCACGTCATAAAAAGATATTGGATCAAGCAAAAGGATATCGTGGGCGTCGCAAGAATGTTTATCGAGTCGCAAAAGAAGCGGTGATGAAAGCAGGAGAATATGCTTACCGTGATCGACGTAATAAAAAGCGTGTTTTTCGTGCCCTTTGGATAGCTCGTATTAATGCTGCGGCACGTGAATGCGGCTTATCCTATAGCGTATTTATGAATGGGCTTAAGAAATCCTCAATCGAAGTGGATCGAAAAGTATTGGCTGATATTGCTGTCTTTGATAAGCCTGCTTTCGTGAAATTAGTTGAGCAAGCAAAATCTAGCCTTGCTTCATAGCCTAGTCATAGGAAAATAATAATCAGGGGCTAGGAGGAAACTTCGGCCTCTTTTCTTTTATATACAGTTAATAGCTGTCCTACATTTATGTTCTTATGAACAATCTAGAAAATCTGCTTAATGAAGCAACGGTCTTGTTTGACAGCATAGATAATATTAGTGACCTTGAACAGGCAAAAGCACGCTATCTTGGTAAGAGCGGCGCGTTAACTGAAATACTAAAGGGACTAAAAAATCTTTCTTCAGAAGAGCGTCCAATTATGGGCGGTCAGATTAATAAGCTAAAAGAGGTATTGGAAGCTAGATTAAATTATCGTCGCGATTTAATTTTATCTAAAAAGATGGAAGAGCAATTAGCTGGAGAAGCGCTTGATGTAACCCTGCCTGGGCGCGGAGCAGGAATAGGTGGCCTGCACCCGATAACAAAGACATTAGAAAGAATCGAAACTTTATTTAGTTCAATGGGTTTTGCTGTAGCTTCTGGCCCTGAGATTGAAACTGATTTTTATAATTTTACTGCGCTTAATATCCCGGAAGATCATCCCGCGCGCGCAATGCATGATACATTCTATATTGCCGAAGAAGAAAATAAATACCTGCTGCGTACCCATACATCTCCGGTTCAGATCCGTTACATGCAAAATAAAAATCCACCTGTCAGGGTGATCGCTCCGGGACGGGTTTATCGCTGCGACTCAGATGTCACTCATACGCCTATGTTCCATCAAGTAGAAGGTCTATGGATAGATGAAAATGTAAATTTCTCATCTTTAAAGGGAATATTAATAGATTTCATTACACAATTTTCAGAGAATAATGATTTATCAACAAGGTTCCGTCCCTCCTTTTTCCCATTTACGGAGCCTTCAGCTGAAATGGATATTAGTTGTGTTATGTGCAATGGCAAGGGATGCAGAGTATGTGGTCATACTGGTTGGTTGGAGGTACTGGGTTGTGGCATGGTGCATCCTGAAGTCCTAAGGCATGCCAATATAGATAGTGAGAAATACAATGGTTTTGCTTTTGGTATGGGTGTAGAGCGATTAGCAATGCTTAGGTATGGAGTAAGTGATATACGAATGTTTTTCGAAAATGATTTACGTTTCTTAAAGCAGTTTAATTAAAATTATTAAAATGTATTTCCTGTAATAATAAATCACTATGAAATTTCCTGAGAGCTGGCTTCGTACTTTAGTGAATCCACCAATTTCCAGCAGCGAATTAGCACATTCTCTTACGATGGCTGGCTTGGAAGTAGAGGCTGTGGAGCCTGCGGCACCTGAATTTAATAAGGTGGTAGTGGCTGAAATATTGGCAGTAAATAAACACCCTAACGCCGATCGTTTAAATATCTGTCAGGTAAGTGTAGATGAATCTATAAATAAAGATCCCTTGCAAATCATATGTGGAGCTAGCAACGTTAGTGTTGGAGCCAAGGTGCCATGTGCGTTGATTGGTGCAAGCCTTCCTAATATGATCATTAAACGGGCTAAGGTCCGTGGAGTAGAGTCATTTGGCATGCTATGCTCAGCTAACGAATTAGGAATAACTGAAGAGGCTGAAGGTTTGTTGTTACTTCCTAAGGATGCTCCAACTGGTGAAGATTTCCGCAATTATTATGATCTTGATGACAAACTCTTTACGCTAAACTTAACCCCTAACCGTGCTGACTGCTTGGGAATGTTGGGTATAGCGCGAGAAGTAGCAGCAATTTATTCTGAAAAACTTATCCTGCCTGAAATTAGTCTGGTTAAAACTAGAGATAGTGACACCCTGACTGTTTGTATAGATGAACCAGATGTATGCCCATTGTATTGTGGCAGAGTAATACGAAATATTGATTTGGGAGCATCGACCCCAACTTGGATGATTCGCCGTCTGGAGCGAAGTGGAATTCGTCCGATCAATGCAGTAGTAGATGTAACTAATTATGTGATGTTGGAAATTGGTCAGCCTTTACATGCTTTTGATATAGCAAAAATTGCTGATAAATTCTCCGGAATTATTCATGTGCGCTATGCTAATTCTGGTGAAAAACTACAGCTATTAAATGGCGAGGAAATAATACTGCAGCCTGATATGTTGCTTATTTCTGATGAAACTAAACCCCTGGCATTAGCCGGAATTATGGGGGGTGACAAAAGTAAGGTCGAGCTTGGTGCTACTGACTTGTTTCTTGAAAGCGCATTCTTTCTACCTAAAGTAATAGCAGGAAAGCCTATTCAGCTTGGAATTAGCTCTGACTCTGCTCACCGCTTCGAACGTGGCGTAGATTTTGGAGCCACACGCGCCGCTATGGAAAGGGCCACAGGATTAATAATTGATATCTGTGGTGGTTATTCCGGTTCAATTACTGAAATAAAAGGGGAGTTGCCGAAACGTAAATCTATTGCCTTACGTAAAGAAAGGGTGCAGCGTATTTTGGGTGTCAAGCTTGAGCTATCTAAGATAAGTGAGATATTGCAACGACTACAATTTGATTTTTTAGTAAAAAATACAACATTTAATGTAGTGCCTCCAACGTATCGTTTTGATTTAGCTATTGAGGAAGACTTGATTGAAGAAATCGCACGTATTTATGGCTACCATAATATTCCTGCTGGTTTGCCAAATACAAATGTAAAAATATTACCTTATGTTGAAGCAGTGAGAACCTCGATGGAATTACGAAAAATTTGTGTGACACGTGATTACCAGGAAGTAATTAATTACTCATTTGTAGATGTAGAGTGGGAGAGGCATTATTCAAATAACTCTTCTCCAGTAATGCTAAAGAACCCTATTTCTAGCCAATTAAATGCAATGCGTAGCAACTTAGTTGGGGGACTCGTTTCGAATTTGAAATTTAACCTTAACCGCAAACAAAGCAGAGTACGAATATTTGAAATCGGTTCTTGTTTTTTAAAAGAAGCGGGCTGTTATGTGCAATCTGAGAAATTAGGCGGGCTATGCTATGGGGGCATTGTAGCGGAGCAGTGGGGTTCTTCTGAGCGTAATACAGATTTTTATGATGTAAAGTCTGATATTGAGGCATTGTTTTGGCCGGAGACCATAAGTTTTGAAATAACAGCTCATCCTGCACTGCATCCCGGAAAATCGTCACAAATCTTCATAGGAAAAAAAATGGCGGGGTGGATAGGAGAGCTTCATCCTAAATTACAGCAAGAATTAGCTCTACCAAAGGCTGTTATTTTATTTGAACTCGATTTGGATATTTTAACCAAGCGGACGGTGTCAAAATCGGGAGAAATTCCAAAATACCCATCCGTACGACGTGATATTGCTGTGATAGTAGCAGATAATATTAGTGTTAGTTATTTGCTCCAGAGTATGAGTGCCCTTAATTCTCCAATAATTCTAGATATTTCCCTGTTTGATATTTATCGCGGAAATGGAGTTGATAATGGTAAAAAAAGTCTTGCATTCCGCGTGTTATTACAAGATACTAAAAAAACATTAACTGATGAGGAAGCAGATTCAGTTACTAAGAAATTAATTAAGATTCTAGAGAATAAATTTGAAGCAAAGCTCCGAAATTAAATATAGGCACTAAATTTAATTCAAGAATTAATGCGTAAGGGGGAGGGGAGGCATGACCTTAACAAAGGCGGAATTAGCAGAATTATTATTTGAGAGAGTTGGCTTAAACAAGCGCGAAGCCAAAAACATGGTCGACTCTTTTTATGAAGAGGTTCGCGCCGCATTACAAAGTGGTGATGGAGTAAAATTATCAGGATTTGGAAATTTTCAGTTGCGTGAGAAGCCTCAACGTCCTGGTCGTAACCCGAAAACTGGAGAAGAGGTTCAAATAACAGCGCGACGTGTGGTAACTTTTCATGCCAGTCAAAAACTGAAGGCAATGGTGGAAAAAACTCAGAATGGGAAACATATTACCTAGTAGTGCTTTGCCGATTATCCCGGAAAAACGTTATTTCAACATAGGCGAAGTTGGTGAGTTATGTAGTGTCAAGCCACATGTGCTGCGTTATTGGGAACAAGAATTCTCACAATTAAGTTCCATTAAACGGCGAGGTAACCGTCGATATTATCAGCGCCATGAAGTATTATTAATTCGTCATATTCGAGAATTGCTTTACGAACAAGGTTTTACCATTAGTGGTGCGCGTGGACGACTAGAGCAGAAAGATATCTTTGAGCCAACATCTAGCTCAACAAGCCATTCCTCTGTTTCCGAGAAGCTTACTAAAGTAGATTTAACAATTTTACAAGGCGAGATTGAAGGTGTTGTATCTTTTCTTAGGTCATGAATAATGTTTCCAATTTCCTGTTTTCTGTCTCTGTAAAATTGAGACGATAAAGTGATTTCTAGTATCAGGGCTTGTTGTTATAATCCGAAATTTCGGGGCGTAGCGCAGCCTGGTAGCGTACTTGCATGGGGTGCAAGTGGTCGGAGGTTCAAATCCTCTCGCCCCGACCATTCAAATGGTTTATTAATCAATCTTTATGTATAAATTAAATTTGGAATTAGTTGAACTGCTTGTTTCATTTTCTAAATAATCTAAAAATAAATTGGCCTTTTGCAAATGCGCATATTGCTCAGTAACGACGACGGGTATTTAGCGCCAGGTTTGGCAAAGCTTGCTGAGAAACTATCTTCTATTGCAGATATAGTGGTAGTTGCGCCAGAGCGTGACCGTAGCGGTGCGAGTAACTCCCTTACACTAGATCGCCCCCTTAGTTTGCATAAATCTCACAATGGCTTTTACTATGTAAACGGCACGCCAACAGACTGCGTGCATCTAGCAGTAACTGGCATGCTAGATACATTACCTGATATGGTGATATCAGGTATAAACGATGGTGCCAATATGGGCGACGATACTATTTACTCGGGAACGGTAGCTGCTGCTACAGAAGGATTTCTATTAGGAATACCTTCCCTTGCTATATCTCTTGCAAATGTTTCTGATAAAAATTTCTCTACTGCGGCACTTGTTACAGTAGATATTGTGCAACGATTTAGAGAAAATAATTTTCATGAACCAATACTACTTAATATAAATGTACCTGATATTTCATATAATGATTTGAAAGGAGTTGAAGTTACACGGCTTGGGCGAAGACATAAAGCTGAGCCAGTAGTCAAGTCAAAGAATCCACGTGGTGAAACAGTGTACTGGGTAGGTGCTGCAGGCGCAGTTCAGGATGCAAGTGAAAATACAGATTTTCATGCAATTCAACAAGATATGGTTTCACTAACGCCATTACAAATTGATCTGACTCAATATACACAGTTAGAAACGGTTAAGCAGTGGTTAAAATAAGATGCGCAGATGGGAAATATTTAATACTTTGAAGTTCAACATCTAAAGAGATACTGAGTTTGAGTTTATATCATTCTGGCATTGGCATGACTTCTCAGCGTACACGCGCGCGAATGATTGACCGTTTACGAGTTCAAAAGATAGAGGATGAAGTGGTTCTGGCGGCAATGAACTCCGTTCCCCGTCACTTATTTGTCGAGGAAGCTCTCGCAAGTCGTGCTTACGATGATGTCGCGCTTCCCATTAATTTTGGACAAACCATCTCAAGTCCATTTATTGTAGCGAGAATGAGTGAGCTATTAAATGTAGGTCCGAATCTCGATAAAGTTCTTGAAATTGGTACAGGTTGTGGTTACCAGACAACTATCTTGGCTCAACTTGCACATGAGGTTTATTCAATCGAACGTATTGGTCCTTTATTAAATCGAACCCGTTCTCGTTTAAGAGAATTTCGTCTTAATAATGTACGATTGAAGCATGCAGATGGGCTCCAGGGTTTGTCTGAGGTCGGGCCATTCGATGGCATTATTATGACAGCTGCAACTACGCATGTTCCTTCTGCATTGCTGGCGCAATTAGCAATAGGTGGTAGAATGGTTTATCCAAAAGGCAGCCAGAAACAGTACTTATGTGTAATCGAACGTAATTTACAGGGTTATATAGAAGCTATTTTGGACGAAGTAAGGTTTGTGCCAATACTTCCTGGTATCGTAAAAAATTAAACTATCTCTTCAAGAGAAGGTGTGAATGAAGAAAGGTGAGATGAAACCGGTGAATCAAGCATTATTTTCTACAAAAGTTGCTAGATACTACAAACAAGCCCTTTGTGATAGGAAGTTTGTATTCAATCTTATATTGTTTTCGTCTCTTATCTGTCTTTTGCTAGTGGGGTGCGTATCAACTCGACACTCCTCATCTGGTAAAAAAACGCCGCAGACAGCTAGCAACTCTAAAGAAAGTAGTCGAAATCATACCGTGCAAAAGGGTGATACTCTATATAGTATCGCGCAGATCTATGATATAGATTACAAGAATTTAGCAGAATGGAATAATCTAGAGAATCCTGGCGCTATAAATATTGGCCAACAGCTTAGGCTGTCTTCGCCTAATGTAATGGATAGACCAGCTATCTTTGCACTTCCTGATCCGGAGTTGTCGCCAACAGTACAGCAACCCATTTCGGAATCTACTTCTGCTGCTACTCAATTGAAAACAGAGCCTAAGGCATTGAAGCTTCCATATTCGAAGCAAGCTATAGCAAAATTAAAGGCACCCGAAGAAGCGCTTCCGGAGGCCGTTAAGAATTCAAAGAATGAAACGCCTACTGAATTAAATGCCGCTGCTCGTGATAAGGGCGGAATTAAATGGATTTGGCCCACGAAAGGGAGAGTATCAAGCCATTTCACAAATAGTACCAAAGGTATGGATATCTCAGGCAAGACAGGACAACCTGTTCTGGCTTCAGCTGCAGGAAAAATAGTTTACAGTGGAACTGGATTGCGGGGCTACGGCAAGCTCATAATTATAAAGCATAATAATGCATATCTTAGTGCATACGCACATAACAATAAGCTACTAGTAAAAGAGGGGCAAGCGGTTTCTAGAGGGCAAGTAATTGCAGAGATGGGAAAAACTGACAGTAAGCTAGTAAGGCTACATTTTGAGATTAGAAAGAATGGAAAACCAGTAGACCCAATAAAATATTTGCCGAGAATATCGTCAGAAACGGCACCTTAATTAACTAGCTAATTTCGCAACCAATGTCTTCTATACCCAATTCCCCTGCATATACTGAGAAAGAGATCGATCAGTTGGTCCGTTCTTTTTATGAAAAGGCCAGAAAGGATCCGTCATTAGGCCCGATCTTTGAGGCCCACGTTACTAATTGGGAAGAACATTTTGCACAAATGACTGATTTCTGGTCAGGCAACTTGCTAGGCACCAACCGTTTTAATGGGGCGCCAATGCCCAAGCATTTAGCCATACCAAACCTTCGTCCTGAGCTGTTTGAGCAATGGTTGAGACTTTTTAAACAAACCACAGAAGAGCTTGATGATGAATCGTTTCAGCTGCATATAAATCTACTTGCTTATCGTATTGCAAGTAGGTTATGGGCAGCATATCAGATGCAACATTACCCTAATAAGCCTTTGTTAGAGCTGAAGGCCCCATAACTTTCTCGGCTCTTTATGCATTTAGTAGTATCCTACTTAAGAGATTTAATTGTAATATTCAGTTTGAGAAAAATATAAGTAGATTTGTCAAAATATAGGAGTCAGAATAATGAGTAACACGCCACATACATTACCACCCCTTCCTTACGTAGAGAATGCTCTAGATCCAGTAATTTCAGCGCGTACGGTAGGCATCCACTATGGTAAACATCATAAAACTTATGTTGATAACCTGAATAAAATGATAGCTGATACAGAACTAGCGAGCTTGTCATTAGAAGAGATTATATCTAAGACGAATGGCCAAGCTAATAAGGTGGGAATTTTTAACAATTCCGCCCAAATTTGGAATCATACTTTTTACTGGAATAGCCTCTCTCAGAAGGGTGGTGGTGAGCCTCCTTTAATTCTGAAACAAAAGATTGAGAGTTCTTTTGGTAACCTGGACTCATGTAAAAAAGAATTAGCTGCTGCAGCAATGACTCAGTTTGGGAGTGGTTGGGCATGGCTTGTAATGAACGGTGACAAGCTTGAGGTAACTAAAACTGCTAATGCAGAATCACCCTTATCTACGGGAGTAAAACCACTTCTTGTTATTGACGTATGGGAGCATGCTTACTATCTTGATTATGAAAATCGCAGAATTGAATATGTTAATGCGGTAATTGAGAAACTAATCAACTGGGGTTTTGCTGAAGATAATCTAGGATAATACAAACTGTGCCCAAAGATATAGAAGAGCAGCTAGAGATTATCAAGCGAGGCTGTGACGAACTCCTGGTTGAAAAAGAACTCAAGAAAAAGCTTTCAACAGGTATTCCATTAAGAATTAAAGTTGGTTTTGACCCAACTGCTCCAGATTTGCACTTGGGCCATACAGTTCTTCTTAATAAGATGCGCCAGTTGCAGGATATGGGTCACCATATTCAATTCTTAATTGGTGACTTCACCGGCATGATAGGTGACCCTAGCGGGAAGAATGCTACTCGTCCTCCTTTAACACGTGAACAAGTAGCAGAGAATGCAAAAACTTATACAGACCAAGTATTTAAAGTACTAAAATCTGATCAAACAGAAGTAGCATTTAATTCAAAATGGATGAGCCAATTAAATGTGGCTGATTTACTTAAAATAGCTTCAACTTATACTGTAGCTCGCATGTTGGAACGAGATGATTTTGGTAAAAGGTACCAAAATAACCAGCCTATTTCTATTCATGAGTTATTGTATCCACTGATCCAAGCTTACGATTCGGTCATGCTTAAGGCAGATATAGAGTTAGGGGGGACTGATCAGAAGTTTAATTTGTTAGTGGGACGTGAATTACAGAAACATTTTAATCAGCCTCCCCAATGTATTCTTACTATGCCGCTACTAGTGGGGCTTGATGGTGTAAATAAAATGTCCAAGTCTTTAAATAATTATATTGGTATAGATGAGGCTGCTGAAGAAATATTTGGTAAGATAATGTCAATCT
>CALSMH010000004.1 GCA_943787405.1 uncultured Nitrosomonadaceae bacterium | reverse complement strand
GAGCAGCAATACGTGATAATTTGACTATAATTTCTCCAGTATTTGCCAAACAGAAGTTTATGTTGGGGGATGATTTCTCAATGCTTGATGTGGCAATTTCACCCCTCTTATGGAGGCTTGAACATTATGGAATCAATTTGCCTAAGCAGGCTGCACCATTATTGAAATTTGCTGAGCGTCTGTTCAGTAGACCTCCATTTATTGATGCGTTGACAGCTTCTGAGAAGGCAATGCGAAAATAAGGCTACTTTAAAGTAGTTGTCTTTTAACAATAAAATGATCTATATTTGTAATATTAGATAGATGGTCTTGAGTTTCCTTTTATTATAATTTTCAGTTTTGTCCTTATCTAAATAGTCACTATAATTGTGTTCATGCCGGCATAGCTCAGTTGGTAGAGCAGCTGATTTGTAATCAGAAGGTCCCGAGTTCGATTCTTGGTGCCGGCACCATAAACGATTATGGATAAAGGGTTTCAGAGGAATTGTCGTGCATTTGTCGTGATTTCTAGATTAAGTATTTTTAAATTTATATTTGCAGCCTATCTTTCTTTAGTATTAAATGGTGAGCTGGAATAGGAGAAATTTTGATATGAGCGGAAGCATAATAAAATATTCAAGAAACACGGAAAACGCACCTAAGAGTTCTGTATCTACACAATCAGTAGCTTTTTCTCATTACAATCATATTTCAGCTCAATTACCTGTAGATCCTAAAGCTGGTGAAATTGTAGCTGGTGATGTAAAAGAGCAAGCAAAGCAGTGCTTAGCAAATATTAAAGCAATTGTAGAAGGTATCGGCCATGTTATGGACGATGTTGTTAAAATTAATATATTCCTTAGGAATATTTCGGATATCTATGCTGTAGACGCAGCTTATACGACCTTCTTTCAAAGCTATTTCCCTACCCGCACGGTAATTGCAGTTGCAGATTTACCTATGAGTAATGCCTTAGTTCAAATTGATGCAGTTGTTTCAAATGGTGAAGGTACGCCTTCATCTTCAACTTCATCTATACAAGAGGCCCGCAATCTTATTCCACCTTTTAGTATGCGCAACCATCAGTCACAGAATTTTATGCATAATCAGACGAGAGTTCGGGTCGAGTCTAATCCCGTAGTTGCCGTTCCAAGAAGTGAACAACCTGGGAAGATTGTAAGAGACACGGAAAATGCACCAAAGAATTCTTTATCAACACAGAATGTAGCTTTTTCTCATTACAGTAACATCTCAGCTCAATTACCTATTGACTCTAAATCGGGTCAAGTGGTAGCGGGTGGTGTAAAAGAACAGGCTAGACAGTGTCTAAAAAATATAAAGGCAATATTAGAAAATATTGACGTTCCTTTTGATGATATTGTTAAGATAAATATTTTTCTTAGGAATCTTTCAGATATTCAGGCTGTGAACGAGGTTTACACAACTTTTTTCCCGGATGCTGGTATTGCTAGAACTAGTGCTTATGTTCCTGCACGAACAGTAGTTGTAGTTTCAGATTTACCTATGGATGCTTTAGTACAAATTGATGCAGTTGTGTCACACGGAGATGGCACTCCTCCCCAAGCTGTTGAAGATAGGCATGGACTCATCATAAGGGCAAACAATACAGAAAATGCACCAAAAAACTCTCTATATACGCAGACGGTAGCTTTTTCTCATTACAATAATATTGCAGCTCAATTACCTATTGACCCTAAATCTGATCAAATAGTAGCAGGTGGTGTAATAGAGCAGGCTGGGCAATGCTTAAGAAATATTAAAGCAATTGTGGAAAGTGTCGATCATGTTATGGACGATGTAGTTAAAATAAATATCCAACTTAAAAATATTACAGATATTGATGCTGTAAATACGATTTATACAACATTCTTCAATGGAGATCTTCCAGCAAGAACTGTAGTTGGCGTTTCTGCTGTCCCTATGGGTGCCCTGGTACAAATTGATGCGGTTGTTTCTAACGGTGAAGGCACGCCACCAAACTTTGTAAAATAGTGACTTAGGTTAACCAATCTTGATTAAGCCATAGACTCAATTCTCAGAAAATCTAAGTTGTATTCGTATAAAAATTGGCAATGGGTTATTTATCAGGACTATCACGTCACCCATATTTGTTATCACTCATAGTTCTCATCTTTTTTGAGAGTGGTAACCACAACTTCATTACTCTTCCAGTCTATACCGATATATTTTCTTAGGACTTTGTTCCATTCTATTATTCATTGGTAGTTTTAAATAATAGAGTCTTTAGTCTATAGTCTTTAGTCTTTAGTCTTTAGTCTTTTGATTCCGTATAGTTATGCATATGAGCTTTTCTAATTATTTCCATTTCTTCATTAAATTTGTTGGCTACTTTTTGTCCTTGCATTTTGGCAAACTCTAGAAATGCAAGTGTTACAGGAGATAGTTTTTTATTCTTTGGGTGGACCAGATACCAGTATCGATGAATAGGAAGTCCTTGGACATCTAATATTGCAATGGGCCCCGATGTGCCTTCCAGTGCTAGTGAATGCATAGATAGTATTGATACACCCAGTTCTGCTACAACCGCCTGCTTGAGTGCCTCATTACTGGCAAGTTCCATATGACCGGCTGGTGTTTCCAGTCCTTTACTTGCGAATAAACGGTTGATGGCGTCACGTGTACCTGAGCCTGGTTCACGATGAATAAATGGTTCCTCAAAGAAACGTTTGAGCGGAATATTAGGTACGCCTGCTAACGGATGGTTACAGCTTGCCATCGCGACTAACGGGTTGGGTATGAATGGGTAGGATATAACATCAAGTTCCGGCGGTGGCTCACCTAGGATGCATAGATCATCCTCATATCCTGTAAGGCGCTCAAGAATGTGTTCCCGATTTTCAACGCTTAGGGAAAAATCAACATCTGGATGCAATCGACCAAACTGACCAAGTAGATCCGGTACAAGGTATTGAGACGAAGTGATGATAGCTAGCCGCAAGTGCCCACATTTGACTCCTTTGATATCCGATATTTTTGCTTCAAGGTTAGTGATGTTGTCAAATATCTCCTGACATATTGTATATACCTCGTTACCTGCTTCGGTTAGGTGAATGCGTATTCCTCTCTGCTCGAATAGTGGCAAACCGACGGTGTCGGCAAGTTTTTTGAGTTGCATTGATACGGTGGGTTGGGCTAGGAATAACTCTTCTGCCGCGCGCGTAAAGCTACTGTTGCGCGCCACGGACTCAAAGACTTGGAGCTGCCGCAAAGTAATGTGCCGTGCAAGATCGCTTACTAAATTTGGAGATTTCAAACGTCAAATCTCCTGTATTTATAACGACAAGACCTACTAAATAAATATCGGTTGCAGAGAAACCTGAATAAAGAATTTCTAATCATTACCAAGCATAGCGTATGTAGTCTGGATATAATGAGCATGATAAATTTTGACAAAATCTTATTTCAAACCATATCTTCAAGATGTTGCAACATCTGATGAGAGATCAAAACATATCATAGTCATCTATTTAAATCTATATGTATTACTTTCTAATAGTGAAAGAATGGGTTAAGAATAGAATGCCCCTTAAAAAGGAAAAGATAATTTTATGTTTAGTGTAAGTTCTGTGCAGAAGAGGATGTGGAGCCACGACTTCTTATTAAATTAATTTTTCTAGCAATTTTGCTATCTTAATTAAGGTTGCAAGGTAGACCACTTGATAAATTATAAATTTATAATAAGCTTTATTTGGTAATTATTGTAAGAATTGGCTTTGGTATTTACTAGTATATGTATCAGACTAGTATATATATCCCTGTTATTTCAGCAGGTAAGCTAATTTTCTAGAACTCACTTTAATCCTATAGTATTATATCTATGGGGTGTATCGAAAATATCTATTTTTTATTATTCCCTTTTTCTTTTATATTCCGTCATAACAAGATCTAGTTTTTCTGTGCTCTTGATCGCTTTCTAATAATTATAGACAGAGATCTGGCACTGGATAATTAAGCATTAAGAGAAAATAGGCGGTTTATTTAGTTTGAAGTGACTGTATTTACGGTCAGAGTTATTACTAAAGTAGATACTAATTGTAGGAGAGGATCACATGGCAGGAAAAACATACAAAGCTGGCGTTAAAGATTATCGTGATAGTTACTGGACGCCAGATTATATTCCACTCGACACAGACTTACTGGCTTGTTTTAAAATTGTAACTCAGGATGGAGTTCCGCATGAAGAGGCTGCTGCTGCAGTTGCTGCGGAATCTTCTACAGGCACTTGGACCACTGTGTGGACCGATTTGCTTACTGACATGGAATACTATAAGGGTCGTGCCTACCGGATTGAGCCGGTTCCTGGTGATAGCACTGCGTTCTACGCGTTTGTTGCTTACCCAATTGAACTATTTGAAGAGGGCTCGGTTGTTAACGTGTTGACCTCATTGGTTGGTAATGTATTTGGTTTTAAGGCTATACGTAGTTTACGGCTAGAAGACCTCCGTTTCCCGATCGCTTATGTTATGACCTGTGGTGGTCCGCCAAATGGCATACAGGTGGAACGTGATCGTCTGAATAAATATGGCCGTGCTTTTCTGGGTTGTACCATCAAACCAAAACTTGGCTTGTCGGCAAAGAACTATGGTATGGCAGTCTATGAGTGTCTGCGTGGCGGTCTTGATTTTACTAAAGATGATGAGAATGTTAATAGTCAGCCTTTCATGCGCTGGCGTCATCGTTTTGAATTTGTAATGGAAGCGGTTTTAAAATCTCAATCTGAAACCGGCGAACGTAAAGGGCACTATCTGAATGTAACTGCAGCAACGCCAGAAGAGATGTATAAGAGAGCTGAGTTTGCAAAAGAATTGGGTGCGCCAATTATAATGCATGATTATTTAACTGGTGGGCTCTGTGCTAATACGGGTTTAGCAAACTGGTGCCGTGATAATGGAATATTATTGCACATTCACCGTGCCATGCATGCTGTACTTGATCGTAATCCCTATCATGGGATCCACTTCCGAGTATTAACCAAGGTCCTAAGGTTGTCAGGCGGTGATCATATGCACTCTGGTACCGTAGTCGGTAAGTTGGAAGGTGACAGGAATGCAACCCTTGGTTGGATTGATTTGATGCGTGAATCATTTGTTCCAGAAAATCGTGAACGTGGCATTTTCTTTGATCAGGACTGGGGTTCTATGCCTGGTGTAATGCCGGTTGCCTCAGGTGGTATTCATGTTTGGCATATACCTGCTCTGGTCAATATATTTGGTGATGATTCCTGTTTACAGTTCGGAGGAGGCACACTTGGTCATCCTTGGGGTAATGCTGCGGGTGCCACGGCAAATCGTGTAGCTCTAGAAGCCTGTACTGATGCACGGAATCAGGGCCGTCCAGTAGAACGTGAAGGAAAGGAAGTGCTAACTGAAGCTGCACAGCACTCGCCTGAACTAAAAGTTGCTATGGAGACATGGAAAGAAATTAAATTTGAATTCGATACTGTAGACAAGATTGATATATAAACATTATTACGCCATTTAAAATTGAAATTATGAGGTATAGCTATGGATGAAGTCAGACCGTATAAAGCAACTGAGCTCAGAGGAGAGACATTCTCATATCTTCCGCCGTTCACACCTGAAAAAATTCGCAAGCATATTGCTTATATGATTGATCAAGGTTGGAACCCAGCGATTGAACATACGGAACCAGAAAAATTATTTTCTAATTTTTGGTATCTCTGGAAGTTACCATTCTTTGGTGAGAAATCAGTTGAAAAAGTAATGGCAGAGATAGATGCATGCCATCGAGCCAACTCGGGACACATTGTACGTTTGACCGCATTTGATAATTATACCCAATGTCGTGGGACAGCATTTATTGTTCATCGTCCTGGGCGTTAATTATTAATAATATTGAATGTTACTAAAATAATTTTTGATTTTTTTTCTGGTAAAAATATTAGAGAATACTGAGATTAAATTTAACCAAAAATGAGTAAAAATATATCAAAATCTGACGCTTTATTGGATGCTCAAATCGGACGCAATGCATCACGCATGAGGCGCGCACAATTGGTGGCTGGAAAAACAGGCTTGCCACCTGCCAAAGAGCGTGTGCGTGCAAATGAGCTTAACGCTAAAAATACAGAAGCGGTTATTAGGCCAACCGTTATATCGTCATCAGATGTTACTGCAAACAAAAATACTGATAAGCCAGTACTGGTAGGTCGTAATGCTTCGCGTGCTCGCCGTGCAGCATTAGTTCAAGGTAAAAGTGGAACATTAAAACCTTCTGTGACCGCAGTAAATTCAGACTATGCTTTAGACACGGCAGATGCTTGTACTGGTGAAGCTGATTGTACCTGCGACAAGGCTAATGAGGGCCGATTATTAGCGAAGTCTATCCGTGGCGGCAGCAAAAACAAAGGAAACAGAAATAAAGGAAACCAAGGAAGAACCAGAGACGCTACGACGCGTCCAAATGGTCGTTTGCGTAATGCCAACCCGATTCAATATCCACCTAAGGTAGCCGAAAGCAAGAGCTATGCAGGGCACAAGGTTACCGGAGTTCGAATTGGTCGGGGAGAGAATGTTACAGGGGATGAAAGTGGATCTGTCATGCAAGTAACTGGTATTCAGTATATTGGAAAAGAGTCCGGGTACAATCCTCGAGAGGGCGGTACTAAGGTGGGTGCTAGTAAAACAGTGGCTGGACAAACTGTAACTGGAACACAGGTACGCAGTAAGATAAGTATTACCGGAGATGAGTCCAATCCTGCTTTATATATTACCGGAGCATCTGATCAGGAGCTTAATGATGATCTGCTGCAGCATCGAGAACAGAGTAATGATGCTGCACAGACTCAGTTTCAGCGTCAGAATGATCCACACGGCCACACTGTATTTGGCGCCAATCTTGGGCGTTCTGTTAAAACAATTGGTTCCCGTAATCGTAGCACTGAATATAGTAAAGAAGAATCGGTGGGTGGACGTTCAATTACGGGCACTGCAGTTGGTCGTAGTGAATTAACAACTGGTGATGAGAGTGGATCCTGTAATGATATTACAGGTAGTCAATATTTAATGCCGGCAGTAAAGCAGCCACTATGTGAAACAAATGGGCGTGGTGTACCAAAGAAAATTGGTATTAGCCATACTTTGCAAGGTACTCGTACAACTGGAACACAAGTCGGACAGCGTATACACCAATCTGGAAATATTACTGGCACAGAAGAAGAGGGTATTTGCCAAAATATTTCTGGTACTGAATATTCCAGTGCTGAACAGTATACGAGCCATTGTGGAATGACACCTTCTCGAGCTGGTAATGAGAATGGGGCTAATAACGCCATAACGTGGGGTGGCCAAAGTATAACGGGCGTGGATATCGAACATAATGAACGTGTAACTGGAGATGAACCAGGTGCATGTAATGTGATTACTGGCACGCCTTATGCGGGGCCTAATCAGTATCAGACATTTTGTCCTGTTGAGAGCGAAGAAGAAGTTGAACGTCGGGTCTCGTCAAAATTGTCATCAGGTAATCATGTTAGCGGCGATCTTACGCTCAATGTTGATAAGGTTTCAGGTACGCAACGTGGTAGTGAGAAAGATATTACAGGTACGTCTTATTATTGTGCCAATCCTGATAAGGATATCAGTACAGATGTAATGACGCGTCTTCAAAAAATAAATAGCAGTTTCAGTGTAAAGACTCCGCAACGTGAATATCAGGAGCTAGCTGGTGTTGATGCTATTAATGTTCCAACTGCAGAAAGCCGAATTACGGGTGCGTTTTCTATTGGTGAAGGTAAGGTTACTGGCAATCAGGAATTTCGTTTCAACCCTAGGCCAATAGCTGAAACTAGTGTAGATAAATCACGTATAACCGGGGAAGGACGCGTAGAGGGTAGGACTATAACCGGTAGCGCTTGGACATCAAAAGATAATGTAACAGGAACCGAGGGTCACATTGCTGCTGAGCGTAATCCAAGTGAGCGAAAAGGTGGCTCGCATGCTTTCGCTAACTCAAGACTATTTAAGGATAAAGGTAGTAATCCTGAGCCTACACATCATGTTACCGGGATGGTGGGTTGGTCATCTGAGGCTTCTGCTCCGATTACAGTGTCTGGTGGGGCGCAGGGTTAATATTATTAAGGCTATTAATGGTTGAATCAGTGCAGACAGAAGAAAAAAATATGGGCAAGAACACGTATGGACGTTCGCAGTTTTGTGCTTCTCTGCAAGGAAGTGATCATACGGAATCAATACAATGAAAATTTGCAAAGTAGAAGAGACATTAGTGGCCACAGCACGTATTGGACAGCTTGGTAATCGTCGTTTGTTGGTGGTTAGGGAGAGAGGCAGTTCTAGTAGGCAGGTAGCGGTTGATCCGGTCGGCTGTAAGGAAGGTGACTGGGTGATAGTTGTTGGTAGTTCAGCTGCCCGATCTGCTGCAGGTAGCAATGATTATCCAAGTGATTTCACTATTGTTGGGATTATTGATTATTGGGAAGATGAATCAAATAGTGGAAAAAAGAAATAGGTTAAATGGAGATACAGCGTATTGTGCGAGATCTGGTTACAACAAAGCGTGATTCTTGGTTAGCTGCCAAATCATTACGCGTCGTTGAAGATGCATCGGGTGCTTTGAGTGTTGCATTGGACCCTATTGGTTGTAAGCCAGGTGATTTTGTCATCACTATGGGGGGAACGGCTGCAAGGCTAGCCACTGATGACCGGAGGATTACAACTGATCTAACTATCGGTGGAATTATTGATTATTGGAGCGAAGATGATTGGTAAATTAAGGATGGAAAGTAACTCGGTAGTTAACCGAGACTTTTAATAAGCAGTATTTGACTTGGCAATTTTAACTTTAATGGTAGGAGAATAGAAATGGCAAACGAAAAAATGGGTATAGCGTTAGGGATGATTGAAACGCGTGGTTTAGTTCCGGCAATTGAGGCAGCTGATGCCATGACTAAGGCTTCAGAGGTTCGTCTTATTGGCCGACAATTTGTTGGCGGTGGCTATGTCACGATCTTGGTTCGTGGTGAGACAGGTGCCGTGAACGCATCAGTTCGTGCTGGTGCTGATGCTTGTGAGCGTGTAGGTGATGGTTTAGCAGCCGCACATATTATTGCACGTCCGCATGAAGAAGTAGAACAGATACTATAGGCCTAAAGGAGTTAAATTATGGCAAGCGAAAAAATGGGTATAGCGTTAGGGATGATTGAAACACGTGGTTTAGTTCCGGCAATTGAGGCAGCTGATGCCATGACTAAGGCTTCAGAGGTACGTCTTGTTGGCCGGCAATTTGTTGGCGGTGGCTATGTCACGATCTTAGTTCGTGGTGAAACAGGTGCTGTGAATGCAGCAGTTCGTTCTGGTGCTGATGCCTGTGAGCGTGTAGGTGATGGTTTAGCTGCTGCGCATATTATTGCCCGCCCGGATAGTGAAATAGAACAGATCTTGACGGTTAAGGCTGTTGCTAAAGGTGGTCGTGATAGTGAAGTTACTGGTAAATAAAGCTGATATAGTATAGTTTTTTATTATAGTATAAAGTATTTTAATAATACGGATTTACTGAGTAAATTATGTTTATGTAGTAGTTGTTGAATTATAACTTTAGCAACTACTACATTATTCAGTACAGCTTATTTAAGACGATAACTAATATATAAAAAGATTTGTTACTAAGATTTTTTGCATTAGAATATCTCTGTTTGGTACAGCATAATTGGTTTAGTGCTATAGCATTATTGAAATTTCTGGCATCATTCAATATTAATAATTCAGTTAATGTATTATTAATATACTCGAGGGGCAGTAATGGATAAAGACAATGTTGAGTGCTGGACTACCAAAGGCCATCCACCTGGTCTATTTAGACGATTCGAATTCGAAAACTATAGCCAACTTCGAATATTCTTGGATCGTCTTGCCGATTTATCTAAGGAAAAAGAATATTACCCGGATATCAGTTTTGGAGTAACTTATGCCAATATTACTGTATATGCCAGCGATACCAAAGAATTAAGTGTTGAGGATAAAGCGTTTACACATAGTGTAGATGAGTTAATTTAGTACCACTTATACCATATGGATACTGGAGTAATAGCAGTTGCAAACCAGAAGGGAGGGGTCGGTAAGACGACTGTAGCCATGAATATGGCTGCTGGTTTGATACGCCGCCGTGGGAGTTGTATTGTAATTGACTCAGATCCTCAGGGCTCTGCTACATTGTGGACGGAGTTATCAGGAGATCCAAGCAGATTTCCAGTAGAAGTAGTATTGGCAGAGGATAAATTAAATAAGCAGATAGCACGGCTGCAGACGAAGTTTGATTACATAGTAATTGATTGTCCGCCCGAGATTAAATCAGGCTCTATTATGAATGTAATGTCAATTTCTCAGATCTTGCTTGTGCCTTTATTGCCATCACCAATGGATTTGTGGGCGAGCACTCGTATTGAGGAATTAATTAAACGGGCGAAGAAAAAGAATCCAAAAATACTAGCATATATTTTACTTAATCAAATTGAGCCTAGAAGTGCAATGTCTCGAGGGATGGATGAGGCATTACAAGAGATTGATATTCCTGTATTGCGTAATCGGTTAGGTCGTCGTGCAAGCTACCGGACATCAGCTCTGGAAGGATGTAGTGTTTATGATCTTGGCTATCGTGGACGAGTCGCATCTGAAGAAATTGATGGTGTTATTGATGAGGTGCTGGGGTTATGAGTAAAGGAATTTTTTCTGAAAAATTAGCTGCTAGTACACGTAAAGCTAAGAAAATTATCCCTGAAGTAAAACCTAAATCCGCATCACTATTAGTTGTTAATGTTACTAATAAAAGTAGAGCTAAGAAAATTATTCCAAAAATAAAACCTAAGTCTGCATCATCATTAGTTGCTAATAAAAATAAGGCTAAGATAAAAAAACCTAGAATAAAACCTAAATCTGCACCATCACCTGAATTAGAATCTCCTAATGATTTACTGAACCCTACTGATTCTGAACTTCCTTTGAAGCAGCAGTACGCGGAACGAATCTGGCCTGACTGAATTTATAAAAAGTATGCTATTTAAATTTCAATGCTTAATAAGCATCGTTGAAATATAGCAAGACAATGTCCCATGCAAAATATAATAATAAGAAAGAAACAGGACTTGCCTCTGGTAAATGTAGCGGTAGCAGTTATACAGAGAGAAGATGGATATGTACTTATGGCAGAGCGTCCATATGGAAAAAAATCTTCTGGTTTCTGGGAGTTCCCCGGTGGAAAATTTGAGTTAGGTGAGAGCGCAGAGCAGGCACTCGCAAGGGAAATATACGAGGAACTGGGTATTAAATCTAAGACGGCTTATCCATGGATAAGTTATAAATATACTTATCCAAATAAGTGTGTAAAGTTACATGTCTTTCGTATTTTTAATTGGGAGGGGACCCCATCTGGCCGAGAAGGTCAACGCATATCATGGGAAGATTCGGATGCAATAAGGGTATCTCCATTACTACCTGCAAATAATCATATCTTAGGAGTAATTAAGCTACCTTTGTTATATATTCTTACTAATACCAGTCAGAGTAGCATGGTGAAATTTATGGAAGCCCTTGTTAAATTATTTGAACAAGGTGTGCGTTTGATACAGGTTTGTACTCGTCACATGAACCCAGAACAACTAACCCAGGTTACGCGCCCTATTGTTAAATTGGCGGATCACTATGGCGCTAAAATATTGATAAGTGGGAGTGAATCAGTCGCGCTGAAATCAAATGCTGATAGCATCAGTAAATGGATTAATTATGACTAATTTGCTAACGATAATTATGACTATCTTATTCTTTTCAGAATATTTTTGATAAAGAGATTAATTTTATTAAACATATCCATGGTATCTTATTCTAAGCTATCCCCAAAAATTTAACGGTAGGAAGATCAGCTCTGATGCGTTATCTTCTTCTAAGATATTTGATGCTGATCTAATTTTTTAATTCTCTTGGTAATCTTATTAGAATACTTAATTGGTAATTTCAACTGAGAAACTTCTTTAATACAGATTAGAGTAATTCTAATTAAACTTTAGAATTATCAAGTGGATCATAAGATGGGTCGATTTTTACAGTCTTCAGTCTTTCTATGATCCCTTTCGAGAAGCCGTCATCCATTGTTGAGTGCCCACGCATAGCGTCTCCAGTAAGGTGATATAGAAGCCAATCGTCTCTTGCATTAGGCTCATGCCGAAGGCTTTCAACAATAGGATCAATCTCTTCTGCTGCTAACTCAGAATCAATATATGCAGATATTTTTTCTTTCAATTTACCACCTCTTTTCTCGAAACATTTCTAATTTTGGCCGTAGTACTTTTGATATGCTTTCACGAGCACGAAATATCCTTGAACGCACTGTACCAACAGGGCAATCCATAACGTTTGCAATTTCCTCATAACTTAATCCATCTATTTCTCTAAGAGTTATTGCTATACGTAGCTCCTCTGGCAATTTCTCAAGCACGTTAGAAACAGTTTCACTAATTTGCTGGGTTGCCAATAATCTATCTGGACTCTCATTATCCACAATTTGTGGAATTATAGGTTCATTGGTATTCGGATTGATTGAGGGCTCATAAAGCGGGATGCGGCTACGCTCAGCAGCTAGAAAACTGAGTGCTGCATTTACCCCGATTCTATATAACCAAGTAGAAAATTTACTTTCCCCGCGAAACGACATGATCCCACGGTAAGCCTTAATAAAAGCTTCTTGTGTCACGTCTTCAATCTGCTGTGGTGACTTAACATAACGTGAGATTACTTGTGCAAGCATACGCTGATGTCTGACTACTAACATATCGAAAGTGTGGCGCTCTCCTAATTTGGTTCGCCTTACTAAATCTAGATCGGTATCGGTATCACTGCTGTCCATTCTTTCTCTAAAAAAATTGAGTGTATAAAAAAATTAAATGTGCCTATATAAGATAAACTATCCTATATAGGCACCACATGTTAACTCGCTTTGTGAGAGAATGCACGCTTGATTAAATGCCTTAATCAATCTTCCTCTTCTTCCTCCTCTTCTTCCTCCTCTTCTTCTTCCTCTTCTTCTTCTTCCTCTTCTTCCTCTTCTTCCTCTTCCTCTACTCTCACAACCATTTCACCCTGTAACTTACTGGCATTGAGATCGGTTTCATCAACCGCTTTATGTACTAGGTTTTGGTGGCAATCGATGCAAGTAGCACCTTCTGTTTCCATCTTCTTATGTGCTGCTTGGGCATCCTCACCTGGTGGCTGTGGATTACGATGACACTCTCGGCAAGTAATACTATCCCATTTCTTCAGATTCATGCGCGCATCATGTGCCATGATTAGACGGCGCTCATTGAATTTCTCTAAAGTAGAGTAATCATTAGCGAACTCTAAATAGAGCTCTCTTGCTCCATCAACCACATGTGTTGCTATTGCTAGATGCAAATTCCCAAGACCCTGAGGGATGTGGCAGTCCTTACATCCTGGATTGGCACCCAATGCACCATAATGGGAAGAGTCTTTTAATTCTTTCTCTGGGTAGGTCATGGAATGACAACTGGTACAAAACTCATTGGTAGAAACAGCTGCTTCACCAGCTAGTACTACGGCAGTCAGGATGACGCCAAGTACTGCGCCAATAAGAAGGGAACTGCTAAAAATTCGGTAGGTTTTCATATGCAATTTCCACTTTATTAATCTTAACTATTAAGGTCGATATTACAGAGAATAGTTCAAAGTATTTTTAGGCGATGTTCTTCTTCTTAGAAGCCCATTACACCTAAATATTGTGTATTATAAAGATTAGGAAATAACCCTAAGAAATAGGTTTATATCAAATATGAATTCTTCCTCATTATATTCGTCACTTCTTGATTTTGATGATCCAGTGAGCACTCTTGGTTGGACGTCTGTTAATGATGTAGTGATGGGAGGAGCTTCATGCAGCCAACTTAATTTCAATCCGGATGGTTATGCGGAATTTTCGGGTGAGGTTTCGTTAAAAAATAATGGTGGCTTCGCTTCAATGCGATCTGCTCCAAATAATTACTCGATAGTAAATATTAAAAACCTATGCTTATGTATTTTAGGTGATGGCCATCGCTACAAACTAAATTTACGCATGGATAATTATCCTGATGGCATTAATTATCAGGCTTTATTCACACCGCCAGGAGAATGGTCAGAAATTATATTTAGTTATGATGATTTTAAGCCATGCTTTCATGGGAATCCTGTGTCTGCACCTCCACTAGATTTCTCACGAATAAATCAGATCGCCCTCATGATCGGCGATCGACAAGAAGGATCTTTTACCCTTCTTGTCCGATGGTTACGCGCTGAAGTTTATCCATAGAATCTTTTATTTCCACGCTGCGTATAAGAAATAGAAATAAATTGAGTATGGAAGATATTTAGATACAATAAATTCTCGCTCGTATGATTAGGATTAGGCAATTAATCTCTATAATTTGATTATATTTTTTGATATAGGAATTCTTCAATATGAAATTACATATATATTTCCTGCTATTATTTAGTATATTTTCTTTTATTGTTCCAATGCCTGTAATGGCAACGGAAGAGCCTAAATATGAGTTAATTGAGAAATCAGGTCAGTTTGAATTACGTCAATATCAACCGATGTTAATCGCAGAGGTCCTAGTTGATGGAAATATGGATCAGGCATCTGGTATAGGCTTTCGCTTAATTGCAGATTATATTTTTGGTAACAATATTACGAAAGCCGGTAGTAGCCAAAAAATTAAAATGACAGCGCCTGTAACGATAGAGCCGAGATCTGAAGAGATTTCTATGACAATACCGGTTAGTCTGAAGAAGAATTCCGGCCGCTGGCAGGTCAGTTTTGTAATGCCAAGCAAATATGCACTCGATACGATACCACTTCCAAATAACAAGAAAATTATGTTACGTAAAGTTCCAGCTAGGAAAGTTGCAATTTTAGAGTTCTCTGGGTTCGTTAATGAGAATAATACAGCTAACAGAGCTCAAGAACTCCTTAAGTGGATGGATAAAGAAAATCTCATTTCTATAGGGTCTATTGAACTTTCCCGATATGACCCACCTTGGACATTACCATTTTTAAGGCGTAATGAAATCGCAGTGGGATATACAAAAAATAAAGCTAAAGAGTTCTAAAATATGTAGAGTGGGGAATTGAATTGTAGTCTGTACTGGTTACAGAAAGATAATTTGTGGATGGGTGCCAGGTTAGAGTGTTTTTGAAATAATCTGAATTATAGTGAGCCTCTGCTCATAAATTTTTATATATTTTTTTCTGGGTTTAGGTAACAGCAAAACAGTGATTACAAGATGTATTAGCTATACCTGATAGAGAATAGCTGTATACTTTAGTGAGATTCTTAAATTCATATAAGCATCAAGGAGTAACTTGATCGCACTGTTAGGCAGGATGAACAGGATCAGATGAATATCTCTTTCATTAATTAAAGAGAGCACGAAGGCTCTAGATGCTATTTGCCCGCTAAGAATTAAGAGATCGTAGGTTGTTCAATGTAAGCAAATTTTTTAAAAATCATTGCTTGCAAGAGGCAAATAATAATATTTAAATGATGAGGGTTATAAGGTTTATGAAGTATATCAAAACGAAGAGAACTCAATCTGGCCGTACCTTAATTATGACAATGGTTGTAATTGCAGTTATTGGGATTCTGGCGGAAGTGGCACTTTTGTCTTATGAGGGATTTGTTGCTCAGGAACAGGTCACTAAGAAGTAAATTTTTTTCCTAACGTGACTTTTTGCACATTTGCTAAGATTTTCAACGTCGTTTTCTGTTTCATGGGAAGGTGTGATAATTAGCTATAATAGGAATAGATACTAAAAATTAGTATTTGAATACAATTACTATACAGAAAAAAGGTCCATATTTATGGCGCTGTCAGTAAGACTTATACGCTTAGCATGCTTAACCTGCCTGATTGCCACTTTTTCCTGGACTCCTGCTTCAGCTCAGGAATCTTTACCTGATAGATCAGAAATTGAAGCTCCTGAAAACTTAGAGTCTAAAGTACAGGCAATCCCATTAGAAGCAGTATCGGATCGTGCAGCCAAGACTGGTGTCGAACTTAGCACTCTTCTTCCTACTGAGGAATCTAGCCAGAAACTTAAACGTATTGATCTAAAGCTTGATCTTGCTCTTCCAGAAGTAAACTCTCTATTATCATCGATCCGGGAGGCGCTTGCGGGGAAACCTAATATCCGTACTTTACAAGAGCTTGAAAATAAAAATAGTAGAATTCTTAAAGATCGTATACAGCCATGGATTAAGGAGCTTGATAACGAACTAGTCGGAATTCAAAAAACGCTTCAGAGAACAGATGAGATCGTAGCCGTCTGGGCAGAAACCTCAGCTGAGGTTAACCGGCAGGATAATGTGGCTGAGACTACAGTGAAGCGAATAGCTATAGTACGTAGTGATATTGAAAATGCACGCTCAAAAATTGTAGAACATCGTAATCAAGTACTAGCTGTACGAGACAAACTGATTATACCTAGCAGCTCTCTTGAGGCTGATTTTAAGCAATTACAAAATACAAACGGCACAAGAATCAGAAGTATTTTAGGAGCTAACCGTCCGCCGTTGTGGAGCCCTTTGATACGAGAGTCTCTTTTTAAGGAATGGACTGCACTTGAGACACAGCAATTATTTTATAGGATCAAGAAAGACACGATTGACCAAGCGCCCTTATTAAACTTCCAGTTATTATTATTTGTAACGTTGACTTTTATTCTGTACTGGCTCCGTTCCCGCGTCCGGATGACAAAGGTTAATAAGAATTATGATTTACAGAATGCGAGAGAAGTTTTTGAAGTGCCATTGGCGATGGCTTTACTGATTACTGCAAGTTTTACTACTCCCCTGGAATGGCTGGGAACCACAAATGTTAGTTTCATTTTGGTTTCACTCTGTGGTGTGGCTATTTTATCGATTATCAGGCGTTTTCAATTACCTATTGTTGCCCCTTTAATATGGGGTCTCATGATTATAGCTATATTTGATCGAATAGCACTTGACCTTTTGGGTTCGTCCCCAACACTAGAGCATGTTGTTTTTCTGATAGAAATGATTGTAGCGCTTGTTTTTTTGTTCTGGTTCCTGAGATCACAAGGTCAAATCGAAACCTCTCCATTAGCTCCATATCTTCCGCTTCTGAATTTTGCAATGAAATTGGCTGCCATTGTTCTGGCAGTGGCAATATTCTCCGATCTGGTCGGGTGGGATAATTTAGCTAGAGTGCTTCGTGCGAGCATTCTTGGAGGTGGTTATGCAAGTATTGGGGTTTATGTTTTGTTCCTAGTATTTCAGAGCTTAATAACTTTTGTTCTACTTTTCCGCCCACTTAATTTCTTTCGTATGGTTTCAAGAAACCGGCAACTTATCCGGAGGCGAATTGGAGGAGGGCTCAAAATAATTGCTGTTGGTTTGTGGGGGGTACTTGTGCTCCGGCCGATTGGTCTGCTTGATCTTATGTTGGACAGCACTGCTAAATTACTTAGTGCCACCACTTCGATCGGTTCCCTTTCTGTCTCGTTGGGAGATATCATGATATTCGTTTTGATTGTCTGGCTCTCCCGTCTAATTGCACGTTTTGTTAATTTTGTTCTTCGTGAGGATGTATTTCCGAGAGTACGTACAGGGAGAGGCGTCCCTCAGGCCATTTCAGGCCTTGTACGATATACATTAGTTTTTATCGGGTTTTTTGTTGCGCTAGCTGCTGCAGGAATTGAGCTTACAAAGCTAAGTATCATAGCAGGTGGTCTTGGCGTTGGCATCGGGTTTGGTCTGCAGAATGTAGTAAATAATTTTGTATCTGGGTTAATTCTCCTTTTTGAACGACCAATCGGAGTAGGTGACATTATAGAACTACCAGAAATATGGGGGGAAATGAAACGAATTGGAATACGTGCAAGTGTAATTCGGAAATTTGACGGATCAGAAGTGATTGTTCCAAACAGCATGTTGGTATCTGATAAGGTTGTGAACTGGACTCTTACGGATAAAGTTCGTCGGCTTGAATTAGATGTCGGTGTGGAATATGGGACACCGGCCCAACAAGTGATTGATCTTCTTGTTAAAGTGGCAAAGTCTAATCCGAAAGTCTTTTCTAATCCTGAGCCCCTCGCTTTTTTCGTTAATTTTGGTGATAGCGCACTTGAATTTAAACTCTGGACTTGGGTTGATGTTAATTACGGTTACTCAATTCGTAGTGAATTAGCTGTTGCTGTTCAGGAGGCACTTAAAAAAGAAGATATTGGTGTTCCCTTTCCACAGCGTGATCTGCATATAATAAGTGAGAATAAGGGCCAAATTCCTGACCTGAGCAAAGGAATGTCTTTGCCACCGAATCTAAATCCTGCCCCAAATTCTGATAAATAGGCGTTATTTCATTTCTCTTTTGGAGAGGATCGAGAACGGTCGTGTTTTCTAGCTATTAATAAATTAGTTTAATCTGTCTGGGCGGCTAATAGTTAGCTGAGCCTCTATTTTTTAGTAATGTTAAAATTAGGCTAGACTGAAAGGTATATAGTTTGTATTAGTACTTATGAAGGATATTAATTAATGAGTTCCCAGATTTCTATAGATAAAGATAAAGATTTACCGTTACGTGAAGATATTCGCATGTTGGGTCGCATATTGGGCGATACATTACGCCAGCAAGAAGGTGTTGCTGTTTTTGATCTGATTGAAAATATTCGTCAGACTGCTGTACGCATGCATCGGGAAAAGAGCTCAGAGGCACGCCAGCATCTTGATATGTTGCTTAAACAATTAGGCAATAGGGACACTGTTATGGTGGTAAGAGCATTTAATTATTTATCACAGCTCTCCAATATTGCTGAAGATATACATCATAATCGCCGCCGCCGTGCTCATCTTTGCGCTGGGTCAGAGCACCAAGAGGGTAGTATTGCGCTAGCACTAGAAAGAGTATTCGCAGATGGAGCATCTGACAATACTGTAACTGAATTTTTCAAAGAGACCGCAATGTCTCCAGTATTAACTGCTCACCCCACAGAAGTGCAACGAAAAAGCATACTAGATTGTCATTCAACTATAGCTAGTTTGCTAAATGAAAGGGATCGATTACAGCTTACCCCGGAAGAATTAAAGAGTAATGAAGAGGGTTTACGTCGTGCTATCTTGACACTTTGGCAGACTCGTATGTTGCGCTTTGAGCGCTTAACAGTAGATGATGAAATAAAAAATGGCTTGTCTTATTATCATCATACTTTTCTTACTGAAGTTCCACATGTCTATGCAGAAATCGAAGATATACTTGAAGGTAGTATAGGCAAAGATGCCCCACACATTCCGCCTTTCTTACGTATTGGTAGTTGGATAGGAGGGGACCGTGATGGAAATCCATTTGTAAGTGAACAGACGATGCTGAGTGCAATTGAGCGTCAATCAGCACTAGCACTGGATTATTATATAAAACAAACGCACCAAATTGGTCGGGAGCTAAGTCTGACTAGTATATTGGTGGAAGTGAGTGATGAATTAGATGAGTTGGCTGCCTCATCCCCTGATCGAGAAATTAGTCGTAAAGATGAGCCTTACCGGCGTGCATTGATTGGTATCTATGCACGCCTTGTCTCTACCAGTAAACAGCTTGGCCACACAGTCACACCTCTGCGCCCAGTCGGTCCTGCTAAACCATATAAACAATGTACGGAATTTATTCACGAGTTAGATATTGTTATTAATTCACTCAAATATCATAAATCATATTATTTGGCTAATGGGTCATTGCGTCATTTGCGGCGAGCAGCTGAAGTCTTTGGTTTTCATCTTGCATCGCTAGATATACGCCAGCATAGTCATGTCCATGAGCATGTGGTAGCAGAATTGTTACAGAATAGCACAGGAGTTTGCTATTCAGAGATGAACGAGGCCGAACGTACCCAATGTTTACTTGCTGAAATAAGTAACCCCCGCCCACTATTCTCGCCTTATTTGGAATACTCAGAAACCAGTCAGAATGAGCTTCGTATTTTGAAGATGATGGCAGAAATTCATGGTAGATTTGGCCATAATTCTTTACCAAACTATATTATTTCTAAGGCTGACAACGCCTCTGATATTTTGGAAGTAGCATTGTTGTTAAAGGAAGTTGGGTTATTGGAAACCGGGGAGATTCCTAACTTACATCTCAATATTATTCCGTTGTTTGAGACGATTGATGATTTACGAAACTGTATCGATATTATGGATAAATTATTTTCACTACCATATTATCGAAAATTGCTTAATTCACGTGGTGATGTGCAGGAAATAATGCTGGGGTATTCTGATAGTAATAAGGACGGTGGATTTTTAACAGCTAATTGGGAGCTTTACAAGGCCGAAACAGAATTGACAAAGCTTTTTGCTAAGCATTCAATTAAATTGAGATTATTTCATGGGCGCGGCGGAACAGTAGGACGTGGGGGAGGGCCGAGTTATCAGGCGATATTGGCTCAGCCACCAGGTTCTGTTAATGGTCAAATACGTGTTACAGAGCAGGGAGAGGTCATAAGCAGTAAATATGCTAACCCTGAAATAGGACGACGTAATCTTGAAATTCTGGTGGCAGCTACTGTTGAAGCTTCGTTATTAAACCGTGATGTATCAGGTACGCATACAGAAAGATACTTTCAGGCTATTGAATTATTATCACAAGGTGCATTTTCTGCTTATCGTAATTTGGTGTATGAAACTCCTGGTTTCAGGAAGTATTTTCAGGAATCTACACCAATCAGAGAAATTTCAGGGTTGTTTATAGGTAGCCGTCCATCATCACGTAAAAAATCTGAGCTTATTGAGGATTTACGTGCAATCCCATGGGTATTTAGTTGGAGTGTAAATCGCTCCACAATTCCTGGTTGGTATGGTTTTGGTTCTGCTGTAGAAGAATTTATTTCTCACAAGGGTCAGGGTGAGGATGGGCTTAAGTTACTACAGGAGATGTATCAAACCTGGTCATTCATGCAAACGTTATTATCTAATATGGATATGGTGCTAGCGAAAACGGATATGGGTATCGCATCAAGTTACGCTGAGTTGGTAACAGATAGTAATTTGCGCGAAGAAGTACTTACTCGTATTCAGGAAGAATATGAGCGTAGTAAGAAATGGTTGTTTGCTATTACAAAGCATAGTGAATTACTTACAGACAATCCAACCCTTGCACGTAGTATTCGTAACCGCACTCCCTATATAGATCCATTGAATCATTTGCAAATAGAATTACTCCGTCGCTATCGTGCAGGCGATACAGATGACTCGATAAAGCTTGCAATTCATCTGGCCATCAATGGTGTCGCGGGTTGGTTAAGGAATAGTGGTTAGATATAGTTGATCACTACGAGGCCATTTAGATTTTCTCTGATTGGGTTAATAGAATAGCCCATCATCAATTTAAGTCCCTAGGCAGATTTTCTTGGAGCACCGGCTATTCATGGGTCTTTCTGTGTGGTAATCCAGAAATATATATCAGTAGAGTACTGTTAATTTCTAGATGTAATTATTTTTTATAAATTGGAGGGCAAATGAATCGTCCATTAATTATGCTTATGTTTGTACTAACTTTTTTTCCTCCTGTTGTGATTGCAGCAGAGACAGGTGATTTGAAATCGGTTATTTCAGAGTATCCTTCGCATAATTGTCCCCTCCCTCCCCCTAAGCCAGATGAGTTGGGTTTATTTAGTGGTGACGAGAGTAAAGAGCAGGATGTAGTAAATTATAATTCTGAATTAGCAGATTATAATTCCAAAGTAGATGACTACAATTCACAAACAAAATCATATAGAAAGTGCATAAAAGAGTATATAAGAAATGCAAATTCTGATATAAGGAAAATTAATGAGAAATTAAATGAAGCAATAAAGGAAGCAAATTCTCAGTAAATGTTTTAGCAGGACTATGTGATTAATTTTAAGATTAAAGGGTAGAGGGATTCTATAGCTATTTGTAACTACGGGTGAATGTCCTAGTCAGTTTAATATGCTCCCTACATACGGTAGCTGCTTTGGAAACTCAGAGGTGGGTCGATAAAATGAGACCTAGAATTTCTTATCCGCAAGGAAAGGAACTACGTTCCACAAAAAGTTTCGTGAACAACTTGCTCAGGCCTTGGCGCTAAGGCATATTTCTTTAATGCTGATTTGTATTCAAAGGGATGATTTAAGATATCTACGAGTTGATGGAAAGGATGAAAGTCCCCATTCTCAACAGCGGCCTGGATAATTTCTTCAATAAGATGATTGCGTGGTATAAAGACGGGGTTCCTGGCGTACATTCTAGCCTGCCGTTGTATAGAGGTTTGTGCATCTAAAACTAATCGTTTTCTCCATCGATCTAGCCAAGAGCTAAATTTCTCAGAGAGGGTAACAAGACTACCAACTCCCTTCCCGGTATCATCTCCCGCTAGATCAGACAGATATCTGAAGGTCAATGTGTAGTCCATTTTATCTTCAGCCATAATATCTAGTAAATCCTTAATTAGTTTTATATCATCAGGTATGGCATTACATATACCAAGTTTCATTGTCATGCCATTTTGATAGGATTTCGTCAGTAAATTTATATATTTAATGATGGATTCTTGTGCTAATTCTGTTGCTTTTTTAGGGTCCTTATTTAACAAAGGAATCAGGACTTGAGCTAGCTGGATTAAATTCCAGCGACCAATGGTAGGTTGATTCCCATAAGCATAACGACCATTTCGATCAATGGAGCTGAAAACAGTCTCCGGATGATATTCGTCCATAAAAGCACACGGGCCATAATCAATAGTTTCTCCAGACAGTAAAATATTATCCGTATTCATGACCCCATGAATGAATCCAATTTGTTGCCAGGACGCGATTAAGTGTGCCTGATTTTCAATGACAGCATCGAGCAATGCAAGAACAGGATTTTTGTGTTCGGCAGCTTCAGGATAATGCCGCTGTATAACATGATCGGCTAGAATTTTGAGACTTTCTTGATCATTTAGAGAAGAGAAGAATTCGAATGTGCCGATGCGGATATGACTTTTTGCAATACGGACAAGAATAGCGCCAGGTAAAATATTTTGTCGGTATACGTGATCACCGGTTGATGCAGCAGCTAATATCCGTGTTGTAGGGATATGAAAAGCAGCCATGGCCTCACTAACTATGTATTCACGTAATATAGGTCCTAATGATGCGCGACCATCACCCCCTCGTGAATAAGGAGTAGGACCAGAGCCTTTTAATTGAAAATCATAGCGCTGATTTTCTTTATCTAAAATTTCACCTAATAAAATAGCGCGGCCATCGCCCAATTGTGGGCTCCATCCGCCAAACTGATGTCCAGCATAGACTGTGGCTATTGGATCCCCTCCAACGGGAATTTTATTGCCTGTAATGGTAGCTATTCCTTCCTCTGATTCTAACCATATCGGATCAATACCAAGTTTTTCGGCTAGCGCATGATTAACCCTGATAAGTGAGGGTGCAGAAACTGGCACCGGGTTCTGACGCGTATAAAATTGTCCAGGCAGCCGAGAGTAACTGTTATCAAAATTAATATGTGGTTTTGTTTTTAACAAGGATTTTATATGCCTTCCAAATTATTTCTAAAGCAGCAATATGGTATGAGATGATTTTCTATTTATTTAGATAGCATACTACTATCCCGGCCCTTCCTATTTGTGTCTCCACAAAAGAAAGAAGATACATCTATTAAGATAATTTGTTAATTTAATGGTGCGCCCGGAGCGATTCGAACGCCCGACCCCTTGGTTCGAAGCCAAGTGCTCTATCCAACTGAGCTACGGGCGCTAGGAATATTTGACATGCAATAGATAGATTATCTGTCAATATTTAATAAATTGATCGCATAAGCTTGTTACGGAAATTATGGGTATTATCTTAATCCAAGGCTAAGTGTACCCCCTACGAAATCATTTTACTTAAATTGTAAGTATATTTCCCATCTAAATTCTTGGTATAGAGTTATCTCTGCGTTATTTTAAGGCTTAACCACTGCAGACTATTTTTAGAATATTTCCCATTACTGAATCAGGATCAGGATAATTCCATTGTGGGTCTTTAGGGCCGCCACTGTTGCCAGCTCCACCACCCATTGGTTCTATGTAAAAGATCCAGCTCAAATATCTAACTCGAAATAATTTACAATCACCTTGATTATAGGTTTTAGAAGATGAGTGTCCTTGTATGGTTGGTTTCAAGATATCACTCAAAACCCACCAATAAACATACCCGTCTTTTTCTCTTATGCTCTTAAAATCCACATAGTTGGTATTTCCATCCGCATCTTTGTTCACCTTCGTCCATTCTGCATAGGAGGGCGATAAGAACCCTTCTGCATAGGACGGTAATGAGAAAATTACTGTTGAAAATAACAGTGTGAATATGAGAGTTAGCTTCTCCATAATTTAAGTATACAAATATAAATCCTGTGCTAACCGTGATGGAAACTAATTACTATTTTTTATAGTAGGCATTTACTATCTCGATTTAAATCTAAAAATTTTACGATATAAGATACGGTGATTATATACAACTATCATGAAAATGATTCATTGTGGATATGATGTTTGTGGATAAGGATAGAAGTCTAATTTCTGCTATTAGATTTCGATTCTAACTTTTACAAAGAATCAGGGAAGTCGGATACTAGTTTTTTGCCACTTAATACCTCTGAAGCCAGGAACTCTAAATTCTTATATTGTAGTAGCCTTATTATTTCCTGCTTTATAGGAGACCATTGAGTATGCATTAGACAAGGATTTTTATCACTGCACACCTTGAACCCTAGAACGCACTCTTCTTTTAGTCCTGGACCTTCGGTAACAAGAACAATCTGCAATAAATTTATTTCTTTGCCATTTTCTCTTAAACAGAAACCACCTTGATTTCCTCGGAAAGAATAAAGTAGATTAAATTTACATAAATTCTGCAATATCTTTGCCAGGTAGGTAGGTGAGGCCCCTAATTCTTTAGCAATTGTTCGATTGAGTATGGCGACACCAGGTGGCTGTGTGGCCATATAGATAAGTGCTTGAATGGCATATTTGGAGGTTCGAGATAAAATCATGGCGTTTAGCTACTAATTTCCTAATTTTATTTTATTATCGATATTAGGGTAATAATAGCAGATATAAATAGTATTTAAATTTATTCTAAACTTGCAACAAATATAGCAATTTCTTCAATATTCGTTGATGCAACCTTACCGTTTGAACTATTAGAGAGTTGAAGCGTCTAGGTTTTATGAACATTTTTATCCTAGACTCTAATATTACCCGCTGTGCCCAGTATCATGCCAATCAGCATGTAGGAAAGATGATCTTAGAAAGTGCACAAATGCTCTGCGCTGTATGCCATAAACATGGCATTGAGGTGCCCTATAGAACCACACATAGTAAGCACCCATGTACTCTATGGGCAGGTAAATCACTGGCAAATTGGCGATGGCTACGTGATTTGGCGTTGGCACTAAATGAAGAGTTTAAATATCGCTATGAGCGAGCCACTGATCATAAATCAGCTGATGTTGTAAGAAATCTCGATGAACCGCCTATTGCTGACATTGGGCTGACATCATTTGCACAGGCCATGCCAGAGCAATATCGTAACCCAAATGATCCTATTCAGGCTTACCGTAATTTCTATATGGCTGAAAAATCTAGCTTTGCAACATGGAGACGCCGGGCTAAACCTCAGTGGTTTGCAGCTTAGAAACTCAGGACAGTTGTGGATGTGAGATGCAGAGGTGCAGGTGTTTGTGAATCAGAACTTATTGGTTGTGCCGGAGTCAGCTATAGCTCCTATTTCTTCAAATTCAGAAGCGGTGTGGCTGGATTGTGAAAAATAAAAAAAGAGCTGCAAGCCGAAACTAGGCGCGGTGGGAAGCTAAATTAACTTTGGGACGATATTAAAATTTAGTATAAGAAGCCAGAACGAAAGTTAAGTAACATTTATGTGCCGGTAGAAAGTAAATTTAACTCTCTCTTCGAGTGAAGACTAAATCACTTGTATTAGACAAGGACTCGTCATAAACGTAGCCCTCAGAGCAGAAATTTTTGAGAGCTTCTGGCTTTTTTATTTGGTTCTGGATTATATACCGAGCCATTAGTCCACGCGCTTTCTTTGCGTAAAAACTAATTATTTTATAATTTCCATTTTTTTGGTCCTTAAACACTGGGGTGATAATCATTGGCTCCAGTCTTTCCTTATCTATCACTTTAAAGTATTCATTAGATGCAAGATTTATTAGGTATTTGGTTTTCAGTTTTTTTGCTTGCTTATTAAGAATGAGAGTTGGTTTCTCTCCCCAGAATTGATATAAGTTTTTGCCACTAGGGGTCTCGAGGCTAGTACCCATTTCCAAGCGATGTGGCTGCATAGAATCTAAAGGTCTTAGTATTCCGTATAGCCCTGATAGGATACGTAAATGTTCTTGAGCGAAGACCATGTTCTTCTCACTGAGAGACTTAGCATCTAACCCTGAATATACATCGCCCATAAAAGCTAAGATCGCTTGTCTTGAATGTCCCGAGCCAGACTTGGGGCTCCATGAGTGATATCGACGGTAGTTAAGCTCCCCAAGATTGTCGCTTATTCTCATTAAATCACTGATCTGTGAGGCTGATTTCTTTTTAAGTATTTCTATCAGCTTGTCACTATAAGTATGGAAATGAGCAGAAGTCGATTTCTTGAATGACAAAGGAGAGTCATAATCAAGTGTCTTCGCTGGAGAAATTGCTATTAACATATCATCAGTCCTCGCAGATTTTTTCTGTATGGTTTCAGACTATGGCCCAAATCAGATAATTGCAAAAGAATTTGCATGTGGGGAATTTTACCACTGTGGGAGGAACGAATTCACGGCCTTCGGATTAAGAGTCCGAAGAATAGAGAAAACCAGAGTAACCAGGAGCAAATGACAACAATTAATCATGTCCTCTTGGCGTCAAGTTTATTCAATCTTCAGCAACCAGCCATCATTGGCCACGCAATTGTTTGTCCCTGTCGCTGTGATATTAACCCTGGCATAAGTATTCTGAAGTGAATCAGGTAACATTCCTGTCACTAAATAACCCGTGCTAATTTTATTTATCTCAATCTCAACCGCCAATTTCTTTACATTCACATCAATAGTTTTAGGATTAGTCAACGCAGAAGCCATAAAAGTAAACTCTGACTGCGCTGAAACAACCGTTAAGTGTGCCGGTGTAAATTTAGTAAATTTTGGCTTGTTACAAGCTTTTTCACTAACCGCTCCACCACCATAAGAAAATGCACCGGTGCTAGAGAAAAAAAATATAAAAAACATTATTAATTTAGCTAAATTCATAAATAACCTTCGAGAGAATTAATATTCTATATGTCCTGTTATTGTGTTGCCTTGTATTCGATCTTCATCATATGCTTGCAATTCTACAAATACCACCCAAATGAAAATAAGAGCGATTAAAGCACCGCATAGCCGAGCATTATTTTTTCTCCCATTCTGCAATTTGCCTCGCAAATAGGCTTCTTTATCATGCTTATACCACCATAATATAAAACCAATAACAAATATCGCAGGTGTTATTACCATCAGCTCTATTCCAATTACCGCTGCCTCATACATGCCGCCTCCTTCTTATCTTTCTACGAATTATGGGTGATTAATAGTTCATTAATATTAGCATATTGCGCATATTAAATAATGCCCCAAGATACTTTTTGATTCAAAAGCATATCTAGGTAATCTTCGGGCACTATTGCTTAATAATTAGCGCTTTAGCCCAATCTAAAATAGAAACTAATTTGGCTGACAATATTGCGTGCTTAATTAGCAGACGCCCAACAATATTCTGAGTGTGGCAGGAATGTGCCAATTTTTGATGATTTTTAGTGCCAAAAGTAGCAAATTAGTAGCAATTTATACATTAAACAAAAAAAGAGCCACAGGAATAAACCTGTAACTCTTTGTTTTTTCTGGTGGGTCGTGGGAGGATCGAACTCCCGACCTTCGGATTAAGAGTCCGTTGCTCTACCAGCTGAGCTAACGACCCAGAATAAGGATAAAAATCTATAAATTAAGACCGATGGTTATAGTTGATAATAAAGGGTGATGATTGTACTCGTTAGAAATATGTACGGAGATTAGATCATGCCAGATTCATTTAAGCAATCAGGAAATTATATTGGTTGCATAACTGCTTTAATTTGGAAAGATTTATTTATAGATTAGTATTAGTTCGCGTCTCAAGATAACGATACTCTCAACCATTTTTTCTTACTATGCCTTACTAGCTGTAGGGGCAGTAGAGTCTAGTAGGGAATTTCTAATAAAGATTATGGTTCTAGGATTTAGAAAGGAAAGTTATTGTTTATTAATAGAAATTAGAGTTAATATGCCCTATTTTATAAGGAGAATTAGATGTTGGCGCCAACACTTACATCAGAATCTTTTATTCAAGGTGGGTTGATTCCAATTCGTCACACTTGTGATGGCCAGGATATTTCGCCTGAATTATCCTGGACTAGAATACCTGTGGGTACAAAAAGCTTAGTTTTGATCGTTGATGATCCGGATGCGCCTGATCCTGCTGATCCTAAAATGACCTGGGTCCATTGGGTCTTGTACAATATTTCACCTGAGAATAGTGGTTTGTCTGAAGGAGCTTCAGTAGCAGGCCTTCCATCAGGAACAATGGAGGGGATCAATGACTGGCAACGAACAGGTTATGGCGGTCCATGCCCGCCAATTGGTACTCACCGTTACTTTCATAAGCTTTATGCTTTAGACACAATGCTACCTGATTTAAAACAACCTACAAAGGGAGTATTGGAAGAGGCAATGCAGGGCCATGTGATTAAGTATGTTGAATTAATTGGGCTCTACCTGCGTAGTCAGTAGTTATTAATTACAATTACTCGTAATTTCTTGTGAAATTAATTTAATCTTCCCGAGAAGGAGTGGATTTAGTGTAAGGCTAGTTTATTGATGGATATTTGATTTCCCCCCAAATTCTTTTAAATTAACAGCTGGTTTTGGCTTCCACCCGGATTTACGGTGTTCAGCTACAACATTCGTGAATATCCCGCCACGTACATAGAATTTGGCAGTAAGAAGCATATACTTTGGTTTTATAGCAGCGACTATATCATCAAGAATGTAGTTAGTGACGGCTTCATGAAAGGCATTTTCGTTCCTGTATGACCAGATATAAAGTTTGAGGCTTTTAAGTTCAATACACTCTTTATCAGGGATATAATCAAGTATAAGAGTTGCGAAATCTGGCTGCCCTGTTTTTGGGCACAGGCAGGTGAATTCTGGGATCTCCATGTGGATATGGTAATCTCGTTTAGGAGACGGATTGGGAAAGGTTTCTAATTTTCTGGTAGGGATTATTGGCATTCTCTTATCCGAGTCAAATCGGTTAAAATATTATACTTATATATGTGTAATTCTCTAAAAATGTTTTATAAGACTATTACTTTCATTTTTGTTTCTTCAGTCTCTTCCGATTATAACTGGTTACAGGCAATAAATTGCGACTCTCTTATATCAAACTAGCTGGTTTTAAAACTTTTGCTGACCCTGCTGTTATTCCTGTCTCGAATAATTTAGTTGGGGTTGTCGGCCCCAATGGTTGTGGGAAATCAAATGTGATCGATGCAATTCGTTGGGTGCTAGGCGAATCAAAAGCATCTGCTTTGCGTGGCGAATCCATGCAGGATGTAATTTTTAACGGGTCCGTTAATCGAAAGCCTGTAGGACGCACAAGTGTTGAATTAGTCTTTGATAATAGTCTAGGTAAAGCGGGGGGGGAATGGTCTGACTATGCAGAAATCTCTATCAAACGGGTTTTGCTTAGGGATGGTGATTCCACCTACTATATTAATAATATTCATGTTCGCCGGCGTGACGTGGCTGACGTTTTTCTTGGAACTGGTATTGGCAGTCGTGGTTATGCAATTATTGAGCAGGGGATGATCTCAAGAATAATTGAAGCGAAGCCAGAAGAATTACGTGCATTTTTGGAAGAGGCTGCCGGAGTTTCTAAATACCGTGAGCGTCGTCGTGAGACTGAGTTACGTTTGCGTGATACACGAGGAAATCTTTCACGCATAGACGATATCTGTCAGGAACTGGAAAAACAATTGCAGCACTTGGAAGAACAAGCAGAAGTTGCTGGTAAATTTAAGGATATGCAGAGTAAATTGAGTGTGGCGCATAATCTATTATGGTTGGCACGTAAACAGGAAGCGGCAACGCAGCGTCTTCGCAGAGAAAAAGAGGTCCAACGTTTGGGATTGGAATTAGAAGCAGAAACCTCATGTCTTCGTGAGACAGAAAAACGTTTGGAAGAGGGGCGCGTAAAGCATTATTCCGCCACCGACAGCCTGCATGAAGGGCAGGGAGAGTTATACACTGCCAACGCAGAGGTGGCGAGGATCGAGCAGCAAATGCAACATCTCCGTGAGAATCAACAGCGCATTGAGCAGCAAATTGCAGTAGCTAAGAATCAGATTAAGCATCATAAAGAACAGATGGAAAGTTCTACAGAGAGCTTAGGCCAATGGCGTAGGGAACTTGAAAAAGCAGGTCTGGATTTCGAGGGGAGTAAAGAGAAATCTTCTGTAGAAAATGAGAAGCTACCACAAACAGAAACAATCTTTCATTCATGGCAGGAAAAATTAAGAGAGATTCAGCGTAGATTGCTTTTAACTGACCAGGCCAGGCAGTTAGAGGAGAGTCATCGTACACATGCTGAAAAATCTTTGCAGCTACTGGAATCACGTAGAAAGAATCTTCTTGAGGAACAAGAGAAACTTCCGCAGCATGATGATTCAGAATTATCTAGATTGCAGGAAGGAATAGCAGGCGCTATGGGTGAACTAGAAAGCAAACAGAATTTACTTACTAAAACCGAGGAGGAACTTCTTAAGACAGAAGGAATTAAACGTGAAGTTACACAAGAGGTAAAGGTACTAGAACAGCAACTTAATAAAATAGAGGCCCGGTCCTCGGCTTTAGAGCGTCTCCAGAATCGACTTGAGGATAATGATGGTTTGAGTAAATGGCTTGCAAAATACAAACTAGATGCCTTGCCACGTTTGTGGCAGAACATCGAAGTTGATAAAGGATGGGAAGATGCCTTGGAATCAGTATTACGTGAGCGGCTCAACAGTTCTTCTCTTGAGCGCTTAGAGGTTGTGCAGGACTGGATAGAAGATTCTCCTCCTGGGAAGTGGACATTATTTGAGACTAAAGTTCCAACAGAACAGCAATTGAAAGACAAGATGCTGCATGGGAAGGAAGACTGGAAATCTTTAGAATGGTATCTGACTTGTGAAAACGTAGGAATAAAGTCAGTGTTAAAGGAATGGCTGAAAGGGATATTTGTAGTAGAGAGTATACAAGATGGTCTGCTGCAAAGAGCAAAACTTGCTCCTGGTGAAATGTTAGTGACACGTGAAGGACACTTCTTTACTCAGCGGAGTCTTACATACTACGCTCCTGACTCACAATTACACGGTGTTCTGGCGCGCCAGAGAGAAATAACCCAAATTAAGAATGATTCAGAGAAATTAGGGAATAGTCTTGCCAAGCAGAGATCCAGATTGGTCTCCGTTGAAGAAGATTGTAATAAGCATGGGGCGTTGATTTCACAGTTACGTATTGATAGCGAGAAACTTCAGCACCATCATCATGATTTGCAAATGCAAGCATTGAAGCTGACACAATTAGCAGAACAATCCGGACAACGTGGCAACCAAATTTTAGTTGAATTAGCAGGAATTAAACAACAAATAGATGTAGAGGATTCTCAGAAAAAGAGTGCTGAAGAAAAATTAATTGAATATCAAGATCAGGTACTAGTTCTTCAAGAGAGTGTGAAAAAAGAAAAGGAGGAAGAGAAGGCTGCTGAGCAGGCTCTTAATGACCAACGAAATATTGTTCAGGATGCAGTTAAGGAAATGCAGGAAGCGGAGTTTCATGAAAAAACCTGCCAGAGTAAGATTGTTGAGATAGAGAAAGCTATTCTTAGTTTTGATGAGAATTTTCTTAAACTTAGAACTAGTTTGGAAGAGTTGGAATCAGAGCAGAATAGCTTTGATGAATCCGCACTAAGTATTCAGCTGCAAGAATGGCTGGCGCTACGTGAACAGCGAGAACTTTTTCTGGGAACTGCACGGAGTACTTTGGAAGATGCCGCTAGAGAATTACAGGAAATGGAGAAGGATCGTATAGCTTCTGAGCAGAAACTAAGTCCTCTTCGTGAATTAATAAGCCAGGCTCGTCTTAAAGAGCAAGAGGCACAAATTGTAGAGAATCAGTTTGATGAGAAATTAAAAGAAGTTGGAGCAAACGAAGAAGAATTGCTTCAGGTTCTAGGTAAAACTAGGCCATCTAGAATACAGTCTGATATTGATCAGCTTAATACTGATATTGATGGCCTGGGGGCTGTTAATCTTGCTGCTTTGGAAGAACTGGAGACATCACAAGAACGTAAAATTTATCTTGATGCACAATTTAAAGATCTGCAAGAAGCAGTTGAAACTTTAGAAAATGCTATCAGACGGATAGACAGGGAAACCCGTGAACGTTTGTTGGAAACTTTTGAAAAAGTGAACGGTCATTTAGATGAAATGTTTCCTGCTATATTTGGTGGTGGGAAGGCTAAGCTGATATTAAGTGGAGAGGAGATTCTTGACTCTGGTGTGGAAATCAATGCACAGCCACCAGGTAAGAAAAATAGTTCTATTAAATTACTATCAGGTGGAGAGAAAGCGTTAACAGCACTGGCACTAGTGTTCTCATTGTTTAAACTTAACCCCGCCCCATTTTGTTTGCTGGATGAGGTGGATGCACCATTAGATGAAGGGAATACCGAGCGTTTCTGCGATTTGTTAAGAAAAATGTCAGTACAGACGCAGTGTATTTTTATTAGCCATAATAAAATTACTATGGAACTGGGTCAGCAGTTGATTGGTGTAACAATGCAGGAGCAAGGTGTTTCAAGAATAGTTGCTGTAGATATCGAGGAAGCTGTCAAATTTAGTAAAGTGGAAGAAACTGGATAATAATGTACAGGTCGAATGAATATGAGTGACTTACAGGTTAGTTTGATTATTGTCGGAATCTTGATAATCGGATGCGTTGTTTTCTATAACTGGATACAACGGCGTCGCTACGAACGTAATACAGAGAAAGCATTTAAGAATAAATATGACGATGTTTTGCTGGAAACGGAAGAAGTCAAAGAAGTAGAAAAATTCGAGCCGATACGCTCGAGGGTCGAACCAACTATAGTTAAATCTGATAGCAAACCAGAGCAGCAGACTTTGAATACAACTACTGAGATGGGTGAACCTGATAGTAAACCAGAGCAACAGACTTTGAATACAACTACTGAGATGGTTGAACCTGATAGTCAACCAGAACAGAAAAATTTGAATGTAGCAACTGAGCCGGCTAAAGCAGCGAAACCAGCTAAACCAGCTAAACCAGCTAAACCAGAAAAAGTTTATAGTAGCGGCGTTGTAGATTATGTGGTGAGTATGCAGCTTAAAGCACCCGTCACTGTTTTAAATCTTACAGAGATATTGAAAAAAAAGGTTGATTTTGGGAAACCAGTGCGACTGCTTGGGCAAAAAGAGATGGGTTCATATTGGGAGGAGATCACAATTAAATCTCGCTCAGACATTGATTACACTAGTTTAAGGGCCTGCTTGCAACTTGTTGATCGGTCTGGCCCTGTGAGCGAGGTTGATTTGTCCAAATTTTGTGACATGGTACGGAATTTTTCAGACTCAATCAATGCAGGTGCTGATACTCCTGACATTGGGGAAGCATATTCTCAGGCGGTATTACTTGACCAGTTTTGTGCTGAAGTAGATGTCATGATTGGGATTAATGTTATCAGCAAAGATGGTGGAGCATTTACCGGAACCAAAATTCGTTCTTTGGCAGAAGCATCCGGATTCAAGCTTGAGGGAGGAGGGGTGTTTAATTTCCGAGAAGAGAATGAGGATACTACATTTACTCTTCAGAACTATGAGCCCACACCATTTATGCCTGACAATATGAGAACGCTTACCACTAATGGCGTTACATTTTTATTCGATGTGCCTAGAATTAAAAATGGAGAGAGAGTATTCGATCAAATGACCCGCCTTTCCGAAGTTTTTGCAACCACACTGGGTGGCATTATGGTTGATGATAATCGGGTTCCCTTAAATGACAGCGGATTAGAGAGAATCAAACACAAGGTAAGTGAGATTCAGGCTGTAATGAAATTACGGGGTTTTCCTACCGGGGATGAGATAGCGTTAAGGTTATTTGTGTGAATGGGTATTCTAGAGAAAATTTCTCAGAATTCACGAACTGAATTAATCAGGAGCCTAAAATTTTTTCATAAAATACTTGAGGAAACTAGAGAAGGTTTAAAAGAGGACCCCTTAGATAAAAAATTACAGGTTATTCTGTTAGAAACCCTCATAAAAATAATTGAATCACATAATTATATGTATTCGGTTCTAAATGCTCCGAGTATTCCAGATGCCGAGTACGACAAATTTTTCCTTGAATTGCAAAAATTAGAGCTGTGTTGTCCTGACTTAGTTACAGCTCACTCTCCGACGCAGCGTGTCGGTGCTACTTCTCTTGTAAAATTTCCTCAAATTACTCACCGGCTGCCTATGCTTTCTCTTAGTAATGAGTTTGATATGGCCTCAGTAGAAGCATTTGATCGGCGGTTAGGTGAAAAATTGGGGACCAATAACATAGAATATGAGGTAGAGCCAAAATTTGATGGCCTTGCTGTTAGCCTTTGTTATGAAGATGGGTTCTTTATAGCAGGAGCAACCAGAGGGGATGGAGAAACAGGAGAAGATGTTACATCAAATTTACGTACAATTAAGTCGATCCCATTACGTTTACATGCTAGTTCGCAGAACAATATTCCTGCTTTGCTTGAAATACGTGGTGAAGTTTTAATGTTAAAAGAAGACTTCAGAGAGCTTAATCAGAAGCAACGTAAAAAAAATGAAAAGGTGTTTGTAAATCCTCGTAATGCAGCTGCCGGTTCTTTACGTCAGCTTGATCCTAAAATTACTGCTACTCGCAGGCTAACTTTTTTTGCATATGGGATAGGCGATTCTAGGGGTGAAGGGATACCACGTGACACGCATAGCAATGTGATGAAATACATTGCTGCTCATGGGTTACCAATTGCGAAAGAATGTGATCTTGTCTGTAGTTCAGCAGGGTTATTAGCCTATTATAAGGAGATAGAGGATTCTCGTGAACAGCTACCCTATGACATAGACGGGGTAGTGTATAAAGTTAATGATCTTGCTCAGCAAGAGAAGTTAGGTTTTATTTCCCGCGCCCCTCGTTTTGCCTTAGCACATAAATTCCCAGCCCAAGAAGTCATAACAAAATTGTTAGGAATTGATATACAAGTAGGAAGAACGGGGGCACTAACACCAGTTGCTAAACTGAAACCAGTATTTGTTGGTGGTGCTACGGTAACTCAGGCAACGCTTCATAATGAAGATGAAATTAAACGCAAGAATGTAATGATTGGCGATAGCGTTATCGTACGAAGGGCGGGCGATGTAATTCCTGAAGTGGTAGGAGTGGTGATGGAGCGCCGTCCGGATAATGCCTATCAATTTGTTATGCCAGATCAGTGTCCGGAATGTGGAGCTAAGGCAGTACGAATGTCTAATGAGGCAGTAGTAAAATGCTCTGGAGGTTTGCTCTGCCCAGCACAAAAAAAGCAGGCGATTATACATTTCGCATCACGTCGTGGTATGTATATTGAGGGTTTGGGGGATAAATTAGTAGAGCAGTTAGTAGATACTGGTTTGGTCAGAACGTCTGCAGATCTTTATTTGCTTGATGAAGATAAACTGATTAGCCTGCCCCGCATGGGAAAGAAGTCTGCTGGTAACTTGTTGGAGTCTCTTAGAAAGAGTAAGAGCCCTACGTTGGCACAATTTATATATGCGCTTGGGGTTCCAAATGTGGGGGTAACTACTGCTAGAGAATTAGCCCGATATTTTAATAATTTTAGCAGCTTAGAAAAAGCAGATGTAGAGACCTTACAGAAAATACCAGATGTTGGTTTAATAGTGGCCCAGAGTATTACAGAATTCTTTATAGAGAATCATAATATTGATGTTGTTAGGAAATTATTTTCAGTCGGTATAGAGTTGATAGAAAACCTAGATGTGCAAAAAACTCAGAATAACAATAATGCGAGTTTAATTAATGGGAGTACTTTTGTATTAACAGGAACTCTTCCAAATTTATCTAGAGAAATTGTTACAGAGAAGATTGAAAACATGGGCGGAAAAGTAACTAGTAGTATATCCAAAAAGACTAATTATTTAGTAGCTGGTAATGCTCCGGGGAGTAAGTATGAAAAGGCACGTGACTTGGGAGTGACCATTTTAAATGAAGGAGAGCTATTGGAATTAATACAGAATTAGGGAGATATTCTTGTATTTAGATTTTCAATATACATAAAGACTTTATGCTTTCTTCAGAAGAAGCAAGACAAATATTTGATAATGCCGAACAGATATATTCGGCAGCAGCTGTTTCAGAAACTGTGCAGAAAATGGCCGTAGATATCACGGATACACTATCCGAGAAATGTCCTCTAGTATTGAGTGTAATGGGTGGGGCGGTTATTTTTACCGGACAATTATTACCATTGCTAGAGTTTCCGCTTAGTTTCGATTATTTACATGTTTCCCGCTACAACGATAAGCTAAAAGGTGGAAGGGTTAACTGGAAAGTAGCACCTCATAAGAATGTAAAGGACAGGGTGGTATTGGTATTAGATGATATTCTTGATGAGGGGATTACTCTTGCTTCAATTCGTGAACGTGTAATGGAGAGTGGTGCAAAAGCATTCTACAGCGCTGTTTTTGCAAATAAGGATATTAGTAAACCTAAGCCTATTGCAGCTGACTTTGTGGGAGTTACATTACCCGACCGTTATGTCTTCGGATTTGGAATGGATATATATGGTTCATGGAGAAATCTTCCTGCAATTTATGCAGTTAAAGAATAGGGTTATACTTTTTTAATCCTTATCTTGATAGTATAGAAAATATGCTTCCAATCATTAACAGTCTGGCGTACGAAAAATTATTGAGCGTGTAGTTGAAAAATGGCAATTAAAACTGTTCTCAAAATGGGTGATGCGAGCTTGCTGCAGGTAGCAGAAAGAGTGGAAGAATTTGACACGCCTGAATTACACTCTCTGATCCAAGATATGCATGACACCATGGCAGCTGAAAATGGCGCAGGACTGGCGGCCCCTCAGATTGGAATTGGTTTGCAGGTAGTTATTTTTGGTGTAGAGATGAACGCGCGCTATCCTGATGCTGAAGATGTGCCCTACACTGTACTGATAAATCCTGTAATCAAAGCCCTTACAGAAGAAACGGAGGAAGATTGGGAGGGCTGTTTAAGTGTTCCCGGTATGCGGGCCATGGTTCCTCGTTTTTCTAAAATTCATTATCAAGGTTATGATCAGTACGGAGATCCTATAAATAGAAATGTAGTCGGGTTTCACGCCCGTGTAGTGCAACACGAGTGTGACCATTTACAGGGGATACTCTATCCTATGCGGATTACTGATTTTCGTACATTTGGTTTTATATAAGTTTTATTTCCTAGTTAAAGATTAACCAGGAAATAATTACTTAGGGTTTCACCACCACTAGTATCACTACTGCAATCAAAATTATTACCGGAATTTCATTAAACCAACGATAGTAAACATGTCCATGTTGGTTCCGGTCCAGTTTGAAATCAGTCAGTAATCTACCGCAGTAATAATGGTAGGCAATCAAAACTACAACCAAAGAAAGTTTGGCATGGAGCCACCAACTGCCAGCGATTCCAGAAATACCGTAACCTAGCCACAGCCACATACCGAATATAATGGTTAATATTGCTCCAGGTGTCATAATCCCATAATAGAGTTTACGTTCCATTACCTTGAAACGTTCAATACTGGGCAGATCATTACTCATAGTATGATAGACAAATAGTCTTGGGAGATAAAAGAGCCCAGCAAACCATGTGACCATGAATATAATATGTAACGATTTTACCCAGAGCATTTGATTTCCTATTCGTCTAAAAAGGATAATTATAGTAGAGGTAGTTTTATTTTTCCTGCTATTGATGTTCTTGGGGCATAGATTTTGGTGAAAGAAGAGCTAAATAATGAGAGACAATCCAAAAATGATTAAAACAAGAGCTGCGGTTGCCTGGGGTCCTGGTAAACCATTACGTGTTGAAGAAGTTGATCTGATGCCGCCCCAAAAGGGAGAGGTGCTAGTTCGGATAGTGGCTACTGGTGTATGCCATACGGATGCATATACACTCTCTGGAAAAGATCCGGAAGGTAAATTTCCCGCTATTCTAGGGCATGAAGGTGGTGGAATTGTTGAGGCCTTAGGTGAGGGGGTTACTAGTGTTTCTATAGGGGACCATGTAATACCACTTTATACTCCGGAATGCGGCGAATGTGAATTTTGTAAGTCAGGTAAAACTAATCTGTGTCAGGCTATTCGCGCAACTCAGGGGCAGGGACTGATGCCTGATGGCACTACACGTTTTTCTAAGGACGGGAAGCCTATTTATCATTATATGGGCACATCAACTTTCTCAGAATATACTGTGATACCCGAAATATCATTAGCTAAAATTAGTAAAGAAGCACCATTAGAGAAAGTTTGTTTGCTCGGCTGTGGAGTAACTACAGGTATGGGTGCTGTTGCCAATACTGCGAAAGTAAAGGCGGGTGATACGGTAGCTGTTTTTGGTCTTGGTGGCATTGGTCTTGCGGTGATAATTGGTGCGGTGAAAGCTAATGCTGGGCGTATCATCGCGATTGATACTAATCCGGCTAAATTTGAAGTTGCACGCCAGCTTGGTGCGACCGATGTTGTGAACCCAACAGATCATACTGGGCCAATTCAGGGTGTAATTATAGAAATGAGTGGTGGAGGTGTTGATTTTTCTTTTGAATGCATAGGAAATATTGACGTGATGCGATCAGCCCTTGAGTGTTGTCATAAGGGCTGGGGAGAATCTGTGATTATCGGTGTTGCTGGTGCTGGAGAAGAAATTTGCACCCGTCCGTTTCAGTTGGTAACCGGTCGCGTATGGCGTGGTTCAGCCTTTGGTGGAGTAAAAGGCCGTACTGAGCTTCCTGGATATGTTCAGCGTTATTTGGATGGGGAGTATGAATTAGATACATTCATTACCCACACTTTTGGGCTGGATGATATAAATAAAGCATTTGACCTGATGCATGCAGGAGAGTCTATTCGAACAGTTATTAATTTCAAATAATTATCTTAGAAATACTTCTTCTTAGGACTATTTTTGTAATATAACTTTCCAGGCGTCTAGTTTTTGGTTGTAAGTCATAGCTGCATGCGCAGGGCTTGTTGATGGGAGCCGCGTATAGCGTATTAAATTAGGTTTAAGCTTGTGCAGCACAAGCTTATTAAAGCATTTCTCAGCCATTGCACCGTTGAAAAAAATATCTGTAATATTTGGATGGGTAGAAAGAAATAATTCGAAATTATTTGCACGCGCAGAAGCTTGATCAATATCAGAATCGAGGCTGCGCGCGCGCATGAAGCCAGAACATCCCATAGGGCTATACCATTTGATTTGAGTATATTGATTCTCATTGTATAGGGGAGAGTCCTGGTGGCTGTGATCAAATCATCCATAATTGGCCAGAAAGAGTTACGGTTATGTGCGTAATATTGCCTTACTAGCAGGGATGTTTTGCTTGGCATACTTCCTAGGATAAGGAGTCTTGCGTTAGGGCCCTCAATTGGAGAAAAGCTATGAATAGGGGGCATAGTTTTTACTGTTCTGTGTCATTCACTATTTCTGTAAGCCTGTGCTGTTTAATCCATTTATTTAATAATTCTCGGGCAGCATCTGTAATTTCTGATGCGGTTATTCCTACAGGACCGCCAGTTTGCTCCAATAATTTATCTGCAGCAGCGCCATGCAGGTAGACCGAAAGTAATAATGCCTTTTTTACAGCTAATCCTTGTGCCAGTAGCGCACCAATGATGCCGGATAATACGTCACCTGTTCCTGCGCTACTCAGACTAGGATTGCCACTAGTATTTATGTAATATTTTCCATCAGGCAGCATACATATGCTGCCTGCACCCTTAAGTACCACATAGCAGTTAAATCGTTTTACCAGTTCTTTTATTGTTTCTATACGGTTGTTTTGGGCATCAGTAGAAGAGATACCTAAAAGTCTTGCTGCCTCTGCAGCATGGGGTGTAAGTACAGTATGCCCATTACGGTTACTCAGCGTATCAGCAAGCTCTGGATAAACAGAAATAAGGTTCAATGCATCAGCATCTAGTACTAATGATTGTGAAGATTTAAGTGCACGGTCAAGCCAAAAATAAGCATCAGTACTCACTCCTAATCCTGGCCCAATTACCAGACAATTTAAATGATCTAGCTTAAATAATTCATGAGGTGAGCGGAACATTAGCTCGGGCTGTACTGGGCTGAACGTAGGTATATTGTCAGTAATTAAGCCAAGGTATACGCGCCCCGATCCTAATTTTAATGCTGCTGTTCCTGCAAGGAGAGCTGCTCCGGTCATTCCGGCTGAGCCACCAATAACACCTACGCTACCAAACATACCTTTATGACTATTAGCACGTCGAACTGGCGGTAGTAATTGTTGTATGCACGGTAGATTCAATACCCATGATTGAGGTTCTATAAGGGTAGAAGTATCAATATCAAGATTACGTAAAATAATTTCCCCAGAATACTCGGTACCTTGATGGGTCAAAAGTCCAGGTTTCATACCAATGAATGTAACAGTAATATTGGCATGAATTGCTGCACCGCATACCCGACCGTCATCACTGTTCAGGCCACTAGGAATGTCTAGTGAAAGCACAGGAAGATTCATGTGATTTATTACATTAACCAGTTCATAGATTGGACCTTCCAAGTCTCGTGAAAGGCCGATACCGAATAATCCGTCTACTATGGCACTCCATTCCTTCTTAATGGGAATTTCATAAAGTATTTCACCGCCTGCGTCGGTCCAGGCATCCATTGAATTTTTCGCTTCACTAGATAATTCTGCAGGAGTTCCGGTAAATACAAGGGTGACCTTAAACCACCATTTCTGTAGATGACGGGCAACAACAAAAGCATCGCCACCATTATTTCCAGGACCGGCTAGAACCAGAACCTTATTTTTTTCGCTGGTCAGTAGTTTATCTCGTACCATTTCCGCTGCAGCTAAACCCGCCTTTTCCATCAAATTTATAGGAACGGAAGTACTAGTAGCAAGCTTCTCAAGCTTACGTATTTCGTTGGCGAGATAAATAGGAGTATTTTTATTCATATAATTAATTATCAGGGTAACGCTTTTAAGGCTGTGGGTAGCGAGCCTTCTCGTGTAAAATTATACTTTCAATTTCAATGTCACATTCCATCTAATGCTTCGATTCCGTGGTGGTAGTGCACTATCTTCCTTTCGTCTGAAAAAATTAGCTGACGAAATAAAAATACTTGTCCCTCAAGTTTCCCACATTTCTGCCGAGTATTGGCATTTTTGCTTAGAAGCTCGTGATTTAGAGGGAAAAGAAACTACTGTTCTTGAGAAACTGCTTACCTATGGTGCAGCAACACAGAAGAATACGATTGCTTGCGGTGAATTATTATTGGTATTGCCTCGTCCCGGAACCATCTCTATTTGGTCATCAAAAGCAACGGATATTGCCCATCAATGTGGATTAGACGCGATTGAGAGATTGGAGCGTGGTGTAGCCTTTTATATACAATCATCGGCGGGGAAACTTTCAGCCGAAGAAAGAACTCTATTGCTGCCATTGATCCATGACCGAATGACTGAGGCAGTATTTGGATCGTTTAGCGATGCTGAAAATTTATTCCGATATGTGGATCCTGTTCCTCTAAGCATAGTAGATATACAGGGCAGTACATTAGAAGCGCTACAACAAGCTAATAACGATATGGGGCTTGCTTTATCACCTGAAGAAATTAAATATCTTTCCGATCATTATTCCAGAATTGGACGTAATCCTACCGATGTGGAATTGATGATGTTTGCCCAGGCTAACTCGGAGCATTGTCGCCACAAGATCTTTAATGCGGATTGGATAATAGATGGTAAGCCTCAGTCTAAATCATTATTTTCAATGATTCGTAATACCCATGAGCTAAATCCGCAAGGTACGGTAGTAGCTTATACAGATAACTCTTCAGTTATTGAGGGGTCGGAAATTGCTCGTTTTTATCCTGAGAAGGGTAATTGCTATACCTATGCTATGGAGCAGATACATATTCTAATGAAAGTAGAAACCCATAATCACCCTACTGCCATATCCCCTTATTCTGGTGCTGCTACTGGATCAGGAGGTGAGATTCGTGATGAAGGGGCTACTGGTCGTGGTTCAAAGCCAAGAGCTGGATTAACTGGTTTCTCGGTCTCAAATTTAAATATTCCTGATTTTATTCAACCTTGGGAGAGGCACTCGGAGTCAGGAAAGACAGGTTCATATGGTAAGCCATCGCGTATCTCGTCAGCCTTGCAAATTATGATCGAAGGGCCGATTGGCGCAGCAGCATACAATAACGAGTTTGGTCGCCCTAATTTAGCTGGGTATTTCCGTACTTTTGAGGAGTTGGTTAGGGATGAAATGCGTGGGTATCACAAGCCTATTATGTTGGCAGGAGGGATCGGACACATTTCTAGCCATCATTCATTCAAGGAAGAATTCCCACCTGGCGCACTAATGATTCAATTAGGTGGGCCGGGAATGTTAATTGGACTGGGTGGCGGTGCGGCCTCAAGCATGGATACCGGAGACAATGAAGAAGATTTGGACTTTAATTCAGTACAACGTGGTAATGCAGAGATGGAGCGGCGCGCTCAGGAAGTAATAAATAAATGTTGGCAAATTGAAAGAACGGGGCAAGCAAACCCAATTCTCTCAATTCATGATGTTGGTGCGGGTGGATTGTCTAATGCCTTACCAGAGTTATTACATGATTCACAACGTGGCGGGAATATTGATTTACGAGAGATTCCTTTGGAAGAGGATGGTATGTCGCCAATGCAGATTTGGAGTAATGAAGCACAGGAGCGTTATGTGCTGTCAATTTTGCCAGAATCCCTTGAATTATTCAGAGCAATCTGTAAACGCGAGCGTTGTCCATTTTCGGTAGTAGGAAAAGCAATAGAGAAAGAACAGCTTTCCGTTACCGATTCAGTTTTCGATAACCATCCAGTTGATATGGAAATTTCAGTATTACTTGGGAAATCACCAAAAATGGTACGTGAGGTTACTCATATTAAGAAGCTGTCAGTACCATTTAATGCAGCAGAATTAGATTTGAAAGAGTGTGCTTATAAGGTATTGAGATTGCCTGTAGTTGCGGATAAAACTTTTCTCATAAGTATTGGTGATCGTACTGTCGGTGGAGTGACAGCACGTGATCAGATGGTAGGTCCATGGCAAGTTCCTGTAGCAGATGTGGCAGTAACCTCAATGGGCTACCAAACTTATCAGGGTGAGGCATTTGCTGTGGGGGAGAAATCGCCATTAGCACTACTTAATCCTGCATCAGCTGCACGTATGGCGGTAGGTGAGGCTGTTACTAATGTAGCGGCCACATTGATTGAGAATGTTGAGGAAATAAAGCTTTCAGCTAACTGGATGGCAGCAGCAGGGCATCCTGGCGAAGATGCGGATTTGTTCGATGCGGTACATGCGGTAGGGATGGAACTTTGTCCACAGTTAGGCATCAGTATTCCGGTTGGGAAAGACTCGATGTCAATGAAGACAGTATGGGAAGATAAATCTGACAATAAATATTGTGGCTCGAGGAAGGAAGTAACTTCTCCTTTATCTCTAATTATCTCTGCTTTTGCAAGAGTAGCAGATGTTCGAAAAACACTTACCCCGCAGTTACAAACCGACTGTGGTGAGACGGAGCTGATCTTAGTTGATCTTGGAGCGGGCAGGAACCGACTTGGGGGTTCTGCACTGGCACAAGTCTATAAACAAATAGGAGATGAAGCACCTGATCTTTTGGGTTCAGATGATGTAACGAAACTTAAAGGGTTTTTTAAAGTCATACAGTTATTAAATAAAGAAAATAAAATATTGGCCTACCATGACCGGTCAGATGGAGGCTTATTTGCGACGTTATGCGAAATGTCTTTTGCCGGTCACGCTGGCATGACTGTAAATTTAGATCAGCTTTGTTTTGATGCTCTTGCTAACGATGTCGATGGGTATGAATTGAAGCAAGGGGTATTAAGTGGAAGATCTTTAGAGCGCATGATATCTGTTTTGTTTAATGAAGAGCTCGGGGCGGTAGTTCAGATAAGAACTAGAGACCACGATGATTTCATGAAGGCTATATCTGGGGAAGGATTACGTGATGTAAGTTTTGTAATTGGTAGCCTGAACAGTAATGATGAAATGCGGTTAATGCGAAATAATGAACCAGTGTTTTTGGAGAAGCGTACAGCGTTACATCGCGCCTGGTCAGAAACGACTTACGAAATGCAAAAATTACGGGACAATCCGGTTTGTGCTCAACAAGAACATGATCTTAAGCTTGATATTGCTGATCCTGGATTACAGGTAAAACTGAGTTTTGAAACGGATGATAATATAGCTGCACCTTATATTCAGAAAGGAGTTAGACCAAGAATTGCTATTTTGCGAGAGCAAGGTGTGAACGGTCACGTTGAGATGGCTGCTGCTTTTGATCGAGCTGGATTCCTAGCAACAGATGTACACATGAGTGACATTATTGAGAGGCGTGTTTCTCTAAAGGATTACAAAGGTCTTGCTGTGTGTGGAGGATTTTCTTATGGAGATGTATTAGGTGCTGGAGAAGGCTGGGCAAAATCTATTTTATTCAATAATTCTGTCCGCGATGAGTTTTCAGCCTTTTTTAAACGCACCGATACTTTTGCATTAGGTGTCTGTAATGGCTGCCAAATGATGAGTAATCTGTATGAGCTAATTCCAGGGGCTGAGAATTGGCCACATTTTATTCGTAATAAGTCAGAGCAATTCGAAGCACGTTTTGCATCCGTGGAAATTCAGGAAAGCTCATCATTGTTTTTCGATGGAATGGCCGGCAGTATTATGCCAATTGTTGTTTCGCATGGAGAAGGATATACAGAATTTACAAATAAAGAGGAATTTGAGGCTACTCAGCCATTAGTAACAATGCGGTATGTAAATAATTATGGCAAACCTACTGAGACTTACCCTCTAAATCCTAATGGCTCGCCTATGGGGGTTGCCGGAATGACGACACCTGACGGGCGGTTTAGCATACTTATGCCGCATCCGGAGAGAGCATTTCGTACAACTCAACATTCTTGGCATCCAAAAGATTGGAAAGAAGATGCGCCATGGATCAGGATGTTCAGGAACGCAAGAAGATGGGTTGGATAAGCCCTGAAAATAGTATCTGTTGAAATAATTAGAAAATAACAGTGTGGAGATTAACAGAATGACAGTGTCCGGACGTGTGATATATCTTAATATTCTTGTTCTATTTCTTTTGATACCAAGTACAGAATCTAATATGGCATTTGCAGAAATAGTGCCGAATAATGGGCAGGAAGAATGCGTTCCCATCGGGAGCTGGAAAGTGCCGGGAGGTGAAAAAATATCTGGCACGGATGTTATTTCTAATGCGCTCAATCAGTCTGTTGTGTTGCTGGGAGAAGCGCATGCAAATTTAGAGCATCATCGTTGGCAATTACAAATGCTATCGTCATTACATGCACGACATCCTAATATGGTGATTGGATTCGAAATGTTTCCACGACGTGTGCAGGAGGCTCTTGATAAGTGGGTAACTGGCAGCCTTTCTGTGTCAGAGTTTCTTGATGCCTCAGATTGGAAACATGGCTGGAGTATTGATGCAAAGGCGTATTTGCCGCTTTTCCATTTTGCACGGATGAATAAAATACCAATGGTGGCGCTTAATATCGACTCGAGCCTGAGGAAGGAAGTGTCCTTAAAGGGGTTTGATATTTTGTCGGAAGACAAATTTAAAGGAGTGACACGCCCAGCAGAACCAAGTAAAGCCTATCTTGAATATCTAATGTTTGTTTACAAAAAACATGACCGAAATCATAAAACTAAAATTATTACCGAGGACTTAGATTTTCAGCGTTTTGTTAGAGGTCAACAGTTATGGGACCGGGCAATGGCACAAGCTTTACACTCAGCATTGACTCGATTGGAGAGCCCACCAGTAGTTGGGATGCAAACTTTATTTTCAGCATTAACTCGGCCGGAGCGTCCACTAGTAGTCGGAATTATGGGTGCCGGGCATATCAGAAATGGTTACGGAGTACCTCACCAACTAATGGATCTCGGTATTAAGGATGTTGCCATGTTATTGCCATGGGAAAGTAATAAAGCCTGCGGGCAATTGGTTGCTGGAATTGCTGATGCGGTATTTGGTGTTGCATCATATGTAAAGTCGGATGGGCCACAACGTCAACGGCTTGGTATCCAGTTTGAAATGGCACAGAAAGGAGCCCGTATTTTAAAGATTGAGAAGGGTAGCGTAGCAGAAACAGCTGGGCTCAAAGATGAGGATATTATTATAGAAATTGCAGGCTTGGAAGTGAAGAAAATTAACGATGTTATTGAGGCGGTTAAGAGACAGGCACCTGGTACTTGGTTGCCACTTAGAGTAACGCGTGGTAGTGAAACAATTGAAATCATTGCCAGATTCTCTGCTGTAATAAAATGAGAATTAGTACAGCCCTAGTAAGAATGCGGTCTATATTCTATTGCTCAATTTCTCTATTATTCATATTTTTTTCTCCGTTGGCTGTATCTGTCAGTTCAGCGTCTTCATTAGCACTGGACACATTGACAGCTGAGTATGATATTACCGTTCACATAGATCCGGTTGCGCAAACTATAGAAGGTCGTAATGTTATTACGACAAAGTCCACGGATGAATTAATTCTGGCTTTAAGTAGTCGTTTTAAAGTGACAGATATACTCGTCGATGGGATAAGTTTTAAACTGGAGAATGTAGACCATGGGGCGTTGCAGACATGGAGGATTCCAAGCAGCCAGCGTGTGCCAAAGCGAATTGAAGTTAGTTGGAAAGGTAAACTCTTGCCACTTAATACCTCATTAAATCACCGGCAGACTCTTGGTAGGGGTAAAGCGGTAAGTGGAAGTTTTGGAACTTTTCTTCCTGACTCAAGTGGGTGGTATCCTCATATTAAAGGTGAGTTGGCGAGTTATCGTGTAAGTCTTAAGATGCCACAGGGGCAGAGAGGTATTGTTGCCGGAAAGCTTGTCGATGAGTCTGATTCTGATGAAGGATATCATGCGCGTTTTGAATTTCCCTTCCCATCCGAAGGGATTGACCTTATGGGTGGTCCTTATGCTGTTGAAACTGATTCAATGTATGGCGCAGGGGGAAAGAGAATTCAATTAAGAACATATTTTCATCCGCAAATCAGGGGATTGGCACGTGGATATCTCAGCTCTGTAAAAGAATATATTCATCTTTATGAGTCGTGGATTGGTGAGTATCCGTTTACTGAATTTAGTGTCATATCTAGTCCAACGCCTACTGGCTTTGGTATGCCAACACTAACCTATTTAGGGATTAATGTACTGCGGTTACCATTTATACGTAATACGTCACTTGGGCATGAGGTATTACATAACTGGTGGGGAAACGGAGTGTATCCCTATTATCCTAGGGGTAATTGGTCTGAAGGCCTGACAACATTCATGGCGGATTACGCTTATAAGGAACGTATGGGGCCTGAAGCGGCAAAAGAAATGCGGCTTGGTTGGTTACGTGATTTTGCTACTCTGTCACCTGATCAGGATTTTGTGCTTGAGAAATTTACCACACGAACGCATGGGGCCTCTAAGATTATTGGTTACAACAAGGCGGCGATGATGTTTTTGATGCTGCGTGATTTGCTTGGTAATGAGGGTTTTGATCGCGCACTTAGGTTGTTCTGGAGTCAGAATAAATTTCGCGTAGCATCGTGGTCGGATTTGCAGAGTGCATTTGAGACCGAATCAGGGAAAGAATTGCAAACATTTTTTGAGCAGTGGCTTACCTATACAGGTGCTCCTTCTGTACGTATTGCAGAAGCAGTACGTACATATTCTGAGTCTGGGTACCACGTTACAGTTACACTGGAACAAGAAGATTCCTCATACAGCCTTCGTGTACCGATTGCAGTGCATACCGAAGGAGATGTAAAAATTAAGACATTTAATATAGATAAAGAAAGTCAAACCTTTTCATTTGAATCGCATACCAAGCCGATTAAGGTAACCCTTGATCCAGATTTTAGGTTATTCCGAAGGCTGACACCTAATGAAGCGCCCCCAATTCTACGGCAGATTATGGTTGATCACTCTACAGAGACTGTTTTGTTGTCTGAAATGGGAGATGCACGTGATGTTTCCCGGGAGTTAGCAGGAAAGCTTTTGCGCCGTACACCAAAAATAGCTTCATTGGCAGATACCGATAAAGTAACCTCAGTATTAGTAATTGGTTTACAGGATGAGGTAAGTAAATGGCTTAACTTAAATAAGCTTCCTCCTCGTCCGTTTAATATGCGCCGTGATGGTACGGCATATGCTTGGACCACTCGTAAGGATGGCGTAACATTTGTTGTTGTTTCTGCTAAAGATGCGCCCTCTCTTCAAGCTTTGGTGCGGCCATTGCCGCATTATGGCAGACAAAGCTATATTGTCTTTGATGGCACAAAGGCCATTGAACGTGGTACATGGCCGGCACGTGTGCAGGAGATAACGCTAAATTAGTTAGAGAAATTAGCCCATTCAATCAAAGCGGTAGTATTTGGCTTGCATATGAAGAGAGGAAATTCCTCTCTTGGGACTCTTAATATTGGTATTCAAATATTAAACTTGCTCAGGTGCTTCAGCGTGGCTCTCGTAGAATTCTAGTTTAACTTCTCATCTAAAAATAACATTGCATCTGATAATACGTTATTTGTTTTTCAGACTGCGCGGCAAGATTTTGTTAACATAGGCCTTTAGATTCCTAATTTAGCGGAGATTTTATGGTTATTGAAAGAACTTTATCTATTATTAAGCCTGATGCAGTAGCGAAGAATGTAATAGGAGAGATTTATGCTCGTTTTGAGTCTAACGGGTTAAAGATTATTGCGGCGCGTATGATACATCTGTCCCGATCTGATGCTGAGGGCTTCTATGATGTACATCGTGATCGTCCATTTTTTAATGAATTAGTTGAATTCATGATTTCTGGGCCTGTTATGGTGCAGGTTCTAGAAGGCGAGGATGCGATAAAAAAGAACCGGGCAATAATGGGAGCCACAGACCCACAAAAGGCAGAAAAAGGTACTATTCGTGCAGATTATGCTGACAGTATTCAAGCTAATGCGGTACATGGTTCTGATGCCCCTGAAACTGCGGCAGTAGAAGTTGCCTATTATTTCCCAGAAATGAGTATTTGTTCCAGATAGAAGGTCAATTTAGCTCAATATAATGACTATTAATTTGCTTGATTTTGATGCAAAAAATCTTACCGGTTTCTGTGGAGAGATCGGTGAGAAGCCTTTTCGCGCCAAGCAATTGCTACGTTGGATACACCAATCTGGCGAGGCCGATTTTGATGATATGAGTAATTTGGCAAAAGTATTGAGGGAGAAACTTTCTGCCACAGCAGTGGTTAAGCCGCCTGAGGTTATCAGTGAACATATATCCACTGATGGAACACGTAAATGGCTAATGAACGTGGGTTCTGGTAATGGTATTGAGGCAGTTTTTATACCCGAGTCTCGTCGTAGTACGCTATGTATTTCCAGCCAGGTAGGGTGTGCGTTAGCGTGTACTTTCTGTTCTACAGGGAGGCAGGGATTTAATCGTAATTTAGGTGTGGCTGAGATAATTGGCCAGTTATGGTGGGCAAACAAGGCGCTGGCGACTACCAAAGAAGAGGTTGTACCTGAAAATAATTCTATTAGTGAAATAAAGCAAGTGCGTCCTGCAGAACATAATTATAAAGTCAGTAATGTGGTGATGATGGGTATGGGTGAGCCGCTAGCAAACTTTGAGAATGTAGTGTCAGCACTTGATTTAATGCTTGATGATAACGCTTATGGGTTGTCACGTCGCCGCGTTACTGTCAGCACCTCTGGTTTAGTTCCTGCAATAGATAGGCTTAGTGAGCGCTGCCCTGTTGCATTAGCAGTATCGCTTCATGCGCCCAACGATATGCTACGAGATGAATTAGTACCAATCAACAAGAAATATCCGCTCAAAGAATTGCTGGCGGCTTGTCAAAGATATCTTAAGACTGCGCCAAGAAATTTTATTACTTTTGAATATATTATGTTGGCAGGAATCAACGATAGTATTTCCCAGGCACGTGAATTAGTAAAATTGGTGAAGGACACCCCATGTAAATTCAATCTAATTCCATTTAATCCGTTTCCTAATTCCGGTTATAAATGTTCTTCGTCTGAAGCAATACGTCAGTTTCGTGATGTATTGATGCAGGCTGGTCTGATAAGTACTGTACGAAAGACTCGTGGTGATGATATTGATGCTGCCTGTGGTCAACTAGCAGGAAGGGTATTAGATAGAACTCGTCGTACGAATCAAGGAGTCATGGAGGTAGCAAGTTGATGCTGATTCTAAAGAAATTGGTCTTGATTCTCCATGATGCAATAGTTATGCGTAATGGTAAGCTTAATAATGAAAACTAATAAAAAAGCTAGTAATAGCGGGGCCGAAGCAGTGACAGAGGTAGATTCTGCGGAGAAAACACAAAGTATCGGCCAGGTGCTTAAAGCAGCACGTCTGGCCCAGGTGATGAGTGCTCAGGATATAGCTCGCCAATTACGATTATCTGAGAAACAGATTGAAGCCATAGAACAGGATGATCATAGTAAATTCCCAAATCAAATTTTCTTACGTGGTTTTATTCGAAATTATGCAAAACTCGTACGAGAAGATACTAAGAAATTTTCGCAATTGCTGAGTGAAACTTTTCCGCCAACTTCCACACAGGCTATTACATTCTCGGTGGATGGAACTCCGTTCATACCTGTCCATAAGAAATCGAAGGGAAATTTAATAATCTTATTTATTGTAGTTTTGGTTTCATTCCTATTAGTTTATGAGGTTTATCGAAGTGGTGGGGATGATCAGAAAAAAAATGAAAATATTGAGAATGGGACTGTAGCTGAGACTATAATTCAACTTGAAACTGAAATTGAGCAGGTGCCAGAGGACAACCAAAATCAATTTTCATCTGTGATCAAGTCTAACGGCTCTGATTTTAATGTGCTTATTGAGGAGGTTGAAGTAGACCAACAGGGCGGAGACTCTTTAGATAAAGAGCAAAAGGTTGAGACGGCGCTAGAGGTAGAGGACAAAGCGGTAGAAAGTGGCGGCGGCGGGGGTACGCTCAGATTTATGTTTACTGGGGAGTCATGGGTTGAAGTTAAGGATGCAGAGGGAAAGAAAATTTTTTCGCAGACTAGCCCCGGCAATACGAAGGAAACAGTAAATGGTAGTCCGCCTTTCTCTCTGACAATTGGGAATGCTGCTAGTGTCAGGCTGCTTTACAATGATGAGCCTGTGGATTTAATACCATACACCAATACAAATGGGGGAGTGGCACGTTTATCACTCGATTAGAATTTTCACGATTATAAAACTTTCGTATTTATCATGACCACATCACAAGATAATATAAATAAACTTAGGAATAGTGTAGGAGTTCGGATTGGAAAAATTATTGTGGGAGGCAGTGCTCCAGAAGTAGTAGTGCAGTCTATGACTAATACTGACACAGAGAATGTGTCTGCAACCGTATCACAAGTAGCCCAGCTTGCGCGTGCAGGTTCTGAACTAGTGCGCATAACAGTCAATACTGCAGCGGCGGCGAAAGTTGTATCATCTATTCGTGACCGTCTTGATGATATGGGTTGCCATGTGCCGTTAGTGGGAGATTTTCATTTTAATGGACATAAGCTTCTAACCGCATACCCTGATTGTGCGCAGGCATTGGCTAAATACCGAATTAATCCTGGCAATGTAGGACACGGTAAAAAGCGTGATGAACAATTTGCAACCATGATTGAGGCGGCATGTAAATATGATAAGCCCGTAAGGATTGGCGTCAATTGGGGGAGCCTAGATCCTGAGTTACTTGCTCGTATAATGGATAAAAATGCAGAGTCTTTAGAGCCGAAAGATGCTGGTTATGTGATGCGTGAAGCATTGATCACCTCAGCTCTAGAGAGTGCCGCCAAAGCAGAAGAAATAGGACTGGGTCGTGACCATATTATCTTATCTTGTAAGGTAAGTGGTGTGCAGGATTTAATTGCAGTTTATCGGGATTTGGCCGCTTCCTGCGATTATGCGTTGCATTTAGGGTTAACTGAGGCGGGAATGGGATCTAAGGGTATTGTAGCTTCCACCGCGGCTTTGTCAGTACTATTACAGGAAGGTATTGGCGACACTATTCGTATATCTTTGACACCAGAACCTGGTGGGGATCGCACTAGAGAAGTAATTGTGGCACAAGAAATTTTGCAGACTATGGGGCTGCGTGCATTTGTCCCGATGGTTGCAGCATGCCCAGGTTGCGGACGAACGACCAGCACTTATTTTCAAGAACTTGCAGAGAATATCCAAAGCTATGTTCGTAATGAAATGATTGTTTGGCGTGAACAATACGATGGTGTCGAGAATATGACATTAGCTGTAATGGGCTGTGTGGTTAATGGTCCAGGTGAGAGTAAACATGCAAATATTGGTATTAGTTTGCCAGGCTCTGGGGAGAGGCCAGTGGCACCAGTTTTTGTAGACGGCGAGAAATCAGTTACGCTGAAAGGCGATAATATTGCCGGTGAGTTCCGTGAAATCGTTGATAAGTACGTACAGAAAAAATACCAAAAGAAAATAGCTAATGGTTAAAAGTATTCAGGCTGTTCGAGGGATGAACGATGTTCTACCCGATCAGGATTATATATGGGATTTTTTTGAGCAGACTATTCGTAATTGGATGGCAGTCTATGGCTATAAAAAAATTCGCATGCCAATTGTTGAACGTACTGATTTGTTTGTTCGTTCTATAGGTGAAGTAACGGATATTGTTGAGAAAGAAATGTATACATTTCTTGATCATCTGAATGGAGATAGTCTAACGCTGCGGCCTGAAGGTACGGCTTCTTGTGTGCGTGCGGTACTGGAACATAATTTACTGTATACGGGTCCACAAAGATTATATTATTCAGGTCCGATGTTCCGGCATGAGCGTCCGCAGAAAGGTAGGTATCGTCAATTTCATCAGGTAGGTGTTGAGGCATTAGGGTATTCTGGTCCTGATATTGATGCAGAGCTGATTATCATGTGTGCAGATTTATGGAAAAGATTAGGTATTTCTGATGTTTGTTTACAAATTAGCACCCTGGGTAGTGTTGAGTCACGTAAATTACATAGGTCTAGGTTAATCGAATATTTGGAGAAGAATTTAGATGGTCTTGATGAGGATGCTCGTAGGAGACTATATAAGAATCCATTAAGGATCCTTGATAGTAAAAACCCAAAAATGCAGCAAATCATTAATGATGCCCCAAAAATAATGGAAAGCCTAGATAAAGATTCACTTAAGCATTTTGAGAAATTACAACATATACTGGTTGATCAGGGAATTAAATTTGAAATTAATCCCAGACTAGTAAGGGGCTTGGATTACTATAATCGAACTGTATTTGAATGGGTAACTGAGAGACTCGGTGCACAGGGCACAATATGCGCCGGAGGTCGTTATGATGATTTGGTTGAGGAGGTTGGAGGAAAGCCAACATCTGCTTGTGGTTTTGCAATGGGGGTAGAGCGGCTATTGGCCTTGATTCTAGAGGGCGGGAAAGAAATACCAGATTCTGTTCCTGATGCTTACGTGATACATCAAGGCGAAGCTACTGATGAGGCTGCCTGGAAAACAGTAAGTTATTTGCGTGATCAGGGGCTCAATGTCGTCCTGCATTGCGGAGGTGGAAATTTTAAAGCACAAATGAAAAAAGCAGATTCTAGTGGTTCACGTTTCGCTATTATTATCGGAGAGGATGAAATAAAGAATGAGGTAATAAGTGTTAAATCTCTGCGAGAAAAAGTTACGCAAATAAAGGTAGGGTTGCTAGAAGCAGCACAATTAATTAAAGGTGTTTGAGTCAGAAATATTTTTCAATTTCGTTAGGAAGAAAGATGGCAACATATGATTTGGAAGAGCAGGAAAGAATTGATGGTCTGAAATCCTGGTGGGATGTTTATGGGACGCTAGTGATAATAATTTTAGCAATTCTTGTTGCTGGGGTATCTGGTACTCAGGCATGGAAATATTACCAGAAACAGCAGGCTGACCAGACAGTAGAATTATTTAATTCTCTTCAGGTAATTGATGAGAGCGGAGACTCTGGGAAAACAAGAGACGCTGCTCGTTTGCTGACTAATGGTTTTCCGGATAGTGGTTATGCATCACGTGCCGCGCTAATCTCAGCAAGGGCCAGTATTGATGGAAAAGATATAAAGAGTGCAAAAGAACCATTGCAATGGATACTAATAAATTCTGAAGAAAGTGAACTAAAGGATGTTGCGCGTCTTAGGTTAGCTGGATTGCTGTTAGATGAGAAGAAACATGATGAAGCATTGAAGTTACTAGAAAACAAACACAGTGAATTTTTTGATAGCTTATATGCCGATCTAAAAGGAGATATTTATGTAGACAAAGGCAGTACTTTAGAAGCAGGTGCTGCGTATAAAATGGCAATGAATAAGACTGAAAAAAAAGAGACTCGCTATAAAATAATTCAGATGAAACTTGATGCACTGAAAAAATAGAGTAATGGCTATAAATAAACTTGGATTAAGTTTTTTATATACCATACTTAGGTATGTCTATTTAGTTCCCTTTGTGATTATATCTGTTGGATGTGTAGGTGTAGGAGACTTGTTTGATTATGGTGCTAATGATAATTCCGAGGCAGTCACTCAATTAGATAGTGAAGTCACTTCATCTGATTTAGAACAGGATTCCCAGTCCAGTAACAAAGATACAAATTCAGATTTCAGTACATACTCGTTGGATGATGAATCAAAAACGGATCCTGTTGCTGAAGATTCAGATTCAGATGCAGATTCAGAAGAAGTTCCCGGTGTTTCTCCCTTATGGAAGGGAAGTGTTGGTAGTGATATGAATTACATGAGTGAATTTTCAATGCGAGATGCGTTTGATGACCTACTTGGTCTTACTTACCCACTCGGAGTTAGTCCGACAGGAAAAACAGGATTAGTGCCTGCATTTGAGAATGATGCAATATACGCGGCATCTGCAGCTGGAAAAATTATACGTTTTGATCCTGTCACAGGAGATGAGGTTTGGAGTACTGATACAAAGCATAGACTGTCTGGCGGGGTAGGGGTAGGTGAGGGTCTAATTCTGGTCGGAACTTTTAAGGGGAAAATTCTAGCATATGATGCCAATGGAAATCAGTTGTGGGAATCAACGGTAACTAGTGAGGTGCTAAGCCCACCAAAAATAGATGACGGTGTGGTTGTAGTGCGAACCGGAGAAGGTAGGATTTTTGGTTTAGATGCAGCGGATGGGAAACGAAAATGGATTTACCAGGATTCAATCCCTTCTCTTACTGTTCGGAATTTTGCTGGGGTTCTTGTTAAGGGGGGGGGAGTATTTGTCGGGTTTCCTGGAGGGAAACTCGTGGCAATAAAAATAGCTGACGGAAAAATAGCATGGGAGGCTGCCGTATCAAAGCCAAAAGGCGTGACTGAACTTGAGCGCATTACAGATGTAACTAGTCTGCCAGTAGTAGATGATCGGCAAATATGTGCGGTTGCATATAAAGGCCGCCTTTCATGCTTTGAGGTTAATACTGGCAATCCCATCTGGATGAGGGAAGTATCAAGCAGTGCAGGCCTTACTATGGACAATAAGTATCTTTATGTGAGTGAGGATGACGGTGCCGTTGTCGCTTATGATAAGAATAATGGAACTCTTGTATGGAAGAAAAAAATAATTAAAAAAAAGGTCAATACTTTTGGTAATTTAAGTTGGGTTGATCCGGGTGGAGATCGTGGTGGCAATGAGAAGCAGTCCACTGGAGATGAATCTAATTTATTTGATTTCTTAAAGGAGTATGACTTTGATAAAGACACTAATAAGGAAGATGACTGGGAGGCAAATAACAGGCCTGATTTGCGGGGTGGAGGAAGTGGATTTTTAGGAAAATATGTAACAGGCTGGGGAGGTAATAGTGCGAGCTCCCTAATCAATAGATTATCTGCACCTTTTGTTTATGGTTCTCAGGTAGTGGTAGGAGATTCTCAGGGTTTTGTAACAGTATTAAAGAATGATGATGGTTCTATAATTTCTCAATCTGGGACTGATGGAGGTGCGATTGTCACTCGTCCTAAGCATGTGCCTGATGGCCTAATAGTGCAAACTACTAAAGGCGGGATTTACGTATTCGGCATACAGTAAAATAAATTTAATAAAATAAATTCGGTATGGAAAATAGCTCTCTTACTTTAGGGGAAGAGAGGTTGGCATTCTCTATACTAATTTTAAACCATGAAACCTATTCTCGTATTAATTGGTCGGCCTAATGTTGGCAAATCAACTCTTTTTAATCGTTTAACTTGTAGTCGTGATGCGATTGTTGCAAATATTCCGGGATTGACCCGTGATCGCCACTATGGGCATGGTAAATTAGGTGATAAATCCTATTTGGTAGTGGACACGGGTGGTTTCGAGCCTGTAGTTAAAGAAGGGATGCTGCATAAAATGGCAATGCAGACGCTGCAGGCGGTAGACGAGGCTGATGTGGTGTTATTTATTGTCGATGCAAGGCAAGGACTAACATCGCACGATAAAATTATTACTAAGCAGCTCAGGAAAACTGGAAAAAAAATTATTCTGGCAGTAAACAAGGCTGAAGGAATGGCGGCAGCTGTTATTACTGCTGAGTTTCATGAGCTGGGCCTAGGTATACCCTGCGCTGTTTCTGCTGCTCATGGGGATAATGTTGGCGACCTAATAGATCTGGCGCTTGTTAGCTTTCCTGAGCAAGAAATAGGTATAGCAGAAGATAAACATCCTAGGATTGCCGTAATAGGACGACCTAATGTTGGGAAATCTACCTTAATAAATACATTGTTAGGGGAAGATCGTGTAATTACTTTTGATCAACCTGGAACTACTCGAGATAGTATCAGTATTGATTTTGAGCGTAATAAACGCCCATATACTTTGATTGATACTGCTGGAGTCCGTCGTCGTGGAAGGGTTTCGGAAATAATAGAGAAATTTTCAGTGATTAAAACTTTACAAGCAGTAGAAAATGCCAATGTGGTAGTACTTGTAGTAGATGGAGGAAGTGAAATTTCTGATCAGGATGCACATATAGCTGGCTTTATACTAGAGGCTGGACGTGCGTTAGTATTAGTAGTAAATAAATGGGATGGATTGGATAGTTATCAACGTGAGACTATCAAGCGTGAGGTTTCGAGGAAACTTTCATTCCTTCTTAGTTTCGCTGGAATACACTATATTTCTGCATTGAAAGGCACTGGGATGAAAGGGTTATTTCCTGCTATTGATACCGCATATGCTGCTGCAATGGCTAAATTATCAACTCCAATGCTTACGCGAGTACTTTTAGAGGCTGTAGAAAAACAGCCGCCACCACGTTCAGGCATGTATCGCCCCAAATTGCGATACGCCCATCAGGGGGGCTCCAATCCACCGCTGGTAATAATTCATGGCAGTTCTCTAAAGTATGTATCGAAAACATATCAGCGTTATCTGGAAAATTCTTTACGAAAAACATTCAGATTAGAAGGAACCCCATTACGGGTTGAGTTTAAAACGGGCCATAACCCCTACGCGGATAAAAAACCCTCTCTACTTAGTGAGACTGAAGCGACAAGTCTTCATCGTAAGCGTCGGAGTAATAGAAAGAAATATGGCCAATACTAACTTAGTAGTTAAATAGATTTCTATATTATGTGTAACGCCTTCGACCAGAGGCTAAGATTAATCTTTAATGTAGAATTCTTGGTACACTCAGGGTAAACTCTGGAATTGAAGCATCGAAACAGAGACCATCTTCAGCGATCATCTGGTAACTTCCTTTCATTGAACCAACAGGTGAAGAGATAGCAGTCCCACTCGTGTATTCAAAACTGTCCCCGGGCTTTAGCAGTGGTTGTTCGCCTACCACACCCAGCCCACGTACCTCCTGGGCGTCATTTTCTCCATCTTCAATAATCCAATGGCGGCTGACAAGTTGAGCTGCAACCATTCCAGTATTTGCAATGGTAATGGTGTAAGCAAATACATAACGATTCAATGCCTCGTCGGATTGTTCAGGAAGATAGGTAGTATGTACGATTATGTCTATCTCATATTTTTTGTTTTCGACCATATCAGTATTGCATGCTATTTTGTATATTACAGCAGGAGTAAAACCCATGAAAAATACTTTTACTTTGAGATTAAAGTGAGAATATTATCATATTGAGTTGAAGTTGATAGCATTAGAGATCCTTTTGCGGTTAAAATGACGTTCCTGATTCTGAGGGTATACAAATGGCCGATTATCTTATTGCTCCAAGCATTCTTTCTGCAAACTTTGCCAAATTAGGCGAAGAAATTAACGATGTTCTTGATTCGGGGGCAGATATTATTCATTTTGATGTAATGGATAATCATTATGTTCCTAACCTGACAATTGGGCCTCTTATATGTGAGGCAATTCGTCCACTGACAGATGCGACTATTGATGTACATCTGATGGTGGAACCAGTAGACCGAATCATTCCTGATTTTGCAAAAGCAGGGGCGAACATTATTTCATTTCATCCAGAGACATCCAGTCATATTGACCGTACTATTGGCCTTATTAAGGAACAGGGCTGCATGGCTGGGATGGTATTTAATCCTGCTACGCCTCTACACTATCTTGACCATGTGCTGGATAAACTTGATCTTGTTTTAATTATGTCAGTTAACCCTGGCTTTGGCGGACAAAAATTTATTCTTGAGGCCTTGAATAAGCTAAAAGCGGTACGAGAGCGAATTGATGCGGGTAATAAAAAGATATTATTAGAAATAGATGGCGGGGTGAAAGTAGACAATATTGCTGAGATTGCTCGTGCTGGAGCAGATACCTTTGTTGCTGGTTCTGCAATTTATGGTGCTGGTAAAAATGAGGATCCTCATCGATATGATACGGTGCTATCTGCATTAAGAGCAGAATTAGCAAAGGTCTAGTCGCAGTTGACTCTTTAAAGAATTAAAAATTATTCTTTTTGCATTTTATAAGGAAATGAATAGAAGCCATCCTCCTCATCCTGTATCTTCTACAGCAGAAATAGAATTTCCTTTGACGGTCAAAGCTATCATGATCGATTTAGATGGGACGCTTCTTGATACGGCAGGTGATCTTGCTATTGCTGCTAACATAATGTTACGAGAATTGGGCGTAGCAGAACTACCACTTGTCACAATTCAATCTTATATTGGTAGGGGGGTACTGAATCTAGTTAGGAAGTGCTTGGCTAACAGTTTTAATAATGAACCAGACCCTGATTTTCTTGCTCAAGCAATGGTGATTTATGAGAAAGAGTATGCAAAAAACCTATGCGCCACTTCACGTCCCTACCCGAGAGTGGTTGATGGGTTAATTGCGATGAAGGAAGCAGGATTTCAATTAGCTTGTATTACTAACAAGTCCGAAACGTTTACTTTGCCTTTGTTACGCGCTACCAAACTTTTAAATTATTTCGATATTGTTTTATCTGGGGATAGCCTGCCAAAAAAGAAACCAGACCCGGCGCCTCTTCATCATGCTTGTAAGGTATTTGGTGTTATGCCAAATGAAATGTTATTGATTGGTGATTCGGGTAATGATACTAAAGCTGCGCGCGCAGCAGGATCCTATGTTTTTTGTGTGCCGTATGGCTATAATGAAGGTCGAGATGTTCATGAATTAGATTGTGATAGAGTGATTCCATCTATTTACGAAGCAGTACATTTGATCAAAAGGCTGACATAATCAAATGAAACGATATATTTAAGAATGCAATAGAAATATTGTTGGACTAATATCTAGGTTTTCTTGACCTGCTATATCCGAATTATTGGCATAATTTATTTTGTTTATTGAAATTTTAACATGACTGAATCCGAGTTTTTTAACCTTGCTAAACAAGGCTACAACAGAATTCCAGTAGTGTTGGAAACTTTTGCCGATCTAGACACTCCGCTTTCAATTTATCTTAAATTAGCTAACCGTCCTTACTCTTATTTGCTTGAATCGGTTCGAGGCGGCGATCGTTTCGGGCGCTATTCCTTTATTGGGTTGCCTGCTTCAACTCGAATTGAAGTACGTGGTAATTGTATAAATATTATTAGTGAGCAGGGGTCAGAGCAGGTTGGAGTAGAGGATCCTCTGTCTTTTATTCAGTCTTATTTATTACGCTTTAAAGTTGCCCCGTGTTCTGGTTTGCCACGTTTTTGTGGTGGGCTAGTAGGGTATTTTGCTTACGAAACGGTTCGCTATATAGAGCGTAAGCTCGCTGGCCATGTTAGCTCAGACTCATTAGATTTACCTGATATGCTATTGCTTCTGTCTGAAGAGTTGATTGTCGTAGATAATCTTTCGGGCAAGCTGTATCTAATCATATATACAGATCCAAGTATTGCGGGTTCTTATAAAAAAACAAAAAAACGTTTAAAAGTATTGCTTACAAATTTGCGTAAGCCGGTAAAAGTTCCAAATGAAATACCAGTAAAGCCATCCCAGGTGGTTTCTGAGTTTAGTGAATCAGATTTCATCAAGGCAGTAGAGCGTGCCAAACAATATATTTTTGACGGCGATATAATGCAAGTAGTTTTATCGCAGCGGACCAGTAAGACTTTTAGTACATCTCCACTGGCCTTATATCGGGCATTACGAAATTTAAATCCTTCGCCATATATGTTTTATTATAATTTCGGCGATTTTCACGTTGTAGGTGCCTCACCGGAGATTCTTGTGCGTCTTGAGGGTGATGCCGTAACAGTCCGTCCTATTGCGGGAACTAGGCCACGTGGTAGTACTCAGCAAGAAGATGAGAGATTGGCTGCAGATTTATTGGCTGATCCTAAAGAGTGTGCTGAGCATCTCATGTTGATGGATTTAGGTCGTAACGATATTGGGCGTGTTGCAGATACAGGTTCGGTCAAGGTTACTGAGAATATGCAAATTGAGAATTACTCTCATGTAATGCATATAGTTTCCAATGTTGATGGAAAATTAAAGTCTGGGTTGAGTGCGATTGACGTATTACGTGCTACTTTTCCGGCAGGGACTGTTAGTGGGGCACCTAAAGTTAGGGCTATGGAAATTATTGACGAACTAGAGAGATCTAAACGTGGAGTTTATGCTGGTGCAGTAGGTTATCTAGGGTTCAATGGTGATATGGATCTTGCTATCGCTATCCGTACCGGAATCATTAAAGGTGGGAAGTTATACGTACAAGCAGGAGCTGGTATTGTTGCAGATTCTGTACCAAGAAATGAGTGGATTGAAACCGAGAATAAAGCCAAGGCACTTTTAAAAGCGGCTGAGATAGCAGAATTAGGATTAGATAATAAGTTGGAGGAGATTTGAGTCTGTACCTGTATATCTAATCAGGGTCTTTGGTAAACCCATTGTAGTAATTTGTCCATTGCAAATTGTGCCTTGCTGGAATTAATATGATTCACCAGAAAAATAATGGCCATCCGTTTTCCTGATTTATCAAGTATGTAGCCAGCCATTGCTTTTACTCCGTTAAGTGATCCAGTTTTAATATGTGCTCGGCCAGTAACATCGGTTCCAGTAAGCCTTTTTTTCATGGTTCCATCCACCGCCAAAATTGGTAAGGACGAGACGAATTCTGGCATCACAGAACTTTGGAAAGCTTTAAGTAAAAGTTTCCCTAAATGGCGCGCACTAATTCGTTCATTTCGTGATAACCCTGAACCATTTTCTATTTCAAATTCTGGGGAGTCTAGCTCTTTGGACTTGAGCCACTGCCTGACTGCGTTATTTGATTTGTTAAGAGTGGCTGGCTTATTGCCAGACACTGTGCCCAAAGTGAGGTAGAGCTGGCGTGCTGCGGTATTGTTGCTATATTTATTAATATCCCTAATAATCTCTGTAAGTGGTGGAGACTGGTGAATTTCATATGGCAGTTTTTCATCTGGCGCAATTCCAGTACGTACTTTCCCATTAAACACCCCACCTTGTTGCTTCCATAGTTTCTTGAAAAGTCCTAGAGTGTATGTCTGGCTGTTGTGTAGGCTCAGTAACAAGGATTTTTTACCACAAGCAATCGGGTAGTCTCCATTGAGTGTTATTGTTGTATGATGATTATTTTCAGTATCAACATCAATAATGGTGTCAAGCGTATCTCTCCATTCGATACATTTGCTTTTCGTAAGCTTTAAGTTGTTATTAAGGGTAATAAATTCGGTTTGTGGGTTTATGATAATACGAGCACTATTATTCTCTGGTTTGGGGATTATGCGTAGCTCTGTTGCTCGGTAATTTACTAAATGTGCTTCAGGGGGAGTATTGTAGGATCGGTAAGGTTTGTTATCGAAAGCTGCCGGATTCTCGATTGATATATAGAAATAGCTATTATCAAGGATAAGGTCCCCAGTAATTTCGTGTAACCCTTTTTGATAAAGGCGACGGACGAGTAACCAGAAATTTTCCAGATTAAGTCTTGGGTCGCCGTAACCTTTTATTATAAGGTCTCCTTGTAGCTTACCTTCTTTCAGAACACCATTAGTATAGATCTCTGTTTTCCAAGTAAAAGCCGGCCCTAATAGTTCAAGTCCTGCAAAGGTAGTAATAAGCTTCATCACTGAAGCTGGGTTCATTGGCTTGTCAGAGTTAAAGGCAATAATTGGATTGGTTGTATTAATCTCGTGAATATAAATACTCGCGGCAGATTCGGGAATCCCATTCTGATTAAGTGCTTGTTTGACTGTGTCAGGTAGATCTTGTGAAAAAACAGGTAGGGCTTGTGTATTAAGTATAAAACACAAGATAGCAGCTAATTTAAATGGGCTCATATATAGAATATACTCGTCTAAAATTTAGTGGAGCAATAATTCTAAGTAAGAATTGTTAACATGAATCTAGCACTTGTAAGGTCTTTGTTACAAGGAAATTAATTTCTTCATTGTTAATGATATAGGGCGGCATGAAATAGACGGTATTGTTTAGCGGGCGAAGCAGCAACCCTTGGCTTATTGAGCTCTGAAAAAAATTCTCTGAAAAAGAAGGATCAGTGGTTTCAACTTCAAATGCCCAAATCATTCCACAGTTACGGAAATTTTTTACTTTAGGGTGTGACGCGATTGGTTTGGATATATCATTTAGATATTTTGTTTTTGTATGGTTAGCATTAATAACCTTATCCTGTTCGAATATATCCAGTGTGGCAAGCGCAACGGAGCAAGCAAGAGCATTGCCGGCGTGAGTGTGAGAATGCAGGAATGCACGTGTGGTTTCTTCGTGATAGAAAGACTGATAAATTGATTCGGTAGTCATCGCCACAGAAAGTGGCAGGTATCCGCTAGTAAGACCCTTTGCAAGGCATAAAAAATCCGGAGTAATATTCGCTTGTTCACAAGCAAACATTGTTCCTGTTCTGCCGAAACCTACGGCAATTTCGTCAGCAATTAAATGTACTTGGTATTTGTTACAAATCTCACGGGCATATTTTAGATAATCAGGATGATACATACCCATACCTACTGCACCCTGAACTAATGGTTCAATAATAAATGCTGCGGTTACTGCGTGATTTTTAGCCAGATACTTTTCTAAGTGGTTGGCAGCACGAAGTGCATAATCTTTGGGGAGCTCTCCCTTTTCAGCATATCGCCAATCTGGAGTTGAAACTCTTGCGCTGTTGCGTAACAAAGGAGCATAAGTATTCCTAAAAATTGCGACATCAGTGACAGATAATGCGCCTAAAGTTTCACCGTGATAGCCATTTTGAAGGCTTACAAAATTATTCTTTTCGGGTTGGCCGCTGTTGTGCCAGAAATGAGCGCTCATCTTCAATGCAGCCTCAATGGCTGATGCTCCATCGCTGCTATAAAAGCAATGACCAAGGCCGTCTGGTGCAAGCTTGATTAATCTTTCCGATAACTTTACTACAGGCTCATGCGTAAAGCCTGCAAGCATTACATGTTCTAATTTGCCGAGTTGATCTTGGATGGCATGATTAATTTGAGGATTAGTGTGCCCGAATAAATTGACCCACCAGGAGCTAATTGCATCAAGATAACGCCTATCATTAAAATCATAGAGCCAAACTCCCTCACCCCGATTAATAGGGATAAGTGGTAATGCCTCATATTGTTTCATCTGAGAGCACGGGTTCCAAACAGCCTTTAGACTTCGTTTTACTAAGTTTTTATTAGTCATCTACTTGAAATTCTTATAAACAGCCCATATTATTAGTACTCATAGGCAGAGAGTGCTAATTTTTATCTGTAGAGTGATTCATAGAAATGCTAAACAGAGAAATTCATTAGCCATTTATTTAATTATACTTTTTAAAACAGGAGAAAGAAGCATGAATATTCGTCCCTTACATGACCGTGTTGTTGTCAAGCGGCTAGAAGAAGAGCTCAAGACAGCATCCGGTATTATTATCCCAGATAGTGCGGCAGAAAAGCCAGATCAAGGTGAAATTATTTCTGTAGGCAGAGGAAAAGCTGGAGACGATGGTAAGATTCGTGCGCTAGAAGTTAAAGTTGGTGACAAGGTGTTGTTTGGGAAATACTCTGGGCAAGCTGTGAAAATTAAGGGAGAAGAGATCCTAGTGATGCGGGAAGAGGACATCATGGGCATAGTTGAGGGATAGTTGTCCCTTTACCTTATAAATACTTACAATATTTCTGTAAATTAGGAGAAAGATTATGGCAGCAAAAGAAGTTAAATTTGGTGATTCAGCTCGCCACAGAATGGTAGCTGGAGTCAATATTTTGGCAGATGCGGTTAAAGTTACTCTCGGGCCTAAGGGTCGTAATGCAGTTTTGGACCGGTCATATGGGGCACCTACTATTACAAAAGATGGGGTTTCTGTAGCAAAAGAGATTGAGCTGAATGACAAATTTGAAAATATGGGGGCTCAGATGGTTAAGGAAGTTGCAAGTAAGACTTCCGATATTGCAGGTGATGGAACTACAACTGCTACCGTATTAGCACAGTCTATAGTGAGAGAGGGCATGAAGTTTGTGGCTGCTGGTATGAATCCGACGGACCTAAAACGTGGTATTGATAAAGCTGTAAAAGCAACGGTTGGAGAGCTCCAAAATCTTTCTAAGCCTTGCACTACAAGCAAAGAAATTGCTCAGGTAGGTAGTATTTCTGCAAATTCAGATAGTGAAATTGGAAAAATTATCGCAGATGCAATGGAAAAAGTAGGTAAGGAGGGAGTAATTACCGTTGAGGATGGATCTGGTTTACAGAATGAATTGGATGTTGTTGAGGGGATGCAGTTTGATCGTGGTTATCTTTCTCCCTATTTTGTTAATAATGCAGACAGGCAAATTGCTTTATTAGATAGTCCTTATATTTTATTACACGACAAGAAAATTTCTAATATTCGTGAATTGTTGCCATTGCTTGAGCAAGTGGCAAAAACCAATAAGCCTCTATTGATTATTGCCGAAGATATTGATGGTGAGGCTCTTGCAACAATGGTAGTTAACAATATTCGTGGGATCTTAAAAACCTGTGCTGTGAAAGCACCGGGCTTCGGTGACCGTCGTAAAGCTATGCTTGAAGATATTGCACATCTTACTGGCGGTACAGTAATTGCTGAGGAAGTTGGTTTGTCCTTGGAAAAAGCTACGTTGAATGAGTTAGGTCAGGCTAAGCGGATAGAGGTAGGTAAAGAAGCGACTATCGTTATAGATGGCGCTGGTGAAGCAAAATCTATAGAAGGGCGGGTCAATCAAATACGTGCTCAGATAGAGGAAGCTACCAGTGATTATGATAAGGAAAAACTGCAAGAGCGTGTAGCAAAACTAGCTGGTGGCGTAGCTCTGATTAAAGTTGGCGCAGCAACCGAAGTAGAAATGAAAGAGAAAAAAGCTCGGGTTGAAGATGCGTTGCATGCAACTCGTGCAGCTGTTGAAGAAGGTATTGTGCCTGGTGGTGGTGTCGCGTTATTACGGGCTTGTAGTCAAGTAGTGCAGGTCAAAGGAGACACAAATGATCAGGATGCCGGTATCAAGATTGTTCTACGAGCGCTGCAAGAGCCTTTGCGCCAGATCGTTGCTAACTGTGGAGATGAACCTTCGGTAGTAATCAACAAGGTTATGGAAGGTCAAGGAAACTTTGGGTATAACGCTACTACGAGCGAATATGGAGATATGGTTGAGATGGGAGTGCTGGATCCTACAAAGGTTACACGTTCTGCCTTGCAGAATGCTGCTTCGGTATCAGGCTTAATACTCACTACTGATGTTATGGTGGCAGAACAGGCAAAAGAAGAGTCTGCTCCTGCTGCAGGTGGTGGTGATATGGGTGGCATGGGCGGCATGGGCGGCATGGGCGGCATGGGTGGTATGGGTATGTAGGCTCTAGTATCTGTTTCATCTAAGTCAAATAAAAAACCCTGCCTCGGTAGGGTTTTTTATTTGTGGTAGGAAAGTTACATTATGTTTAATATTTTGTGCAGACGGAATCAATAAACTCCTGTAAATTACGGTTTGTTTAAATTAGGTTAATCTCTTAATATTGAAACAACCGCTAATCATGATCAGAATGCTTGTATAAAAATAAATTATTATGACCCCAGACCAATATTGTCAAGAAAAGGCTGTTCAAAGCGGCTCCAGTTTCTATTACAGTTTTCTTTATTTGCCGCCAGAGAAACGTCGCGCTATTACTGCATTTTATGCTTTCTGCCGTGAGGTAGATGATGTGGTAGATGAGTGTACTGAAGAGTCTGTGGCACGAATGAAACTGGACTGGTGGAGAAAGGAGATTGCTTCTGTTTATAGTGAGGAGCAGGGAGAAGAGCCCAGTCATCCAGTAGCAAAAGCTTTGGTTGAAGTAATTAAAACAATAAATCTTTCTGCTAGCCAGTTAATAGAAATTATAGACGGCATGGAAATGGATTTGAATTGCAATCGTTACCCAGATTTCATTGCTTTGCAGCTTTACTGTCACCATGTGGCTGGAGTAGTGGGGCAGCTGTCAGCTGAGATTTTTGGGTATCAGAATATTAAGACACTGGAATATGCTCATAACTTAGGGCTTGCGTTCCAGCTTACAAATATTATACGTGATGTGGGTGAGGATGCTCGTCGTGGCCGTATATATTTACCTGAAGATGAGCTTGTCAAATTTGGAGTATCTAGTGAAGATATTCTACATTCACGTGAATCTGATAATTTTAGAAAGCTAATGGAATTTCAGATAGAAAGAGCTGAGGATTATTATACTAAGGCATTCTCAGTATTACCTATAGAGGATAGAAGAAATCAGCGCCCAGGTTTTATAATGGCAGCTATTTATAGGGCGCTGCTGCATGAAATCAAAGAAGATAGTTGTCAGGTTATGCGACAACGTGTAAGTCTCACTCCAATACGTAAGCTGTGGATAGGATGGAGAACCTGGGTCAAAGGATAATTTCTCCGCCCAATATTCTACCTGTAAAACTTATCAATTCTAATGATTTTAAGAGTTTCTTCTCCGAGAAGGCTATGTGTTTATGATCGATACTACAAACTACCGGCCAGATAAAAATATTCTTAAGGGCCGTGTAATCCTTGTGACCGGTGCAGGGCAAGGAATCGGTCGCGCTGCTGCGCTAGAATATGCTGCTCATGGTGCTACAGTAATTTTGCATGGACGAAAGGTTGATAAGCTGGAAAGTGTATATGATGAAATAGAGTCTGAAGGAGGGGCACAAGCGGCAATTATTCCATTTGATCTAGAGAAAATTGAGGGTAAAGATTTTGAGGTGATTGCGCAGGCAATTAAGTCGCAGTTGGGTCGGCTGGATGGAATTTTACATAATGCGTCTTTTATTCCAAATCTCACTCCACTAGAAAGTCATACATTTGATCAGTGGTTGATTCTGCTGCGTGTCAATCTAGTAGCGCCAATTTCGTTGACACGTGCCTGTTTGCCATTACTAAAAGCCTCTACTGATGCATGCGTTATTATGACATCGGATACTCATGGGCATTACCCTGCAGCATATTGGGGGGGGTTTGCTGTGGCCAAGGCGGGGGTGGAGGCATTAGTAAAAATTCAAGCTCAAGAATGGGAAATGTATACAAATTTACGTATCAATGCATTAATACCGGGAGTTGTGCACACCTTGCAACGAACTAAAACACATCCTGGTGAAGTTAAGAAAAATTTAGTTGCCCCAAAAGATTTGATGTCGACTTATTTATATTTGATGGGGCCGGCTAGCAAAGGAGTTACTGGCAAGACTATTTTTTGCCAAAAACATGAGTAGTATATCTGTGGAGACAAGGATAAAAAGGTATAATTGATCGGCACGAAGAACTTGGAAAGCGAGAGTGGCGGAATTGGTAGACGCACCAGATTTAGGTTCTGGCGCCGAAAGGTGTGGGGGTTCGAGTCCCCCCTTTCGCACCACGAGACTTCAGGCGGCAAGCTGTTTGGCCTTTGTATTTTATGGTCGCTCTGTTGCATGGTTGTTCTGATGTCAAATGAATAATAGTTAATCAGGAATAGTAATGGAATCCAATCTAGAGACTCTAGGCTCATTAGAGCGCAGGCTTAATGTTACGGTGCCTCAGGAAGAGGTTGAGACTGAAATTGAGAGCCGTTTAAAACGCTTGGCACGTACCACTAAAATTCATGGCTTTCGGTCTGGGAAGGTTCCATTAAAGATTGTATCGCAGCAATATGGTCCTCAAGTGCGTCAGGATGTGATGGGTGACGTATTGCAGAAGAATTTTAGTGAGGCAGTACGTGAACAAAAATTGCGGGTTGCTGGGTATCCAAATTTTGAAGCAAAAGAAGTAGCTGAAAATTCATCTAAATTTGAATTTAGTGCAACGTTTGAGGTGTATCCGGATATAGTTCTAGGTGATTTAACTTCACTGAGTATTGAACAGCCGATGATGCAAGTTTCTTCTGCTGACGTTGATAAAGCTATTGAGATGATGCGTAAGCAGAGGATTCAGTATAATGAGGTGGATCGAGCTGCGGCTAAGGGAGATAGGGTAAATATTGATTATCATGGAATAATTGATGGAGTAGAGTTTGATGGCGGTAGTGCAAAAGGTTCTACCCTGATTCTAGGTGAAGGTCAGTTACTCAAGGATTTTGAGGAAGCAATAATCGGGATGAATAAGGACCAGAGTAAGTCTTTTGAAGTACCTTTTCCAGAAGATTATCATGGTAAAGAGGTAGCTGGAAAGACTGCAACATTCGAGGTGAAGATTAATAAAGTGGAAGAGCCAAAGCTCCCGGAGTTAAATGGAGAATTTGCTGAATCACTTGGTATTTCCAGTGGGGATATAAAAAAAATGCATACCGAAGTTCAAGCAAATCTTGAACGTGAAGTGTCAAAACGGATAAAGACGAAAGTTAAAGAGAGTGTAATGCAGGCATTGCTTGATGCAATTACTATTGATACGCCTAAATCATTGGTGGCCCTAGAATTAGATCGTTTAATGCAGAGCGCAAAAGATGATCTTAAGCAACGCGGTATGCAAGTTAAAGATATACCTTTACCAAAAGATTTGTTCCAGGAAAAGGCGGAGCGACGTGTAAATTTGGGATTGATTCTAACAGAACTAGTAAAGGCCCATGAATTACGTGCGAAGCCTGAGCAAGTACGTGCATTAATTGAAGAATTTGCGCAAGGCTATGAAAATCCTAGTGAGGTAGTTAAGATGCATTATTCTTCAAAAGAGCGCCTTCATGAGGCCGAGTCTGCTGTGTTAGAAGATAATGTTGTAGCATGGGTATTAGAAAAAGCGAGCATTGTAGAAAAGAAGGTAACTTTTGACGAATTGATGGGGAAATCTTGATATGATTCAAGGAACTGAATTTGATGGCTATAATCTTGAGCCTAAAGATTTAGGCCTGATTCCTATGGTGATTGAGACCAGTGGGCGAGGCGAGCGGTCATATGATATATATTCCCGTTTGTTGAAAGAGCGGGTTATATTTCTTGTGGGGCCAGTTACAGAAACAGCAGCTAATCTGATTGTGGCTCAGCTCCTGTTTCTAGAGTCTGAAAATGCAGATAAAGAAATTCATTTTTATATAAATTCCCCTGGTGGTCTGGTTTCTGCAGGGCTGGCAATCTACGATACTATGCAATACATTAAACCAAGTGTCAGTACACTATGTGTGGGTCAGGCGGCAAGTATGGGCTCTTTGCTGCTGGCAGCAGGCGAAAAAGGTAAGCGGTTCTGTTTGCCAAATTCACGCATTATGATTCATCAGCCATTGGGTGGTTTTCAGGGGCAAGCCTCAGATATTGAGATTCATGCCAAAGAAATTTTGTTTCTCAAAGGCAGATTAAATGAAATTTTAGCGAAACATAGCGGTCAAAGTATTCAGACAATAGGTAAAGATACTGATCGCGATAATTTCCTTAGTGCAGAAGATTCAGTAAAGTATGGTTTAGTAGATGAAGTTCTAACCAGTAGGACTAAGAATACAGTTTAATAAAAATGATGGTTATCATAGGTCGCTTTCCTATAATTTTGGTGCTGGTTTAGATAACACGGAGGGAGTAATATTATGTCAGATAAGGTTGTTGGCGAAAAATTGCTTTATTGTTCTTTTTGTGGAAAAAGCCAGAATGAAGTAAAAAAACTTATTGCTGGGCCATCCGTATTTATCTGCGATGAATGTATTGAACTTTGTAACGATATAGTACGCGAGGAATTAAAGGAGGCCGAGGCTAAAGATTTAGCTGAATCCGAATTGCCGGTACCGCGTGAAATTTGCCAGACACTTGATGAATATGTAATCGGTCAAGAGCCAGCAAAGAGAATTTTATCTGTGGCTGTATATAACCATTATAAGCGTTTAAAGAATATAGCTGAAATTAGCCAGTCTGATGACGTAGAACTGGCTAAAAGTAATATTCTACTTATAGGGCCAACTGGATCAGGAAAAACACTCTTAGCACAAACATTGGCGCGGTTACTTAATGTGCCGTTTGTAATGGCTGATGCTACAACTCTAACTGAAGCTGGGTATGTTGGAGAGGATGTTGAAAATATTATTCAGAAACTTCTTCAGAAATGTAACTATGATGTGGATAAGGCTCAGCAGGGTATAGTTTATATAGATGAGATTGACAAGATTTCACGTAAATCAGATAACCCTTCAATAACCCGTGATGTCTCCGGTGAGGGCGTGCAGCAAGCTTTGCTTAAGCTAATTGAGGGTACAGTTGCTTCTGTCCCCCCACAGGGTGGGAGAAAGCATCCTAATCAAGAATTTATTCAAATAGACACTACCAATATTCTATTTATTTGTGGAGGTGCATTCCATGGTCTTGACAAAGTAATACGTGATCGTTCTGAGAAGGGTGGAATAGGTTTTGGTGCGGATGTGCGGAGTGGTATTGATAACCGTAAAAATATCAGCTCAATATTAAGGGGAGTAGAGCCTGAAGATTTAGTTAAATATGGTTTAATTCCTGAGTTTGTCGGACGCCTGCCAGTAGTTGCGACACTGGAGGAACTCGGTGAGGATACCTTAATTAAGATTCTCGCGGAGCCTAAGAATTCGCTTATTAAACAGTACCAGAAGATGTTCAATATGGAAGGCGGTGTAGGCCTAGAGTTTCGAGAGCAAGCACTTAAATCAATTGCTAATAGAGCGTTGGCGCAGAAAACCGGTGCACGTGGACTTAGGTCAATCTTAGAGAACACTTTATTGGATACAATGTATGATCTCCCATCTCTTGAGAATGTTATTAAAGTTGTAGTTGATCGTGGTTCAGTTGAAGGCGATATCAAGCCAATTCTTATTTATTCGGATAAGGATAAGGTAGCAAAGAGTAGTTAATTCTAGTTTAGAATCGTCAATCTTCCTTGAATTTGTCCTGATTGCCCCAATACTATTTTAGTAGTTTTTTATATTTATAGGTTAATTTACACATATGACTCTACCAGTTATCGAGGCCGATAAAGTACTGTTGCCACTCTTACCTTTGCGTGATGTTGTAGTGTTTCCACACATGGTGATTCCTTTATTTGTAGGGCGACCTAAGTCTATCAAGGCACTGGAAAGTGCTATGGACTCAGGTAAAACACTGCTTTTGGTAGCGCAGAAATCTGCTGCTAAAGATGAGCCGAGTTCTGAAGACCTTCATAAGGTTTGTAGTGTTGGAAATTTGTTGCAAATGCTCAAATTACCGGATGGCACGGTTAAAGTTTTGGTAGAAGGCGGTCGCCGAGCTAATATTTTAGAGGTAATTGATTCCGGCCCTCATTTTTCTGGGCAGGTTGTATTGCTCCCTGCTGACAATGTCGACAGTAATGAGGTGGAAGCTATGCGACGTACAATGCTGGATCAATTTGACCAATATGTAAAACTTAATAAAAAGATACCACCTGAAATACATACCTCTCTCGGTGGTATAGATGAGGTAGGGCGCCTGGCTGATACAATTGCCGCACATTTGCCACTGAAGCTCGAGCAGAAACAAGAGATTCTAGAGCTATTTGATGTTCCAAAACGCTTAAAGCACCTGTTGGGGTTATTGGAAACTGAGCTTGATATACTCCAGCTGGAGAAACGTATTCGTGGCAGAGTAAAACGTCAGATGGAGAAGAGTCAGCGAGACTATTATTTGAATGAGCAAGTTAAAGCTATCCAGAAAGAATTAGGAGAAGGGGAAGATGGCACTGATTTAGAGGAAATGGACAAGAAGATTAAATCTGTAAATATGTCCAAAGAGGCTCGTATTAAGGGCGAATCTGAATTGAAGAAATTACGATTAATGTCTCCTATGTCTGCTGAGGCAACGGTGGTACGCAATTATATTGATGCTCTAGTTGCATTGCCGTGGAAGAAGAAAAGCAAGATCGGTAGAAACCTCAGCGCGGCAGAAGTAATACTCGATAAGGACCATTACGGCTTAGATAAGGTTAAGGAGCGTATTGTCGAGTATTTAGCGGTACAGCAGCGAGTGGAGAAACTCAAAGCACCTATCCTTTGTTTAGTGGGACCTCCTGGGGTTGGTAAGACGTCTTTAGGCCAGTCTATCGCCCGTGCTACAAATCGCAAATTTGTACGTATGTCACTAGGTGGCGTGCGGGATGAAGCAGAAATACGTGGTCATCGTCGTACCTACATTGGTTCAATGCCTGGCAAGATTCTGCAAAACATGACTAAGGTTGGTGTAAAGAATCCACTGTTCTTGTTAGACGAAATAGATAAGATGGGCATGGACTTTCGTGGAGACCCATCTTCTGCATTACTTGAAGTGCTTGATCCAGAACAAAATAATTCATTTGTAGATCACTACATGGAAGTTGAGTATGATTTGTCTGATGTTATGTTTGTTGCTACTGCAAATACCTTAAATATACCACCAGCTTTATTGGATAGAATGGAAGTAATTAGACTGTCTGGCTATACCGAAGATGAAAAGCTTAACATTGCAACGCGGTACTTATTGCCGAAACAAATGAAAAATCATGGGTTAAAGGAAGACGAGCTTGCAGTATCTGAAGCTGCGCTACGTGATGTTACTCGCTATTACACTCGGGAAGCAGGTGTCCGCGCTATGGAGAGAGAAATCTCAAAAATTTGTCGAAAAATAGTAAAAGTATTGTTACTTAAAGATAAAAAGAAAAAAATTGCTGTCAGTTCACTGAATATTGGTAAATACTTGGATGTGCGACGATATACTTACGGCATTGCTGAGGAAAAAAATCAAATTGGGCAGGTGACTGGCCTAGCTTGGACAGAAGTTGGTGGAGAATTATTAACTATTGAAGCAGTAGCTCTTCCAGGTAAAGGTAAAACTATTACTACTGGTAAGCTGGGTGAGGTAATGCAAGAATCTATCCAAGCAGCTCTATCAGTAGTACGTAGCCGTTCAATTGCACTAGGCATACCAGAAGATTTTTACCAAAAGAATGATATCCATATACACCTGCCAGAAGGAGCCACACCCAAAGACGGTCCTAGTGCAGGCGTTGGTATATGTACTGCAATGGTGTCGGTATTCACAGGTATTCCGGTAAGGGCATCTGTTGCAATGACAGGCGAGATAACGTTACGAGGTGAGGTATTGCCAATTGGTGGGCTAAAAGAAAAGCTCTTAGCAGCACACCGGGGTGATATAAAAATGGTCTTGATACCTGAGGATAATGTTAAGGATCTAGCTGAGATTCCAGAGAACATTAAAAATAAACTTGATATAAACCCAGTAAAGTCCATAGATCAAGTCTTAAATTTTGCTTTAGAGCGGGAACCAGAGGCGCTTCCTATTGTTTCTAGTAAATCCGAGACTAATCCTGATGAAAATAAAAATAAACAGGCTGCTGTCACCATAAAGCATTAATTAAATTTTAAATTCCTGGTGCTTTTTAGAGGTAACTTATTGAAAGAACGGCATCAATAAGTTATCTTTTTTTTAAAAATCCCTTCAGGTTGACTTAATATAGATTTACAGAGAGTAGGCATGCTGTTTATTTAAGACAATAAAAGATTTTATATTTAGAAATCATTTCGAAAATATTGCCACAATTGCTTGACCCAGCCTAAAGGGCTTGATATAACAGCGTTTGCAGGGGAAGTCTCCTGCATCATTATTTCTTATAACCGAGGGGGGAACTAAGTGAATAAATCAGAACTGATCGAATCTGTTGCAAAAACCGCAGGGCTCTCAAAAGCAACAGCAGGTGATGCATTAGATGCAACACTATCTGCAATTAAAGTGGCTCTTAAAAAAGAGCAAAGTGTAACCCTAGTAGGGTTTGGTACTTTTAAAGTAGGTAAACGTGCAGCTCGTACGGGTCGTAATCCTCGTACTGGTGAAGCAATTAAAATTAAAGCAGCTAAAGTTCCAAAATTTAGCGCAGGGAAGGCACTGAAGGATGCAGTAAATTAGATTTCGAAGAAGGAGGGTGCTTAGCTCAGTTGGTAGAGCGTCGCCCTTACAAGGCGAATGTCGGCGGTTCGAACCCGTCAGCACCCACCAACGGAATTATATGAGGAAGCTGGAGTGGTAGTTCAGTTGGTTAGAATACCGGCCTGTCACGCCGGGGGTCGCGGGTTCGAGTCCCGTCCACTCCGCCATAATTTTAGTTAAGTATAGGCGAACGTAAGTTCGCCTTTTTTATTTATGAGTATTTTGGATTTTAGTAATGTTTGATTTTGTTCACAGACGTAAACGTGTTGTTCAAGTGATTATGCTGATTGCTGTGTTGCCGTTCTTATTTTGGGGACTTGAGTCGTACCAAAACCAGGATGGTGAGGATTATATTGCAATAGTTTCTGGAGAAAAAATTCATCGACAGGAGTTTGATCAGTCACTTCGTAATCGATATCACGCAATGAGGGATGCGATGGGGGATGGTTTTGATATCGCAATGCTTGATGACCCTAGAGTTAGAGCCTCAGTACTGGAAGAATTGATCCAGACGCGGTTACTTAATCAAGAGGCAGTACGACTCGGATTTGCTATTAAGGATTCCCAGCTGGTTAGCGCTTTACAGAGTGTTCCACAATTCCAGCAGGATAATGAATTTTCTAACCAGCTGTACAGGGAATTATTACGTGATCAAGGAATGGAGGTAGTAAGATTTGAAACAAATATCCGTCAAGAAATGATGAGGAATCAAGTGATAGACGGGTATCTCAAGAATGGTTTTATTTCGAATACCGTAGCAAAAAATATTATGCGTTTAAGTGGGGAGAAACGTGAAATCAGCAGTGTTCACATTGATCCTGCTCAGTTTGCTTCTAAGGTGAAACCGAGTAATGATGAGATTAAAGAATATTATGGTAATCACCAAGCTGATTTTAAGCGACCTGAAGAGATACAGGTAGAGTATCTCGTATTATCAGTGGATGATCTAGCAAAAAATATACAGGTAAGTTCTGAAGAAACAAAGAAATATTTTGAAGAGCACAAGGCTAAATTTGGTCAAATAGAAGAACGTCAGGCTAGCCATATATTATTAAGTGCACCTGCTACTGCATCAAATGCGGATAAAGAAAAAGCTCGTTCTAAGGCGGAAGAATTACTGCTACAAATCAAGCAAGCACCACAGAATTTTGCTAAGTTTGCAAAAGAGCATTCGCAAGATGCTGGATCGTCAGATAAGGGCGGAGACTTAGGGTTCTTTGGGCGCAATACAATGGATAAAGTCTTTGAGGATGAAGTCTTTCAGATGGAGAAAGAAGAGATTCGTGGACCAATTCAGACAGGTTTTGGTTTTCATATTATTAAACTTTCCGCGATAAAGAAAGGGGAAAATATAAATTTTGATGAAGTAAAAGATGAGGTAGAGAAAAAATTAAGAAGACAAAAATCAAGTAAAGATTTTGGAGAGAAAGCAGAGGAGTTTAGGAATATAGTCTATGAAGAGAATGAAAGTTTCCAGCTGGCTGTTGAAACACTTAAATTATCTATACAGAAGAGTGGCTGGATTAGTAGGGCCGGCGGCAAAGAACCATACTTTAATAATACAAAACTATTGCAAGTAATGTTCTCTGAGGATGCAATTAAGAATAGAAATAATTCTGAGGCGATTCAAATTACACCGGATATTTTGATCTCCGTAAGGGTCCTTGATCATAAACCAGCTGCGATGCTTTCTATTGCAGAGGCTAAAGAAAAAATACTCCAAATTTTAGAGAACAAAAAAGCATCTGATCAGGCGCTAAAAGATGGTAAAGAGAAATTGGCAAGATTGCAAAAAGGGGAGAAGGGTATAGTTAAATGGGCTCCTAATCAGACAGTTGCCCGTAACGACCCAAAAGACCTTGAGGAGGATGTTCTCCGGGCTGTTTTTAAAGCTAAACCATTCAGTTTCCCTGCATATGTCGGAGCTATTAATTCACAAGGAGGTTTCTCTTTGGTTCGGATTAGTAACGTGATAAAAGCTAAATTACCGGATGAAGAAAAGATTAAGCTTTTTGGTAAACAATTGCAGCAGCAAGTATATGCACAGGAGGAGTTGTCATCATATCTTTCGGCAGTCAAGCAACGGTCTGATCTGACCGTTATGAGAGATAGAATTGAGATTAAAGAATAGTCATAATTTAATTATGGCTATTCAATAAGATCAAATGCAACATTATTAAACCCAGCGTCTACATAAGTAATCTCACCAGTAATTCCACTAGCAAGATCACTGCATAAGAAGGCAGCTGCATTCCCTACTTCCTCGATGGATACATTGCGACGTAAAGGTGAAACTTTTTCAGTATATCCAAGTAGTTTTCCAAAGTCTCCTATTCCTGCAGAAGCCAGTGTCTTAATTGGGCCGGCAGAAATTGCATTAACTCTTATTCCTTTTGGTCCGAGACTTGATGCCATAAATCTTACATTGGCTTCAAGGCTGGCCTTGGCAAGTCCCATTACGTTATAGTTTGGCATTACTCTTTGTGAGCCGAGATAGCTTAGTGTCAGAAGAGACCCATTGTTATTTTCCATCAGTGGAAGTCCCGCTTTTGCCAAAGCGGCAAAGCTAAAGGAGCTAATATCATGCGCTATCTGGAAAGATTCTCGGCTCAAACTTTCCAAATAGTCCCCAGTTAAGGCTTCACGTGGAGCGAAAGCAATAGAGTGTACGATGCCATCAAGGCCATCCCATGATTTTGCAAGGTCTTCAAAATTTTTGTTAATTTCATTATCACTTGTAACATCACAGGAAAAAAGTAAATCACTATCAAACTCAGCTGCTAATTTTTCTACACGCCCACGTATTCCTTCTGCTTGATAAGTGAAAGCAAGTTCCGCTCCCTCCCGCTTCATTGCTTTCGCAATACCATAAGCAATAGAACGATTACTGAGTAAACCGGTAATTAGAATGCGTTTGCCTGCTAGAAATCCCATATTATGTCCTTATGAATATATGATAATTTAATAATTATAGCTTAGGAGGCTATTGTACTTGAAGAGTTGCAGTAATTTAGTAATAGTAATGATTTTCCGTTCCCCATACTCCAGTATTTACTTTAGAATATGGAATAAATGAAGGTTCTTTTTACATACGTATTAGTATTCTCTATAGCTTTATTACCTGCTTGTAGCAGTGATTCTTGGAATAACCCTTATCCTCCTTCTGCTGAGAATGGAAATATACTTTATAGCGCTTTTGCTGAGCGTCCTAAGCATCTTGACCCAGTGCAGTCATATAGTTCAAATGAAATTTTATTCACAGCACAAATTTATGAGCCGCCATTACAATTTCATTATTTAAAACGCCCTTATAAGTTGGTTCCTCTCTCCGCATCTGAGATGCCCGTGGCGCAATATTTTAATTCGAACGGAGAAAAGCTACCTGAAGATGTTGATAACAAGGAAATTTCCTATACGATTTATGAGATTTCTATTAAACCTGGCGTCCGCTTTCAGCCCCATCCTGCCTTCGCAAAAAATGAAAGAGAAGAATTTATTTATCATAATTTATCAGCTGAAGATTTAGCAGAGATATATGAGATTAAGGATTTTCCTTATACTGGTACACGTGAATTAACTGCTAAAGATTATGTTTATGAGATTAAGAGACTGGCACACCCTAGGCTACATTCACCTATTTTTGGCTTGATGTCAGACTACATTGTTGGCCTTAAGGAATATTCAGATACTTTAAAATCTGCAGCTAATTTACAAACTGAAACTGCGAGTACCGGTGCTTATCTAGATTTGAATAACTATCCATTGGAAGGGGCACAGGTAATAGATTCTCACACTTATAGAATTAAAATTAAAGGGAAGTATCCGCAGTTTATGTATTGGCTCGCAATGCCATTTTTTGCGCCTATTCCATGGGAGGCAGATCGCTTCTACACCCAGCAGGGGTTGGTAGAGAAAAATATTACACTTGATTGGTATCCGGTTGGCACGGGCCCTTATATGCTAACTGATAACAATCCAAACTTAATAATGGTATTAGAAAAAAATCCTAATTTTCATGGAGAGACTTATCCTGTTGGAGATTATAAAAATAATCTGAAATCAGACTTATTCAAAGATGCAGGGGAGCCGTTACCATTTATTGATAAGATCATGTTTTATCGTGATAAGGAAAGTATTCCTCGTTGGAATAAGTTTCTACAAGGATACTATGATGCATCTGGGATTGGTTCTGATAGTTTTGATCAGGCCGTACAGATTACAGGGCAGGGTGAGGCAACTGTAACAAAGGAAATGAGCGCTAAAGGAATTCGATTAGAAGAGGCTATAGCGACTTCCACGTATTATGTTGGGTTCAATATGCTTGACCCTAAAGTTGGTGGACTTACAGAGTCTTCCAGAAAACTACGTCAGGCAATTTCTATCGCGGTGGATTATGAGGAATTTATTTCGATATTTGCCAATGGCCGTGGTATCCCAGCACAAGGGCCGATTGCACCCGGAATCTTTGGCCATAAGTATGGTAAGGAGGGGGTTAATCCAATTGTATATAACTGGAAAAACAATAGACCAAGTCGGAAGTCTATAGAAACTGCCAGGGGTCTGTTGGCAGAAGCAGGTTATCCCAATGGGATAGATATTAAAACTAATGCTCCGCTAGTATTGTATTTTGATGTCACGGCAAGAGGTCCTGAAGATAAATCAAAGCTAGATTGGATGAGTAAACAATTTCAGAAACTTAACATTCAGTTAGTAATTCGGAGTACAGACTACAATCGTTTTCAGGATAAAATTCGCCAGGGAAATGCACAAATATTTGAGTGGGGATGGAATGCCGATTATCCTGACCCTGAAAATTTTTTGTTTTTGCTCCATGGGCCGCAAAGAAAAGTTGGTAGTGATGGCGAGAATGCTGCTAATTACGATAACCCAGAATATAACGTTCTATTCGAGCAAATGAAAAATATGAAAGATAGTTTTGAGCGTCAGGAAATTATTGATCAGATGCTCAGGATTCTTCGTAAGGACTCACCTTGGATTTGGGGATATCATCCTAAAGATTATGCTTTGTACCATGAATGGTACACAAATGTTAAACCTAACAAAATGTCCCATAACAATCTGAAGTATCACCGTATAGATTCTAATATGAGAGAAGAGAAACGACTCCATTGGAATAAACCAGTGCTCTGGCCTTTGGCAGTATTTTTGATAGTGTTGATAGTAGGGTTGATTCCTGCAATCGTTATTTATCGGAAGAAAGAGCGTGGAGCAGGAATTAGTAATTCAGAGAAACGAGGTAAGATTGGTTAATTACATTATACGTCGTATGTTGTATGCGATTCCTATACTTATCGGTGTAAATCTGATTACTTTTACACTATTTTTTGTAGTTAATACTCCCGATGATATGGCGCGGATGCATCTTGGCATCAAACGAGTTACACCAGAAGCAATTTTAAAGTGGAAGCAGGAAAGAGGGTATGACAAATCATTAATATATAACAGTGCAGAGAATGGTGCTGATAAATTCACAAATACAATTTTTTTTGAGAAATCGACTTCAATGTTTGTCTTTGAGTTTGGACGTGCAGATGACGGGCGTGATATCGCTCATGAAATTAAAACGCGTATGTTGCCAAGCCTTGCTATTGCACTGCCAGTATTTATTCTGGGATTAGTCTCCTACATTACCTTTGCATTAATAATGGTATTTTTTCGTGCTACGTATATTGACCTCTGGGGTGTAGTGCTGTGTGTTGCAATAATGTCAATTTCCCTTTTATTTTATGTGATTGGCGGGCAGTTCCTAATTAGTAAGCTATGGCATTTAGTGCCTATTTCGGGTTTCAGCGGGGGATTGGATATAGGAAAATTCCTAGTGCTGCCAGTAATTATAGGTGTGTTTAGTGGCTCTGGTGCTAGCGCACGTTGGTACCGTACAATTTTTTTAGAAGAAATGGGAAAGGATTACGTTCGCACTGCACGTGCTAAGGGACTTTCAGAGAGTATCGTGTTGTTTAGGCACGTACTTGGGAATGCCCTGATTCCAATTCTTACAGGTGCAGTAGTGCTAATTCCGTCACTTTTCATGGGCAGTCTCATATTGGAATCATTCTTCGGCATTCCAGGTTTGGGTAGTTATACTATTGATGCGATTAGTTCTCAAGACTTTGCCATAGTTCGAGCTATGGTTTTTTTAGGGTCATTTTTTTATATCATTGGGTTGATATTAACTGACATATCTTACACGCTAGTTGACCCAAGGATAAGGCTAGAATAACTATTCCTAACAGATACCATGCCTTTTAAACCTGTCATTCTTTGGACCGATTCACTTATCTATCTTCTGTTGATAGTAGTAATAATTTTTGCTTGCTATGTTCGGCGTAATGAGCACCTTTTGATCCCATGGAAGCGGGTAGGGCATAGTGTGAGCGGCATGATGGCACTTACCGTGTTGATACTATTTATTTCAATTGGACTATTAGATACTGTACATTTTCGATCTGCTTTAGAGAGCAATAATAGTATGAGTACTGAGAAAATATATGATGCCAAGGTGCTAAGTTTATTTGATATTATCGCTACACCATTACGAACAAATATTGAGAAGACCTATTCTGCACCGTTCGCAACGCATCTCTACAGCAAAGAAATAATTGAGCTTCCTCAGGGAGGGCAAATACGTGAATTTCCTCGGCTGAAATTTGGTGGTGCACATTTACAAAACCCGGAGAAACAATTCTCTGCCGATATCGCTTGGCGTACAGCAGAGGGTTTATGTTTTGGTTTTCTTATTTGGCTTATATTTGTAACTTTGTTAGTCAAGTTAATAGCATATAAGAGTGGTATGAAATTTATGCCGGTACTGTCTATTATTTCACGTGGTGAAACAGAGATTCCCTGGAAGTATATTTTTATTATGTCCGCATTATTACTTCTAATATTTGGCATCACACTGTCTTTGTCTACTCATTATCATATATTTGGAACTGATAAAGTAGGGCAAGACGTTTTTTACCAAGCACTGAAAAGTATTCGTATTGGTTTGATAATTGGAACAATTACTACACTGATGATGTTGCCTTTTGCACTTATTCTTGGCATTACGGCTGGATATTTTAAAGGATGGGTTGATGATGTAATTCAATATATATACACCACATTAAGTTCAATTCCAAGTGTGCTACTAATTGCAGCCTCAGTATTGATGATGCAGGTCTATATAGGGATTCATCCGGAGCTATTTGACACAATGGCTTCACGCGCTGATCTTCGTTTGTTATTCCTTTGCATCATACTTGGCGTTACCAGTTGGACTGGGCTATGTCGTTTATTACGTGGTGAGACTCTCAAAATACGTGAGATGGAATATATCCAAGCAGCCCATGCATTTGGAGTTTCTCACTGGCGCATAATTAGTCGCCATATACTTCCTAACGTGTTGCACATTGTATTGATTGCTACTGTTATGGAATTTAGTGGGCTTGTTCTGGCTGAGGCTGTGCTGTCTTATATTGGTGTTGGTGTAGATCCCTCTATGATTAGTTTTGGCACTATGATTAATTCAGCTCGTCTAGAAATGGCGCGTGAACCGATGATTTGGTGGGCTTTGCTTGCATCTTTTGGTTTTATGTTTACGCTTGTTCTAAGTGCTAATTTATTTGCTGATGCAGTACAGGATGCATTTAACCCAAGAGTGAAAACGCTACGACTTATTAACAGGTAAATTATATTATGGTGAGCTGTTCAATAGAGTAAAAAAATCAATTTGATACGACAGTAATTTGGATCTTATATTCCGATGACTTCCCTGCTACAGATTAAAAACCTTAAGACTATTCTCCATACCAGCACAGAACCGGTACGTGCTGTTGACGAACTAACACTTCAGATTGAGAAAGGTGAGACTTTTGCCCTACTTGGGGAGTCAGGCTGTGGAAAATCTATGACAGCACTTTCAATTATGCGGCTATTGCCAGATGCAGGAGAAATTGTTTCTGGCTCTGTAAAATTAGAGGGAGAAGACCTACTACTAAAATCAGAAGCATCTGTGCGTAATATACGTGGCAAGCAAGTCAGCATGATCTTCCAAGAGCCAATGTTAAGTTTAAACCCCGTGTTAACAGTTGGCGAGCAAATTCGAGAGGTATTGAAACGGCACCTTAATTTACGCGGCATGGAATTACAAGAGCGCATAATAGAAATATTGCATCAGGTAGGCATTCCTGATGCAACAAGGCGCATGGCTGAATATCCATTTCAATTCTCCGGCGGCATGAAACAGCGGGTAATGATTGCTATGGCACTTGCTTGTGAGCCAGCACTATTAATTGCAGATGAGCCGACTACAGCTCTTGACGTTACTATTCAGGCTCAAATTTTAGATCTGATGCGAAATTTGCAGCGAGATAAAGACATGGCCATCTTACTTATCACCCATGATCTTGGAGTCGTAGCGGAAATGGCAGACCGAATTGCAGTCATGTATGCAGGTGAAATTATAGAGACAACGGGCTGTGATAAATTCTTCAATTCCCCAGCACACCCATATTCTAAGAAATTATTTGATGCGCTACCAGTAGGATCAAAACGGGGACAGGGATTAGCAATGATTAAGGGAAACGTTCCGCCTCTATCCAGTAAATTTATTGGTTGTCGGTTTGCTAATCGTTGTGAATATGCCTGGGATTTGTGTAGAACAACTGTACCAGAATGGAGTGAGGTAACTACAGGCCATAAGGTAAAGTGTCATCTGTATGGAAGAGACAATGGGGAGAGTGTTAAGAAACAGTTAGTAGCAGAAGAGTCTGCTCCTGAAATAGCTCCTGCATCTCATAATACTACCGGTAGTTCAATACTATTGAATGTCACTAATTTAAAAGTTCATTTTCCTATATATAGGGGCCTAATAAAAAGAGTGGTAGGAAGTATTAAAGCAGTAGATGGCGTTTCATTTTCTATTCCACAGGGTAGTACACTTGCATTAGTAGGTGAATCAGGTTGTGGAAAGACCACGGTAGGGAAGAGTATTTTGCAATTGATTACACCTACTGCAGGTAGTGTGCAATATGACGGGTCAGAATTAGTAGGGCTTGAGCGTAAAGAACTTCGTAGAAAGCGCGCCGAATTTCAGATTATTTTTCAAGATCCTTATTCATCACTTAATCCTAGAATGCGTATTATTGATATTCTTAAAGAGGGAATGAATGCGCTAAATATTAAAGATAATACTGGTCTAAAAAATGGAAAAGATAAGATCAATTTTTCAGGTTCAGAAAAAATAGATATTTTATTAAAACATGTTGGATTGCCACCGGAGTCTAAATGGCGTTATCCACATGAGTTTTCTGGTGGTCAACGGCAAAGAATTGCTATAGCTCGGACTCTGGTAGTTAATCCTAATCTTCTAATTTGTGATGAGCCTACAAGTGCACTTGATGTTTCTGTGCAGGCCCAGATTTTAAATTTACTCAAAGAGTTACAGCAAAATATTGGCATTTCATACCTATTTATTACACACAACATTTCAGTTGTAGAATATTTAGCAGATGAGGTTGCAGTGATGTATCTCGGAAAAATTGTGGAATATGGAAGTGTAGAAGAGGTATTGAATAGCCCTAAGCATCCTTATACTCAGGCACTATTATCTGCAGTGCCGGTAATTAAATCCGAATCAAATCGAAAGATAATACGCCTGCATGGGGATTTACCTTCGCCAGCGAACCCGCCATCTGGTTGTCATTTTCATCCACGTTGCCCAAAAGCAATGCCTATATGTTCCGGGGAATATCCAGAAATAACAAGATTCAGTGAAACACATACTTCATCATGTTATTTATATAATTAGAATTTTTCTTAAGAAATCATGTTTTAAAGGGAATCAAAGAACACATTTAAAATAATGGTATTGGTCCGATTTTTCATTAGATTTATGAATTCTCTGTGCACGGCGTTTAGATTTAGCGCATTGTATATCAGCTAATTCTTTTGCTTCTATTTCATTATAGTCAGAGGAATCGACATTAACAGATCCGGGGTTTGTTTCGACTATTTTATCTTGAGTTTTGTATGCGCAGCCAATAAATACTGAGATCAAAAGTACGGCCATTAAGTAAGTGATTATTTTTCGCATATGTTTTATATCCTTGATTCAGACTCCTGCATGGTTTTTCTTCTTGCTACAACGACGCCATCTCGGGTTGGATTGATAAAAGCATCAAATTCAGGATCATTAAAGATTAATTGGTTATGTTCCTTAATGGCCTCTGTCCAGCCAGGAACAAGGTCAATATAATTTTCTACTGCAACCCTCCCATGCCATAGTGTATTATCAGCAATATACAACCCGCCCGGGCTAATTCTATTTTTAGCCAGATGCCAAATTTCAGGGTATTGTCCTTTATCAACATCGTTGTAACAGATATCAAATAACCCTTCAGTTTTAGAAAAAATCTCCTGTGCATATCCAGTATGAAAATTAACTCTATTCCATAATTCTGCAGAACTAAGATATTGTTCTGCCTTTTCTTTATTTATAGGATCACCGTCACTACAAATTACAGCCCCTTTTTCTCCTACTGCTTTAGCAAACCAATATGCAGAATAACCATACCCGCTACCAAACTCGAATATCCGTTTTGCATTAATGGCTCTTGCCATAGTTTCAATAAAAGTACCGACAAGGCGACCAATAATAGGAAAATTATTATTCTCGGCTTCTTTTTCCATTTCAGTAAGCACCGGGTGATCTGTTCGACTCACTAAGCTACGCATGTAATCTTCAATAGCAGGGTGAACCGGATCTAATACTTTTGGGCTAGACATGGTCGGAGATTGAAGTTTGTTCATTTATTAGCACTCCATAGAGAAACAATAAGAGTTGGATTGATACTTACTACTTAACTTACGCTCAGTGCAAGTAGTAGTCAATGTGATCGGGTATTTGTTAATAGACTGCCAACAGAATAATTATTAAGCAACATTTTATAAATGTCAGCTTGTTCGTAGATAATTATTTTTATATATATTGTTACATTACAATAGCAAAATCTAATATCTTTTAATAAATTAATATTGCTTTTGGATTAGCGTATATGGTGATTCATTTTGTTTGTTTTTAATGATCTTCCCTGGGCCATATTCAATTACCTGATCATCTTTTAGAATTACAGAGTAATCTGTTCGACTCCAAGATAAGCCACTAAATATAGACCAATTATTGATCAGAAGATCAGTATATTGAAGAGCTTCATATTCTCCATTACGATGAAACCCATTGGGATTCCCTGCCGCAGCTATAACCTCTTTTTTTGTTAGGCCTTCTCGAAGATTGTGCATGTTATTAACTGTAGCGCAAGAAGTAAGTATCAATACGGCAAGTAAAGGAAGAATAACAGACTTCATAAGTTGGACTCCGTGGGGTTGCAGGTTATGTATGTAATATACTGGAACTTAATTTTGTTAATGTACCAGATTCGGATTATTCACTTGTTGGCTTATTTTGGCAAGCGTTTGTGATATCTAGTGCAATACTATTCAATATTTTGAACCTGTTCACGCATTTGTTCGATTAGAATTTTTAATTCCATAGAAATTTTAGATAGATCACTATCTGCTGATTTTGAACCAATTGTATTAGCTTCACGGTTGAGTTCTTGCATTAGAAAGTCTAGACGTTTACCTACTACCCCGCCTTTATCAAGTACCCGTTCTACTTCGTCAAAGTGAGTTTCTAGACGAGATATTTCTTCATCAATATCAATTTTGCTGGCAAACAATACTAATTCCTGCCTTATGCGATCATCTCCGCTATTTATTATTGCGTCGTTTAATTTGGCTGTTATTTTTTCTTGAAATGCTGCTACCAATGCAGGGATAAGTGGTGCGGCTGCAGCTGTTAATTGACGCATACTTGCTAATCTCTCAAGTAAAATTATTTTTAATTTTTCTCCCTCTCGAGCACGTGCAGCAGTCAATTCATCTAAAGTGTTTTGTAGTAATTCTTTACAAAGGTTGCACAGGTCATCAGTAGGTAATATTTCAGTTTTTAGTATGCTCGGCCAGCGGAGAATATCTGCTACGCTTAGGCTCTGTGAATCTGGCAAGGCAGTTTTTACCGTGTGATTTAACTCTAATAATCTTTGCAATAACTCAGCATTAATTCTTTGCGTTTCTTCATTAGCAGATAGCTGATTGAAGCTCATATAGCAATCTACTTTTCCACGATTTAACTTAGAAGTTATAAGCTCACGCATTGAAGGTTCTAATACACGAAATTTGTCAGGAAGGCGAAATTGAATATCGAGATAGCGATGATTAACTGAGCGTAACTCTAGACTCAGGGCTCCCTGAGAAGATTCTTTCGTGGCTATTGCATAACCAGTCATACTATAGATCATAGATAACTTATCCGCTGAGAAGTTCTGAATACGTTAAAATAATGGATAGGTACATGTAAGCTATATTATCGCGAATTATGTACATATAATTTATGCCTTCTAATCATCAAATATTTTTGATGCAATTCACATGAAAATAATTATATGTGATGAAAGAAAGTTTTCAACTTACTATACACTATCATAAAGGTTCTAATAACTATGCGCCCTAGTAATCGTAAACTGAATCAACTTAGACCAGTTAAAATAACACGGCATTATACTAAGCATGCAGAAGGTGCTGTGTTGATCGAATTTGGCGACACTAAGGTGCTTTGTACTGCTAGCATATCTGAAAAAATACCACCTTTTCTTAAAGGTAAGGGGCAGGGCTGGTTAACGGCAGAATATGGTATGTTGCCACGCTCAACTGATTCGCGCATGCAGCGGGAAGCTGCCAGAGGTAAACAGTCAGGGCGAACTATGGAGATCCAACGCCTTATTGGGCGTGCATTGCGTTCAGTAGTAGACTTAAACAAACTTGGTGAAAGAACTATCCAGATTGATTGCGATGTAATTCAGGCAGATGGAGGTACTCGTACTGCTAGTATTACAGGAGCGTTTGTTGCGTTACATGATGCAGTCGAGACGTTGTTAAATAAACAGCTGATACAGAGCACTCCAATTCTAGATCATGTTGCAGCCATATCCGTTGGCATTTATAAGGGTAATCCGGTACTAGACTTAGATTATATAGAAGATTCTGGATGTGATACTGATATGAATGTAGTAATGACTGGGAGTTCTGGTTTGGTAGAAATACAAGGAACTGCAGAGGGTACTTCATTTAATCGAGAGGAATTAAATCATATGCTGGATATGGCCCAATATGGCATAGAAGATCTGATTACTATTCAGAAGAAAGCGTTAGCAAGCACCTAAACCAAATATTAATCATGAAAAAAGTAGTTATTGCCAGTAACAATTCAGGGAAATTAAAAGAATTTACTCATTTGTTTGAACCTTTGGAAATTCAGGTATTTCCTCAGTCTGTATTCAATGTAGCTGAAGTAGAAGAGCCATTCCAAACTTTCGTGGAGAATGCTCTAGTGAAGGCACGTCATGCCAGTAAACAAACTGGATTACCTGCATTAGCAGATGACTCTGGAATCTGTGTGGATGTGCTGAATGGAAGGCCGGGAGTTTATTCAGCGCGTTATGCGGGAGAGCCTAAATCTGATCAGCGTAACAACCAGCTGTTGATTGAAAATCTAAGAACCAAACAGGATCGTCGTGCACATTATTACTGCATTATCGTACTGGTTCGTTATGCTGATGACCCACAACCTATCATAACTGATGGGAGCTGGCATGGCAGAATTATTCTGGAGCCAAAGGGTACAGGTGGATTTGGTTACGATCCCTATTTTTATCTTCCGGATTTGGGAAAGACAGCCGCTGAACTTTCCATTGAAGATAAAAACCTTATCAGCCATCGTGGAAAAGCCTTAATGCGCTTGACTAGGTACATTAGTGAAGAAGCATTAGGTGGCTTTGGAAAGGATTCAGAATAGTTAATCTTTTTAATGTAGAAGCCAGGAAGTATATTTTTCTGTTTGATATAAATTTACTATGGCTTCAATAATTTCTCCTTCTGATATATTTAACTCTCAAGCTCCAGAGCTGAAACAGCTCCCGCCATTGGGCCTCTATATCCATATTCCATGGTGCGTAACGAAATGTCCATATTGTGATTTTAATTCGCATCAAATTAATGGGAATGTGAGTTCGCTAGAACATGAGTACGTATCCAGGCTAATCCGTGACTTGGAAATCGCATTACCTCAAATCTGGGGCCGTAAAATTAGCAGTATTTTTTTTGGTGGGGGAACGCCAAGTTTATTCAGTGCTCGAGCAATTGATACGATACTGACGGCAGTAAGAACATTAGTACCTTTAGAGGATCAGATTGAGATTACTTTAGAGGCTAATCCCGGCACATTTGAATCAAAGAAATTTGCTGATTTTCATACTGCAGGGATTAATCGTTTGTCTATTGGCATACAAAGTTTTAATCCAACACATCTTCGTAATCTTGGGCGTATTCACGATGATAAGGAAGCGCGTCATGCAGTAAAAATTGCACAGAAGTATTTCAAAAACATAAACCTTGATCTGATGTATGCGCTTTCCAAACAGACACTTGAGGAAGCTGCAGAAGATATTGAGACCGCATGCAATTTTAATGTGCAGCATATTTCTGCCTATCATCTTACATTAGAACCAAATACATTATTTCATCGTTATCCACCACCCTTACCAGATGATGAACTATCTGCGAATATGCAACTAATGATTGAAGAAAGGCTTGAGAGAAGTGGTTATATCAATTATGAAACTTCAGCATTTGCTAGCCCAGGATATAAATCAAAGCACAACTTAAACTATTGGCTTTTTGGGGATTATCTTGGTATCGGAGCAGGTGCACATAGCAAAATTAGTTTTGCAGACAGGATAGTGCGGCAGGTACGCTATAAAAATCCAAAGGAGTATCTTCTCAAAGAAATAGTAGATATGAATTCTCCGAATGTTCTATTACAGGAGCATCATGAGGTAAGTAAGAATGATAGGTGGTTTGAATTTTTAATGAATGCTTTGAGACTTACGGATGGATTTGAAATAGCGTTATTACAGGAACGTACTGGTCTATCAATTACAGGCATCCAACAACAGCTTAATGAAGCTGAGCAGCGTGGATTAATAATACGCAGTCATTCCCATATGGCTCCAACGCTGACTGGGAAGCGTTTTCTTAATGATTTATTGCAGATTTTTCTTCCGGAAAAATGAAATGGATAACAGAATTGATTACTAATATGAATTAGGAATCAATTTTTTTGAATACTAGATCCCAAACTTTATGACCTAATCGTAAACCACGTTGTTCAAATTTAGTTAATGGACGGTATTCTGGGCGCTGCACGAAGTCTCTTGCTGTGTTGGTTAGACTCAATTCATTGCTCATTACTTCCAAAATCTGATCCGCATAATTATTCCAATCAGTAGCCACATGTATATAGCCACCCAGTTTTAGGTGCTTGCACAAGAGTGATATAAATTCTGGTTGGATTAGTCTTCGTTTATGGTGGCGTAATTTAGGCCATGGGTCAGGAAAAAAAATATGAATCCCATCAAGATATTCTTGTGGGAACATATTGTTCACTACCTCTACGGCATCATGTTGGACAATACGTAAATTAGTTAATTTAAATTCTTCAATTTGTTTTAATAAACTACCTACACCTGGTGTGTAAACTTCAATTGCAAGATAGTCATTTTGTGGGTGTGACCTAGCAATGGAAACTGTTGTTTCACCCATGCCGGATCCTATTTCAAGGTATCTTGGGGCCTCTCTCCCATAAACCATCTCGAAATTAAGAAGACCTTTCGTGTAGGGAATGCCATATTTCGGGAGCAAATCTTCGTATGCACGACGTTGTGCATTTGAGACTCGACCTTGTCGAAGTACAAAGCTACGAATAACATTATGTTTTTGTGGCATTTAAGATAGAGGAAAATAAATCACGCAAATTTATTTTTGGAAATTGTATTATTTATTGGTGAACTAGAACTAGCATTATATGTTGTTCTTTTTTTCATTCTTCCTGCTAAGAAAGCATTACGCCCTGCCTCTACCGCCTTTTTCATTGCCGAAGCCATTAATATAGGGTTTTCCGAGGCAGCAATTGCAGTATTCATTAGCACTCCATCACAACCAAGCTCCATAGCAATGGTCGCATCGGAAGCTGTACCTACACCAGCATCAACAATCACTGGAACGTTCGCATTATTAATGATTATTTCTAAGTTCCATGGATTCAGTATTCCCATACCTGAGCCTATTAATGATGCTAATGGCATTATGGCAACACAGCCTATATCTTCTAGTTGTTTTGCGACTATAGGATCATCCGAGGTATATACCATTAAATGGAAACCTTCCTTTACTAGAATCTTTGCAGCTTTAATAGTTTCTACAACATTAGGATAAAGTGTATCTGGATCGCCAAGTACTTCTAATTTTGCCAGGTTGTGGCCATCGAGTAGCTCGCGAGCAAGGCGTAGGGTACGTATTGAATCATCAGCGGTGAAGCAACCTGCTGTATTAGGTAGCAGGGTAAAATCTGATGGTGGTAGCTGGTCTAATAAATTTGGTTCATCAGCATTTTGACCAATATTAGTACGACGAACTGCGATAGTGATAATTTGAGAGCCGCTAGCATCAATTGCTTCACGTGTTTGAGTAAAGCTTTTATATTTACCCGTTCCGACCAAAAGTCGTGACGAGTATTCCTTGCCGTGAATAATTAGATTGTCCATTAATTTTTTTTGGTCCATTTACAGAGAGAAGGAATCTTGTACAGTAAAAGAGATCATCCTCCTCCTACAGCAGCCACTATCTCAAGTTGGTCTCCATCTGCCAGAATTTGCTCTTTAAATTTACTGCGAGGAACAATCTGACCATTATACTCAATGGCAATACGTTTATTATTAAGAGTCATTCGTTCTAACAGCTGAGCCACATTTAATGTAGACTCAAAGTGTTGTGTTTGACCGTTTATGATGAGTTGTATCATGTTAATGAACATCCGAGAATCAGTAAAATTGAGAATCTAAACAATATTTATTTTAGCACGCGAGTATAGCCCAATGGTAGAGTGGAGGCCTGTCCAGCTAACGACGAAGGCTCTGTTTCCTTCATCTCTTCATCCGTTTCTCTTAATTAGTGATGGATCGTTATTTAAAATACAAATCAGACACTTCAAATTTTGAGCAATAAACCAGATTTTAATTTCTCTTTTCAGATCATACATTGGCAGAAGGCCCATGGCCGACATGATTTTCCTTGGCAAAATACGCGTGATCCATATGCTATCTGGTTGTCTGAAATAATGTTGCAGCAAACAAGAGTCGCTACCGTAATCCCATATTATCAGCGATTTTTACAGTGCTATCCTGATATCAAGAGCCTTTCATTAGCATCCCTTGATGATGTTTTAGCTTTATGGAGTGGTTTAGGTTACTACTCTCGCGGAAGAAACCTACATAAATCAGCAGATTTAATTGTAAAAAATCATGGGGGCAAATTCCCATCTGAGAGCAATTCTATAAAAAAACTCCCGGGCATAGGGCGTTCTACTGCAGCTGCGATACAGGTTTTTGCTTTTGGGAAACACCATGCAATACTAGATGGTAACGTGAAGCGTATTCTTACGCGGTATTTTGGTGCGAAGGGCTATCTTGGGGAGAAAAAATTAGATACATTACTATGGAAGAAAGCTGAAGAGCTGTTGCCAGAAAACAAGGTAAATGGAGATATTGAAGCATATTCTCAGGGATTAATGGATCTAGGATCAACCATTTGTACTCGAAATAAACCAAAATGTGCTGTATGCCCCATTCATCTTAAGTGCGCAGCATTACAGAAGAATAAAGTAGGAGAATTTCCTGCAGCTAGACCTAGGAAATTGCTGCTGGTAAAAGAAACAACGATGTTAATGATAATAAGGCGGAAGGAGATTTTGTTGGAACGGCGTCCTTCAAAAGGTATTTGGGGTGGGCTTTGGTGCTTACCTGAAATGCCGGTCAATGAGGATATTTCTTTATATTGTTATCAAAAATTTGGATTAAAGATTAAACAGCTGGCTCATATGCCATCAGTTGAGCATTCTTTTACACACTTTAAATTACGGATTTATCCAAAATCAATGCTGGCTGACTCAAAGAACTTGGCGACTAACAAAGGCGAGCAAGAATGGATACCTTTATTTCGAGTGCTGGAACTTGGAATCCCAGCGCCAGTTAGGATCCTATTAAATTTAAATTTTATAAATGAATAAGCTCAAATAATGGAAATGTGGCAGGAGTGGAGAAAGAAAAAAAGAATTGAACTGTTAGCTTGTAGAGAAGCAGTTACTAATAATGATCGAACTCAATGGAGTATAGAAATATCTAGTTTGTTGGAGCATGGGTTCCCAGTTTTATGTAAAAGCACAGTTGGATTTTATTGGTCGTATCGTGGGGAGTATGACCCACAACCTGCAATGATCTCTTTACAAAAGCGTGGGGCGGTACTTGCTTTGCCTGAAATAGAGGGTAAAGAAAGACCATTATGTTTCCGTAGGTGGTGGAAAGAAGCTCCAATGAAAATTGGTGCCTATAATATTCCTATTGCTAATGATACTAAACGGGTAGCGGTAAATGCAATAATAGTACCAATGCTTGGTTTTGATACTAAGGGGTACCGGCTTGGTTATGGTGCTGGATATTATGATCGTACAATTAGTGGGATGAATCCACGTCCTTTATTAATTGGTGTGGCATTTGAAATTCTTCGGTTAGAAGATATATATCCTAGGCCACATGATGTTGCTATGGATTTTATTGTAACTGAAGAAGGTATCTTTAAGATATCTAAACAAGGTATATCAAAAATCTCTAGAGATAAATGTGCATTAGAGAATGCATAGCTAATAGAAGTTTTTTTGTAGCGAGTTAATGTGTATTGTTTAGGTATAAACTAATATTTCATAATTTTGCTTTACCCCAACGTGGAATAAGAGAATGCTCTACATTTAGATGGTCGAGTATTCTGGCAACTACAAAGTCTACAAGATCCTGTACGCTTCCAGGATGATGATAAAACCCAGGATTAGCGGGAAGGATAACTGCACCACAATGTACTAGTTTTTTCATATTTTCCAAATGGATAGCAGAGAATGGCGTTTCACGGGGAACTAGTATTAGTTTACGGTTCTCCTTCAGCATTACGTCTGCAGAACGTTCTATCAGATTTTGTGCTAGTCCTGCTGCTACTGCTGCTAATGTCCCCATTGTGCAGGGGCAAATTATCATAGTGTCTGCTGGATTAGAACCAGATGCTACAGGTGCAAACCATTCCTCTCTTCCAAATACACGTAACTGGCCTTTTTCCGCCTTAAAACGTTGACTTAAAAATTCTTCTGTTTCTTTGGTACGAGAAGATAGTGCTAATTTCATTTCTTGTTGTGCAACAATTTGAGCTGCTTGTGAGTACATTAGAAAAACATGATTCCCGCTGTCTAATAATTTCTCTAGGAGCCTTATGCCATAAGGCATACCAGAGGCGCCCGTGAATGCAAGTGTAAATGTTCGTGGGGTGTTCTTCATTTTTTTAGAAATTTTTGTTTTTTTAGATGATACTAACTTTCTTTATTTCCCATCTCTTGCTCATGTCTTTCAAGAAAATCTTGAGTGCTGTTTATACCACGTAATTGTAATACATAGTTACGTACGGCTGCCTCAACTAGAACTGCTAGATTGCGTCCTGCAGCAACATGGATAATAACCTTACGGATATTTAGGCCCATAATATTCTCATTAACGTTCTCAATTGGAAGCCGCTCAAGTTCATTAAAATCAGAGCTACTAGCTTTCTTCAAATGAACGATAAGGTTCAAATTTTTTCTTCTTCGTACCGCAGTTTCACCAAAAATAATACGAATATTTAGCATCCCAAGTCCGCGTACTTCAAGAAAATCTCTTAATATTTCCGGACAATAACCTTCTAAAGTTTCTGGAGCAATACGGTTCAGTTCCACTACGTCATCTGCAACGAGGCCATGACCTCGGCTCACTAATTCTAGCGCGAGTTCACTCTTCCCGACGCCACTTTCTCCAGTAATCATTACACCCATACCTAATACGTCAAGTAGAACACCGTGCATGCTGTCTGTTGGAGCAAGCACCCGCCATAAATAGGGGCGTAGTCGCCACATTATTTCTAAGCTAGATCGTTCTGAACATAAAATAGGAGTTTGAGTAGATACAGCTAATGCACTCAGAGAGTCTGGTATTGGCACACCTCCCGCAGCAATAATACATGACATGCCGCTCTCGGAAAGACGCCGTATATTCGCTTTTAGCGATTCTTGATCAAGCTGATTGAGGTGATCTGCTTCATCTTTGCTCAATACTTGTATCCAATTGGGATGGATAAAATTTAGATGTCCAATTAGACCTTGATTAGTTTGGGAGGCGGTTTCATGTATAAATTTTTTATCGCCATCTTCCGTACCTGATTTCCAGGTTAAGCCTAGTTTTTCCCTATTTTTTTCAAATAGTTGCGTTATGCTGATTTGAGGCATTCGGCGTCCAATTAGAAATTATTTGATAAGTTTCTTCATTATCATTGCTTGTGAGTAGGCTTTCCCGAAAACTTTTAACACTAAACATCTGAGCTAATTCGCTTAGAACTTGTAAATGCTGATCAGTTGCTTTCTCCGGTACTAATAAAATACAAATAAGATTAACTGGTCTTCCGTCCGGAGCTTCAAATAAAATTGGTTCTTTCATTCTAAAAAATGCAGCAGCAGCTTTAGATAAGCCTTTGATTCTCCCATGTGGAATTGCTACACCCTGACCTAGTCCAGTAGAGCCAAGTTTCTCTCTTGCGAATAAGCTGTCAAATACTTTGCTTTGTGCAATATGTAAAGTGTTTTCGAATAACAGTCCAGCTTGCTCAAATACCCTTTTTTTACTAGTGGCATCTAAGTCTACAATAATATTTGACGCCGGTAATATTTGTGTAATTAGGTTCATATAAAAAATTTATTTTAATTTGTTAAATCTAGAAAATTATTTAAGATAGCTATAGGCATACTTTAAATCTAGCTAGGTGTTAGATATGGAAATATCCTACCTGCTTTTTTGTAATATTTATTTTCAGCATAAAATTTATTTAATCCGAATGCTCAAGATCCTGATTTTTAAGATTATTGTTACTGCGGTGAGTTGTATTTTTTTCTTTATTTTTTATAATTCCGCGGTCTAGTTTCTCAACTAAGCTATCAATAGAGGCATACATATTAGAACTTTTCGCTTCGGCGAATATATCCTTACCACGTAGGTGTACATTAGCTTCAGCTTTCTGGCTTAATTTTTCTACTGACAGTGTTACATTAATATCAATAATATTATCAGAATGATTCTTTATTTTAACTAATTTGGCAGAAACATAGTTGCGCATAGCCGGGGTAATTTTTACGTGGTTGCCAGTAAGATTTAAATTCATCATGGCTCCTTAATTTTAGTTAATTTTCAAGTTGAACATTACTATATTTAGCTTCATTTTGATTTTCTATTGTCTCTTATTTCTAGTAAGTGATTCTCGTGATTCGCTCAATTTATTGATTGAAATCAAGTTCTGATTGTTTTAATTGGGGGTGTAAGTGCAGGGCCCTTCAATAATTTAAATCGAAGAATAAATATCATATTTTTTAGGTATGTATATTTTCTGCAGATTTATACAAAAATAATCCTTGAATTTATAATTTAAAGTGTTCTCCTAAATATACCTTTCTGACACTTTCATTACAAATAATTTCGTCGGGTATGCCTTGAGCTAGAACGGTGCCCTCACTAATGATATAGGCTCGATCACAGATTCCTAATGTTTCTCTTACGTTATGATCTGTAATAAGAACTCCAATACCACGTTCCTTAAGAAAGCTAATAATCTTCTGTATGTCCAATACTGCTATAGGGTCTACCCCTGCAAATGGTTCATCTAATAATATGAATCTTGGTTGTGTTGCTAGTGCTCGTGCAATCTCAACGCGACGACGCTCGCCGCCAGACAAACCGAGTGCAGAATTGGTTCTCAGGTGGCTGATATTTAGATCGTCTAATAAATTATCCAGGTGTAGTTCTATTTCGTCTGGATTATAATTCTGCAGTTCTAGAACTGCGCGGATATTATCTGCTACAGAGAGGTGTCGGAAGATAGATGCCTCTTGCGGTAGATAGCCCAGGCCAAGAAGAGCGCGACGATGTACCTGCATATGGCTTAAATCGAGTTCATCTAAGGATATGCTTCCTCCATCAAGTGGAACCAATCCGACGATCATATAGAAACAGGTTGTCTTGCCGGCACCGTTAGGTCCAAGCAGACCAACAATCTCCCCACTTGAAACAGAAATTGATAGTTCTTGTACTACGTCACGGGATTTGTAGCTTTTCTTTAATTTTTTGGCCTTTAACTCACTCATTTTTCTTCTTTTTCTTTTGCTGAATTACTGCACGGACTCTATTTTTAGCGTTTGTATTTGTTCCATTATTAACCTGGAAAAATTCTGTTGTTGATTCGTAAGAGATATATTCCCCATGCACTTCATCAGCACCACGCCTTAGCCTTGCCTGCTTAAAGAATTCAACTTTATCAGTCTTACTGTCGAATTCCATACGTTCACCCCAGCCTTCTACATACTCATTCTTTCCTTCACTTTTCTGCCTGTAACTTACTAAATTCCCATAAGCTATAAAGTTTTGGAAACCATTTTTATTTTCTTCTATTTCCATTTTGTCTGACCGGATTGTCATGGTGCCTTGAGTCAGTACGACGTTTCCAGTAAATACACTTACTCTATTTTCATTATTAGAAAGGCCAGTATTCTTAACTGTGGCACGATCGGACTCTAAATGAACTGGTTTGTCACGATCAGCGCGTTCCGCGAGCACGGGATTTGTGAATAAAACTCCCAAGAGAAAAAGAAGGGTGAAAGGTTTCATAGTTTACGGCTTATGCTAATACTTGAGAAAGACTCAGCGAGCCTTGTCATATACAAATTCTACGTCAGATAATAGATGAATAATTTTCGTATTATTATTAATTACTATTCCAACTGTCTTAATAATAATATTGCTTTGGGTAATGGTTGCAGGCTTATTTGTTTCTGAAATATCATCATTCCGGTTAATATGTAAATAATTAGTAGTCATAGTGGTTTCTTTTCCACCTGCATCATAGCGTATTACTTTAACATTTCCATTTAGGTGAATGTCATCGTCACCAGACATGTTCGCTTTATCAGCTCTTACCCACATTTCAGGTTTGTTCACTTTAGAATTGATAAGGCGTGGTTGTTCAAAATAAGTGGCGCCATCAGCTACATAATGTAGCATTTTTTCTGCTAAAAGCTTCTCGTGTTTATCACGTATGTGGTCTACTTGATAAGTTGAGAAATTTTTCATTATATAGTCCGGATTTTTTTCTGGGCCTTGCCCTTGCTCTCTAGTTGGTTGTCGAACAGTCTTATCCACCCAGAAAGTGAATGCTGCAAGAAAGATAATTAGAATTATTGGAAATTTCTTAGGCAAGCCATCGATCATATTAAATATCTCTCTAGTTGTGCATCTGGAGTGCCTTGTGAAAGTATTATCATTTTACAGGCTTCACTTGCTGCACCCTGGCTACTTTCAGAATTTGTAACGTAGTGCGCATTATTTCAAGGTGCATTATTTAGAAGAAGAATTCAAATTTTTTAGAAATTTTTTGATCAAGTAACATCATGGCATTTCTAATAGACGTCTGATTTTAACGTAATAAGAAATCTGTTAAAAATTATACCAGAACTTTCTGGCCAATCTTTTATCTTTAGTAAGAATAAAATGCTTAATTAGTTAATGGGGAATATTCCTAATATATACTACAAAGATCTGAAAAAGAACGGATTTAGACAGTATTTATATATTACAGAGAAAGTATTTCTCTTAGAGCTTTAGTATCGGAAGTTGAATAGGTATAATGCACATCTTTTGGGTCGTTAGCTCAGCTGGTAGAGCAGCGGACTTTTAATCCGTTGGTCGCGAGTTCGATCCTCGCACGGCCTACCAGAAAACGAGGAGCTACAGGCTTACGCTTGTAGCTCCTTTTACATTTAGCGAATTTTCTTGCGAGATATTCTTTTCTCTACTGCCTCTAATCCTGATGGATCGTACCTTAAAGTGTAACCTATACCGAAAGCTGAAAAAATAGGCAAACTTTCTGCAGGAGTAATTATTAACTTGATACTCTCAAGTTTACCTTTTCTTCTTGTATAAAAGACCTCACAAACCACTTCTTGAGCTAGAAATGTATAGGAAAGAGGCAAATTGATTGCATCAACTTCGATGCCCCCTGAAAAACTTTTCTCAAATAATCCTTTAGCTGTTTCTTTAATACTTTCCTTATTAATAAAGTGCATCCAGATCCCTTGCACACAAATGACTACTAGAAAGATCGATAGAACCCGTTTCATTTTATCTCCGTATTAGCATCATAGTAGTATTCAATGCCAAACCAAACTATTTCTCTTGTGGCAATTTATCAAAAAAATTTACGATGCCAGTATCTAGTGAGTATTCTGCTCCAAGGACAAGAAGATTTCCTTTTTTTACCAGATCTTTGAGTATTTTTGATTCATGTTGGAGCTGATGCACTGACGAGTGAATATTTGCGTGAACAGCTTGTTGTAGAAGTGTTTCTGGATCTTGATCTATGTCTAGCGATATCAAAGATGGGCGTATTCGATCAACGATAGAACGAAGGTTCTTTGATTGAGCCTCTAATGGTTGCCCGAGGCCATCCAATGTAGCTAGTATAGCGCCACATCTTGAGTGACCCATAACGACAACTAGCCTTGTGCCGAACTTTTCTACGGCAAACTCAATACTACCAATCTGTGTAGGCGCAACAATATTTCCGGCAACTCTGATCACAAAAAGATCGCCAAGGCCCTGATCGAAAATAATTTCTGATGGCGCCCTAGAATCAGAGCAGCCAAGAATAATAGCAAATGGGTCCTGATCTTCTGCCAGAGAATGGTGCCGGCTCTTATGTGAAATTTTGTTGAAAATAGAAGAATCAGATACGAACCGTTTATTTCCTTTACGCAGGCGTTTGAGTGCTTCTTCGGCGGAAATCATTATTAGAAAATAGAATATTTCGTTATAAAAATAATTTTATTTATGTTGTTATGCTTATCTACGGGTTTTACGCTGAGCCTCATCAAATTGTTTTGAGCTTTTTCGATGTGCTTCTGCTTGCTCAGCGCGCTCTATTTTTTCTCTTTTAGCATTTAATCTCTTCTTATCTTGATCTACTTCAAAATCAGTTTTATCACTTACTAGGTCAGATTTGTTGTATAAAGTTCCGTAAACTCCCCCAGCATAAACATTAGTTGTTATGAGTATGCTAAAGATCAGTATATTAAATATTTTCATTTATTGATCCTTGCTATTCGTTTTATTCTTTCTGGCCGCAAGCAACTTTCCACATTGCTTCTTCCATGCTTCCAGGGCGTACTGGTAGCCATTTCAGATGCTCACTATTTGAATGTTCCATCTTTCCCTTGCCCATACTGTCACTATACAGTGCGTAGAAAAGTTGTCTTATTTTTTTCTCTTTACAGTCATATTCGTTCTGCGCTCTAGAAGAGAAAAGATCAACCTCACCCTTCTCAGTAACTTCAAAATCAACTAAACTTAACATCTTGATTATATTATCTTTTTTACGAATAGTGGTGTAATCAACATATAGAGTTAACCCTCCATCTTCATGGGTCCATTTAAGAGCTGTCCATTCAGCCATTACGTTGGTGCTCATAAAAGTAAGCATTAATACTAATAGTAGTTTTTTCATAATATAATTGTTTGGGTTCTTAAAGACCTAGTAAAAATAATGATTAAATAATCAGAGTTTTAGCAATTTTTTGGTTAATTATTATTAAACGTGTTTGGCAATTAGAACAGCATTTGAACCACCAAATGCGAACGAATTGCATAAAGCGTAATCAAGCTCTGGTGAGGATCGGCCAGTGAAGGGAACACAATCAAGGTCACATTCTGGGTCTTGATCTTTTAGGTGCGCTGTAGGAGGAATCTGTTTATTTTTTAATGCCATTACTGTTATCGCAAATTCAAGTGCTCCTGCTGCACCAAGTAAATGCCCATGCATAGATTTAGTTGAGCTTACTGCGATATTCTGGGCATGATCCTCAAAAAGAAGCTTAATAGCATCTATTTCAACTTTGTCTCCTGCTCCAGTTCCCGTTGCGTGCGCATTAATATATCCGATTTTTGTTGAATCAATCTCTGCATCATTAACTGCTATTCGCATAGCCCGAACCTGTCCTTCGGCAGAAGGCTGAGTTAGATTATGTGCATCACTGGATGAACCAAACCCAACAATTTCAGCCAGTGGCTCGGCATTTCTCTTCTCTACCATAGCCTCAGATTCTAAAATAAGTATAGAAGCCCCTTCACCAAGTACGAGCCCAGTTCTATCCTTTGCGAATGGTCGGCAAGATGCGTGCGCACCTTCTGGGTGTTCTTTAGCAAGCACAGTAAGTGCTTCCCAACTACATATAGAGCCATCATTTAGCATTGCCTCAGTTCCACCCGTAACGATGCGATCTTGGTAACCATCGCGAATGGCACGAAAAGCTTCACCAATCGCAGTTGATGATGAAGCGCATGCAATTGAGTAATTCTGTGAAGGGCCGCGTAATTTGTGACGCATTGAGATATGACCTGCGGCGGCATTTGGCATGATCAGCGGTACGGTAGTTGGTCTTGCAACTCGATTATTACTGAAATATCTTTTGTAAGCATCTTGAATTGTTTGCGAGCCGCCGAGAGAGCAGCCAGTGTACACGGCAGTGGATGAAAGATCGGTGCCGTCGGACAATAATCCTGCATTCTCAAGAGCATGATGTGCAGCAACAACTGCCATTTGTGAAACGCGGTCCATGAATACTTGGTGTGGCTTGGAAATGATCCCTGTTGGGTCAAATTCAGTTCTTGCAAGTAATACATCGCTACCAAATTCAGTTGTCCCTGAGCGGATCATCTTTATAGCAGATTCGCCCTGATAGATTTTATCGAAAACCTTGTTTGGGTCATTTCCATGTGGGGAGACGAGCCCTAGACCAGTAATAAAGACGCGGTTACGATTCACGGCTTTATTGTTAACTATCCTTAGCTTGAAGTGCCGCGTCTATAAGCGCAACCGCTTCGCCTAGAGTAGTAAAATCCAGTTCGTCAGTAGGTATCTCAATCTCAAATTTTTCTGAGACATCAAATAGTAATTCAACCATTGTTAGTGAGTCAAGACCCATACTCTCTAAGGTTGCCTCGTGCGATATAAGCTCAGGATCGACTTCAAATTTGCCGATGAGAGTTTCGCGAATGAAATCGTATGTAGAAGTCAAAATGATAGGTTATCGGTAATATAAAAAGAGTTCGAAAATAGCAAATAAGTGCTTCATTGGTATTCTTATTATTAGGATTAATAGTACACTTTCCAAGTCTTCGTGACAACTTTTTGTCTTGTATAATTCGATCTCTGTAATTTGACAAATATTTACAAATACAAGGGAATATATGTTGGCGCGATAGTATCTTTTGTTAGAAATAACGCCCCAGGAAAATAATTTTATTTTGAAAAATAACACATTACATAAGCCGTACGTTGCTCCTTACTGGCTTCCTGGAGGTAACGCGCAAACTATTTATCCTTTTTTGCTTCGCTCCTTAGTTATTCCAACATATCACCGTGAGCGGCTAGAACTAGATGATGGAGATTTTATAGATATTGACTGGCTAGACAGCTCAACTGATAGGCCATTAGTGGTAATGTTTCACGGATTGGAGGGGGATTCATCTAGTCATTATGCTCGGAGTATTATGGGGCTATTTCAGGAATTAGGTTGGCGCGGGGCTGTTGTACATTTTCGCGGCTGTTCTGGAACCCCTAATCGGTTGCCACGCGCATACCATGCTGGTGACTCAGAAGAGATTGATAGGATATTACATAAGATAATAGATAAAAATCAGTCCCTTAACTCTAATACTCAGCTTTATGTGATAGGCATATCTCTGGGTGGAAATGCGTTACTAAAATGGCTTGGAGAACAGGGTAAGAAAGCTTGTCATCTGATTGATGGTGCCGCGACAGTTTCTGTTCCACTAGATTTGGCGGCGGCCGGAAAAGCTCTGGACTTAGGGTTTAATCAGATTTACACGCAACATTTTCTTGGTACGCTGAAGAAAAAAGTTCTTAAGAAACTAGATAATTTTCCAGGACTCTTTGACGCTGTAGCAGTAGCAGAATGTACTACTCTGTATCAATTTGACAACCTGGTGACTGCGCCGTTGCACGGTTTCTCTAATACTGACGAATACTGGACTCTTTCTAGCAGTAAGCCTTGGTTGAAACATATCCAAGTTCCAACATTAGTTATCAACGCACGTAATGATCCGTTCATGCCCTCATCTTTTTTACCTGCGCAAACCGATGTTTCATGCTCAGTCTTGTTAGAATTTCCTGCAGAAGGTGGACACGTTGGCTTTTTAAGCTCTCCATTCCCAGGAAATCTTACATGGCTCCCACAAAGAATAGTCAGGTTTTTTGATAATCGATGTGAATAGTACAAATAGTTTACAACAGAATCTGGTTGAACTTACATTCTATAAATAATTATTTTCTATGAATATCAATTTTTAAAGAAATCTTGCTACTAAAGCCTTCTCAAAATTATCTGTCATGGGAATTTTAACCTTGTATCCACTACCGGGAGCAACGTCGACGGATTCTCCTTTAAGATTCTGCATATGAGTGAGTTCAATTATACGATTACCGGAGGGATGAATTATTTCTAGCTTGTCACCAATCTTAAAACGGTTTTTTACTGCTATTTCAGCCAGTCCACTAGATATATCGAAACTGGTGATATCTCCTACATATTGACTTCGATTTGATTTTGAATGGCTTTGCAGGTAATTCTGCGTATCATTAGTATGATGCCGCTGATAGAATCCATCCGAGTAGCCTCGATTAGCTAGGCCCTCTAGTTCGCCAAGCAAAGAAGGGTCCATAGGACGGCCTGCTACAGCATCATCTATTGCCTTGCGATAAACCTGTGCTGTACGTGCAACATAATAAAGTGATTTGGTGCGGCCTTCTATTTTTAGTGAATCTACACCAATTTTGGCTAGTCTTTCAACATGTTCCACCGCCCGTAAATCCTTAGAATTCATAATGTAAGTACCGTGTTCATCTTCCATTATTGGCATTAGTTCACCAGGGCGTTCCTTTTCTTCTATTAGGTAGACTTTGTCTGCTTCCGGGTGACGTTTAACGCTGCTACGATCACTGAATGCCGGTTGGTTCATTTGTTTCTTAAAGTTAAAATCAATTTTTCCTGTTTCTTGAATGTCTCCACTTGCATTTTCTTTGGCTGATTTGACCTTATAGTCCCAGCGACAGGAATTAGTGCAAGTTCCTTGATTTGGGTCCCGGTGATTGAAGTACCCTGATAGTAAGCAACGGCCAGAATAAGCAATACACAATGCCCCGTGAACAAACACCTCAAGTTCTATCTCTGGGCAAAGCTGCCGAATCTGCTCTATTTCATCAAGTGATAGCTCGCGAGATAGAATTACCCGCGTTAACCCCATTTTGTGCCAAAATTTAACGCCAGCGTAATTTACTGTATTTGCTTGTACAGACAGATGAATTGGCATTTCTGGCCATTTTTCTCGTACCATCATAATGAGTCCAGGATCAGACATGATGAGCGCATCAGGGTTTAACTGAATAACAGGACTCATATCATTTATGTAGGTTTTTACTTTTGCATTGTGGGGCGCTATGTTACTTGCAACGAAGAACTTCTTTCCCATGCCATGTGCCTCAAGTATCCCGGTACATAACTGTTCCATCCCGAATTCATTATTACGAGCGCGCATAGAGTAGCGTGGCTGCCCTGCGTAAACCGCATCTGCACCAAAAGAATATGCGGCGCGCATTTTTTCAAGAGAGCCGGCGGGGAGTAATAATTCAGGGGCTTTAAACATGGTGTAGAATTGAAATTAGAGCTTATTATTTAGTTTAGATTTATATATGAATATATAAAATGTTTACTCAAACCTGAGTACTTAGAGATACCTTCAGTATTGTAACATCATGTCTACAGTCCCTACATTTATTCATTTACGTATGCACAGTGAGTATTCTATCTCTGATGGCATTGTACGTATTAATGATGCGGTAGAAAAAGCAGTTGCCGACAACATGCCTGCACTTGCACTGACTGATCTATCTAATTTATTTGGCATGGTAAAGTTTTATGAGCGAACGCGTAGCAAAGGTGTAAAGCCGATTATCGGTTGTGAAGTATGGATTACAAATGAAAGTGACCGTGATAAACCCTCACGCCTTTTATTGTTGTGTAAATCTTATTCAGGATATTTGTTGTTATGCCGTTTGTTGTCGCGCGCTTATCGTGAGAATCAATACCGGGGTCAAGCTGAGGTTAAGAAATCCTGGTTCAATGAAAATGAGCTTGGTACGCAGGGATTGATTGCTCTGTCTGGGGCGAATTTTAGTGAAATAAATATGGTTTTGATGCAGGATAATTTTGATCAGGCAAAAATATTTGCACAGGAATGGTCAGATTTATTTCCTAACCATTTTTACATAGAGATACAGCGGGTAGGGCGTAGTAATGAAGAAATAATTTTACAGAACTCTCTGGCACTAGCTTCATCCTTAAGTTTGCCAGTAGTTGCGACGCACCCAGTACAATTTCTATCTTCTGATGAATATACAGCACATGAGGCACGAGTTTGTATTGCTGAAGGCTATGTGTTGGGTGATCGTAGGCGAGAACAAAAATTTACAAAGCAGCAATACTTCAAAACCCAGGCTGAAATGGGTGCATTATTTTCAGATATTCCAGTGGCCCTTAGTAACGGCGTGGAAATAGCTAAACGATGCAATCAACTATTGGAATTAGGGGTTAATCGTCTGCCGTTATTTCCTACGCCAAATAATGAGAGTCTTGAGAAATATCTGCATGATCAGGCATTAGAGGGCTTAGATAATAGAATGAAGTCACTATTTCCTGATCAAGGTAAACGTGATTTAAAGAAGGCACAGTATCGTGCGCGTTTGGATTTTGAAATTACTACTATTATACAAATGGGTTTCGCTGGATATTTTTTGATTGTTTCTGATTTTATTAATTGGGCTAAACAGAATGAGGTTCCAGTAGGTCCGGGGAGAGGATCAGGGGCAGGATCACTTGTTGCTTTTTCTCTTGGCATCACTGATCTTGACCCCTTACGTTACGATTTATTGTTTGAGCGTTTTCTTAATCCAGAGCGGGTGTCAATGCCAGATTTTGATATTGATTTTTGTCAAGATGGACGAGAGCGCGTGATTGAATATGTGAAACAGAAATATGGAGATGAGAGTGTTTCGCAGATTGTTACCTTTGGGACTATGGCAGCGAAAGCAGTGATACGTGATGTTGGGCGGGTATTAGATTTGCCGTATAACTTTGTTGATAAATTGGCAAAGCTTGTGCCATTTGAATTAGGCATGACTTTAAAAAAGGCTCGTGAAATAGAGCCACAACTGAACGAACTCGCACAGGAAGAAGAGGTGCGGATACTGCTAGAACTTGCTGAAGGTCTTGAGGGAATTACTCGTAATGTCGGCATGCACGCTGGCGGGGTACTGATAGCTTCAGGAAAAATTACCGATTTTTGTCCGGTGTATTGTGCGGAGTCTGCTGACTCAGTGGTAAGCCAATTGGATAAAGATGATGTGGAAAAAATAGGCTTAGTAAAGTTTGATTTTTTGGGATTGAGGACCTTAACTATACTTGACTGGACTGTCAGGTATATAAGGCAGAGAGACTCTGAGTCAGGTGTAAACAAAGACTTAATTATCCAAGAAAGAATTTCTCAGGAATCTTCTAAGTCAGAAATAGGAGATCATGAGTTTATTTCTCTGGAAGCCCTTCCTCTGGAGGATCCAGAAACCTATGCATTACTGAGGAAGGGGAATGTTGTAGGAGTATTCCAGTTCGAATCTCGAGGCATGAAAGATTTGTTGCAAAAGACTAAACCAGATTGTTTTGAGGATATTATCGCATTAGTAGCATTGTATCGACCGGGTCCAATGGATTTGATTCCTGAATTTACTGAACGTAAACTTGGCAAGCGTGTTGAATACCTTGATCCTCGCTTACAGCCAATACTTAGCCCAACCTATGGTGTAATGATTTATCAGGAGCAAGTGATGCAGATTGCTCAGGTAATAGGTGGTTACAGTCTTGGTGGTGCTGATTTATTACGAAGAGCAATGGGCAAAAAAAAGGTTGAGGAAATGGAGCAACAAAGGGATGTATTCGTTGATGGCGCTATAAAGAATGGACTGACTAAAAGTAAGGCGGCAGAGCTTTTCGGGTTAATGGAAAAATTTGCAGGCTATGGTTTTAATAAATCACATGCAGCAGCTTATGCTCTGATTGCATTCCAAACTGCATATCTGAAAGCACACTACCCATCAGAATTTATGGCGGCAACATTGTCTTCTGATATGGATGATACCGATAAAGTACATTCACTTTTTGAGGATAGTATAGCTAATCATATCCCTGTTCTTCCCCCGGATATTAATTTGTCTCTTTACCGTTTTATACCTGTTGATGGAAAAGTAATACGTTATGGGTTAGGGGCGGTGAAAGGTACAGGTGAGTTGGCCATTAGAATTATTGCCAGAGAACGTGATCAAGCAGGGCCATACACTGATTTATTTGATTTCTGTCAGCGTGTGGACAAGAGAGTTGTTAACAGGCGAGTATTAGAGTCACTGATTCGTGCGGGTACATTTGATTCTATCAATACGCATCGAGCAGGACTATTCGCATCTGTTGGTATCGCATTAGAATCAGCTGAGCAAACTAGCCGGGCAGTAAATCAGGTAAGTTTGTTTAGTGGAGATGATGTAGCTTTAGAGAAGCCAGGCTTGGTCAATGTCCCACAATGGGGAGAAAAAGAGAGATTACAGAACGAAAAAATGGCTTTAGGGTTCTATTTGAGCGGACATCCTTTTAATATTTATGCAGATGAATTGAAAAATTTTGTACCTACTCGGTTGGATAGGTTGGGCCCACAAAGGGAGCCACAGCTTCTAGCTGGTATTATCTATTCTATTCGCATTCAGATGACAAAACGTGGCAAAAAGATGGGGGTGATAGTACTAGATGATGGGAAAGCACGTGTGGAGCTAGTAGTTTATAGTGAAATACTTGATGCAAACAGAAGTTGGCTGAAGGAAGATCAGTTACTAGTCGTGGAAGCAAACGTTAGCAGCAAGGGAGCTAACGAAGCGAGTAGTAGCGGATTACGTATTACCACTAATAAACTTTTTGATTTGGCCGGAGCTCGTTCCTGTTATGCGAAAAATATAAGGATTCACTGTAATAGATCATCAAATGCTGCTAAGTTGAAAGACTTGCTGGCACCTTATCGTAATAATGGTGCATCTGTTGTCGCTAGTGGTAATAACGGTTTTTATTGTCCAATATCAATTGTTTATAATAACAAGGATGCGGCTTGTGAAATAGAATTGAGTAACGAATGGAGTGTAAGTTTGCACGATAACCTATTACAATCTTTATCAGAGCACTTTAAGGCAGACAATGTGAGGGTAATTTACTGATAGTGTCTGTTAAGAAGCATTGAAATGAGCGTATGTTAAGCACTCTTAGTTTGACTTTTTAGCAGGTCTGGCATACAATTCACGGCTTCCTTTAGACACGCATAAACAGCCTTGTGAAAACATTTTCAGCCAAACCACACGAAGTAAATCACGATTGGATTGTGATAGATGCAGCCGATAAAATATTAGGTCGTCTTGCTAGTGAAATTGCACACCGATTACGTGGCAAACATAAGCCAATATATACGCCTCATGTAGATACAGGTGACTATATTGTTGTAATTAATGTAGACAAATTACGTGTCACAGGCAATAAATTAGAAGATAAAATTTATTATCGTCACAGTGGGTTCCCTGGTGGAATTTATGAAACTAATTTTGGAAAAATGCATGCACGTTTTCCTGGAAGGCCACTAGAAAAGGCGGTAAAGGGTATGCTACCAAAAGGTCCGCTTGGTTACGCTATGTTGAAAAAACTAAAAATTTATGCTGGTGCAACCCACCCGCATACGGCACAGCAGCCTATTCAACTTGAAATAGGAGTCAAATAAGGAATATGAGCACTTACTATAATTATGGTACCGGACGGCGTAAAAGTGCGGTGGCACGTGTTTTCATGAAGCCAGGAAAGGGTGCAATTATTATAAATCATAAGCCTATTGAAGAATTTTTCTCACGTGAGACCGGTCGCATGATTGTTCGTCAACCACTTGAATTAACTGAGAACCTAACAACATTTGATATTATGGTGAATATTTCAGGTGGGGGTGAATCAGGGCAGGCGGGTGCAGTACGTCACGGAATTACGCGAGCACTTATAGACTTTGACGCAGAACTCAGGCCGATATTGAGGAAGGCGGGTTTAGTTACACGGGACGCACGTGAGGTAGAACGTAAGAAGGTTGGTTTACGGAAAGCGCGTAGAGCTAAACAGTTCTCTAAACGATAATATTTTGTGGATAATAAAAAAAAGCCGCCAGAAATTGGCGGCTTTTTTGTTTGTTGCTTTATAATCATTAGACCTTATCTTTCATATAAGTATAAATAGGGAATAAAACTATTTAATCTGATTAATAGATAATCTGGAAATTTTATGATTAAAGTCGGCATTGTTGGTGGAACTGGATATACAGGTGTTGAGTTACTGCGCATATTGTCACAACATCCGGAGGTCGAAATACAGGCTATTACATCTCGTAAAGAAGCGGGGGTAGCAGTTGATGAGTTATTCCCTGGATTACGTGGGAAGGTGGAACTAAATTTTAGTGATCCAGATGAGGCAAAGCTAGGAAAATGTGACGTAGTATTTTTTGCCACGCCTAATGGTGTTGCAATGAAGCAGGCAGCAGAATTGCTGAATGCTGGAGTGCGAGTAATAGATCTAGCTGCAGATTTTCGTATCAGGGATGTGCATGTGTGGGAGAAATGGTATGGAATGACTCATGCAAGTCCAGAGCTTCTATCAGAAGCTGTTTATGGTTTACCTGAGGTTAATCGTAATGAGATCAAAACAGCAAGACTAATAGCTAACCCAGGTTGCTATCCAACTGCTGTGCAGCTTGGCTTTTTGCCGTTGATCGAATCAGGAATTATAGATGCAGAACATCTTATCGCGGATGTAAAGTCGGGAGTTTCTGGTGCTGGGAGAAATGCTGATATACATACTCTATATGCGGAAGTTTCTGATAACTTCAAGGCTTATGGTGTTCCTGGGCACCGGCACCATCCTGAAATTAAGCAGGGCCTATCTAAAATAGCGGATAAATCGGTTGATTTAACCTTTGTGCCGCATCTTACTCCTATGATCAGAGGTATTCATGCGACTCTTTATGCCAGACTTACTGCAAGCATTGATTTACAGAAATTATTTGAAAAACGTTATGTGAATGAACCATTTGTTGATGTGTTGCCTGATGGCAGCCACCCAGAGACTCGTTCAGTACGAGGGTCTAATTTTTGTCGTATTTCTGTACACCTTCCAGAGGGGGGGGATACTGTTGTCGTGTTAGTGGTAACAGATAACCTAGTTAAAGGTGCAGCAGGGCAGGCGGTACAAAATATGAATCTAATGTTCGGCCTTTCCGAAACACTTGGTATAAATCAAATCGCACAGATACCTTAAACATAGTTAGATGGAAAGTATTAAAGGAATTAAAAGAAAATTTGGAGTATTTGCACCACAAGTTTCAGTGCGCCCAAATATTCCATGGTATTTGCGAGGGCTGATAATCATAGTTCTTATAGTATTTGTACTATTATTGTGTTGGGTCATGTTTGATGCGGGACGGAGAATTAGTAATTCTGACAAGAATGGAATAAGTCGTGAGAGTAATCAGCTATCCAATTTTAATAACCGTTTAAAAGGGGAGAATGATAAATTGCGCGCACAGGTAGCGGAGTTTCAGCTGCAAATGCAAATGGATAGCACTACAAGAAGTAATATCACTGAACGAATTAATGTACTAGAGGATAAGAATGACCAGTTAAAGGAAGAATTAGTTTTTTTGGAAAATCTTGTTTCTGGGAAAGGGAAAGCTACTGGAAATATCTTTATTTATCATTTTAAAGTGGAAAAAAGCCAAGTTCTCGGAAAATATAGCTATAACTTAGTATTATTGCAAGGTGGAGAGAAAATTAATGATTTTCAAGGGACATTGGCTTTTACGGCTCACTTGTGGCAGGATGGAAAAAAGGTAAAGATGCCTATTGTCACTGAGGATTCGACCAAGAAATTCAATTTGAAATTTAAAATATACCACCGAGCAGAGGGGTCATTTGAAGTGCTGCCAGATACTGTAGTAGAGGCTCTGGAGGTAAAGGTGTACGAGAACGGTAAAAAAAATGTAAAGTCTATGCGGTTAGTTAATTTGTCCTAGTGAGAGAGAGTAATGTTTGGAAAGAAAACAAATAAACCTCGAGGCGATATCGATACACTCATTGGTGCCGAAACTAGTATTCAAGGTGATATAGAGTTTAGCGGTGGGTTACGTGTAGATGGGAATATTCGTGGGAATGTTATAGCGATAGGAGAAAATTCAAGTACTCTTATATTGAGTGAGGAAGCAACGATCGAAGGTAAAGTACAAGTTTCACATGCAGTTATTAACGGCACTATAGTTGGGCCAATACATGCATATGAATACCTTGAATTGCAGCCTAAAGCTAGGGTTTCAGGTGACGTGTATTATAGAGTTATCGAAATTAAATTTGGGGCAATGATTGAAGGTAACTTTGTTAATCAGAGCAGTCTTGAATCAGATGAGAAAGTTGTAGAGACTTTGTCAGCTACTAGTGAATTTCCTAATAATAGTCAGTAATTTTTGCTGATACTTCTAAAAAGGATCTGTTATGAGCTCGTTTACTGAGACGAATTTAATAAATGGAATTCCAGTTCCAATTATCTTTACCGATAGTGCGGCAAGTAAGGTTAGAACTCTCATAGAAGAAGAGGGTAATAATGACCTTAAGTTGAGAGTTTTTGTAAGTGGTGGAGGTTGCTCTGGCTTTAAATATGGCTTTACTTTTGATGAGATGATTAATGAAGACGATACTGTAATGGAAAAAAATGGTGTAAAACTATTAGTTGACCCAATGAGTTTCCAATATTTGGCTGGTGCAGAAATTGATTACCAGGAAAATATACAAGGTGCCCAATTTATTATAAAAAATCCAGGGGCTACTAGTACCTGTGGTTGTGGCTCTTCTTTCTCAGCATAAAGATTGTAGAATAAAATGTAGTAGAAGGTAGCTATATAAATCTGATTAATTATTTCATCCTGTCTTCAATGAACTGAACTGAACTTAAGCTTGGTAGATTGCCCCAAGAATTCTTTCTCCTTTGGCATTAGTAACGGAAGGAATACTGCTTGGAATTCCTTGGATGGTTTGCTTTGCTAGCCAGGCGAAAGCAAATGCCTCTAGCCACTCAGCATTTATACCCAGAGCGTCAGTAGGTGCCACCTTTTTATCGTGTAATGAAATTCGTATCTTGGAGATTAATTCTATATTACGGGCTCCTCCGCCACATAGGTAAATTTCTGTAGCATCTGGACACCATAGCAGAATTGCATCGCTAATTGCCTTGCTAGTGAGTTGCAGTAGGGTTGCTTGAACATCTTCAGGACGTTCATTCCCAGATAAGTATTTTTCTAACCAAATCAAATTAAAGACTTCTCTACCTGTGCTTTTTGGTGGCGAATCAGAGAAGAATTTAAGTGATATAAGTTCTTCTAGTAGTGTCTGAATTGTTTTTCCTGATTTGGCCCAGGTCCCATTTTTATCATAAATAGCTCCTAAATGACGCTGACACCAAGAGTCCATTAATATATTACCAGGACCACAGTCAAATCCTATAATCTTCGTATTGGAGGCTAAACTGGTAATATTGGAGATTCCGCCGATATTGACAATGGCGCGATTTATTTCTGGATCTTGGAATAATAATTGATGAAATGCTGGTACCAGTGGTGCACCTTGGCCACCTGCTGCTATATCACGATTTCTGAAGTCTGCTACAACAGTTATGCCAGTAAGCTCAGCCAGTAATGAGGCATTGCCAAGTTGAATTGAGTAATTCATTTCACGCTGCGGGCAGTGCCGTACGGTCTGTCCATGACAGCCTATCGCAGTAATATTCTGTGATTCTATTTTATGTTTATTAAGTAAATTAATAACAGCTTTAGCATAGCAATGGGCCAGTTTATTACTTAGTATAGCTGCAAGATGTAGTTCATTATTTCCTGATTGATGTAGGTCTAGTATCTGGCTAAGTAAATTTTTATCGTAGGGCTGGTAAAAGGTATTTAGAATCAATGGGGTTTGCGAATTAAGGTCAGTCAATACAGCATCAATTCCATCTAGGCTGGTTCCTGACATGATCCCAATGTAGTAGGTAGGGTTGGAATCTTTACTATTTAATTTGCTCATTTCCAGACTAATTCTAGTCAAGAAAAGCGAGGTTTGTGTCACGTAACATATTTAGGCGGATCATTAGTGATTCTGTGCTCTTATTGAAAGCAGGTATATTTTTTGCTGTAAGTGGTATGGCGGCAGGCATTACCACCCGCAGAGGATTGCGTTGTATCCCATTTACACGAAACTCATAATGAAGGTGGGGTCCCGTTGCCAATCCGGTTGAACCCACGTAGCCGATGATGTCTCCTTGGCTAACTCGTTTTCCTTTACGAAGTCCTTTAGCAAAGCGAGACAAGTGTGCATAGACGGTAGAGTACCGTCCGCGGTGTTTTAAAATAATATACTTGCCATATCCTCTTTGTCTTGTAGAAACTGCGACTGTTCCATTCGCAGTGGCTCTTACTGGTGTGCCTTTTCGTGCCGCATAGTCAATACCTTTATGCGCGCGCCATTTCTTTAGTACAGGATGATAACGAGAACGCGTAAAACCAGAACTTATCCGAGAGAATTTAAGCGGTGAACGAAGAAATGCTCTTCGAAGATTTTTGCCGTCGGGGGTGTAATAGCCTTTTTCTTTATTATTGGCTTCAAAATATACAGCTTGATAGGTCTTTCCTTTATTAATAAATTCAGCAGCAAGCACTCGGCCCGCCCCTATGTATTCTCCATTACTATAGCGCAATTCATAAACAACTTTAAAGTGGTCTTTTTTCCGCAGGTCTCGGTTAAAATCTATATCAGATGCAAATATTTCGGTAATCTGGATAGCGATGTTATCAGGTACGCTCGCATCATCCGTGGCGGCAAACAATGAACTCTTTATTACCCCAGATTTCATTTTAATCTTTGTTTCTATATTTAGTGGAGATTTGTTCTCTTTAAAGGTGCCATTAATTTTCTTTACCAGTAAGTTTTTATTTCCGCCAGGAAAGTATTTTAGTGCTAATAATTCCCCGGTAGCAGTAGTCTGTGCATGAATAGTTTTCCCCGGAATTAATCTGCGCATAGTTTTGATATTTCTGGCATCATGCAAAAACTTTGATTTGTCCTGTTTATTTATCTTAAGCCGGGAAAGTAGTGATGCTACACTGTCATTTCTCTGAATGCGTTCTTGCTGCCAGAGTGTTATGTCAGCATCATTAGTTTGGGAAATATTTAAAATAGGTAAATTGAGAACAACTCTCTGAACAGGAGTATCTTTCAGAGGAGTGTCAGGTGCTATACCAAAAGCAGCGACTACCCCAAATAATGGGATGCTAGATAGGAGAACTAGTCGACGTAGATTTCTTTTTGTTAGAGTCATTTGTCTTTATATTTATTGCAGCGCTTGCCGTAAGGTAATTTTTTTGGTTACTTTCACTTAGGAAGTTTATCACAAGAATAGATCTGTTATGTGCAACTTAGGGCTGTTATAGCTGGGCAAACCCAGCAATATAGATATTGTACTAATTCTAGATAATCATAAATGTTCTTCTTATGAAGATATAAAGAGCTAGATTGTCTTTGGGGAGAAGAGGTTTATATGTTTTATATTCACAGTATTTTTTCAGATTTGGGTTATATATGCTGAATTCTCTTAAAACTACATACTTAGACTTATGCCTCTCATAAGCCTTGATAAAGTCTGTCTGGCCTTTGGTCATCATCAATTATTAGATCGCTCAGATTTACAGTTTGATCTGGGAGAACGGATTGCATTGATAGGCAGGAATGGTGGAGGCAAGTCTAGCCTGTTGCGTATCATAGCAAATGAAATTAAGCCAGATGATGGTACGGTTTGGCGGGCGCCAGCTTTGAAGATAGCCTACGTTCCCCAGGAGCCAGATCTAGATGTAACCTGCACAATATCTCAGGAGGTTTCCAAAGGATTGGGTGCAGTCAGTCAAATGCTTTCTGATTATGACGAAGTCTCTAATTCATTGAGCAGCGGTGAGGGCGATATGGAAAAACACCTTGCTCAGCTACAGAAATTACAGAGTGCATTGGACGATCAAGATGGTTGGCGCATGCAGGCAAGAGTAGAGGCTATTCTCCTTAAACTTAATCTTTCAGGAGGCGCTTTAGTTGAATCTTTGTCGGGTGGTCAGAAAAAAAGGGTTGCGCTAGCTCGTGCCCTTGTTTTGTCACCGGATGTTTTGTTGCTTGATGAGCCTACTAATCACTTGGATTTTTCATCCATAGAATGGTTAGAGAAATTACTTAATGATTTCTCTGGAAGCGTAATATTTGTTACCCATGATCGACGTTTTCTAGATAATGTGGCTACAAGAATAGTGGAACTTGATAGAGGAACTTTAACAACATTTAAGTGCAATTTCGCCGAATATATAATAAAAAAGGCTGAATTTAAGGAGATTGAGGCTGATCATAATCAAAAATTCAATAAAATTCTAGCGCAAGAAGAGGCCTGGATTAGACAGGGAATAAAAGCACGCCGAACCCGTAATGAAGGTAGGGTAAGGCGTCTAGAAGCTCTTCGCATCAAGAGAGAGGCTCGTCGTGAGCAAGTCGCTGGGGTTAATTTAAATATAAACAAAGGGATAGATTCCGGACATATGGTTGCTGAGCTTGAGCATATAAGCAAAAGCTATGGTAATAAGGTCATAATTAATGATTTTTCTTGTCGCATCATGCGAGGTGATCGAATAGGATTGCTGGGGCCTAATGGGGCAGGAAAATCAACCTTATTAAAATTGATATTGAACAAGCTGAATCCGGATGCAGGTAAGGTTCGGCTAGGGACAAAACTATCAGTTGCTTATTTTGACCAAATGCGCGAACAACTGAATGAAGAATCAACCCTAATTGAGACTATTAGTCAGGGTTCTGATTTCATTGAGATCGGTAAAGTTAGAAAGCATGTCATTAGCTATCTGGAAGATTTTCTTTTTGCTCCGCAGCGCTCCAGATCACCCGTAAAAACTTTATCTGGTGGTGAGCGAAATCGGCTTTTATTAGCACGTTTATTTTCACGTCCAGCAAACGTACTTGTATTAGATGAACCTACCAATGATCTAGATATTGAAACCCTTGAGCTGCTTGAAGCATTATTACAAGATTATGTAGGTACGTTGTTTCTAGTAAGTCACGACCGGTCGTTCTTAGACAACGTAGTAACTCAGGTGATCGCATTCGAAGGAGATGGTGTGCTGCAAGAATATATGGGTGGTTATGAAGACTGGGTTCGTGCAAAGATTCTTTTGAAAGAAGATATGGAAAAGGTTACACGTCGGCGGAAAAAAGACCCAGTAGTAAGAGCACCAAAGCCAATTTCTCAGCCTAAGCTAAGTAAAAATGAGGCAGAAGAACTGGAGGTATTACTAGGGAAGATTGAGGCCTTGGAACAAGAGCAGTCAAGTATTAACGGTATATTAAGTGATGCCGATACTTATCAAGATTCCCCTGACAAAATAGTAAAGCTACAGGTTCGCCTTGCAAGTATAGAAAAGGAAGTTCTGAATTATCTTGTTAGATGGGATGAGCTAGAAACTAAGAAGCTAAGGATTGAGAATAATTCATATAGTTAGCATCGGGGTGGATTCTGAAACTTCCTATAACTATCAGATATAAATCAGAAGTTAACCATACTTTTTCCCCGTATTTAAATAGGCCTTACAAATAGAGCCATTATTGGCATTAGATACTTTTTGATGTATCATTCTTATATAGGATATTCCTATCCGATTATCTTATTGAATAAGCATTGGGAAGGAAATCATTATATTTGAATAGGTCTTATAAATAGGGCTATATTTTGCAGAAACAGGTAGACTTTGAATGACAACTGCATTTGCAACAAGATTAGAAAAAACAGTATAATATAAGCTTAGATTTAGCCTAGTGAAGTAGTTTTAAGTCCAGTTTGCAGCAGATTACTTAGACGAGTAATGGGGCACAAGGCTACTTTTTAGGCATATAAATAGTTTTAAAAGGGGTGTACATAATGAAGAAGTTAGCAACAATGAAGATGCTGCTATGTAGTTCACTTTTAGTGATTTCCGTAACAGCGCAAGCAGAAGGTGATGCAGCTAAAGGTAAAAAGAATACGCAGATGTGTATTGGTTGCCACGGGATAGATGGTTATCGTACAGCTTTTCCAAAAGTGTATAACGTTCCAAAAATTGGTGGTCAGCATGCAGCATATCTAGTACAAGCACTTCAGGCATATAAAACAGGTGCCCGCAGCCATCCTAGCATGAGAGGAATTGCTCAGAATCTTTCTAAGCAGGACATGGAAGACTTAGCTGCCTATTATGCTGGCAAATAATTTTTGATATAAAAACAAGGATGTTATTATGAAAAGTTTTGTTATTACCGTATTTAGCGGTATGTTTTTACTGATTTCAGGGCAAGCGCTTGCTGGTGGAGACATTGAGGCTGGTAAGAAGAAAGCTGCAGAGGTTTGTGCTGCATGCCATGGCCTTGATGGAAATAGTCCCAATCCTGCTTTTCCGAAAATTGCAGGGCAATACAGAACTTATCTTGAGAAAAGTCTAATTGAATATAAGACAGGTGCGCGTAAAAATGCAATTATGAGTGGTATGGCTGCAGCTTTAAGCACGGAAGATATTGATAATTTGTCCGTTTATTATTCTAGTCAGAGTGGGCTAGCAACTAAGAAATAATTGGACAGATAAATAAGACTACAAACCATTAGCTATTTTGTTTTTAGTTTGAAATAGGGCGCAGCAATGCCCTATTTTTTTGGTACATCCTTTCATTTGTCTAGGCATTCAAGATAGATTGATGCATCCGGTGCAGATTGGTTACGTTGTGCTTGCCACAGCATTTCAGCAAGGCACTCCATAATTTGGTGCATTGTTTTGTGCTCATCTTTATTTTTCTTTTGTAAGCGGTTAAACCTTTCTTTAATTCCAGAAGGCTGGTCGATAGAGAGCTGTTCTTTGATAGCCATATGCATACTCATATGAAGAAATGGGTTAGTGTTTCCCATTTCAGGTGGGTAGTCTTTATCATGATATCTCTCCGTATCATCTAATATAGAATGATATTCCGGATGTAATAGAATAATATTAAGTGCAATTTTTTCCATATCAGAAAGTAATTCCTGGTGGTGATACTTGTGCCAAGTATCAAAGAAAAATTGACGGGACTGATGCCTAGATAATTTATACATTCAAGGTTTTTCTTTTAAATTTTAGGAACCTATTCTCAAATTTTTTTCTCTTTAAAATCGCACATATTCTCAATGATGCACTTTGTGCATTCAGGCTTCCGTGCTTTACATACGTATCGTCCATGTAGGATTAGCCAATGATGGGCATCCTGATGAAACTGTTTCGGTACAAATTTTAGAAGTTTGAGTTCCACCTCTGATACATTCTTTCCTGTTGCAAGACCGGTTCGGTTAGATATTCGAAAAATGTGAGTATCTACCGCAATGGTTGGTTTTCCAAATGCAGTATTTAGGATTACGTTAGCAGTTTTGTGTCCTACACCAGGTAGTTTTTCCAGTTCTTCCCTAGTCTGTGGCACAGAGCTATTATGATTTTGTATAAGAAGATTGCAAGTTGCTAAAATATTTTTTGCTTTGGTTTTATATAGGCCGATACTCTTAATATATTTTTTTAGTTCGATTTCTCCAAGAGAGAAAATTTTTTCCGGTGTATTGGCTTTTTGAAAAAGAATCTTTGTTGCAATATTTACACTTCTATCAGTCGCCTGAGCTGACAGGACTACTGCTACCAGTAATTCAAATGGCGTTCTATAAACCAGTTCAGTAGTCGGGTTTGGATTTGCTGCCTTAAGGCGCGAGAATATCTCAAACCGTTTGGATGAATTCATATTTAACAGCTGAAATATTAGCTAACATAAGTAATTTATATCAGACTATTCAGCTCTATTGAGTTATTTTTTTTTCGGCATAGATTTTATAGCCGAAATATAGTTAGAAGGCTTAAATTTTTCTATTTGTTTCGTGAATTTATTAGCTTTATCTTCTTTTTCACGTTCCAATCTTTTTATTCTTCGTTCATATCGTATTCGTAAGTGATCGGCTGATTTTTTTTCGAATTTATTCCCATATTTAAGATTTATATTACTCGCTATATAAGGGTCATCAACCTTTTTCTTAAGCGGAATGATTGTTATGCAATCAACTGGACATGGAGCTATACAGAGTTCACACCCAGTACACTCTGGAGCAATTACTGTATGTAACTTTTTAGATGCGCCGACAATGGCATCTACTGGACATGCTTGAATACAAAAGGTACAACCTATACAAGTTTCTTCGTCTATAAGTGCAACTGACTCTGGTTTAGGTAACCCGTGCTTGGTATTTAAAGGCTTAGATTTTACTCCTAGTAGAGCAGCTAATTTCTGTATGCCTTCTTCATTACCAGGCGGACACTGATTAATATCAGCAATACCTTCTGCAATTGCTTTGGCATATGGTTTGCAACCGGAGAAGCCACACTTTCCACATTGAGTTTGCGGTAATATTGAATTAATTTTCTCTATCAGCATTTTTCTGTAGGGCTATAGTCTTTTACTTACAAGAAATCTTAACTGCATCGCGTACTAATTCTGGGCCCTGATAAATTAACCCCGTGTATATTTGTATCAAACTGGCTCCTGCATCAATCTTCTCTTGTGCGTCAGATGCGCACATAATGCCACCTACACCGATGATAGGCACAGTGCCTTTAAGTACAGCATGTAATTGACGAATGATGTTGGTGGAAATTTTTGTAAGTGGTGAACCACTTAACCCACCAGTTTCTTCTGAGTTAGGAAGATTTTCTACCTCGCTACGCGATAGAGTTGAATTAGTGGCTATAACGCCATCAATTTTGTGCTTAATAAGAAGCGTAGCAATTGATATCACTTGTGTTGAATTAAGGTCAGGCGCGATCTTTACAACTAAAGGGGTATATTTCCCATACTCGTTTGTAAGTTTAATTTGTTCGGATTTTAGTGTGCTTAATAAGTGATCAAATTCTTCAGAATTTTGTAATACTCTAAGATTTGGGGTATTAGGAGAGGAAATATTGATCACGATATAACTTGCATAGCAATACACTTTTCGCATACATTCCAAGTAATCATCACAAACTTTTTCCATTGGAGTATCATAATTTTTACCAATATTTATTCCAAGAATACCTTGATAGTTTGCTTTTTCAATATTCTGTACAACAGCATCTACACCATCATTATTGAAGCCTAATCGATTAATTATTGCATTAGCTTGTGTGATTCTGAATAAACGCGGTTTAAGGTTCCCAGACTGAGGGCGAGGCGTAACGGTGCCAATTTCAATGAAACCAAATCCAAATGTAGCAAGTGCATTAATGTACTCTCCATTTTTGTCTAGCCCTGCAGCCAGTCCAATAGGATTCGGGAAGTCAAGACCCATAATATTATGATGTTTACAGTCAATTGAATGGTTGTGGAGTAATTTGAACTGGTGGGCGTATTTAATTGCGCATAACGTGACTCGGTGCGTAGTCTCTGGATCGAGTCTAAAGAGTAGTGGCCTTAGTAGGGAATAGAGCATAGTTCTAATTCTAACCTGAAAAGTTGATTGAATCTCTTAGAGCAGTGATTTTGTTACGCTCTTACCAAATTATAAGAGATAATTGTTCTATTTTTTCTCTATCTGATCCAAGTAAGAATATATGAAAATATCAATACTCCCAATTATTGTTTTTTGCCTTCTAGGTAGCGGGTTTGTTTATGCAGAAACCGAATTAAATGATCTTAATGAGAAAGTAGAAACATTATATTTTCAGGGTAATTATGTGGGTGCGATCCGAGTAGCTAAAATGGCTCTGGAGATTGCAGAGAGAGACTTCGGTCAAGATCATTTTAATGTTGCTGCAAGTTTAAATAATCTTGCAGAATTATATCGCGCACAAGGGCAGTATGCTATGGCAAAGCCGCTCCTTAGACGTGCACTCTTAATTAATGAAAATGCTCTTGGGTCGGGTCATATTGATGTGGCTATGAATTTAAATAATCTTGCACTTCTACTTCACGCACAAGAGCAATATACAGAGGCAGGATCTTTACATAGGCGTGCTCTCGAAATTAAAGAAAAAATTCTTGGGTCAGATCATTCTGATGTAGCAATAAGTCTAAATAATTTAGCTGCTTTATATTCTACTGAAAAAGGGTATAAGGAGGCAGAGAAGCTTTACAAACGCGCAATGTTGATTAATGAGAAAGTTTATGGGTTAGATCACCTGAGTGTTGCCACAAGCCTAAATGGGTTGGCTGTGATTTATGAGGAACAGGGGAAATATGAGAAAGCAGAACCATTATATAAGCGTGCATTAATAATTGTTGAGAAGGAGCTTGGGCCAGAGCATCCTACTGTAGCAGCGAGTCTAAATAACCTAGCATCATTGTATTCTATCCAAAAGCTATATTCTCAGGCGAGACCACTTCTTAAACGTGCTTTGAAAATTTGGGTAAAGACGCTTGGTCCTGAACATCCTGATGTGGCTACAGGCCTTGAAAATTTAGCGCAACTACAGCGTAAGACTGATCAAGATGAAGAGGCAGTTTTAACGGAGAGAAATGCAGCTAAAATTCGGGCTATAATTCGGTGATAAAAAACTGAAGTGTCGATAAAAATGAGTCATTTAATAGACTTTGTACCAAAACGCCATTCTTCTATTTGATGATAACTTACCGACTTTTTTAGTATGCGACTAAATTCTTTTCTTGGAATTTCACGTGCTCCAAATGAAGCAAGATGAGCGGTTTTCATTTGGCAATCAATCATGCTGTAATTCCATTTTTGCAACTGTCTTATTAAGTGTACAAATGAGATTTTAGATGCGTTGTCAATTTCCGAAAACATTGATTCACCAAAAAATACTTTACCCTGGGTAACGCCATATAAGCCACCTTTTAGCTTGCCATCTATCCAGGTTTCAACTGAGTGCGCTAATCCCATTTTATGTAGTGTTGTGTATGCTGAGATCATATCTGGATGAATCCATGTTCCGATTTGCCCTTTACGTGGAGCGGCACAGGCAAGTATAACTTCATTAAAGGCACTATCAACGCGAATTTCATAATCTCCTTTCTTTAAGATTCTATTTAAGGAGCGTGAAATTTTAAGTTCAGTGGGAAACAGAACCATACGTGGGTCAGGGCTCCACCATAAAATGGGCTCATTCTCATTAAACCATGGAAAAATACCGGAGCGATATGCTTGGATCATACGCTCTGGTGAAAGGTCCCCGCCAGCTGCAAGCAAACCATTAGGCTCAACAAGGGCGTTTTCTAAAGGGGGAAAAAATAAGCGGGATGTCAGCCAAAAAGGCATGAGAATCTTATACGAGAAGGAATAATTTGTTGATTTTACCTTTATTTTTAAAGTTTCTGGGTTAATGCTCGTTACATGGTATAAATTTTTATAAAATATAGAAAAAAATAGAAAATTAGAGGAAAATAGAGTTGTATCTTGATTTATCAAATTTTAAGCAATAGTAATCAAAAAATAAGAGAACAATATGGATGGATTTTCTAATCAAATAGCAGGCTATTTTACTGAAGTGCCAGGGTGGCCTTTTGTTTTAATTGCTTTCGCTCTCATATGTGCCGGATTATTTGAAATTTATAATCGGAAACGTCATGCGCGCGCTGTCAATAGATTTCGTTTATCTATTCATTCAATATTATCTGATTTATATCCAGAGCCTATTAACTGGCCTAAAAATATAGACGTATATTTATGTGAAAAATTACCTGCAATGCAGAGGACAATTGAGGAATTTAGATATAGAGTGCCTCAAGAGAATATCCCTAAATACAATGAAGACTGGCATTGTTACTATAAATTTTGCGACGAAATAACTGACGATAGTTGTAATGCAGAAGATCCAAGCTCTGGTGAAATATCACAAAAAGAGATTTTTCATACACTTGTTTCTAACATTTTAAGTCACGGAAAATAGATTTATCTGATTTTTCATGGTTTTAATTTTGTATATAATTCGGTAGCGAAGGTCTATATATTATTGTAATAAAATTTATAGCCGAGCAATACTAAAGCTATGAGGGGTATAAGCTGAGCTAGCAAAGGGCAGACATAAGCATTACAAGGAGATGAAATATTAAGAAATAGCGCTAAATAAATGTTATCTGTGTTTGGAAGAGAAGCTATTGTTACTAATACAGATTAGTTTGCCGGAGTGATTGTCTACAATAAGCACGAAGAGAAATGTCTACATTAACCACATCTACTGCCTGGCTATCATTGCAGGATCACCAGCCAGTTATGGCGAAGCAAGATTTACGCGAATTATTTTCTCAAGACCCCCAAAGGTTTAAGAATTTTTCATTGAAATTTAATGATATTTTAATGGATTATTCAAAGCATCCGATTAATCAGAATACGATTAATTTATTGTTAACTCTTGCCCGCCAGCAGGATTTAAAGAAAAAAATATCAGAGATATTTTGTGGTAAAAGGGTAAACTTCTCGGAGGACCGTGCGGCCCTCCATTTTGCTTTACGAAGAGAAGACGCCTTCATACTAGATGGTGTGGACATAATGCCTGAGATCCATGATGTATTAACGAAAATGGAGAGGTTTACATCCTCTATTAGGAATGGTGAACGTAAGGGTTACTCAGGGAAGGCTTTTACTGACATCGTAAGCATTGGAATTGGTGGCTCTAATTTAGGACCGGCAATGGTAACTGAAGCACTTAAACCTTATAGTGCAAATCACATTTCTTCACATTTTATTTCTAATATTGATGGTACTCAGCTATCGACTATTTTAAAAAAATTAGATTCAGAAACGACACTATTTATTATCGCTTCTAAGACTTTTACTACACAAGAAACTATGGCTAATGCACGTTCTGCCCGTAAGTGGTTTCTAGCTCAAGGCGGTTGTGAAAAGGATGTCCGAAATCATTTTGTTGCAGTCTCTACAAATCGTATGGAAGTAGAGAAATTTGGCATTAATGCAGACAATATATTTAAGTTCTGGGACTGGGTGGGTGGAAGGTATTCATTGTGGTCAGCAATTGGCTTACCTATTGCACTTAGTATTGGCATGGAAAATTTTTATTTATTACTAAGGGGTGCCAGAGAGATAGACCAGCACTTCATTGCCGCCCCCATGGAAAGAAATCTGCCGGTTATACTCGGACTTATTGGAATCTGGCAAATTAATTTTTTTGGAACCAAATCCCATGCAGTTTTACCTTATGACCAATCCTTAAATCGTTTCCCAGCTTATCTGCAACAATTGGAGATGGAAAGTAACGGTAAACGGATAGATCGTAATGGCAACGAAGTAGATTATAGTACGGGAGCTGTAGTATGGGGGGAGCCTGGAACAAATGGCCAGCATGCTTTCTACCAATTACTGCACCAAGGAACACAAACTATTCCGGCAGACTTTCTGATTCCTTGTATAAGTCACAACCCCGTGGGTGATCAACATCGTTTGTTGATGGCTAATTTCATTGCTCAGACTGAAGCAATGATGCGAGGCAAGAGAAAAATTGAAGTTTGTGAGGAATATGAGGTAGAGCTGCCCAAAGAAAGTACTATAGAGGACTCATTCAAAAAAACAATCCCACATAAGGTCTTCCCTGGAGGACGACCCACTACATCCATTCTATTTAAAAAACTAGATCCTAAGACATTAGGGTCTCTTATTGCACTTTATGAACACAAGGTATTCGTACAGAGTGTAATTTGGAACACAAATCCATTTGATCAATGGGGTGTCGAACTTGGGAAGCAGCTTGCAGGAAAGATTCTAGGTGAACTGGATAACGAAAGACAAATAACTTCTCATGATTCTTCTACAAATGGGCTCATTAACTATTTCAAGGAAAGCCGTTAGAAATAGTTATTCCCTTAAATATGTGAACACTATCCCTGGTAAGGCTATATAAATAAGGCTGTATCCTTCAGCTTATTCTTGTCTAATAAAATGCTCACGGTAGTATTTTAATTCTGCAATGGAATCGTAAATATCTGCTAAAGCCTCATGTTTTCCCTGTTTAGTCAAACCTGCTAAGATTTCTGGCTTCCAACGCTTAACTAGTTCCTTAAGTGTACTTACGTCCAGATTCCGGTAGTGAAAGTGCGCCTCTAATTTTGGCATCGTACGAGCCAGAAAACGTCTATCCTGACAGATAGTACTCCCACACATCGGAGAAATGCTTGGTGGAACATATTTTTCCAAAAAAGTAATCATATCTCTTTCAACCTCACCTTCATTCAGTTTAGATACTTTTACTTTATCAATTAAACCAGATTTTGAATGGGTAGATGTATTCCATTTGTCCATATTATCAAGTACCGAATCTGACTGATGGACTGCCAGAACGGGCGCTTCTGCCACTACATTTAATTGAGAATCGGTTATTACTAAGGCTACTTCTAAGATGCGATCACTATCAGGAAGAAGACCACTCATTTCCATATCAATCCAAATGAGGTTATTGTTATTTACTTGTGCCATAATAAAAGAGTAAGCAAGAATTGTTAATTTGCAATTGTGTCATATCATTAGCTATCAGTCACTTTTTGACTTTATTTTCCATGTGCCACCATTTTTAATTATGCCAATATTTACTATTATATTTCTACTCACTTTAGTGTCTGCTGTTTCAATCAGAGTCTGGTTAGCTACAAGGCATATTCGTTATGTCCATACGCATCGGAACAGTGTTCCTGAGAATTTTTCTTCCCAAATTAGTCTTGATGCACATCAAAAAGCAGCAGATTACACTTGTGCTAAGACTCGTTTAAATTACGCCAATATTTGTCTAGACACGGTACTACTTTTGATACTCACCCTTGGAGGTGGGCTAAATGCTCTTAATTCTTTCTGGTCTAATTGGTTTAGTGCTCCCCTGTTACAAGGCATGATATTTATTTTAGGTACAGTATTGTTAATGGGGTTGGTAGAAATACCAATTAATTATTATCGTACTTTTGTTATTGAGAAGAAATTTGGTTTTAATAAAATGACACATAGCATGTTTTTTGTAGACCTTATTAAGCAAGGTTTGCTAGGAATATTACTTGGACTGCCTCTTTTATTTGGCGCTCTATGGTTAATGGAAAAAACAGGTGCTAACTGGTGGCTGTATGTCTGGTTGATGTGGGTGGGTTTTAATCTAATTATATTGTCTGTTTATCCTACTTGGATCGCTCCTCTTTTTAATAAATTTACGCCATTAGAAGACGCCTCGCTCAAAGCACGTATAGAACAATTAATGCAGAAATGTGGGTTTAAATCGAGCGGCTTATTTATTATGGATGGGTCTCGGCGGAGCAGTCATGGAAATGCTTACTTCACAGGTTTTGGTAAAAATAAACGTATTGTGTTTTTTGATACATTACTTTCGCACCTCAATCCACCAGAAATAGAAGCAGTATTAGCCCACGAGTTAGGGCATTTTAAAAGGAATCATGTTATTAAGCGTATTCTTTTGACTTTTACTATGAGCTTGGTTTTTTTATGGTTGTTGGGCTATCTAATGAACCAGGATTGGTTTTATCAGGGGTTAGGTGTATTTTCCTCAAATGAGACCCTGGCTAATACTTCCTCTCATTCAACTGCAATGGCATTATTGTTATTTTTCTTAGTAATGCCTACATTTACTTTCTTATTTCAGCCACTATCAAGTTTATATTCGAGGAAGCATGAATTTGAGGCTGATGCCTATGCAGTAGAGAAGGCATCTGCTGGTGACCTTATTCAGGCGCTTGTAAAGCTATACCAAGATAATGCCGCAACACTTACTCCAGATCCACTTCATTCTGCATTTTATGATTCACATCCACCTGCCTCGGTAAGAATAGCGCGTTTACAAAACTTAGCGCATAATTAACTTTATAGAAAGTGGGCAATAAAATTTTTTATTACCCAACTTACAGGAGTAATAATGGCAATCTCTATCAATACTCTTGCGGCTAAACAATGTCAGTCGTGTGAAGGAAACGTGCCGCCACTTTCAACTGTGGAAATTAAAGAAATGTTGCATCAGCTTGATGGGTGGGAGCTTTTTGATGGATTGATAGTAAAGACTTATAATTTTAGAAATTATTATGAGGTTATGGCTTTTGTTAATACAGTGGCATGGATATCTCATCGTGAGGATCACCACCCTGATATAGCATTGGGTTACAATAAATGCCGAGTAGAGTATATAACCCATTCAACAGGGGGCTTGTCTGAGAACGATTTTATTTGTGCAGCAAAGATTGATGTTTTATTTAAGGTTTGAATCTGGCGCCTGACTCTTTACTCGCACTACCTGTTAGAGGACAAATAGTTGCTGCATTTGGCAGGCAGTATTTGGTCGAGATTGCTAATGGAGAGGTTCTTTCCTGCGTACTGCGTGGCAAAAAGAGTGGGGCGGTTTGTGGTGATCAGGTGCAGGTTAAGCATACCACAGTTGGTCAGGGTGTGATCGAAACTATTTCTCCTCGTAATACACTGATATATCGCAGCAATACTATCCGTAAGAAACTTATTGCTGCAAATATTACCCAAATTATTATTGTAATTTCTGCTGTACCTAGTTTTGATGAGGATCTGGTTAATCGTTGTCTCGTTACTGCCGAGAATCAGAATATTAAGGCCTTAATTGTTCTTAACAAGACTGATCTTATTAATCCTACGCGTGCCGTATTGCCTAAACTCTCACTTTATCAAAAGATAGGATATACCTTAATACAACTTAGTGCAGAAAAAGATATCACGCCTCTTTTTCCCCATTTACAAGGCCATCTAAACGTTTTAGTTGGTCAGTCTGGAATGGGGAAATCAACTCTTATCAATGCCCTTATTCCGGATGCAGACCGCGCTACTGCTAAAATTTCTAATACACTTGATAGTGGGCGACATACAACTACACACGCTCAGCTTTATCATCTGGATAAGAATACACATATTATTGATTCCCCTGGAATTCAGGAGTTTGGTTTGCACCATATTAGTAATACAGATCTGGCATGGGGGTTCATAGAATTTCATCCGTATATTGGAAGATGTAAGTTCAGTGACTGTCTCCATAAAAATGAGCCGAATTGTGCGCTTGATAGGGCTGTCCAAGAGAATAAAATAGATCCACGACGTCTTGGGTTTTACCGCAGGCTAATTGCTCACAAAATGTAGTAATATTTTATTAGTCAACACTACGTGCAAATATCCCTTGGATATGTCGAGCATTATTACCTTCAATAGCATTGATGGCCTCGATCTGTTCAGGGGAGGCCTCCATAATATGTTTAAATACAAACCATTGTACCGTTTGAGTATATGGTGGTGTTGTTAGAGATCCTGGGTAATGATAGAAATTTTTTACATCATTTAGTTCTTTGCTATATAGCAAGTCATCTAGTTTCACTGCTCCTATTTCTAAGGGAGCTAATGTATGTTCAGTCTTGGGTATCTTGTTTAAAAACTCATCAAGAAATCTATTGTTCTGCCCCTCTTTGAATAAAATTCCAAGTACTAGATAGTGTGGGGTGGAATTTTTGTCCTTAAGTGGTGCTGTGGAGACAATATGCATTTCCATCGGAAAAGTCATTCCGTCAACTAAGTGCTCGGAAGGAGTATGGAAATGCATTTGCTTAAAATTATATTTTATCCCTTCATAAGACACTGTGCTGCCGGCTTTAAAATCTAGCTGTACAGTGTGACCTAGGTTCTCAACAGCTTTAATTTCATCTTTGTAATTAAGAGTTATTTGATGGCCGTTGCTTGCTCTCTCTTTGAAAGAGCGAATATTAATTGGAGACTGCATATGGCCATGACCTAATTCAGGCTGGATATAAAGTCCTGCCTCTTTATGGGGCGAATCAGAAACGTCAATAATATCCTTAATTTGTTGATTGACACAGGATGTTAGTAATAGTGACGAACAAAAGAATAGTAGTGATGTGATAATTTTTGACATAAAATTATTTCCTGCCAGATAGTTAAATTATGAATGATATTTTTTACTAAGAGAATGAACCGCGTTAATCAGAGTTAACGCACTTTCAGGGGGAGTAAACTGAGAGATACCGTGACCAAGGTTGAATACGTGTCCGCTGCCACTACCATAGTCCTTGAGAATTTTTTCTACTTCAGTAGCAATTATTTCAGGTGTCGAAAATAGTACTGCTGGATCAAGGTTTCCCTGCAACGCAACCTTATGCCCTACACGGTTACGTGCTTCAGCAATATTGATAGTCCAGTCAAGCCCTAATGCATCACAGCCACTTTCAGCAATACTTTCTAACCAAAGTCCGCCACCTTTAGTAAAGACGACACTAGGAATGCGCTCACCATCATGCTCACGTTTCAGCCCTGTTAATATTTGTTTCATATATCGCAAAGAGAACTCTTGATAGGCAGAGTGTGACAATACTCCTCCCCAAGTATCAAAAATCATAACAGCTTGTGCACCAGACTCAATTTGTGCATTTAGGTAATCAGTCACTGATTGTGCGGTGATATTTAGAATATGGTGTAGCAGGTCAGGCCGCTTATAAAGCATCGTTTTGATTTGGCGAAAGTCAGTCCCGCCACGTCCTTCTATCATATAGCAGGCAAGCGTAAAAGGGCTTCCAGAGAAGCCAATTAATGGAACTTGATTGTCCAGGGTTTTACGAATTTGTGAAACCGCATCCATCACGTATTTTAAATGTACAGCAGGGTCTGGTGCTGTGAGTGAACGAATTTCTCTTTCCTCACGTAAAGGACGTTCAAATTTAGGTCCTTCGCCTTCTGCAAAATACAGGCCGAGTCCCATTGCATCAGGAATAGTGAGAATGTCAGAGAACAAGATTGCTGCATCCAGTGAGTAACGCTCTAGAGGCTGCATGGTTACTTCTGTGGCAAAGTCCGGGTTCTTGCACAAAGAAAGAAAATCACCGGCACGAGCTCGTGTCTTGTTGTATTCGGGAAGATAGCGTCCGGCTTGGCGCATCATCCACACTGGAGTGTATTCAGTAGGCTGTTTAAGTAGTGCTCTCAGCAGCGTATCATTTTTTAATTTTGTCATTTGGATACTTACAAGAGTATTATTTTTATTAAGTATTAACTTCCAGAAGAAGCACCTGCTATCTCAGATAGTTCAATTGATGCAAAAATGAGAGGTAGAAGTGATTCTGTTATATTCGTTTAAAATTTTTCCACCTCTATTTCAAAGTGAGGGATGTTATCAGTAATTCCCTTTTTCGCATACTTTTGAACAGAATAAATTGTTATAACAGTCAATATAAGGCAAGCTAAATAACTAATTTAGTTTGCCTCAATTGAGAAAAGTCTTCTATATTCTCTAATTGCATATCGATCAGTCATGCCTGCAATATAGTCTGTGATTGCCTGATGTTTATTTTTATGAGATTTTTCTTGGTATTTTAGCGGGAGTAATCGTGGGTCTTCACTAAATATATTAAATAGCATTTTCACTGTATGTTGTGCTTTGTTGCTCATACGGGCTACTTTAAAATGTTGATAAAGATTGTTTCGTAAGAACGTTTTAAGCTCTTGTTGTTCTTTTTTAGTTTTTTCACTAAAACTAATCAGGTATGGTGCTACCGAAACAGATTGTAAATTATCTGGCTGAATATCTTTAATATTAGCGGTACTTTGTTTGATCAGATCCGATACAAGAGTATTGATCATAGAGCGAATTGTCTCATGTATGAGCCTTCGTCCTGATATCCCTGAGTAAAGTTTCTTTGACATAGCCAGGTGGCGGGAGAAAATACTAACTTCTTCTAATTCCTTTTGCGTAATTAGGCCGGAACGCAATCCATCATCAACATCATGATTATTATATGCTATTTCATCAGCAAGGTTGGTGAGTTGTGCTTCCAGAGAGGGCCTTTGGTTTATTAGAAAGCGTGTGCCTACATCACCTAATTTTTTGGCATTTTTTTTAGCGCAATGTTTTAGTATGCCTTCACGGGTTTCGAAACAAAGGTTTAATCCGTCAAATGCACCATATCGTTCCTCCAATATATCTACCACACGTAACGACTGCAGATTGTGCTCAAAGCCATTATGATCTTTCATACATTCATTTAGTGCGTCCTGACCAGCATGACCAAATGGAGTGTGGCCAAGATCATGTGCCAGAGCAATGGCTTCTACTAGGTCTTCGTTGAGCCGCAAACTACGTGCAACAGAGCGGCCAATTTGAGCTACCTCTAATGAATGAGTTAGACGTGTACGAAATAAATCACCTTCGTGGTTAACAAATACCTGTGTTTTATATTCGAGCCTTCTAAAAGCAGAAGAATGAATTATACGATCTCGGTCACGCTGAAATTCACTTCGTCCTAGTGGAGGTTTTTCTTTTATACTGCGTCCACGAGAATTTTCAGACGATACGGCATAGGTTGCTAAATCACTCATTGATAGAATACTCATTAAGCGTTTTAGTTAATATTTCTATGGGTACGTCAGAGCATACTGTAGCCTCACCAATACCCTTAAGCAGCACGAAATGAATATTCCCTTTTTCCACTTTCTTATCCCGTGCCATTAGGTTTAAATATTTTTCGGTATCGAGGCCAGGAACAACAATAGGAAGCCCTGCTAATAAGAATATTTCTTTAATGCGCTCAACCTCAGCAGACCCAATTAAATTCATGCGTTCTGATAATTTGGCAGCTAGTACAGTGCCTGCTGCTACAGCTTCGCCATGTAACCATGTGCCGTATCCCATTGCATTTTCAATTGCATGGCCAAAAGTGTGGCCTAGGTTGAGAATTGCTCTTACACCATGTTCACGTTCATCATCTGCTACAACTTCAACTTTATTCTTGCAACTACGTTCTATTGCCTCGTCCAGTATTTTATGTTCTTTTGCCAAAAGCCTAGTTATATTTTTCTCGAGCCATTCGAAGAATACACGATCTCGGATTAATCCATACTTAATTATTTCAGCGATTCCACTTATAAATTCTCGCCTTGGTAAGGTGTTAAGAGTTGTGCTGTCTGCCAATACCATACGAGGTTGATAGAATGCGCCAATCAAATTTTTCCCAAGATCATGATTAATACCTGTTTTGCCCCCCATTGAAGAATCGACTTGTGCTAATAATGTAGTTGGGATTTGTATAAGTGGCACTCCCCGCATATAAGTGGCTGCAGCAAATCCAGCAATGTCACCAATGACGCCCCCTCCTAAAGCAATAATTGTAGTATTTCGTTCACATTGATTTATTAGAAGAGAATCATAGATCTGGTTTAATGTTTGCCAGTTTTTATATTCCTCCCCATCAGAAAGGATAATTGGAATTGAGTTGATTCCATTCTTTTCAAGCGCATCTGTAAGCCCACTAAGGTATAGAGGCGCCACCGTGGTGTTAGTAACTATAGCAACTTTGTTTTGTGCTATATATGGAAATATGAGGTTGTGTTTTTTTAATATATTACTGCCAACATAAATTGGATAACTATGTTGGTCTGATTTTGTAGAAATATCCGCAGGAATAATTTGCATTTTTATATTGATTTATATCAAGGCAATCTAAATAAGTTTTTTACAATAATATATCGTTCTAATTAATCTGTAAGAGTATTTTTATTTAAGTTAATCTTTCTTAAAGTAAACTTATCAAGTTCTTGGGTAAGATATTTTACCATTTGATGGACACTTAGATTTCCACTTTCAACAACAATATGCGCTACTTCACAGTAAATAGGATCACGTTGATTAAAAAGATCAATAAATTTAGTTTGAGGGTCTGTGGTTTGAAGTAAAGGACGATTCTTATCGTGTCGAGTCCGGTGCAACAAGTCATTAACTGTTGCCCGTAAATAAATAATTGTTCCTTTCTTCTTTAAAGATTTACAATTTTCTTCATTTAGAATTATGCCCCCTCCTGTTGCAAGAACGATATTATCGATTTTTATTAATTCTTTTAGCATATCTGTTTCACGTTTGCGGAAGCCTATTTCGCCTTCAATCTCAAAAATTACAGGTATTGAGACGCCGGTACGTTTTTGAATTTCCTGATCTGAATCAATAAAGGTCTTATTTAAATAATTGGCAAGAGATTTTCCAATCGTAGTCTTCCCTGCACCCATCATGCCTATTAAAATAATAGTGTTATCTATTTTCTCTTTTGTATGATTCATACTCTGTACGGTTCTACTAGGGTCAGATGATTTAATATGGTCAATTGTAGCGGAAAAAATCTAGATTTATATTGATTTCTTTATTGAACATAGGTTAACTATCGTCAATATTATATAAAATAAATTGATAATACGAACTTAGAAACCAGAGAAACTAGAAGAGCGTGCATAATATTATTAGATTCGTGTCTTCCTCTTATAATTAAGATGCGTTTATTTAGGCAGCGCCTAGGCTTAGGGTGTTTATGGGAAGAAGCGGTATATAGTTTTTTAATTCTAAATAATTATTAAAGCATTCTAAAGACCGCTGCGTACTGATGTGCAGTATCTGTTTTATAAGGAACTAATTTTTTTGAGCATTCAGGAATGTGGCATTAATTTTGAATTTAAATTAACTTAATATTATAAATTATGATTCTAGGTCTACTCTTTAGAATTTATTTTCTATGCTAGCGCGTTGGTTTGCTTACATAGTAGGAGGATCCTGTGCACTAGGTTTGCTGGGGGTTCTTTTACTTATTTTTGCCGCGCTTGTTACGATACCAAAACTCCCATCACTTGATGTTCTAATTGATTACAGGCCAAAAATTCCTTTAAGGATTTATAGCGCAGAAGGTTTATTAATAGGTGAATTCGGAGAAGAGCACAGAGATTTAGTAAAAATTAATGCGGTACCAGAAGATCTCAAACATGCAATTGTTGCCGCTGAGGATGAGCGTTTCTATCAGCATGGTGGGGTGGATTATATGGGCGTGCTGCGTGCTGCGTATTCTAATCTTTCATCTGGTGTAGTACGGCAAGGTGCGAGCACTATAACAATGCAAGTAGCTAGAAATTTCTTTTTAACTAGAAAAAAAACGCTCACAAGGAAATTTAGCGAGGCATTACTCGCATTTAAGATTGAACAGAGTTTGAGTAAAGATAAAATTCTTGAGCTGTATATGAATCAAATTTACTTAGGCCAGCGTTCCTATGGTTTTGCTTCTGCGGCCCGAGTTTATTTTGGGAAAAAGCTTAGTGACATTAGTGTTGCTGAGTCCGCTATGCTGGCTGGGCTGCCTAAAGCTCCTTCCCGTTATAATCCAGTGGTAAATCCAGCACGGGCCAAAACACGTCAACTATATGTATTGAGGCGCATGGCAGAGCTAGAATTTATTTCTGATTTGCAGTTTAAGGAAGCAAAAAAGCAGGAATTGCAAGTAATTTACAAAAAACACCGATCAAGAGAGTTTCCTTTACGTGCTGATTATGTTGCTGAAATGGTGCGTCAGGAAGTTTATGAGCGTTATAAAAAAGAAACTTATACCAAGGGTCTTAGGGTCTATACAACGGTGAGACAGCTTGACCAGGAAGCAGCTTACGAGGCTGTACGTCAGGGCGTGATGAATCATGATAAGCGTCATGGATATCGTGGTCCTGAGGGATTTATTAAGTTGCCTAAAGATTCTGATCAGAATGAAATGCTGGATGAAGCTCTTATAGGAGTTTCGGTTAGCGATGGTATTCATGCTGCGGTAGTGTTAGCTGTTAATTCAAAAATGGTTCGTGCATACCGCAAGGGTGGAGAAACAATAGAAATTGTAGGTGATGGTTTGAGCTTCGTTGAAGAGTTTCTTAACAAGGGGGGTGTTGGTAAAAAGAATATACGACCAGGATCACTGGTCAGAGTAATAAAGAATGAAAAAGAAGAGTGGCATATTGTGCAGCTTCCTCAGGCTGAGGCCGCTTTGGTTTCAATGGACCCAGAAGATGGTGAGATTCGCGCGTTGGTAGGTGGATTTGACTTTAACCGTAATCAATTTAATCATATTACACAGGCTTTTCGTCAGCCGGGGTCAAGTTTTAAACCGTTCATTTACTCTGCATCACTAGAGAAGGGCTTTACTCCAGCCACTGTTATAAACGATGCGCCCATCTCTTTTACTGCCGAGGAAACGGGAAGTAAGGAATGGGAACCTAGAAATTATGCAGGCAAATTTGCGGGCCCTTTGCGGATGAGAGAGGCACTTGCTAAATCAAAAAACTTGGTTTCTATTCGTATTCTGCAAGCTATTGGAGCTCAATATGCTCAAGACTACATTACCAGATTCGGATTTAGTCCTAAGCTTCACCCACCATACCTTCCTATGGCACTTGGTGCGGGCTCAGCTTCTCCAATGCAAATGGTTACAGGCTATGCAGCATTCGCAAATGGTGGTTTCCGTGTTGCTCCACACTTAATTCAAAGAATTGAAGATGAAAAGGGAAAAATACTAGAGCAGACAAAACCAGCGTTAGCTGGTGTGGATGCAAAACAGATAATAGACCCTCGTAATGCATATCTTATGACAAGTATGCTTAAAGGTGTTGTGCAGAGAGGCACTGCGGTTAGAGCAAAGAGGTTGGGACGTACTGATCTTGCCGGAAAAACTGGGACTACTAATAATTTTATTGATGCCTGGTTTTGTGGTTTTCAGACTAACCTGGTAGCGGTCTCGTGGATTGGTCATGATATTCCTAAATCTCTTGGAAAAAAAGAAACGGGATCAAGTGCTGCCCTTCCTATTTGGATAAACTATATGGGAAAAGCTTTGAAGGGTGTACCTAAACGAACTAATACAAAGTTTGATGGTATAGTTTTAGAGGAAATTACCCCCAAAGGTATAGTGGCAGCTAGAATTAATCCTGAAACAGGGTTTAGAGATGAAGATGGTGAAATTTTAGAATATTTCTTTCAGGAGAATGTACCTCCAGAGGCAGGTAGTAATTTTGGAGAAATGGAATCTTTTCTTCAGGAGCGCGCTCTTCCGGAGGGCAATGATAGCTCAGAAAAAAGTGATTCAGAGAGAAGTGACCCAGAAAAAAATGGCTCGGAAAGCACTTTCAAGTTTTTGGATTTTATTAAATGGAACTAATTTCTGGTGAAGGAATGGCCTGATTGTTGGTTCGGAGGAGAGGAGTGCTGAGCCTTCTCTTCTATCTATTTAATTTAAGCCAGCTAGCTGCATGTATAGCGTAGTATGTCAGTATCCCGTCTGCCCCCGCGCGCTTCATGGCTAATAACGATTCAAGTACGCATTTCTCTTCATTAAGCCAACCATTTAGCGCAGCAGATTTAAGCATAGCGTATTCTCCGCTGACCTGATAAACAAACGTGGGTGCTTTAAACCTATCTTTAACCTGTCGTACAATATCAAGATAGGGCATACCAGGTTTTATCATAATAATATCAGCGCCTTCCTCTAAATCCATTGCTACCTCCTGCATTGCTTCGTCAGAGTTGGCTGGATCTATTTGGTAGGTTTCTTTACTTCCTTTTCCTAGATTTGTAGCTGACCCCACCGCGTCGCGGAATGGGCCATAAAAGCTGGAGGCATACTTTGCGGAATAAGCAAGTATTCGGGTATGAATAAATTGCTCACTATCAAGGGTGTTTCGTATTACTGCAATGCGTCCATCCATCATGTCTGAAGGTGCTACCACATCGGCCCCAGCCTCAGCATGTACCAGCGATTGCTGGGCAAGCACTTTTACAGTTTCATCGTTCATTACATATCCACTATCATCAATCAAGCCATCTTGGCCGTGGCTAGTATATGGATCAAGTGCGACATCAGTAATGATGCCTAGCTCAGGAAAAGATTTCTTTAGCTTTTTTACAACTTGCGGAACAAGCCCGTTGGGGTTAATTGCCTCATTCGCAGTGAGAGATTTTAGCTCGGGATCGATAACCGGGAAGATTGCAAGTGCTGGTATGCCAAGCTCTAAACATTTCTCTGCTTGGTTCATTAATTTATCTGCGCTTAGTCTTGTTATTTCTGGCATTGAGGGTATTTCTTCCTCACGATTCTTTCCATTTAGCACGAATACTGGATAAATTAGATCATCTGCAAGTAAATAATTTTCCTGCATCAGACGACGTGAAAATTCGTCGTGACGCATACGCCTCATTCTCTTCTGTGGGAACTGTCCGTAATTTGTCATCATTTTCATAAAGAAATAGGAGATTCAATAATGAGTAAAGAGTATCGTTATAATAGAGCTTAGTGTAACGGTTTTAAAAATAGTGGGGGTTATTTTAGTTATTTAATTGTAATGAGAATACTGGAAACCATACGTCATGCAAAGCATCACCATTAATAGTGGCGTGGAAGAATGAATCTCAATCAGTCAATATGATTATTAATCCTTTAATTAACAATGCACTGCAATAATTAATTTTTAATTTGTAATGATGATTGGACATTAGTAATAAATTTTAGGGAACTTACTTTCATTGTCATCGTCTTATTAACAGGCAACTTTGGTTGTCTCATGCTCTTCTCCCTGAGCTTGAACCTTAATTATTATTTATTAAGGTGGTCTGCCCCCGGTTTTGTCCCCCTCAACCGGGGGTTTTATTCTAGTCTTTAGCGCTGCTTGATTTTTTTCTGAAGTGGAAGAGGGTCTAATCCAAGCCAGTGACCAAGTACCGCATAAGCTTCATTGATACCTATTTTAGATGAACTAGAGAATAGCTGGGCACTACATTGTGGATAGATTTCATCCAAAATGTTTATTACATTTTGAAGGGTTTTTCCGGCCTGCTGACGGGTAACTTTGTCTGCCTTTGTAAGCAATATATGAACAGGCTTCCCAGTTGGTGTAAACCAATCTAGCATGCGCCGGTCAAGTTTTGTTAACGGATGGCGTATATCCATAATCAATACCATTCCATGGAGTGGTTGCCTGGTTTCTAAATAGGTACCTAGTAGCTGATCCCAATGCTGACGTATTTGAAATGGGACTTTAGCGTAGCCATAGCCGGGAAGGTCAACTAAGAATCCCTTATCCCCAAGTTTAAAAAAATTGATGTGCTGGGTACGGCCCGGTGTTTTACTGACGTAGGCTAGGCGATCACGCCTTATAAGTGTATTGATGGCACTGGATTTGCCGGCATTTGAACGCCCAGCAAAGGCAATCTCAATCCCGTTTGGTGGTGGTAGGTCATGCAGGCGATTGATGGTTGTATAAAAAGTTGTATTTTCAAAAACAGACATTAGATTCCAATGTGGTGTTGAAATGGTGAGGAATAAATTTTAATGATTTAATTGTTCTAATTTTAATGCTAGATACTAGGGACTCAAGATAGGATAGTATTTAAATTCATTCTATAATTTCTGAGTTTTCTTCTGCAATTAATACTAGGCCTTCTAATACTAAATTATCTACCACACTGGCGTCCATATTAAGTTCAGACATCAGCTGTTGAGATGCGCCCCCGCTGATAATGCATTTAGGCATATGACCCAAAGTAACAGAAAATAACTCAGACATACGATTCACTGTTCCGACCAAAGCATGAACTGTACCACTATGTATGGCATTTGCAGTATTGTTTGGAAAATCAGAGAACTCTCCTTCCTGATTTTGTAATGTGATGATATTAGTTGTTAATGCTTTTTTCATTAACTCAAAGCCAGGGACAATGATGCCACCAAGAAACTCTCCGGTATCAGATAGGGCATCTACTGTCATAGCAGTACCTGCATCTACGATTAAACAACCTTTCTGTTGCCAGTTCCATGCTGCAATCAATGCAGCCCATCGGTCACTGCCTAAGAGTGATGGATCAGCGTAGTAATTTCGAACACCACATTGATATTTGAGAGGGGTTATCCATCTAGGTTTTGCTTTCCAACAGGAAAGAAATTTAGATAATTTCTTCTTTGTCTCTATGCTAGAGACATTAGAGATTATGATGTCATGTGGCGTTGGTAAGTTTTTCCATGCTTGCTGTAACAATATGCTTTTATCTTGAGCAAAAGTTCCTTGTTCTAGCCAGTTACTGCCATCATGTAACCCCCATTTAACATGAGTATTACCCGAATCTATTGTCAATAAATAAGTCATGCTATGTCACCTTACGTAATTTAATATTACCCCCGTTGAAATAAATAACACCTGCTAAAGTTTTAAGTGCTAACGCTCCATTGTCTGAGACACCTTGTACCATACCTTCCTGTATCGAGCCATCGGGCAAATATAGTGTAACTAGTCTATTTTCAAGTTCGTGGTATTTCGTCCACTCATTCTTAAATGGTTTGAATCCATGCCGCGAAAATTCTTTAAGCACTATTAAAAGCTCAGTTAGTAATCCCGCCATTAATTTATTGCGATCTAAGATTTTTCCACTGATAGAGAATAGATCTGTTGTTTTTTGGTCTATATTTGACTTTATCCTATCTGATAGCTTTAGATTAATGCCAACTCCGATTACAGCTAAAGTAGGTCCCAGTGAATCTCCTCGTAATTCAATCAGAATTCCTGCAATTTTCTGGTAGTGAGACATCACATCGTTTGGCCATTTAAGTGCTACATTTTCTATCCCTAATGATTTTAATGAACGGATTATGGCTATTCCAATAGCTAAACTTAAGCCGGATAGAAGTCCTGCTCCTTTTTGGAAAGTCCATTGCAGAGAAAAAGTAAGACTATCACCAAGGCCTGAATGCCAAACCTGTCCTCGTCGACCTCGTCCGTTAGTTTGGAGTTCCGTAGCAACTATGCGGATAGCATCAGCTTTATTTTTATCCGAGTATTTTTCAATTGTGTTCTTTTGGAGTAGTGCCGTATTGGTTGATTCAGTAGTGTCTAATATTTCAAGGTGAATGTTTTCTTTCTCAGCGACAAGATATTTAAGGATCTTATCCTTATCCAGCCATTGCACCGGATCAGGTAGACGGTAGCCACGTCCATAAACTCTGTGAACTATAACTCCAGTTTCTTCTAGTCCACGTAATGCGTTAGATATGCTGGCACGAGACACATCAAGGTGTCGGGCAAGTGTCACTCCAGAGTGAAATTCTCCGTCACTTAATAAGCGTAAAATAGAGAAGGTTATTGGTTTCATAGTAGTAACAGTGTAGAGCAAGCCATATTATCTATGCGGCAGACTGCCCATGTTTAATATATTCTGTGTAAAAGAGAAGGCTCTGATAAACCATATTACTTTATCTACACTATAATATATTCCGATAGGTTTGGTGCGGCACATCATATTTCGAGAGACTGATTTGAAAAATACTAATAAAGATATATCAACGGCTGCTTTATCTGCTGAGCCTGTTTCTAACTTCATTCGCAATATTATTGATGAAGATATTCGTACTAAGAAATGGGGCGGGCGCGTAGAGACCCGTTTTCCACCAGAACCAAATGGCTATCTGCATATTGGTCATGCCAAGAGTATATGCCTTAATTTTGGCCTTGCTCTCGAATATCAGGGGATATGTCATCTGCGTTTTGATGACACGAATCCAGAAAAAGAAGAAAAAGAATACGTAGACTCAATACTTGATTCTGTCAGATGGCTTGGCTTTGATTGGGGAGAAAACCTGCACTATTCTTCCGATTATTTTGAAAAACTTTACAAATGTTCAGAGTATCTTATTAGTCAGGGGAAAGCCTATGTAGATAGTCTTACAGGCGAGGAGATCCGTAATTTACGTGGTACTTTGACTAAAGCCGGAACTAACAGTCCGCACCGCGAACGTTCTGTTGATGTAAATCTAGATTTGTTTCATCGAATGAAACAGGGAGAGTTTTCTGATGGGGCGCATGTATTACGTGCCAAAATTGATATGGCGTCTCCGAACATGAATTTGCGTGATCCAGTTATTTATCGCATCCGTAGGGCTCACCATCATCGGACTGGTGATACATGGTGTATTTATCCAATGTACGATTACACACATTGTATTTCTGATGCCCTAGAGAATATTACTCATTCAGTTTGCACGTTAGAATTTGAAGATCACCGCCCTCTTTATGATTGGATACTAACGCAATTAAAAGGCAGGGTGCCTTGTCATCCACAACAGATCGAATTTGCCAGACTTAATCTTACACATACCGTGATGAGTAAACGTATTTTAATGGAATTGGTTGAAGGTGGGTTTGTAGAAGGTTGGGATGATCCCAGAATGCCCACCCTGGCTGGACTACGCCGGCGCGGCTATACGCCTGCCTCGATTCGTTTATTTGCTGAACGTATTGGTGTTAGTAAGGCAGACTCGTGGATTGGGATGGATATACTTGAAAATTGTTTACGAGAGGATCTTAATGTACGGGCGCAACGTCGGATTGCTGTTCTGAAGCCATTGAGGCTAGTTATAGTTAATTTTCCAGATAATTATGAGGAAGAGTGCCTAGTTCCTAACCACCCACAGAAGCCTGAGAAAGGGGGTCGTGTCCTAGCTTTAACTAAAACTCTCTATATTGAACGAGATGATTTTATGGAGGTTCCATCAAAAGGTTATTTTCGCCTAGCACCTGGAGTAGAAGTGCGTCTACGCTATGCTTATATTATAAAATGCGTGAAAATAATTAAAAATGCTAGTAATGAGATTGAAGAAGTCCATTGCACCTACGATCCTGAAACTAAGAGCGGTACAATTGGATCCAAAGTAAGAAAAGTAAAAGGAAATATTCATTGGCTTTCATCTAAATATGCACTAAAGAGTGAGATCAGGCTGTTTGATAATTTGTTTTCTGATTCCCGTCCAGACGTAAGTAGCCAAGAATATAAGAGACTTCTAGCCGAAAATTCTAAGGAGACAATTTCTGCATACATAGAGCCTTCATTAAATGAGGCTCAGCCGGAAGAATGCTTTCAGTTTGAACGAAGTGGTTATTTTGTAGCTGATCAGCTAGATATGAAGATAGATAGGCCAGTATTTAACCGTACTGTAACGCTAAGAGATTCGCGTGGTAAGTACAAGGCATAAATAATCAACCCTTACTCTAAATTGATGAAGGCTTTATGGGTACAGCTAATGGAGAGCCCGTCAAAAATTTAGTTATTATTGAAATATTTTGTTAAAAGCAGCTAGTTTTTTCGTTGGGATAAATTAAAGAAAGGGGTTTTACTGGAACCCCATTAACAAAGGGATTCAGAAGATTTTAATAAGCCATATAAGGATCCTTATAATAAAATGTTGTAGAAAAGCAACACTATTTAGAAGGATCGTTGAAAAATATCTAGATATCCCTTGCTATATGTGAATATCTTAGGCATGATTCTATTAACCCTAGAAGTATTGAGGGGGTTGTGTAGCAAAAGAAGGGTAGCGAGTTCATATTGTTTTTATTACTCATAGGGAGGCTTCACCATGAAGTTTGTACAAATTAGGAAAAATATATTACATGCGGGGGTTGCTGTAGCACTAGTTGCTGGCATGGCAACCACGCTGCCAAGCGCAGTTGCTGGCGGGAAAATAACTATTGATGATACTAAATGGATCAGTATCGGAATGGGGATTCGTGGCGGTTATAGCGCTGTACAGAACCAGTCTGCTGATACGCAAGACTACGGTAGTGGATTTGGTATCGACAACGCTCGTATATACATAAACGGGCAGATTCATAAGAATGTTAAATTCACATTCAATACAGAATGTTTCCGGTGCTCAAGCACAAGAAATGGCGGAGCCGGTACAGGAGACGGTGGATTTGGTAATAATTCAAGTGTTGGTATCCTAGACGTAATTGCTAAATTTGAATTCAACCGTTATGTAAACCTTTGGGCTGGTCGTACTCTTGCTAATACAGAGCGTGGTGAGTTGAATGGTCCTTACTACCATGCAACATTTGAAGGTTTCAAGACACCTTTCTTCCCACAAGATTATAGTGGTAACTTCGGTAACTCTTCCTCAGGCAACAATACTGGTGGTGGTATGTACGGTCGTGATGATGGTGTAGTGTTCTTTGGTGATTTAGATGTACCGCAACCAATGGGTATGGGAACAGGAACGTTACAATACTCAGCTGGTGTATTTAATGGTACAAGATCAACACAGACTGCAGGTCCTAACACATCAAATGCTGCAAGTTGGACTGGTCGTCTTACCTACAACTTCTTAAATCCTGAAAAGAATCCTGGTTACTACACAAGTGGTACTTACTACGGTGGTGCAGGTGATATTCTAGCGATTGCGGTTGGTGTAAATCATCAAAAAGATGGTGCTGGTTCACAGGGCAATAAGTCTGATTTTACTGGTCTTGTAGCAGATCTTTTGTTTGAAAAACCACTTGATAACAATATGGGTGTGATCACTGTGAATGCAGAATACAAAAGATTCTGGGCTGAATATAATGGTGCAGCAAATACTGATGGCAACTGTATGTGTGTCTTCAGAGGCCAGTCATGGACAGCATATGCCTTATATCTGATCCCGCATAAAGTAGGGATTGGACGCTTCCAGCCTTATGGTCGGTTCACTAGTGTTCAACCAAATAACAGTACAAAACGTGAAGAAATTGAAGGTGGTGTTAACTACGTGATTGATGGGCATAACGCTCGGATATCAGCCTTCTATCAACATGGTGATCTTTACACCAAGGGCCTAAACTACGCCAATGGAGCAATGGGTGACAAGGTTGATAAGTTCACGGTAGCTTTCCAACTACAAATATAATAAGAATTTCTACCTTTCTTGGGAAGCCGGAACCAAATTGGTTTCGGCTTTTTTTTGTCTAAAATAAAGAGAATCTTTAATCAAAATGCTTTATTGATTTATTAAATCTATAGTTGATAATATAGAGTATTAGTTTTTAATCTATGGAAGGCGATTAGAAGAACAGAGAGGGCGCAGGAGATAGTTGCTATTATAATATAGAGAGGGAAGGCTGGGAAAGGGTGATAGGGAAGCGCTCAGGAGTCCAATAGAAGAAGGTGAAAAAGAGGAACTGAACTCTATTCAATTAACGTGGAAAGGTTATATATTGGAATCTAAAGAGATATAAATATATAACACCTAAGCTTAATATATTAAAAATCAGTTAACTCCAACCCTCCTAATAGAAACTCTGATTTATGCCGGGGTATAAAATTTTTATTTTAAAAGATCCGGTTCTGCTACTTTATCTTCCATCAGAACATACTTCTTAATCCAGCAGATTACGCTTTCTAGTCCCTCATTAGTTACTAAGTTAGTAAACACAAAGGGACTTCCATTACGCATTCTTCTAGCGTCAGATTCCATGATTTCTAGGTTGGCACCAACATATGGTGCTAAATCAATCTTATTGATTATAAGTAAGTCCGATCGAGTGATACCAGGGCCACCCTTTCTTGGAATTTTCTCCCCTCCTGATACATCTATAACAAAAATTGTTACATCTGCTAAATCAGGACTAAATGTAGCAGAAAGATTATCCCCGCCACTCTCAATAAGCACTATTTCAACATCGGTGAAACGGTTCGCTATTTCATCAACTGCTTCAAGATTCATGCTTGCATCTTCTCGGATAGCCGTATGAGGGCAGCCACCCGTTTCAACGCCTATTATTCTTTCTTGCGGCAGAATACTATTCTTTGTTAGAAATTCTGCATCTTCTTTTGTATATATATCATTAGTGATAACACCAATACTGTAGTCATCTTTAAGTTTGCGTGTTAATCGCTCTATAAGAGCTGTTTTACCTGAGCCAACAGGCCCTGCAATACCAATCTTTACATAAGTTCTAATATTTTCTTCTGTCATTTCCTGTCCTCCTCAAATTCTATAATTAAATTTAAGACATGTATAAGCGAGAATACAGGTTTTCATGCTGCATACACCGTATGTCTAATCCCGTATCTAACATGCCAACTAAAGACCGATCTATTAATAAAGTTTCCGATGCAAGTCTTTCCATTATGGGTTGTAGACGGAACATAATATCTTGACCATCTAATTGCCCTAAGGGAACAAGTTTAACGCTGTTGGTAACCAGACCTATGGCTGTGTTGTAATAATAGGCGTATAAGGTTTCTTCTAATGGTATTCCAAGCAGGAAAGCGTAAATTCCAAAGGCTATGCAATAGTGCCCGGAAGCTGTATTTTTTTTAATTTCAATTTCGTATTTTGATACTAATTCGTGCTCATTATACCTCTTAAATATTTTAATTAGCCTTAATCCTAATTTCTGGCTTGCTTGCCTGATTTCTTTTGCACTTTTAAGTGCAGTGCATTCTTGATCTAATGAAATTATTTCATTTAGATTGCTGGTGGCGGCCGCTTTGTACGCTAACTGTACAAAAGATGCGTCATTATATTTGATATTTGATTTTAAATTTTCAACAATGAATAACTCAGCTGATCCTACATCATGTACGATATTTAGTTGAACGTAAGTTTCTAGGCCATGAGAATGAGAAAACCCCCCAATCGGTAAGGTTGGATCAGACAAATGCAGCAAGCTTCCAATAAAACTATTTTTCATTTGAATATTTCGATGCAAAATTTATGATTTTAGTGAACAGTGGTTGTTCATTATTTTCTTTATGATTGTGCTCATGCGAGTGACTATGACCATGACCATGCGAGGCATCTGTAGATCTAAGGATACTTTTTAATTGCCTGCTTTCTTTTGAAGGATGATACCCGCTAGCACTTAGCCATTTAAACAATGGTTCTTCAAATGGAATTAATACTTTATTGTCCTGAATAAACATAGGAGCATGTTTATTACCAATTTCATAACATACTGTACCCATTTCTAGTAATGATGAGGGCGCTACTACAATCGCTTCACATTCTATAATATTTATTATGATGGCCTTTTTATCATCTTTAAATAGAACGTCATCTTGCGATAAATGCTGCCCTTCTTTTAAGAACTTTATTGATATCTGCTCACCATTATTAGTAGTTTTACTTTGAATTCGCTTTGAGGTTTCAAACCACTCTAGCTCTAAAAAGTCTATTTCTAGATTCGCTAGATCCATATTTGATTTATTGCCAAGTATTTCTTTGATAATCATAATCAGTTTATTCCAAATTAATAATTACATTTGTAAGTAAGAATTTTTATTCTAAGGATAGAATCTGCCCGTTCTTATTTGAGCCAGTGCAGCCATAGTGATTCTTATAGTTGTACATGGTGAGCAGTTTTGTTTCAAAATAAGGAATAAATGAGATTGCTCATAGCCATCAGATTTTTTGGTTCTTCCTATATATGCTGGTACTATTTCCCAAAATAGTACTATAGTCTCCTAGCAAATACAGAAGCACACATTAGAAGATCTAATGTGTGCTTAATTAGTGGTTACCATCTCTTTCCACTATTTAGTCAAATCAGAGCCCTAAACAGTAGTAATCCATCTTTACTTGTAAATATTACCGGATAGGATCATGTACCGTTACTAGTTTTGTTCCATCCGGGAAGGTTGCCTCTATTTGTACGTCGTGAATCATCTCTGATACACCTTCCATTACATCTTCTTTTGTAAGGAAAGTCGCACCTAGTTGCATTAATTGTGCGACGGTTTTGCCGTCACGTGCAGCTTCCATTAGCTCACTGCAAATTAAGGCAACAGATTCAGGATGATTCAGTTTTACGCCTCTTGCTTTCCTTTTTTTTGCAAGCTCTCCTGCACTGTGCAGCATTAATTTTTCTATTTCGCGAGGTGTTAAATGCATAGCTTCACCAATATGTAGAGTATAAAATTTCTGGATTGATTAAAATAAGAAATAGCGTTGTGCTAATGATATTTCTTCAGCTGGTTCACTTGATATTACTTCACCATCAACTCTTACCTCATGATTCTCAGGATTTACTGTAAGTTCAGGTGTCTTATCATTGTGAATTAGATCTTTTTTTCCAATAGTTCTGCAACCAGAAACGGGTAGAATAATCTTTTGTAGACCATATTCTTCCACAATTCCTTTATCTATTGATGCTTGAGAAACAAAAGTGGCACAAGTCTTGAGTAACGCTTTACCATAAGCACCAAACATTTTTCGGTAGACTACTGGTTGAGGGGTAGGAATAGAGGCATTTGCATCACCCATTTTACTTGCTATTATCATCCCACCCTTAATAATAAGTTCTGGCTTAACGCCAAACATTGCCGGGCTCCATATAACGATATCAGCCATTTTACCAGGCTCAATTGATCCGACATATTGTCCGATACCGTGTGATAAGGCTGGGTTAATCGTGTATTTCGCAACATATCGTTTAACACGAAAATTATCATTGCCATTTTCTTTATCTTCTTCCAGTGGACCAAACTGTTTTTTCATTTTATCGGCGGTCTGCCATGTACGGCAAATTACTTCACCTACACGACCCATTGCCTGTGAATCTGAAGACATCATGCTGAAGATACCCCGATCATGCAAAATATCCTCTGCACCCATCGTTTCTGGTCGTATACGTGAATCGGCAAAAGATACATCTTCTGGTATATTTCTACTTAAATGATGACATACCATCAGCATATCCATATGCTCATCGAATGTATTAACAGTATAAGGGCGAGTTGGATTTGTAGAGGAGGGTAGAACATTCGGATACATTGCAACTTTAATAATATCTGGCGCATGGCCTCCACCAGCTCCTTCTGTATGGAAGGTATGTATTACACGCCCATTAATTGCATTTACGGTATCTTCTACGAATCCTGCTTCGTTTAAGGTATCGGTATGAATGGCGACTTGCACATCAAGGTTGTCTGCAACGTTCAAGCATGCATTAATAACGGCAGGTGTTGAGCCCCAGTCTTCATGGATCTTAAGACCACAGGCGCCTGCTTCAACTTGTTCTACTAAAGGCGCTTCAGTTGAACAATTTCCTTTTCCAAAATAACCAAGATTCATAGGGAACGCTTCAGATGACTCTAGCATCTTCTGGATGTTCCATTTTCCTGGTGTTACGGTCGTTGCGTTAGTTCCATCTGCTGGACCAGTTCCCCCACCCATCATTGTAGTTATACCACTGTATAAAGCAGTTTCAATTAGCGTAGAACTAATAAAATGAATATGCGCGTCAAATCCACCTGCAGTAGCTATGAACCCATATGCTCCATGCACCTCGGTAGAGGCTCCGATTATCATATTAGGAGAAACGTCATCCATCATATCTGGATTGCCGGCCTTACCGATGCCAACAATATTTCCATCTTTTATACCAATGTCAGCCTTCTCAATCCCCCAGTGGTCAATTATGATCGCACCGGTAATTACTAAATCGAGAACACCCTGATCCCTTGTTGCAGTTGAAGATTGGCCCATGCCATCGCGAATACTTTTTCCTCCGCCAAATTTTGACTCATCCCCATAGGTATTGTGATCTTTTTCTATTTCAATAAAAAGTTCTGTATCACCTAATCTTACTTTGTCACCTGTCGTGGGCCCAAATAAATTAGCATAGTTCTTTTTACTTATTGTCAGGCTCATAATTATTTATCCTTAAAGTTTTTACTTTTCAGAAGTTGCATCGATTCTTTTTTGTTAGCTTCTTGTGTCGTGCTTCCGTTTACAAGATCATTGTGACCAAATGCAGCACGGGATCCCCCAATTTCAACTAGCTCTACTTCTTTCTCTTCACCTGGCTCAAAACGAACAGCAGTACTTGCCGGAATATTTAAGCGCATACCAAATGCATCTCCTCGACTAAAACTAATCGCACTATTTACCTCAAAAAAATGAAAATGGGAGCCAATTTGAACTGGCCTGTCCCCAGTGTTTGTCGCTTTAACTTTAATTGTTTTACGGGCAGCATTACATACAATATTGCCTTCCCCTACTATGACTTCACCTGGCACCATAACTTTCTTCTCCTGTATAGATAAACGAGATTATGTGTTATCACTAATTCATTTTCGGGGAGGTAATTTGATATCTATATTGCAAATATTCATCCCACACTCGTAGCTCACTTCATTGATAACTTACGGAACATTTAATTCTGCTGATGCACCATAAATTCTTGTGCTTTGCAGCTTAGTAACCTATTGGATTAGCCTAGCAAAGCATAGTATTTCTGTCAATGGAAGTCATATGCTTGCTAGACATTATACTGTAAATAGATTTGGTAGAAAATATGAGCTAAGAAATTAAATGTATTCATTTAACTATTACAAATGTAATGGTTAAAATGTGGCCTGTAAAATAATTTGAGGTATAAATTCCTGAGCAAGGGTATTTGAATTAACGAATTATGTATTTTATAAGAACACTGTCTGGCCCCACAATTATAAAAATATTGCATCGAAGCTTAGATAAGAGATAATAGCTGTTGAATCATCCAATTAGTTGGATTAAATTTAGCTAGTATTCATCTATCAAACGGAGGTTGCCATGACTTTACGCCTAGGCGATGTAGCGCCAGATTTTGAACAAGATTCATCGATTGGCAGAATTAAATTTTATGAGTGGGCAGTAGACTCTTGGACGGTTTTATTCTCCCATCCAGCTGACTTTACGCCTGTTTGTACAACGGAACTTGGGTTAACTGCTAAGCTAAAATCTGAATTTGATAAAAGAAATGTTAAAGCGCTTGCGTTATCAGTTGATCCCGCAGATAAGCATGTAGAGTGGATCAATGATATTGAAGAAACTCAGGGTACTACAGTCAGTTTTCCTATTATTGCAGATGTGGATAGAAGCATAGCAACCTTGTTTGATATGATTCATCCTAATCAGTCAGATACTATGACTGTGCGTTCACTTTTCATTATTGATCCAAAAAAGAAAGTGCGCCTCATTATCACGTATCCAATGAGCACCGGACGTAATTTTAACGAAGTGTTGCGTGTTATTGATGCGCTACAATTAGCTGACAATTACTCAGTAGCAACCCCTGGTAACTGGTGCGATGGTGATGATGTAATTATTCCATTAACAGTTCAAGATGAAGAAGTTATTAAGCAGAAATATCCTAAAGGATATAAAGCCCCGCGTCCATATTTACGTGTAACACCACAGCCCAATAAATAATTAAATATCAGCTGTATATTTATTTAGCATTTGCGATTTTTCAAAGATAATTAGTATTAACTTTCTTACTGGTTATCTTTGGAATTTGAATGGTCACTAGCATAAAGATCATGCTGTGGTTTGAACCATGTAAGGCTCTGATGAAGGTTAACTACTTCCCCAATGATAATGAGTGTAGGTGGAGTAAGGTTGGAGGATTGAGCTAGGTCTGGCAATGTTCCTAACGAGCCAATTAATACACGTTGATTGTGTGTGGTGCCTTGTTGGACTATAGCGGCTGGTGTTTTTTCTGATAGACCATGCGATGAAAGCTTCTGGCATAAAACAGATAATCCGAGTAGCCCCATGTAAATTACAATAGTTTGATTTGGCTTTACTAAGGTTGGCCAATCAAGGTCTACACTGCCATTCTTTAGATGACCAGCGACAAAAATACAAGACTGGGCATAGTTTCGATGGGTAAGTGGGATTCCTGCATAGGCCGCTACTCCAGATGCAGCTGTTATTCCAGGGACCACCTGAAATGGAATGCCGGAGCTAGCCAGCGTTTCAATCTCCTCACCACCTCGGCCAAAAATAAAAGGATCGCCTCCTTTTAACCTAAGGACACGTTTATTTTCTTTTGCTAGCCGCACAAGTAATTCATTAATTGATTCCTGTGACATAGAGTGATTTCTTTGCTCTTTTCCTGCATAGATACGCTGAGCATCTCGGCGGACCATATTAAGTATTTCAGGTGATACCAAACGGTCATAGACTACGACGTCTGCTTGTTGCATCAGACGCATGGCTCTAAAGGTTAGAAGATCAGGATTGCCTGGGCCGGCACCTACTAAATAGACCTCCCCAAGCGGGGCTTCATCAATTTCATTTCGTAGTGAACGCTCCAGATAATCTTGTGCAGCCTTATCTTTTCCGGCAAACACCATTTCTGCAAACGGGCCTTGTAATTCTTTCTCCCAGAATAAACGACGTCTTTCTGGGTGGGAGAAATGCTTCTTTACACGCGAACGAAAATTGGCGGCATAGGTTGCAAGACGTCCATATGCTTCCGGGATTATAGTCTCTAAGTGGGCTCTTAGTAGTCTTGCGAGTACAGGAGATTTTCCGCTACTTGAAATTGCAACTAAAACGGGGGAGCGGTCAATGATGGAGGGTACAATAAAAGAACACAAATCAGGGTTATCAACTACATTGACCGGAATGCATAGTTTTTTAGCAGCTTCAGAAATTGCTTGATTAACTAAGAGATTATTGGTTGCTGCGATTACGAGGGCTACATTATCAATATGGGCTGGGGTGAAAGTTTCAGCACGATAGATGAAAACCCCCCGATCTGCTTTCTCAAATAACTCTATATCAAGCTCTGGTGCAACTACGGTGACACATGCTCCAGCATTTAATAGCAAATCAATTTTTCGAGCAGCAATTTTACCACCACCTACGACAAGACAGCTGCGGTCTCTGATGTTAATAAAAATAGGTAGAAAATCCATAAGCTATTCTGATATTTATCCTTCCGGAAAATAACCCAATTTAGCCTAGCATAGGCTATGTTTAATCTAATTTCTGAAATAATTTAGTTATTTTTTCAAGTTTTGATCTAAAATCAGATAAACGATCTTTTTCTTGAGTGACTACTTTTATTGGTGCACGCTTGACGAAATTAGGGTTGGAAAGCTTGGTTTCCGATTTTGTAATTTCCAATTCAATACGTGTTATTTCTTTTGTTAGGCGCTCGCGCTCTTTAGCTATATCTATTTCTATTTTCAGCATAAGTTTGAATTCGCCTACAACTGCAACCGGCGCATCTGCATCTGGTAACTCGCCTTGGATGACTTCTACGCTAGATAACTTAATCAATGCGGTTAAATAGGGCAAAAATTCAGTTAGGGCCCCCTCATTTCCCGTGGCTAGTAGCGGAACCTTCATCGCTGGAGATAAATTCATTTCGCCACGTAGGGTACGACATGCACCAACTATCTCTTTAAGTGTATGCATTTTCTCCATAGAGCTTTTATTGATGTGTGCTAGATCAGCTTTAGGATATGGTTGAAGCATAATGCTTTCACCATGCTTACCTGATAACGGCGAGACTTTTTGCCATAATTCTTCTGTAATAAAAGGGATAATAGGATGAGCTAGTCTTAGTGTTGTTTCTAGTACATTTACTAAGGTGTGACGGGTGGCGCGTTGTACAGATTCATTGTTTCCATTTAATTGAACCTTCGCAAGTTCAAGGTACCAGTCACAATACTCGTCCCAAACAAATTCATATATCTCACGTGCTGCTAAATCAAACCGGTAATCATGAAACGATTTCTCTACTACACTTTCTGCTTGTTGTAGGCGCCCAACAATCCATTCATCTGCAGCAGAAAATTCTAAAGGTAAACTCTTATCTAAGCCCACATCTTTTCCTTCGCAATTCATTATCACATATCTGGTCGCATTCCAGAATTTGTTGCAGAAATTTCGGTACCCCCCACAACGTTGCAAATCAAATTTTATATCTCTTCCATGCGAAGCAAGACTCGCAAAAGTGAAACGTAGTGCATCAGTACCATATGCGGTTATACCCTCAGGGTAATTTTTTCGTGTGATTTTTTCGATAGAATCTGCCTGCTTGGGGTTCATTAGCCCGGTAGTACGCTTAGCAATTAAAGCTGGCAAGGTAATCCCGTCTATAAGATCTAGCGGATCAAGTACATTACCCTTCGACTTGCTCATTTTTTGACCTTCTGAATCTCGAATTAGGCCGGTTACATATACCTCTTGAAATGGTATTCTTCCTGTGAAATGTAGGGACATCATTATCATACGTGCTACCCAGAAAAAAATTATATCGAACCCGGTAACAAGTACTGAGGTTGGGAGAAATGTTCTTAGTTCTGGCGTTTTCTCTGGCCATCCTAGGGTGGAGAATGGCCACAATGCTGATGAGAACCAAGTGTCTAACACATCTTCATCTTGTGTAAGTGTACGCTTCCCTGCTTGTTGTTGAGCTTCCTCCAGGTTGTGGGCCACATAAACATTGCCATCCTCATCATGCCAAGCCGGAATTCTATGCCCCCACCACAATTGGCGGGAGATGCACCAGTCCTGGATATTCTCCAGCCACTGATTGTAAACATGGGTCCAATTTTCTGGGACAAATTTCACTTCTCCATTTGCGACGACATCGAGGCCATTTTTAGCCATCTCTTTCATTGCTACATACCATTGATCAGTAAGCATTGGCTCTATAATAGAGTCTGTACGATCGCTACGTGGAACCATAAGTTTATGTGGTTTAGTTTCAACTAGTAGTCCCTGTGTTTCTAGATCTGTAATAATTTTTTCTCGGGCATCAAAACGGTCAAGGCCCTGGTATTCAGAAGGAGCAAGATCATTGATTTTTGCATCTAGTGTGAGAATACTTTGTGTAGTAAGCCCGTGGCGTTGGCCTATTTGATAATCATTGAAATCATGAGCCGGGGTAATTTTTACACAACCAGTTCCAAAGCTTGGGTCTACATAAGTGTCGGCAATGATGGGAATACTACGCTGGCATAGTGGCAAGCATACGCGGCTTCCAATAAGATGCTGGTATCGTACATCATCAGGATGTACAGCTACAGCCATGTCACCCAACATTGTTTCTGGACGAGTGGTGGCAACAACTAGCCCATCATTTTTATTTAATCCGTTTTCGAACGGATAGCAAATATGCCAGAGGAAACCATCTTCTTCATTTGATATTACTTCCAGATCTGATACTGCGGTTTGTAACACAGGATCCCAGTTTACAAGTCGACAGCCACGATAGATTAAGCCTTCCTTGTAAAGTCGCACAAATACTTCTGTTACGGCTCGTGACAATCCTTCATCCATCGTAAATCTTTCTCGTGACCAGTCGCATGAAGTGCCTAAATGCTTCATTTGTCGAGTAATGGTAGAGCCGGATTGTTCTTTCCACTGCCATACCCGATTGATAAACTCCTGACGCCCGAGATCATGCCGGTCTATATTTTGGCTTTCCAATTGTCGTTCAACCACAATTTGGGTGGCTATTCCTGCGTGATCCGTTCCGGGCTGCCACAGTGTGTTATCTCCAAGCATTCGGTGATAACGAGTAAGCGCATCCATAATAGTGTGCTGGAATGCATGCCCCATATGCAGAGTGCCAGTAATATTTGGTGGCGGCAGCATTATGCAATAAGAATTGATTGTTTTATCAGTTCCTTGAGTAATGCTAGGCTCAAAATAGCCAGCCGACTGCCAAGCTTGATACCAGCGTTTTTCTATTGGTTGGGGCTCAAAGGTTTTAGGTAGGGCCATTAAAGGAGGAGCTAAATTTGGCGATTCTGGAAGATTTTCTATTATATTAGAAGGTGCAGGCATTTTATCGGTTGGTGTTTGTAGTTGTTCAGCCAGTTTGGCATAATTTTTCTTGGCGGAAGGTTGATTTTGTAAATTTTGGCTCAGTGTATTAGTAAGTGAATTTTGTGTATCAGATTCTGAAATCGTTTCTGTCTCCTTAAGAATGGGAACTGATGTTTTCCTTGGTAGTGAGAGTCTAGACTGACTTGATAAGGTCTTGGGAGACAGAAATACTTTCTCAGTAAGCGTAGGGATACTATCAGTAATCTTGGGTTTGTCTTGATTCGCACGTGACTGCGCACCCAATTTATTTGATTTTTTATTTTTAACAGACTTTGACGAAGATCTATTTTTTCTTTTCATAGAGAAGGTAACTGGCATTGAGTGGCGCTTAAATATTTAGCTTGATTCATTTAGGCGCTTTTAAGCTTATGGTGGCGGATTTCATATCCTCTGTCTTTGTAGAAACGGTATCGTATTCGTGCCGCTTCGGTATCTTCATCTGTAGTTCCAGAAATTTCAATTAACCGAAGAAAGCGGCTGAAGAAAGGGGGGTGTCTGTCATGTAGGTTAATTAAAATATTATCATGTGGGAGTGGCTCTTCATTTTGGCTAATTGTCACTGGAGTTTCAAATGCACGTTTATCTTCTACGCGGCAGTGGGGAATAAATGCAGTAGAAGAAAAATTCCAAAGCAAACTATCGAGCTGGTCTGCAATTTTAGTATCAGGAGTGTAAATTGTTATTTTTAAATTTTGTTGAATAGCTTTCGCACTAAGACGACAGACAGTTAGTAGCTTATCATTGGAACCAGAATAGAAATCGATTAAAGTCATGATTTTTTTTCGGAACCTTTTTTAGTTGCACGTGTAGTAACGAATTGTGTAAGAAGCGGCACTGGTCGGCCAGTTGCGCCTTTCTTTTTTCCAGATGTCCAGGCAGTACCAGCAATGTCTAAGTGTGCCCAGCGATATTCTTTTGTGAAGCGTGATAGAAAGCAGGAAGCTGTAATAGTTCCTGCATCGCGTCCCCCGATATTTGCCATGTCAGCAAAATTACTTTGTAGTTGCTCGTCATATTCGCTCCATAGCGGTAGATGCCATGCAGGATCAGCGGCTTTCTCAGAGGCGCTCAATAGTTCAGTTGCCAGCTTATCATCGTTGCTGAGTAATCCGGATGCTACGCGACCTAATGCAACTACGCAGGCTCCAGTAAGAGTTGCTATATCTATGACTACCTCAGGTTTGTAGCGTTCAGCATAAGTCAATGCATCGCATAATATTAATCTTCCCTCTGCATCAGTATTAAGTATTTCAATGGTTTGCCCCGACATGCTAGTAACAATGTCTCCAGGTTTAGTAGCTTTGCCACCAGGCATATTCTCGGTGGTAGGAATAATGCCGACCACGTTTATGGGAAGTTTCATCTCAGCAATTGCAGTAATAGTGCCAAATACGCTAGCAGCTCCACACATATCGTATTTCATTTCGTCCATATTTGCTGGAGGCTTTAAAGAAATGCCACCAGTATCGAAAGTGACTCCTTTGCCAACTAGCACGATAGGCTTTTCTTTTTTACTTAACCCCCAGTATTCTAGTGTAATAAGTTTGGCAGGTTCATTGCTACCTTGTGCTACCGATAGCAGCGAGCCCATGCCAAGTTTCTTCATATCTTTTTGCTCTAAAATAGCGGCTTTAAGCTTAAAGTCTTTGGCCATCTTTAGGGCTAGTTTTGCCAGATAGGTAGGAGTACAAATATTTGGCGGAAGGTTGCCTAAATCTTTCGCTAGATTCATACCATGCGCTGTAGCAAGTCCCCATTGCAGCGCTTTCTTACCTGTGACAGAGTCCAATTTTCCTGTTGTACTCAGCGTCACTTTTTGCAGCTGTTGCTTTTTATTAGTACGCTTGCTTTTAAGTTGATCAGATTTATAAACGCTTTCCATCGCCACAATCACTGTATGGGATATTTTCCAGGAAATTTTACGGTTTTTTACAGGCACCTCTATTAAAAAAAGTGTTGCATTTGATGCTCCTGTTTCATATAGCCTGTTGAAAGTAGAACGAACTGCACTTTGATACTCTCGGTCACAAAATTTATTTTTTTCCCCAAGTCCAACTAGTAATACTCTATTGCATGTGATGTTAGGAACGTTATGCAGTAGTAGAGTAGAGCCCAATTTTCCTTCCATGTCTCCATTATTTAATATGTTGCTGATATACCCATTTGAATTCTTGTCCAAGGTCTTAGCAGCTTCACTTAGTGTTCTAGTTTGAAACACACCAACTACTACACAAGAACAGGATTGCTTTGCCGGACTTCCATTATCTATGCTAAATTTCACGTTTCACTCCTAAAGTTCATGTCCTTGCAACGGGTTTTTGCAAGATTAAGACTTGTTAATTATCGCTGAGCTATCTGTATAAAGTCAAAGTAGATGAATAATAAAGCTATATTGTAATTATGGGCAGATCAAATAACATTTTAGAGTCTAATCTGGAAGACTACTATCAGGCAAAAATTGCAACCCCTTTTGCAGTTCTAGGAATTCGAACCAATGGGTTATGGTTGACTGATATTGAGTATTTGCCTCCTGACACACCTACTTTAGCATTTCAAAATGAACTTGCTAGGGAAGTTTGTAAACAGTTGCAAGCGTATTTAGCAGATCCAAATTTTGTATTTGATTTATCATTACATATTAATGGGACTAATCACCAGCGTCGAGTATGGGAGGCTATTAAGATAATACCCAGCGGAAGTACAAACAGTTATGCAGATATAGCTACGAGGCTGTGCTCTGCCCCACGTGCTGTAGGGCAGGCATGTGGGGCTAACCGACTCCCAATAGTCATACCGTGCCATCGCGTTATTTCTAAAGATGGTGGAATTGGTGGGTTTATGAATGCCAGGAATGGTTTTCCATTAGACATTAAACGATGGTTATTGCGACATGAATGTGTTTGAAATCAATGCAGAATTACTGGATGAATTCTCTGATTCTTTGTGGTTAGAAGATGGCTTGTCGCGTAATACACTAGCAAGCTATTGCAATGATCTTAGGCAATTTGGTGTGTGGCTGGAGAAATCAAGTAGTTTAAATTTGATAGAAGCAAGACATTCAGATTTATTAGAGTTTCTTGCTTACAAGGTTTCGATTAAAGTTAAAGCAAACACCACTAGTCGTGAGTTATCTAGTTTGAAACGTTTTTACAGATTTCTGTTACGCCAAGGTAAAATTCAGGCAGATCCAAGCCTAAATATTAGCGCTCCTAAACTTCCACGTAATCTTCCTCATAATCTTACTGAAAAAGATGTAGAAGTGCTGCTAAGAACACCTGATGTAAAACAGCCAATAGGTTTGCGTGATCGCACAATGCTTGAGGTTTTGTACGCTAGTGGATTGCGAGTATCCGAGCTTGTTAATTTAAAAGTTGCACAGGTAAGCCTGAGTACCGGAGTGGTAAGAGTAATGGGCAAAGGAGGGAAAGAGCGCTTGGCTCCACTTGGAGAAGAAGCGTTAAATTGGATAGACGCCTATATGGCAGAAGCTCGGCTTAAACTGCTGGGGGAGAAAGTTTCTGAAGCTCTATTTGTTACAGCCCGCGGTTCTGCCATGACACGGCAGGCATTTTGGCACCTCATCAGGCGCCATGCAAGTCAGGCTGGAATTAGTAAACCTCTGTCACCGCATACACTTCGCCATGCCTTCGCTACCCATCTGCTTAATCATGGCGCTGATCTTCGTGTTGTACAGTTATTGCTAGGGCATTCAGATATTTCTACCACTCAGATTTACACACATGTTGCTAGCGCAAGACTTAAGCAGCTACATGTTAAGCATCATCCTCGAGGTTGATTATCATAGTACAGATGCCTTTTAAGCAGACATGGGTGCTTTTGAAGGCTGGAGAGTAGAGCTGTTTACGTTGGTGTAGAATTCGTTACATAATAATTTATTTCTTATACGGTCTATTATGAGAGTTGCTACTTGGAATGTTAATTCCTTAAAAGTTCGTTTGCCACAGGTTCTTAATTGGTTAGCTATTAACCAGCCAGATGTATTATGTCTCCAGGAAACGAAGGTACAAGATGAAAACTTCCCAGTGGCTGAGATTATAGATGCAGGTTATCAGCCCGTTTATTCCGGTCAGAAAACATATAATGGGGTAGCTATACTTGGTAAAAAAACTGGGAGTAACCCAGTCGTAGCAATACCTGATTTTGTAGATCCTCAAAAACGGGTATTGGCTGCAACTTATGGAGGGGTGAGGGTAGTTTGTATTTATGTTCCAAATGGTCAGAGTGTTGAGTCAGAGAAATTTCAATATAAGATGGAATGGTTAGCTGCTTTAAATAAATGGCTACAGGCAGAATTAATTCAATATCCAAAGTTAGTTTTATTAGGGGATTTTAATATTGCTCCGGAAGAACGTGATGTTCATGATCCAGAGTTGTGGGAGGGTAAGGTATTATTTAGCGACCCTGAACGGGAAGCATTCATGACATTACTTAAACTTGGGTTGGTTGATAGTTTTCGTTTATTTGATCATCCTGATAAATCTTATACCTGGTGGGACTACAGAATGCTTGGTTTTCGGCGAAACTTGGGTATGCGAATAGATCATATTTTATTGAGTAATGAGCTTTCTAATAATTGTATTGGCTGTGTCATAGATAAAGAGCCGCGTAAAAATGAGAGGCCTTCAGATCATACTCCGGTAATGGTGAATTTCACAGCATAGTACTATCGTGTAGTTGATTTTTGATCTTTGTTGTATTTATTAGTTAGGGCTGGCTAGGTCCTGTAATTCAGCTTTAGAAGTTCTTATATCTTCCTCATAGCAAAACCAATTTTCCTTTAAGTTGCTAGACTCTGTTAAGGAATCTCTGGCAAATTTTTTACTACTAAAATTATCTAGCTGACCATCATTTTAATTCTCTCTATAGAAAATTGGGCAAACTGTTAAGCTTCAGAGAGAAGCCCATGAAAATTTATTTGGTTTTCTGGTATTTAGTTACTGCACGGTTATGTTCTGCTAGGTTATTGGAAAAATATGACTCTCCATTTCCTTTAGCAACAAAGTATAGGGCGTCAGTTTCTGCGGGATTTAATGCTGCTTTTATTGAGGCGAGCCCTGGCATAGCAATAGGTGTCGGCGGGAGTCCGGAACGTGTGTATGTATTGTATGCATGGTCTTCTTTTAGGTCTTTTTTGCGCAGATTTCCATCAAATTTTTTACCTATACCATAAATTACAGTGGGGTCGGTTTGTAGCAGCATATCTGCCCGTAGCCGATTGATAAAAACACCTGCAATTGTTGCTCGGTCAGTATCTTTCCCAGTTTCTTTCTCAATTATAGAGGCTAGAATGAGAGCTTGATAAGGGTTGTCAAAAGGAAGATCTCTATTTGCTTTGGCCCATAACGATGCTAGGTTTTTTTTCATTATATGATAAGATTTCCTCAATATTGCTATGTCACTGCTGCCTTCAACAACATAATATGTATCAGGAAAAAACAAGCCTTCTGCAACAGTCTCATTCGCACCAATTAACTGTAGAATTTTTTGATCACTTAGTTCAGTGGTATCGTGCTTAATTCCAGTATGCTCGTTTAGTTTCTTTCTAAACTGATAGAACGTCCATCCCTCAATAAATCTGATCTCAATCTGGTTAACGTTTACGTCTCCCTCTGTAATGATTTCTAGTAATCGAATAGGTGAGGTGTCCTCGGAAAGCTTATAGTCTCCAGCTTTAAGGGAGGAGCTATCACCCATTACACGAGAAAATAAAACAAAGGACCATGTGTCAGGTAAGACGCCGTCTGTAGCTAGTTGTTTGCTAACATCTGTCAGACTACTACCAGACTTGATTGAGAATTCGTATGGTGTCGTAGGAAGTGGTACAGGTGAATTGATGTAGAGATAGAGCCATCCCGCAAACAGAAAAGCTCCGGTAGAGATAAGAAGAACAAAGCGCTTCAGCGTACACATACTAAGTAACAAAAAAACTATAATTTTTTAAGAATTAGTGTTCCATTGGTACCGCCAAATCCAAACGAATTAGATAGCGCTACCTCAATTTTCATTTTACGCGCAGTATTAGGTACATAATCTAAATCGCACTGAGGGTCTTGGTTAAAAATATTAATGGTGGGTGGTGAAATTTGATGGTGTATCGCTAGTGCAGTAAATATTGCTTCAACACCGCCTGCTGCTCCTAATAGATGTCCAGTCATAGACTTTGTGGAATTCATTACGAGCTTCTTTGCTTGCTCACCAAAGCAACGTTTGACGGCGGTTGTTTCAGCAATATCACCCAGTTGTGTGGAAGTCCCATGGGCATTAATGTAATTAACCTCTGATGCATCTAAGCATGAATTTTTGAGTGCGGCTGTCATGCAGCGAGCAGCACCTTCACCGTCTTCACAGGGTGCTGTCATATGATTCGCATCGGCGCTCATGCCAAAACCAACTACTTCAGCATAAATTTTAGCCTTACGACGTTTTGCATGTTCCATTTCTTCTAGGACCAAAATTCCTGCCCCTTCACCTAATACAAAGCCATCTCTTTCAGTATCCCAGGGTCGACTTGCAGTGCCTGGATCATCATTTCTTGTAGATAGCGCTTTTGCAGAGGCAAAACCACCAACAGCGAGCGGGGTTACACATGATTCTGCGCCACCCGCAACCATTAAATCTGCATCACCATATTCAATCATACGAGCAGAGTTCCCTATGCAATGTGTTGCAGTTGTACAGGCAGTTACTATAGCTAGGTTTGGTCCTCTAAAGTTATACTTAATGGAAAGATTACCTGCAATCATATTGATGATCGTGCTAGGAATGAAAAATGGCGATATTTTTCGTGGGCCTTTCTTATGATAGACGGCATCCGTTTTCTCAATCATCGGTAAACCACCAATTCCTGAACCAATATTTACACCAATACGGTCAGGATCAATTTCAGAGTTTGTTACATCCTCAATACCGGCATCATTTACTGCCTGCATTGCTGCGGCCATACCGTAATGGATAAATATATCCATACGACGCGCCTCTTTTACAATCATATATTGAGTGATATCAAAGTCTTTAACTTCTCCTGCAATCTGAGAAGCTAAAGCAGATGCATCAAAACGAGTGATGCGAGTAATGCCAGATTTGCCGTTCAGGAGGTTATCCCAGGCATCTGATATGGTGTTGCCAACGGGCGAAACAATGCCCATTCCAGTTATGACTACCCTACGTTTGGGCAAATTGACTCCGAATTGGGATAAGTTAATACAAGAAGTTAATTAGTTACGGAATCCATATAATCCATAGCCTGTTGGACAGTATGTATTTTTTCAGCTTGTTCATCTGGAATCTCACACTCAAACTCTTCTTCGAGAGCCATAACTAATTCAACCGTATCCAGTGAATCTGCACCTAAGTCATCTACAAAGGAGGATTCATTTTTGATCTCAGCTTCATTTACTCCAAGTTGTTCCGCAACAATTTTTTTAATACGCTGTTCAACTTTTTCCATCTAAAATCCCTTCCTTTTCGCGGATAAATAAAACTTCGCTATTTTAACATAATTATTAATCAGCAAATCAACTCTAATATAAGTTGGTTTATTAATGACTGGCGTTAATCTTAATTATTTGTATTTTTTATACCTATAGCTACTCCATATACATCCCACCATTTACATGTAATGTTGCACCTGTAATGTATCCGGCAGATGGAGAAGCAAGGAAAGCCACTGCTGACGCTATGTCTTCTGGTTTTCCAAGTCTTTTAAGTGGAATGTGTTGGAGCAGGTCTTGTTGTTGTTTTTCAGAAAGTGCCCGAGTCATATCGGTATCAACAAAACCAGGGGCAACACAATTTATAGTTATATTACGGCTACCTACTTCTCGTGCTAATGATTTACTAAGGCCCAGCATTCCGGCTTTGGCTGCTGCGTAGTTGGACTGACCAGCATTGCCTGTAGAGCCTACTATTGATGCTATATTAATGATACGCCCTGAGCGTGCCATCATCATGGAGCGTAGTACTTCACGGCTAAGACGGAATATTGCCTTCAGGTTTGTTCCGATAACTTCATCCCATTTTTCATCTTTCATACGGACTAATAGGTCATCACGAGTTATACCGGCATTATTCACAAGTATCGTTATCTCACCAAATTCTTTACGTATCTCTGTGAAAAGATTTTTAATTTGATCGGAATCGTTAACATTTAAGACAATACCTTTTCCTTTTATTCCAGCCTCATTCAAATAACTACTAATACTTTTGGCACCTTCATCAGTAGTTGCAGTACCTATAACTGTGGCGCCATCCATACCTAATTGTATTGCTATTGCTTTTCCAATACCTCGGCTAGCGCCAGTTATCAAAGCTATTTGATTTTGTAACATGGTCCCTCTCATTATTTAATTACTGGTAAGTATTAATCCTGAAATATTCTGTAAATACCTACCTGAAACTATACCAAGATACTTATTGTCTGTCGGAGAGCATTCGTATCAGTTAATGCTATATTTTGTAAATTTTTATTTATACGCCTATTGAGCCCGGTTAATATTTTACCTGGGCCACATTCCGCTACATGTGTAACATCTTCAGTAGTTAGGGTGTTAATAGTGTCTGTCCACCGCACAGGTATGCATAATTGCTTTATCAAAATAGCTTTGATATCCACGCTATTCTTGTGCTGCTTTACATCGGCATTATGTATCACAGGAATACTAGGTGCTTGCAATGCTATCATTTCTAGCTTCTGTTTCATTTTTGTTGCTGCTGGAGCCATTAACGAGCAGTGTGAAGGTACGCTCATTGGCAATAGTACAGCCATTTTAGCCCCTTTCTCTTTTGCTAGTTTGATGCCTTGTAATACTGCATTCTTATGCCCAGCTATTACAACTTGTCCAGGGGAATTAAAATTTGCAGGTTCTAAAGATTCTTCTTCGGAATCTTTTGTAACCTCATTACATATTGTTCGTATAACGTCATCTTCTAAACCTAAAATAGCTGCCATCTTTCCTATTCCTTTTGGAACAGCTTGCTGCATTACTTCTCCACGGAACCGTACTACTGACAGTGCATCCTTATAAGTCATGGCTCCGGAAACGACTAATGCAGTGTACTCTCCTAGGCTATGCCCAGCTATGAATGCAGGGCTTGGTCCGCCTAAATTTTTCCATGCGCGGTAAACAGCAATTCCTGACATTAGCATCAGAGGTTGAGTATTAGTAGTTAGGTTAAGGCTATCAGGCGGGCCATTATTAACCATTGCCCAGAAATCCTCATGAAGGATATCCGATGCCTCAGTAAAGGTATCCTTTACTATTGGGAGATCGGAATATCCTTTCATCATTCCGATTGATTGCGAGCCTTGTCCAGGGAATACAAAGGAAAGTTTCATGTCTTACCAGCGGATTAGTACCGCACCCCAGGTAAATCCACCTCCAACACCTTCTAATAGCACGTATTGATTAGATTTAATCCTCTTGTCACGTACTGCCAAATCTAAAGCAAGTGGAATAGAAGCAGCAGAGGTATTGCCGTGTTGAGCTATAGTAGTTACTACTTTTTTCATAGAGATTCCAAGCTTCTTTGCTGTAGACCGAATGATGCGAATATTTGCTTGATGAGGAATAAGCCAATCTATATCAGATGTTTGTAAGTTATTTTCGGATAGAGCCTCATAGACAATCTCTTCCATAACTTTCACTGCAAATTTGAATACTGTGTTCCCCTCCATAGTAACAAATGGATTTCCTTGAATTTTTCCATGTGAGATATTTCCAGGGAGTGAAAGAGTATTATAGTGGCTACCATTAGCATGTAGATGACTTGAAAGGATGCCTGGTTGCTCCGATTTAGTAATTAATACAGCACCTGCGCCATCTCCAAACAATACACAGGTACTACGGTCACTCCAGTCAAGTAAGCGTGAGTATATTTCAGTGCCAACTACTAGTGCGGTTTTATATTTCCCGGCACGGATAAACATGTCTGCAGTGGCAAGAGCATAGACAAAACCACTGCATACAGCTTGTACGTCAAATGCGGGGCAGTCTTTGATGCCAAGTTTATTTTGCAAAATACATGCTGTACTTGGAAAAGTCATGTCAGGGGTAGTCGTGGCGACAATAATAAGATCAATTTTATCGATACTAATATCAGCTGATTCTATCGCTTTGAGACAAGCGTTAACAGCCAGGTCACTGGCCATTTCATTATCTGCTGCAATATGTCGTTGTTCAATACCTGTTCTAGTACGTATCCAAGAGTCATTTGTGTCAACAATAGACTCAAGATCTTGGTTTGTAACAATTTTTTCAGGTAAATAACTACCCGTTCCTATAATTTTTGAATGCGTCATGCTACATCTTCTTTTGATGGGGGTTGTGAGTTGGGGCTAGAGGTTGAATGATGTGGAGATTCCAGCATTCGCTCGCTTATTTGATGCTGTATTCCACCATGAATCTCTTCAACTGCCCGCTTAATAGCGAATTCAAATGCATACCTGTCAGCAGAGCCATGACTCTTGACTACGATCCCGTATAGACCGAGTAGGCTTGCACCATTGTATCTGCGGTGATCTACTCTAGCTTTAAGGGCCTTGATAACAGGTATGGCTACAAGCCCTGCAAATCTTGTAAGGAAATTTCTTTTGAATTCTTGTCGTAAGTACTTAGCAAACATTTGCGCCACGCCTTCTGAAGTTTTTAGCGCAACATTACCAACAAAGCCATCACAGACTACTACGTCTGTTGTACCCTTATAAATGTCATCTCCCTCTATATTTCCATAAAAATTAAGCCCACTAGCTCGTAGTAACTCAGCAGCTTGCTTTGTCACTTCGTTACCCTTAATCGCTTCCTCTCCGATATTTAATAGGCCTACACTTGGCTGGTCTTTATTCTCCACTGAAGATACTAGTGCCGCACCCATTACACCAAATTGAAGGAGGTGTTCTGAGCTGCAGTCTACATTAGCGCCAAGATCCAGAACATATGTGTGTCCGCTCATAGTTGGAAGTACTACAGCCAGAGCTGGTCGATCAATACCGGGGAGTGTTTTTAAAACAAATCGGGAAGTTGCAATCAAAGCTCCAGTATTTCCAGCACTAACGCAGGCCTGGGCTGTTCCATTTTTAACTAGATTTATTGCAACCCGCATGGAAGAATCTTTTTTACCACGTAAAGCAAGAGATGGTGATTCATCCATATCAACCACCTCGCTTGCACCATGTAATTTTAATCTGGGATTTGATGTGAAGCGCAGAGCACGCAATTCTGCTTCTATCGAATCTAGTATTCCTACTAGAACAATATTTGTTGTTTGATTTCGATGGAGAAAATCAACAGCTGAAGGGACAGTTACTTTGGGACCATGATCACCACCCATGCAGTCTATGGCTACGGTAATATCCAATTTAAATACTTATAAATATGAGCTAATCTGGAAATTGCATTATGTATAGACCCATGACTTCAGAGGCTAGTCATCTTTGGTTTTAACGACTTTCTTCCCACGATAGTAACCATTCGGGCTTATATGATGTCTCATATGTACCTCACCTGTACTAGGTTCAATCGCCAATTGAGGACTAGTCAGGAAATCATGGGATCGATTCATGCCACGTTTCGATGGCGATTTTTTACTTTTCTGGACAGCCATAATATTGATCTCCTTAAATACTTTAGTGTAATTTCTTTAGCTCTAATAAGGCAGCAAACGGACGCTTTTTTTCTGCCGTATAATTATCAGTCAGTTTTTTTGTCGAACAATCATTTTCTTTATGACGCGGAGAAAATGGTAAATTTAAAATAATTTCATCTTCAATAAGTTCTATGATGTCCATATCAGGAGTGGCTAAGATTCCTTCGACTGATTCGTCTTCATCCAGATACGAAAGCTCTTTTTCGTTCTCTACTAGAAACAAAGTTGATTTCAAATTTAACTCATGTAACAATTTACCAAGACATCGTTGGCAATTAAGGTTTAATTCTCCTTTTATGCTAACCTGTAACATAGGTTTATCATTTCTATCTAGAATACCATTTATTATGTATTCTAGGTTGCCTTGACTGTCGGCAAGATAGTCTTTTAAGCGAATACATTCGTTAAGTTTAATTTTACCATGGAGCGACCTGGTAAAGTTTACAAAATCACGGGTATCTATAACAATTCGCGTAGACATATGGCGCGCATGATATATTTTTTGTTCCTGAGTGTCAAAAATCATCTAAAAATAACATTATAGCTTCCATTGAAAATACAACATCTCAATCAAAAACTTATTTTGGGATCTAGCTCCTCATATCGTTACGAGTTACTTTTACGCTTGCAGCTTCCTTTTGAGGTTTCTAGTCCTGATATAGATGAATCAGCCTTAATTAAAGAAATACCAGAAGCTACTGCTAGTCGTTTGGCTGAGAAAAAAGCACGTGCGGTTGCTAGTATTTATCCAAATGCGCTTATCATAGGATCAGATCAGGTGGCTACTTTGGATGGTATCCAGCTTGGAAAGCCACTCAATTATGAGAATGCAATTAAGCAATTAACTGCTATGCGTGGAAAAGAAGTGATTTTCCACACAGCATTGAGCCTATTTAATAGTCGTAGCGGCAGAATGCAATCAAAACTAGTCTCTTCTTTGGTTAAGTTTCGTGAATTAAGTGACGAACAGATCTTGAATTATTTGGCCAAAGAACAGCCATATCACTGTGCAGGAAGTGCAAAATATGAAGGACTTGGTATTGCACTCATAGAGCGAATGGAGAGTGATGATACTAGTGCGATCATAGGGTTACCATTGATCACACTAGTAGATATGTTAGTGCATGAGGGTGTCGAAGTAATATAAATTTGTGGCTTTTTTACAGCATTTTATTTGATTAGCTACTGTAGTTTCCATCCATTTCCAGCATTGATTAAAGTATTTGTAGATGCAGACCCTAACCGTTTGGCAAAGCGCTCAATAAAACTTTCTTTTGTAGTGAAATCTACGATAGATTCAGCCTTAATAATTTCTCGTGCAACATAATCTGCGCTTCCCAGTGCATCCGTGAGCCCAAGGTCTATACTTTTTTGACCAGTCCATACAATGCCACTAAAGATTTCAGGTTTATCTTTCAAGCGCTTACCTCTACCTTTTTGTACCACTTGGATAAATTGGTGATGGATATCGTTTAACATTTTTTGGGCATAATGTTGTTGAAGTGGATTGGGTGGTGAGAAGGGATCAAGAAAGCCTTTGTTTTTACCGGCTGTGAGTAATCTTCGTTCGATACCAAGTTTTTCCATTGTTCCAGTGAAACCAAACCCATTCATTAGCACGCCTATAGATCCGACGAGAGCTAGCTTTGTCCACATAAATTTTATCTGCAGCTACAGCAACATAGTAGCCACCTGAGGCGCAGATATCCTCAATTACAGCATAAAGCGGTATATTTGGATATTTGACACGTAGTCGCTGGATTTCATCATTAATATACCCTGCTTGTACAGGACTTCCGCCTGGGCTGTTGATGCGTAAAATTACTCCCTGCGTATTTTTGTCTTTGAACGCATTCTTTAGCCCTTCGTTTACATTGGCCGCACTACTAACGCTATTAGCAGAAATTTCTCCACGAAGTTCAACAAGCGCAGTATGTTTATCCGACATAGAAACGCCATTATCACTAAACCAACCTAGTCCAATAAATAAAAGAATAAATAAATACAAGAAAGTCAGGGATTTGAAAACTATTCCCCAACGACGTGTTCTTCGTTGTTCAGTAACAGAAGAGAATGCTAATTTTTCCAGCATTTTCTGCTCCCAACCTTCCTTACGATCTTTCTGGATCAATCATAATTTTTGAAACTCCTCAAATAATATCGTTTTGTTTTGTATTACTGTAGATTTTTCTTTAATTAGATATTTGCATTCAACCAAAGGTGTAATTGCGCAACGCTCTCTACACAGGCAAGTGGCTCTAAAGTTTCAAGTCTTTTCTTTGGATGTGCGCCATATGTTACACCAACTCCAGAGACGCAGGCGTTTGTTGCCATTTGTAGATCGTGAGTTGTGTCGCCTATCATCAGAGTCCGGGTAGCTTTTACATTAAGTTGTGACATTAATTCCAGCAGCATCGCTGGGTGAGGCTTTGAAAAGGTTTCGTCAGCACAACGACTAGCATGGAAAAAACCTCCTAGCCCACTTGAATTGAAAGAACGATTAAGTCCGGCGCGGCTTTTACCTGTTGCAACTGCTAGTAGAAAATTTTCTGCATACAAGGCTTTAATAATTTCAAGTACTCCTTTATAAAGCGATATTTTTTTGTCCTGTGTAAGATAGTGATGCCGGTAACGATCTGATATTAAATCAAATTCTTGTGAAGTAAGGTTTGGAAATAGGTGCCTTATGGCCTCATTTAATCCCAGGCCAATAACATAGCGCGCTTCTTCATTTGATGGTTCGGGCACACCTAAATCACGTGCGGCACCCTGCAATGAGCAAGCTATAGAATTTGCGGAATCCACCACTGTTCCATCCCAATCAAATACAATTAAATCAAATCTTTTTATCATTAGATAAATTAAGTAAAAATATTAGGTCTTAAAATGACCCTGGTTGAAGTGTCAGGTTCTTTGCATCCAGCTCATTTAGAAATTTCTTTAGGTCACTTGCTAGCGGAGCTTCTATACGTAGATTTTCACCGGTAGCAGGGTGTGTTACTACGGATATGCTTGCATGTAGAAACATGCGCTTCAGCTTGGGTCCCTTTCCACTAGATCTATTTAGTTCTTTATTAAGTTGGTAATCACCATACTTATCATCACCAACAATTGGAAAGCCCAGATATGAAAGATGCACACGAATTTGATGAGTGCGACCAGTTATTAATTCTGCTTCCAATAAACTAAAGTCTTCCCAAGTCTTTTTTAAAGTAAAAATTGTATGAGCTGTCATGTCTTCTGAATTATCTTTCTTATCTATAGCTACTGCTACACGCCTTTCTCCCGAGGCTGTAAGATATTTATGTAATGGTAGTTTTACATTTTGTCTTTGGTTTTGCCACTTACCTTTTACCAAAACCAGATAACGTTTGCCCATTTCTCTTTCACGAATTTGTCTGTGAAGCTCAGTAAGAGCTGAGCGCTTCTTGGCAAGAAGAAGTGTTCCAGATGTATCCCTGTCTAGACGATGTACTAACTCTAGAAATTTCCAGTTTGGATTCTGGGCACGGAGTTGCTCTATGACGCCAAAACTTATATTGCTTCCACCATGTACCGCCACTCCAGCAGGTTTATTAATTACCAGAAGAGACTCATCTTGAAATAAAATATCAAATGAAATGAATCTTGACTCCGATATCTTATTTGTTGGCGGGTCATTCTTCTTTATTATTGGCGGAATACGTACCATATCTCCTTCCTGAAGATGATAGCTAGCTTTGACGCGTTTTCCGTTAACCCGTACTTGTCCGCTGCGCAGGCACCTGTAGATATGACTTCTAGGAACTCCTTTAAGGCGTTTAATTAAGAAATTATCTATACGCTGACCATTACTATCCTCGGCAATAATTTCTTTGATTACATTGCCCAGAGGAAATTCTTTGCCTAAATCCTTAATTTTACCTATACTTGTAAGTTCGGAGCCCAATTTAGTCCTCTGTCCGGTATATAAGATTATACTGTTGATGGGATTTTAACAGAACAAGGCCAAGAGCCGACTCCGAAACTGGTTAATGTTGCTCACCAATTAAAGCAGTGATAGTGAATTAATAGCGCGCTCAAAACAAACGCAGATTTCAGAGTTTATTATATTAGCACCCACATATTGGGTAGCCCTTAATTGAAATCTGACGGAAACTTAATTTCGAATTCTGCTTAATTGAAAAGCAGTAATTTTAGTAACAAGCCGGAGAATAGAAATTTATAACTGCAGTCCGACAATATGACACAGTCGTCTGAGTGTGAGATTCTAATTATATGAGTCAGATCTGATCTAACTCATATGGCTTGCTCGCCCGTGATCAGCGCGCGGGAGAAATATAATAATGAAACGCATGTTATTCAATGCAACACAGCCGGAAGAGCTTCGTGTTGCCATTGTTGATGGTCAAAAATTAATTGATTTAGATATTGAGTCAGCTGGGAAAGAACAGAATAAAAGCAATATATATAAAGCAGTTATTACACGAATTGAGCCTAGCCTTGAAGCTGTATTTGTTGACTATGGCGGAGAACGTCACGGCTTCCTGCCATTCAAGGAAATATCTAAATCTTATTTAAAAGAAAGTCCTGGTTCTACGCGCCCACGTATTCAAGATGCGTTAAATAATGGTCAAGAGCTTATAGTTCAAGTAGATAAGGATGAACGGGGTGCTAAGGGGGCGGCACTTACTACTTATATTTCATTAGCCGGACGTCACTTAGTATTAATGCCCAATAACCCACGTGGGGGCGGCGTATCTCGTCGTATTGAGGGTGAGGAACGAGCTGAATTACGTGAAATAATGGCTCAGTTAGATATCCCTACAGGCATGAGTATTATTGCACGGACTGCTGGGATAGGCCGTAGCGAAGAAGAATTGCAGTGGGATCTAAATTACCTATTGAAGCTTTGGCGTGCTATAGAAGATGCATCTAAAGGTCAGAGCGGCGCATTCCTGATATACAAAGAGAGTAGCTTGGTTACACGCGCTATACGTGATTATTTTCACGAAGAAATTGGTGAGGTTCTGATTGATAGCGAAAGCATACATGACCAAGCTTATCAGTTTATGAGCCATGTAATGCCTGATAATGTAAGCCGTATCAAGCTTTATAGTGATGACGTGCCATTATTTTCTCGTTTCCAGGTTGAGCACCAAATTGAGACAGCTTACTCGCGACAAGTAACGTTACCTTCAGGTGGTGCAATAGTTATTGATCATACTGAGGCATTAGTATCAGTTGATGTCAACTCGGCTCGAGCCACGCGTGGAGCAGATATTGAGCAAACGGCTTTAAATACCAATGTAGAAGCGGCAGAAGAAGTGGCTCGACAATTGCGGCTACGTGATCTAGGTGGTCTTGTAGTTATTGATTTTATTGATATGGAAGTTACACGTAATCAGCGTGAAGTGGAAAGCTGTTTATTAAATGCACTACGTTATGACCGCGCAAGAGTACAGGTAGGGAAGATCTCTCGGTTTGGGTTATTAGAATTATCACGTCAGCGTCTGCGTCCTTCACTAGGTGAGAGTAACTACATTTCTTGTCCGCGTTGCCATGGAACCGGTCATATCCGTGGTACTGATTCTTCCGCACTCCATATTCTCAGGATCATTCAGGAAGAGGCCATGAAAGATGGCACAACTGCACTTCATGCTCAGGTTCCGGTAGATGTGGCTACATATTTGTTAAATGAAAAACGTGCAGAAATATATGCTATTGAGGCACGATTAAAAATAAATGTAATTTTGATTCCAAACGTTCATTTGGAAACGCCTAATTACAATATAGATCGCCTGCGTCATGATCAGATTAAATCAAATGGAGCACTTACTAGTTATCAGATGGCAGATAAGCCGGTAGAAGAAGTAAAATTACCATCATCAGTGGTGCAAGAAGCGAAGCCAGTTAGACAGCAAGCTGCAGTAAGGGGTATTACTCCAACGCAGCCAGCACCCCGTAGTAAAAAAACACCATCAGACTCTCTTTTAGGAAAAATTTTAGGTTGGTTCAAGTCTGGGGATAAAGAAAAAACGACGGTAGAAATACGAAAGCAGACCAGGCAAAGGCCAAAACGCCAAGATCGTGGGCATCGAAGTCGTGAAGGACGAGAACGTAACTCCAGGAGAGCTGGAAGCGGGCAGCAAAACAATAGTTCTAATGCTGCATCCACAAATGATACTCGAGCTAAAATAAAACAGGGACGTGGGGCGGCATCTTCACAAACTGATCAAAAAATAGAGAGATCCTCTAATAGAAGGCAGCCACGTTCATCACGTGATGATAGAGTCGAGCCTAAGTTAGCTGAGGGAGAAAAATTACCAATTGAGAATAAGGTACAGGGAGGAGATGGTGGGCGTCCACGCCGCCGCCGCGGTGGAAAGCAGCAGCGTGAGAGGAATGAACGTGCCCTTGAACGGGATGCGAAAATAAAGAAAGATATAGGCGTATCTGGAGAGGAAGAAAAAAAGAGTGGCATAGATGCCTTACCAAAGCAAACCTCTGATGAAATATCTATAGATTCCTCAGTACATCAGGAAGGAGCCAAAAAATCTGAAGGAGTTAGGCGTACTCCTCCAATTAAGGCGGCTATTAATAAAGATAATTCTATTTCGGAGAAAGAATCAAAGGTATCTCATGCTTCGTCAGATTCAGAGAAGCCATTGGTTTTAGAAGAAACTGTTAAAGCACCGAAAAGTTCCTCTGCCAAATCTGCTCCAGAATCAAAAATAGAAAAGTCAAGAGTGCCCTCTGAATCTAAGCCTAAAAAAGTCAGCCAGACTGCAACGTTAAGTGATGGGAAATCAAAGGGACATAGCTAAAAGTAAACTAGTTATGGTCGAGACGAAACAAGAAAAAATAACAACCTTGGCTGATGCTACAACTTCAAAGAAGAAGAGGGTAAGGCCTGCTAAATCACCTGCAAAGGTTAGTGAGCCGCTAGTACAGGTTGAGACACAAAAATAAAGTAAAGAACTGAGTTAAATAAATATAAAGTAGGGATTTATTCCTGCCTTATATTTTGACGTGATTAATAGATTTTAGTTTGAGATATTATTATTTTCTTTATTGATGTTGTAAAGCAATCCCTCTCCAGCATCTTCAATCATTCTTAGTACTTTTTCAAACCCTTGGTCTCCGCCAAAATATGGATCAGGCACTTCTTCATTTTCAGTATAATTTTTACTATATTGCATTAGCATGCCTAGCTTATAGTTATACTGCGGTGGACATAGGTCGTTAAGGATAGAGAAATTATGTTTATCCATGGCTAGTATATAGTGGAAAATATCAAAGTCTCTAGTATTGAACTGGCGGGCACGTAACCCTTGCATATCATAGCCATGTTCTGTTGCTATCTTTTGTGCGCGCCCATCTGGTGGTTCGCCAATATGATAATCATGTGTGCCGGCGGAATCCACGAGAATTTTATTCTTAGATATGGATCTTTAGCTTGATGCCTAAACACAGCTTCAGCTGTAGGCGAACGACAGATATTTCCCATGCAGACAAATAATACTTTTACCATCTAATTACATCCTTTATTAACAATTGTTAAATGCTTATTACAATTATATAAATAGCAAATTATTAGATTCTAATATGTTTGATATCTCTTATATTTGCGTATATCTCTTTATCTTCAATTAGAATTATCCTTACGGCCTAGATGCTTCATCAGAACCTTAGAATGGTAAATTGGCATCTGGCTTAGCTTGGAGAATAACCTTGCGAAAATCATCCTGGATCCTTTTTAATGAGATTTCGTTTTCAGCCTCAAATCGTAGTACAACTACAGGCGTAGTATTGGAGGAGCGTGCCAGGCCAAATCCATCTTTATATTCTACCCGCAGCCCATCAACTGTTATGACTTGTTCTGGATTATCAAATTGTGCAGTTTTCTGTAATTGAGAAATTAGTGCATAATTCTCACCCTCTTCAAGCTTAATTTGAAGTTCTGGCGTATTAACTGAATCTGGAATAGAGTTTAAAGTTGCGCTGCAGTCTTCTTTGTGACTAAGTAATTCTAGTAAGCGTGCACCTGCATAAAGTCCATCATCAAATCCATGCCATCTTTCTTTGAAGAAAATATGGCCACTCATTTCACCTGCTAATAGAGCACCTGTTTCTTTTAGTTTGCCTTTTATAAATGAGTGTCCAGTTTTCCACATTATTGGCGTACCACCGTGAGATTCTATCCATGGAGCTAATTTACGTGTACATTTCACATCAAAAATAATTTGTCCGCCAGGGTTTCTTGATAGCACATCGGCAGCGAATAGCATTAGTTGTCTATCCGGATAAATAATGTTTCCATCTTCTTGTAACAACGCCTAAACGATCCCCATCGCCATCAAAGGCAAGTCCTATTTCTGCATTAGTTGTATTAAGTGCAAGGATTAAATCATATAAATTCTCGGGAACTGATGGGTCAGGGTGGTGATTCGGAAAAGTTCCATCTACCTCGCAAAATAATTCAGTAACCTCACACCCAAGCCTCCGGAAGAGAGTCGGCGCATAAGCTCCAGCCACACCATTTCCACAGTCGATGATAATTTTAATCGGACGAGCCAATTTGATATCATTGGTAATACATTTTAGATACATTTCAGTTATATCTTGTGACTGTATTTACCCTTCCCGTTAACAAAATTATTATTTTCAATACGAACACGTAAATTTTGTATTGATTCAGCTGCTAATGTTTCACCACCTAGTACAATTTTTAGGCCGTTATAGTCTGGTGGGTTATGACTACCTGTAACCATTACACCAGAATAACTACATAGTTCGTGAGCAGCAAAATAAAGCATTGGTGTGGCAACCATTCCTACATCTAATACGTTAATCCCGCTTTCTTGTATTCCTTCAGCAAGAGAATGTGAAAGTTCTGAACCAGAGAGCCTGCCGTCACGCCCTATTGCTATTGATGTGAGGCCACGAGCTTGTGCCTCAGAGCCAATGGAATGACCAATAGTTTTAATAATGTCATTAGTTAAAGTCTTTCCGACAATGCCTCGTATGTCGTAGGCCTTGAAGATTTCATGGGGAGGTTTATTCATAGTAGTGTGATGTAATAAATCTAATACAGCGTTACCTGTATTTACTTATTATTTCTTTTAAGGAACTAGAAATTAATATATTTTTTACTTAGATATAGATAAGAAGACTATGGGTGTTCTGCTGATGTTTTGTCTTTGAGAGTATAAAGTGTTCCGCAATAGGGACATAAAGCTTCACCAGTATCCTTTATAGGCAGGAATACTCTGGGATGCGAATTCCATATCGGCATTGACGGTGTCGGACAGTGTAATGGTAAGTCCTCTATAGTGATTTCTACTCGTCGCTGCTTATTATCAGTAGTATGATTTTGCATATTTTTATCCATTAGGCTTAATCAAACGTATGTTAGCCAATTTCTATGATTATTAGACTTTCCTTTTACAGAATCAAAAAACATGGCTTGTAGCTTTGTAGTAATTGGGCCGCGGCTGCCACTACCAATAATTCGGTTATCAAGCTCACGAATGGGTGTGACCTCTGCAGCAGTACCAGTAAAGAAAGCTTCATCCGCACAATAAACTTCATCCCTAGTGATACGTTTTTCTATGACTGGGATATCCATTTCTCCGGCAAATTCAATAATAGAGGCACGAGTAATTCCTTCTAAACAAGAAGTCATGTCTGGAGTATATAGTTTATTATTTTTAATAATAAAGATATTTTCACCTGATCCTTCTGCAACATAGCCGCTCACATCTAATAATAGTGCTTCATCATAGCCGTCAGTTATGACTTCTTGATGAGCAAGCATAGAATTAGCATAGGTAGTAACTGATTTAGCACGACACATGTTGACATTGACATGGTGGCGTGAGAACGAAGAGGTCTTGACCCGGATACCTTTTTCAAGACTATCTTTACCAAGGTATGTGCCCCACGGCCAGGCTGCAATAGCCACATGTACTGAGAGATTTTTTGCGGAAATCCCCATGTCTTCAGAACCATAGAAAACAATAGGGCGAATGTAGCATGACTGCAGCTTATTTTGTTTTACCACTTCAAGTTGAGCCTCCATTAAAGTGGCTTTATCGTATGGTATCTTCATCATAAAAATATGGGCTGAATTGAATAATCTGTCAGTATGTTCCGAAAGCCGAAAGATGGCAGTACCCTGGTTAGTTTGATAAGCACGTAAACCTTCAAATACACCCATACCATAATGTAGGGTGTGGGTGAGCACATGTGTTGTGGCATCACGCCAAGGAACCATCTTGCCATCGCTCCAAATTAGGCCGTCTCTATCAGCCATTGACATTAAGAAATCTCCGAGAATTATTTGAAAGATACATTTTAACTCACTTCTTTTATAAAGAAATGAGAATATGAAAAACCCTTAGGATCAAATTTATATTCTTAAAGAGGTCAATGTGGAAAAATAAGCGCTATATTTGTAATAGAAGGCTACTCAGCAAATATTTCCCCCCATAATTGAAGCACTGATGAACGAGCCTTTTCCAGATAATTTATCTCAATCCTGGCAAATTTTTGTTGACTATTCTTTATTGATGGATTATCTGATTGAGTTGAATCAGTATTTAATCTTAGTCGATGTTGTACGCGCCGAAATTCTCTGTAAGCCTCTAATACTTCTTCAGCGCTTGATTTGGAAATAAGCCCAAGTTCCCCTGAGAGTTTAAGTAATCCAATGTTGCCAATATTATTTGTAAGCGCAGAGTGCTTGTATGAATAGCCAAGAACCAAATACTGTACTATAAATTCAACATCAATAATTCCTCCCCGGTCGTGCTTGATATCGAATAATTGAGTCGTGTTCGGGTGGCTATCCAGCATTTTTTTTCGCATGATTAGGACTTCATTTTTTAATTCTGTCAAATTGCGTTTTTGACATAATACTTCCTTACGAATCTGTTCAAAGTCTTCTCCTACTCGGGGGTCTCCAGCTACAAAACGTGCACGCGTTAATGCTTGATGCTCCCATACCCAAGCTTGTTGTTTTTGATATTCTCTAAAAGCTTCAATAGAGCTTACTAGCAGGCCACTCACTCCATTGGGACGTAGACGCAGATCCGTTTTATACAATAGCCCTGCTGACGTATAGCTGGTAAGCCATGAATTAATTCGTTTGCCTAATCTTGCATAAATATCTGAGGCGTCGGGGTGAGAATCGTCATAAAGAAAAATGATATCAAGATCAGATGCATAACCAAGTTCCTTTCCCCCTAATTTGCCATAGCCAATAATTGTAAAGGCGGGTTTTTCCTGATTTCTATTTATTAACCCTGACCAGGATAAATGTAGAATTACATCAAGTATTAAATCGGCAAGGCTAGTTAGGTGATCACTTAACGCTTCCAGAGGTAATAATTTCTCTAGATCCATAGCAAGCAACTGAAATACCTTTGAGTAATGAAAATGATACAGAACATCCATTTGATATTCTGTATGATCTTCATCATTGGTGTTAGTATCCTTTAGCATTTTTAATAGCTCTATTCTAGATATAGGCCAGTCAATTTTATTTTGTAGGTCGGTCTCATTAAGTAGTTCATCCAGAAGAATAGGGTGCTGTATTAAATACTCACAGGCCCATTGGCTAGCGCTAACAAGTTTGGCTATTCGTTTCAGAGTGTGAGGGTTCTCCAGTAACAGTGAGAGGTAAGATGCTCGCCCACTAATACTTTCAAGTAATCGTAAAATACGCTTTAGAGTAGTGTCTGCAGGCGGAAATTTTACAGAGGTTTTAATCAGGATGGGGATCAATTCATTGATTCTATTTCTGCTTGAGACTGGTAGTTGTTTGTAGCGAGTGCTGTTACGAAATTTTTGTAAATGAATAAGAGTTTTATCGGGATTGGAAAATCCAATGCTTCCTAATTGTTTAATAGTAGCTACTGTCTTTTCTTCATTCTCAGTTTGTTCATTCCACAACGATGTAAGCGCATTATCGGGCCCTGGTTTATTTGGTTTAGTGAAGACTTGTTCAAAATATTGGGTTACATTGGCTCGGTGAATATTAAGTTTTTGTAGAAAATGATCGTAATCTGAGAAACACATTGCAGATGTAATTAATAGCTGATCTACAGAGTTGTTTGGTAGTCTATGAGTTTGTTGATCGTCCAAGTATTGGAGGCGATGTTCAAGATTACGTAAAAAAATATAGGCGTCCGTAAGTTCTGTAATCATCTTTTTCGCAAGTTTTTTCTTTTCACGTAGATACCTTAAAACAGAAAGTGTTGGACGGATACGAAGCTTTTTATTAAGACCACCATGTGTCAATTGAAAAACCTGAGCTATAAATTCAATTTCACGGATACCGCCTGGTCCAAGCTTAATATCATCATGTATTTCTCGGCGGCTGACCTCTTGTTGGATTTGTAAATGCATTTCACGCATAGATTCATAAGCACTGAAATCTAGGTATTTTCGGAATATGAATGGTTGCATTATTTGTTCTAAGTGAGTTAATTTTATTGTGCTCGAGCCTACTAATATTCGGCTTTTGATCCAAGCGTAGCGTTCCCATTCACGCCCTTGAGTAATGAGATATTCTTCTAGCATGGCAAAACTCATTACTAAAGGACCCTTTCCGCCATATGGGCGCAGACGCATATCTACGCGAAATACATACCCATCAGCAGTAATGTCATGGAGACTTGAAATTAGTTTGCGTCCAAGGCGAGAAAAAAAATCATTATTGGAAATAGAATGTTCTCCATTAGTTTCTCCGTCTTCTGGATAGCAAAATATAAGATCAACGTCTGATGATACGTTAAGTTCGCCTCCGCCTAGTTTCCCCATCGCAATTATTAGCATTTCCTGATCTGTTCCGGATATGCTCCCTTTAGGCATGCCATATCCTTCAGGTTTAACTAGCCAGCTCTGGTGGCATTTTAGTGAAAAACAGATGGTAACTTCAGCTAAATTAGTCATGCATTCCATAACTTCAGAAAGATCTGCCAGCCCACTAAGGTCTCGTGCTGCTAAATGCAGCATCACAAGTTTCCGTAAACTACGTAGAGCACTAAAGAGGGAGTTTTTATCGTTAGTGCCATTTGGAAAGGCATCCAAATATGTTTGCATTCTCTCCCTTTGAAAAGGCTGCTGTATATTGTCCATAAGCTCATCCCATAAATTGGGTTCGCTTGCTAGTATGCGTTGCGCATAGCGACTAAAAGTCAGACTAGATCGGATTTTCTCTTCAATAAGGTTATTGGTCGGATGCATTGTAAAGGATTCAGAGTTACAATAAATTTTTCTAAATTAGTTTATTTTAAGCCTTCTTAAAGAAATGTATTATCTTATTGGCTATAGGTAACATATTTTACTAGTCAGTTAGGTTATGAGCATATTTTCGCGTCTTCTGTCAAAGCAGAATGAAGCGTACTTTCTTGGTAGAAAAACTGGAACAATTTATTGAAATTGTCATCAATTTTACCTTTTGTACAGCGTAGCGGGTTTTTGTTCCGATTTCTAGGGTGGTGTCTGCTCGCCTTAGTAGTTGGTATCGGATTATTGCATTTGATGTTTCGATATTGGCTATTACCTGATATTAATAATTATCGGAATGAGATTTCTTCTGCTATTACTCAGGCTTCTGGTCAGCACGTAACTATAGATTCAATTAGTGCAAACTGGGATGGCATGTATCCTCACCTGATACTACGTAAGGTTCAGGTACATAATAAAAAAGGTAGAGCTGCACTGGTCTTAAATAGACTGGAGAGTATCCCAGCGTGGAGCGCATTGCTATCTGGCGAGTTACGTTTTCGTAAAATAAAGATCGATCAGCCAAATCTTACTGTACATCTTGATTCCAATGGGGACTTGCATGTGGCAGGTATTGCTATGGGTAGAGATCAAGTAGCAAGTCAAAGTGGCTTTCTTGATTGGTTACTAAATCAGAGACAAGTTGATGTTGTAAATGCGCATATATTTTGGAAGGATGAGAAAAATGGAACGCCATTATTAGAATTAAAAGAGGTTAGTCTGCATTTAGAAAAGAATGATGATAATCACCATCGTTTTAGTCTCCGTGCGGCTCCTCCAGCTGAGCTTGCTTCACCTCTTGATATTAGCGGAGATTTTACTGGTGAGAGACTAAATAGAATAGAACAGTGGAATAGAATAGAACAGTGGAACGGAAAATTACTTATTAAATTAAATTATGCGGATATTGCTGAATGGCAATCATGGTTTCCAGTGTTAAGAAAATTTGGGGTTGATCGTGGAACCGGGGCAATTAGAATATGGATCGATGTCGATAGCGGGAATATAAAAACACTGGTAGCAGACGTACGTTTAAAAAATGTTAACACACGTTTAACACATGAACTACCAGAGCTGGATTTTCTATCTTTACGAGGTAGGGTGGGATGGAAAGAAATAAATAATAAAGCTGGCAAAGGTGCTGAATTGTTTGCCCGCCAGTTAGAGGCATCAATTCGTGGAGCAGGTGTATTAAAACCGGCTGATTTTTTAGTGCAAGATATAAGGTCTCATGATGAGAAGAACAGAAGCGGAAAAATAAGTGTGAAGAGATTAGATCTCAAAACTTGGGGGAGGTTGTTGAGATACCTCCCAATTAATGAATCTGTACGTAACCAGTTTAACAAGCTATTACCACATGGTGAGATTTATAGTATGCAGGCAAATTGGGACGGTATTTGGTCAGATCCTGTGAATTTAAGCGTGATTGGAAAGTTTAATAATATAGGTATGAATAGTTTCAAGTCACTACCGGCATTTAGTGGTGTCAGTGGCAGTATAAATGCAGGTAAGAAGAGTGGCACGTTAGAAATTAGCTCGCAACAATTTGGTTTTGATCTGCCTGATCTATTCCAAGAGCCCATGTTATTTGAAAATTTTACCGGGAATGTTAGTTGGGAATCATTGAGTAATAATGACCCTATTAAAATTGAACTTAATAATATTTCATTTGAGAATGATCATTTTTCTGGGGGTGTTCATGGAATTTATCACGTGGAGCATGATGGCCTTGGTGAAATTGATTTGCTAGGTTATTTGACGCGTGGAGATGCAAGTTCTATAGGTAATTATCTTCCAATTCTAGATAAATTTCCTCATGGGTGGCTAAGTAAATCAATAGTTTCCGGAGAATTAAGTGATGTAAAAATAATACTTAAAGGGAACTTGGGTTCATTTCCTTTCAGAAATAATAAGCACGGAATTTTCCAAGTAAGTATGAAGGCTACCAATGGAGTATTAGATTACATTCCAGATTGGCCGAAGATAACAGACATATCTGCCGATCTGTTATTCAAAGGTAGCTCTATGGAGATTAATGCCTCACAAGCTTCATTGTCAGGCACCAATTTAAGCAGAGTTAAAGTACGGATTTCTGACATGATGGCACCCGATGTTAAGTTGCAAATTAGTGGTTCGGCTTCAGGAGCTACTAAGAAATTTTTAAAATTTTCTGCTGAACATGTAGTCGATATTTTTACTCCTGATGAAATTAATAGTTTCAATATTTCTGGGGATGGTGAATTACTGCTAGATCTGTCCATTCCATTACCATACTCTGGAGTTATCAGAGTAGCTGGTAGTTATCTATTTGATGATAATAGAGTTGATCCCGGGCTCTATATACCTAACCTAGAAAAGATTAATGGGTTCTTAAAATTTACTGAGTCTTCTATTGAAACAGAAGAATTAAGAGCACAAATTTTTGGTGGAGAGGCCGCAATCAATGCTACTACCTTAAAAGGTGGCGGTATAAGTTTGGCAGCAATTGGTGAAATAGATATTGATAACCTACTTCGATTTAATCAAAATAAATCTACTGATGCCACACGTTTTTGGACAAAATATATCCGTGGAAGAACTGATTGGAATGCCACTGTTAAGATTGAAGATAAAGTTGACAAGAAGCAGGCTAGTATTCTAATTGAGTCATCGTTAAAGGGAATTATTTTAGATTTTCCAGAGCCTTTTTCTAAAATTGAAACCGATATAGTTCCATTACAATTAGTAAGTAATGTTGCTGATTTAAATCAGAACTTAATGAAAATAAAGTATGGTGAAAAAATAGCGGCAAAAATATTATATTTCTATGACGATTCAGGTGATTATCAAATAAAGAAAGGTTTAATAAGTGTGGGTTCGGAATCTTCCAAATTACCTAAATCAGGCATGCTGTTAGCCGGCGGATTGCCAAAATTACAGTTGGATAAGTGGCTTAGCTTGCTTGATCAATTCAATTCTTTCAGTAAAACTGATGAGGGGAATGGAATTGATTTGAGCCTATCTAAAATTGATTTGAATATTGGTGTTCTTGATTTTCTTGGCAGGCGGTTTAATGATTTGACATTAAACGCTAGCTTTAAAAATGGGGAATGGGACTCCGATATTTCAAGTAAAGATATTTCTGGTAAGGTTAATTTATATTCACAAAATAAGGGAAAGATAGTCGGGCGATTTAAGAAATTAACCATGCCTTCTGTTTATCCGACTGGGCTGATGGTAGTTAAAAAAGAGCAATCTAAAAAGATCCTTCCAGCGCTTGATATAGGCATTGATAATTTTGTTTTTGACAGTAAGAATCTAGGCAAACTGAAATTAATTGCAAATCAAAGGGATGAAGGATGGCGTATTGAGGAGCTAAATGTAACCAACAAAGACAGTTCATTTATTGCAGATGGACTATGGAGAAATTATTCCATTTCTCCGCGTATTGATATGAACATTAAGCTAGAGTCTAGTAATCTTAATAAGTCTTTAACACGCTTTGGTTATCCGGATCGGATTAAGCGTGGAAGAGGGCGTCTTGAGGGTAATTTGTCGTGGTTAGGAGGCCCCCAGGAAATTAGTTATAAAACATTATCTGGCAAAGTAAAAATAAAGGCTAAAAATGGGCAGTTCCCTGAATTTGATCTAGGTATTGGGCAATTATTTGGTATTTTTGATCTGAGGGCTCTGCCTCGGAGGGTTTTTCTAGATTTTAGGGATGTCTTTTCTGATGGGTTTGGCTTTGACAAAGTTTCCGGGAACGCTAGTATCCTAGAGGGCATAATAAGTACTGATAACCTAAGGATTAGAGGGTCTGCTGCGGATGTGGAAATGGATGGGGAAGTAGACTTGCTCTCAGAAACCGTTAAACTTCATTTTATAGTTACCCCTTCATTGGGATTAGCGGCTCCAGTAGTTGATATAGCAACCATAATTGTTAACAAGGCACAAAAAGGATCAATTGAGCCGAATGAATATAATATAACGGGTGCCTGGGAGGACCCTGTTCTAACTAAAGTACATTAAAGATTTTGGTTTTATAAAGTAAATTGTAATTTCATTACTGAGAATAATGTCTAAAGATTTAACATTTGCCAAATCAAAGTTTTGCGATCCTGCGGAAGAGATTTGTATAGCAGCGATCCAAATGAGGGTCGGCACAAAAATTGCTGTGAATTTGAAAGAAGCTGCAAGGCTGATTGATATAGCTGTAATGAAAGGAGCAAAACTTGTAGTTCTTCCAGAGTACTTTTGTTTTATGGGTATGAAAGATACTGATAAGATGGTGCTGCGTGAAGAGGAAGGTAGTGGACCAATACAGGACTTCCTAAGTAAAACTGCCAGATCTTATGGTATATGGCTTGTTGGTGGTTCCGTGCCATTAGTATCTTCCCGACCTGATAAGGTAAGAAATAGTTGTCTCGTATATGATGATTCTGGTAAACAAGTTGCTCGTTACGACAAAATACACTTATTTAATCTTAGGTCTGGTAAAGAGCATTATGTTGAAGAAGAAACTATTGAGGCAGGAACTAAAGTAGTTACATTAGAGTCTCCATTTGGTCGTATTGGTCTTTCCATATGCTACGACCTGCGTTTTCCAGAGCTTTATCGATCAATGGAGAAAGTAGATATTATTCTTGCTCCATCAGCTTTTACATCATTTACTGGAAAGGCTCATTGGGAGATTCTGATTCGTGCCCGCGCTATAGAAAATATGGCATATATGATTGCACCTGCACAAGTTGGTCGCCATATTAATGGGCATGAAACTTATGGCGACAGTATGATTGTTGATCCGTGGGGAGTATTACTCGATCATTTGCCAAAAGGACCAGGAGTAGTTCTTGCAAATATAAACCAAAGCTACCAGGAAAATTTAAGAAATAGCCTTCCTGCACTAAAACATCGCACCCTACAATTCTGCTAGACTTAACACCCGTCGTTAATACTGCTCCTTTATTTAAAGAGAAAAAATGAATTCAGACACCATAGTTAAAGAATCTGTATCTGGGTCAGCTGATCTTTTTGGCATGGCTGATCGTTGTTTACTAACGCCCTACGAAATTGATATAGACAGACTGCAACAGATATTCGGCCAAATACTTACCCATCAGATAGATTATGCTGATCTTTATTTCCAGTACAGCCGAACAGAGGGATGGATTTTGGAGGAGGGCATTGTTAAATCAGGAACCTTTAACATCGATCAGGGGGTTGGTGTAAGAGCAATAAACGGAGACAAAACTGCCTTTGCATATTCAGATGATATTAGCATGCCTGCGCTTACTTCAGCAGCACAGGCCACACGTTCCATAGCAAGTCAGGGAGCGTCACGTTCCGTGCAGGCTGTAAAGCGTAATATCGGAAGGGAACTGTATATGCCTAATGACCCCATTTCTTCTCTAAAGGATACTGACAAAGTAGAACTATTAGAAAAACTGGAAGGTTATGCCCGATCAGTTGATAATCGTGTGATCCAAGTAATGGCTTCTCTTTCTGGAGAATACGAGGTGATACTGGTAGCACGTAGTGATGGAGTAATGGCTGCCGATGTGAGGCCTTTAGTACGAGTCTCATTACAGGTAATCGTTGAGGAAAAAGGGCATCGTGAACAGGGTGTGGCAGGTGGTGGCGGCCGGTTTAGTTACGAGTATTTTACTGATGACATGTTACGTGATTATGCTGAGAAAGCGGTACACCAGGCACTTGTAAATCTGAATGCAGAACCTGCTCCAGCCGGTACTATGACAGTAGTACTAGGTTCTGGCTGGCCTGGAATACTATTGCACGAAGCTATAGGCCATGGTCTGGAAGCTGACTTCAATCGTAAGGGTAGCTCTGCATTTTCTGGGCGTATTGGTGAGCGTGTTGCAGCAGATGGTGTAACCGTAGTTGATGATGGCACGATAGATCGGCGACGAGGATCATTAAACATCGATGATGAAGGCAACTCGACTCAATGTACTACATTAATTGAGAATGGAGTACTCAAAGGATATTTACAAGACAGTTTAAATGCACGTTTAATGAATGCCTCTGTAACTGGTAACGGTAGAAGAGAGTCATTTGCTCATATTCCTATGCCGCGTATGACTAATACTTATATGCTCAATGGTAAAAATAGTCCTGAAGATATTATTTCATCGGTAAAGCATGGCTTATATGCAGTTAATTTTGGAGGAGGACAGGTAGATATTACCAGTGGAAAATTCGTTTTTTCTGCTGCAGAAGCCTATATGATAGAGAATGGAAAAATTTCATATCCAGTAAAAGGGGCGACTCTTATTGGAAACGGTCCTGACGTACTTCAGCGAGTTTCCATGATAGGTAACGATATGTCCCTTGATCCCGGTGTTGGAACTTGTGGTAAAGAAGGTCAGAGCGTACCAGTAGGGGTAGGCCAACCAACGTTAAAAATAGATGGATTGACAGTAGGAGGGACTGCGTGATTCGAGTCTTAGTAGCAGTCTTTTATCGTTAATTAATTCTTGTGTTTTTATCTGTTGATTTAGACTACATTTATAATTCTAGTGCCAGCTAATCTGTCATATAAAAACTGACCCTCTCGATCAAAGAATGCCCAAATTATTCCACACCCGAAGAAAGATATACTAGTTACTGTAAAAAAATAGCGTACGATCGCTTGCCATATATTCATCTTCCCCCCGTTAGCGCTGATTACTCGTATTTTCCAGGTTTGCATTGCCAGAGTTTGCCCACCATGAGTCCAGAACCAGATTAAATAAATTCCGGCAACACTTAATAAATAAAACTGAAAAATCAGCCTAAAATAGGGGGCATCCGTTTCATGGTAAATAAGGTGAAATATAACCCCTGCAATAAATAAGACGGCAATTAAGAGTAGAAACTCGTAAACCATACAGAGTATGCGACGCCAGAATCCAGGCGTAGAGGTTTCTATTGATTTAGGGGAGCTCATTTAGAATAAATTTTTAAGGAGTAAAGTTTGATATATATTGGTTTTAATAATAAGGGATAAGAGTGAGTTGCCATAAGTATCAAGCAGATAATCGTATTTAAATAAAATTACTTCGAATTCTTTCTTATGAATTTTGACCCTTTGAATTTCTTCCATTTTTTCTTAATTTTAAGTTTTTTCTCTAGGGGCATATTTTTTATTTGTTGATATATCTTTCGTGCTTCTTTTTTTTGCTTTGGAGTAAGTGAATCCAAATCTAGAATATCTTTTTGTATGCGCTGCTGCTCTAATGGAGTCATGTTCGGGTAGCGCTTAGTGATCCCAATCCATTTTCGTTTTTTGACAGGATCCATTCTGTCCCAATATTTAGCAAGTTGTTCTAGGATTATTCTTTCTTCAGAATGGCCGGATTCTGACTGCGCGTAAATTGATTGTGAAAGAAATATAAAGAATGCTATTGTTAGAAATCTAGCCATGTATCGAATTCATTATCTAAGAATTAATCGGAAGGTCATAAGCTAACAGTACTATATTAATAGTATTTATTTTATCACTATACTGAATGCTGAATATTGAAAAAATTGGCAATTGCCAATAAGCGGCACACTATAAGATTATTAATAGCGTGGCCTATTATTGATATGTTTAGCTAGCCAAGTATAGTCAGTTTATCTATTTTGTATTCTTTATGTGGAGACTCAAATAAAGTGGTAGACTTCTATAGTTGGATGAGACTGATTCTTAGTTAGATTTACAATCTCTAGAAATAAGCGCTAATCTAAAAAATCAATATTGATTAGACTAAGTATGGAGTGTGAATGAGTGAAATGACATGCGACAATTCGTCACTTTCTAGGCACTATAACTAGCTGTTATATTTAACTATTAACTATAAATTGTTATCTAATGTGTGGTTACCGTTGATAACATATTAGATCTGGGAACAAATTTGTAATGAGGCATCTATTTTTTTTATTATTGCTAACTTTCTCGGCTACTGCTAGTTCAGTTGAGAATATACATTCTTTTACCCCGGGCAGCATGGAAAAAATTCTTTCTGCTCGTGAGGGTAAACCCTTCATCCTTGTTTTCTGGAATCTTGATTGTCAATACTGTCCTACTGAATTAAAAATGCTAAGCAAACTAAAACTTAAATATACAGATAGACTAGATGTTGTTTTGGTGGCTACGGATACATTAGATGATGTACCTCAGCTTATTTCCAGAGTAAAAAGTTATGGAATTAATGTGGCAGAGCAATGGGTCTTTGCAAGCCCTGTACCAGAACGTTTACGTTTTGAAGTAGATAAGCGTTGGTATGGTGAGGTGCCACGAACTCATTTTTATGACCTTGCGCATAAGCGTACTGTTAAGACAGGCTTAGTTGACCAGAAATTTGTTGAAAGCTGGCTGGATCGCAATAACGAGTTAGAAGCAAAGCGGCATTAAGCATGGTAGTTAAGTACAACCCCGCTTTTCTGCCAGGTATGCTGTTTGTATTGGCATTTCACGGTGCGCTATTTTATGTGCTATGGAATCAACGGCTTATTCCTCCACCTGTGAAGCTTTCTAAGATTCTCGTTAATTTTATAACAATGCCGAAAGTAGAAGAGGTACATAAAGTCGACTCGCCACTACTTCCTTCAAAGCCTAAGATTAAGCCAAAGCCAAAGCCTAAGCTTGAGCCGAAGCCTAGGCCAAAGCCAAAGCCGAAGCCGAAGCCGAAGCCGAAGCCGAAGCCTAAATTAGTAGAGAAGCCTCAACCAAAGCAGCTTATACCGGAAGATCCTCTCTTATCTGAAGAAGAAGTGATTAAACCGCAACCTCCACCGGTTGAAATGGCAGAAACATCGGTATCGGAGCCAGCACGAGTATCGGCACCAACTGCCCCCGTTACTTTGTTAACTGAGCTTTCAGTGACGTGTCCGGAATTATCTCCACCAACTTATCCGCCACTTTCAAGGCGGCTTGGTGAGGAAGGTAAACTAGTGTTACGCGTGGAATTAAATAAAAATGGTCATGTGAGCACCGCAAGTGTAATTGAAAGTAGTAGTTATAAACGCCTTGATGATGCAGCATTGGCTGTAGTTAAGACTTGGCGTTGTAATCCAGCTTTACGTAACGGACAGCCTGTAAGGGCTGTTGCATTACAACCTTTTAACTTTGTATTACAAGGGTATTAAAATCATGGAACATGGACTAGGTTATTCTAATTTTTTTAACCAAATTGATGGCGTTGGAATCAGCGTACTTGTATTGTTGCTTTCACTCTCTGTGGCAAGTTGGTATCTTATTCTTACTAAAAGTATTGCTAATTTTTTAGAAGGAAGGCGCACAGAGATTTTCCTGAAACGTTTTTGGAATGCTGATTCACTAGAAGAGGTTAGCACCACTTTAAGTAGTGACTCATCTAATAACGCTTTTGCGAAACTTGCTCAGTTAGCACTGCATGCTGCAGAAGATTCAGAAAAACATGGTCTGCAAAAACTTGAGGCAGCAGGTGGGGCAAGTGAATTTATAACTCGTGTATTGCGAGACGGTATTGACCAAGAGACTACTCGAGTAGAGAACGGGCTGACAATTATTGCCTCAGCTGGTTCTGCGGCACCATATATAGGTTTATTTGGCACAGTGTGGGGTATCTATCATGCACTGGTGCAGATTGGCCTTTCTGGTCAGGGTACGTTAGATAAAGTGGCTGGGCCAGTAGGAGAGGCGCTTATTATGACGGCATTGGGGCTAGCCGTAGCGATCCCGGCAGTCTTGGCATATAACGCATTTGTACGTCGTAACCGTATATGGTTGGCACGGTTGGATTCATTCGCTCATGATCTTTTTGCATTAATCGCAGTTGGAGCTAAAACTAATAGCTCAGCAGGTGAGATACGTCCGTTACGTGTTGTATCTACAGCTGAAGGGGACAAGTAATGGCATTTGGTAGCATGGATAGAAACGGAAGCCAGGCGCCAATGGCTGAGATTAATGTCGTACCATTGGTAGATGTAATGTTGGTTTTATTGGTAATTTTCATAATTACTGCACCATTACTTACACATTCAGTTAAGGTTGATCTGCCTAAAGCTTCTAGTAGTCCAAATATTACAAAGCCAGAGCATGTTGAGCTTGGAATTAAAGGTGATAAAAGCCTTTTTTTGAATGGCGAGCCAATAGCACTAGTGCAACTAGCGACACGTTTTTCTGAGATATTAATACAGGACCCGACTACAGAGTTACATATACGTGCAGATGGCCAGGTTCCTTATGATCATGTTGCACAGGTCATGTCCATCGCTTCTAAAGCTGGGCTGATACGAATTGGGTTTGTCACGGACCCATCTAAATGAAGTTTCTCTGAAAATAATTAAAATTATATAAATATAGTGCTAGTTACACTAGTATCTTTTTTAGCCATTCACTTATATCAGCAATTTCGTCCTTACAAACTGAATGTTCCATCTGATACATATTCCAATTAACACTATAGCCTAATTCAAGTAATTTCTGCTTTGATGATAAGGCCATATCTGGAGATATAACAGTGTCTTTATGACCATGTGCCATAAAAATTTGGGTGGATGAATTAGATTGATGGGCGTCAGTCACAAGCATATCTGCCAACGGCAGATAACTTGACAGGATCAGGATTCCAGCAAGTTTATCAGAGTAGCGTAGACCAGTATGAAGTGCTATTGCTCCTCCTTGGGAGAATCCTGCCAGTACAATATTTTCTGGCTTGATACCGTTTTGTTTTTCTCTGCTGATCAATTTTTCTACCGCAGACTGTGAAATATTTATTCCAGGGACATCTTCATCACTATTCAAAATTTGACCTGATATGTCATACCATGCAGGCATAACTGCTCCGTTATTAATACTAACCGGCTGCAACGGGGCATGAGGAAATACGAAGCGGGTATGTAAATCAGATGGTAAATTAAGTTTTTCTACAATGGGAACAAAGTCGTTTCCATCTGAACCAAGACCGTGCATCCATATAATAGAGTGAGTTGGCTGATCCCCAGTTTTAATTACGATACTGGGTAATATATCGGTGGGAATATTGTTCATATATATAATAAAAAAATTGGGCGGTAAGTTTGTGACGGATAGATTAAGGCTGCATCTATTTTGAAATGCTAATTAGTTTTTAACATTTATTCTATAGCCATGTCTTTCTGGTTTTTTTGGAATGCTTAGTTGTAATTCATGAAATAGTGCACGAAAACTTTTAGGTGGCTTACTAGATAGCGTTTCCTTATGAGTATTTCTCATGAGCATCCTGATGCGCTGCAAATTAGCATCCGGGTGTAGTCCCGCAAATTTAGAAAAAGAATTTTTGTCTTCAAGCAGGTTTTTTCTCCAGCGCTCTATTTGGTGTATCCATGCAGTATGTTCTTTAGATATCCCATCCCAGGTAGACATTTTTTCTTTAATCGGGCTTATATCCACCTCACGCATCAACTTTCCAATATATTGTATTTGACGCCGGCGTGCTCCATTTTTGCGTATTTGTTTAGCCTCAATTATTGCTTCAAATAATGTATCTGGTAAGAGGAATTCTTTTAGCTGATTGGAATTGAGCTCGATTAATCGCTCACCAATCTTCTGTAAAGCGTGCATTTCTTGTTTAACGCGGGTTTTACTGGTTGTAGTATCGTGTTCCAGGTCATTAGGTTGAGTACTTTGCATGATTACTACCTGTTAATTATGGGATTAATAAGCTGCTATCATATCGTTTTTTAGAGTTAAATCCCATTTGAACTTACCATTATGAGATTCAGAAGCTGCTATCATAGCGTTCTCTAGATTTAAATCTCATTTGGATTTACCAGAAATAAATTTTAGGGTATACAAATGGCATTATTATCTAGGCATTATTATCTATTTTTTGACGAATTTTCCTTCCTTTTAATTATATTCATAGGCGATATTTATTATGTCCTCTCCAAGTTTTTCTTACCAGGCCGATACTTTAAAGCAGATAGCAGATGATATTTTGTGCTCTGCAAAAAAAGGTGGAGCAAGTAGCTGTGAAACTGATATTTCGGAAGGATTTGGCCAGAATGTTACAGTACGTAAGAGTGAGGTAGAGACTATTGAATATAACCGTGACAAAGGGTTATCAGTGACAGTTTATATAGGGCAGAAGCGTGGACATGCCAGTACCTCTGACTTCTCTAAACAGGCTGTGAATGATGCTGTAGCTGCTGCACTCTCTATAGCTAAGCATACAGCTGAAGACGATTGTGCTGGATTAGCAGATACTAATTTATTAGCACAGAAATTCCCGGATCTTGATCTATATCATCCGTGGAGTTTATCAATAGATGAGGCAATACAGCTTGGCAAGACCTGTGAGGATAATGCATTTGGAGTTGATAAACGTATCAGTAATTCTGAGGGAGCTTGTATTTCGCTAAGTGAGTCACAATTTATTTATGCAAATAGTTCTGGGTTCATAGGTGGGTACCCAACTTCCCGTCATAGTATTAGTTGTGCAGTGATTGCCGGTCAGAATGACGCTATGCAGCGTGACTATTGGTATAGTGTAGCAAGAGATGCAAATGATTTAGAATCAGCTGAGTATGTTGGTAAAAGAGCAGGAATGAGGAGTGCAGCACGTCTGGGAGCAAAGAAATTAGCTACTTGTGAGGTCCCCATTTTATTTGAAGCTCCTGTCGCATCAGGATTAGTAGGTCATTTTATTAGTGCTCTAAGTGGTGCTAGTCTTTATCGTAAGTCATCTTTCTTATTGGATAGTATTGGTAAAAAAGTATTCTCTCCAGATATACAGATTCATGAGTTACCCCATATAAAAAAAGGACTAGCTAGTAGTATATTTGATAACGAAGGAGTTTCGACACAAGAGCGTAAAATTATCGACGATGGAATAGTACAAGGTTATTTCCTTGGTAGTTACTCAGCACGTAAGCTTGGGCTGTGTACCTCTGGAAATGCTGGTGGGAACCATAACATAACTATAAGTAACAGCAATCCCTTAGAATTTTCTGACATACTAAAAAAAATGGGCAAGGGATTATTGGTGACTGAGCTTCTTGGCCAAGGAGTTAATCCGGTTACAGGTGACTATTCTCGTGGTGCAGCAGGTTATTGGGTAGAAGGTGGTGAAATTTGCTATCCGGTCGAAGAGATTACTATAGCGGGCAACTTAAAAGATATGTTAGGAGGCATCTCGGAAATTGGGAGCGACGTAGCTGTGCATGGTTCTAAACAGAGTGGTTCATTACTAGTCAAAAAAATGACTGTTGCAGGGGGTTAAGCAGTGTGCTGAACAGTATTAGGCTTATTTAAGTGCTATGAAAATTAAAAGTATTTTATAGGTACTTTTTATCTGTTCAAATTAAAATTTTGTTAGTGGTATCTCTAAATGAATTTACATCTTTTTATTCCAAATTTGTTTTGGCCAGACTCTACGTTTCATGAGATCTACCAGGACTTATCATTACCTGCTATCGAGATTCTTTTTACAAAAAGCATACAGACTAAAGATGAATCGCGAGGGGTAGAAGATTGGCTATGTAAAGCCTTTGGTGTAGAAAAGCAACAGGATATACCGGTAGCACCGCTGACATTACTAGCAGATAAAGCAGGAGATATAGAAGTAGGTAATGGTTATTGGTTACGGGCCGACCCAGTACATTTACGGGTTGAACATGAGCAGGTGTTATTGGCTGATAGTCGTACTTTTAGCATTTCATTAGAAGAGGCCTGTCAATTTGTTGAGGTCATTAACAAGCATTTTGCTGAGGATGATTTTTCTCCTTCGTTTGAAATGGATAACAGGCGAAAATTAATATCATTATTGCCGTTATCTGCTGACCGTTGGTATTTATATATGCAGACCCCCCCCATTCTTCAGACTCATTTGCTAAGTGAAACTGCCGCAAAGAATATCAATGAATATTTTCCATATGGCACTGAAGGGATGTTTTGGAAAGGAATCCTTAACGAAATTCAAATGTTATTGTATGAACATCCTCTAAACCAGGCTCGTGAACAACGTGGAGATTTGGCAATAAATGGTATCTGGTTATGGGGAGGTGGGGTTATACCTAAGCTTGTAACTTCGCCTTATGCTCATGTGTGGAGTAATGATGTTTTTCCTCGTTCTTTGGCGAGGGCTTGTGGTGCAAATCATACGGAACTTCCAGTAAGCTTTGGTTCATTGCAGCAGCAGTATGAACCTGGCAGACACTTTGTTTTTTTGGATTCTTTGCATGGAAAATCTGAATATGGAGATGCCTATGGTTGGCGTGAGAGCCTTAAGGAATTGGAAAAAGAATGGTTCGAACCTGCACTTAATATGCTAAGAAATAATGTTATTAATCAAGTAACCATAACCACCATAAATAAAGGAGAATCTATAAGTTTCTCTATAACAAAAAATAATCTTTATAAATTTTGGCGAATGGGGAAATCCTTTTCAACATACGCCAACTGATCGTTCTC
>CALSMH010000003.1 GCA_943787405.1 uncultured Nitrosomonadaceae bacterium | reverse complement strand
AGAATAATAATTGTCAACTTTGATCCCTTTAATTCCTTTTTTATCTATACAGGAACAAGATGGAGAGCCTCTGCAAGGTTTATATTCGGTTGGTAGCGGAAGTTGGTATAATCCTAATGCATGAGTTCCAGTTTTTCTTTTCCCGTCACCATCGCACCGTTACTTGTGTTTATGGTGACGCTTGGCCTAGTTTGGTGGCTGATCAAGGGTAGCAAGCTTAAGGTACTCGATCGTCCCAATTTCCGTTCTCTCCATGCCACGCCGGTTACCCGCACCGGTGGACTAGGGATGCTGCCGGGAATATTAATTTCCTGGGCATTTCTTCCTGCTGCGCTGCCATTGCCGATATGGGTTGGCGTCAGTCTGCTGGCGGCAGTATCTTTTGTCGATGACATTCTCACTCTTCCAGTCTTGTGGCGGCTTCTGACGCATAGCGCGGTAGCAGCTTGGTTCGCTGCAGTACTGCTGGCTGATGCTCATGGCTGGCTAATCGCTACCGTGGCCACAGTTGCGATCGTCTGGACAATCAATCTTTATAATTTCATGGACGGCTCTGATGGGCTGGCGGGAGGAATGACGCTGATCGGATTTGGCTGCTATGGGCTGGCTGCATGGCTGGTCGGGAATGAAACTTTCGCGATATTAAATTTCTGTATTGTTGCGGCTGCTGCGGCTTTTCTATTGTTCAATTTTCATCCGGCGAGAATTTTCATGGGCGATGTAGGCGCAATCCCCTTAGGATTTCTGGCGGCAGCATTTGGAATACTAGGCTGGATAAACGGTTTGTGGTTACTGTGGCTACCGCTGCTGATATTCTCGCCGTTTGTTGCTGATGCTTCGGTAACGCTTGTGAAACGTTGTTTGAGCAAAGAAAAAGTATGGCAGCCACACCGTGAGCATTATTACCAGCGCTTGGTGCTAAGCGGTTTCGGTCATTATAATACGGCCCTGCTCGGCTATGTGTTGATGCTGGCTGTAGGTGCCAGTGCGTTATGGGCAGTAGGACAGGATGAGAGCATTCAGTTGGGAATTGGTACCGCATGGTGCGGCATTTATTTGGCCATGATGCTGGCTTTTGATCTCCATTGGGGGCGCCGCAATAGCGGCTGACGTGATGTCACTACGAAATCTCAATATACGGCGGATCATTGCGATGATCCATGATCTTGTTGCAGTGATCGCGGCGTGGTGGCTTGCCTATTTGTTCCGCTTCAATTTTGACGTTCCACTCGATCAAATAATGATTCTGAAACAAACTCTGCTATGGGTAATTCCGATTCAGGTAACGGCATTCCTCGTATATGGTCTGTATCGCGGGATCTGGCGTTATGCGAGTTTGCCTGATCTGCGACGTATTCTATTTGCGGTGCTGACAGCAACGGTAGTCGTTCCACTGATCTTATTTCTGTTACAAATTCCAGTCGGTGTGCCGCGCTCAATCTTGCTGTTGGATCCAATGCTGCTGTTGCTTATAATGGGTGGCAGCCGTCTCATCTACCGGATATGTAAAGAGGGTCAGTTATATGGATTAAAAAATTCGGAGGGCATCCCTGTGCTGATACTGGGTTCGGGCGATGCCGCGGTTAGCTTGATTAAAGAACTTGGCCGCAGCAAGGAATGGCGTGTAATAGGGCTGCTTGATGACGATCCGGGTAAACACCGAATGATTCTGCACGACTCCAAAGTGCTAGGGCGGATCGACGAACTGCCTGCGCTGGCGAAGAAACTGGGTGTCGCTCATGCCATCATCGCAATGCCATCTGTCAATCACAGTGTTCGCCGTCATGCGTTGGAGATTTGCTCTGCCGCAGAGATCAAGGTATTGACCGTTCCCACCTATGACGATCTGATCAGCGGCAAGGTGACGGTGTCGCAAATCCGCAAGGTGGAATTGGACGATTTACTGGGGCGCGACCCAGTAATACTGGACAACGCTGGGCTTCGAGGTCTGCTGGCAGGAAAAAATGTGCTGGTTACCGGTGCAGGTGGTTCGATAGGCTCCGAGCTATGCCGGCAGATTGCAAAATTTGTACCGGCCAGCCTAGTGCTATTTGAGTTGAACGAACTTGCACTCTACAATATCGAACAGGAATTCCGACGCGATTTCCCGAATATACCGATGGCTTTCATGATTGGCGATGTCAAGAATCCTTCCAGGTTGACACAGGTATTCGAAAAGTTCAGGCCGACGGTGGTATTCCATGCGGCGGCATATAAACATGTGCCGCTAATGGAGGAGGGAAATGCCTGGCAGGCCGTATTAAACAACGTTTTGGGAACACACGTGTTGGTACAGGCTGCAGTTAAACACGGTGTCGAGAGATTTATACTGATCTCGACCGACAAGGCGGTCAATCCGACTAATGTGATGGGTGCCAGTAAACGAATGGCAGAAATGGTGTGCCAGGCACAGCAGCAGGCCATTTCTTTTCCCGGTAAAAGCGGTTATATCGACAGCAAACCAGAGATGCGCTTTGTGATCGTGCGTTTCGGCAATGTGCTGGGTAGCACGGGTAGTGTGATTCCAAAATTTCATGAACAGATCGCCAAGGGTGGGCCGGTCACTGTTACTCACCCGGAAATCACGCGCTATTTCATGTCCATTCCAGAGGCCACACAACTTGTACTGCAAGCTGGGTTGATGGGAGGAGAAAACAGTGGTGGGGAAATTTTTGTGCTGGATATGGGTGAGCCGGTTAAGATCGCCGACCTAGCAAAAGACCTGATTCGCCTATCTGGCTTTGGTGAGGAAGATATCGATATCGTCTATAGCGGCTTGCGCCCCGGCGAGAAGCTTTATGAAGAATTATTGTCTGGTGATGAGCCTATTTTGCCCACACCCCACGCCAAGCTAGGTATCGCTCAGGGCCGTCAGGTTGATGTGCTATTACTAACAGAGCTATTGGTATGGCTGAATCAGCGCCCGGCATTAAGCGACGAGTTAGTCAAAGAAGGGTTGAGTAAGTGGGTGCCGGAATATTCTAGTAAAGAAGCTGGGAGTGATCAGTAACCACTATAGTGGTTACTGAGGATACCCATCGTTTTAAGTTGAGAGACGCTTTCTTTGCAACAACTCACTTAAAAGATCAAATATTTTTGTAGCATAGTGCTCTTGAGTAAAACAATCCATTAGATATTGTTATTCCTCGGCCCTACTTCATTCCAGAAAATAGCAATGGCGGTTATTACAAGGAGCAGTGAAGGAATCTGACTATAAATAAAAATCACGTCCGTTAGTCCTGCCAGAAAGACGAAACACACCAAAGCTGTCCCCAAGGTAGTCAGGCTGTGTGCTCGTAGCGTTTGAAACCAACCCCACAGCAAAAGAATATAGGCCAATAGTCCAAGCGCTCCAAGATATACTCCCATCTGAATCAAGTCATTGTGATACTGCATATTTTTTTGGTAATTCCCTAGACTCTTGTAGCGACCACCTTTGTAGGTTTTAGCAATTTGCTCAAAAGTACTAGCGGACGTGCCCGTGCCATAGCCGAACCAAGGGCGTTGAGTAATGGCGTGCAGACCTACATCCCACAAGGCAAAGCGATACCCCACGCTAGTTCCATAGTTCTCTTGTTGGATTAATTCGATATCGCCTTGAAATTGGGAGATTCTTTCATGAAAATTGTTACTGTTGTAGGCGAAAGCTCCTATTACAATGATTATTGCTGTGATAATACCAAGTAGTTTCTTAATGTGTGCTTTGTAGAGAATAAGAAGCAAAAGTATCAATGCGGGAATTGTAGCCAAGAGGGGCCCGCGCCCATCCTGATTAAACTGCATAAAAAGTAAAAAAACTGCAAAGCCCCACAGTAACCCTCTCATTTTTTTATTGCTGCTTGTGGCTGCCAGATAGGATATCAGTATGACGCCAATTCCAAGCATCATTGAAAAATGTAGGTATTTCATTTTCAGTATTGGGACTCCTTGCTCTCCCAGAAGAAACCGATAGTAGATACCCATGGATAGAACTACGGAATATCCAATAACCAGACCACCAATGGCCCAAGACAATCGTTCTTTGTTCAGCAGAGATAAATACGGAATAAAGACCGGCAATAGTATATATTTATTCCATCTAATGCGTCTAGATTCGGGGTAGTCACTCCAGAGAATTCCCAGTGCCAATACCGCACAGAAAAAGAGTATTGCCAAGACCAAAGGCTCTTTAATTATCTGCCTAGGCCTAAGTAGACCCCCATCCAAAATCCAAGCTAAAATTAAAAGACCGTAGCCGAAGTAAATCGACCCCTTGTACCACAAGACAATGCCAAAAAAAAGCAGCGAGAACTTTGCCAATACATCGCGCCATTCATAAGCGCCTTGCTGCGAAGCGGGCAGGCCAGCTGATTCTTCGTGAGGCTGAAACAATCGGAATTTTGTATAAAAACTAGTTTGCATAAAAATGGTTGAATCTATTTTAAATATTTGATGGGTACACTATCTAAAAATAGATTTATACAGAAAATACTGTTGAGACGGCAGCTTGTGAAGAACAAATAAATCCACCTAACTTTAATTTTATCATAGTATATAAGGTGCTTCGCAGGATTAGTTTCCAACCATACGGCAACTGGCACAACAGTAATTTAATAATCGCGCCATTTTATTTCGGTAGGCATCAGGAAAACCAAGCAATCTCTATAATGTTTTTTTGATATGGCTAGGAAGATTTCCGCCAGGTGCAAGCTTCTCTCCTCTTCGTTAGTAAGGGCGTAAAATACCCCAAGAAATTATTCTGATTATATTTGACAGTCTGATATAATTAATTTGATAAAAAGATTAATTATCTATTTAAGCGCCCGTAGCTCAGCTGGATAGAGTACTTGGCTACGAACCAAGGGGTCGGGCGTTCGAATCGCTCCGGGCGCACCATTATTTGAAGGACTTAGCTGAAAGGCTCGGTCCTTTTTCTTTTTCTGGAACATGCTAGGGACACGAATTAGCAAAGTGCGCGTCGTACTTTTTGCGCGAGCAATTAAATCTGGTTTTGGGGATAGGTTACTGGGTGTTGATACTTATCGAATTAGTGCTAGCAGTTACTTAAAGAACGCTTATTTAATTAGCTATCTAGATCACTTGATTGACATGCTAGAATTAACACATTCGATCTATAGTCAATAATTATTAATTGCGACTACTTGAGGCATAGAATTGGATTTACTGGTAAAGCCGTTGACCAAAAATTGGTATTAAAGGTCTCTATCTTAATTATGAAAATCACTCCTGTTGTTCTTTGTGGTGGATCTGGCACAAGATTGTGGCCGTTGTCGCGCACTGGGTTCCCTAAGCAGTTTTTAGTTCTGTCAGGTACCACTAGCTTATTTCAGCAGGCGGCTAGTCGATTAAACCAGTTAGGCGCTGTTGATATTGAAGTAGGTAAAACTTTAGTGGTCACTAACGAAGAGCATCGCTTTTTGGTGTTGGACCAACTACGTGAGTTGCCAGACATTGCCGCCACTTTGTTATTAGAGCCAGTTGGGCGTAATACCGCACCAGCACTTACTTTAGCCGCCTTGCAAGCGGCTGCTGATAACGATGATCCTATTTTAGTAGTAACGCCAGCGGATCAGACCGTACAGAACAGTGCTGCTTTTACTGAGGCGCTACAAAATGCTATTCGTGTCGCTGCCACAGGGGCTATTGTTATTTTAGGCATTACGCCCACAGGGCCAGAAACAGGTTTTGGTTACATTCAACAAACAGGAGACGCGGGAGCTTTCACAGAATTTAATGTCAAAAATTTTGCAGAAAAACCTGATTCCGCCACAGCTCAAATTTATGTAGATTCAGGTGATTACGCATGGAATAGCGGTATGTTTGTGGTGCGCGCCAGTGTGTGGCTCAAAGCACTAAAGCATTTTAGAGCCGATATTTTACAAACCACCGCCACCGCCTTTGCCAGCCATACACAAGATCATCAATTTATTCGCCCTAATGAAGCATTATTTGTAGAAGTCCCGAGTGAATCGGTGGATTATGCTGTGATGGAGCAGTGCCCTAATTCTCAATTTTCTCTCAAAATGGTCACACTCGATGCTGGCTGGAATGATTTGGGCGTATGGGATGCTGTTTGGCAAGTGGGTTGTCAAGATGGTGCTGGTAACGTTGTGCAGGGTGATGTTTTGTTAACCGACACCGATAACTCGTTGATTATCGCAAGTCACCGACTGGTGAGTACCGTAGGCATCAAAAACTCAATAATTATTGAAACCGCCGATGCTGTATTGGTGGCCGACCGAAGCCAAAGTCAGCATGTAAAAAATATTGTTAGCCAACTACAAGAACAGCAGCGTGAAGAACGTGTATTACACCGAAAAGTATCGCGCCCGTGGGGCTGGTACGATACTATTGATGTCGGTGCTCGTTTTAAAGTAAAGCGTATTCAGGTGAATCCTGGAGCGAGTTTAAGTTTGCAACGTCATGCCAAGAGGGCCGAGCACTGGGTGGTGGTAAAAGGCATTGCAGAAGTCACTTGTGGTGATAAAACCATCACTTTGCGTGAAAATGAATCTACCTATATACCCCTTGGACAAAAGCATAGGTTAGCTAATTCAGGTACAACACCTGTAGAAATTATTGAAGTACAATCAGGGCATTACTTGGGTGAGGATGATATTGAGCGTTTAGAAGATAGTTATGGACGACAAAAAGGTTAGCACATGACGACAAACTCCGCCGCACAAAAAGTTGCGCTCATTACAGGTGTTACTGGCCAAGATGGGTCTTACCTAGCTGAGTTTTTGCTAGAAAAAGGATATATTGTGCATGGCGTTAAACGCCGTGCTAGCTCTTTTAACACACAGCGTGTGGATCACATTTATCAAGATCCCCATATAGAAAACGCGCACTTTAAGTTGCACTATGGCGATTTAAGTGACACCAGTAATTTGGTAAGAATTATTCAAGAAACGCAGCCAGATGAGTTGTATAACCTAGCCGCACAAAGCCATGTGGCGGTGAGTTTTGAGGCCCCAGAATACACGGCCGATGTAGACGCGATGGGCACCTTACGCATACTAGAAGCTATTCGTATACTGGGCATGGAGAAAAAAACACGTTTTTACCAGGCATCAACATCCGAGTTATATGGCCTAGTGCAAGAAACCCCACAAAAAGAAACTACGCCATTTTATCCACGCAGCCCGTATGCCGTGGCCAAGCTTTATGCTTATTGGATTACCGTCAACTACCGTGAGGCTTACGGCATGTATGCTTGCAACGGCATTTTGTTTAATCATGAGAGCTCGCGCCGTGGTGAGACCTTCGTCACCCGTAAAATTACCCGTGGCTTAGCCAATATATCGCAAGGCTTAGAAAAATGCCTGTATCTGGGCAATATAGATGCGTTACGTGATTGGGGCCATACCAAAGACTACGTACGCATGCAATGGATGATGTTACAACAAGAAGCTGCAGAAGACTTTGTAATAGCCACAGGCACGCAATACACGGTGCGCCAATTTATACAATGGAGCGCGGCAGAGTTGGGTGTTACCTTGCGCTTTGAAGGTGAAGGTCTTAACGAGAAAGCTATTGTGCAAAGCATTACTGGCAGCAATGCCAATGCCTTAAAAGTAGGAGATGTTGTGATAAAAATTGACCCGCGCTACTTTAGACCTACAGAAGTAGAAACTTTATTAGGCGACCCAAGCAAAGCTAAAAACAAACTAGGTTGGGTGCCAGAAATAACCGCACAAGAAATGTGCCGTGAAATGGTGGCGCATGATTTATCCGAAGCCAAACAAAATGTACTGTTAAATGCTAATGGCTTTGATGTGAAAGTGGCTATTGAATAATTATTACCACGTCACAGATTACGACGTTGAAAATCGATGTAATTGTTGCAAATCATATTGCCGATAATCTGTGAACTGTAGCAGCTAAAGTATTTAGGCGTGATTTATTTGGCAAAGATTAATCATCAGCATAATGTTATGGACTTAATAAACATCTACATTAAAATAAAAAATTAACATGCCCAACCCAACCCTACCAGAACTCCTGGCTCGTCTTTGGCGGCACATCAGCTCACGACGTCGGAGACAATTTGGTTTTCTGCTTGTGTTGATGCTCATCGCTTCATTTGCTGAGATACTCAGTATTGGCGCAGTACTGCCATTCTTAGGCGTGCTGACTACGCCAGAACGTGTTTTTGAACACTCGCTCGCACAGCCTTTCATCCAAATCCTGGGACTCACGGAGCCAGCACAACTTTTACTGCCACTGACCATCACATTTGGCTTGGCCGCAGTTGTGGCAGGTGCAATGCGCTTGTTGTTGCTTTGGGCTAGTACCCGCCTATCTTTTGCAATCGGGGCGGATCTAAGTATGAGTATCTACCGCCGTACGCTTTATCAGCCTTATGAGATCCATGTGGCACGCAACAGTAGTGGAGTCATAAATGGAATTTGGTCTAAAGCCAAGGGTGTAATCGGTGGTGTCATCATGCCAGTTTTAACACTCATTAGCGCAAGCGTCATGCTGATAGTTATCCTTATAGCAATGCTCTCTGTTGAACCACTCATTTCACTGGCGACCTTTGGTGGTTTCGGTTTAATTTACGTTTCAATTATCAGGATTACCCGTATCAAGAAAATCAGAAATAGCAAGACCATGGCCCGCGAATCAACCCAGGTTTTCAAAAGCCTGCAAGAGGGTCTGGGAGGCATCCGTGATGTCCTTATCGATGGTAGCCAGGAAGCTTACTGCCGTATTTATCGCAAGGCCGATCTCCCGTTGCGCCGCGCCCAGGGCAGCATTCAAATTATTGCGCAGAGCCCCCGTTTTGGCATGGAGGCCTTGGGTATGCTGCTCATTGCTGTACTAGCTTATACCCTCGCGCAAGAAGCAGATGGCATTGCCAAAGCTATTCCTATTCTCGGTGCTTTGGCACTAGGTGCGCAACGTTTGCTGCCTGTTATGCAACAATCTTATGCAGCGTGGACTTCCATTCAAGGGATTCAAATATCCCTCCAAGACACGCTCGACCTGCTCGACCAACCGCTCCCCGATTACGCCAACCAGCCAGTAGCCAAGCCGCTACCTTTCCAGCAACAGATCAAGCTGAATCAACTCTCGTTTCGCTACAGCCCGCAAACGGCTTGGGTGCTTAGAAATCTCGACCTCAACATCGCCAAAGGCAGTCGCATCGGTATTATCGGCGCCACAGGTAGCGGCAAGAGCACGCTGCTGGATATTGTTATGGGGCTGTTGCGACCATCCGAAGGGTCGATTGAGATTGACGGCCAACCTGTTACGATTGAAAACCACCGCGCTTGGCAGGCCCATATTGCGCATGTGCCGCAGGATATTTTCCTTGCTGACAGTACCATTGAAGAAAATATTGCTTTCAGTATACCCAAAGATCAAATTGACCATGAGCGTGTCAGGCAGGCGGCTCAGCAGGCACAAATAGCCGACAGTATTAATACCTGGCCAAAACAATATCAAACTTTTGTAGGCGAACGCGGCGTCCGTTTATCCGGTGGACAGAGGCAGCGGATCGGTATCGCCCGTGCACTTTACAAGCAAGCCGATGTCATTATTTTTGATGAGGCCACCAGCGCGCTGGATAACGAAACAGAACAAGGGATCATGCAGGCCATTGAAGGTCTTAGTACCGAACTCACCATTCTGATCATCGCACACCGCCTCTCCACGCTGAGAAACTGCACCCAAATAGTGGAGTTGGGTAGTGGTGGAATTCTCCGTACTGGCAGTTATCAAAATATTGTTATACCATCCTCATCAAGCAACTAATTGATTAAATCACATGCTTAATAACGCATCCATTCTCATAACAGGCGGCACAGGCTCATTTGGCAACACATTTGTTCCGATGACGCTCGCAAAATACAATCCTAAACGTCTTGTTATATATTCCCGTGACGAGATGAAACAGTGGGAAATGGCGCAGAGATTTAATGGTGATCCGCGGGTAAGCTTTATCATAGGCGATGTCAGGGACAAGGATCGCCTGACCCGTGCGCTCGACGGTATCGACTATGTCGTTCATGCCGCAGCAACTAAGATCGTCCCCACTGCCGAATATAACCCCTTCGAATGCGTCAAAACCAACATCAACGGGGCGATGAACCTGATCGATGCCTGTGTTGATCGTGGCATCAAGGGCGTCGTAGCACTTTCAACCGATAAGGCCAGCAACCCCATCAACCTCTACGGCGCCACGAAGCTGGCATCCGACAAGCTGTTTGTGGCGGCGAACGCCTATGCAGGCACACACAAATCACGTTTTGCTGTGGTCCGTTATGGAAATGTAATGGGTTCCCGGGGCTCGGTCATACCCTTTTTCCTTTCGTTGGCGGATACCGGCGTGCTGCCAATAACAGACCCTAAAATGACACGGTTCATGATCACGCTAGAACAGGGGGTTGAGCTGGTCTGGCACGCGTTTAACGATATGCAGGGTGGGGAGATCTATGTTAAAAAAATCCCCTCGATGACTATTCTCGATCTTGCCAATGCCACTGCGCCAAAAGCCAAGCACAAAGTTATCGGCATTCGGCCGGGAGAAAAAATTCATGAGCAAATGATAGGCATAGAAGATGCGCCACATACCTACGCTTATGAAGGCCACTTCAAGATTCTCCCAATGATTCATAACTGGTCGGCAGATCCAGTACGCATTAAGAATGGCGTAAAGGTTTCAGAGAATTTTATCTACACATCCGACAATAATACTGAGTGGATGCCTGTTGCAGAATTACAAGAGTGGATCGAGGTGAATCAAAGCAAAATCGGCGCAATTTAATCTCGGCATGACAGAGAACGTATTTATGGAGTACACTCTATACGATTGTACTGATTCAATTTATCCTCACCTACTGTAGAAGAATTGCCGAATGACTCAAGTCGATGTGAAAATTAATTTGAGTCGTTAGTATATGAATTGCCGATGAAAGGGAATAGTTATTATTTCTTAAATCATTGATTTTAAATATTATTTAACTTGCGCATTTGCTTCGCATAAAAAATCAATTGTTAATTTTATTTTAGTTTTCTCGTACAGCTACACAGAAGGAAGGAAAAAGAAATGAGATTTTCAGAAGTAGAGCATTCCTCAAATAGGAAGTTTGGGTTTTTCTTCACTCTAGTTTTTATTTTTGCCGCAGCATATTTTTATGTTAACGGTTCTTTGACATGGGTATACTCCTTCTTCGCAGCTGCAGTCATGTTTTTTGTTGTCACTATAGTTAAAGCTGAGATCCTTTTGCCCCTTAATAAGCTTTGGATGAGGTTTGGACTACTGCTGGGCATGATTGTTAGTCCAATTGTTCTGGGCGTAATGTTCTTTGGGCTTTTTATGCCAATCGCTTTTCTGATGCGACTAAGCGGACGTGATGAATTGAGGCTTAAATTTAAAAATAGAGCCAGTCACTGGATATCACGTAGTGAGCCAATCCATGCTAAATCTTTCAAAAATCAATTCTAAAATAGTGAAATAAAATGAAATTATTGTTAGAGCTTTGGGCTTTTTTGCGTGTACGAAAAAAATTGTGGCTAGCCCCTATTATATTCGTCCTGCTGATTTTAGGTGGGCTTTTGATACTTGCTCAAGGTTCAGTAGTAGCACCTTTCATCTACACACTCTTCTAGGATTATGCCTGTGTATATTTTAGGCATCTCAGCCTTTTATCACGACAGCGCAGCATGCTTACTAAAAGATAGTGAAATCATTGCAGCAGCGCAAGAGGAGCGCTTCACACGGAAGAAGCATGATTCTGGTTTTCCTCATCATGCTATTCAGTATTGCTTGAAAGAAGCAAACATAGCTGCGAGCCAAATTGATAACGTAGTTTTCTACGAAAAACCTTTCGTAAAATTTGAGAGACTTTTGGAGACTTATCTCGCGTTTGCACCTAAGGGCTTTACCAGCTTTGCAAAGGCAATGCCCGTATGGATTAAAGACAAACTATTTCAGAAATCTGCTCTTATCAAAGAACTTGAATCAACGCTTGATGAGAATGTCAACTGGCTAGAACGTCTACTATTCTCTGAGCATCACCTATCGCACGCTGCGAGTGCTTTTTATCCTTCACCATTTGAGAGTGCAGCAGTACTTACCCTTGACGGTGTTGGAGAGTGGACAACAGCATCGCTTGCTGTCGGTAAAGGGCGTGACTTAAAGGTTGTAAAGGAAATTCACTTCCCTCATTCGCTTGGGCTCCTTTATTCAGCATTTACTTACTACACAGGTTTTAAAGTCAATTCTGGCGAATACAAAGTGATGGGTTTAGCGCCGTATGGTGAACCACGTTACGCTGACTTAATACACGAAAAGCTAATTACAGTAGCTGATGATGGTAGCTTTCAATTGGACATGAGCTATTTCGACTATGCCGCTGGCTTAACAATGACGAACAAGAAGTTTGATGCGTTATTTGGAGCTCCACCTCGCACACCCGAGACAGAGCTTACTCAACGTGAGATGGATTTGGCTGCTTCCGTTCAAAAGGTAACGGAAGATATCGTTATCAAGTTAGCAAAAGGAATTTCTAAAGAAACTGGTGAAAGGAACCTGTGCTTGGCTGGTGGCGTAGCATTAAATTGCGTTGCAAACGGCATTCTTTTACGCGAAAAAATCTTTGATAATATTTGGATACAACCCGCCGCTGGTGATGCTGGTGGCGCTCTTGGTGCTGCCTTTTCAACCTGGTACTTACATCACAACAAAGAGAGAATTATATCTTCAGAGCGAGACGCGATGAAGGGAGCATACCTCGGTCCAGAGTTTAGCGATAACGAAATAGAAGCGGAACTACAAGCTTGTGGAGCAGTCTATCGAAAGCGTTCAGCAGACGAATTGATAGATGAGGTTGCAGCAGCGTTAGCGGATGAAAAAACTGCAGGTTGGATGCAAGGAAGGATGGAATTTGGGCCAAGAGCGCTTGGAGGAAGAAGCATCATTGCTGATCCTCGCTCACCCATAATGCAGAAACAGCTTAACCTTAAAGTTAAGTATAGAGAAAGCTTTCGTCCGTTTGCGCCAAGTGTCCTTAGTGAAGATGTAAACGAGTGGTTCGAACATGATACAGAGAGTCCTTACATGCTGTTAGTGGCTGATGTACAACAAAACAAACGTCGAGCAATGACTGCAGAAGAAGAAGCTCTTTTTGGGATAGATAAACTGAACGTACCTCGCTCTTCTGTGCCAGCTATTACACACGTTGATTACTCTGCGCGGATACAGACAGTGCATGCTGATACCAACTCTCGTTACCACGCAGTTATATCCAAGTTTAAAGAGAAGACTGGCTGTCCATTAGTCGTTAACACTTCATTTAACGTACGAGGGGAGCCAATTATTTGCACACCAACAGACGCATTTAAGTGTTTTATGGGCACTGGGTTAGATGTGTTAGCTGTGGGCAATTACCTGCTCGTTAAAGAAGAGCAATACGAAGCACTTAAAGAGGATTGTGAGATGTTATGAGCTGGATTAGAATTATTTTCATTAATTTTATCGTCTTTCTTGTGTTAATCGTACTCATCGAACCTCTTGCAGGTGTGGGACGAATTATCATTGGAAGACAATTTGTGTTTCCAGATTTCGTGAAGTTCGATCCGTGTAGAGAGATGAGAACAGACGTGCTTCTTGGTCATGTGCCAAACCACCAAGGATGCATTATAAAAGGTGGGTCTGCTGAGGGAGAATACGTTCGTTATAACGTTAGTGACACCGATAAACCTGTTCTTATTACACTTGGAGGATCGACAACAACTGGTTTTTTTCAATACATTTCAGACGGTGATACATACCCAAGCTACTTGGCGAAATTGATGGTAGATGATTATCAAGTATTGAACGGTGGAGTTGGTGGTTATTCATCACTGCAAGAGTTATATAAAGTGATTCGAGACGCACCGAGGATTGAAGGTTTACATACTGTTGTTTCTTTAAATGGCGTCAATGATATGCCAGACTACCACGGCCCTAACGAAATACGTCGTATCTACTTTCCATTTCTTACAGCTTCACAGACTCAAATGAACGACGAACAGGTATGGATAAACCAGAGTCATGATTTGAGTATCCAGGGGCTGATGCCTAACTTTTTCTCTTTAGTTAGGGCCTTGAGTCGCATTTTTGAGTCACCTACAAACATAAATGAGTCACCTACAAACATAAATGAGTTACCTACAAACTTAACAGTATCAAACCCAGTTGCTCTTGATGCTGGAGATCGTTGGCTGAGTAACGTGACACGCATGCATGCCGTTTTGCAAGCCCAAGGAGTTCGATATTTAGTGTTTCTTCAACCTACAATGGGATTGGTGGGGCCTCAATCATCGCCACCTGAAGGAAGTGCAGATGAAGTTCAATTTAACAAACTAGTAAAACGACAAACCATCGATTCATATTTTGATGTAATAAGAAGTTTGTATTCTGAGCTTAAGCAACACTGTTCCGAATTAAGTTACTGCTTTGATATATCAAATGAGGTGCCTCCTAGTGGTAACGTATACAATGACCCTCGTCATCATAATTCGGATGGCAATAGAATGTTGGCCGAAGTGATTGCTCAACACTTGCGAGCATCAGACAACTCTAACTAACGAAGCAGGAAGGCTGATGTGCTGCGCAATGTGAGAGAACTTGGCGATTTAGATGCGCTTGAAAGAACAGCAAGGACAGTTTGGCGAATGAGTGGCACAAAAGAACAAGTGAACGAACTAACAGAAGAACGTGTATGGTTTAAGCACGTTCTTCTTCTTAAATCGGGCAAGCAATGAAAATTATAAAAGAAGCGAAAAGATCCCAATTTAAAAATGAAGAAGGTATTTTTTCTTCTGAAATCAAAGGTAGTACCACGCTTGAAGTAAGCGAGTTTTATAGCGGGGCTCCGTTTCCAAATTATCAAGGCTATGAAAGCGCATTTGTGTTGGAAAAAATTGTATCAAAAAATCCTTTTCTTAATGATTTAAAGAACCACATAGGATTCGGTAAAAAATTTATTGAAGTTGGCAGTGGCACTTGTCAATTATCTTTAGCATTTGCTGCTGGCACTAATAACCTTTTAGTAGCTATGGATCCTACGAAGGAGTCTTTAAAGCTTGGTAAGGACTTTGCAAGAAAAAATAACATCAATAATGTAGTCTTCTTGAATTCTGATATTTTTGATGATGTAGTACAAGATAGTTTCTTTGATGTTGTGTGGTGTAGTGGGGTTTTACACCACACAAAAGATTCAAAGAAAGGCTTCGAAATAATTTCAAAATGGGTGAAAGAGGACGGACTAATAATTATTGGTGTTTACAACAAAATTGGAAGATTACGTACTAACTTCAGACAAGTAATTTATAGAATTCTAAAGAAATCCAATTTTTCTATAAAACTGATCTCACTTTTAGATCCATACCTTAGAAGGAATCTCAGTGAAGAAAAAAGACGAGCTTGGTTCCTTGATCAGTATGAACATCCTGTGGAGAGGAAGCATTCTATCGACGAGGTAATGAATTGGTTTGAAGATAATAGTATTTCTTACTTAGGCTCAATACCTAGCCCAAGTTTTGAATTTAAAAAAATATCTCAGATGGATGGTAATAAGGGTTTGTTTATAAATAGATTTTTTGCACAAATAACAATGTTGTTTTCTAATCTTGGTGGCGAAGGAGGGCTTTGCATTGTTGTTGGAAAAAAAATGAAAAAAGTTGATCGATAACTTACGTACAAACTTTCGAAGGCAGTCAAACAACTGTCATAGCAACAAATGATACCAGAAGACACAGAATGAACAGACCTCACACCTATTCGTCACAGCCACCGTTACCAAATCAACAATACAACACGTTGCAGTAGACGTAGAAAAAACGTGCTGTTCATCCGCTTAACAAATCTGTAATATAAGACGACACCTAACCAACGAAGGTGTGAGATAAAATCTTATGACGAGTTAAAAGCTGAAATGGAAACAATTCAGCAGCAGATGGTCGAAGCGAAGAAGAACGAACCTGCTGGTGCACTCAAAGAAGTAAAGCGACTGTGCAAAGAGTGAGGGTTGCCGCTGGGATACTAAAAGGCTTGCTTGTTGAAGGTAGGAAGAGGTAATGATTAAGACTCGAAAAGCCAAATCTAGTGATAGCAAAATAATTTATGATTGGCGGAATGACGAGTTAGCCCGAGAAATGTCCCATACAACAAATTTTGTTGAGTGGAAGGAGCATATCCCATGGTTTGCTTCCTCGCTTGAAAAACAGAATATGTTTCTATTGCTGTGTGAAACTGAAAATCCTGTTGTAAAAGTAGCTGTAGTACGTTTCGATATTGAATCTACAAGAGCGCTAGTATCAATTAATCTTTCGCCCAAAATGAGAGGTAAGGGTTTGTCCAAGCCATGTTTAAGAGCAGCCATTCATCACTTCTCAACTGAATATCCTGAAGTAGTTGCCTTGGATGCAGAAATAAAGTTGGAAAATAGTGCCAGCCAAAGAGCATTTGAAAGTGTTGGCTTTTTGAGGGTGCAAGATAATACAGATATATTGCATTATGAATATCCGCTGCGATAAATGGTTTGCTGTAAGACAAACAAAAATTAACTCTAAATATATAAAAAATAAATGGTAATGAATGCTAAAAGTGTTGATATAGTGCTAGAGGATATTGCTCCAACTAAAGAGCAGCTTGAAGAGCTATATGATCAATTAAAACGACGTAGTTATAGCATCAGTCATGGATTTTTACCGCAATATGAAGACCACATAGAATTTGTTAAAAATCATCCATATCGGGCTTGGTTTATGATTAAGCAAGTGGGAGGAATTATTGGTAACGTCTACGTTCAATATGACAATTCGATTGGTTTGAACTGTGTAGATGACATTACAGAAGTGCAGATTAAAAATATTCTGCACGTCTTAACTTCTAAGTTAACACCTCTTGATGCTGCGCCGTCGGTTAGATCTGGTGACTTCTTTTTGAACGTCTCTTCTTCCAATGCTGAATTGCAAGATAAATTAAAAAACATTGGACTCCCTGAGATTCAGAAAAGCTTTTGTTTAGTTAAAGATTAAAGGAATAGTCGCGCATGATAAAAGTCAATGGTGTAAAGATTGGACAAGGTGAGCCACCGTACATCATTGCTGAGCTATCAGCAAATCACAGTGGATCGATTGAAGTTGCAAAAAAATCAATCAAATTAGCAAAAGAAAGCGGTGCTAATGCTATAAAGATTCAGTCGTACACTCCAGATACTATGACAATAGATTCTAAAAAGTCTGATTTCTTAATTACTGATGGGCTATGGAAAGGCTATACGCTATATGAATTATACAAAGAAGCATATACACCGTTTGAATGGCATCGCGAACTTTTCAATTACGCCAAAGAACATAGCATAACGTTATTTTCCTCACCGTTTGATGAAACGGCCGTAGAATTGCTTCAGGGACTAAACGCTCCTGCTTATAAAATTGCTTCATTTGAGCTTATTGACTTGCCACTAATTAAAAGGGCTGCTGAGTGTGGTAAGCCGCTTTTGATGTCTACCGGTATGGCGAGTGTAAGCGAAGTCAGGGAAGCATTGGATGTAGCAATGAAGTACGGATGTGGAGATGTATTGTTGTTTCACTGTATCAGTAGCTACCCAGCTCCTTTAAGTGAATCTAATCTTAATAATATTGAATTTTTGCGTAGTGAGTTTGGCGTTGAAGTCGGCCTGTCTGACCACACCTTGAATAACATTGCTGCTACTATTTCAATAGGGCTAGGTGCTTCAGCCATTGAAAAACACTTTAAGCCGTCAGATGATGTAGTAGGGCCAGACGCAAGTTTCTCAATTAATCCTACTCAATTAAAATCTCTAATATCAGATTGTAACGACGCTTTTCTTTCACGGGGTAAACCAGGTTTCCATCGTTCAATAGTAGAAGAAGGATCTCGTAAATATCGCCGTTCGTTATACTTTATGAGAGATTTAAAAGCGGGGGATGTTGTTACTTCTTGTGATATCAGAGCAATTCGTCCTGGCTATGGGATTTCCCCTAAATTCTTTGATCAGATAATCAATAAAGTACTGAATAAAGATGTTGAGAGAGGTGATCCAGTATTATTAAACGTGTTCCTTGAGTAAATGTGAGTGGCATGACAGTTTTACTCAGTCTTCACAAAGGTGCCTCTGAAAGTTTGAATTGAAAAACCATAGCCCACCTAAAAGACCCAGGAGCCATAAGATCATACCCATGATAAAATTGTTCTACACCATCATATATTAAAGCTGAATTTCTCATAGTTGTTGGTATGAAGATAGGGTTATTAAATTCATTATCAAGGTATAAACCTGTTCCACCAGAATGCTCAGGTGAGCTGCCTCCCGCAAGTAAAAAATAAATAATGTTACACATTACCTTATCTCCAGCTTTCCTATTTTCACCAATAGTATCGAGATGCGGAGATAAAAAAGAACCTTCTTGAGCCCTAGTTATGGCAATACTAGAAAGTTCTGCGTCTCTAGAATTAGTAATTATTTTTACTTTTTCTGACATTTCCGAAGAGTCAAGAAAATCATATAAATTCTTAAGAGTTGGATAAAGCTCAAAGAACTGTTTGCCGTTAGATGCCGTATATGTAGTGTTATTTCTCCCTCTGATCCATCTAGACTCATCTGACCATGAATAGAATTTAGTTCCATCCTTAGGGTAATTAAAAAATACTTCATGAGGAAATGAATCGCAAATCTTGTTATAAGTATCTGTACAAAAGAAGTCCTTAATAAAAGTATATTTTTCAGAATTAAATTGCTCTCTAAATTTACCTAGATTTTTTAATTCAAGATTTTCACCAAGAGTTATAGTGGCTGGTGGCGATACTGTAAAAGATTTTAATTTATTGATGATTTTTCTTCTTCTATAAACTCTTATTCTCTCAAGAATAGCCCGTTTCATTCTAAAATAAATAGTTTGTAAGGGTCTCGATCTAAGGCTATAAAAAAGGCCTCTTCTCTTGAGAACGTCATTAGAAATATGTACTGCCATATTAAATTTTCCTAGGTGGAAAGCAACATATATCGACCAGTAATGTGTTTATGCTCAGAAATATTAACGATAGAAGAGAGGGGGATTGCTTTAAAATTTAGTATATCATCTTATCATACACTGTTTCTGACGGAATTTCTGACGGAATTTGTCACCTTCTAAACGCTCCTAAACTCATATAATGCATGGGTATAAGAGTTGTAATTTCTTTGTAACTCCAAATTGTTATATTAATTTCATCTGATATAATCGAGCTCCTCAAAGAAATCAATTGTCACCAAATTTACACTAAAAAAATATAATGAAAAACGTGAGAGAAAAGAGTTGTTAGGTCTAATCTGTTAAGATTTTGGTGATACAGAGTGATACAAAGTTTGTATGAAAGCGGTAGTTTAGATAGAAATTATAAAAAAGATATTTAAATCAATTCCTTGCAACCATATTTTTAATGAGTTGGAATAAAAATGTTTAGTCAAATAGCTCTCGATGGAACACCCTTTGTGATTGCCGAGGTTGGCCAGAATCACCAAGGTGATTTAGAGACTGCAAGAGAATATATACGTATCTATGCATACGAAGGTGCCGATGCGATTAAATTTCAGACACGAGATAACAAATATCTTTTTTCCAAAAATGCCTATGCAGCGGATTATGCTAGTGAAAATGCTTTTGCGGAAACTTATGGTGCACACCGCGAGAAACTTGAACTTAAGCCAGAGTGGTTGCCCATTTTAAAAGAAGACTGTGTCAAATACGGTGTCAAATTCATGTCGACCCCGTTTGATGAGCCCAGCCTCAAGCTTTTAGAGCAAATCGATGTCGATATTTTGAAGATCGCCTCATTTGATCTGGGTAATTTGCCTTTTATTCATCGTATTGCGAGTTTGGGAAAGCCCGTGGTTATGAGTGCCGGTGGCGGAAAAATCGAACAGATTCGATCTAGCGTAGATACACTACTTAAACATCATGACGAAGTTGCAATCCTTCATTGCGTGTCTGAGTATCCTTGTGAGTACAATCGGCTTGGCTTCGACAATATCGAGGTGTTGATCAAGGAGTTCCCGGGGTGCACGATCGGTTCCTCCGACCATTTTAATGGCACGTTGTCAGGCCCCGTTGCCTATCTGAGAGGCGCCCGTGTATTTGAAAAGCACGTCACACTCAATCGAGCCTGGAAAGGGACCGATCATAGCTTTGCACTTGAACCTGGTGGATTTCGCAAGTTTGTACGTGACATCAAGCGTGTGCGACACATGATGATGCCCAAGCCAGCGGACGATCTTGGAAATGAGCGCGTATTTAAAAAACTCGGCAAGTCACTGATTGCCTATGCAGACATCAAGGTGGGCGACATGGTCACCCTCGACAACCTGTCCGGACGAATCTTTAATGCACAGTACATTCCGGTGCGCGAGTCGAACCAAGTTATAGGGCGTGTCGCAAAGAAGAATATCGCCCAAGGCGAGGCGATCCAGTACGTTGACTTAGAAAATTGATTTACAAATGATCAGCAAGGAAATGTTGTCCACTGTTAAATTGATTGCCTTCGACTTCGATGGTGTCTTTACTGATAACACCGTCTATGTCACGCAGGGTGGTGTTGAATCGGTACGTTGCTGGCGTAGTGACGGGCTGGGGCTATCCAGGCTACAGAGCATTGGGGTGCATGTCTTTATCATCTCCACCGAAGAAAACCCTGTGGTCACGGCGCGCGCCAATAAATTAAAAATTCCATGCAAGCAGGGTGTCGAGGATAAAGCCACTGCAATACTCCAAACCTGTGCTGAGCTCGGAATCGCACCAGAACAAACCATGTTCGTAGGTAACGACATCAACGATATCCCCGCATTCAAGTCGGTTGGGTTGCCTGTTGCGGTGGCAGATGCCTACCCCGAAGTGGATCCTTATGTTTTTTTTCAAACGGAAAAACCTGGTGGGCTTGGGGCTGTTCGCGAGATCTGCGATCTTGTTTTTAATGCCAGGAACGGTGGTTCAAATGGGATTTGAATAATGACAACAGATTCTCTTTTTGATGTCAGCCAGGAAATTGTCCTAATTACAGGCAGTTCTGGCCAGCTGGGAGGGGAATACGCCAAGATTTTTCTTGAGCGTGGCGCCAACGTAATTGGACTGGATGTCAGGCCATCGACAGACAGTGATTCTCTATCAGTTCGATATCCAAAACGTTACCTATTTTGCGCTTCTGACGTCACTGTTAAAGCATCGTTGCAGAGGGCCTTAATTAAAATCACTAGCAAATTTGGAATCCCAACGGTTTTGATTAACAATGCGGCCATCGACTCTCCGCCTTCTGCGCCACCCGAGGAAACCGGCCCCTTCGAAGATTACCCGGAAGCCTCTTGGGATAAGGTCATTGACGTAAATTTAAAAGGGGTCCATCTATGCTGCCAGGTATTTGGGGCTGCCATGGCCAAAGCAAAAAAAGGTTCGATCGTCAATATTTCCTCTATCTATGGCGTTGTATCGCCGGATCAGAACCTCTACGCCTACCGTCGCAATCGGGGCGAGGTCTTCTACAAGCCAGTGGCCTATTCGGCATCAAAATCAGGCGTCCTTAACCTGACTCGTTATCTCGCCGTCTATTGGGCGAAGCAGAATGTTCGTGTGAACTCACTGACCATCGCAGGAGTTTTTAATAACCAAGAACAAGCCTTCCTTGATGCCTATTGTGGGCGTATACCCGTTGGGCGTATGGCCAACGTAGATGAATATAACGGCTCGATCCTCTACTTGTCGAGCAAGGCATCGTGTTACATGACGGGAACAAATATTGTTATCGACGGCGGCTGGACGGCAATTTAACTATGGTAATCAACTGGACAGAGATTTAACTATGGCAACGAAACTCTCTCATATACCAAACTGGATCAATGGCCAGGAAGCGCGGCCAGCAAACAATCTCTGGATTGATAAATTTAATCCGCATTCTGGCGAACTACTCTGCTATGTTGCAGACTCTTCTGCCACGGACGTCCACGATGCAATTACCGCAGCAGGGAATGCTTTCTCTTTGTGGTCTGAGTTAACGCCGATTAAGCGTGGTCAAGTCCTGTCTAACATCGTCGCGTCGATGAAGCGACGGTCCGACGAATTGGCCGATTGTATTGCTCTAGAAACAGGCAAGCCGCCGCAAGATGCCAAAGGTGAAGTTGGAGGTGGAATTCTTCAGGCGGAGTATTTTGCTGGCGAAGGTATGCGCCTTTATGGTCGGTCCCTGACATCTGGTACGCCGGGCAAGCACAGCCATACAGTGCGGCAACCGCGTGGTATCGCCGGGCTGATCGTTCCAGCCAACACCCCTATTGCTAATATTTGCTGGAAAACTTTTCCTGCATTGATTTGTGGTAATACTGTTGTTCTGAAAGCGGCTGAAGACTCCCCGCGTATTGCTAATCTATTTGCCCAGCTCGCTAAGGAAGCTGGGTTGCCAGATGGCGTGTTCAATGTTGTACAAGGGCAAGGACAGTCTGCCGGCGCCGCGCTGGTTGAGGATTCACGTGTCGCTGTTATTAGTTTTACTGGCTCGACAAACGTTGGACGTTGGATCGCAGAGGTGGCCGGGAAGCGTTTAGCCCGAATATCCCTTGAACTCGGCGGAAAAAATTCATTGGTGGTTTGTGACGATGCAGATCTAGATCAAGCCGTACACTGGGCATCACTCTCCGCCTTTAGTAATGCTGGGCAGCGTTGTGCTTCAGGCAGCAGGGTGTTGGTCTTCAAGGACATCTACGATTCTTTCCGGGACAAGTTCGTTGCTAAGGCCAAGAGCCTGAGGCTTGGTGTCAGTGCCGGTTGCGATTTGGGGCCAGTAATCAATAAGCGCCAACAGCAAAATATCCTTGCTGCCATTGAAACGGCCAGAGCTGAAGGGGGGCGTGTCCTCTGTGGAGGAGGGGCGCCAGCTGATCCGGATCTGAAAGCGGGCTATTACATTCAACCTACGGTGATTGATGGGCTTCAGGCTTCAGCCGAGCTTAGTCGCAAGGAAGTATTTGGCCCAGTGGTGACCTTGCATCCGGTTGAGAATTTGGCAGTAGCGTTGAAGGTGTCTAACTCAACCGAATACGGTTTGACAGCCGCCATTCATACCCGCAATGTCGACCGTGCCATGTGGTTTGCCCAAAGGGTCAAGGCGGGTGTTGCCAACATCAATCTCGGTACTTTCGGTAGCGAGCCACACATGCCTTTTGGCGGCTTTGGGGCCTCCGGAAACGGCACACGAGAGCCGGGCGTAGAGGCTTTGGATGTTTACAGCGAAATAAAAAACATTTCCTTTCTTGTTAATCTTGACCATTTGAACTAGAGATAAATATGATTAAAATTGGCGTCTTAAAAAATAAGATTCAAACTAAGCTCATTAATTATTTTCTGAGAAATATCCCAAGCTATTACTACGAAAGATGCGCGAAAAAGATTGATATCTCAACAGATATTCCTGTATTTAGTGCCCTGGCAAAATCAATAATTTCAGAAGGAAGAACATATCTCAGAGAAGACCGCTTGTATACGTTGTTTCAGTGCATCAGCAGGTTGCCTTCCAATGCTGTGGCTATTGAAATAGGGGTTTTTAGAGGGGGCGGCAGTAAATTTATGGCTCATCTTTTGCAAGAGCGCGGCGCGGGTATGTTGTACGTATGCGATACCTTCAGCGGCCACGCAGATGTTGATAGTTCAATAGATGGCGGACATAGGGTGAATGAGGGATTCTCTAATGTTATTGTCGAAGATGTTAAGGATTATCTCAAGCAATATGGCAACGTAAGGTTCATAGTGGGGGATATTGTAAAAACCAGTCAACAGATCCAGGACAAGGAAATCAATCTGATTCACCTGGATATGGATGTTTATCCCCCTACCAAGTTTGCTTTGGAATATTTCTGGACTAGAATTCCCGTGGGCGGAATTATTGTTGGTGATGATTATGGAACCTCATCCTGCAAGGGTATAAAAAAAGCGGTTGATGATTTTGTTGCAAAAACCAGAGACTGTTTTTCAATTCATCTAATTACGGGGCAGGTTGTTATAGTGAAAACTGGTGCTTGATTTGATCGGGCAATATAATTCATAGCAAGGTATTGAAAGCGTTGAATTTGATTTGTGATACATTTTCAAACGTTGCTTATAAATTTTATTTTGTTGTTTTTCCGGTCAATATTCAAAGCATAAATTTCCTGTTTGATGACCGTGAAAGTAGTTATAGCAAGAAAAATTAGGGGTTTGTTGTTGATCGATTAATCTTACGAAATTTGAATGCGCTCGATTGCTTATCGAGCATTAATCGATTCTATTTCTTTAATGGGCTTGAAGCTACTGAACATTTAAATGAGCCAGACCGTGCAGAATTGCTTGATTATATGGCTACTATTCTGGTTCAATGAAGGTTTCGTCTTGGGTTTTATATAAATTTTGCTGGAAATGAATTGATTAGAACCGATAATATTTATTATTACGAGTGTTTGATTTTATGGCGTCTATAGCTTTTATTCCAGCGCGCTCTGGCTCTAAGCGCATCCCGAATAAGAACATTCTGCCCTTGGCGGGGCACCCCTTGCTCGCATACACGGTCAGAGCAGCCATTGATAGTGGTGTTTTTGAATCTGTGATTTGTGTGACCGACAGCGAACTGTATGCCGATGTTGCCAAGTACTATGGTGCGGAAGTCCCATTTCTGCGATCAGGGGATATCTCGGGTGACAAATCGCCCGACATAGAGTGGGTGAAATGGATGTTGAACACCCTGAAGAAGCGGGGCCGTGACTATGAAGTCTTCAGCATTCTGCGCCCCACCAGCCCATTCCGTCGGCCTGAGACCATTCGCCGTGCTTGGTGCGCTTTCAACAGCGATTCGACTGCAGATTCACTTCGCGCTATCGAAAAATGCAAACAACATCCTGGCAAGATGTGGGTCGTCCGTGACAAACGAATGCTGCCCCTTTTGCCCTATACCAATGGCAGCACGCCATGGCATAGCAGCCAGTATGCGGCACTACCCGAGATTTATACTCAAGATGCCAGCCTAGAAATTGCTTGGTCCAGAGTCGCGCTGAAACATAGTAGTATTGCTGGAGAAGCTATTATTCCCTTCGTTAGCCAGGGATTGGAAGGTTTTGATATTAATGAGCCAGAAGACTGGTGGATGGCAGAGCGAATACTGGCAACACAAGCAGCGATCTTGCCGGCCATCTCTATTTCTCCATATAACCTCAAACCGAATAATTAGGAGCAATAACGTGGGCGATCAAATTGGGCAAGCCGTAGAAGGCACCCTTTACTATATTCCTTATACTGAATTCCAACGAATTCGCACTGTGAATCTGCCGCGAGAGCAGCGCGTCGCCATCTTCGCAGATATGTGCCGACTCAATGCGCTCTATATGATTGCTCGTGCAGGATCCGGCCATATCGGCAGCTGCTTTAGTAGTTTGGATATCATTAGCTGGTTGCTGCTGGAAGAAATGTGTGATGAAGATATTTTCTTTAGCTCCAAGGGCCACGATGCTCCAGCCTATTACTCCGTGCTCATTGGTATGGGTAGGCTTGAGTTCGATCTTATCCACAAACTACGTAAAATTGGTGGCTTACCCGGTCACCCAGATATCGGGACGCCGGAGATTATCACGAACACAGGTTCTCTGGGGATGGGTGTTTCCAAGGCCAAGGGCATGGTATTTGCCAGTCGGCTTGCAAACCGGCCGGGGCATGTGTTTGTCATGACTGGTGACGGCGAGCTTCAGGAAGGTCAATTCTGGGAATCGCTGGTTTCTGCAGTTAATTTCGGCCTAAATGAAATCACTGTCATCGTCGACCACAATAAATTACAGTCAGACACCTTCGTAAAGAACGTCTCCGACCTTGGTGACCTGGAAGCAAAATTTAATGTATTCGGATGGTGTGTCAGGCGTTGCGACGGTCACGACATTGGCGCATTCTCTTCAGCGCTGGCCTCGATGAGAGATGAGAAACGCCCTCAGGTCATCATTGCCGATACGGTTAAGGGTAAGGGTGTTTCTTTCATGGAGCACACCTCTCTGGATTCCGACCTCGCAATGTATCGTTTTCATAGCGGGGCGCCTGATGCCGATTCCTATCGGCTAGCAGTACAGGAAATCCGCAGTCGCCTGCAACAGCGTTTGAGCGAGGTCAGTCATGATGATCTTACCTACGAGACAATCAAGCGTGAGGGCACCCTGCCGTCACCAGCTTCGGCACAACGTCTTATCCCCGCCTATACCTTGGCCTTACTGGATCAGGCCAAAAAACACCCCAATCTCGTCGCCCTAGACGCCGATCTGGTCCTAGATACAGGGTTGATCCCTTTTCGAGAACAGTTTCCGCAGCGTTTTTTTGAATGCGGAATTGCGGAACAAGATATGGTTTCAACCGCAGGTGGCATGGCCTTAAGAGGTCTAATTCCTGTCGTGCACTCCTTTGCCTGTTTCCTCTCCGCACGCCCGAATGAGCAGATATACAATAATGCAACCGAACGAACAAAAATTATCTATGTTGGCTCGCTTGCCGGCGTAATTCCCGGCGGACCTGGACACTCTCATCAGGCTATACGGGACATTTCAGCACTTGCTGCTATACCTGGATTAACATTAATGGAACCCTCCTGCGAGGAAGAAGTGGGAATGCTTCTCGATTGGGCTGTTAACACAAACAAACTGAGTAGCTACTTACGTCTTGTTAGCTTGCCATGGGTTTTACCTTATGCGTTGCCGGGTGGATATGCGCCTGAGATAGGCAAAGGTGTTGCGTTGACCGAAGGGGACGATGCGGTGATTATTGCCTATGGGCCTATTTTATTATCGGTTGCTGTGCAAGTTGCTAATAGGCTTAAACTAGAAGCCGGTAAATTGGTAAAGATAATTAACCTACCCTGGCTCAATAGAATTGATGAAGATTGGCTAATACAGGAAATAGACGATTGCCCATTATTAATCTCCCTTGATAATCATTACTATGAGGGTGGGCAGGGTGGCCGTGTTGCAGAAGTAATAGCAAAATCGAATAAATTTAAACCGAAATTTATTCGATTCGGCATTGAAGGTATCCCCGTATCAGGCGCTCATCATGATGTATTGCAAGCTCATAAATTAAGTGCTGACGAAATATTCGAATCAATGAGTAGTCTTTTATAGGCGTCAGTTGGTATGGTTAACACTAAATCAAACTTGGTTAAAGCCAAGCTCCTGATCGTTATATCTTCTGATCATTACATCAGAAACTATATTACTACCGATGCTTTTAAAGAGTTAAAAAAAGATTACAACTGTTCTTATTTATTGTCGAAAGAAGTTAAAGATTCGTCACACTTCTCTAGTGACGATAATGTGCGATATTATGGTTTTGATCAATGTATACACAGTAAACATTTCAAGATGTTTAATCTACTGATGTGGCACTATCGCAACAAATCTAAGTCTTTCAAATTTAGGATAATGAGAGCGTATGAGCTAAATCTACTGTTTCCTGAACATACTAATTTATTTATAAGAGCGCTAAAAATTATTTGGAGGGTTTTGCGTTGGCTTAAAAATAAATCAGCTCTCTACCTATTTTCTAATAGAGTTGTATTCCCCTTATATTATAAACATCTCAAAAAAATATTAGTCATAAACCCCGATATTGCCTCATTGATTGAAGAGTTAAGACCCGCGTTGGTATTGTTTCCAAGTTCAGGCTATGATCCTGATGGGATAGATCTTGTGCGTGCATGTGATAAGTTTAAGATTCCTACTCTGTTCTTAGTCGATAATTGGGATAATTTGTCTAGCAAGTCAGTGCTTTGGGTAAAGCCTACGCATATAGGTGTTTGGGGCGAGCAGAGTGTTGAGCATGCTTGTGAGATACAAGGTTTCCATATAAATCAGGTTACTTGTTTAGGTACGCCAAGGTTTGATGAGTATTTCCGTGTACGCGATACTTGTTTGAATAGTCACTTCGATTATAAGTATATACTTTTTGTGGGTACAGCCCTGGCATACGATGAAGCTGGCGCACTTGAAAAATTAAACAAAATTATTACAGAAAACCAAGGCTTGTTTTCAGGTGTAAAACTTGTTTATCGACCCCACCCTTGGCGGCATGGCGCTGATACGATAATAGGCATGAATTTGGAACACGTTGTTGTGGATCCGCAGTTGGTAGATATCTACTCGCGAAAAGACAGTTTACAGAGAACGCAGCCTGTAATTTCGTACTACCCGAGCCTCTTGCAAAACGCAGAGTTTGTAATTGGTGGACTTACCTCGATGCTTATTGAGGCATTGATATTTAGAAAACGCTTTCTGGCTTTGGTTTATGATGATGGTAAGCATTTAACTAGTCAGCATAATGCTTTCAAGTACTACAAGCATTTTGAGGGGTTGGATACGATTGAAGCGATTAGTTTATGTGACAATATAAATAAATTGGAGGATAGTTTAATAGATGTATGGCGGCAGCGTGATAATTTGGATGCTGAGAAAGTAGATGGCCAGCGCCGATATTATTACTATGATGATTCAAGAATATACGGTGAAAGGTTGCGAGATTTATGTAAGGATATCCTAGCATGACTGCGAAAATATTCATCACCGGCGGGTCTGGCTTGCTCGCCCTTAACTGGGCATTGGCGATCAGGGAAAGCCATGCGGTTACTCTTGGCCTTCATGAGCGGATAGTCTCACTCGCAGGTATACAAACTCGGATAGTAGATCTCGAGTCAGTTGAGGATCTCGTGCAAACATTTGATGAGGCTCGAATCAGCATTGTCGTACACGCGGCGGGCTTTACCAGTGTTGAACAGTGCGAAGCCAAGCCAGGCCTAGCACGTCATATCAATGTTAACCTGGCGGGAAACGTGGCCAAAGCTTGTGCAAAACTTGGCCTGCCGCTGATACATATATCAACAGATCATCTCTTTTCTGGAGAAATGCCATTACTTGCCGAAACCAGCCATATTGCACCAGTAAACGTATATGGGAGAACAAAAGCTGAGGCAGAATTAAGGGTTCTTGGCGTACATCCTGAAGCTTTGGTGTTGCGCACAAATTTCTATGGTTGGAGAACAAGTTACCGTCACTCATTTAGTGATATGATCGTAGATAAACTTCGGGATGGTCAAAAAATAAGTCTGTTTCAAGATGTTTTCTACACACCAATACTTGTGGAGGTAGTAGCAAGAGCAGCGCATGAGCTGCTCGACTTAAAGGCAACAGGTATCGTCAACATTGTTGGAGATGAACGCACTTCTAAATGCGGATTTGGAATCAGGGTTGCGGAGAAATTTGGCCTTGATGCCAGCTTGATCAAGCCAGTATTGCTGGCCGATCAAGTTGCACTGGTCCAACGCCCTCGAGACATGAGTTTGTCAAATAAGAAAGCGTGCAAGTTGCTCGGCAGACAGCTTGGAAATATATCAGAACACCTCACCAGACTTTATCAACAAGAACAAAGGGGACTGGCCAGGGAGATACAAAGTTTATGATTTCATATGGAAAGCATCATATCGATGAGGATGACATTCAGGCCGTTGTCGATGTGTTAAGAAGCGGAATGCTGACGCAAGGCCTTGCGGTAGAGGCATTTGAGCAGGCTATTGCGAAATATACAGGTGCCACATATGCAGTCGCGGTGTCTAGCGGCACTGCTGCCTTGCATCTTGCAGCACTGGCAGCAGGTGTCGGCCCTGGCAAAGCGCTAGTGACAACCCCAATAACATTTGTAGCTAGCGCCAATGCAGCGCTCTACGTTGGCGGTCGCGTGATCTTTGCAGACATTGATCCGGATACAATAAATATGTCTCTAGAAAGTCTCAAACAGACGCTGGCAAAAAATCCGGATGTTCGAGCCTTGATGCCAGTTCATTTTGCTGGCCTACCATGCGGCATGTTGGCTATCAAATCAATTGCTGACAAAGCAGGTGTAGTCGTGATTGAAGATGCGGCTCACGCTCTGGGAGCAACTTATCCAAACGGACAACGCGTAGGTTCCTGCGCTTATTCACTGATGACAATTTTTTCCTTCCATCCTGTCAAAGCGATAGCCGCAGGTGAGGGAGGCATGATCACCACCAATGACGAGGCCACCTATCGCAAACTGCTGCGGCTGCGCAGCCATGGTATCAACAAATCTGACGATCCGTTCCAATTGCCAGAGCAAGCAGAGACCAATGGTGTGCGAAACCCTTGGTACTACGAAATGCAGGAACTCGGTTTTCACTATCGTATCACTGACATTCAATGCGGGTTAGCACTTTCTCAGTTTAAAAAACTCGATAGATTTATTGCCCGACGACGTGCTCTAGTTAAGAAATATGACGAGGCGTTTGCTGGTATACGTAATTGTCGCCCTGCCCAGGCTATGGGGCGTGATCAGAGCGGCCACCACCTCTATGTGCTGCGGATTGATTTTGACTCAATCGGTTTGAATAGGGGGCAGCTGATGCAGGAGCTCAGGTCACGGGACATTGGCAGTCAAGTGCATTATATTCCGGTGCCTGCCCAGCCCCATTACCGGATGCTTGGTTTTAATCCCGAGGAATACCCGAATGCCCAATCCTATTATCAGGAAGGCTTGAGTATCCCGCTATTCTATGATCTGACAGATGAGCAGCAAAATGATGTCATATCAGCCTTCAAGGAGCTTGTAGGGTGAGGATTGCACTTGGCACCGTACAATTTGGTGTGAATTACGGTATCTCGAACAAGGCTGGAAAGACTTCACAAACGGAAGTTGGCGCAATACTCACCGCAGCTGAAAATAACGGCATCCGAGTGATTGATACCGCAGCTCTCTACGGGGATAGCGAAGCAGTGTTGGGAGAGTCCCTGCCACAGAGGCCAGGTTTCAAGATAGTTACAAAAACCCCGCAGTTTTCCAAGCAAGTGCTAGATGAGTCGGACGCCCAACATCTGGAAGATATGCTGCATTCTTCCCTTGCACAGCTGGGCGCATCCTCTGTATATGGCTTGTTGATTCACAGGGCAGAAGATCTATTGCTACCTGGAGGCGAGTTGCTGGTGAATCGGTTATTGAAATTGAAGCAGAATGGCTTGGTTAGCAAGGTCGGCGTGTCGGCCTACTCAGGTAGTCAGATTGATCAAGTGATGGAGCGGTTTCAAATAGATTTGGTCCAGTTGCCGATTAATGTACTGGACCAACGTCTACTACAAAGCGGCCATCTACAAAAACTTAAAAGTGTTGGTGTTGAAATACATGCGCGTTCGACATTTTTGCAGGGATTGTTGCTGATGGAACTGCAAAATGTACCTGAATATTTTGATGTAATACGCAAAAATCTCGAGTCTTACCATTGTTTTATACGAGCACGTGGTTTAACACCAATCCAGGCGGCACTGGGTTTTGTTTTAGGCTTACAAGAGATCGACCAAGTTATTTGCGGGGTGAACAACGCCCTGCAACTCGGGGAGATATGTGAGGCAGCGCAAGTCGAGGTCGACTCTAATGAATTAGCCGAATTCGCGATAGAGGACGAATCGATAGTCAATCCTGCTTTATGGCAATTTGATAAGGAAAAGAAATGATATTGGCAATATTGCAGGCACGTGTTTCATCATCCCGCTTGCCGGGAAAGGTGCTCAAGTCGCTGCTTGGCGTGCCTATGCTGTTAAGACAGATAGAACGACTGCAAAAATCACAGAAAATAGACCAGTTGCTGGTGGCGATCAGTACTGAGCCAACCGATGATCTTATATATAAGTTATGTAAAGAGAATGGTATTGAATGTCATCGTGGAAGCCTCGATGATGTGCTGGACCGATTCTATCAGGCCGCGCGGGTATTTACCCCTGAACATGTTGTGCGTCTTACGGCAGATTGCCCATTAACGGATCCACAGCTGATCGATGAAGCCATCGAATTCTATACGGGTGGCGGTTTCGACTATGCCAGCAATTCGATTCAGGCCACATACCCTGATGGATTGGATGTGGAGGTATTCCGTTTTACCTGTCTTGAACAGGTATGGCGAGAAGCCCAACTACTATCACAACGTGAACATGTGACACCGTTCATATATCAGCATCCACTTCGCTTCAAGATAGGTCATTTCAAGAGTTCAACTGACTTGTCCCATTTGCGCTGGACGGTGGATGAGCCAAAAGATTTCGAATTGATTACCATGATCTATGAAGCACTTTATCCAACCAACCCAAATTTTGTGACGCAGGATATTCTGGACTTGCTGGATCAACGATCGGAACTGGCGCACTGGAACACAGAGCATAAGCGTAATGAAGGTTATCAAAAGTCATTCAACGCAGATTTGTCATTAACCGCTAACCAAGCCAAAGAGAAATAATAATATGTCTGAACGCTACCATCATTCTGAAGATTTGTTGGAAAGAGCATTAAAAACTATACCCCTTGGGTCACAGACATTCAGTAAAAGCAAAACTCAATACCCGATGGACGTTTCACCTTTCTTTATTCAGCGTGGCAAGGGTAGCCGGGTATGGGATGCCGATGGCAACGAATACATCGACTTTGTCAACGGTTTGGCTGCGATTACTTTGGGTTATTGCGATCCAGATGTGGATGCCGCCGTGCGGGCACAGCTTGAGGAGGGTGTGATTTTTTCGTTACCACATCCGCTCGAAATGCAGGTGGCTGAGCTGATCGTCAAACTTGTGCCATGCGCTGAAAAAGTGCGTTTTGGCAAGAATGGCTCCGATGCCACGGCTGGGTCGATACGTCTGGCACGGGCTTTTACCAATCGCGATCATGTTGCAACCTGTGGCTACCATGGCTGGCAGGATTGGTACATTGGCACTACCGCGCGCAATCGCGGGGTGCCCCAGGTAACCCGCGACCTTTCACATACCTGGACGTATAATGACATCAGCAGCCTTGCCAAGTTATTTCAGGAGTATCCTGACAAAATCGCAGCAGTGATCCTTGAGCCGATGAACGTGACAGAGCCCCTTCCTGGTTTTCTGGAAGAAGTGAAGGCGCTAACGCACAAACATGGTGCGTTGTTGATCTTTGATGAGACTGTTACCGGCTTCCGCTACGCAATTGGCGGCGCTCAACAGCACTTCGGCGTGATGCCAGACCTGGCTACTTTCGGCAAGGGGCTTGCCAACGGCTACCCAGTGTCGGCTGTAGTTGGCCGTGCGGATGTCATGCAACTCATGGAAGAGATATTTTTTTCCTTCACCTTCAGCGGTGAGACACTATCTTTAGTGGCGGCGCTTGCTACCATGCAAAAACTTGAGAGGAAGCCGGTTACCGACACGCTCTATACGCAAGGTAGAAAGGTAATGGATGGCTTAAAGGTATGTATCGCTGCGGCAGGTGCAGAAGACTTTTTGGGCGTCACTGGAAATCCGACATGGAGCTTTTTCTTGATTAAAGATACGGCTAATTATAGTCAGTGGCAGATCAAGACATTATTTTTGCAGGAGATGTTTGCGCGCGGAATCCTGATTATTGGCACCCACAACATGAGCTACAGCCACACGGATGCTGATTTAGATAAACTTCTCAATGCATATGATGAGGTTATTCCGATGCTGGTAGAGGGCGTACGCAACAAAAAACTTGAATCGATGCTGCGCTGTCAGCCGCTAGAACCATTATTCAAAGTGCGCTGATGCACAAGAATAGATATTTTCTGCTCACGGATCATTAGGATGGTGGTAGTGATGATCCGTGTGAAGGAGGAATGCTAAAGTGAGGATGAATATCAGAACACTAGTAGTCCAATTTCTGATTTGCTACCATTTTGCGATAGAATAGGTTTGAGACGGCCGAAACTTTTGCTTTGGGTAGGAACATAATAATTGTGAGTGATGAATAATGAGCATAAGAATTGCTGATAAAGAAATTGGCACAGACCAAACCACATTTGTTATAGCCAGAAATGTCTGGCAATCATAACCAATCTTTGGAGCGTGTGTTGGATATTGTCGAGTTACCAACAAAATATCTTAAATTTGTATTGGTCAAGTTTGTAAAGCAAGATGCTAAGCGCGGAACGGATCTTATTGTGGATTTGCTCGTCTGATGATACCTCCAGTTGTGATTTCTACGGATCGTTTTTTGTTGAAGTCGTTAATTCCTGATGATGTGGGCGAACGTTACTTAAGCTGGCTCACTGATCAAACAGTAAGCCAATATATCAGTGCGGCTACATTAAAACCAAGTCTAGACTCTCTCAAACAATATGTTCAAGAGCGATGTGAACGGGAAGATGTTTTGTTTCTTGGTATTTTCGAAAAGAATTCTGGGATCCATATTGGAAATATAAAATATGAGCCGGTGGACTCTAAAAATCGATTTGCAGTAATGGGTATCCTTATTGGCGAAGCCAGTTGGCATGGGAAGAAGGTTGCGGCTGAGGTAATTGTCGCATCTTCCAAGTGGCTCAATTCCACACGAGATATTGACGAAATAATATTGGGAGTGGCGCGGAGTCATAAAGCCGCAATTCGCGCTTATCTTGCTGCTGGTTTTAAAGTAGAAGTAACAAATCGGATTGAAATTTATACAAATAAGAGTATAGCTATGGTGTTACGTTACGCGTAATTCCAATAGCTGAATAATCAACTGCGCTTTCACACCTTGATAAGAAAAACACTTTCCTTGTTCACTGATGCGTTAAAAAGGCGACAGCGAGTAAAACTGCGCTGTGTCATGCGTGCTCACCTTGCCTTGACGCGTTCGGGCGATGTTGACCGGATCGCAAAGGTTAAACAGGCATTGACAGATCACCGCCTGAATCTGGCCAGTCATAGCTTCTCTCCAACGATAATGGGGCAGGGAACGGAGATCGGCGAAATCGTTATCAGACAATACTTGCTGATACGGGCAGGCGGACTCGAGTTGAATCATGCATTGCTACTGGCATTGGGTGAGAAAGATGGTCGTGTGGTTTTCTATCTGCCCAAAGAATGGCGAGACGTTCTGGAACAACATGGGTTTAAGGTTGCACATTTCAGATCCAGCGTGCTTTGGAAACTCTATATTTTTGCTGTCTGGCTGTACGGCGTGTTACAGATTATCAAGATCGCATTCGCCGGGATGAGGTCGCGGCAAAATACGAATCACAAACCAAAACGCCATGTTTTCTTTGCTGATCTCGGGCCCGGCAATCTTCCACAAGAGGAAAATGACAGCCAAAGTCATGACGTGGTGTCTTGGTACTTGCAATGGTCAGACAGGGCGGTTGGCATCAAGGAGGTGCGTCACGCGGTCAGTAAGGCGCGGCCTGTTTTCGTGGGCGGGGTCGAGGTGCTGCCTACCAAAAAAGTTTTGCCCGAGCTGGCGGGCGGGCGCGCCGTCGTCAAATACCTACTCTGGGGTCTGCGCGCCAGCATTATTGCAGCATTCGACTGCTTTCGCGGTCGTTGGTGGCATGCGTTGTTGTTAAACGAGGCAGCCCTTGCGGCACAAGTTCGTGCGCAGCCTACCGATTTTTTGGCTCAGGAATATCTGTTCCATAATTCTAGCTGGATATATCGCCCTCTTTGGACCTACGAAGCTAAAAAGCGCGGGTCGGCTATCACTTTTTATTTCTATTCAACCAATTGTGAGAACTTTAAGCGACCCGGTGGCTATCCTCAACTTGGCTATGGCTGGAAGGCCATGAATTGGCCTCATTATTTGGTGTGGGATGACTGTCAAGCCGATTTTGTGAGGCGAGCAGTTGGGATAGAAGCGAATATCAGCATCGTGGGGCCAATCTGGTTTCAGAGCAGTGCTGCAGTGTTGCCCCGATTCGTAAGTACTGCCGTGGCGATATTTGATGTCTCTCCTATGAGACAATCACGTTATAGCATCTTGGGAGTCGATTATGAGTATTATATTCCAGAAATTTGTGAAAGATTTTTGTCTCATATCTCAGATGCGACTAGCCATCTGGATGTTATCATGTTGTGGAAACGTAAGAGAACGCTCGGTGCTATGGCGCATCCTCGCTATCGGTATTTTTCTGAAAGACTATCTGAGCAGGAGCATGTTGTGCTAGTGGATCCAGATATTTCCGCATTTAGGGTTATTGAGTCGAGTTACGCTGTGATTTCCATGCCATTTACTTCGACAGCATTGATTGCAAGAGCATTGGGCAAGCCTTCCATCTATTACGATTCAACGGGTAGATTACAACGTGATGACCGGGCTGCGCATGGAATAGAGATAATAAGTGGGCCAGAGGAGCTTAACGGTTGGTTAAGTAAAGTCCTAGCAGAATATTGGGCTTAGACGTATTTTTCATCACAAAATATTAATTATATTAAATATATTATTCTCAATGATAATTTTAATTGCTTTAATAAATCACTGAGTTGCAGCTTAAATTCGACAGATAGCTAGGGAACTAAGACGGAAATATATAATTGTATTATTACATTGCCGACTAAATTAACATACAGCTGAAATCAATGATAAAAAATCTTATAAAAATTTTAATTGCTGGGATTGTGTCGTGGCTTCCAAAAACATATCTTGGCCGGTATTTCTACCAGCAAATAATTAATGCTACGATGAATCAAAAAAAGGTTGTTAGCTATCGCTCTCATCAGATGACCTTTACGGTTCCAAATTGGTTAAACCAATATAGAATTTCAACATTTGCAACCAAAGAACCGGAGACTCTGGAGTGGATTGATACTATTCCTGTGGGATCTGTATTGTGGGATGTCGGCGCGAATATTGGCCTGTATACAATGTACGCTGCCAAGTCACGAAACTGCCGAGTTTATGCTTATGAACCCTCTGTCTTCAATCTTGAGCTGTTGGCGAGAAATATTTTTTCAAATGGACTGCAGGAGAAAGTTACCATTGTGCCAATTGCCCTCAGTGATAAAATCGGATCAAGTATGTTCAGGATGTCAAATACAGATTGGGGTGGTGCGTTATCCACATTTGGTGAGAGTTTTGACCAGAACGGTAATGTGATGAATGAAGTATTTGAGTTTCAAACAATTGGGGTGTCCATGAATGATGCAGTAAGATTGCTTGAAATACCATTGCCTAAGTTTATAAAAATAGATGTTGATGGAATCGAGCATTTTATACTCCGTGGTGGTTCCGATGTGTTAAATAAAGTGGAGAGTGTGTTAGTTGAGATCAATGATGACTTTGCGGAACAAGCGGAACAGACAGAACAACATTTGAAAAATGCTGGTCTGTCATTGTACAGAAAATATGATCTGGGTGAGGGTAATCAATACAATCAATTGTGGATTCGTGGTAACTCAACTTTAGATCAGAACTGAGAGAATATGTTTTTTTACCCTACCCTCAAGGCACCAGGCTCAAAAGGTTGGACGACTTTGTTTCACTTGCTGTCCAAACTGTATGAGCGTGCTAGCGTAATTATTACTACCAATCTTATCTTCTCAGAATGGGGTAATGTGTTCATTGACGACAAGCTGACTAAGGATTTATTTTGAAAGAAGAGCTCTACCGTTCGATTTGCGTTGCATGTGACCATATTTTATTGGCGGCAGATTCAACGATAGAGCGCGTATCAATACCATGGTTGCATGTTGTTCGTGAGCACCCGGTATTTCTAAAAAGTTATAAAGAAATTGCCGTAAACAAAAGTGGTGCAAAAGTGACCCTTCAGCGATGGCTGCGCTTGTTTCGAAACAAAGTTTGGTGGCTGTATCAATTTGGCAAATCAATCCGCTCTGATGGAATGTTATGGTATGGGCCGCAGGATTTTGTCATACAAACAGATGTCTTGCTTGTTTCCCATCTAATTAATGTTTCACATGTAAATTTGGCTGATGATTTTTATTTTGATAATTTGCCAAATGAATTAGTCAAGCAGGGGCATAAAGTAGTTATAGTTCTGATGAATCATACAGGACAGTCAGGTGCTGAGCTTGCAACAAAGTGGTTTGACGGTGCCGTACCTAGAGTAATTCTTTCCGGGACGATTGGTATTGGGGGTGAAATTACTCTTCATAACCAACTTAAAAAAGAAGCAGCACGTCTGAGACAGCTTGCTAGGCAAAAGCCACTTGGTTTGGCTCGGCGCGTTCTTACGCGGGCGTCTGAGGAAGCCTTGTCTGGAGGTGCTCATACAACATTAAGAATGTCCAGGCAGATTGATGCTTTGGTAACGAAGTTGCAGCCGAAAGTAATCGTGGGTACTCATGAGGGGCATGCTTGGGAGCGGGTGGTTTTTGCTGCTGCTCGTAGTGCACACCCTAGTGTGCTGTGTATTAGCTATCAGCACGCCGCGGTGTTTCGCTTACAACACGCCATTCGGCGGTGCCTTGCACCTAAGTACAATCCTGATCAGATACTGACAGCCGGTGAAGTATCCTGCGCTCAACTCAAATCCTCGCCAGGTCTGGAAGGGATTCCGATATCTGTTCTTGGATCTAATAGATGCTTCAAAGAAAGTACAACGAATCCTGAGCACCGGACATATACAGGCCAAGGTGATCATTCTGCCGGCCAAGTCTGTTTGGTGCTTCCCGAAGGAATTCCGAGTGAATGCAATCTCATGTTTGAATATTCTATTTTATGTGCCAGGGCTAACCCTGAGGTTGAATTTATCTGGCGCTTGCATCCGATAGTGACATTCGAATCTCTGAAAGCACAAAATCCAAAGCTGAGAAACCATCCAGGAAATATAATTTTGTCTAAAGCAACACTAAAAGAAGATTTTTCCCGTTCGCATTGGGCTCTTTATAGGGGAACTACGGCGATTGTCCAGGCGGTGGCGGCTGGGCTACGGCCAATATATTTACAATCTCCCGGCGAGTTAACCATAGACCCACTCTATGAACTTGATATTTTGCGGGTCAGTGTAAATAGTGTATCTGAATTTAATCGAGCAATTTTATCTAACATTGAAATATCAAATGTTCAGTTAGGATCAGATTTCGAACAAGCACGGAAATATTGCGAGACATTTTTCACTGCTTTAAATGTAGGCAAGTTGGCCGCACTGATTCGGTAGATGCAATTATATTTCGTTGTAAAAAATTAAGAGGATGTAATGGCTGAAACACACTACAAACAAGAACTGTATAGGGTTATGAAAATTTCAACAAAGGTATAGTGCTGAATTTATGAAAATTGCAGAGTTGTTAAAAGGGTATGTAAGAGATGCTCTTGAGTTTATGCCAAGAAATTTCCCAAAACCTTTAGCTGGGATGCCGGAGCATCTGCTTACTGATACGCAGATATATCCTATTGGCACTAATTTCAATAAAGCGCTTGAACTTACAACGAAGAAACGATTTAATACCCTGTTGATTCAACCGGATACAACAATATCGTCTATTGGGACTTGCTTCGCCGAAGAATTAGCAACGTTCATGATGAATGGCAAAGATAAAGGAATTGGGAAATATGTCTATGTCGAAAATAATGTTTTCAATTCTTCTGCAAATTGGGGCAGGGTTTACACCATTCAGAATTTTCTACAAATTGTAAAATACTCAGTTACTGATACAGTACCGGTATATATTGAGGAGAATGACAAAGGATTTATTGATCCGCTCCGAGAATATTCTGTTGGTAATTTTACTTCGCGGGAGGCGGCCGAAATTGGTATTAAAAACCATCGCGCTGCCAGCCGTGATGTCTTTAAAAATAGCAAAATTCTGGTTCTTACTCTTGGACAGAACGAAGGATGGATTGATAACGAGATATCTTTAGTTTTGGGAAGTGCACCAAGGCCTAAATTGCGGGAGATTTTTCCAGACAGATTTCGTGTTATGGAATTTGGTTTTGCACAGAATTTAAATGATCTTACCACTGCTATTGAGCTGCTAAAAGAGTTCAATAGTGATCTTAAATTTATTATTACGGTAAGCCCTGTTGCTGCTCATGCTACTTTCATTGATCAAGATGTAATAACACAATCGTTCGCCGGTAAGTGCCAGCTTCGATCGGTTGTACACCAATTGCAAAAAAACATACAATCGGATATTTATTATTTCCCGTCTTTTGAAATGGCTTTATGCAATAATACAGAATCGTTTCGAGCAGATAACCGTCATGTGAAAAGATGGAAGGTTAGGGAGATATTCTCACTTTTAGAGAAAATATTGAAGAAATAGTCAGTCGCAAAACTAAATTCCTAATTCTTAATATATTTGAACCAAGTATGAATTTAAAATATTAAATCTAACAAAAAACTAAAGATTAGAATATTAGGAATATCTGAATGGAAATTATTAATCAGAAATATAAATCACTCTCAAAGCTAAAAAATGATTTTTTTAGTGCGAGTCCTTTTCCCTATGTCGTTCTTGACGATTTTTTTGACCCGGAATATTTTAAGGTATTAACTGAAGAATTACAGCAGAATAACGATTTTGTAATGGGTAAAAACTTCACATCTAATGTCGAATCGAATAAATCTATCAGTTTAAATTCTCAATTACCTGATCTGGTATCGAACATCGTGGCTGAATTAAATACCCAAAACTGGGTAGATAATTTAAAAGAACTAACCGGTATTGAAACTCTCGTCACTACTCATAACGGGAATACAATTCTGGCAAATTATCATGAGATGGAATCTGATGGTTTGCTTGGTGCTCATGTAGATCACTCTCATGAACCGGAGCTTGGTTTGCCGCATGTTCTAAATATTATTATTTATCTTTCATCTGATTGGAGAGTGGATTTTGGGGGATCTACAATATTTTTTAATCAAACTGGTAGCGAGGCAAAATCTAAAGTGGATTATATGCCAAACAGAGCGGTAATATTTCTTCATACTCCCTATAGCTTTCACGGAGTGGATAGGCTTAAGGATAACGGTGATATAAAAAGAAAGTCGCTTTACGTCGATTACTATTCTGAATCCCTCACGCCATTCAAACACATGGATTTGTCATTTAAGAACCATTGGTTTAAGCATGGCACAACCTTTATCTTACCGAAACTTTTAGATTATATAAAATGGAAAAATAGATTTTACGCAAAAACGCACATAAAGTATCTTTTTGAGAAAGCAGTTAGCTAAGTTGATTTTTTGTATCATATCCTTTTAACTTCCAGACCTTGAGATACCTAATACTCAGTTAGGATCAGATTTCGGACAAGCACGGAAATATTGCGAGACATTTTTCACTGCTTTAAATGTAGGCAAGTTGGCCACACTGATTCAGTAGATGCAATTATATTTCGTTGTGAAAAATTAAGAGGATGTAATGGCTGAAACACACTACAAACAAGAACTTTACCCATTGTCGGTCGTAATTGCGACCTTGGGTGGTGAGACGCTTTTGGATACGATTTTATATTTAAATAGCGGTGAGAAAATACCTGCTGAGATTCTGGTTTGTATTCCAGAAGAGGATTCTTCTTGTGCTGAGAATCTTTCGATGAAGAATGTGAAAATTATTAAAACACCATGTCGTGGGCAGGTCGCGCAGAGAGCATATGGTCTACAGCGCGCATGTCAGCCACTTATGCTTCAGTTAGACGATGATATCGTGTTGAGACCGGACGATCTTCGGCTGCTTGTACAAAAATTGGGACAACTCGGGCATGGCCATGCAATGGCACCTTTGTTCCGTCTCCTTTCTACGGGGCAATACGTTACCGAATACCATGCTGGGGTGTCTGGGTGGCTACATAGTTTGTATGCTTCTTTGATCTGTGGAGCTCCATGGGGAATTAAACGAATGGGCGTGATATCTCCCGCAGGGATAGCATTTGCAGTTGATCCCAGATACTGTGAACCCGGCTTGTTTGAAACGCAGTGGCTTCCAGGGGGATGCGTGATTTGTCATCGGGAAGATTTGGTCACTGAAGATTATTATCCATTTGCAGGAAAAGCATTCTGTGAAGACCTTGCACATTCCGTATTATGGAAGAAGCAAGGGACTCGACTATGGATGCATCTTGACGCTTCAGGTAGGATATCCAGTGACCCCATGCCTTTTAATTGGAAAACAAAAAAGGCAATTTTTAGGGCGCATGAATATATTGTAAAGCTTATTGGTGGAAACTATTGGCAGTTGAGGCTTTGGCATGTAGTACATATCTTCAAAGAGATTATTTTGATAGGGCTCAGATGTATTATGCGTTAAAAGGTATATGCCTTGGTATCGTATTCATAAATTACTGTGTATTCAGTCCTTCATTGCGCTTTCTTCTTGAAGGTGGAGGATTTTAGAGCGCGCTACTCGCGTACATTATGTTTCATAATTAAATTGCCACGGTACTAGTGAAAAAATAGTAATTTTTATCCTTGTTATCCGATTGAAAGTAGAATAAATTTATTTAATTGCGGTTTTTTCTGTGAACCTATTCATTCTAATTTTATGGCTATCTTCAAGAGAAAAATTGAATACTGGGGTGACTTGAAGAGATTTATTATTATTATCTTAGGAAAGTATTTGGGACACCAAGGTTCCAAAAATAGGATCTTATGGAACTTAAAGATAAAAAAATTTTAGTCGTGGCCGCGCAATCAGATGTTTCAGTTCGTTAAGCCGTGAAAATATTTTGTGTTCTTGGCGAGCATAATTATGGCAATCCTGTACGGGGTGGGTGCTACGAATATGTTAATTTTCTTCCCGCACTACGCAATTTGGGTCATGAGGTTGTTTTCTTCGAATCTTTCAACCGTGACTCATACCGTGATTTTGCCGACCTAAACCGCCAGTTTCTTGATAAAGTGCACGTAGAAAAACCGGATTTTATCTTGTGTGTGCAACTTACTTATGAGATATGGCCCGAAACTTTGCAATTGGTGCGTGAAGGGACAAATGCAGTCATTATAAATTGGTCTACTGATGATTCCTGGAAGTACGAGCAGCTTTCAAGATTCATTGCGCCTTCTTTTCACCTGTATGCGACTACCGACCTAGATGCAATCCTAAAATCTAAACGAGATGGGCATGACAATTTTGTTTTGACCCAATGGGCAGCAAATTCTGATAGCCTTGCAGAACCTCTTCCATCTGCGCAATGTCAGTATCCGGTTTCGTTTATAGGGACCGCCTATGGAAACCGTTTTAAATGGATATCTGCACTGGCAGAACGCGGAATAAAGGTGGAATGTTTTGGGCATGGCTGGGAAAGGGGGGCTGTTGCTGCGGAGGAAATTCCAAAAATCATGCGTAATTCTTTCATCAATTTGAATTTTGGCGATTCTGGAATTGTGATGAATGGAATTGTGCCTGGTAGAAGCCGCCAGATCAAGGCAAGGATTTTCGAAGTGCCTGGTGCAGGTGGATTCCTTATGACTGAATATTCTGAGGGACTGGATAATTACTACCGGATTAACGAAGAAGTTGCGGTGTTCGACGGCATTTTAGATATTGAAAAAAAGATCAAATATTTTATCGAAAACCCAGAAGAAAGGGACCGCTTAGCGATGGCTGGTTATCTCAGAACGCGGGGCGAACATACCTATGAAATGCGCTTTGGTAAACTACTTGATGCCGCTATAAAACATAAGGCGCTGATGACTGATGGAAAAAGCGGAATAGATTTCGAAAAATTTAAACTACTCGAAAAGAGGCATGAGACTGGTGTAACATTAAGATTCATCAAAATTTTGCTATTGATTCCATGCACAATGGTTTGGGGTAGGAGAAGAGGACCAAGAGCTGCGCGTAAATTCTTGTTCGAGTTAAGTTGGCGGTTGGCCGGAAAGAAGACTTATACCGCATCAGGTTGGCCGGGACGATTGTTTTACAAGGAAAGTTAATGCAGGCACCAGTCAGTGTAATCATTCCGTGCTATCGCTGCGTGGATACCATAGCGCGAGCTGTTGAATCGGTGACCCGCCAAACATTGCTTCCGAAAGAAATTCTGCTGGTGGAGGATTGTAGCCAGGATGAGGGGGAGACACTCTCTACTCTATACGATTTACAACGAAAATTTCAAGATAAAATCACTATTAAAGTGATGCTGTTACCGAAGAATGGAGGCCCTGGTGCGGCGCGTAATGCTGGATGGGATGAGGTGCAACAACCTTATTTGGCCTTTTTGGATTCCGATGACAGCTGGCATCCAAGAAAACTAGAGATCCAATATGAATGGATGGAGTCGCACCCCGAAGTGACGATGACGGGACATTTGAGCATTTGGATAAAACCCGGCGTAATGCCACAAAATTTGCCGAAGAAACTTAATGCACATCCTGTTGGTCGCCGTTCTCTATTGATCTCGAATTGCTTCCCGACACGCTCTGTCATGCTTCGTAGTGAAATCACTAATCGATTTGACCCGATCAAACGATATGCCGAAGACTATTTGCTTTGGCTTAAGATTGTAATGGATGGGAATTCTTTATGGTTACTGGAATTACCCATGGCGTATTCCTATAAGGCGGACTTTGGAGATAAAGGATTAACCAGTAATTTATGGGGAATGGAATGTGGAGAACTTGATACCTACAGGAGAATTTATCTAGATGGATCGATTTCGCCTGTCTATTATTCGTGTATTGTGTTTTTCTCCCTGCTTAAATATTTGCGCAGGTTATTTTTAAGTGTGTTGCGTGATAAATTAAAGTGAAGTTCGCTAAATGAAAAAGACAATTCTTTTAACCGGAGGAACTGGCTATATCGGCTCGCATGCCTGGTGCACCTTGCTTGCTGCTGGATATGAAGTTATTGGACTGGATAACTTATGCAATAGTGCCGCCGAAGTGGTCGGGCGGGTTGCTAAGATCACACAGACGCAGCCGTGCTTTGTTGAAGGTGATGTAAGGGATGCAGCTTTGCTTGGCAGGTTATTTTCAGAGAAAAAAATAGATTCCGTGATTCATTTTTCAGCACTGAAATCGGTGGGTGAATCCGTCGGAGATCCTCTTGTCTATTACGATACAAATTTAAATGGACTATTGACGCTAAGTAAGGTGATGACGTTGCATGGGGTTCAGAATCTGGTGTTCAGCTCCTCCGCAACGGTATACGGCGATCCTCATACGGTGCCGATTAAAGAAAATTTCCCTTTGTCCGCGAGCAACCCATATGGTCAGACCAAACTGATGAGCGAGCAGATTCTGCGCGACCTTGAGCGTTCGGATAATGGTTGGCGTATTGCTTATTTGCGCTACTTCAATCCGGTCGGGGCACATGAAAGTGGGTTGATTGGCGAAGACCCGCGCGGTGTTCCCAATAATTTAATGCCTTTTGTGGCGCAGGTTGCCATTAGGAAGCTGGATAAATTGCGTGTTTATGGAAGCGATTACCCTACTACAGATGGAACTGGTGTGCGTGACTATATTCACGTGATGGATTTGGCGCAGGGGCATGTGGTGGCACTTTCTCAGCTGTTCAATGGCGGCCTTTCGTTTACAGTCAATCTAGGGACTGGTAGGGGGTATAGCGTGCTGGATGTAATTCAAGCTTATGAGAAAGCAAGTGGCCGTGCAATTCCATACGAAATTGTTGCAAGGCGCCCAGGGGATATTGCCGCTTGTTATGCTGATGTTTCTTTGGCGGCGTCAATGCTTGATTGGCATGCAACTCGAGGTCTCGATCAAATGTGCGCTGATTCTTGGCGCTGGCAGCAGATGAATCCGAATGGTTTTTCTTGATGTCTGCTACCGGCAATCTTGATATTATTGGTGTTGTATGCACCATTTAGCTTGCTAAATTCTGGTTCTACCATAAGATGGTGAGTTAATTTTGAGAAAATTTTTTATTTGGCGCCCCTCTTGTTGATGTATAGGTTCAAAGATGATGCCCCCACGAAAAATAATTCACTTTCACCCTAACGGGAATTTTGCATCCAATTTCGTCGATCCGCTTATCTTAGCTGAGCGTAGTAGGGGCTATATCTCGACAATAGTTACATCTACTAATGTATCAGGTATCAGTGGGAAAATAATTCCATATGACCTCAGTATACGGAATCTGCCAGGAATTTTTCTTGCGTTCGCAAAGTTATGTGCTTTATTTGCAGTGCAAAAACCTGATCTAGTAGTCAGCCACAATACAAAATCTTCGATGCTCCCTCTATTCGCTGCTTGGTTGATGGGTGTGGAATCACGTCTTTACTATAACCATGGGGTTCCATTCGTTGGGTACAGGGGATTCTTACGACGATTTCTGAGACTAATAGAAAGAATAAACTGTAGTTTGGCAACCGAGATTGTTACCGTCTCATTGGAGATGAAAGATTTGATACTTAGCGTTAGGCCTTTGACTAATGTGTCTATTATTGCCAGCGGGTCAGCATGCGGAATTGACTTGGAAAGACACAGAGCATCTCTCTATTCTGATTCTTCGTTTAGAAAGGACTACAGTATCTTAGAAGAAGACATTGTTGTGCTCTTTATTGGGCGGCCAGAAAGGCGCAAGGGCTTTGAGCTGGTCCTGAGGATGTGGCGAGATCACGTCAAAGACTTTAGCATCAAGCTGATTCTCTGTGGGCCGCAACAATCAGATGTTCTGAAAGTGCTTACAAAGCTCCCCCCTAATATTATTTGCATGGGTTTTGTAAAAAATCTGCCTGAGGTTCTGTCGAAGGCGGATTGTTTGATCTTGCCGAGTCTACATGAGGGTCTGTCTTACGCTGTAATGGAGGCCATGGCGAGTGAGTGCCTCGTGATAGCCAATGACATTGCTGGTATTAAAGATTTGGTTCACAATGGGAACAATGGCTACTTGGTAACAGGCAATTCTGTATCAGACTATGTCCGATTGATATTTGCTCTAAGAACGCACAATAAAGAGATGTCGAACATGAAGTCGAATGCGCTGGAGACCGTCAAATTATATTCCAGAGAGCGCTTCTTACCGGCCTATTTGTCTTTTATCGAACGTTGCATTGCTTAGTCTGATAAGCCACGCGCCTTGCTCCAGTCTACCAAATGGCATGTCTGATTATGTTGTGGGGAGAAGGATGTTTTAACGAAGAGAGTCGTTCGTATATTAACTGAAATAATTGAGAAAAAATCATGACGAAACGAAAAGGTATCGTCCTCGCTGGCGGCTCCGGCACTAGGCTCTACCCGTTGACCAGGGTTATCTCTAAACCACTTCTGCCTATTTACGACAAGCCGATGATCTATTATCCGCTCAGTACCTTGATGCTGGCTGGTATACGTGACATTCTCATTATCTCCACTCCGCAAGATACGCCACGTTTTGAGCAACTGCTGGGTGACGGCAGTGATTGGGGCCTCAGTCTGAGCTACGCCGTTGAATCTAGCCCGGACGGTATCGCCTCCGCCTTTATCATTGGCAAAGAATTTATAGGCAACGCGCCCAGCGCATTAGTGTTGAGCGACAACATCTTCTATGGTCATGATCTGCACATCCAGCTTGAGCGAGCTATGGCGCACGATCAGGGTGCAACCGTTTTTGCTTACTATGTGCAAGACCCTAAAAGCTATGGCGTAGTCGCCTTCGATGCCGAAGGTAACGCCACTAGTCTTGAAGAAAAGCCCGCAAGCCCCAAAAGCAACTATGCCGTTACTGGCCTATATTTTTATGATAATCAGGTTATTGATATTGCTGCGAACCTCAAGTCATCAGTGCGGGGCGAGTTAGAAATCACTGATCTGAACCGTATTTACCTCGAGCGTGACCAGCTCAATGTGGAAATTATGGACCGGAGCTACACCTGGCTAGACGCTGGCACCCATGAAAGCCTGATTGAAGCTGGCAATTTCATCAAGACTATTGAGTACCGCCAAGGCTTGAAAATAGGATGCCCGGAAGAAACCGCTTACCATAAAGGCTTCATCAGTTCCGAGCAGCTTGAAAAACTGGCGCAGCGACTTTCTAAGAACGGCTATGGGCAATACCTGAAGTGTTTGCTCAAGGGAGAGACGCGAAGATGAAAGCAACCCGGCTCCCCATTCTCGATGTTATTCTCATAGAACCCAAATAATTTTCATTATGCGCGAGAGCTTCTCCATACGAACTCTCGCAAATGGACCTCAATCTTATAGCAGTTATGTATATTATATTGCAATACCTGCAAGAGGTATGAGCGTATCACTATGTGTCACTCATAATTCAAAGCTACCAATATAAGAAGTTATTTGGCTTTCGAATAAGAGCTAGAGTTTCAGAGATTAGAAAAAATGCTATCCGTAGAAATGGAGCACAGAATGTTAGAACAGAATTTTCCCCTGGATGAGGGAGTCTTATTTACTTGTTTTCTGGATCAAGAACTATGGGTGGATTGGTCGCATATGGATTATTCAGACTATCATTACTTTGAGGGCTTCCATATTTTCCATCCGGATTGTTGATACTGTCTTCTGAGTCTTTTGATCCATAGCGTCCGTGTGGATTACTAACTGAATCTGGGTCATTCTGGTTAGTACTTAGGTTGCCAAGATACTGCCCTGTTTTCTGGTCTATAAGTATTGGAGGTACTGCACTAGTCACAGTAACTATAAATAGAGAAATAAGCATAGCTATTATTCTCATACTATTCTTCCAAAAAAATAAGAAAGATAAATATCTTATTAGCTGTGATCATAAATCAACTATGTTCATAGTCAATATTTTATGCCCCCACACAATAGTAATAATTTACTATGTAAATAATTCTCATCTATTTTTTGCTATTTAAATAGAATAAATAAATACAAATTATATCTATTTATTCTTTATATATTAATAGTTATACTATAAACAAGATCCTTGTATAAATAAATGAGAATAAGTCTCATCTAAATCGATTAATTGTTGATCTGTAAATTAATTAATAATTTTGTTTAATGAATCCTCTGGTAGACAGATTTTATTCAATTATTCTCTTATTAGTTTTCTTTATATTGATTCTGTTTTCAGTACCGATTCAGGCGGGTGGTGTGCCAACTCTTGATCCGGTAGAGATAACTGCTAAATCAGACAACCTTATTGGTACTGCTACTAGCTCAAGTGAAGGGACTATTACGAAAATGCAGCTTGATACTAGGCCGATACTTCGCCCTGGTGAAGTACTTGAATTTGTTCCTGGTTTAATTGTTACCCAACATTCTTCAAATGGGAAAGCAAATCAATTTTTTCTTCGCGGGTTTAATTTAGACCATGGTACTGATTTTTTGACAACAGTCGGTGGTATGCAAATTAATCAGCGCAGTCATGCACATGGACAGGGATATACAGATTTAAATTTTCTTATACCAGAGTTGTTGGGGAGTATGCGCTATAAAAAGGGGCCTTATTCTGCAAGAGAAGGAGATTTTTCTTCAGCAGGTGCAGCATATTTGGACTATGTTCGTGTACTACCTAAAGCCATAGCCGAATATACTGTGGGGCGATTTAATTACCACAGCATCCTTCTTGCAGGTTCAACGAGAATCAGTAATGGTAATCTTTTATTTGGCCTAAAATTAAAAAAATATGATGGGCCGTGGGATGTCAAACAGGATTTTCGTAATTTTAGCCTTATTACCCGATATAGTCAGGGTGTACCTGACAATGGCTTTGAAGTTACTGCTATGGCTTTTAAGGCTAATGGTAATGCCACAAACCAGGTTCCTAAACGTGCCATAGAGGGTGGGGTTATTGGACGTTTTGGCTCATTAAGCCCCAGTGATAGTGTAAACACATCACGTTATAGCCTATCAAGTCAGTGGGCGCGCAAAAATGAACTAAAGGCAATTCGTGCAAATGCTTACTATGTTCGTTCTGAATTTGAATTGAACTCTAACTTTACCAATTTTCTAAATTTTCCTACTGTAGGTGATCAGATTCAACAGAAAGAAGATAGGAATACTTGGGGCTTAAATAGTAGTCACTCTTGGTTTGGAAATTTGAGTAATCGTGAAATGGAAAATACTGTTGGTTTTCAAATGCGCTACGATAATGTTAATCCGGCAAGCCTTTCCCGTGTACAAGGGGGCGTTCCTATGGCGAAGCTTGATTCTGACGGAAAGCTTCACCCAACTATTGTGCGGCGGGATATATTAAATGAGTACAACATATCATTTTATGCTGAGAATCGTATGCAGTGGTCACCTTGGTTCCGTTCTGTTATTGGGGTGCGTAATGATTTTTATCATTTTAATGTAGATAGCAATCTTGAAGCTAACTCAGGGAAAAAAAGCGACAACATGATAAGCCCGAAACTTGCATTTGTTTTTGGGCCATGGAGTAAAACTGAGTTTTATCTAAATGGTGGAGGGGGATTTCATAGTAATGATGCTCGTGGCATAACAAAGCGGGTTGACCCTAACTCACCAACTGTTTCAACACGGCGGGCGACCCCGTTAGTTCGTACCTGGGGCTATGAGGTTGGCTTTCGTACAGGTATTGTGCCGGGCTTACAGACAACAGTATCTATCTGGCAGCTACATGTTGATTCTGAGCTAATATTTGTTGGCGATGCCGGTAGCACTGAGGCAAGTCGCCCAAGTTTGCGAAGGGGTATTGAATTCACTAATTATTGGAGGCCTGTTAATTGGGTTGTTATAGATGCCGATCTTTCTTTTTCTCGAGCTAGATTCCGTGGTAATGGCCATCTGGGTAATTATATTCCGGGCTCGATGCAGCGCGTTGCATCAGTTGGTGTTTCTGTTGATCGTAATAATTGGTTTGGTGGGATACGCTTACGCCATTTTGGTCCTAGGCCACTAATCAAGGATAACTCTCAGGTTGGGTCTAGCTCTACATTGGTGAATCTACGGGCTGGCTATCGCTTCGCAAAATACCTTCAGGTTTCCATGGATGTGTTTAATCTGATCGGTAGCAAACCTAATGATATTTCCTATTTTTATAGATCTCAGTTAAGTGGAGAAGCGGCATCTGTAGCAGATAAACATATTCACCCGGCTGAGCCACGTAGTATTCGTTTTACAGTGCGTGCAAGTTTTTGACTATTTAAATAGCATAAGATTAACCGTAAAATATGAAACGATTCGGAATGAAATCTTAGATTTATGGGTATCAATATGTGAGGACCTATGGTCAACTAGTAGTCTCATTTATTTTTTTATAAAATATAGGAAGGATCAAGAAATATGCGGCAGTTTCTAAAGTGGATTCTTCTAAGTCATCTACTTGTGTTTACTTTATCTCCTCAAGCGATGGCTGACAAGTTGTCCGATGCAAAGCTATTAGATGCCAAGCGGGCTTATTTTACGGGTGATTTTGAGAAAACAGACAAAATAATCCGTCATATGGTAAAGCAGGGAAATGCAGCTGCTCAGAATATTCTTGGTGTGATGTATTTTAATGGCCAGGGCGTTGAGCAAGATCTTAAGGAGGCTGCAAGATTATATCTTTTGTCTGCGACACAAGGGAATGCGGTTGCACAGAATAATCTTGGTTTACTATATGAAGATGGCCAGGGTGTTATTCAGGACTATCAGAAGGCAGCAAAATGGTACGAATTGGCTGCAGAACAGGGACATGCATTTGCACAGAATAATCTTGGTCTATTATACAGTCGCGGTAAAGGTGTGGAACAAGATTATCAAGAGGCGGGGAAGTTATATCGACTAGCTGCAGGGCAGGGTAATGCGAACGCACAGTATAACCTTGGCATGCAATACAGTCGAGGACAAGGAGTAAATCAAAATTATTCTCAGGCTGCTAAATGGTACCGCTTGTCTGCAGAACAAGGGAATGTTTTTGCACAAAATAATCTTGGTTTATTAAATTCGAATGGCCAAGGTGTGATGCAAAATTACCAAGAAGCTATCAGATGGTATCGGTTAGCTGCTGAACAAGGATATGCGCTTGCCCAGAATAATTTGAGCATAATGTATTGGCGCGGGAGGGGTGTAACTCAAGACTACGACGAAGCTGCACGATGGTTTAAGCTCGCTGCCGGGCAGGGAAGTGCAGATGCACAATATAACCTCGGGGTATTGTACAGATTAGGGCAGGGTGTAACTCAGAATCATCAGGAAGCTGCAAGGTTATATCGTCTTGCAGCAACACAAGGGAAGGTAATCGCACAAAATAATCTTGGCTTGTTATATGAGGATGGCCTGGGCGTTATCCAGGATTACCAAGAGGCAGCAAAATGGTACGAATTGGCTGCAGAGCAGGGGTATGCATTTGCACAAAATAACCTTGGCCTGCTCTACAGGCGTGGTAACGGTGTAGAGCAAGACTATCAGGAAGCAGAGAAACTATATCGACTAGCTGCAGAGCAGCATAATGCCCATGCTGAGTATAATCTTGGCTTGTTGTACAGACATGGACAAGGTGTAAAACAAGACTTTTCAGAGGCTGCTAAATGGTATCATTTGTCGGCTGAACAGGGCTATGCTCTTGCACAAAATAATCTTGGTTTGTTGCATGCTAATGGGCAAGGGGTGGTTCAGAATTTCCAAGAGGCTGCAAAATGGCATCAATTGGCAGCAGATAAAGGAAATTCACTTGCCCAATATAACCTTGGTTTAATGTTTTTTGATGGTAAAGGTGTAGCTCAAAATCATGAAGAGGCGGCAAGATTATATCGACTCGCAGCAGAGCAAGGTCTACCATCAGCACAATATGCCCTAGGTTGGATGTATGCGAATGGTAAAGGAGTAGGACAAGATCATGTTCGGGCACATATGAGATTTAGTCTTGCAGCAAATAAAGGTAATAGTAATGCTAAAAAATGGAGGATCTCAATCTCAAAAAAAATGACTCCTGAACAAATTACGCAGGCACAGAATCTAGCTATCGAATGTGAAGAGCGTAGCTATAAGAACTGTGATTAAGATTTAGCAAAGAGAAATATTAAATTCATTGATATTGTAGAGGAAGATAATACGGATATATCTTTCCTCTCCAGAATACTGCAATAGCTAATGTTATTCTATTTGGGTAGTGTTCGTACTTATCAATATTACATTCTTTAAGAGAATGGTTGGGCTACCCGAATCTTGCAACTCAATATTAGTCTTTGGTGGTACTAGTTTTTTCTTTATATCGATACTCAGCTGACATTGCATGCGCTTGCAAACCTTCTCCATTAGCAAGAATAGAAGCAATTTCACCGAGTTTGGCTGCACCTTGCTTAGATACTTGGATAAGGTTACTACGTTTTTGGAAGTCGTATACACCTAATGACGATGAAAAACGCGCAGTTCTTGAAGTAGGTAACACATGATTCGGGCCAGCGCAATAATCACCAAGGGCTTCGGATGAATATCTCCCAAGGAAAATCGAACCGGCGTGTTTTATTTTATTTGCCCATTTTTCTGGCTGATCAACTGATAATTCTAAATGTTCAGGTGCAATATGATTAGCAATATCACAAGCATCTTCTAAGTCTCGTACCTGAATTAAGGCGCCACGGTTCATAAGAGAGGAACTTATTATATTTTTGCGAGGCATTTTTTCTAGGTGGGTAGCTATCTTTTCTTCCACTAATCTGAGAAATTCAATATCAGGCGATAATAGAATCGCCTGTGCTAGCTCATCGTGCTCAGCTTGCGAAAATAAGTCCATCGTGACCCAATCAGGATTTGTCATGCCATCGCAAATGATTAGAATCTCTGATGGTCCGGCTACCATATCTATTCCTGCTACACCAAAAATTTGTCTCTTGGCGGAAGATACATAAGCATTACCAGGACCAACTAGTTTATCTACTTTTGGGATGGTATTGGTTCCATAGGCAAGTGCTCCAATAGCTTGGGCGCCACCAATAGTAAACACACGATCTACTTCACCAATTATCGCTGCAGCAAGTACCAAGTCATTTCTATTGTTTCTTGGTGTTGGTACAACCATGATTAATTCATTCACTCCTGCCACCTTGGCAGGTATTGCATTCATTAACACAGTAGAAGGGTAAGATGCTTTTCCACCAGGGACGTATAGTCCCACACGATCAATTGGAGTTATCTTCTGCCCAAGCATCGTACCGTCAGGTTCAGTATAGCTCCATGACTCGGCCATCTGTCTTTTATGGAAATTTCTAATTCGTTCTGCAGCCTGCTCAAGGGCTTCTCGTTGTATGGTAGGCAGGCGTTGTAGAGCCCTTAGTAGTTCTTCCTTAGACAACTCAAGCTCAGAAATTGAGGCTGCATCAAGATGATCAAAGTGCGATGTGTATTTTAGTACAGCCTCATCACCCCGCTTTTTTACATGCGCTAAAATTTCAGAAACCGTTGTGTTTATCTCTACATTCTGTTCGTCTTCAAAGGATGTTATTTTTTTTAATGCTTCAGTGAACCCTGAGTCGGTTGAAGAGAGTCGTTTAATTTGATTCATAAGGAAATATCCCATCTTTCTGATATTTTCTTCTGAAGCGGCATGCCATTTTTTTTAGCAGCTTCAGAAAATGCTATCAGTATTGGCTGGATCGCTTTTCTTTTTACTTTTAATGCTGCTTGGTTAATTATTAGTCTCGATGAAATAGGCATAATTTCTTCAACTGCTTTCAAATTATTCGCTTTTAGTGTGTCGCCACTTGAAACCAGATCTACAATTGCATCTGCTAGCCCTACCAGTGGAGCAAGCTCCATGGACCCATAGAGTTTAATAAGATCAACATGCATGCTTTTTGCAGCAAAGTGCTCCCGTGCTGTATGAACATATTTAGTTGCAACCCTTAAGCGTGCTCCCTGCCGTATAGCCGCCGCATAATCAAAACCCTTCTTTACTGCTACCATCATGCGACAGCAAGCAATATTTAAATCTAATGGTTGATAGAGTTCTGTTCCATCATGTTCAAGTAATACATCTTTTCCAGCTATCCCTATGTCTGCTGCACCATATTGTACATAAGTCGGCACATCAGAGGCACGTACAATAATAAGCCACACATTAGAGTGGTTTGTTTTTAGTATTAGTTTGCGAGATTTCTCGGGATCATCCAGTGCAACAATACCAGCTGCCTTTAAAAGTGGTGCTGTTTCATCAAAAATACGACCCTTTGAAAGGGCAATAGTAATTGTCATAATATGGCCTGTTAAAATCGTTATTTATTGAATAGAGTTAATATCTTCTGTAGTAAATAACTTTAATTTATACGATTGATTCTTACTCCTAGGCACGATAGCTTCTCTTCAATTCTCTCATAGCCGCGATCAAGGTGGTAAATACGGTCAATAATAGTTTCACCTTGCGCAATTAGACCAGCTAAAACTAGGCTGGCAGAAGCACGTAGATCAGTTGCCATTACACTCGCACCTTCAAGATTAGTAACGCCATGTACCACGGCAGCATTGCCCCCTATTTCAATACAGGCTCCCATTCGTTTTAGCTCTAGCACATGCATAAATCTATTTTCAAATATAGTCTCGGTAATTATTGCAGTACCCTCTGCCACACTATTTAATACCATAAATTGTGCTTGCATGTCTGTGGGAAATGCAGGGTAGGGCGCAGTTCGTAGATTTACAGATTTTAATCTTTGATTCACTTTTAAATTAATCCAGTCTTCCCCAAACTCAATTTCTGCTCCAGACTCATTCAATTTATCAAGTACTACACCAAGTATATCTGGACGTGTATTTTTAATATGAATCTCCCCGCCACTAGCAGCTGCTGCTATTAGAAAGGTACCTGTCTCAATCCGGTCAGGCATAACTTGATAGGTTGATTCATGCAATGATTTTACTCCCTTGATAGTGATAACGTCGCCTCCCGCGCCACTAATTTTTGCTCCCATTGAAATAAGACACTTTGCAAGGTCAATAACTTCTGGTTCACGTGCTGCATTTTCTAATATTGTTGTTCCATCTGCTAGAGTTGCTGCCATCATTAAATTTTCAGTGCCGGTAACGGTTACAATATCCATTATTATATGGGCGCCAATAAGATTACTTGCTTTTGCATGGATGTATCCATGCTCAATAGAAATCTCTGCTCCCATCGCCTGCAGTCCCTTAATATGTTGATCAACTGGACGGAGACCAATTGCACAGCCACCAGGTAGGGAAACTTTGGCTTCGCCTACTCGTGCCAACATTGGGCCTAATACTAATATAGCGGCACGCATTGTTTTCACCATTTCATATGGTGCAATCAGATTAGAAAGGTTTGCAGCTGTTAATGAGATTTCAGATCTTTTATCTATTGAAACATTTACTCCCATTTGTTCAAGCAAACTTAGCATCGTAGTTGTATCATTGAGATCCGGTACATTCGTAACTCTACAAGTTTCATTTGTTAGAAGTGACGAGCAGAGGATAGGCAGCGCAGCATTCTTTGCTCCTGATATTTGTACTTCTCCTGAAATAGGAGTGCCTCCGCGGATAATTAATTTTTGCATGTATTAGAAATATTATATTTTAGTATTTACATCAATTGTTCTAAGTATATAGGTAGTGATAAATAATATCGGCATTAATTTTATTGGTTGAAATGTATTAGGGTAACCTTCATCATGTTGCAATGGGTAGTAGTATCAGTTCATATTTTCAGGGTTCTGCTTCGTGCATATAGTACAGCGTGATGCAGATATCCGTACACATTTGGAGATAAAATGAAAAAACAAATTATTCAAACCGACGATGCACCTCAGGCTATAGGAACATACTCTCAGGCAGTCCGTGTTAGTACAGGGGATACGGTTTATGTATCGGGTCAAATCCCACTAGATCCAACTACCATGCAGATGGTAACCGGGATAGAGTCTCAGATCCAGCAGGTATTCTTGAATTTAAAGGCAGTAACAACGGCTAGTGGCGGTTCCCTAGGGGACATTGTTAAATTAAATATTTTTTTGACTGACCTTGATGATTTCGCCATGGTAAATAAAATCATGGCAAGTTATTTTGATCAGCCATATCCAGCACGGGCAGCAATAGGAGTAGTTGCACTCCCACGAGGCGCATTGGTAGAAATGGATGCGGTAATGGTATTGTAAGTGTGAAGGGGAGTATTAAAAATAGTGGTGTTACCCCTAGTTGCTTTACAAACAAGGCCATAGAGGAGAAATTTTCCAAGCTCGGGGTAAATAATGAGATTGGCTTAATATTACATTTACCTATTCGTTATGAAGATGAGACGCACCTTTGTCAGATTGGCGGTATGTCCGGAGGAGAGGCAGTACAAATTGAAGGTGTTATCGTCTCTAATAAGGTTATGTATCGACCGAGGCGTCAGTTAGTTCTCCAAGTAGAAGATGATAGCGGTACCATCTTTATACGCTTCCTTAATTTTTATGGAAGTCAGATAAAAGCATATTCAATAGGTACTAGAGTACGTTTGTTAGGGGCGCCTCGTCCAGGTTTTTTTGGCACTGAAATGGTGCACCCAAAGTGCCATGTTGTAAATGAGAATGTCTCACTGCCTGACGCATTAACACCAGTCTATCCAACTACAGCAGGGCTCTCCCAGGTAATAATCCGTAAGCTAGTCAGGAAGGTGCTAATTGACAAAGCTAGAATAGATAATCTATCAGAAACTATACCTGTTAAAACCCTAAAACATTATCGGTTAGATGGTTTTAGGGATAGTATTATGCTTTTACATCAACCAACACCAGATGTGCCGGCTCATTTATTAGAAGAGCGCACTCACCCTGCCTGGTCTAGAATTAAGTTTGATGAATTGTTGGCTCAGCAGTTATCAATGCGTTTACATTACCAGCAGCGATATAAGAATCTTGCTCCCACTTTGTTAGATAAAAAAGAACTAACAAAGAAACTACTTAAATCTCTTACTTTTAATCTTACTAGCGCGCAAGAAAGAACTTTCTCAGAGATTAGTCGGGATCTTTCTAAACCATATCCAATGCAGCGTCTGCTACAGGGAGACGTGGGTAGTGGGAAAACGGTAGTTGCAGCGTTGGCAGCATTACAGGCTATCGAAAATGGTTATCAGGTGGCTATTATGGCACCGACAGAGATATTGGCTGAACAGCATTACCAGAAACTTTCCAATTGGTTTGAATCTATATTTAGTTCTTTAGGAATATCGATTGCTTGGCTGTCAGGTAGTCAGAAAAAGGTGCAGCGTACTGCTGCACTTTCTGCTATTGCTACAGGTAATGCTATGCTTGCGATTGGAACACATGCACTATTTCAGGAGCAGGTAGAATTTAATAAATTAGGACTCGCAGTGATCGATGAACAGCATCGTTTTGGTGTGCACCAACGACTAGCGCTACGTATGAAATGCACAAAAGAAGGTATGGTCACTCATCAGTTAATGATGAGTGCAACACCTATCCCGCGTACACTTTCGATGAGCTATTATGCGGACCTTGATGTGTCAGTATTAGATGAACGGCCACCAGGTAGAACCGATGTTGTCACTAAACTATTTACTGACACCCGTCGTGAGGAAGTGATTGTACGTATCAAGGAGGCCTGTTGTGCTGGAAAGCAAGCTTACTGGGTATGTCCCCTCATAGAAGAGTCAGAGGCTCTGCAACTAAAAACTGCTTTAGATACCTACGAAAGATTAAGTATAATTTTCCCAGAATTGAAAGTCGGTTTGTTGCACGGAAGGCTCCCTCCGCAAGAGAAATCATCAGTAATGGAGCTATTTAAGCAAGGCTCCATTCAGTTATTAGTTGCAACTACAGTAATTGAAGTGGGTGTTGATGTTCCTAATGCTTCTTTAATGGTAATCGAACATGCTGAACGAATGGGACTGTCACAATTACATCAGCTACGAGGTCGCGTAGGACGTGGTGCAGATGCTAGTGTATGTATACTTCTATACAAGGAACCACTATCTGAAATTGCTTGCAAAAGGCTACGAATAATCTTTGAATACAACGATGGTTTTGAAATATCCCTTCAGGATTTACTTTTACGTGGGCCGGGTGAATTTCTTGGTGTACGTCAGAGTGGTGTTCCTATGTTGCGTTTCGCTGACCCTGAAAGAGATGAGGAATTACTTAAAGATGCACGTGATGTTGCAGAAGAAATGTTGTGTGACTATCCTGAATTAGCTCAACGTCATCTTCAACGATGGCTTGGAGAGAAAAGTAATTATCTTAAGGTATAAATATGAATAATTCGTAGGCTAGTATCCTAATGAAATTTCATCAATTTGAATTAGATTAGTTGGGTATGAAAATCATGAGTATTTCCTTATCCAATATATTGCTAGGTGTATAATCTATGGCTTGGTATTCCCAATATTTAGTAATGATCCATAAATCTTTCCATCGAACCATTGGCAAAAATTCTTCTGTCTCTTCTTCAGAATCTATAATTCCTGAGCTGCGAATTATTCAGCATAAGGAACATGGCCTTATTCGAAATAACATAAGCTTTTGTGCAACGAAAGTCACATTGAACTTACAGGAAGCCGGTTATTCTGCATTTATAGTAGGAGGTGCGGTACGTGATTTGTTATTGGGATTAAAGCCAAAAGATTTCGATATTGTTACCAATGCCAAGCCTGAGGAGATCCGTTCTCTTTTCCGTCGGTCACGTATTATTGGGCGTCGTTTCCGTTTAGTACATGTTATGTGTGGGTCAGATACTGTAGAAGTATCTACATTTCGTGGCGATTCGTTTACTAATAAGAATGGCAAATCTACGCCACACCAACATGCAGACGAGCATGGGAGAATCTTGAGGGATAACGTATTTGGTAGCCAGGAAGAAGATGTAAAGCGTCGTGATTTTACTGTTAATGCATTATTTTATGATCCAGATAGAGAAGAAATCTGGGATTATTTATGTGGATACAGCGATATAAAGTCGAAGCAATTACGTATTATCGGTACACCACTACAGCGTTACCGTGAGGATCCTATACGTATATTACGGGCAATTCGGCTTGCAGCTAAGCTTGATATGAAAATAGATTCTGCTACTGCTCAGCCGATAGGTGATCTTGCGCCATTATTACAAAATGTACCACCATCAAGACTATTTGATGAGGTCCTAAAGATATTATTATGTGGTTATGCGCAAACTTGCGTAGCAGATCTACGAGCGCGTGGGCTGTACCATGGTTTGTTACCAATACTAGATATGATCTCTACAGAGTCAGTAGATGAGCGTTTTATTTCTCTTGTACTGAAGAGCACTGATGAACGCGTACAGCAGGAAAAATCTGTGTCGCCTGGCTTTCTATTTGCCGCGCTATTGTGGCATGGTGTGTTGGTGGGATGGAATAAACGTATGGCAGCGGGCGAGAAATCTTTTCCTGCTCTGCATATGGCGATAAAAGATTTGATGGAAGCACAAGAGAAAAAACTTGTTATACCACGTAGATATGATGCAGTTATGCAAGAGATCTGGGCAATGCAGCCACGTTTTCTGGGAAGATCAGGACGAAGACCATTTCGTTTACTGGAACACCCACGTTTTAGAGCGGCCTATGATTTTATGCTATTACGTTGTGAGAGTGGAGAGATAGATATTGAGTTGGGGAATTGGTGGGAAACATTTCAGAATGCTAAAACCAGCGATCAGGAGAATATGTTACTTAGAAATGACGTGCCAAAAAAGAGGAGAAAAAGGCGTAGACGTAATGAGACTATAGCAGGGGATACACAAAGTATAGATTCATCTTTAGGTCCTACAGAATAATTGATATTAGGTGTTAAATTGGGTCATTTTTCTCGGACATTAATTGCTTTAGGCAGTAACTTAGAAAATCCGGTATCTCAGGTACAGAGAGCACTTGATGAGCTTGATGCACTCCCTGAAAGTAGATTATTAGCTTGTTCTTCACTTTATCGGAGTGCGCCGGTTGGAAAAACTAATCAGCCTGATTTTATCAATGCAGTAGTAGAGATTGAAACCACCCTTTCTCCACACGGGTTACTTAAAATACTACTAGAAATTGAGCAAAATCATGGTCGTGTGCGGGGGTTACCTAATGATCCGCGAACACTTGATCTAGATATGTTGATGTATGATGAATTAGTATGTAATGAGGGCGGTCTAATTCTTCCTCATCCGAGAATGCATCAACGTGCTTTTGTATTAGTACCTCTTATGGAAATTTCAAAAGATTTTTTTATTCCTAGCCGTGGCAGTGTAGCTGAATTATTATCAGCTTGTTCTAATCAAAGGCTTGAAAGAGAGCAAAATTTGTGAAACTTGAAAAATATCGCTACATTGTGGTTGAGGGGCCAATAGGAGTAGGAAAAACCAGTTTGGCTCGACGTATAGCCACTCACCTGGATAGTTCGCTATTATTGGAAGATCCAGCTGAAAACCCATTTCTTGAAAAGTTTTATACTGATATACCTAGGTATGCCTTACCGACCCAATTATTCTTCCTTTTTCAGCGCAATAATCAGGTGCAGAGTCTCGCGCAAATAGATATGTTTACTCGAGGGATAGTAAGTGATTTTCTGCTTGATAAAGATCAATTATTTGCTAAGCTTACATTAAGTGATGCTGAGCAAAGTCTGTACCAGAGCATCTATAGTCATTTGCAGCCCAAGGCTCTTCTTCCTGATTTAGTGATTTATCTACAAGCTTCAACTAGTACACTTATTGATAGAGTAAAGCAGCGCGGTAGCACTTTTGAGAAAAATATTTCTGAAGATTATCTATGGCGGTTATCTGAGGCTTACACAAAATTCTTTCATCAATATGAAGGTGCTCCGGTTATGATTGTAAACAGTGAAAATTTGAATTTTGTTGAAAACCAGCCAGATTTTGATTTATTGCTACAAAGGTTAGAACAAATGCGCGGCCCACGTGAATATTTTAACTTGGGAAGATAAGGTTCAAACATGCGAATTACACAAAAAACTTTACAAAAAATGCGGGATACCGGAGAAAAAATTTCCGCACTTACATGCTATGACGCTAGCTTTGCTTCGCTATTAGAAAATTCAGGTGTTGATATTTTATTGGTGGGAGACTCCTTAGGTAATGTATTGCAGGGAGAGAAGACAACATTATCTGTGACGTTAGATGACATGCTCTATCACACAGGATGCGTGGCTAGAGGTTCAAGAAAGGCATTTATCATGGCTGATATGCCTTTTGGTACCTCCCAGGTATCCCCAGAAAATACTTTTGAAAATGCCGCCGAACTTATTTCAGCAGGTGCGAGCATGGTGAAGATAGAGGGTGGGCGCGTGATGGCTGAAACTATTAAATTTCTATCTCTACGTGGAATACCAGTATGTGCACACATTGGTTTGATGCCTCAATCTGTGCATATGTTAGGGGGTTATAAAGTACAGGGGAAGTCTACTAATCAAGCAAATCAATTGATGGAGGATGCAATTATCCTCGAAGAGGCCGGGGCAGGTATGCTATTAATGGAGGCTATACCAGCCATTTTGGCAAAAAAAATAACTAAGAAATTGGTTATACCTACGATAGGTATTGGTGCAGGAGTGGACTGTGATGCACAGGTATTGGTGTTATATGACATACTCGGTATTTATTCTGGGACAAAATCAAAATCAAAATTTATAAAGAATTTTATGGATGGTGCAGGAAGCATCAATGAGGCAGTGGAGAATTATGTTAAAGAAGTTAAGTCTAAAAAATTTCCTAAGTCAGAACACGGATTCTAGTACATAAAATTAGCGTGGAAATAATCACTGAAATTCCTTCCTTACGGTTACGGCTAAAGTCCGAACATTATGTTGTATTTGTTCCGACTATGGGTAATTTGCACGAAGGTCATCTATCATTGATACAAATTGCAAAACAAAAATCTGGTTGTTTAGTATCCAGTATCTTTGTTAATCGTTTGCAATTTGGACGGACTAGTGATTTTGATCAATACCCTCGTACTTTAAAAGAAGACCTAAAATCTTTAGAGAAAAATGGGGTTGATGTGGTATTCGTGCCTACAGAAGAAGACATTTATCCAGTGCATCAGGAATTTATTATAGAGCCTCCACCACTAGCAAATATTCTAGAGGGAGAATTTAGACCTGGATTTTTTAGCGGTGTAGCAACGTTAGTTTTGAAACTTTTTAATCTTGTGCAGCCACAATTAGCAATTTTCGGAAAAAAAGATTATCAACAATTATGTATTATGCGCGAAATGACCCGACAGTTAAATTTATCGATCGAGATTGGTGAGGGCGAGACTGTACGTGCATCTGATGGCCTGGCTCTGAGTTCCCGTAATCGCTTTCTAAATAAGGAAGAGCGGGCTGAGGCAGTATGTTTATTTCAAGTTTTATCTAAAATAAAATTAGAAATAGAGACTGGGAACAAAAATTTCGAAAAATTACAGAGTTATGCAAGAGAAATTCTCATTAGCCGCGGCTGGGATGTAGATTATATAGCCCTGCGGAAACGTAATACGTTAGCCCCAGCTCAAGTAAATAACGGAGCGCTGGTTGTGCTTGGAGCTGCAAAATTAGGAGAAACTAGATTAATAGATAACTTGGAAATATCTGCAGAAATTTAGACTATTTGTTAGATAACGTTTATCTCTTTATAAGAGTCCATGACTAAGTCTTCTTCATGATTTTCTATACTTAATAAAGTGAAAAAAATCCCCTGCTCTCTGATGAGAGCAGGGGAAAGGATAGTTAAAGATCAGAACCAGTTGTTAGGGTTTGATCCTGTTATTCAGAATGATAGGATCAGAATTGTTCCAGATCACATCAGTCAGATTGGAATAACGAGTAATTATCTGTGCTGCAACCCCGCCTGCGAACAGACCAGACCAACCCAGAATTACAAATCCCCAATGCAATGGTGCACTGAATAGTTCTTCCATGAACCAGAAAGCATGTCCCCATTCGTTAAGACCAACGTTTGGCAGAATCATCAGCGGACCAGCAATCGCAAATACTAAAGGAAACGATGTGCCTCTGCTGTACTGTGGCAAACGGGTTATAGCGTAAAGATAGCTAGAGATTCCGCAAACAATGTACATTGGGAAAGAACCATAAAATACTACGACATGACTAGGTGTGAAACTAGTATCGCGTATGATTACCTGATGCCATGAAGCATCTTGCTCGGTGAAGAAGCTACCGCCCCAATACACACCGAATAGGTATACGCCTAACCACATCATCCAATAGAAATAGCGTTTGATTTCTAGTTTTGGATCCAGGTTATCCAATTGTTCTTTGGTATCCCTTGTTTTCCAGATCCAGCCCCAAGCAATCAATGCAAAGGTAGGCATTACTGTCATGTGAACGCGCCATAGACCCATCCAGACTTTTTCAAATTCAGGCTCCATCGAATCCATGCCATGTGAATAAGCAAAAGTACGTTGGTACCAAATCCAGAAACACGCTACTAATAGCATAAGTGCCATGCCAAATTTATACCACCTTGAGTCATACCAAAGTGACTGATCCCAGGAGCCAGAAGATGCTTTGGCTGCTGTTCCAGTTGAACCGTATGTTGTTGCCATGTTGATTTCTCCTATTCAAATAAATATAAAAACCATTTGCCTCTTTTTAATATGGGCAAGTGTAGCTCTTGATGATTTAGTTAACGGAGGCTTTGACTCTTAATTGAGGCTTTTACTCTTCTCGATGACTATCCCCATGCTAGCTTAAAAAGATGATATAAGTCAAGAGCCCTATTAGGTAAACTGGGTATATAGCCCTATCTAAAGACAGTCTTCTGGATGACTTTATTGGGAGTTTATTTATTTTATATTAGGAAAATAATAAATCCTATAATTTCATGGATAATGTACTTAAATTCATATAAATCAATTTGTCTTGATAATTAAACTTTAGTATGCCAATCATTCGTGTTGCTCTTGATGTTCCAGTGAACACCCTGTTTGACTATATTGCACCAGATGCAACGGCTCAGCATATTGGTGTTCGGGTGCAGGTTCCATTTGGAAGAAAGATGGTAATCGGAGTAATTATTGAGGTAGCTTCTGATTCATCCTTCTCAAAGGGGAAGCTTAGATCTGCTAAGTATATTTTTGAGGATATCCCGCCATTACCAAAAGCATTATTGGATCTTTCTAAATTTTGTAGTGAATATTATCACTATCCCCTTGGTGAGGTAGTGATGAGTGGGTTTCCCACTAGACTACGGTATTCTAAGCCATTTGTAGAAAAGTCTCAGGTTCCATTTCAGTATCACATCACAAATAAAGGGCAGCTAGTTGATACAGCTCTAATTTCTAAGAGAAGCCTTCTTAAGCATCGCCTTTTAGCTTTATTTAGGGAATCTAGGGTCATTAATTTAATTGAAATAAAACAACTTTCAGCTGGGGCAGTTAAAGTATTAAAAGAATTTTTAGAATTAGGGTGGGTGGAAGAATCTGTTTCGGAGCTTAGAATAAAAAATGACGTAGAGCCGGTTCTTAGGAAAGAGCAAGCGATTGTTGTCAACGACATTGCTGCTGAAATGAATCAATTCAACACGTGGCTATTGCATGGCATTACCGGTAGCGGGAAGACAGAAATATATATGCGATTAGTTGCACTGCAGTTGCTTCAAGGGAGGCAAACATTGGTATTAATACCTGAAATTAGCCTGACTCCACAGCTAGAGAAAGTTTTTCGTGCGCGCTTTCCAGCTACTCCAATTATTAGTCTTCATAGCGGTTTAAATGCTTCAGAGCGGGCGAAGGGTTGGCTACAGGCTCTTCATGGCACAGCCAAGATAATATTGGGAACGCGGCTTTCTGTATTTACACCAATTTCTGATCTTGGCTTAGTAATCGTAGATGAAGAACAGGATGGCTCATTCAAGCAGCAAAGTGGGTTGTGTTATTCAGCGCGAGACCTAGCTATCTTTCGTGCTAAATATACGGGTATTCCAGTAATACTTGGTTCTGCAACACCATCGCTGGAAAGCTATCATAATGCAATTAGTCATCGGTATCGTATGCTGCGTTTATCTTCCCGGGCGGCAGATAATGCTTCTCTTCCTAGCATTCAATGTATTGATACTAGAGCAATCAAAGTTAGAGAGGGACTATCTGATTCATTAATTACAGCCCTAGAAAAGAAAATTGCATTAAATCAACAAAGCTTAATATTCATAAATCGCCGTGGTTTTGCACCAGTACTAATGTGTAAGTCATGCACATGGACGGCAACTTGTTCTCGTTGTGCTAGTCGTCTAGTGGTGCACTTGAAAGATAAAAATTTATGTTGCCATTACTGTGGGTATAAATCACATATTCCGTCCTCTTGCCCGGAATGTGGTGATCAGGATATTGCACCATTTGGTCATGGTACGCAGAGAATAGAAGCTGCTCTAAAAGAAAGACTGCCCGATGCGAGAATTTTACGAATAGATCGAGATAGTATGCGCCGTAAAGAAGCGTGGAAAAGAATATTAGATGAGATTCACGAGCATCGTGTAGATATTCTTGTGGGCACACAGATTCTTGCTAAAGGACATAATTTTCCAAATCTAGGGCTAGTTGGAGTTTTAAATCCAGACGCTTCGCTTTATAGTACCGATTTTCGTGCAGCAGAGAATCTATTTTCACAACTTATGCAAGTTGCAGGTCGAGCAGGACGGGCCAATAGCACTGGAGAGGTGTTAGTTCAAACTAAGTTTCCCAATCATCCGTTATACCAAGCACTACAACAGCATGATTACGAGCATCTTGCAAAGATGCTGTTGGCCGAAAGAAGGGTGGCAAATTTTCCACCATATGTTTACCAAGCATTGTTAAGGGCAGAGGCCCCCGATCTTTCTACTGCGCTAGATTTTCTTGCTCATGTAATGACAATAACTTGCCCAGGTAAGAATATAGAAGTTTTTGATCCCGTTCCTGCGCAAATGGCAAAGCTTAAAGGGATGGAACGGGCACATTTATTAGTGCAATCGGACTCACGTAAGGAACTACAAAAATTTCTTACTGGATGGCGAGTGAAATTAGATAAGATATCTACTCGTAAGATACGTTGGGCGTTGGATGTGGATCCGGTCGAATTTTAGAAGGCCATATTTTATAAATTAATTTATCTTAGGACAATTTGCATATAAATTTTTTAGAAGATTAATAAATTATAAAGTCGAAAATTGGCACTTGAAAATTTATAGTTTAACTAGTGTATTTCAGTAAGCAGCCTTTCCATCATATCTTCTGCCTGTGTGAGATAGCTCCCTCCAAATAGATTTAGGTGGTTAAGAATGTGGTAAAGATTGTAGAGTGTTTTGCGAGTTTTGTAGCTATGGTCAAGAGGGTAGGCTTCTTTATAGGCGGCATAGAAAGTTGTGGAGAAACCACCAAAAAGCTCAGTCATGGCGAGATCTGTCTCGCGGTCTCCATAATATACTGCCGGATCATATAATACAGGGCATCCCTCGAGGTCATAACTATAGTTCCCGCTCCATAAATCCCCATGCAATAAGGACGCAGCCTGTGGGGCCTCTGGAAAAAAAGCTTCAAGTTCTGCCATTAAGTATTCACCCTGCTCCAGTAGTCTTCCTGTATAGCCGTTAGCTTTAGCAAATTGTAATTGATATCCAAGGCGATGTTTACGCCAGAACTGTATCCAGTCAAGAGAGAAACTATTAATTTGCGATGTAGAGCCAATAGTATTATTTTGTATCCAGCCAAATTTTTCAAATGAATTTCGGTGCATTTCTGCGAGCCCTATTCCTAGAGCTTCGCTTCCGTTCTTAGTGATACGAGTCATTTCAATATACTCTAATACCAGCCAAGAATTAGTTTCATTCCTACCCCAGCAAATCGGAGTAGGGACCCGTAGGGAATGAGAATTTTCAATTTCTTGCAGCCCCATGGCTTCTGCTTCAAACATGTGAAAATTATTTTTTTTATTTAGTTTTACAAAGAAGCTATGCTTGCTATCTTCAATACAATAAGCTTGATTAATACATCCCCCGCTAATTGAGGAAATTTTTTCTACTTCAAAAATGGTATTGATTGAAGCTGAGATTTGTATGGTGATATCTGACCAAAATGACATATCTTATTTTTCAAATTAATCTATGTTAGGACAGATTTTTTTTGGCTGATTTTATTGCTTTGCGAACTTGTGATGGTGCTGTGCCGCCAGTATGGTTTCGGCTTTTCATCGAGCCATCTAGGGTTAATATACTAAAGATATCCTTTTCAATTAACTGAGAAAATTTTTGCAACTCAGATAGAGTAAATTCACTCAAGTCGCGGCCTTTTTTTTCTGCAGCTCGTACAGCTTTTGCTACGGTTTCATGTGAGTCTCTGAACGGAACCCCCTTTTTTGTAAGATAATCAGCAAGGTCAGTAGCTGTTGAATATCCACGCATTGCAGCACTGCGCATAGCATTTACATCAACATGAACGCCTTTAAGCATATCAGCGTAAATACGTAAAGTTTCACTAAGTGTATCTACTGTGTCAAAAAGTGGCTCTTTGTCCTCTTGGTTATCTTTATTGTAGGCCAACGGCTGCCCTTTCATCAGTGTTAATAAAGCAATGAGGTTGCCGTTTACACGTCCTGTCTTTCCACGTACTAATTCTGGCACGTCTGGATTTTTCTTTTGCGGCATAATGGATGACCCGGTACAGAAACGGTCATCGAGTTGGATAAATCCAAATAACGGACTCATCCATAAAATTAATTCTTCAGATAATCTTGATAGATGAGTCATGATCAATGTCGAACAAGCACAGAACTCGATAGTAAAGTCCCGGTCAGAAACTGCATCAAGTGAATTCTTGCAGATATCGTCAAAGCCTAATTTTTTTGCTACCATTTTTCGGTTAATTGGATAACTGGTTCCCGCTAGTGCTGCTGCCCCTAATGGGAGTATATTTACTCTTTTTCTGCAATCAGATAGCCGTTCTTTATCACGCTTTAGCATCTCAAAATACGCCATGAGATGGTGACCAAAAGAAATCGGTTGGGCTATTTGTAAATGAGTCAGGCCAGGCATTACCGTATTCACATTCTCTTCGGCAAGGTCCAATATTGAAAGTTGCATTGCAGTAATAAGCTTGATGATATCGTCGATAGAGGCACGCATATAAAGGCGGACATCAGTTGCTATCTGATCATTACGTGAACGAGCTGTATGGAGACGTTTGCCCGCATCACCAATTAATGTAGTTAGACGTTTTTCAATATTGAGGTGTACATCTTCTAGTTCAAGTCGCCAGTCAAATGTACCGTTATGGATTTCCTTTTGGATTTGGCGCAACCCCTTCTCAATCTTGGCTAGATCTTTTGCAGTGATAATTTCTGAGTCAGCGAGCATTTGAGCATGAGCTGATGAACCTTGAATATCATACTCAGCCAGTCTTTGATCAAATTCTACTGATGCAGTATAACGCTGCACCAATTTAGAGACCGGTTCTTCAAACCGCCCTGACCAGGTTTCTCTATTCTTTTTATTTGATGGAGTTTTCTTTTTTGGAGTTTTCATAATGTCTTATCAGGAATGAAAGTATGTCTAACTCTTTTTAGCTTCTATTTATTATTTAGACTGCTACAACTTCGATATCAGCTTCAATTGACCTTAGTAGGCCCTCAATGCCGCGGAGTGTGCCAGAAATAGAGCTCGGGCAGGTGCCACATGCACCCTGATAATGCACGCTAAGTATATTATCTTCAAGCCCGACTACATAGAGATCTCCGCCATCACCCTGTAAATAGGGACGTATTTCCTCATCTAATAGATTATTAATCCTATCAAGGCGTAGTTGATCTTTTGTGCTTAAATCCGAGATAGCAGTAGATGCTGCTGCTAAGGTATCTACGGATTGTGCACCTGCTGCAGGAGCCGCACGGATTGGATCTGCAACTTCACGTTTTAGATCTGCCCAGTTTGCTTTTCCATCTTGTGTGATAGTAATCCAGTGATCTACATAAAATACATTAGTTACATGATCAATTTCAAATAATTCAGTGGCAAGAGGATCATCTTTTGCCTGCTCAGCATTGTCATATGAGTGCGTAATTCCCCAAGTTAATGGCTCCTTTAGGACAAATTTAAGTGAGTTCGGATTAGGTGTTCCCTCAATTTCTGAAATTTTTGGCATTTTAATATCCTATGAAGCGTTACCAATAGAAATATGCATTGGGTCATCATCAGCCTCGGTTGAGGTCGTGGTAATAGAATTTAGTGCCGCGTGTAGCGTATGCCATGGGAGAATTGCACATTTCACCCTCGTAGGAAGATCGCGTACCCCAACAAATACAGTTAAACGTCCAAGATGATGGTCATCATCAGGCTCAAGCTGGCCAACTGCCATGTCCCTGAATTCCTTGATCATCGTTTCTGCATCAGCTTGTGTTTTTCCCTTAACATTAGCGGTCATCATTGAGGCGGATGCCTTACAGATTGCACACGATTCACCTTGAAATGTGATGGAATCAATAATTAGATTCTCACTAAGGTTGATTTTAATACTTAGATGATCCCCACATAGTGGATTATGCCCCTCAGCTGACCTATTCGCATTATCGAGTGAGCCATAATTGCGTGGATTTCTGTTGTGATCAAGAATTACTTCCTGATAGAGAGATTTTGTAATCATTATAAGAAAACCTTCTGTACTTTCTGAATACCTGTAATTAACGTATCGATTTCAGCCATACTATTGTAGAAAGAAAAAGAGGCGCGTGTGGTTGCTGGAACTTTAAAGTGTTGCATTACTGGTTGCGCACAATGATGCCCGGTACGTACTGCAATGCCTTCCTGATTTAGTAGTGTTCCTATATCGTGCGGGTGCACTCCATCAACAGAAAAGGATAGAACTGCAACTTTCTCTGCAGCAGAACCAATAATACGGATGCCTGGTATATTATTAATTTGTTCGGTTGCGTAATTTATTAAGCTTTGTTCGTATGCTTCGATCGTAGATAAATCGATCGAAGAAAGATAATCAATAGCTGCGCCAAATCCAATCGCAGCTGCGATTGGTGGCGTGCCTGCTTCGAATTTATGCGGAATCGTATTGTAGATGGTTTTTTCAAACGTAACAGACGTGATCATATCTCCGCCTCCCTTGAATGGTTTCATACGATTTAGCTGATTAGCCTTACCATAGAGAATACCGATTCCTGTCGGCCCGCATAATTTGTGTCCTGAAAACGTATAGAAATCGCAATTAAGTTCCTGTACATCAATTTTCATGTGTGGAGCAGCCTGCGCTCCGTCTACTAGTACCGGAACGCCATGAGCATGTGCAAACTTAATCATTTTCTTAATCGGATTTATAGTTCCAATTGCATTTGATACATGTGTTACACCGACAAGCTTTGTATTTTTGTTAAAGAGCTTCTTATACTCGTCGATCAAAAGTTCTCCCGCATCGTTGATTGGGACAACACGGATCTTTACGCCATTTTCTTTTGCTAACATTTGCCATGGCACGATGTTCGAGTGGTGCTCAAGGACAGTAAGGATGATCTCATCTCCTGAGCTAATAAATTTACGACCATAGCTGTGAGCTACTAAATTTATTGCGTCAGTTGTTCCACTGGTAAAAATTATTTCCCGGTCTTCATTTGCATTAATAAAGTTCTTTAGTTTATGGCGTGATTTCTCATACTCCGCAGTAGCCGTTTCTGACAAATAATGAACCGCACGGTTAATGTTGGCGTGTTCCATAGTTTGATACCTGAGCATACGGTCCATCACTACTTTTGGCATTTGGCTGGAAGCAGCATTATCAAAATAGACTAACTGCTTGTCATCGATCTTAAGTTTAAGAATAGGAAAATCAGAACGAATCTGTTCGACATTAAACATTGATGTTTCGGACGATCTCAATGAAGATTCAATGGGGGTCATAGTCTAGTCCCTTTGAGTTTGTTTATGTACTACTTGTTCCAACCGAAGTTTGAGCGACGCTACAGGTATACGTTCAATAACCTCAGCGCCAAATGCATATGTTAGCAAGTCACGGGCTGTAACTTCAGATAGCCCACGACTTTTAAGATAAAATATTTCTTCATTATCTAGTTGGCCAATAGTCGCTCCATGAGCGCATTTCACATCATCTGCAAAGATTTCGAGTTGTGGCTTAGTATCAATTCTAGCCTTGGAAGTTAGTAGAAGATTACGGTTAGACTGAGTAGAGTTTGTAAGTTGTGCATCCGGTCTTACAATGATTTTCCCATTAAATACGGCATGTGCAGCATCATCAATAATACACTTGTGTAATTGGTGACTTGTGCAATGTGGTTTTATATGGTCAATACAGGCATGTGTGTCAGCAAGTTGGCGATTGGATATCAGTGCGAGTCCATCAGCTGCACATTCAGCGCCTTCCCCTTTTAGTAACACACTGAGGTTATAACGAGAAATACGGGCGCCAAATGCGATACTAACAGACTGATAGTTACTGTTCTGTGCAAGTGACACAGAACAATTCGCTATATGGAATGCCTCCTTACTATCACGCTGTATCCGTACATGGTTGACATGCGCACTATCGGCAAGTACAAATTCTGTCACCGCATTAGTAATATAAGTTTCTTCCCGTAATGTGACGTAGTCTTCAATAACTGTCACTCTGCTATTTGATTCAGCAATAAGTAGGCAACGCGGGTGACTTGACACTTCTTTCTGGGTAGCAATGAATAAAAGATGTATTGGCGCCTCAACCGATATATTCTGCGGTACGATTATTAGTGCTCCCTCATGTAGGAAAGAAGTATTGAGTGCTGCAAAAATATTGTCTTGAAGTTCTGTGTGAGATCCCAGATGAGATTCTATAGCTGCCAAATCCTCAGAAGATGCTGCTGCCAGATTTGAAACCACCACACCAGATTTTTTAAATGGCTCTGCTATCTGCGTAGATAAATGTGGCGCATAGACCCCGTCAATAAATACGAGTCTAGTTACAGCTTCTGTAAGATAGAAGTGCTCCACATCTGAATCTTTGAGTGGTGAAGCTTCCCGTGCTGACTGGAAAGATATCTTGGTCAGTGGGGAAATGTCAGTAAAGCGCCATTCTTCATCATGTTTAGTTGGAAGATTTAGAGCATTTACTTGGTTAACTGCATTTGATCGTAACTGATTAATTCTTTCAAGTGGACTAATAGGTAATTGCGATTGTCCTTTGAGCATGCCCTTAAGAGACTTGCTATCTGTACCTACGCTCATATTTATGCCCCTACTGCGGCAGTTTTTTCGATAGTAACCCAATCGTAGCCATGCTTCTCAAGGTCAAGCGCCAGCTGCTTGCCGCCAGTCTTAACTATACGTCCTGATTCCATTACATGTACGTAATCCGGTACGATATAGTTCAGCATGCGCTGATAATGTGTAACCAGTATGGTTGCATTGTCCTTATTTGCCAGTTGATTAACACCGTTGGATACTATCCTTAGTGCGTCAATGTCGAGCCCGGAATCTGTTTCGTCGAGAATAGCTATCTTGGGATCAAGTAGTGACATCTGTAGTATTTCATTGCGCTTTTTTTCTCCACCAGAGAAATTTTCGTTAACACTACGGTCTAGAAAGTCTGGGTTCATTTCAAGTAACTTCATTTTTTCTCTGACGAGATCATCAAACTCAAGTGGGTCAAGCTCATCTTTATTTTGTTGTACTTGTGCTGTGTTAAATGCAAGGCGTAGGAATTGATTATTTGCTACCCCTGGAATTTCTATAGGATATTGGAAGCCGAGAAAAATACCAGCTCGTGCACGCTCTTCCGGTGCCAAATCAAACAAATTTTTACCTTCAAAGTCAACCGTGCCGCCTGTTATTTCATAGTCAGTATGACCGGCAAGCACTTTGGCTAAAGTGCTTTTTCCTGAGCCATTTGTTCCCATGATTGCATGTATCTCACCGCTCTTAATGGTAAGGTCAATTCCTTTTAGGATTTCGCTATTATTAACGGTCGCGCATAAACCACGTACCTCAAGTAGTATCTTGCTATCTTGATCAATCATCCGACACTCCCTTCAAGTTTCAAGCCCAAAAGGTTGGTCGCTTCAACTGCAAATTCCATCGGTAATTGCTGAAAAACATCTTTGCAGAATCCGTTTATAATCATAGACACCGCTTCTTCACTGCCTATTCCTCGTTGAGCAAAGTAGAATAATTGGTCCTCACCAATTTTTGATGTTGATGCTTCATGTTCGACTTTCGCGCTGTTATTGCGTGTTTCAATGTAGGGGAAGGTACTTGCACTACACAAATCACCTATCAGCATTGAATCACACTGTGAAAAATTACGGGCATTTGCAGCAGTTGGTGTAATTCTGACCAATCCACGGTAACTATTGTTGGAGTGCCCGGCCGATATGCCTTTGCTAACAATGGTGCTACGTGTATTTTTCCCAATGTGTATCATCTTTGTTCCGGTATCCGCTTCTTGATAATTATTGGTAACAGCTACTGAGTAAAATTCGCCGACTGAGTTATCTCCCTGCAGTACACATGAAGGGTATTTCCAGGTTATTGCTGAGCCAGTTTCAACCTGCGTCCAGGAAATACGAGAATTTTTGCCCTTAGCTAGGCCGCGTTTAGTAACAAAATTATAGATCCCACCAACGCCATTCTCATCACCTGCATACCAATTTTGGACAGTAGAATACTTAATATCCGCATTATCTAGTGCAACTAATTCAACTACAGCTGCGTGTAGCTGGTTAGTATCAAATCTTGGTGCTGTGCAACCCTCAAGATAGGATACAGAGCTTCCTTCCTCAGCAATAATAAGTGTACGTTCAAACTGCCCAGACTCTTCAGTATTAATACGGAAATAGGTGGATAAATCCATAGGGCATTTGACTCCCTTCGGGATGTAACAAAATGAGCCATCGGTAAATACTGCTGAGTTCAGCGCGGCATAGTAGTTATCGCCAACTGGGACTACAGAACCAAGATATTTTTTTATAAGTTCAGGATGCGAATGAACGGCTTCAGTAAATGATCCGAAAATAATACCAACTTCAGCAAGTTTCTCTTTATAGGTGGTTGCTACAGAGACACTATCAAAAATTACGTCAACAGCTACACCAGCAAGTGCTGCACGCTCAGACATTGGCACACCAAGTTTTTCAAATGTACGCAGCAGCTCGGGATCAACTTCATCCATGCTGGCTAATTTTTTCTTGGGCTTTGGTGAAGAATAATAACTGATTGCCTGAAAATCTATTTTCGGGTATTTAACGTTTGACCATTCAGGCTCTTCCAGAGTAAGCCATTTCTGATAAGCCTTTAGGCGGAAATCAAGCAACCATTCAGGTTCATTTTTTTTGCTAGAAATTAAGCGTATCGTGTCTTCACTTAGACCTTTTGGCGCAACATCAGATTCAATGTCTGTGACAAAGCCATGCTCATAAGGTTTGTTGATCAGATCTTGTAGTACGGCACCCATTCTATTAGTCCTATATTATTTAGTCGTAAGAGATATTTTTAGATTATTTTTTTGAAATTTAAAAAAATTTCTTTAGCTATATTTTAATTGGTTCTTTTATACTGAAACTTTCTCCGCAGCCACATGTATTATCAACATTAGGGTTGTCGAATTTGAAAGAATCATTGAGTCCTTCGCGAATGAAATCAACATTTGACCCATTTAGGAACTGCAGACTGCTAGCATCAACTACTATATTTGCATTATGCGATTCGAATAATTGGTCATCAGTGTGTATTTTGTCAGCGTAGTCAAATGTATAAGCAAAGCCGGAGCAACCCACTTTTTTTACGCCAACACGCAAACCTATTCCTTTTCCCCGCTTTGCAATTTTTTTTAGAATTTGTTTTGCCGCATTCTCAGATAATGAAATACCCATTACTGCTCCTATTTGCTTTCTAAATCGCTAAGTTTTTTAAAAAATAGCTTGTTTATTGTAGGGATAATCAAGCCTAAGATGATGTGTATTCTTGATTAGAAGTAAGTTTATGTATGTCTACAATTTTTATAATATTTTCTTTATTCAATTTCTGTTCATCAACTAATTGTTTCAAGTTTATTGAGCCTAAGTGATTAAATATAAGAGCATTAAGATTTTTCCATAAATCGTGTGTTATGCATTTGTTGTCGTTATGGCAGTTTTCTTTCCCACCACATTGTGTCGAATCAATTGGTTCGTCGACAGCAAGGATGATATCGGCTACCGATACATGCTCCATTTCTTTAGCAAGGCAATAACCCCCACCAGGCCCACGTACACTATCGACTAATTCTCGTTGACGAAGTTTAGTGAATAGTTGTTCAAGATAGGATAGTGAAATTTGTTGACGTTTACTGATTTCAGCAAGCTTAACTGGTCCCTTGCTGCGTTGCATCGCAAGATCTAAGAGTGCTGTAACTGCAAACCTTCCTCGGGTTGTTAGCCTCATAAGGATACCTCTTCATTTAGGTTAAACTATTAGAAATCTGTGTAATCACTGTTGCTAATACACGATTAATTTAGTCAAGTATAAAATACCAGACTAATTTAGTCAACTATAGAATATTTTCTCTTAATTTATTGAAAATAAGAATACATCTTATGAATCTTAATTAAGGTTACGTTTATGTATTTTATTTAAAGTGGAAAGAAGGTGCTGAGCTAAAAGAAGAGTTAGGGTGTGGATATAAATTTCTATCGAATGATGAGGCTCATGTGGGCCTTAATTAGCTTAATTGCCCTATTTCGAAAATGACTACCATCTGAGTCCTTTACCCACATATGTAATAACCCGATAAAGAATAATTGCGTATCAATAGCTAATTGGGCTGGTTCATGTGAGGGGTGTAATAACCCTTGTTCTTTTGCTTTCTCATAAGTAAAACGTAATTTCTCCTCTATACCAGAGCATGTCAGCAGAATTTCCTGTAAAACCACTGAAAATTCAGTTACATATTCACATTTGATCATCATTATTTCATAGATCTGTCTGGTTTCGAGGCTATTATTGAGGAGTTGGATTGTTCCACATAAAAAATTTTCAATTTGTACTAGAGGATTTTGGCTATTATCAACTAGCAGCGTATCGTCCATTCGGTCTATTAAAGGCAAGAATACCTGTTCACGCATGGCCTGGAATATTTCAGTTTTATTTTTGAAATGCCAGTAGACTGCTCCGCGTGTGACGCCGGCCTGAGTTGCAATATGTTCTATAGTTGTGCGGCTAACGCCACGGATTAAAAATACTTCACGCGCTGCAATAATGATGCTTTTTCTCGTTAATTCTGCATTTTCTTTAGTTTTGCGGGCCATAATTCTTCAGATAAGTGTTTACATTCGTATATGTATGTATAAACTTACATACATATACGAATGTAAGCAAGCTATTTTAGTAAAAGTATGGGACTAATTTATGTTGACATCTAATTTTAACGGATATAAGCATCGCAATTTGTGGGTTGTAATTTACTTAAGGGTAGTCATTACCTTGGTTATTGGTGTTGCTCTGGCAGCATGTAGTAATAACGATCAGGAGATTTCTAATAATATCCCTCCACAAATGGCGATGCCTGTTGGTGTTATTTCAATTGAACCTAGAAACGTACCAATTAGCGCTGAGGCAGTTGCGCAGACGGAAGGTGCAAAGGAAATTGAGATACGCCCCCGTGTGGGAGGAATTCTGTTGAAGCGTTTATATCAGGAGGGTACTGCTGTTGAGGCAGGTCAACCCATGTTCTTAATTGATCCGGTTCCCTATCAGAATGCACTAGCACAAGCTCAAGCCCAGCTCATTGAACAACAAGCCAGAGTTGAGCAAACTATTCGTGAAGAGAGTCGTTTAAAAGAGTTACTCTCTACGAGGTCAATTAGTAAACGCGAATACGACAATGCCGTATCTGAGAATGCGATTGTAGATGCTGCCTTGCAGCAAGCTAAAATTCGCGTACGGGATGCAAAATTGAATCTCTCATATACAACCGTAACCGCTCCTGTGAAAGGAATATCAGGCCGTCGCCAGCTTTCTGAAGGAGTCTTAATACAAGCTAATACAAGCCTGCTGACAACGATTATTCAGTTATCACCAATTTGGGTTGGTTTTAGTTTGTCTGATAATGAACTGAAAAGATTCGGAGGATACCTGAGTGAAAAAAACGTAATAAACGTAACGTTAATATTACCGGATGGTACTGAATATGATCAAAGCGGAAAACTAAACTTTGCGGCTAGACGAATTGATCCTGCTTTGGGGACACAACAGTTACGTGCAACATTTGATAATTCAGATCAGCGTTTATTACCAGGGCAGTTTGTTCGTGTTCGGATTGCAACCGGGGAACAAAAAGGAGTTTTTCTTATTCCTAAGACAGCAGTGTTAACGTCTGATCTTGGTAGGGTAGTTTATTTAGTAAATGAAAAGAATGAAGCCATTATACAGCCAGTCGTAACCGGAAAATGGGTTGGAAAAAATTGGGTAGTTACTGAAGGACTTAAAGCGGGCGACAAAGTAATTGTTGATAACCTTATTAAACTTCGCCCAGGTATTCTGGTTTCACCACACTCTGTTGATATGAGCCAAGAGTCACCACTCAAACAGAATGACTCTGTTGGTAAGAAATAATTGCGATTATTATGACAAGATTCTTCATTACACGACCAATTTTTGCATCTGTATTATCTATTATTATTGTTTTGGCAGGGTTTGCGTCAGCAATCCAGCTTCCCATTGCTCAATATCCACAAATTGCACCGCCTACCGTATTGGTGACGGCTACTTTCCCTGGTGCAAGTGCGGAAACCATGGCAAAAACAGTTGCCGCACCGATTGAAGAAGAATTAAGTGGAATTGAGAATTTATTATATTTTAGTTCCAGCGCTGACTCTAGCGGAACATTAACAATTACTGCAACATTTGAAGTTGGAACTAATATTGATCAAGCAACTTTTAATGTTAGTAATCGAGTAAATATTGCGCTGCCACGTTTGCCAGATGAGGTGCGTCAAACTGGTCTTGTAGTGCAGAAACGGTCTAACGACATTTTAATAGTTGTTATGCTAATTTCAGACAAGGCTAAACATGACACGTTGTATTTAAGTAATTATGCAACGCTTAATGTTGTGGATGAATTAAAACGTATTAAAGGTGTTGGAGATGCAACTATTTTCGGCGGTCAGGATTATTCTATGCGTATTTGGTTACGCCCTGATCGCATGGCCCAACTTGGGGTAACTACATCAGATGTTGCTAGTGCAATTCGGGCACAGAATGCGCAGTATGCTTCTGGAAAGATAGGGCAAGAACCTGCTCCTGCAGATCAGCAGCTGGCATATACCATCGTAGCTAAAGGTCGACTGTTAGAGCCGGAACAATTTGGCAATATAGTTATACGTGCAAATGGTTCACGAGGTGCTCTTTATCTTAAGGATGTTGCCCGTATTGAATTAGGTGCGCAAAGTTATAACGTTCGTACCACACTTAATGGTCAGCCTGGAACGGGTATTCCTATTTTCCTGCAGAATGGCGCTAATGCTCTTGATACAGCAAATGCTATCAAGGACAAGATGGATGAGCTTAAACAACGCTTTCCTGAGGGGATGGATTATGTGGTGCCATACGATACAAGCTTGTTTGTTAAGGCGTCAATTTGGGAAGTACTCAAGACACTCGGGGAAGCAATGGTACTTATTGTACTGGTTGTATACCTGTTCTTGCAAAGCTGGCGAGCTACGCTAATTCCAATTATTGCGGTACCTATATCTTTGATAGGAACTTTTGCAGGCTTGTGGGTATTCGGATTTTCAATTAATACACTGACACTTTTTGCGATGGTGCTATCCATAGGTACTGTGGTGGATGATGCAATTATAGTATTGGAGAATATTGAACGCTTGATGGAGGAAGAAAAATTATCACCAACTAAGGCGGCTATTAAAGCGATGGAACAGGTGTCGGGTGCAGTTGTTGCAATTGTACTGGTGCTATGCGCAGTATTTGTACCTGTAGCTTTTCTTGGAGGCATTGCCGGCGAATTATATCGCCAGTTTGCTGTTACTGTAGCTGTAGCTGTAGTTATTTCCGGTGTAGTGGCGCTAACCTTAACCCCAGCATTATGCGCCATTTTGTTAAAGAAAACGCATGGAGAGTCTGCATTTTTCAGATCGTTTAACCGTGGATTCAGTAATTTCACTGAATTTTATACCCGTACAGTTGATCTTACGATACGTCATAGCATTACTGGTATATTTGTATTTATAGGGTTCATTGCAGTCGCGATTTATTTGATTAAAGTAGTTCCAGGTAGTTTTGTTCCTCCTGAAGACCAGGGGTATGTGGTAGCTGCAACGATACTACCCGACGGAGCAACACTCGCTCGAACAACTAAAACCGCTGAGGCAGTGCGAGCTGCTATTGCAGAAGATCCGGCAGTATCGCATCAATTTGTTGTCAATGGATTCGATCTTATAGGTGGTGGTAATAAAACTAGTTCAGCAACCATGTTTGTTGCGTTTAAAGACTGGTCAGAGCGTTCAGCATCAGCTGAAGATATTGTTAAAAAATTGACTGGCATTGGCATGATGCAGCCAGATGGTCTTGCGGTTGCATTTAATCCGCCTGCAATCCGTGGTCTGGGAAACTCAGGAGGGTTTGAAGTCTATGTACAAAGCCGTGGAGATTCGAGTCCTTTGCGTTTATCTAGTGCGGTTAATAGTTTTATCGAAGAGCTAAAGAAGGAACCACGTCTGACCGGGATCAATACCTTCTTTCGCCCTGCCGTACCTCAATTTTTTGTTGAAGTGGATGAAGCTAAGGCAATTTCTCAGGGCGTTCTGGTTGCCGACATTTATGCGACTTTACAAAGTAATATGGGCTCGCTTTATGTGAACGACTTCAATCGGTCTGGGCGTACTTACCGTGTACAAATGCAGGCAGAACCTCAATACCGTATGAAGCCGGAAGATATTGGGAGAGTGTATGTTCGTTCACAATCTGGCGCGATGGTGCCGTTATCAGCTCTGAGCAAAATAAGTGATGTCTTTGGTGTGGAGCAGTTAGAGCGTTATAACGGGATACTTTCTGCAAAAATACTTGGAAGTGGAAAAAATGGCGTAAGTTCAGGTGATGCTATCAAGTTAGTGGAAGAGATTGCTGCTAGAAATTTACCAGATAACTACCAAATATCTTGGACTGGCCAGGCTTATCAGGAGAAACGCACTGGTTCAGCGGCAATCTTTGCGTTCAGTTTTGCAATTATTATGGTATTTCTGATTTTGGCCGCACAGTTTGAAACCTGGGTCTTGCCGCTAGCAGTGATTATGGCTGTACCCTTTGCACTAACCGGCGCACTACTTGCAGTATTTTTACGCGGGATGCCTAATGATATTTATTTCCAGGTAGGTCTAATTGCTTTAATCGGGCTAGCAGCAAAAAATGCAATTCTAATTGTGGAATTTGCTAGCCAGAAAATGAAGGAAGGAATGCCTGTTGCACAAGCTGCAATTGAAGCTGCACGTTTGCGTTTCCGTCCAATTGTAATGACCTCAATGACTTTTGTGCTGGGGATTTCTCCGCTTGTAATTGCTATTGGTGCAGGATCGGCTGCACGACGATCAATGGGGACCGGTGTGTTTGGGGGGATGATAGTTGCAACCTTTATTGCTACAGTATTTATTCCTTTATTCTTTGTTTGGCTTTCAAACAAACGCACAAAGAAAATTGCTGCTAATGTAGCAGGGGACTCAGAATGAAAAACCATTTTAGATTATCCTATCTACTGATAGGGGTTACCGTGGTAATTCAGGGTTGTATATCGGTTGGCCCAGATTATAAGCGCTTTGAAAGCAGTGATATCGTTCCAACTAGCTTTTCAGTTGGAAGTGATTCTACTGAGGAGGAAGAGAAGGTCGTGACTCCTATTTCAAGTACTTGGTGGGAGTTTTATCAGGACCCTGTTTTAAATGATTTAGTGGCTAAGGCGCTAGAAAATAATACAGATATTAAACTCGCTATAGCACGGGTAGAAGAGGCTGATGCATACTTACAGGAAGTAGGTGCTGCACTTTTTCCAACAATCGATTTTAAGTCAAATGCAACGCGTTCACGTATCTCAAGAGTAAGCGTAATTCCTGTTTTTCCAGGGCTAAATCCTGTGCGCCAAATTTATAGTATTTCTCTCGGCACAGCATTCGAGTTAGATTTCTGGGGAAAAATACGTCGTGCAAGGGAGGCTGCATCAGCTCAGGCGATAGGCACATATTATGCTAGGGATACTGTATATTTATCACTCTCCGGCCTGATTGTGACTAATTATCTATTGCTACGAAGCCTTGATGCACAGCTTTCTGTCTCTCGAGATAATTTGCGTAACCGTGAAGAGGGCTTAGAAATTACTAGGCGAAGTTTAGAGCAGGGCTCTACTTCGGCATTGGATGTTTACCAGGCTGAAACAGCTCATTCTAATCTTGTGGCACAAATTGTCGACCTGTCTCATCAACGAGCTATTAGCCAACACCAGTTAGCGGTACTTACCGGGATGCTTGATCTGGAGCTGGGGGAGGGTAATATTAAGACCTTGCCTATACCACCTTCTCCACCAGCCGGTTTACCTTCCAGTCTGTTGGTGGGGCGTCCTGACGTACGTCAAGCTGAGGAACAAGTTATAGCTGCAACCGCTAATATTGGTGTTGCTAAAGCGGCACTTTTTCCAAGCATCATGCTTACAACTAGTTTTGGCAGAGAAAGTATTTCATTAGGTAATCTGGTTAAATCGGCAGCAAATATATGGACAGCAGGCGTAAACCTAAATTTACCAATTTTTGATGCAGGTAGATTACTTGCTCGTTTAGAGCAGGCCAGTTCACAACAAAAACAGGCATTAATTTCATATGAGGGTTCTATAAGAAGCGCATTCAGGGAAGTGAACGATGCATTGATCAGTGTACGTAAAAGTTCAGAGCAGGAAGCTGCCTTACAAGCTAGTGAGGTTTCAGCTAGAAAAGCCTTACAAGTTTCCGAGAATCGCTATAAATATGGATATTCAGCCTACCTTGAGGTTTTAGATTCGCAGAGAATCCACAATGAGGTAGCATTAGCAGTTATCCGGAGCCGTCAAAATCGGCTAGTTGCAACTGTTGATTTATTTAAGGCACTTGGTGGTGGCTGGGAACCCGAATCCTTAAGGCGCTCACCGTCAGGATTCCTGGAATTCTTCGGGGACTGATGTTCTCTTGCGAATTCATATGGAATATGATGAGAATCTTCATTTGTATTCTGTCCGCGCCAATCTTGCATTTGTAACAATGAGAAGTTAACCCTAGTTTTGGAAATTAATTAATGCGTCCCACACGTTTAGAGAAACCGTCATTGAATCGCAACGATTGGGGGACCATTCGCTCATTACTGCCTTATCTATGGGAGTTTAAAAAAAGGGTTTTGCTAGCGCTAGTTTTACTGGTCATGGCTAAACTTGCGAGTGTCGCAGTGCCACTATTATTGAAGGAAGTGGTTGATGCACTTGATCAGCCACAAGATATGCTGGTACTGCCAGTATTGTTCGTAGTGGGCTATGGTGTGCTACGTCTGTGTAGTACGTTATTCGGTGAAATACGTGACGCTATCTTTGCAAAGGTAACGCAGCGAGCAATCCGAAGGGTTGCGATTCGAGTTTTTGGCCACCTACATGCGTTGTCGTTACGTTTTCACTTAGAGCGCCAAACTGGCGGTGTATCGCGTGATATTGAGCGGGGTTCACGCGGCATATCTTTTCTGTTGAATTTTATGTTGTTTAATATTTTGCCAACTCTTTTGGAAATTGGCTTAGTAGCAATAATTCTTATTTCTAATTATGACATCTGGTTCTCTATAATTATATTTTCTACATTAGTAGCTTATATTGCGCTCACGTTAGTTGTTACTGAACGGCGTATGATCTTCCGTCGCACCATGAATGACATGGACTCAAAAGCGAATACACGCGCGATTGATAGCTTGTTAAATTATGAGACGGTGAAATATTTTGGTAATGAGTCATGGGAGGCGGAACGTTACGATGAGCACTTAAAGAATTGGGAAACTGCAGCAGTACGCAACCAGACTTCTCTTGCGGTCCTTAATGCTGGACAGAGTGGCATTATCGCAATAGGCGTAACGTTGTTAATGCTATTGGCATCTGACGGAGTGGTTAAAGGATCTATGTCCTTAGGTGATTTGGTGTTAGTCAATGCTTTTATGTTGCAGCTTTATATGCCACTACATTTTCTTGGGTTTGTTTATCGTGAAATTAAGCATTCACTGGCAGATATGGAAAAAATGTTTTCATTGCTGACGGAAAGGGAAGAAATAAAGGACAAATCGGATGCTCTTGATCTCGTTCAGGGAGATGCCTCAGTTCGGTTTGAGAACGTAAATTTTAGCTATGAATCCAATCGTCAAATTTTATTTAATATGAGCTTTGATATCCCTGCCGGGCATAATATTGCAGTAGTTGGGCACAGTGGCTCAGGTAAATCTACAATCTCACGTTTATTATTTCGTTTCTACGAAGTAACTAGTGGTCGTATTTTGGTAAATGATCAGGATATTAGTAATATTACTCAAAAGAGCTTGCGGGCAACTGTAGGAATTGTCCCGCAAGATACAGTTCTATTTAATGAAAGTATTTATTACAACATAGCTTATGGGCGCCCTGAAGCAAGTTGTGAAGAAGTCTTTCAGGCAGCAAAATCAGCTCACATTCATAAATTTATTGAAAGCCTACCAGAAAAATACAAGACAAAAGTTGGAGAGAGGGGGCTAAAACTTTCTGGTGGTGAAAAACAGCGAGTTGCAATTGCTAGAGCAATTTTGAAAGGGCCAAAAATTCTAATTTTTGATGAAGCAACCTCAGCATTAGATTCAAGATCTGAGAAAGCCATACAAGGAGAGCTGAAGAGAATAGCTGCAAACCGTACTACGCTTACAATCGCTCATCGGCTTTCTACTATTGCTGATGCTGATCAGATTCTAGTAATGGACAAAGGTAGAATCATAGAGCGTGGAAGCCACCAGGAGCTACTTGCGGCAAGAGGGTTCTATTTCCATATGTGGGAGCTGCAGCAACAAGAAGAGTAGAGCAGGGCACATCAAGCAGACGATACCTAGCTAACACAAAGTATTGCACTCTATTATTGTGCAATAATTCATTGATTTTTAAAGGTTGAGAAATATAGATTTTTACAAGTATTGATATACAGTTTATAGTTAAGATTTTTATATATATGTGGTTAAAAAAATAATTTTGTTGATCGAAAGTACCGAAATTCTTCGGTTGGAACAAGAAAAATGCAAAAGATACTCCTAATATTATCTATAGTAATTCTTTTTACCGGTGCTGCTGTTGCAAAGCAGGGCGAGTTACGCCTGAGGTCAGAATCTGTAATGGTTCTGGACGTTAAACAAGGGAATGTTATTTACCGGAAGAATGCAGATAAAATCAGGCCAATTGCTTCAATTACTAAGCTGATGACGGCGATGGTGGTGCTTGATGCAAAATTAGCGTTAAATCAGAAAATTTCTATTCGGTCGGCTGATATTGATCGTTTAAAAAATACTCGTTCACGGTTGTCACTTGGAGCTAAACTTACTCGTAAAGAGTTGTTGTTGTTGGCACTGATGTCATCAGATAATCGTGCGGCTGCAGCATTAGGGCGTACTTATCCCGGTGGCAAGAGGGCGTTTGTTAAAGCAATGAATAACAAAGCTTTTGAACTGGGAATGGGAAACAGTTTTTTTGTCGAGTCTACCGGACTAAGTAGCAGGAACGTTTCTACTGCCCGTGACTTAGCTAAACTGGTTGGAGCTGCTCATAACTACAAACTTATCCGAAAATATACTACTACTGCAGCGTATGCAGTAAAACTTCCTCGTAGGAAACATGCCCTACTGTACAAGAATTCTAATATTCTTGTGCGCCGTGGAATTTGGGATATTGATATTTCAAAAACTGGTTTTTTGAAGGCAGCTGGGCGTTGTTTAGTTATGCATGCACAAATACTTGGCAACCCGGTAATAATAGTATTACTTGATTCTTGGGGAAAAAATACACGTATTGGTGATGCCAATCGTATTAAAAAATGGATGGAGAAAAATAATCGGCTTAAGCTACGAAGTAGCTGATGGCTTTATATGTTTTGGGTGCCCTTTAGCACTAGTCTTTAGATTTTTGATATCAGCTCTCTATGATCAGAGAAATTGGAACGCAAGAATAGCAACAAATGTAGGTGGTAATGCGGCCACTAATAGTCCTAAAGGATGGATCGAGTCATCTTCAAATGATTCTTTGAGTATGGAAAAACCTGCAGGATTAGGAGCATTAGCAATGACTGTCAGGCCACCTCCCGTCACTGCTCCAGCGACAAGAGAATATTGGAATTCTGGACTTGTTCCCTCCAATAAAGAGCCAAGATATGTTAGCGCAGCATTATCAGTAAATGCTGTAAGAAATGTAGCGCCATAGAAGAGAACAGTAGTATCCATGCCTACTAGCATTGGTTGTAACCACCATTTTTGTTGCGCTCCTAGAACAACTAGTCCCGCAAGGAAAAAAGCAACCAATAGCCCTTCGCGTAGAATTAATCTATCCTGGTAACGTTCGTAGGCATGAGCAAAGCCAATAAAAAAAAGAAGTAACCCCATGAAAACTTCTGGATGATGAGCAAAAATCACTACACCTACTAGAAAAAATAAGTGTGTAAAGAAAATGGGCAAGGGGACCCTTTTTTCTTGAGATTCTTTATCAAAATGAATCTCTGAGAGTTCTCGCCTAAAAACAAAAGTGGCCACCAAAGTATTTACTAGTACAATGATTATAGCTTTCCAGCCAAATGTACTGAACATGAATGCGAGGTCCCATCCCCACTTTGTTGCTACCATAAGTACTGGTGGAGCAGCAAATGTCGTCATCGTTCCACCAACTGAGATGTTTACAAATAAAACACCAAGAGTTGCATATTTAAGTTTGGTCGTAATGCCCTTTGAGTAATAGCGCTCAAGAAAAATAAGTCCGGCTAGCGTCATGGCAGCTGGCTCTGTAATGAAAGAACCTAGTAGCGGTACAAATGATAAAGTAACAAAATAAAATGCCATTCCATCTGACCATGGAATAATTTTTGCAATCTTCTTCACGCAGAGCATTGCAAAGTGGAGAATAGGGCGACTACCGGCGATCACCATAATGGCGAATACAAACATTGGCTCAGTAAAGCTTTGTTGTTCAAGGTAAGTGGTGGCAGCTTGTTTCCCATTAATGGACAATATTGCCAAGGTCAATACTAACGCCCAGAGTCCGAAAACAACTTCGACTTCACCTAAAAAATGCCATATGCCAGAGTGAGCTGGGCGCGTATGGGCCAAATGCTGGAAGAATTTAGTTGAGAAGGTGTGAATTAATGCGACGCCAAATAATATTGTGCCAATTAATTCAATTGTAGTAGGGTTCATTTATCGCTGGCAGTTAGATTTGTTTTGAATATCCAGATATTTCATAAATTAGTATTTTCACTTAATAATAATTAGAAGTCTCTGTTTTGTAATTATATGCTTAAACACTCCAATAGTTTGGGTAGCTTTGTTTTTGATTTTAAACCACGTTCTTATATTTGTAATCTATCTACAGTAGATTTATTTAAAGGGTTGAATTCGTGTAAGTGTTTTATTAGGGTTACGGGCAATGATTACCTATATATGTCAGGTATAATACTTCGGTCTTGTGTAACCTATTAGGGGACTTATTTGGTTCCATTTAAAATTTATATAGTACTCACATGCAGAATGAAAATGGATCTAGAATTCTATAATAGAATATAGTTCCGAATTATAATTAAATATTAAATTTTTCTCTTTGAGGTAATTATGACCAAAGCAAAAGTAATACTTAATCTAAGTGCAGTAATATTTAGCATGCTGTTACTACAACAAAATGCATTCTCTGATACTACAAAAGTAACTGAACTTATAAAAACTGATATTAAAATCGGGACTGGTCCAGAAGCAACTGGAGGGCAAGAAGTCAAAGTTCATTACACAGGTTGGTTATATAAAGCAAATTTACCTCAGAAAAAGGGCCCTAAATTTGACAGCTCAATTGATCGGGGTGAACCATTTGTTTTTCCACTAGGTATTGGGCGAGTAATTAAAGGCTGGGATCAAGGGGTTATAGGAATGAAAGTCGGGGGGAAAAGAACGTTGATTATTCCAGCCCATCTTGGATATGGTACGCGCGGAGCTGGTGACTCGATTCCACCTAATGCAGTTTTAGTTTTTGATGTCGAATTACTTGAATTACAATAAATATTTTAGATTGTAAATATAGATGTATTTGTTACACGTTGCTATTTGCTGATGGAATTTTATTATGGCAGGTTTAAGTTCGGATACTCCTAGACCAAATGAAATAAAATTACATCAGAAATCTAGGTTAATGGAGATTTCTTTTGCAAACGGGGAGGTTTTCAAATTTTCCTACGAGTTTTTGCGGGTCCATTCGCCTTCAGCTGAAGTTCGTGGACATAGTCCTGGGCAAGAAATATTACAAACTGGGAAACAGGATGTAATGATAAATCATATTGAGCCAGTGGGTAGCTATGCAATTCAGCCGAATTTTTCAGACGGCCATAATTCAGGTCTGTATTCTTGGGATCTGCTTTATAACTATGGTATAAATCAAGATAAAATGTGGCTTCATTATCTGGATAGAATGGATGAGGCAGGTGAAAATAGGAAATCGTCCGAAGAATTACCTGTACACAAATAGAATTAGTATTGTCAGGCAGTTAATGGTGTGATTTCCAGATTCATTGTAGAAATTATATTTACGTTATTTTTTTAAAAACTATTTATGACTAAAACCACACATTTCGGTTTTAACTCAGTCTCTGAAACTGATAAAGCGCGTAAGGTAGCAGGGGTATTTGACTCTGTAGCAGGTCGTTATAATTTGATGAATGACCTTATGTCAGCTGGGATGCACAGGCTTTGGAAACGCTTTGCTATTCAGGCTAGTGGAGTCAAGGTTGGTGATCGAGTTCTTGATATAGCAGGTGGCACAGCGGATCTGAGTACACTGTTTGCTGATCATGTCGGAGAGAGTGGAGAGATATGGCTTACTGATATAAATAATTCTATGCTTTCCATAGGCCGTGACCGAATCTTGGATTCTGGCCTGAACGCATCAGTAGCACAGTGTGACGCTGAAAAATTACCTTTCCCGGATAATTATTTTAATTGTGTAAGCGTTGGATTTGGGCTTAGGAATATGACTCATAAGGATGTAGCATTAGCGGAAATGTTACGAGTGCTTTGTCCTGGCGGGCGTTTAATAGTTCTTGAGTTTTCCAAAATATGGAAACCATTACAACCGGCTTATGATAAATATTCATTTGATATTTTACCTGCTATAGGTAAGTTTATTGCTAATGACGAAAGTAGCTATCGTTATCTAGCGGAGTCTATTCGTGTGCACCCCGACCAGGAAGGATTAAAGGACTTAATGCAGCAGATTGGCTTTAAAAGAGTTGAGTATTTCAATCTCACTGCAGGAATCGTTGCGCTGCACCGTGGCAATAAATTCTAGGCTCCTGTAAAAAAAGTATAATGCATATAGATTTGTTGGACTTAAAGTTAGTTTGGTTGCAACTTAAAATTTGAAAAGTATTCTGAGATTCCAAAATTACCATGCTATCTTCCGTAGCTTTAGCTCCATTTAACCATATTCTGCTTAGTGAAAATTGGGCTAAGAGACGGCTTCAGTCGCATACTGGAAAGACAATAAAGATTTGTGTTTCACCATTCTTGAGTACTGCGCTAACTATACAGGAGAGTGGTGAATTATTAGCAGTGGCTAATAATTCTAGTATTGATACTACTGCCACTTTTACGCTCGGTTTGCTGCCTCGCTTACTTGCTCATGATGAAGGCGCCTATAGCGAAATTAGCATCTCTGGAGATGATGCATTTGCCGAAGAACTTATTTATATAAGTAGAAACTTGCATTGGGATATGGAGCAGGAATTGAGTAAGATTACGGGTGATATTTTTGCTCACCGTATCGTGCAGACTGGTAAAGACATAAAATGCTGGCACAGTGAGAATACTGAGAATTTATCAGCAGCATTGGCAGAATACTGGTTAGAGGAGCAGCCATTATTGACCAAGTCTTCTCATGTTAAAGAATTCATTGCTGACGTGAATGCATTAAGTAATGAAATGGAGCAATTAGAAACTCGGGTAGAAAAATTAGCAGGAAAAATCCATAAGAAGCTTTATAGAGATTATTAATAATAAATGAACAAATATTTTCAAAACAAATGCGTTTCCTTCGTCTTTTAAAAATTAATGCTGTTGCATTTCGTTTTGGTCTTGAGGAATTTTTCCCAAGCCACGGTTGGGCGCGCGCATTGAAAATACCGATTTTTTTTATAACAATTTGGCGTAGAAAAATAAAGAAACCGCGCGCGGAACGTTTGCGTATGGCCTTGGAAGCATTGGGACCTATTTTTATAAAATTTGGTCAAATGTTATCTACCCGTCGTGATCTATTGCCACTAGATATATCAGATGAATTAGCTAAGCTTCAAGATCAAGTCCCGCCTTTTGCTTCCAGTATTGTAATAACAACATTAGAGAAGATATATGGAAAATCAGTCGATGAAGTATTCTTAGAGTTTGATTCTGAGCCCATAGCCAGTGCTTCAGTTGCTCAGGTGCATTTTGCAGTATTACATGATGGCACGAAGGTTGCTGTAAAAGTCTTACGTCCCGGGATTGATAAGATCATTGCACATGATGTTGCTTTGATGGAAACCGGTGCATGGCTGGCTGAGGCCTTGTGGCCAGATGGGAAACGATTGAAAACAAGAGAGGTAGTATCGGAATTTGCACGGCATCTGGATGATGAACTTGATCTTCAGCGTGAAGCTGCTAATTGTAGTCAATTGAGACGTAATTTTCTTAATTCTCCGTTGTTATTTGTACCAGAAGTGTATTGGGACTATTGCTACCCAGGGGTCATGGTTATGGGGCGCGTTCATGGAACACCTATTAGTCATGTATCTATTCTGCGCGAGCAGGGAATAGATATTCCAAAGCTTGCTCGTACGGGAGTGGAAATTTTCTTCACTCAGGTGTTCCGAGATGGATATTTTCATGCAGATATGCACCCTGGTAATATTTTTGTAGGTAGTGACGGGCAATATATTGCAGTTGATTTTGGCATAATGGGTACACTTACAGATGAAGATAGGAATTATTTGGCACAGAATTTTCTGGCTTTTTTTAGCCGTGATTATAGGCGTGTTGCAGAAGCTCATGTTGAGGCAGGTTGGGCTCCGAAGGATACAAGAGTTGATGATTTTGAGAATGCAATTCGTGCGGTATGCGAGCCAATTTTTGATAGGCCACTAAAAGAGATTTCTTTTGGTCGTGTTCTATTACGTTTATTTCAAACATCACGTAAATTTAATGTAGAAATTCAACCGCAACTGGTTATGCTGCAGAAAACATTACTAAATATTGAGGGACTTGGACGAGATCTTGACCCGGATCTGGATTTGTGGACAACAGCTAAGCCATATCTAGGGGACTGGATGTCTGAGCAACTTGGTTGGCGTGGGATGCTTAGTGGCGTACAAAAAGAAATGCCAAACTGGGCTGTTATGGCGCCACAGTTTCCTCGATTGTTCTACCAAGCTCTCAATAGAGATCCTGCAGAAGGGCTTGAAAAAAGAATGACTGAGCTACTGCAAGAAGAAAAACGACAGAGCCGATTATTAATTATTTTATCAACCTTGTTAACAGGATTGTTATTTTGGCAGATATGGGGATAGTAAATTTTAAAAAGATTCTTAGTAAATTTGGCAGTAATTTTTAATAGAAGAGCTGGGATCTATTACTATATCTGGAGTTTGATTATCAAAGATAAATGAATCATTTCAGTATAATCCACACTTGATTATTTTATAAAAATTTAGATGAGCTATTATCGACAGCATGTATTTTTCTGTGTCAATCAGAGGGAGGCTGGAGCACAGTGCTGTAATGACCATAGTGCTCAAGAAATACGTGACTATGCTAAAAATCGCATTAAGATATTAAATTTAGATCGTAAAGGGAAAATTAGAATAAATATGGCTGGCTGCCTTGATCGTTGTAGTGAGGGTCCGGTTATTGTGGTTTATCCTGATGAGGTTTGGTATACCTATATTGATAAAGAAGATGTAGACGAAATTATCGAAGAGCATCTTATAAATGGTCGTATAGTGGATCGACTCAGGATTTAATATTTCATTTGTTATGTAAGAAATGGCAATAAATAATATTATTACCAGCCAATCGATTGGTTGTAATCACCTTCAATAGAATGAGAAGATAGTTAGTTTAAAATATAAGCTAGCTTTAGCTCTTTAATTATTTTGCTAAATTCCAATATTACACAGAAATTTTTTGTTGATGGCCCAGCTGGTAAGCTTGAGACGGTTCTGGCGGAGCCAAATTCTGAACGCAGACATGGCATAGCCATTATTGCTCATCCCCATCCACTATATGGTGGGACCATGGATAATAAGGTAGTGCATACTCTTTTTAAGGCTTTATTCGAGCTTGGGTTTGTCACGGTTAAGTTTAATTACAGAGGTGTAGGCAAGAGCGAGGGAAGCTATGGTGATGGCTTGGGCGAAACAGAAGACGCCATTGCAGTAGTCGAGGCAATCCGTAATCAGTTTGATATGGGGTCTAATAATTTACCGCTATTACTGGCCGGTTTTTCTTTTGGAGGTGCAATTCAAGCTCATGTAGCAAAGATTACTAGTCCGGAGAGCATTATTATGGTTGCTCCTTCGGTAGACCACCTTCAGGCGCCATCAGTTTCTAGCTATGCTAAAAGAGTATTAATTATTCAGGGTGATCAAGATGAGGTAGTCCCGCTTAAAAAAATTTTAGAATGGGCTGCTCCTCAGGATTTGCCGATAGTAGTAATTCCTGCCGCTGAACATTTTTTTCACGGCAAACTGCATATTATTAAACGGACAGTATTAGATTGGTACTGATTCTAGTTATCGGAAAGGGCCAAACGGCCTGAGATAAATTTTTAACAGAAAATTACATCATTTTCTCTGTAGTAGTCACTAGGGCTGTTTGATACCTATTTAAGAAATTATGCGGAATTTATATTTAATCCTGGGTTTGGTATGCGTATTTATTAGCACCCCATCTCTTGGCCAAACACTATCTGTTTGTTATCAGGCTAATTGCTTAAAGAAAACAAGCTTCACAGTTTCTTCAGATGTTCATAGTCAGGTTAGGGTCTTTTTTTTATCAGTAACATCGGCGTTAGAAGAACGAGAGGCTATTCGACATGCAGTGCGTAGATTATATCTGGAAGCGGCTAAATACAGTCCTATTGCATCTGATCGCGGGGGTAATTTTAAAGATTCCTCTGTAAAAGGACGAATGGACTGTGTTGATCATAGTAGAAATGACACTACATTTCTTGTCTACATACAACAGCAAGGGTGGCTGAATTATCATCAGATAGGAGAAATTGTCTGGCGTAATCCACTACTTATAAATTTACATTATGCCAGTCATATTATTGAAACTAGCAGTATGAAATCATGGGTAGTGGATACATGGTTTCTTGATTTTGGAGAGCTAGCTACAGTAATATCATATGAAAAATGGAAGAATGGCTATTCTCCATAGCTCAGAACTAGAGAATCAATATAGTGGGGCTTGATGGCCTATATGTATAATTTAAGTTTTAGTTTGTTTTTTTATAAGGATCAAATTAATTGGAATTTCATGAGTCTATGGTGTTTTGGTTCTTTAAAGAGCTTTTAAAAGTTGCTTTAGGTCTGGGTTTTATTCTGGGTTGTATCCTATTTTTGCGCTGGATCAAGGATGACGACTGAACACTTTAAATGAGCTTAGTAAAAAATATAGTAGCCAGACTTTATAAGTTAATTTTCTGATCATAAGGCTATAGAAGTATTAATCTGTTTGATTGTTCGAGCTATATGTATAAACAAGTAAATTATTAGTTTCTATATTTCTGACTAAATTATAGTAATAAGTTACTGTTTAGATGTAGTGGTGCTGGTATGATTTCTGTTAGAATGGGACGTTTTAGAAATGTTCTACATGTAAGGGAAAGGAAGAACTACAATGACTTATGTTGTAACTGAAAGTTGTATTAAGTGTAAATATACCGATTGCGTAGATGTTTGCCCGGTAGATTGTTTTCGAGAAGGCCCGAATTTTCTGGTAATTGATCCAGAAGAATGTATTGACTGCACCTTGTGTGTAGCTGAGTGTCCCGTAGAAGCAATTTATGCTGAAGATGATGTACCTGATGAGCAGCAGCATTTTACAGCGCTCAATGCTGAGTTATCAAAATCTTGGGAATCTATAGTTGAGAAAAAAGATGCTCCGTCAGATGCCGACGACTGGGTGGATGTTTCCAGCAAACTAGACTTGTTAGAGCGTTAAACTTATAGCGGTAGTCAGTTCACCGCATGTCTTCACTACAGAAATTTCCACAAATAATCCTTGCTGATTTTTTTAATCAGTTTCCCACTGGTATAAACTCCAGCGTTGTCGTTACACCTAATAGAAGACTCGCAAAGGTGTTGCGGCGAGAATTTGATGATTTGCAGGTTATTCAGGGACGCACAGCCTGGAGTACGCCTGATATTCTTCCGATAGCTGTATTCATTGAACGTTCATATGAAGAGATGCTCTATTCCGAGCAGGCAGATAAATTACCTGCTTTACTCTCAACTAATCAGGAACAGGTGTTGTGGGAAAACATTATCTCTAATTCAGACCAAGCCCCAATTTTATTTTCTATTCCTGAAGCAGCAAGATTAGCACGTAAAGCCTGGAAAATTATTCATGAATGGCAACTTATTTCTAAACTCAAAAATCTACCTCTAAATGAAGATTGTAAGGTATTCCGGAGCTGGTCAAAGAGTTATAGAGGGTTAATCCAACGCGAAAATCAAATCGATAAAGCACGAATTTATGATTTGATAATTGAATTATGGAGGCATACAAGAACTCAAAAACCAGATCGATTGATTTGCTATGGATTTGATACGTTTACACCACAGCAGAGAGCTTTTCTAAATAGTCTCTCAGAATATGGTTGCGAGGTGATGACAGCTCAGTCGCAGTCAAAGATTCGATCTCGAGTTGGAAGAGTGCAACGAGTTAGTTGCACAGACAGTCATGATGAGATTCAACGATCTGCAGTGTGGGCACGAGCGTGGATTGAGGCCAACAATACGGTACGAATTGGTGTTGTTGTTCCAGAGCTCTCCAAGTATCGGAGTGAAATTATACGTACCTTCAGCTCCATGATGGGGCCAGATGTGCAACAGGGTCTACCGGATTTTACGCATCGTGTGTATCCCTTTAATGTTTCGCTTGGAATGGGTTTGGCTTCATACCCATTAGTCAGTACAGCGTTTCAATTACTTGAGCTGGCTGGGAAGGATATTGAATTTGAGCTTGTGAGCAGCATCCTTCGTTCGCCTTTTCTGGCTGGCGGAGAGAGCGAAATGATAAATCGCGCACTGCTTGACGAGCAATTACGAAAGAGAGTTGAGCCAAGAATTACGCTCAAAGACTTATTTGTACTTATTCAGCGCAAACAGAACAGTACAAATTGTCCAATTCTCATGCAGCAGATATCTTCACTTGTAGAATTTCGCAAAGAAAATTTGTTTGTTAGGCAGGCGCCATCGGTTTTAGCTAGAGCTATCTCCGGCGTACTTAAAATTTTTAATTTTCCAGGTGAGCGTGCTCTTGACTCATCGGAATATCAGACTCTAAATAAATGGAACGAAATCGTTGCTGAGTTTGCGGCACTTGATCGTGTTATTCCCAGGATCGGATATATTGGAGGGATACGGCGTCTCCATAGAATAGCAGTAGAGAAAATTTTTCAGCCAGAAACCCCTGATGTTCCCATTCAAATTTTAGATATACGCGAGACTGTTGGTATGGAATTTGATCATCTATGGGTGATGGGGTTATCAGATACAAAGTGGCCGTTGTCCTCAAGTACAAATCCGTTCCTACCAATTGAGCTACAGCGTTCAGCAAAAATACCACGTGCCTCTGCTTCTGAATCACTTGATCTATCACGTCGTTTTATTAACGAGTGGAGTCGCAGCTCGGATGAAGTAATTTTTAGTTTTCCTAGGCATGATGATGAGAAGAAAGGCGAGCGCATACTTACTCCTAGTCCATTAATTGTAGACTTCCCACAAAGTGAGCTGATTCTACCAACTTATAAGAGTCATCGTGATCTGATTCATCAAGCGGGTCAGATTGAGTCTATTGAAGATAATAAAGCGCCAGAGCTTGATCAGGCAGCACTGAATGGTGGTACTTCGGTGATAAAGAACCAAGCGGCTTGTCCGTTCCGAGCATTTGCTTTGCACCGTCTGGGGGCAAAAGGATTAGAGTCTCCACATACTGGACTAAATGCAATGGAACGTGGGGAATTGGTGCATGGGGTGTTAGAACAAGTATGGCGTGAGCTTAAGACCAAAAATGAGCTTGATGCGATCAGTGATGACAAACTTAAAGAAAAATTGTCAAATTCAGCTAAAAAGGTAATCGAACGTATTCAAACAAAGCGTGCAACAAAACTCTCAAAGCGTTTTACAAATATTGAAAATCAGCGTTTGGTGCGATTGACGTATGAATGGCTAGATAAAGAGAAGAAACGCGGCGACTTCAGAGTTAAAGGAATTGAAGTTGGAGGGGAAATTAACCTAGGTGGGCTTTCCTTAACTACGCGTCTAGACCGCGTTGATATGCTTAATGATGGGAGGCTTATTATTATCGATTACAAGACAGGAGAATCAAAAATTACGACCATGTGTGGTGAACGTCCAGATGAGCCACAACTGCCACTTTATTTTTTAGCCTCTCAATCTGATGCTGCTTCAGCAGTTGTATTTGCGCAGGTAAAAACGGGAAAAATGAAATTCAAAGCCTTGGCACGGGATAACGATCTTCTGCCTAGTGTGAAAGCTGACCCAGAATGGGAGCAGTTAATTGTCTCTTGGCGTACTGACCTTACTCGTATTGCAGAGAGCTTTTCTAAAGGTGATGCGAAAGTCAGCCCCAAAAAGTATCCTGAAACATGCCGTAATTGTGACTTAGAACCTTTTTGTCGCATTTCTGAACGAACTGAGGATGCGTATGCAGAGTCGGAGGATGGAGCATGAACGATACTACACATATTTCAGATCTTGCTGAGCGAAAACGTGCACTTGATCCTACATGCTCGTTTATCGTTCAGGCGCCAGCAGGGTCAGGCAAGACCGGGCTCTTGATTCAGCGATATCTTAAACTGCTTGCACGCGTTGAAGAGCCTGAAGAGATAGTAGTGATTACGTTCACAAAGAAAGCCGTGGCAGAAATACAAAAAGGAGTGCTTGCAGCACTTACTCAGTCTAGTGATATTTCTGAAAATGAGCATGTAAAATTAACCCGCAAGTTAGCTAGTGCAGTATTACAGCACGATGATCAGTCCGGTTGGCAGATTATTAAAAATCCAACGCGACTACGTATCCAAACTATTGATTCATTGTGTGCATCACTTGTACGTCAGATGCCGATACTGTCTAAATCCAGTTCCCAAATGGAAAGCACACCGGATGCATCTGATCTTTATCGTGAGGCAGCTCGTGCGACCATTGGTCTGGCTACAAGTAATAATTTTTCGGAACAAAAGGATAATGTAGCGGCACAGGATGCCGAGCAATTACTAGGGCATCTTGGCAATGATGTGAGTCGTGCCGAAAAATTACTCTCCAAAATACTGAAGAAACGTAATCACTGGTTACGTCATGTTATAGGTAAGGGCCGAGAGGAATTAGAAACGGGACTACAGAATATTAGGTATGGGGCACTTAAAAATGTATCAAATATCTATCCTGAATCGATGCAGGAAGAATTGGTTAAGCTTGCACGTTATGCCGCCACTAACATTAAGGATGGCGACGGGAATTTACCGTTCGATATTTGCGAGCAATTAAATGTAATGCCTGGATGTGAAGAGCATGATGTCGATTCCTGGAAAGGTATAGTACAGCTTCTGCTGACAGAAGAAGGTGGTTGGCGAAAGCGATTAACAAAAAACGAGGGCTTCCCGTCAGGTAGCACTGTTGATGAGAAAGAAGAAGTAAAATTGTGGAAAGGCCGCGCTTTCACATTGATCGACAAGCTCAAGGAAGATGACACATTACGACAATGGTTACATGATTTACGCAGGCTTCCACCACCTACTTACACTGATGCTCAGTGGGAAGCGCTTGGTTCAATCACTCGTTTATTACCATACACCGTTGCGCAGCTAAAACTTGTGTTTCAAGCGCGGGGCAGGGTTGATTATACTGAGGTCATGCTGGGGGCCTTACAAGCTCTTGGAGAGTCTGATGCACCAACTGATCTGGCGCTAGCACTTGATTATCGTATGCAGCATTTGTTAATGGATGAGTTTCAGGATACTTCGAGAAGTCAATATGATTTAATTACTAAGCTTACTGCTGGATGGGAGTCTGGTGATGGACGTACCTTGTTTGTCGTTGGTGATCCGATGCAGTCAATTTATCGCTTTCGTGAAGCAGAGGTGAGTTTGTTTTCACGTGCCCGTACTGAAAATATTGGTAACATTGAATTAGAATCAATTGTGTTATGTACCAACTTTCGTTCACAGAGCGGCATTATAAATTGGGTCAATAACACCTTTTCACAGATAATGCCGATAAGAGAGGAGGGTGTTTCGGCTGGTGCCGTACCCTATACGGCTTCTGTTTCAATACATAAGGGACTAGTTGGTGAGTCAGTTAGCATCCATCCATCTTTTAATGGAGATCATGCAGCAGAGGCTAAAGAGCTGGTAGAGATTGTTGTGAGGACGCGTCGCGATGATCCGTCTGCCACCATTGCTATTCTTGGCCGTACCCGTAAAGCTTTATATGATGAAATTATCCCGCAGTTAAGAAAAATGGGACTTCGATTTCGCGCAGTTAGGATGGAAGAATTGGGCCGCCGACCAGTAGTACAGGATTTACTGGTATTAACACGTGCATTAGCGCATTTGGCAGACAAATTAGCGTGGCTTGCTGTGCTGCGTGCCCCATGGTGTGGCCTAAAACTCGCCGATCTATATGCACTCTTCCCAGCACAAATCAACCCTGTTGCTGACATAGAGAATCCTGGAGAAAATAGTTTAAGAAAAAATCGTCAGACAGTATGGGAGTCGCTCAATGATGATGCTCGTTTATCAGCAGTCTCTGCTGATGGGGTCATTCGATTACTGCGTATGCGAGAAGTGTTAGAAAGTTGTATAAATAATCGTAACAGACAGTCTCTACGTGCAGTTGTTGAAGCAGCATGGCTTGCGCTTGGGGGGCCGGCTTGTGTTAATAATGAAACTGATCTCGGAGATGCAAAAATCTACCTTGATTATCTTGAGGTCCATGAAGAAATGGGGGATATCTATGAATTGGCAGCATTTAAAGAGGGGCTTGCAGACCTTTATGCGCTACCCGATACGGAGGCTGATGACACGCTGCAGCTCATGACAATTCATGAGTCGAAGGGACTTGAATTCGATTATGTGATCGTGCCTGGTCTCGGGCGCCCGCCACGTAGAAACGAAAAAGAATTACTTATGTGGGCGGAGCGAACATATATCTTGGATGATGTAAGGGGAGAGCAAAATGATTTGTTACTCGCACCGATTCAGGAAGAGGGTGAAACCATTGACCTTATTTACCCTTGGTTGGAGAAGCTTGAGCAAGAGAAAGAGTCCTTTGAGGATGAGCGCCTTCTTTATGTTGCATCAACACGTGCAAAAAAGTTTTTACACTTGTTGGGTAACACAGCTCTTTCCAATGTTAAGGGTGTGTTCGAGCCAAAGAAACCCTCAGCAAAATCATTATTGAGCAAGCTGTGGCCAGTTGCGCAACCAACCTTTGCTAGGATTGCAGCAGAAGAAAAACCTCTAATTGGTAAAGGTGAAACTGAGAGTCAGAAGGGGCATTCAATTGATCAATCACTCCGTCGTCTTACATCTGATTGGATATTTCCTTCTGCACCGGCACATGTGAAATGGGGATCACCAAAGGAAAAGGTATGTGCTCAAGAAATTGAGTTTTCATGGGCAGGAGAAACTGCACGACATATTGGGAGTGTCGTGCATCGATGGCTGCAGAATATTGCCGAAGATAAATTAGATAAGTGGGACAAGAATCGAATTGAAAATTTACACAATATATTTAAACAGAATCTAGTTGCATGTGGGATGAGCGGCAATAATGATGAAATAGAATCTGCAGTTACACGAATAAAATCGGCGCTTATCCATACAGTACATGATGCCCACGGCCAGTGGTTACTTGGCCCGCAGAAAAATTCTCAAAATGAGCTACATATGACAACAATAATTGACGGGGACCTAGTTAGTTTAGTAATCGATCGTACTTTTATTGATATGGATGGTTCGCGTTGGATTATAGATTATAAAACCAGTAGCCATGCAGGTACAGATGTGGATTTTTTTCTTGATCGTGAGCAGGAAAGATATCGTGCCCAGCTCAATCGTTATGCTGTAATGATGAGTCGGATTGATACTCGGCAGATCAAGCTGGGACTATATTTCCCGTTGTTAAAGGGGTGGCGAGAGTGGGCATATGAAGAGTAGGTAATATATTTTCAGAAATAGATAAATGGGCGAAGGCATCACATCCTATATATAGTACGTTATCGAACTACAAAGTCTTAATAGAGAATCAGTTTTTAATTTTATAATTAGTCGTCCATCACGCCTTTGTGCGATCGGTTTCTCCCTTCCTCCTTATGCTATGATGTGAAGCTTATTTCTTGTAAAAACAGTCTGTTTTATGCTCAATATCGATCTGCATTGTCATTCCAATATTTCTGACGGCACATTAACACCTACACAGCTGGTTGAACGTGCAGCTACGCGCGGAGTAAACATGCTAGCACTGACTGATCATGACGATCTGGGTGGGCTGGATGAGGCTCGTCGTGTTGCAAATGAGAAGAATATAATTTTTATTAATGGGGTGGAAATATCGGTTACTTGGCGGAATAGAACACTTCATATTATCGGTCTTGATGTAGATCCAAAGTATCTTCCGTTGAAACAAGGTTTAGCAGCCATTCGTAATGGGAGAGTTACACGTGGAAATAAGATTGCTGCACAACTTGATAAAGTTGGCATTCAGGGTAGCTTAGAGGGCGCCTATTATTATGCTGGGGAAGACGGCTTAATTGGGCGCACTCATTTTGCCCGTTTTTTAGCTGAGCAGGGATATGCTAAGAATGTGAAATCTGTATTTAAGAAATATCTAGTTAAAGGTAAGCCCGGATATGTATCACATCAATGGGCTTCATTAAATGATGCGGTGGGTTGGATATGTGGAAGTGGTGGCAAGGCTGTGATTGCTCATCCAGCACGCTATAAATTAGGTAAGAATTTACTGAATGAACTACTATTAGAGTTTTGTGCGCTTGGTGGATCTGGCCTAGAGGTTATTACTGCCAGTCACACTCCTGAGCAGTCTCTAATATTTGCACAACATGCAAACCGAATGAATTTACTTGCCTCATGCGGCTCAGATTTTCATGGGCCCAAAGAAAGTTATTTTGATTTAGGCCGAATGCCAGAGTTCCCGATTGAATGTATGCCGATTTGGCATGATTGGGACAGAAGAATATAGTACAAAAAATAGTTCTAAAAAATAATTCAACATTAATACTATAAACTCCTGTTAACGTGGCTCAATTTTTCTCAATTCATCCTGACAACCCGCAATCTCGCTTATTACGTCAAGCAGCAGATACTGTACGTGCAGGTGGTGTAATTGTTTATCCAACTGACTCTTGCTATGCTCTTGGATGTCAACTAGGTGACAAGAGTGCCATGGCTCGTATTCGAAGTATACGGGGCGTGAATGAGCAACATCACTTTTCACTAGCATGTCGGAGTCTTTCTGAAATATCTAATTATGCTAAAGTTAGTAATAGCCAATACAGATTACTTAAAGCAACTACCCCGGGTAGTTATACATTTATACTTGAGGCTACTCGAGAAGTCCCTCGTCGTTTACAGCATCCTAAACGAAGCACTATTGGCCTTAGAGTCCCTGATCATAGCTTGGTTCAGGCGCTGTTAGAGGAGTTGGACGAGCCATTGTTAAATTCAACTTTGATTCTGCCTGATGATGAGATTCCTCTCAATGATCCAAAGGAAATTCGAGATCGTCTTGAGCGCAAAGTAGAATTAGTGCTGGATGGTGGCGCCTGTAGCCTGGAGATGACAACAGTGATTGATTTAACAGGAGGCGAGCCAAAATTGGTACGTAACGGCAAGGGTAGTTTAGCCCCATTCGGAGCGATTAATGGATAGTATTATTCAGGATATGGATAGAATTATTCAGGGAATTGCTATTTTTGCACTTCCAGTGACACTGGCCATTACTTTGCACGAGGCAGCACATGGTTACGTAGCAAAGCAATATGGTGATCTTACCGCATATGCTCAGGGGCGCGTTACTCTGAACCCCTTGCGGCACATCGATCCGATGGGCACAGTTGTTGTGCCATTATTGCTTCTGGCAGTTAGCTCACCATATTTATTTGGCTGGGCAAAACCGGTACCGATTAATTTTGGCAACCTTCGTCATCCAAAACGTGACATGCTATGGGTAGCTGCTGCGGGACCAGGGGCCAACCTTTTTATGGCTTTCCTTTGGGCTTTGGTTTTTAAGTTTGGTCTGACCATACCAGAAAGTAATTTTTCTGAACCAATGCTATTAATGGGGCAGGCCGGTATCTTAGTAAATGTGATATTGTTGGTTCTTAATTTGCTACCTTTGCCTCCTTTAGATGGTGGCCGTATAGCAATGAGCTTGCTACCTCAGGGTATTGCGTATCGTTTTGCTCAGATTGAGCCTTATGGGTTTATCATTCTATTGGTTTTACTGTTTACTGGTGTACTTGGTGCTGTTATAGAACCCTTTATATTTATTACCATAAGACTGGTAGCTTGGGTAACTGGGCTACAAATTTGATAAAGTATTTAGCTATAGAATAATCAAGGATGAAATAGAATGTTTACTGATCGAGTATTATCTGGGATGCGTCCCACTGGTAATCTACATTTAGGTCACTATCATGGTGTGCTGAAAAACTGGGTGGAATTACAGCAAGAATTTGAGTGCTTGTTTTTTGTCGCTGATTGGCATGCTCTCACTACTCATTATGATTCGCCAGAAATAATCGAACAAAATGTATGGGACATGGTGGTGGACTGGCTTGCCGCTGGCGTGGACCCAGCGCAGGCAACACTGTTTATTCAGTCACGCATTCCTGCGCATGCCGAATTGCATCTATTGCTCTCAATGATTACACCGCTAGGTTGGTTAGAGAGAGTCCCTACTTACAAAGATCAGCAAGAGAATTTAACAGATAAAGATCTGAGTACTTTTGGTTTCCTTGGCTATCCTTTATTGCAGAGTGCGGATATTCTTATTTATCGTGCTAATCGTGTTCCGGTTGGGGAGGATCAGATGCCACATATAGAGTTTACCCGTGAAATCTCACGCCGCTTTAACCATATTTATGGTAAGGAAGCTGGATTCAAAGAGAAGGCCGAGGCAGCGATAAAGAAACTTGGCTCTAAGAAATCTAAGATTTATAGAGAATTACGTAATCGTTATCAGGAAAAGGGAGATAGCGAAGCTCTGGAAACGGCGAGGTCTTTGCTTGATGAGCAACAAAATTTGAATATGGGAGATCGGGAGCGGCTATTCGGTTATCTTGAAGGGGGCGGTAAGATGATCCTTTCAGAGCCTGAAGGAATGCTTACCAAAGCGTCAAAGATGCCGGGCTTAGATAGTCAAAAAATGTCTAAATCCTACAATAATACAATTGGCTTGAGAGAAGAACCCGATAGTGTTAAGAATAAAATTAGAACGATGCGGACGGATCCGGCACGTATTAGGCGTGGAGATCCAGGTGATCCGGCTAAGTGTCCCGTTTGGCAGTTTCATTTAGTTTATTCAAATGATAAAGTTAAAGATTGGGTGCAGGAGGGGTGTAAAAGTGCGGGAATCGGTTGTCTAGAGTGCAAGCAACCAGTAATTGAGGCGGTTTTGGCAGAACAACAGCCAATGCATGAGCGTGCAAGAATGTACGAAGAAGATCCTACTTTAGTACGCAATATTATCGCAGATGGCTGCGAGAAAGCTGATAAATTAGCACAGGAAACCATGCGTGATGTAAAAGAGGCGATGGGCCTAAGTTACTCTTAGTGTTTTTTTTCTGCAATTGCCTATATAGTCCGCACGGTATAATTAGATCAGATAAATGGGTTTTATTTCATCGTGAGCCAATTTCCTAATCTTACAGAAAGGGTCCCTATTGCAAATATCCACGGAGAACCGCTGTTGGATATGCCGAGGGATCTGTTTATTCCGCCAGATGCCTTGGAAGTATTTCTTGATACATTCCAAGGGCCGTTGGACTTGTTACTTTATCTTATTCGTAAGCATAGTCTAGAAATTCTAGATATTCCAATGGCAGAGCTCACGAGGCAATATATGGCTTATGTTGAGCTCATGCGTACTAACCAACTTGAACTAACGGCAGAATATCTATTGATGACCGCGCTTCTAATTGAAATTAAATCGCGCATGCTGTTACCTCGGCCTACCATTAATGCTAATGAAGATGATTTAGATCCTCGTGCTGAATTAGTGCGTCGATTATTAGAATACGAGCAGATGAAACTAGCGGCACAACGGCTAAATGATATACCTCAGGCTGATCGTGATTTTACACTGGTTCAGGTATTAATTGAGGAGGCAGAAATTAAGCATCTGCCAGATGTTAATGTAGATGACCTGCGTAATGCATGGATTATGCTGGCAGTACGTGCAAAAAATAGAAGTCATCATCGTGTTACACGAGCGGAACTTTCAGTAAGGTCACATATGACTCGTATTATGCGTGATTTGCGCGGACATGCATTTATTAAATTTAATGAATTATTTGGACGCAATGCTGGGCTGTCTGAGGTAGTGGTGACTTTTCTTGCGTTACTTGAGCTTGCAAAAGAAGGTTTGGTAGAAATTACACAGTCTCAACCTATTGGAATTATTTATGTTAAATCAGTCGATCGCCTTGCCTCGGTCTAATTTACCTGAGAAAAAAAATATTGATCAGAGAGACCCTGATCAAGTCAAGCGTATATTAGAAGCAGCTTTGCTTACTGCTCAGGATCCATTGTCATTATCAGAATTAAATAAATTATTTGATGGTGAATTAAGCACAGAGATTCTTCGAAAATTGCTTGAGGAATTAAGAGAGAAATGGGCGGAAGGGGGTGTAGAGTTAGTATGTGTTGCTAGCGGCTGGCGATTCCATACAAAATTAGAGGTGCAGGAATTTCTTAACAAATTGAGTCCACAAAAGCCTCCTCGATACTCACGAGCTGTATTGGAAACACTTGCCATCATAGCTTACCGCCAGCCAGTGACGCGTGGAGATATTGAAGAAATTCGTGGTGTGTCAGTATCTAGCCCAATACTTAGAGTTTTGGAGGCGCGTGGCTGGGTAGAGGCTATCGGACACCGTGACGTTCCTGGTAGACCGGTTTTATTTGCAACTACTGAAGATTTTCTTAATGATCTTAATTTACGTTCCTTAGAAGAATTACCCTCATTGGAAGAGCCTGGTTTACTTGTTGAGGAGAAAGGAAGCTTGGAAATGTTACCAGTTTCAGAACAAACATCTAATTCTGATATTAGTAGTGAGTTAAATCTTGAGGATAGAGATTAAAATAAGGGCAAGAATTAGAATTAATTAGCTCTCGATTCTTATTATAAATATTTTTTTAAAATTGTTTGGTTTGAAAGGGGTTGTTTTTTCATGAGTTAATTTATGACCCTTGCATCACTTAATAAACTGCTTGACTTGGGGCGCTCATCTCGGCTAATCTGCAGGTTGATTGTCGGCTAATAAAAATGTCGAGAGCTATTCTCGTCATGAAGGTTTTGAAAGTCGTAGTACATATTTGAGTAGTACATATTTGAAATGATAGGAGGATAACAAATGGCAACAACATACGGTTCAACTGGAACAGCAGCCAAAGCATCTTCTGGCTCCTGGGATCAGTCACTTTGGTATGACTCAAGGTGGTATAAATTTGGCATGGCACTTATGCTATTAGTAGCGTGTTTCTGGATTTGGTACCAACGTACTTTTGCTTATTCACATGGCATGGATTCGATGGAGCCTGAATTTGAAAAAGTCTGGATGGGTCTATGGCGCGTTCACATGACAGTAATGCCTACCTTTGCATTGATTGCTTGGGGCTGGATCTGGAAAACAAGGGATACCAAAGAACAATTGGATAACCTGGATCCAAAACTAGAAATCAAACGCTATTTCTATTGGATGATGTGGTTAGGCGTATACCTATTCGGTGTGTATTGGGGCGGTAGCTTCTTCACCGAGCAAGATGCTTCATGGCATCAGGTAATCATACGCGATACTAGTTTCACACCTAGTCATGTCGTAGTATTTTATGGTTCTTTCCCAATGTACATTGTTTGCGGAATCTCTAGCTATCTTTACGCTATAACCCGTTTGCCACAGTACAGCAGAGGCACATCGTTTCCTTTAGTATTTGCGATTGCTGGTCCGCTGATGATTCTGCCAAACGTTGGTCTTAACGAATGGGGACATGCTTTCTGGTTCATGGAAGAACTATTCAGTGCACCATTGCATTGGGGATTTGTAATTCTGGGTTGGTCTGGTCTGTTCGCAGGCGGGGTTGCAGCACAGATAATTACTCGTTATTCCAATCTGACTGATGTGATCTGGAACAATTCTGATCCTATCATTCTGAATAACAGGATCAAACCCTAACAACTGGTTCTGATCTTTAACTATATCCTTCTATCACACCCCCCCTGCTCTCATTAGAGAGCAGGGTCAGGTGACCAGCAAGTAAATAGTTAAGAAAAGAAACGGTTTATTATTTTTATGTTTAAGAACATACGACGTACCTGAAGGGGGAAAAATGGCAATATTTCAAACAGAAAAAATTATAAAGCTGGCAAAGATGCCACCGGAAGCGGTGAGCATGTCCAGGCATATAGATCTGATTTACTTTCCGATCTTATGCATACTTTTAGTGGGTACATACCACATGCATTTCATGCTACTTGCAGGCGATTGGGATTTCTGGCTTGACTGGAAAGATCGTCAATGGTGGCCGGTTGTTACTCCTATTGTAGGAATAACCTATTGTTCAACTATCATGTATTACCTCTGGGTAAATTACCGCCAGCCATTCGGTGCAACACTTTGTGTTGTTTGCTTGCTTGTTGGTGAATGGTTAACTCGCTACTGGGGTTTCTACTGGTGGTCACACTATCCGATCAACTTTGTATTGCCATCCACAATGATTCCTGGTGCGCTGATTATGGACACATGTCTATTGTTGACTCGTAACTGGATGATTACAGCACTATTTGGTGGCGGAGCATTTGGGCTATTGTTCTATCCAGGTAACTGGCCGATCTTTGGACCAACTCACCTTCCGTTAGTAGTTGAAGGTGTATTGCTATCATTGGCTGATTACACTGGTTTCCTTTATGTTCGTACTGGTACACCTGAGTATGTTCGTTTAATCGAGCAAGGATCACTACGTACCTTCGGTGGTCATACTACGGTAATTGCGGCATTCTTTGCTGCTTTTGTATCAATGCTAATGTTCGTTGTATGGTGGTACCTAGGAAGGTTCTATTGCACATCGTTCTATTACGTTAAAGGTGCTAGAGGTCGCATCTCAGAAAAAGAAGATGTTACCGCTTTTGGTGAAGAAGGATTTCCGGAGACTATAAAATAATGAAAACTAATAAATTATTTAAAGGATTCGTCCTTGGACTCGCCGGAATGGCGACACTAGCTATCGCTCTAGTCACTGATGTGGCTCCTGTAGCTGCTCATGGTGAACGTTCACAGGAACCATTCCTGCGTATGCGTACCATTCAGTGGTATGACGTAGAGTGGGGTGAAGAATCGAAAGGTGGTAAAGCAACTAAAGTCAACGAAGTGGCTATTATGCAGGGTAAGTTTCACCTAGCAGAAGATTGGCCGGCTGCAGTTGGTAAACCACACCGTGCTTTCTTCAACGTAGGTAGCCCAAGTCCAGTATTTGTTCGTTTAAGCGTAACGCTAAACGGTGAACCAGCATTTATTGCGGGACCACTGGAAATTGGTCGAGATTATAAGTTTGTAGCTCGACTGAAAGCTCGTATTCCAGGACGTCACCATATACATGCTATGGTAAACGTTAAGGATGCTGGACCAATTGCTGGACCAGGTTCTTGGATGAGCATCTCAGGCGACTGGGCTGACTTTAAGAACCCAATCAAGTTGTTGACAGGGGATACCATTGATTCAGAAACCTTCAATCATGCCAATGGTGTGATTTGGCATTCTATATGGATGGTCCTCGGGTGTATTTGGATTGGTATATTTGTTGCTCGTCCGATGTTCTTACCACGTAGTCGTGTACTATTGGCATACGGGGATGAGGATATGATTGATCCAGTGGATACCAAACTTGGCTGGGCCTTCATGATCCTTACTTTCGGACTTGTTTGGTTTGGTTATAGCTCTACGGAAAGCAAGCATCCGTATACTGTTCCACTTCAAGCGGGCGAAACAAAGATCGCACCTCTTCCAGTGAAACCTAATCCAGTATCGGTTAGAGTGACGAACGCGAACTATGATGTACCAGGACGCGCACTTCGTGTAACCATGATGGTCACCAATAGTGGAGATGAAGCCGTAAGAATCGGTGAATTTACCACAGCAGGTGTAAGGTTCATTAATAAGGTAGGCCTGAAGCATCTCGATAGATACTATCCGAGAGAGCTCGTGGCAACCGGACTATCATTGGCAAATACTACGCCAATTGAACCTGGTGAAACTCGTGAAGTAAAAATGGAAGCTAAGGATGCACTATGGGAAGTACAACGTCTGATGGCACTTATGGGTGATCCTGAAAGTCGTTTTGGTGGTTTGCTAATGACCTGGACTGACGCAGGTGATCGCAACATCAACAGCATACATGGTCCTGTGATTCCGGTCTTTACCAAGCTATAAGGTAAGACAGGCAAGACGCCGATCCGCTCCCCCGTCATATGACGGGATAGTGGATCGGTTTTTTTTTATCTGTAGGAAATTATAGATGTTCCTAGTTCTATAAATTATTAATGGCAAATTTAGAATCTTATTTTGCTGCTAATGGCATACTTGCTAATTTTGTTCCTGAGTATCGAGCGCGTACACAGCAAAGAGAAATGGCGGAGATGATTGCTGAAACAATATCTGACAATCACATTCTTATTGCAGAGGCGGGAACAGGAACTGGTAAAACTTTTGCCTATTTAGTTCCAGCCCTTCTAGCAGGTGGAAAGGTCATTATTTCTACTGGAACAAAAACCCAGCAAGATCAACTCTTCAATAGAGATATTAATATTGTGCGTGCAGCACTTAATGTGCCTGTGAAAGTTGTATTATTAAAAGGACGTGCAAATTATGTGTGCCACTATCATCTGGAGCGTACTCTAGAAGAAGAGTTTACTAGTCTTAATGAAAGGAAATATCTTAAATTAATTGAGCGCTACGCAGATTCCAGTATAAGCGGAGATAAGGGTGGTGTTAGTGGCGTGCCTGAAAACGCATCAATTTGGCAACGTGTCACCTCAACCAGAGAGAGTTGTCTTGGTTCGGAATGTCCAAAATATAAAGAATGCTTTGTTATGGAAGCACGAAAAAAAGCGCTTTCGGCAGATCTGGTGGTCGTTAACCACCATTTGTTTTTTGCTGATATATTGCTACGCGATGAAGGACTATCAGAGATTCTTCCTACATGCGACACAGTAATATTCGATGAAGCACATCAGTTGCCTGAGACTGCAAGTCTATTCTTTGGTGAATCAGTAAGCACTGGTCAATTAGTGGAGTTAGCACAGGACATTAGTATTGAGGGAATTAAGAGTGCCAAGGATTTCGCTGCATTGCCAGATGCCGCATTAGTAGTAGAGAAATCTGCACGTGATTTACGGCTTAGTACCGGCACTGAGAGTGTTCGTTTACCTAGGTCGCTGATAATAAAGAATACGGAATTTAGAAAGAAATTGGATGAGTTACTTGAGAATCTTACAGTATTGAGTTCTATACTAGAAAATCAAGCAGAGCGCTCAGAAGGATTAGAAAATTGTTGGCAACGAGTACGCGAAATTGTGGCCAGGATTACTCGTTGGGACAGTCAGGCAGAGATGGGGGAATTTGTTTGTTGGGTAGAGACGTTTAGTTACACACTACAATTTAACGCAACACCCCTATCTATTGCAGAAGGGTTTAACAAACAAATAAATGATTCTTCGCGTGCATGGGTATTTACTTCTGCAACGCTTTCAGTAAATGGTGATTTTTCACATTACAACAGTGTAATGGGTTTAAACCCAGAATTAAGTTCGGTAAGAGCAGTTAGTTGGGAGAGCCCATTTAATTTTGCTGATCAGGCTTTACTTTATGTGCCGACTGGTTTGCCTGAGCCAAATAATAGTAGTTATACCGAAAATATGGTTAAAGCAGTGTTTCCAGTATTAAAGGTGAGTCGTGGTCGTGCATTCATTTTGTGTACCAGCCTGCGTGCAATGCAGCAGATTTATAATAAGTTGTTGGACCTATTTGAAGATGAGAAACTTGACTATCCTTTATTGCTACAGGGACAAGGATCACGCTCAGAAATGTTAGACCGATTTCGTAAAATGGGGAATGCTGTACTTATTGGGAGTCAGTCTTTCTGGGAGGGGGTAGATGTACGTGGTGAAGCTTTATCACTAGTTGTAATAGATAAGCTACCCTTTGCACCGCCCAATGATCCTGTGCTAGCAGCGAGGATTGAGAAAATAAATAAAGAGGGTGGTAATGCATTCATGGAATATCAGGTGCCCCATACCGTCATTAATCTAAGGCAGGGTGTAGGACGATTAATTCGTGACGAGATTGATCGTGGTGTATTGATGATTTGTGATCAACGTATTATTACTAAATCTTACGGTAAACGAATTTGGAAGAGCCTTCCACCAATGAAGCGCACGCGTGATCTAAATGATGTGCAAGAATTCTTTCTTAATATTAATCAAATAATAGAAACAGCCTAATAATTAGTTAAATAATTTAGACATGAAGAGGCTGGGTTCTTTTCTATGTAAATGAAATGTAAATTTAATAAGAATACTTAGAATCTAACTAATTATTTTAGTACATAGGGTAGTGGTAATATTTTGAGTGTCGGCCCTTTAGTTTCTTTCCAGTATATATTTTCATTCTTCACGCTATCAGTTTGTATCACCGCTAGTACATCATATCCACCCTCAGGTGAGGGGGCGGCATTAACTACCATGCCACATACTTGTTTCTTATTGCTGTACAGCTCATCTCCGGCAGAAATAAATTCTTTTGTGCATATATTTGCGAGATACATACGGCGTTTAATCTTACCCAGAAAATGAGTGCGTGAAATAATTTCTTGCCCAGGATAACAACCCTTCTGAAAGCTTATGCCGCCAATAGCTTCCAAATTTGTCATTTGGGGAACAAATTGCTCTTGAGTGGCAGGTGTAATAACAGGAATACCCGCCTTTATTTCTAGCCAGTCCCAGCAGAATCTACCAACTGGCATAGCATGTTTTTTCAAATCTCCCCATATTTTTGGCGCATGCTCTTGTGTAGTAACAATTTCAAAACGATCCTGAGAAAGACAAATAACATTTTCATTTTCACTATTAATAACACCAAGAAAGGGATCAGGAGACACTCCAAATATTTTTTCAACTACTTCTGAGGCAAGGCTCCCAGCAACTCCAATACGTACATATTTGTCACTATCATTACTTAATTTCACTTTGGCACGCATGACATACATGGATAACCTCTTCTCTAACGTTATGAGGAGAGATATTGGCAACTGCATAAAATATCCACTAGAATTTTTCCATACCAGAAAACTGGCAAGCATTCTTCCTTTTGGAGTACAGCAGCTACCATACTGAGCTGTATGATGATCAATTTTTGTGACGTCACAACTCAACTGACCCTGCAAGAATTCTGATGCATCTTCACCAGAGAAATGAATTATTCCAGAATGAGAGAGATCAGCCACTATTAATGTATTAGAGCCAGTATTTTCGAGCTCTGTAGAAGCGTTTCCATAATTAATAATGCTGTTATTTTCTATAACTGCATCATTGTTTTTCTGAAAAGAATGCCAAATTGAATTCATATTAAAAGAATAAGAAGTGTAGTTGAATAAATCTAAATTACTAATAAAGGCTCAAGCAGAAGCTATATTTCTAAAATAGTATTTTGTATGTGTGGTTGGGTGTCAGGATAATCCAGACTAAAGTGTAGCCCGCGGCTTTCATGGCGCAATATAGCGCTTTGTACAATTAAATCTGCAGTATCTACCAGATTACGAAGTTCTAATAGATCACTGGTCACACGGAAATTAGAATAATACTCATGTATTTCTTCATGTAATAACTTAATACGGTGTTGAGCGCGCTGCAGACGTTTATTAGTTCGAACGATGCCAACGTAATTCCACATAAAACGGCGTAATTCATCCCAGTTATGAGAGATAATAACTTCCTCATCTGCGTGACTAACTCTACTTTCATCCCACTGTGGTAGTTGTGTAGTAGGAATAGGCTTTTGGTTGAGGATGTCTTTGGCAGCTGCTTGACCAAATATGAGGCACTCCAGCAGCGAGTTACTTGCAAGCCTGTTGGCACCATGGAGTCCTGTGTGAGCAGTTTCTCCTATTGCATATAAATGATCTAAATTTGTTTTTCCATTTAAGTTTGTAACTATACCACCACAAGTGTAATGGGCCGCAGGTACAACTGGGATAGGTTGCCGAGTAATATCTATCCCTAGTTCAAGGCAACGGGTATAAATAAATGGAAAATGTTCTTCTAAGAAAGTTTTCGGTTTGTGTGAAATGTCGAGATAAACGCAATCTAGGCCACGTTTTTTCATTTCAAAATCAATAGCGCGTGCGACAATGTCACGAGGTGCCAATTCCGCGCGCTCATCGTGTAATGGCATGAAGCGTTTCCCATTTGGAAGCTTCAGAATCCCACCTTCTCCGCGTACTGCCTCAGATATTAAAAAGGATTTAGCGTGTGGATGGTAAAGACAAGTAGGATGGAACTGGATGAATTCCATATTGGCAATATGGCAACCTGCACGCCATCCCATGGCAATACCATCACCAGTTGCTGTATCAGGGTTAGTAGTATAAAGATAAACTTTACCGGCCCCACCAGCTGCCAATATTGTATTCTGTGCAGAGATAGTCTTGACCCTTCCTGACTGATTATCAAGAACATAGGCACCAAAGCAACAACTTCTGTTGGTATCAGTGTGACCTAATTTTCTGCTAGTTATTAGGTCAATGGCGATGTGATTCTCAAGAACCGATATATTCTTATGATTGAGGACTTCTTCGCCTAGTGTTCTTTGTACAGCTTGACCGGTAGTATCTGCTGCATGGATTACTCTCCGTGTACTGTGGCCGCCTTCTCTTGTGAGATGGTAACCAGTATTATTTTTTTGATCACGGGTGAATGGAACCCCTTGCTCAATTAGCCACTGGATTGCTTTCGGACCACTTTCCAGTACGCTACGAGTGATTTTTTCATCACACAACCCAGCACCAGCATTTATAGTGTCGCGTATATGGGCTTCTGGTGAATCATTTTCCGATAGTGCTGCAGCAATACCGCCCTGTGCCCATCCACTGGCACCGTCAAGTAGAGCTTGTTTAGTTATAAGACCAACCTTTTTACTTTCTGCTAAATTAAGTGCAAGTGTCAAGCCAGCAAGACCGCTGCCAATAATGAGTGTGTCAAAATAGGTATGAGGCATAGGTATTACAACTCTGGATATAGTTAAATTCTCGATATAAATTATATGAAAATCATAACAGACTTCAGGTTTGGATATACTATATTTCAATTATTCTTAGAATAACCCTGTTTAGATATGAACTAATATAGAATATATATTGTCTTTAAATATAGTCGGATAGGTGGAACTTAAGAAATAGTATTCTAGCGGGAGCACTTTTGATCGATTGAAGCCCTGAAAAGCACATAAATAACGTGTACATAATGTAGCAGTAATCACTGGTATAATTTATTAAATTCAGGGAATATGCGGCATATGGGTGACCGAGAAATTGATCAACAGTTGGTGGAACGTGCTCAAGGTGGAGATAAGCAGGCGTTCGATCTATTGGTAATCAAATATCAGAGGAGGCTGGTTAGATTATTATCACAATTTATTCGTGATTCAGCTGAAGTTGAGGACATTGCACAGGAAACTTTTATAAAGGCATATAAATCTTTATCATCTTTTCGTGGCGATAGTGCCTTTTATACTTGGTTATATCGAATTGGTATTAATGCAGCTAAAAATTTTTTAGTTGCTCAGAAGCGGCGGGCATCTAATACCTCTAACAATTTTGATGTTGAGGATGCAGAAAATTTTGAGGAAGGCGGTCAATTACGTGAGCTAAGTACTCCTGAAAGTGAATTAATAAGTAAGCAGATTGCTCAAACAGTTAATCAGGCTTTGAATGAGTTACCTGAAGAATTATGTACAGCGATCACCCTGAGAGAAATAGAAGGCTTAAGTTATGAAGAGATTGCAAGCGTTATGAATTGTCCAACCGGAACAATACGGTCCAGAATATTTCGTGCTCGTGAAGTAATTTCAGTTAAATTACAATCTGTTGTAGAGATAAGTAAAGATAAAAGGTGGTAGTATGAAAGATAAAATTTCTGCATTGATGGACGGCGAGTTGGACAGCATAGATGTGGCTGACACTATTTCTCAAATTAAAGAATCTGAGGAACTACGTAATGAGTGGTCAACATATCATTTAATTGGAGACGTATTACGTCAGCCAACAATGTCGATACCTGACATTGCTTCAAACATAAGAAATGAATTGGACATAGAGTCAAGTGTGCTAGCGCCAGATATTCCTAAAGAAAGAAAGAGCCAGGTTTTTGCATTTGCAATTGCCGCATCAATGGTAGCAGCTGTGGCTGCAGTAACATGGATGGGCGGGAAGACAATGGACCTCCCTCTTACTGATAAACCATCTCTTCAGGCTGTTGCACCTACTGTAACTAGTGATCCTGTTCTGGCCAAGAAGGAAGAGGCTAAGACTGAAAAATTGGTTCTGCATGATCCGGCATCAATTAGAATAAACGACTATATGTTTGCACACGGAGAGTTTACTGCAATCCGTGGAGTGTCTCCTTACATGCGGACAGTTGCTCGCCGCCCATAAGATGCTCTATCAACAGATAATAAAAAGTTCTGCTCTAATTCTTCTTGTTGCACCCTTCGCTGGTTTCGTATTACCTTCATTTGCAGAGGATTCCTCTGGAATATCAACAGAAACAGTGGGTGGATTACAAAGTATTGTGAATGCAAGTGCATCAAAAGAAGCGCAGGTTTGGTTACAAAGAATTGTTGACGCACCACGTAAGCTTAATTATACCGGTATTTTTGTATATTCATCTGATGGTCATATGGAGACGTCTCGTGTCGTACATATGGTAAATAATGAAGGGGAATTTGAGAGAATAGAAGTATTGGATGGCCCTCCTCGTGAGGTTATTCGTAATAACAATGAGGTTAAACGTTATTTTCCAGACAGAAAAACCTTGGTGACCGAAAAAAGAGGTTTGCAGAAATTTTTCCCGGCGTTGTTACCCAAGCCATTGAGTAATCTTAATAACAGTTATATTGTAAAAAAAGTTGGAAGGGAACGAATTAGCGATTACGAATGTCAGGTAATAGTGCTGGAAGCTAAGGATAGGATGCGATATAGCCAAAAGCTTTGGGTAGATGTTGCCACAGGTTTGTTACTTAAAGCGGCAGTAATGGAACGAAGTCGGATAGTAGAGCAGTTTGTTTTTACTCAAATAGAGATTGATAGTGAGATAGATAAAGAGTTATTAAAACCTGGGTACGTTACAAAAAGTACTGAGGTAAATGTTACCAATCCAGTTATTTCTGGAACGGTAAGAGGTGAGCTCGGTTGGGAAATAAAGAATTTACCTTCAGGCTTTTCAAAAATTAACGAGGTAAGACGTATTTTTGCTGGAAAAACAACACCTGTGGGGCATATTACGCTCTCAGATGGTCTTGCTGCAGTCTCGGTATTTATTAGGCCGTTCACAAAAAATGATCCTCTGGGTCCCCATGAATCTTACCCTCAACAGGGTGCTATTAATATCTATGCCCGAACGGTGGGAAAGAATGTGGTAACGACGATAGGTGAGGTGCCACGAGTAACAGTGGTACAGATTGGTAACTCTGTTAAAACTTACAAAGTTAAATGGACAAAATAGAATGAATCATAAGATTATCTTAATTATATTGTTTTGGTGCTCACTCCCTGTTTTTGCACAGACTAGAGTATTACCAGATTTTACTGGTCTGGTTGATAAGCATGGGGCTGCAGTGGTAAACATCAGTACTGTGCAAACTCGCCAGCCCAAAAACAAAATGATTCCTGGGATCCCAAATATTCCAGAGGATAGCCCGTTTTATGAATTCTTTCGTCGTCATTCTCCTCCTGACTCTGCCCCTAGGGAGCAACCCCCTTATGGTTCGCCCAGAGAATTCGAGTCAAAATCACTGGGTTCCGGTTTTATCATTAGTACAGATGGATATATATTAACAAATGCACATGTAGTGAGTTCAGCGGACGAGATTACTGTAAAGCTAAATGATAAACGAAAGTTTCGGGCTGAAATAATTGGTGTTGATCGTAAGACAGATATTGCTCTTCTAAAGATTGAGGCAAGGAATTTACCCAAGGTTACCCAAGGGGATCCGAGCAAATTAAGAGTTGGCGAATGGGTTGTAGCTATTGGCTCGCCATTTGGTTTTGAGAGCAGTGTAACTGCTGGCATTGTCAGTGCTAAGGGTCGATCATTAGCACAGGAAAATTATGTTCCTTTTATTCAAACTGATGTAGCTATAAATCCAGGAAATTCTGGGGGGCCACTATTTAACATGAAAGGCGAGGTAGTTGGAATTAATTCACAGATATACAGCCGTACAGGCGGTTATATGGGACTATCATTTGCAATTCCTATTGACGTTGCCACAGATATTTCTACTCAATTAAAGGTTACTGGGAAAGTAAGTCGCGGCAGACTTGGCGTGATGATACAGGAGGTAACCAAAGAATTGGCTGAATCATTCGGACTAGATAAACCAGGGGGGGCACTGGTGACTTTGGTACAAAAAGGAGGCCCCGCAGATAAGGGTGGTCTTAAGGCAAAAGATGTAATCACTAGGTTTGATGGTAAAGTTGTAAAAACATCGAGTGATTTGCCACGTATTGTCGGCACTACAAAGCCAGGGTCAAATGTATCGGTTCATGTGTGGCGGAATGGTTCAGTAAAAAAAATGATGGTGCAAATAGATGAGTTTCCATCAGATGAGAAACACACTAATCTTGAAAATAAGAAAAATAAAAGATCTGATATATATAATCGCATAGGGCTTTCATTGAGGAAACTCTCTGATAATGAGAAAAAGGAACTTGAGATTAATAGTGGTTTATTAGTAGAGGGCATTCAGCAGGGGGTTGCCAGTCGAAGTGGAATGCGGCCTAACGATATAATCTTAGGGATCAATAATCAAGATGTAGTAACAGTTGAGCAATTTAATCAATTTCTTGGAAAAATAAAGAAAGGACGTAGTATTGCTTTACTGATAAGGCGTGGAGAAACAACGTATTTCATCACCATGAAGATCAATGGAGACGATAGTAAGTAATGCGAGACTCAGCTGAGCTTATTTTATATGTCCGAAAAGATTGTCATCTCTGTTCAGAGATGATCTTCGATTTAAATAAATTACAGGCAAAGTTTTGTTTCTATTTGAAGCTAGTAGATGTGGATAGTAGCTCAAATTTAATAGAGAAATATGGTGAATTTGTTCCTGTACTTATGGGAAAGAATGAGGAAATTTGTCATTTTCATCTGGACCTTAAAGCTCTAGATGCTTATTTAGTTAAAATTCGCTAGAATGTACACTTATTGAAAGAAAGTTGAGTGGTCATAAACTTCTGGGATCAATCCAGAATTATGAGGGCACAATATGTGCCCTTTTTAATTTCTCTGGTACTGATTTTTGGCCATTATTATCTCTGATCACCGGACCTCTATCTCGAATGCAGCAAATTCGTAATTTTTGTATCATTGCACATATTGACCATGGTAAGTCTACTCTGGCGGACCGTATCATTAATCTATGTGGTGGTTTGGCAGACCGTGAAATGGAAGCGCAGGTATTGGATTCGATGGATCTGGAGCGTGAGCGTGGAATTACTATAAAAGCGCAAACGGTTGCACTTGAATATATTTCAAGGGAAGGTAAATCTTATCTTTTAAATCTGATTGACACACCAGGCCATGTAGACTTTTCGTACGAAGTGTCGCGATCTATTGCTGCTTGCGAAGGGGCGCTATTAATTGTTGACGCATCACAAGGTGTTGAAGCCCAGACTGTAGCGAACTGTTATGCTGCAATTGAGCAGGATATTGAGGTACTACCTGTATTAAATAAGATTGATTTGCCTGCTGCAGAACCGGCAAGAGTTATCGATGAGATTGAAGATATCATTGGCATTGATGCCAAGGATGCTTTGTGTGTCAGCGCTAAAACAGGAGAAGGCGTAAGGGACATTTTAGAAGAAATAATTAGAAGGGTTCCTTCGCCGAAAGGGGATCCTAAAGCACCATTGAAAGCTCTTATTATTGACTCTTGGTTTGATAATTATGTTGGAGTCGTTATGTTGGTAAGAGTTGTAGATGGAACTCTCAAACCGAAAGATAAAATCTTACTCATGGCGAGCAAAACTGATCACTTATGTGAACAAGTTGGTGTATTCACACCAAAATCGGAAAGTCGTCTGTCTTTAAGTGCAGGAGAAGTTGGCTTCATTATTTCTGGTATTAAAGAACTAAAATCTGCAAAGGTAGGCGATACTGTTACTTTGGCAAAATGTCCAGCTGTTGATCCATTAAATGGTTTTAAAGAGATTAAGCCGCAAGTATTTGCTGGGCTCTATCCGATTGAGTCAAATCAATATGAGTCATTACGGGATGCGCTTGAGAAATTAAAGCTCAATGACTCTTCACTGCAGTATGAGCCAGAATTATCACAAGCCTTAGGCTTTGGTTTTCGTTGTGGATTTCTCGGATTATTACATCTCGATATTGTGCAGGAGAGATTAGAGCGAGAATACAAAATAGATCTCATTACAACTGCACCAACAGTAGTCTGTGAGATAGTTATGCGTGATGGTACAGTAATAGAAATTGATAACCCATCTAGAATGCCAGAGCATGCAAAGATTGAAGAAATACGGGAGCCAATTATAGATGCAACTATTCTTGTTCCTCAGGAGTATGTCGGCGCTATTATTACTCTGTGCATAAGCAAGAGGGGAATACAGAAAAATTTGCAGTACATGGGAAGGCAGGTAATGCTTACCTTTGAATTGCCACTAAACGAGGTGGTTATGGATTTCTTTGATAAGCTGAAATCTACAAGTCGTGGATATGCTTCGTTGGATTATGAATTTAAGGAATATCGTGCTGCTGATTTAGTTAAGCTAGATATACTTATTAATGGAGAAAAAGTAGATGCTTTATCATTAATAGTGCACCGGTTGAATAGTAATTATCGTGGGCGAGAGCTGGTACAAAAGATGCGCAGTCTTATCCCTCGTCAAATGTTTGATATTGCAGTACAGGCTGCCATTGGTGCGCACATTATTGCCAGAGAGAGTATCAAGGCGTTACGTAAAAATGTTCTTGCTAAATGCTATGGTGGAGATATTAGTCGAAAAAGGAAATTATTAGAGAAGCAGAAGGCTGGGAAGAAGAGAATGAAAAATGTGGGTAATGTGCAGATTCCACAAGAAGCATTTCTAGCAATATTGCAAGTAGGCGATAAATAGAAAAGAAAAATCTCAAGATTAACCACGCTAATATGTATGTGGCATCTTGTTTTGTAGGCTAATAAATATTATTTAAATAGGGCGCGGAATGAACTTTCCTCTCATCATGTTGATTTTGCTGACGGTTACCGGAGGGATCTGGCTGCTTGATTATTTTGTATTACGGCATAATCGTATAAAAGAAGATAATGAGCCATGGTGGGTAGAATATCCAAAAAGTTTTTTTCCGGTAATCGTTATTGTATTTTGTTTGCGGTCTTTCTTGGTAGAGCCGTTTAAGATTCCATCAGGCTCAATGATTCCAACCCTGCTCGTGGGGGATTTTATTCTGGTAAATAAATATACCTATGGTGTCCGGTTACCAGTGATTAATCAAAAAGTATTTGATATAAATAAACCTGAGCGTGGTGAGGTAATGGTGTTTCGTTACCCTGATGATCCATCAATGGACTACATTAAACGTATAGTAGGAATTCCTGGAGACTTAATAACATATCGTAATAAGCGACTGACCATTAATGGTTCTCTAGTGAAGATGAAATCAACAGGTGAGTATACATATATTGAGTCTGGTATAAATCATGTGTATAGCCAAGGTTATGTAGAATCAATGAATGGGAATGATCACACTATAATTATTAATCCGGTAGCTCCTAGCATACAGCTTTCAGGCGTGCATCAGTTCCCGTCGTATAAGAATTGTGACTACAATCATTCTGGGTTTACCTGTAAGGTGCCTGTTGGAAATTATTTCACAATGGGAGATAACCGTGATAGTAGTAGTGATAGTCGTTACTGGGGGTTTGTTCCTGAGCGTAATATAGTTGGTAAAGCATTTATGGTCTGGTGGAATTTCAGTGATCTAAGTCGGGTTGGGTTACCAATTAAATAACTAAAAATAATGCTTAAATATTAGGGAGTATTATGTGGCGCAGCATAGGATACAGACAAAGGGGTATGGGTCTGTTAGCCTTAATATTTTGGGCTTTAGTATCAGTCTTGATTTTTATGGTAGCGCTGAAAATACTTCCAGTATACAAAGAAAACAAGGCTATAAAAAAAACCTTATCCACTATGGCCAATGACTCTATTTTACAGAATAGAGAAAAATGGGAAATGAGGAAATTTTTTAATGAACGTGCTGAGATAGATGATATCAGCTCTGTTAATGGAAATGATCTGGAAATTGATAACGAAGAAGGAAAAATAGTACTGGGTGTCGCTTATTCAGTTAAGACACCGTTATTCGCAAATATTTCTTTGTATATCGATTTTAACGAGAGTAGCGGAAAGTAAATAGTAACAATTAAATATAGCTTATATACAAGCTTATCAAGAGATGGATAGTAACGTACTTTATCGAAGAATCGGTTATAGCTTCAGTAATCCTGATCTTTTATATCAGGCGCTGACTCATCGCAGTCATAGCCACCCTCATAACGAACGTTTTGAATTTCTTGGTGATAGTATTCTTAACTGTGCAGTTGCAGGGTTGGTATTCAGACACTTCCCAAGTCTTCCAGAAGGCAACCTAACTAGGCTTCGGGCTAATCTTGTTAATCAGAAAGCATTATTTGAATTAGCGAAAACACTAGATCTAGGGAATCAAATTAGACTTGGTGAGGGAGAGCTTAAAAGTGGCGGATGTAATCGTCCCTCAATTCTTGCAGATGCGCTAGAAGCTATTTTGGGTGCGGTCTATCTTGATGGAGGTTTTGCAAGAGCTGAGGAAGTTGTCATTACTCTATTTACCCCGCTACTTCCCAAATTTGATACACAAGATTCAGGTAAAGATCCAAAAACTATTTTACAGGAATATTTACAAGGCCATAAACTGATGCTACCAAAATACTCCATTATTGTTACCAGCGGAGAAGCTCATCAGCAACAGTTTCGTGTGGAGTGCGCTATCCCTAAACTTAGCATTAGTGCCATTGGTGAAGGCTCGAATCGACGTAGTGCAGAGCAGGAAGCAGCAAAAGAAGCATATGAACAAATACACCTGCATAATTAGAGGCTAGAGATGAAACATATTTATTTTTATATTCTGGATGTAGACGGTTTAGTCTTAGTTTAATATATTTTGAAATGATGAGTGCTCTAGATTTTCATACCGGATATATTGCTATTGTTGGGCGACCAAATGTTGGCAAATCAACATTACTAAATCGTTTGGTCGGACAAAATGTAAGCATCACATCAAAAAAAGCACAGACTACAAGGCACCGTATTAATGGCGTTCTTACTGATGAGCATTCACAGTTTATTTTTGTCGATACACCTGGCTTCCAGAAACAGTATATGAACAAATTAAATAGTGTAATGAATCGTACCGTCACAAAAAGTATGAATGGTGTAGATGTAGTGATATTTGTGATTGAAGCGTTATATTTTGATGAACGTGATGAACACGTTTTAAAACTCTTACCTGTCGATAAACCAGTAATTCTTGCTATTAATAAAATAGATCGTATATCAGACAAATCAAAGCTTCTTCCATTCCTTGAGAAACTTTCTAAAATATTTTCTTTCTCATCAATGATTCCTGTAAGTGCTGAACGTGGAACACAGACCCAAGAATTAATAGAGGCAATTCGTCCCTATTTACCAGAAGGAATGGCATTATTTAGTAGGGATGAGGCTACAGATCGTAGTGAACGATTTCTTGCGGCTGAATTGATACGTGAGAAATTATTTCGTTTGTTGTGGGATGAAATACCGTATTCTACTAGTGTTGCTATAGATCAATTTACAAACGAAAGTGGCCTAAGAAAAATTCATGCTTCTATTGTTGTGGATAGAGCAAACCAAAAGGCCATGATTATAGGTAAAAATGGTGAAGAGCTAAAATTAATCGCAACTCAGGCTCGCATAGATATGGAGAAACTTTTTGGCGGTAAGGTATATCTTAAAGTGTGGGTAAAAATTAAAAGTGGATGGGCTGATGATTTGCGAGCACTAAAGACTTTGGGTTATGAGTAAATTTATAAAGTTTGATTAATATAAAATAATCTTAGAGTCAAAATCTATGACAGTTGATAAAATGCGGCAAGATGCACAACCTGCTTTTGTGCTACATACCTATCCCTATCTAGAGACTAGTCTCTTAGTGGAGACCTTTACAAGAAATTTAGGACGGGTTCCATTGGTTGCAAAAGGAGCAAAGCGCCCTAAATCTGCTCTTAGAGGACTATTGATAGCATTTCAACCATTACAGCTTACTTGGGCGGGAAAGTCAGAATTAAGAACACTTCATAAGGCAGAATGGCAGGGCGGGCAGCAACCTTTGCAGGGAATGGCCCTAATCTGTGGTTTTTATTTGAATGAATTATTAATAAGGCTATTGCATCGTGATGACCCCCATGAGCAATTATTCGATTATTATCAAGATACTTTATCTGCGTTAAATACGCAGCAAGACTACACTCCTATCCTGCGCCAATTCGAGAGGCGCATGTTGATAGAGCTAGGTTATGCTTTGACATTTAATGAAGATGTTGTATCAGGTAAACTATTGAATTCAGATGAGGAGTATTACTATGAGGTAGAACGGGGGCCGATGGCGGCAAATGAAAACGATGGTATCTCTTGCCCGCGATTACGTGGAAAAACTTTATTAGATATGGAAAAAAATGATTACTCTGATATTGTTACCAGACAGCAAAGTAAAGTGCTTATGCGCTATGTACTTGGGCATTACCTTGGTGAAAAACCATTATACAGTCGCCAATTATTGGGGGCCATGAAGACATAATGATTAAGCTAGGTGTCAATATTGATCATGTCGCAACTTTACGGCAAGTGCGAGGGGTGATTTATCCATGTCCACTTGACGTGGCGCTAATTGCGGAGACGGCAGGGGCAGATTCGATTACGTTGCATTTACGGGAAGATAGGCGTCATATCCAAGACGATGATGTAAAAGCTATACGTAATAAGATTAAGACCAGAATGAATTTGGAAAGTGCGGTCACTAATGAAATGATAGACTTTGCTTTAAAAATAAAGCCAGAGGATGTCTGCTTAGTGCCGGAACGAAGAGAAGAGCTGACTACTGAAGGCGGATTAGATGTGGTAGAGCATTTTGATCAGGTAAAACGTGCCTGTAGCAAGTTGGCTGAAGCTGGTATTCGGGTCTCACTATTTATTGATACTGATCTTGTACAGATTGATGCAGCAGTTAGGGCAGGGGCTCCAGCAATTGAGATTCATACAGGGCACTATGCTGATGCGTTGACTGCTGGAGAACAACAGGAGAGGTTAGAGCAGATTAGATCTGCTGTGGCATACGGAATTGATCAGGGTTTGCAGGTCAATGCAGGGCACGGATTGCATTATAGTAATGTGCAATCCATTGCTGAAATTCCTAATATTTCTGAGTTAAATATTGGACATTCTATTATTGCTCGGGCTTTATTTGTTGGTGCAGAACAGGCGGTACGAGAAATGAAGAAATTGATTCTGGAAAGCCAAGAATGATATATGGGATTGGGACAGATCTGGTTGAGCCTTCACGTATTGCAAGTCTGCTAGACAAACATGGTAAGCGTTTTGCCAAGAGAATATTAACAGATGGCGAGTGGCCTGAATTTATGAGTAGCGGAGAACAAGCAATATTTTTAGCTAAGCATTTTGCGGCTAAAGAGGCGTTTTCCAAAGCAATGGGAACCGGACTACGTCACCCTGTTAATTTAAACTATATTGGGGTTGCCCATGACCACCTAGGCAAACCTTATTATGATTTTCATCCTGAGTTGGAGGTCTTAGTTAAGAATGAGGGCATCACTAGTCATCATCTTTCAATGAGTGATGAGATAAATTTGGTTTGCGCTTTTGTGATTCTGGAAAAATAATGTCACTTGGTCCAATCATGTGTGATATTGCAGGAACAAAACTTACAATAGATGACAAGAGAAGGCTCCTACACCCTATGACTGGTGGTGTAATCTTATTCGCACGTAATTACTCTTCACTCCAGCAGTTAATAGATCTAACTACTGAAATCCATGCTCTAAGAACTCCTTCTTTACTGGTTGCGGTAGACCATGAAGGCGGAAGGGTTCAGCGTTTTAAAGATGACTTTACACGACTTCCTGCTATGCGCGAGCTAGGAGAAATTTGGGATGAACACCCTATTAGGGCGCATCGTTTGGCACAACTAACAGGCCACGTACTAGCAGCAGAATTACGTGCTTGTGGTGTAGATCTAAGCTTTACACCTGTACTTGACATAGATTATCAGCAGAGCTGCGTAATAGGAAATCGTGCATTCCATCGCAAACCGCAGGCTATAGGGGAGTTGGCTCATAGTTTGATGAAAGGCCTAAAATTAGGCGGTATGGAAGCAATTGGGAAGCATTTCCCTGGTCATGGCTACATACAAGAAGACTCTCATATTGAAATGCCAGTAGATGAGCGTAGTTATGCGGATATCAAAATGGATGACCTGGTTCCGTTTCGAGAAATGATTAAACATGGTCTTGCTGGCATTATGCCAGCTCATGTTATATATCCTAAAATTGATTCACAGCCCGCTGGATTCTCAACAATATGGTTACAAAAAATTCTACGTAGTGAGCTTGAATTTGATGGCTGTATTTTTAGTGATGACCTGAGCATGGAGGGTGCTGTAGTTGCTGGAAATATAGTAAAACGCGCTGAAATTGCGTTCAATGCAGGCTGCGATATGGTGTTGGTATGTAATGATTCTCGTGCAGCAGATAAATTATTAGCAGAATTGAAATGGAAAATCTCGGCAGCTAGTCTTGCTCGCTTGAACCGTATGCGCGGATATCCTAATCCTGACTCAGTAGCTAAATTACATGAGAATCCCAGTTTTATTCAGTCAGCACAGGAAGTTGCTAATATAGGGATCAGTACTGGATAACTATCGTCAGAATAGTTAATGTCTGTAATTACTGAATGGAGTATTAATGTTCTATTTGTTATTCCTAGCTTAACTTCTATTAAATCTTAATTCTATATTTCTAGTTTATTCCAAAACAACAAAACTGTTTCCATACATTATTTTATTTTTTCTTCATATAGAACGTGAATTCTTTATTAGTTTCTGAAGAAGAGAGTAGAATATTTCCAGTCTGATCAGAGAAAACTTGTAAATCAATAGCTGACCCAGGATCAGTAGCTACTATCTTAAGGACTTGCCCAGAAGTCATATCAGCCAGATATTTTTTTGAACGCAAAATTGGAAGAGGACAATTGAGGCCGCGCACATCAAGTTCTTTATCAAAGTTCATGCTCTTTTCTCTCAATAGGCGATTACCAACAATTTGAAGATTATAAAACTATCTCTTGTAAAGAATCTAGTAGATATGGGTAAATTATAAAAGATGAGTTACGATAGAGTAACTAACAGCAAAATATTTAGGTTTGATCACTATGTCAGAGAATTCTTCATTTGATTTACTTGGGCCACTATCACCAATAGCAGGGGTATCTCTTGGTGTTGTTGAGGCAGGAATAAAGCAGATTAGTCGTAAAGATTTACTGCTAATTGTATTAGATGAGGGTACAAAAATCGCAGGTGTATTTACACAAAATAAATTTTGTGCCGCGCCTGTAATAGTGGCTAAGGAACATATATTAAGAAAAGAATCCGGATCTTCTATTCGTGCTCTAATTATAAATACTGGAAGCGCTAATGCGGGAACCGGTGAACAAGGAATTATACACACACGCTCTATTTGTGCAGAGCTAGCTCAGTTGTTAAATTGTGATGCAAGCCAGATATTGCCATTTTCTACTGGAGTAATTATGGAGCAATTGCCGGTAGAAAAAATTATTTCAAATTTACCAAGATTAGTAGCTAATCTTAAGCCAGACAATTGGCATTCTGCAGCACAGGCAATCTTGACCACAGATACCGTACCCAAAGCAATAACTAAGAAAATTTTACTTGGTGGCTCAATGATCACTATTACTGGTGTTGCCAAAGGCTCAGGTATGATCCGCCCCAATATGGCAACTATGTTGAGCTACTTGGCTACCGATGCAGCAGTAAGCCAGCCATTGTTAAATAAGATGATACACAATGTAGCAGAGAACTCATTTAATCGAATTACTGTGGATGGCGATACTTCAACTAATGATTCTTTTATTTTAATTGCCACAGGCTGCGCTGGTAATTTAGAAATTTTTGATCAAGAGAGCCTAGAATACAAAGAACTACAAGATGCGGTAACAGAAATGGCGATATATCTTGCAAAGGCAATTGTAAAAGATGGTGAAGGGGCAACAAAATTTATAACGGTGAAAATTGAGAGTGGAAGAGACTCAGATGAATGTGCCAAGATTGCATATGCTATTGCGCATTCTCCTTTAGTTAAAACTGCATTTTTTGCATCTGACCCAAACCTGGGGAGAATAATTGCTGCTATTGGTTTTGCTGGAGCAGAGGATCTTGATGTAGATATCTTACAACTCTACCTTGATAATGTGCTGGTATTCGAGAATGGTGGCCGAGCAAGAGATTATAGTGAGGAAGAAGGTGCCAGAGTAATGGGTCAGCCTGAAATTACTGTGCGTGTTGTACTCAATCGAGGGAAAAGTTCTACTACTGTATGGACCTGTGACTTTTCTTACGATTATGTAAAAATCAATTCGGATTATCGAAGTTAATTTCTGGAACATGAATAGTAATTAGCAGAATGTATTTTTATCAATAAACCAAGTTAATATTTATGTAAAGTATGTCTATCCCTGTTATTGAAGTAGTCGTTGCAGTAATGATTAAGTCTGATGGAAGTTTTCTTCTGGCTCTTAGACCTGAAAGTAAGCCTTGTGAAGGTTATTGGGAGTTTCCAGGTGGAAAGATAGAGCCTGGCGAGTCACGTCCGCAAGCCCTTAATCGTGAGTTGATGGAAGAACTTGGCATACAAATAGAGCTTTCCTATCCGTGGATAACTCTCGTTTATACGTATTCCCATGCTACTGTTCAGCTTTTCTTTTATAGAATAGAAAAATGGTATGGGGAGCCATATGCAAAGGAGAATCAAGAATTAAGCTGGCAGTTTGCAGATGATATTAAAGTTGCACCTATGTTACCTACTAACGTACCCGTAATACGAGCACTTAGCTTATCTCCAGTCTACCAAATTACTAATGCAGATGACCTAGGTGTAGAAAACACATTAATTAAATTGAAAAATTCATTTCAGCAGGGCACAAAATTAGTGCAGATACGGGAGCCGAAAATGATAAAAGATGACTTGTGCTTATTTGCACATAAAGTGGTTGAGCTTGCTCATTGTTATGGTGTAAAAGTTTTGATAAATGGAGATATAGAGTTATCTAGGGAGATCGGGGTGGACGGTGTGCATCTTTCTTCAGCACAATTAATGGCGGCTACCACCCGTCCGGAGGCTAATCTGTGCGGAGCATCATGTCACAACATCGAGGAACTTTTTCAAGCGGAACGGTTAGGTATAGATTTTGTAGTATTGGGACCGGTGTTGCCAACATTAAGTCACCCAAGAGCGACTCCGATGGGCTGGAGGAAATTTGCCCAAATCATACGTGACTTTCCACTTCCGGTTTACGCTCTTGGAGGTATGAAGTTAGAAGATCTGACCACATCCTGGGAGTATGGTGCTCATGGTATTGCAATGATTAGAGGATGACTGTGCTAATAAATTTGGTTCAAATAATAACTTGTTTGTTCTGGGAGAGGGGTCTATTGATTACAATGTGCAAAAGGATAATTCGAACTCCACTTCCTTCTCATATGCCTTAGTTTTTTGTCCTGATCCTGCAGTGACAAAGCGGATAGTAAGGGCATATTTATTCGCGCTAATCTCGGGGACACATGGTAATTCTTTGTCTATTTTTATACGTAGCATATGAGCAGCACATCCCTGCCCTTCTTGTTGAAATTTCCCACGGTTAGTCGTGTATTGAAAAGATTTTCCATTATTCCGTAAGAGACGGAGGACAATTCTGAAACTATCACGAATGGGTAGCAGGGGTGTGATCCATTCATTAAGATTTTCGCGACATAGCACGGGGTCTAAATGTAACCAATAGTGGTAGGAGGGCAAATCAAATTCGCATGCGCCACCTGAGATTCCTACACGTTGCTTGATGCCCATCAGCCACTCATTCTCACGTAAGTGCTCACCCACCTTTCCAGCCATATTCAGCATGCCTTGAGAGGCAACCTTAATGTCATTTAATACCTGATTAAGAGCCTCTTCAGAAACCTCTGGACTTTTACGCAATAATTCTAAAGATTTTCTTTGTCTCTCTAATTCCTGTAGTAATTCTGATTTAATATCAGCACGACTTGTAACATCAAGAATTTCAAATAAAGTAACAATTGCAGAGTGATGCTCAGCGGAATCCTCCTTATCCGAAAAGAATTCAACTTTTTTAAATAAGTCTTCAAGCCGCAGCATGGTTCGGATGTGCTCATTTAAGGGATGTTCGTAGCAATTCACAGTGAAATGATCCAAATAACAAAAATTAATATGACAATTTTGCCCGTTAGTAAATAAATTTACAATTAAAAATTAACTCATAATATCTTTTATTATTATTATAAATAATAATAAATTCTTATTGTCGATATCATCGGTATAGATCTATGCATAGAAGGAGTACCTAATATTGAACATTATTGTACTTAATATATTGATTTTTTTTGTAATAAACTAAGATATATATTGTGTTGTAATTTTACTTTTTCTTGAAGACTAGATATGTCTGTGTCATTAACAATGATATCATCAGCTTGATTAAGGCGTTCCTGACGTGGTTTTTGTGTTGCCATTATGGTACGCACATCTTCTTTGCTTAGCCCATCACGAGAAACGGTACGAGAAATTTGGCTTTCTTCGTTACAATCAACTACAAGTATACGTGTGACTGTTTCACAGTAATCACCAGTTTCAAGAAGTAAGGGCGCTACAACTATTATGTAGGGAGAAAAAGCGGTCTCAATTCGATGCATTATTTCAGCTTGGATAAGTGGATGTAGAATTTTTTCAAGTTTTTTCCTAGAATTAATGTCGGAAAATATCCTGCTTTTCATTTTTTTTCTATCTAATTCCCCATTTTTGGTAATAAAATCAACACCAAAATATTTTTTTATATTCGGAATAGCATCTCCTTGCGCTCCTGTGAGCTTATGAGCGATTGTATCTGCATCAATAATAGCTATTCCTTCGGCAGCAAAAAATTTTGTGGCACTAGTTTTTCCGCTGCCTATTCCTCCAGTTAATCCGATTATTAGAGACATATGCTAAAGTAAATTAAGGTATGTACGGTTAAGTTGGTCTCCCCAAAATAATGCGATAAGACCACCACCAACTAAATATGGTCCGAATGGGATAGGGGTATCACGTTTATGTTTGGCTATAATAATTAGTCCGATTCCGATTACAGCACCCGCCAAGGAGGAAAGTAAAATTACTAGTGGAAGCATTTTCCATCCGAACCAAGCACCAATTACAGCAAGTAATTTGAAATCACCATAACCTATTCCCTCTTTGCCGGTAGTAATTCTAAAGCACCAATAAATTAACCATAGAGAAAGATACCCTGATGCTGCGCCGATGACCGCGGAACTGATATCTGTAAAGCCATTGCCTAAATTGATTAATAATCCAATCCATAGTAATGGAAACGTTATCTCATCGGGAAGTAATTGAGTGTTGAGGTCAATAAATGCTAAGGCAACCATTGACCAGGCAAAAATAAATGCGGCAACTGTAATAAATCCATATCCAAAATACCAAGCAATGAAACCACTAATCATCCCTGTTAGTGCTTCCACAATAGGGTAGCGTCGAGGAATGGGGTTTTTGCATTGTGAACAGCGTCCTCTTAAGGCCAAATAGCTTACGATAGGGATACTTTCCAATACAGTTATTTTATGCTCGCAATGCGAGCACTCAGATCGAGGCCTTGTTAAGCTTAAAGCTGGTAAAGATTTTATAGTTTCACCGCGTAGCTCGGAGCATTGTTGATTCCACTCTCTTTCCATCATCTTAGGAAGCCGAAAGATAATTACATTTAAGAAACTACCTGCCACTAAACCAATAATAGTACACAATAAAATAAAAAATACCGTGCTGGTCTGCAGTAGTGTAATTAGTGACATGGAAACCCTGAGTTTCGGTAGCGCAACAAGAATTCAGAAGAATACAATATACCCTCTTAATTTATTTAGACTTTTATCTTATCGCGAGACTCATTTAGGAATCTGGTTTTATCTATAAATTAAATGGTTTTATTAACTACTCTGGGATTACTGAAACAGAATAAATTTGTACTACTTTGACCACACGATTATGAGTTTGGATAATTTCCATTGGATATCCGGAAATTTTTAGGCTTGTACCGGCCTCTGGGATATCCTGAAAATGATCTAAAATCAGACCATTCAGAGTTTTTGGGCCATTCAATGGGAATTCTAATCCTAATTTTCTATTAAGATCCCGTAATAGGCTGCTTCCTTCAACTATTACACTGCCATCTTTTTGCCTTATATAAGCACCTGACTGTACTGGAGAATTAGTAGTAAAATCACCGATAATCTCTTCGATAATATCTTCCAGAGTTACAAGCCCCATCCACTCCCCATATTCGTCTACTACTAATCCGACTCGTTCATGATTTTCTTGGAATAGTTGTAATTGTGAGAATAAGGGGGTACCAGAAGGAATAAAATATGGCTCACGTATAATTTTCCCAAGTGATAATGCAGTAATTTCACCACTACTCATCTGGTTTAAGACTTTTCGAGCCGAAATTATTCCAGTTACATCATCCAAAGTTCCTCGATATAAGGGTATGCGTGTGTGATGGCAGGTAAGCAATTGATTTTTTATTATTTTATCTCCGGCATCTAAATTTATTGCTTCGATCTGTCTGCGGGGGACCATTATGTCATCTACAGTAGTTGATTCTAAATCAAACAGATTTAGTAATACGCTCTGGTGTTTTTTCCTAATAAAATGCCCTTCTTCCAGAACAAGAATTTTAAGTTCTTCCAGGCTAAGTTTATGTACTAATTTGTTTTCTTTGGATTTTATGCGAAGGATAAAAAGTATTGCCTGTACAAAAAGATTAACAAACCATACTACTGGATAAAAAATCTTTAATAATGGTGTTAATACGTAGCTTGAAATTAATGCAATACGCTCAGGATAGGTAGCAGCAATTACTTTTGGTGTAATTTCACTAAATACTAGGATAGCAAATGTTACGCATATCGTTCCGAGGAGAATGGCAAGATCATTGTTACCAAATAAATTAGAGATAATTAGAGCAACTAGCGTCGCAGCTGCTGCATTTAACAAATTGTTACCAAGAAGAATTACCCCTAGCAACCGATCAGTATCTGCTAACAATTTGGCAGTCAACCTAGCCCCACGATGTCCTTGCTTAGCAAGAAACTTCAATCGGTATCGATTGATCGCCATCATGCTAGTTTCGGAAAGAGAGAAAAACGCGGATAGAATCAATAAAATTGCTACTGCAATTAGTAGCACATATAACGGTAAATCTTCCAAAAAGTCTTCTTATCTTAATAGAGAAGAATTTAGTATCGAAGGGGTGAGAAGTTTTGTCAAGGACTCAAGGGTAGAGATTTCTGGGCTTATTACAAGTATCATCTCAATTTGCTGTGGTATTTTGTTTTAGTTAGCGCTGCAGGATTACTTCCAAGACAAATTTGCTGCCAATATAGGCTAGTAACAAGCTAACAAATCCTATAAGGGTCCAACGGATAGCAATACGTCCCCGCCAACCATATAATTGCCGCCCTGTTAACAGAGCGGCGAATACACTCCAAGAAATAAAGCCAAATACAGTTTTATGAGTAAATTTTACTGGTTGCCCAAAAACTTCTTCAGAAAAAACTACACCACTGATAAGAGTTAATGTTAATAGTATGAAGCCCGCCCAAATAATACGGAACAGTAATTTTTCCATAACCAGAAGGGGCGGTAGATTTGTTAATACTGATGGCATAGTAGGGTGATGTAAACGTCTTTCTACAACTGCCATAAGTAAGGCGTGTAAAGCAGCAATAGTTAGTAGACTGTAGGCCAGCATAGCAACTAGAATGTGTGCTTTGAATGCGGGAAGATCAATATAGGTTAAGGGTTGTGGTGATGGAAATATAAGTGGTAACAGTACTGCCACTGCTGCTACTGGAGCAACTAGTGTTTGCATAACTTCAAGTCGATAGAAGAAAAAGCCAGAAAGCCAATAAATTAGAGCGGTCAGCCACACAATAGAAGAGACCGCATTACCAATACCAAAGCTCAATCCTGCACCAGAAAATATGGACTGATATAGTATATAACCGTGTAGTATAAGTGGTATGAGAATTACATAGTTTTCTCGGCCCACAGTTACGGTGCCGTCATCCGTGGATTGACCTGGGTTATTCCACTTGGTGCGCCAGAAATGCCATCCGATTAATCCATAGAGCAGGAAGGCAATGAGATAAGCTAAAATAACAGACATTAATTTAATAGGCTAAACAAGAATGATCCGATAGTCTACACCAATTTTTCATGAGAGGAATTTTACATGCTTAACAATCTTACTAGTCGGCTTTCTGGAGTCATAAAATCTATACGAGGTGAAGCGAGACTAACTGAGGAAAATATACAGATTGTATTACGAGAAGTACGGATGGCATTGCTGGAGGCTGATGTTGCACTTCCTGTAGTCAAGGATTTCATATCAAATGTTAAAGAAAAAGCTATTGGTCAAGAAGTAATAGGTAGCCTTTCTCCTGGACAGGCTCTGATTGGCGTAGTGCATCAGGAGCTTATTTCTATAATGGGAAAGGAAAGCTCTGAAATTAATCTTTCTACCGTACCTCCTGCGGTTATCCTCATGGCGGGATTACAAGGTGCTGGTAAAACAACTAGTAGCGCTAAATTAGCAAAATGGTTGATAGAGCAAAAAAAGAAAAAAGTGTTACTTGTTTCCTGTGATATATACCGCCCAGCTGCAGCCGATCAGTTGGAGTTGTTAGCTAATCAAGTTAATGCGGATTTTTTTCCAATTCAAGCAGGACAACAACCAAGAGAAATTGCTACTGCTTCATTAGAGCATGCTCGTAGACATCATCATGATGTGATGATTATGGATACTGCTGGTAGGCTAGCTATAGATGAGCCTATGATGGCTGAAATTAGAGAATTAGAGGTGCTTCTTAAACCAATCGAGACTTTGTTTGTGGTAGATGCAATGCAAGGTCAGGATGCTGTGAATATTGCCAAGACATTTGCAGATGTCTTGCCTCTTACAGGGGTTATTCTTACCAAGTTAGATGGTGACTCTCGTGGAGGTGCGGCATTATCAGTGCGCCATGTCACAGGAAAGCCAATTAAATTTGCTGGTGTGGCTGAGAAGATGACAGGACTTGAAGCTTTTCATCCCGATCGTATGGCATCACGTATACTTGGTATGGGAGATGTTCTGGGGCTTATTGAAGAAGCTAAACGTGGTATAGACCAGAATGAAGCAGAGAAATTAGCCAAAAAAATAAAATCAGGGAAAAAATTTGACCTAGATGATTTCAAGATGCAGTTCCAGCAAATGAGAAGTATGGGAGGTATGGGTGCATTAGCAGACAAGCTGCCTGCACAATTAGGAGATGCTGTTAAAAATATCCAAATGGACGATAAGGTAATAGGACGTACAGAGGGTATTATTAACTCAATGACACTTAGAGAGCGATCTAAACCAGAAATTCTTAAAGCTTCTCGTAAGCGTCGCATTGCTTCTGGGGCAGGTGTTTCAGTGCAGGAAGTGAATCGTTTATTAGCTCAATTCGAGCAGACTCAGAAAATGATGAAGAAAATGAATAAAGGTGGGATGGCAAAAATGATGCGAGGACTCAAGGGAATGCTCCCTGGAATGTAATTCCAACCTATCTAGAATAGAAGAAAACGTTAGTTATTCTGCATTAGGGGCCTTTTCTAGGCCTGTTATTTTCTCTCCTGCTTTAATACTTCTTGAACTGAACCAGCCGAGGTTCATTTCAAGAGCATACTTAGCTTTACTAGCTGCAGAATTTCTTGTTCTTGTATGTGGTGACATATCAATAATATTAAGTATCATTCCATTCTTATCAAGAAACGCGACACTTAATGGGATATAGGTATTAACCATCCACATACTATGAATAGAGGCCTCAGGAAATATAAATAACATGCCACTATTTTTTTTCATAAAATTTCGATACGCCAATCCCCTAATGCGAGATTCCTTTTTGTAAGCAACTTCAGCAGAAAGAGTGTAGCCAGAAACTTTTAAATGGATAAGTGGTATCTCTGCGCTAGCTGATGACGATAGAAGCGTAAGTAGGATACTTGCCGTAAGTAGGTACATAGCGCTACTTTATTGTGTACCGGTACTACCAAATCCCTTTTCACCCCGGTTACTTTCCTTAAACTCAGTTACTACATTAAAATTGACTCGTACAACCGGTACCACTACAAGTTGCGCAATTCTCTCTAATGGATTGATTTTGAAAGATACCTTACTCCGATTCCAGCAGGATACCATTATTTGTCCTTGATAATCTGAGTCGATAAGACCTACTAAGTTTCCAAGTACAATTCCATGTTTATGACCAAGGCCAGAACGCGGTAAAATCATGGCAGCAAGACTTGGATCTGCAAGATGGATGGCGATTCCAGTTGGAATAAGACTAACCTCTCCTGGCTCTACAGTTAATGAATCTCCGATACAAGCTCGTAAGTCTAGTCCAGCAGAACCAGAAGTTGCATAGGATGGTTGTTGTTCACGCAAACGTTTATCAATAATCTTTATTTCAATTTTTTCCATAAAATTATTTATTCCATTTCTCATATAGTAGTGAAACATGTTTAATTAGGTGCCTTGCCTGTTCTATTTTTGGTGCCTCAGGTAGAAGATGCTTACCATTGTCATCAAATAAAATTAGTTCACTTTTATCAGAATTAATAGCATTTGGGACAAGATTAGCGGCAAGAAGAGGTATTTTCTTCCTACGCCTCTTGGCTTCTGCATTCTTTTCTAGATTCTCTGTTTCTGCTGCAAAGCCTACACAAAAAGGTGGCTTAGGTGTCTTCGCTACAAATTCTAGAATATCAGGATTAGGTGCAAGTAGTAATGATATGTTGCTACTAGTTCTTTTAATCTTCTGGTTGCTATTGTTAGCAGGAAGGAAGTCTGCAACTGCTGCAACACTTATAAAGATATCTGTACCAGAAAGCCCTTTTTTTACTGCTGAGAACATTTCTTGTGCGCTTGTTACGTTAATTAGAGTAGCTCCAGAAGGAGCCTCAAGGAATGTTGGACCAGAAATTAGTGTAACTTTTGCTCCTGCTTCTAGTGCCGCATTAGCAACTGCATAACCCATCTTGCCCGAACTTAAATTAGTGATGCCACGGACTGCGTCAATAGCTTCGTATGTTGGTCCGGCTGTTATAAGAATATGCTTATCTTGTAGCAATTTTGGTTGAAAAAAAATTAACATTTCTTCAACCAGCTTTTGAGCTTCAAGCATGCGGCCCATGCCTGCCTCTCCGCATGCTTGGGCACCACTAGCTGGGCCAATAATTAACACTCCATCACGTTGTAAAGTTACTAAGTTACGTTGTGTAGCAGGGTGCTCCCACATCTGACGATTCATTGCAGGGGCAATAAATAAAGGGCAATTACGAGCTAAACATAATGTTGATAAAAGATCATCCGCAAAACCGTTTGCAAGTTTAGCTATAAAATTTGCACTCGCGGGAGAAATTAGGATGGCGCTTGCATCACGAGAGATGTTTATGTGCGCCATATTATTATTAATACGGCTATCCCATAAATCTGTGAATACCGTATTACCGGTTAGCGCTTGTAATGTAGCTGGCCCAATAAATTTACAAGCTGATTCTGTCATTACTGTCTGCACATCAATATCTTTCTTCACAAGAAGACGTGCAACTTCTGCTGCTTTGTACGCGGCAATTCCACCAGTGATTCCTAGAAGCAGACGCTTAGTGTGGAGTGAGGATGATGTGGTCATAGCTGTTTTTGTAAGATACCTTCCTAGGGAACAGAATTTTAACCTAAAAATGAACTTTTTCTTAAAAAGGAGTATAACATTTTGATTTGAAAATATTTTTAATTTAAATACTGGCTCTGTGGTCGAAGAGTCATGCTGCGTATTAATTTTAGTTATGTATTTATTTGATGACTCTTTAGATAATAATACCAACTTTTGCAAGAAATCAGTATATAATGCGTCCTTTTAAGAATTCCGGAGTATGTTGTTATGTCAAGAATATGTGAAGTCACTGGCAAGAAGCCTATGTCAGGCAACCATGTTTCCCATGCTAACAATAGAACGAGACGTCGTTTTCTTCCAAATTTACAGCATCGTAAATTTTGGATTGAGAGTGAAAAACGTTGGATTAATTTGCGCCTATCCAATGCTGCATTACGAACTATAGATAAAAATGGAATCGATGCAGTTCTGGCAAAAATGCGTGCTGGTGGGAATAGTATATAGGGTAGTGTATTAAGTTTTAGTACTTAAAAATTTAGGAATTACATCATGCGTGAAAAAATAAAACTTGAGTCTTCTGCTGGAACGGGACACTTTTATACTACTACTAAGAATAAAAGGACTACTGCAGAAAAATTAGAGATTTCAAAATTTGATCCTGTAGTACGTAAGCATGTGAAGTATAAGGAAACAAAATTAAAGTAGTATTGTTTTAAATAGAAATAAAAAACCCGATTTTTTATCGGTTTTTTTTGGTGCAAATTATTGTAAAATGTTTACTGTTAGCTTTTATTATGCGTAGCAGCGTAGCCTGCGGGAGAACTTTGCTAGTACTTCGATGCCGCTTTCTTCCGCACGGTGACACCAGTCTTCCAACTGTTTTACTAACTCATCCTTAGTTGCTGCGGAACGCTCCCAAACTGATACAAGTTCTTCACGCATAGTATAGACTTTATCTAGCGTTTTAATTTCACTTAGCACTAAATTAAGCTTAGTACGCTCGTGTTCCTGTAGTGTTTTAGAGTCAGCTAAGACCCAACGTTTAAGGGTAATGTTGTCCACACCATGGTATGTGGCTTCTTTTTGCAAATGATCTATTTCCTTGGCAAAAGTTTTCTTTAGGGAATGAGCATATTTTGCTAATACTTCATAACGATGCAAAATAACTGCTTGTAGCGTATCAGAATCACACTTACTCTTTGTCTTATCAAGGCGTAATTTAGGTGCCATTTTTTTAACTTTCGCTAGTCCTAATGCTTTCAGGATACATATATACATCCAGCCAATATCGAATTCATACCATTTATTAGAGAGGCGTGCAGAAGTTGCGTATGCATGATGATTATTATGTAATTCTTCGCCACCAATAAGAATACCCCATGGGACTATATTGCGGCTCGCATCTTCCGGTTGGAAGTTACGGTAACCCCAATAATGCCCAACACCATTAACAATCCCAGCAGCTAATACAGGTGACCAAGCCATTTGAACTGCCCATATGGTTAGTCCAATTGGTCCGAATAGAACAAGATTTATGATCAGCATTGAAGCAACACCTTTCACACTATGTTTAGTGTAAACATTACGTTCGATCCAGTCGTCAGGAGTGCCTTCGCCGTATCTCTCCAATGTTTTCATATTTTTAGCTTCTTTACGGTAAAGCTCTGATCCTTCTTTTAATACTTTTCCTATGCTAAGAATTTGAGGGCTGTGAGGATCATCTATGGTTTCGCATTTTGCATGATGTTTGCGGTGAATTGCCGTCCATTCCTTGGTAACCATGCCTGTAGTAAGCCACAGCCAGAAACGAAAGAAATGGCTGGGTATTGCATGTAATTCTAGAGCGCGATGGGCCTGATGGCGGTGTAGAAATATAGTGATACTAGCAATTGTGATATGAGTAACAACCAAGGTGAAGACAATATAACCCCACCAAGGTAATTGAATAAGTCCCGATATCATATGGGTAAACTCCATGTGCATAAATTCCCAGTAAATAGTGATGCTGCAATCTAAAGCGAAAAGGTCATTTAGTCAAGAAATTATAGGGCATATTTGTGAAGATTTATAGGAGAAAAATGCTATTTTTAACATGCCATGTGCAATTTAATTATAAGAGGTTAATTTAACGGCTTATTTGCTTCTCTTAATTTGAATAAGTATTTAATATATTTATTCAAATTGTAATGTTAATAAATGGAAGAAAATAGAAACTAACCATATTAGATATGACAACGTAGAGATATCACAATGTATTAATATACATCTTAATAAGGCATAATCATTTCATGTAGGACCTTCCATACATTATTTAGAATTTTTTCTTGTGCATTTTTGTTAGGGTGCATCTTATCTTCTTGGAAATATTCAGGCTTATCACCAAATCCTGCTAGCATGAATGGAACTAACCTAAGCTCGTGTCGTTTTGCTATTTGTTGATAAATAGCTGAGAATTTTTTTGTGTATGTTGCCCCGTAATTTGGAGGTAGACGCATACCTACTAATAGTATTGATGCTTTATTCTGTTTGCATACTTTTACAATAGCTTCTAGATTATCGTGGATAGATTTAATGGGCAGGCCACGTAAGCCGTCATTTGCTCCAAGTTCAACGATAATAATGTTAGGGCGGTGACGCTTAAGTGCTTGCTCAATTCGATTTAAGCCCCCAAGTGTTGTTTCACCACTGATACTGGCATTGATTATTTGGTAGACTGATTGTTGTGTTTTTAGTTGCATCTCTAGCATACTTACCCACCCGGTCTTTTGTGGTAAGCCATAGCCTGCTGACAAACTGTCTCCATATACCATAATGGTGGTAGATTCAGCGGGAGAAATGGCAGTATCTGTACTGCTATAAACGATATTAGAAGAAGTACTTAATAATAAAATACTTAAAGTAATTAGAAAGGTTTTCATGGCAAATAGTTTAATTATAAATCCTATTGTACAAGCAATTTCTCTGACTAAACATGTAAAAAGTAGTGATACTCAACTTACTATTCTGCAGGATATTAATTTGGAAGTGAGTATTGGTGAAGCTGTATCAATTGTAGGGGCTTCTGGGTCAGGGAAATCTACACTGTTGGGTTTGCTGGCAGGACTTGATATCCCTTCCAGTGGGAAAGTGTACCTTAATGGAGAAGATATTTTCTCATTGAGTGAAGATGGGAGAGCTGAATTGCGTGGCTACCTGCTTGGCTTTGTATTTCAATCATTTCAATTGCTGTCTGTGCTTACAGCAATTGAGAATGTAATGTTGCCATTAGAGCTAACAGGTATAAGTGATGCACGTAAGATCGCGCTTGAATTACTTGGGCGTGTAGGGTTAGAGGCCCGTGTTAATCATTATCCAAAGCAGCTTTCCGGTGGGGAGCAACAACGTGTAGCTATTGCACGAGCATATGTTACACATCCAAAATTACTGCTAGCTGATGAACCTACTGGTAATTTAGACTCATCTACCGGAGATCAGATTGTAGACCTTATGTTCGAGCTTAATCGTGAGAGAGGGACTACTTTAATTCTGGTAACACATGATGAATCTATTTCTAGTCGTTGTACAAGACAAATTCAATTGGCTAGTGGAAGAATTGAAGATTAATTGGCTATATCAACTAAATTCTAAGCGATAAAATATGTTTCATGAATTCTTTTAAACTTTCTTTACGTTTGCTGTATCGTGATTTGCGTGCAGGTGAATTACATGTGCTGATATTTGCACTGGTAATTTCAGTGGGAGGGATGACCACAGTAGGGTTCTTTACTGACCGGGTGCAGTTGGCTCTTTCTCGTCAGGGAAATCAGTTGCTTGGTGCTGATCTTGTTATTGTTTCTGATCACCCCCTTTCACAGCGTTATACAGGAGAGGCAGTAAAGCTTGGACTAAATACTTCTAGCTCACTTAAGTTTCCTAGTATGGTAGTGAAAGGAGAAGACAATATTCTGGTTGGGATAAAGGCAGTAACCGCTGGTTATCCATTGCGAGGTGAATTACGTATTACAGATGACATTGGTAAGGCTATTTCATTTAGAAATGATTATGTCGCTAATGGAATTCCATCTCCTGGTTCAGTGTGGGTGGGTGAGAAACTTGCAGCTCGTCTTGCGCTCAAAAAAGGGGATGTTATTGAGGTTGGGGACGCGCACCTAATTGTGGCTTCACAGATTACCCTGGAGCCAGATTATTCAATCGGCTTCATAAACCTTGGGCCACGGCTATTGATCAATGCAATTGATCTTCCCGCAACTGGGTTAATACAGCAAGGTAGTCGTATTTCATATCGTTTACTGGTTAGTGGTAATGCGGGTTTGATAAGAACTTTACGGAGCTGGCTACAGCCTAATTTGACGTCAGGAGAAAGGATTCTAGGTATTCGTGACGCTCGTCCTGAAATTAAATCGGCACTTGAACGGTCAGAAAAATTTTTAAGTCTTGCTGCTATGGCGAGCGTAGTGTTGGCAGCGGCGGCTATAGCACTTGCAGCTCGCCGATTCACCATGCGCCATTTGGATAGTTGTGCAATTATGCGTTGTCTGGGCGCAAGACAGAATGAAGTATTGTATCTGTACCTATATCATTTCATTATACTTGGCCTAGTTGCGAGTGTTATGGGGTGCTTATTAGGGCTTCTTGCCCAGGAGGCTTTGGTCTATTGGCTCTCTGCAATGATAACGGTTGAATTGCCTTGGCCGAGTTTGTTTCCTTTCATACAAGGAATTTTAGTTGGTCTAGTGCTATTGCTAGGCTTCGCTTTGCCTCCTTTGCTTAATTTGCGCAGTGTGCCCGCATTGCGTGTGCTACGACGCGACATTGGTGTCTCCAATGCTCATAGCTTGACAGGCTATGCACTAGGGTTTAGTGCATTGGCAGTATTATTTCTGTGGAAGGCTGGTGATGCGCGCCTAGGGCTTTCAGTCATGATCGGATTTATTGTTGCAATAGTAGTTTTTGGTTTACTTGGGTTTCTTTTAATAAAAGCTATTTCAGGCGTCCGTAGTAAAGCAGGAGGAACATGGAAATATGGGCTAGCTAGTATATGGAGACGTGCTAACAGCAGTGTGGTACAAGTTGTGGCACTTGGGCTAGGATTGATGGCCCTGCTGACATTGACACTGATTCGTGGTGATTTACTACAAAACTGGCATACCACCCTTCCATCAGATGCACCTAATCATTTTTTAGTAAATATTCAGGAAAATCAGCTGGAGCCGTTGCAAGAATTTTTTAAACAAAACGATGTAATGCAGCCCTCTGTATATCCAATGGTACGAGGCCGGATAACCTCTATTAATGGCAGCATAGTAGTGCCGGATAATTATTCAAATACGCGGGCACAAAGATTATTGAAACGCGAGTTTAATCTTTCGTGGGCAAATGAGATACGGAGCGATAATCAGATTATAGATGGAGAATGGTGGCAGGCTATAGATAAGGGGAAAACAGTCCTGTCTTTGGAGCAAGGTGTTGCAAAAGCAATTGGAGTGAAATTAGGGGATACGTTAACTTTCGATATTGCGGGCAGTACTTTTTCTGCTGAGGTGAGTAGCATACGAAAAGTAGATTGGGATTCATTCCGCGTTAATTTCTTTGCAGTAACGCCACCAGGTGTATTGGAGGAATATCCAACAAGCTATATTACTAGTTTCTATTTGCCACAAGACCGGATGGATATGATGAGCCAATTGGTTATAGCCTTTCCAAATTTTCTAGTTATAGATGTGGCAACTATTATCGCACAGGTACAAAAAGTCATTGAGCAAGTAACTAAAGCAATTGAATTTGTTTTCTTGTTTACACTTTTATCTGGACTAATAGTATTGTATGCGGCAGTCATCTCTACTCAAGATGAGCGTATTCATGAGGCTGCAATATTCCGTACTTTGGGAGCAAAGCGGAATCAATTAATTAGCGCCTGGATAGTTGAATTTTCAATACTCGGTAGTTTATCCGGACTATTTGCTTCAATGGGAGCAAGTGCATTGGGTTATGCTATTGGAAGGTTTACATTAAATTTGCCTTACACCTTTAATATATGGATATGGCTGATAGGATTATTTGTTGGGGTCATCGGCGTAGTAGCCGCTGGAATGCTAGGGACACGTAGTGCATTAACAAGTCCGCCTATTACGGTGCTTAGGAGAGTTAGCTAGAAATGGGACCTAGCACAGACGCCATTTTAGGAATCTATAAAATAAAAAATCCGAGTTCTAAATAGAGAGGCGGGCTTTAAAGGTGCTAATTAAAACCATATCAACAATTATTTTTAAAATGGTATATCGTCATCCATATCTCCAAACCCACTATTAGTAGTACTCGCGGTGTTATTATTACTTGTGGCGCTATCTTTTGGAGGTGTAGTTTTATTATTCTTATTTTCTCCCTCAGAGCTACTGCCCCCAGATTTACTGCCCAGCATTCTCATTTCATTTGCAATGATTTCAGTTGTGTACCGGTCCGCACCTGTTTTATCTGTCCATTTACGAGTCTCCAGTCTACCCTCAACATAGACGGAGTTACCCTTCTTTAGGTATTCACCTACAATCTCGGCAAGTTTTCTATAAAAAGTTACACGGTGCCATTCAGTTTTCTCTTGTCTTGCACCTGTTTTATCTTTCCAGGTTTCAGAAGTTGCCAATGTGATGTTGGCGACTGCATCACCACCAGGCATGTAACGAATATCTGGGTCTTTGCCAAGATTTCCAATGAGTATGACCTTGTTTACTGATGCCATTTATTCTTCCCCCTCTAGTATTTGAAAAGCTCTTTCTTCATCAAAACCCTTCATGTCTACCTTTAGATAAGCGACTCCCTCGCTAGCCAGTACTAAGGCTTCATGAACACCGTTCAGAGATGCCAGCTCACGTGATAATTCATTTGCTTTACCTGTTTCCATTTCCTGTACATGGTACATCTTTGTACGTACAGCTGCAGGAGCTTTCATAGTAATAGCAAGCACTAACCATAATGCCAGTAGTGTGCCACAAAATGCAAATAATGCTGGGCTGCCATGATGCTCATATAAAAAGCCTCCCGCAGTTGCCCCAGTAAATGCTCCTAAGAACTGGATGCTGCTATATACGCCAATGGCTGTTCCTTTAGCACCTACCGGAGAAATTTTTGAAATAAGAGATGGCAGACTGGCTTCAAGAAGGTTAAATGCAGCAAAAAATACCAGCAGCGCGATTGCCATGCCTGGTATAGAGTCAAGAGTGAGCGTTAATAGACCCTGGCTTACTAATAACAGAAATACTGCTATCGAAAATACTGGTTTAAGCTTAACTTTCTTTTCGGAATAGATGATTGCCGGAATAATGAGTAACATGGAGATGACCAATACCGGTAAATATATTTGCCAATGATCATCTACTTCTAATCCAGCTTTTCGTAGTGAAATCGGAACTACAAGCCAAAGTGCCATAAGTGTGGCATGTAGCGTAAATACACCATAATTTAGGCGTAATAATTCAGGGTCTTGTAATACATTGATGAAACGTGCGGGAGCTGCCTCAGTATCTGAATGGAAGCGGCAAAGCTGCGGATTAGGAATAATCTTGTAGACTACTAAGATAGCTAGTAATGCAAGTATTCCTGTCATAATAAAAATCCCTGGTACTCCTATCAGGCGATTTAGTGCGGGTGCAATGATGAGCGAGAGAGCAAATACAGTGCCAATGGTCATTCCAATTGAGGCCATAGCTTTGGTACGGTGCTCTTCACGGGTAAGGTCGGCAGCTAGTGCCATTATTGCTGCCGAGATTGCACCAGAACCTTGCACAATACGGCCAAAGATTACCCAGTAGATATCTTCAGAAGAAGCGGCTATAAAGCTTCCCAAGGCAAATAGAATTAAACCAAAATAGATAACTGGTTTACGCCCGATACGATCGGATAGCCAACCAAAAGGGATTTGAAATATTGCCTGAGTAAGTCCGTAAGCGCCAAGTGCAATACCGATTAGTGTGTAATTGTTCTCTCCGGGTAGGCTTTCTGCATAAAACGCAAACACTGGGAGAATAATGAACATTCCAAACATACGTAATCCATAGACTGCCGCTAAACCGGCAGTAGCTCGGATCTCAACTGGAGACATTTTTTCAGAAGATGGAGAGGAAGTCATTAATCAGATTAGGACATTACAGGAAAGTTGGGTATATTAGCAGGTTGCTCAGCGCTTAGGTAGCCGATGGAACTTATCAAAATTCGTGGTTCACGTACTCACAACCTGAAAAACATCAGTATTGATTTGCCACGTAATAAATTAATCGTGGTTACTGGGTTATCAGGATCAGGTAAATCTTCACTTGCATTTGATACGCTTTATGCAGAAGGTCAGCGGCGCTATGTAGAATCTCTCTCAGCCTATGCTAGGCAATTTCTTAAGCTAATGGAGAAGCCAGATGTAGATCTGATCGAAGGGCTTTCTCCTGCCATAGCCATAGAACAGAAAACAACCTCGCATAATCCCCGCTCTACAGTTGGGACTGTAACTGAAATTCATGATTATATGCGTTTATTATTTGCTCGTATTGGTGATCCACAGTGCCCAGATCACCAGACCACCTTGGTAGCTCAAAGCGTTTCGCAAATGGTGGATCATGTATTGCAGCTTCCACAAGATACGAAGCTAATGATTCTTTCTCCCCTTGTAGTAGGGCGCAAAGGGGAACAAACAGATTTGTTTGATGAGTTAAGTGCACAAGGCTTCGTACGTCTAAGGATTGACGGAAAGATTTATGAAATTGACGATTTGCCAAAATTACAGAAAACTAAGAAGCACACTGTAGAAATAGTAGTGGATAGGCTAAAAGTTTCATTAGATTGCAAGCAACGTCTTGCAGAGTCATTTGAGACGGCGCTACGCCATGCTGATGGCAGGGCATTAGCTGTAGAGATGGATTCTGGTCAGGAGCATCTCTTTTCTGCCAAATTTAGTTGCCCCATGTGTAGTTATTCTCTGCCAGAACTAGAGCCAAGATTATTCTCCTTTAATAATCCGATGGGAGCATGTAAAGAATGTGATGGCCTTGGGCAAATGACTTTTATTGACCCTAAGCGTGTTGTTGCCTTCCCTCATTTATCGTTAGCATCTGGTGCAATTAAGGGTTGGGACCGGCGCAATCAATTCTATTTTCAGATATTAGAGGGACTCTCGAAGCACTATAGCTTTGATCTCGAAACGCCGTTTGAGGAACTTTCTCCTAATATTCAAAATATTATCCTGAAAGGATCAGGAAAAGAGAAGATCTTATTTTTTTATTTAAATGGAAACGGTTCTAAGACTAAGAAAGAGCATTCTTTTGAAGGTGTTGTCCCTAGTCTGGAGCGTCGATATAAAGAGACAGATTCATTAGCGGTTCGTGAAGAGCTGGCAAAATATTTAAATTCCCAGACCTGTCCCGAATGTGAAGGCACTCGTCTTTGCCGTGAAGCTCGTAATGTTAAGGTTGGAGGGAAGGCCATTTATGAAATTAGTAGATTACCACTCAAACAAGCGAGGGATTATTTTGATCAAATAGAGCTTACCGGCCACAAACGTTCCATTGCAGAACGAATTATCAATGAAATTTCTAGTCGCTTACAATTTCTAAATAATGTCGGACTTGATTACCTTTCATTAGATCGATCTGCTGATACGCTGTCAGGCGGTGAGTCACAGCGTATTCGATTGGCAAGCCAGATTGGGTCAGGGCTGACTGGTGTAATGTATGTATTAGATGAACCTTCCATTGGGCTGCATCAGCGAGACAATGAGCGTCTCTTAGACACTCTCAAAAATTTACGTGATCTTGGTAATAGTGTGATTGTTGTAGAGCATGATCGAGATGCCATACTTTCTGCTGATTATGTTGTAGACATGGGTCCTGGTGCAGGTGAGCACGGCGGATTTATCGTTGCCCAGGGAGACCCAGAGGCCATTCATAAAAATAAAGATTCCCTTACTGGGAAATATATTTCAGGTGAGCTGGATATTGAGTTACCTGAAAAGAGAGTTAAGCCTAAGGATGACCGTTGGCTGTTAATCACAGGAGCTTCAGGCAATAATCTAAAGAATGTAAATTTAAATCTGCCTATAGGACTGTTTGTTTGTGTTACAGGAGTATCTGGCTCCGGTAAATCTACACTTATTAATAATACTCTTTATCATGCTATGGCACGACACCTATATGGTAGTAATGTAGAGCCTGCACCTTATGAGTCTATTGAAGGAACAGCTTTCTTTGATAAAGTTATCAACATGGATCAGAGCCCGATTGGGCGAACCCCACGATCTAATCCAGCAACTTATACTGGTTTATTTACTCCTATCAGAGAATTATTTGCAGGCGTTCCTCAGGCCCGTGAGCGTGGTTATAGTCCTGGCCGATTCTCTTTTAATGTCAAAGGTGGTCGCTGTGAGGCCTGTCAGGGAGATGGCCTGATTAAAGTAGAAATGCATTTTTTGCCAGACATATATGTATCGTGTGATGTTTGTCATGGTAAGCGTTATAACCGAGAGACACTTGAAATTAAGTATAAGAACAAGAATATTATTGAGATTTTACAAATGACAGTTGAGCAGGCGTATGAGTTTTTTGCTCAGGTGCCAGTTTTAGCTCGTAAATTGAGAACTTTATTAGACGTGGGACTAGGTTACATTACACTAGGACAGTCTGCGACAACACTCTCAGGAGGCGAGGCTCAGCGCGTGAAATTATCGCTAGAGCTTTCGAAGCGTGATACAGGACGTACCTTGTACATACTTGATGAGCCTACTACCGGATTACATTTCCAAGATATAGATATGTTGTTAAAAGTGCTACATAGATTACGAGACCATGGAAATACAGTAGTAGTAATTGAGCATAATCTTGATGTAATTAAAACTTCAGATTGGATTATTGACCTTGGTCCTGAAGGAGGTAATACTGGTGGTCAAATTCTTGTTGAAGGTCCCCCAGAGGAGGTTACAGAACATAAGGCTAGTTTTACAGGAAATTATCTCAGAACAGTGCTTAATATGCCGGTTGAGTAAGAAAAAATAAAGTACAGTAAGCTTCTGCTTGATGTGTTTAATATTTTTGTGCTGCTAATCTGTTAAACATAGGACCTAGAATTTATCCAAGCCATCCGAGGCTCGACAGTATAAATTCACGATACAAGAACAGATACAAAAACATCTCTCATAAAAATATTTATTTTTTTAAGTCATTACAGTACTAAAATAGTATTTCCAGATTATTAAAGGAAAGTGTAAATGGCAGCAACTATATTAGTTGTAGAGGATGAACCAGGAATTCAGGAATTGATTTCGTATGGTTTGCGACAAGCAGGCCATAAAACATTCTGTGCAGGGGATGCAGAGCAGGCAATGAAATTAGTGAATGATGTACTGCCTGATTTAGTATTACTTGACTGGATGCTACCCGGAATGAGTGGAATTGAATTAGCAAAAATACTGCGGCGAGCCCCTAGAACTAAAAACATTCCCATCATTATGCTTACTGCACGCTCAGAGGAATGCGATAAAATATCGGGGTTGGAGATAGGCGCAGATGACTACATTACCAAGCCATTTTCTACCCGTGAGTTGGTTGCCCGAATTAAGGCAGTTTTACGACGACGTTCACCAGAATCAGCTGATGATATTGTTGAAATCAGTGAATTAAGGCTTGATCCGGTTACGCATCGTGTGACTGTAAATGATCATGAGGTGATATTAGGCCCTACAGAGTTTCGGTTGTTATATTTTTTAATGACTCATACAGAGCGAGTACACTCACGTTCACAATTACTTGATGGAGTGTGGGGAGATCATGTTTTTGTTGAGGATCGTACAGTTGATGTACATATAAGAAGATTACGTAAGATACTGGAGCCGGTTGGTAAAGACGGATTAGTACAAACTGTAAGAGGAGCAGGCTATCGTCTGTCTGTTGGTAGGGCATAGGGTATGGGATAATATAGAAATGATAATTCAATTTTATTCTTTGGAATAAATTACGTGCACCGTTTCTCAGGAAGTTTATTAATGGTTATTTTGGCTACTGTTATAGCAGGTAGCCTATGGTTGATTCTTGATATTGTCATCGCGCTATTATTCTATAGCACGGCATTATTGTTATTTGTTATTTATCATCTACATTATTTAATGTCCCTGGACAGATGGCTACAGATTCCTGACCCTACGTCGGCTACTTTGCCTGATGGTTCGGGCGCATGGGGTGACGTTTTTGCACGACTAGCTCGTCTTATGCGGAATCAGAGTCAAAGCCAGCAACAGTTAAGTCTAGCACTTGAACGTCTTCGGCGTGCTACCTCTGCAATGCCGGAAGGCGTGACAATTTTGGATGAATCAGATCGTATCGAATGGTGTAATCCAGTTGCTGAAAATCATTTTGGCATTGACTCTAAAAAAGATGCTGCTCAACAAATTACTTTCCTGGTACGGCAGCCGCAGTTTGCTGAGTATTTGTTAACTCATGATTATAGTGAACCTCTGGTGGTCAAGCAAAAGAGGCATCAGGAGCTGATTCTCTCTCTACAATTTGTGCCATATGGAAATAAGCAAAAATTACTAATAAGTCGCGATATTACAAGTCTTGAAGGAGTCGAAACGATGAGGAGAGATTTTGTTGCGAACGTTTCACATGAACTTCGTACGCCACTAACAGTGATAAGTGGTTTTTTTGAAACCGCGTCAGAAGAAAGCTGGATCTCTTCTGAGATGGGTAAGCGAGCCCTTACCCTGATGACTGATCAGGCCGGTCGTATGCAGCGCCTAGTAGAAGATTTATTGACGCTGTCACGACTTGAGAATACACAGAATCAGATACGGGAAGAAAATATTAACGTGACTGAGATATTGTATGAGTTGTATCATGAGGCGGAGTCTTTAAGTGTAGGGCGCCATCATATTAACCTTACTCTTGATACTGATGTAAAGTTATGGGGGAGCGCAGATGAATTACGAAGTGCGTTTAGTAATCTTGTCAGTAACGCCATACGCTATACTTCTGACGGAGGGAAAGTTGACTTGAGGTGGAGCTGTCAAAATGGTAAAGGTGTTTTTGTTGTGCAGGATACTGGTATTGGTATTGATCAGGAACATATTCCGCGCTTGGCTGAACGTTTTTACCGAGTAGATCTTAGTCGTTCACGAGGAACTGGTGGCACCGGTTTAGGGCTGGCAATTGTTAAACATATACTTAGCCGCCACCAGGCTCATTTGGAAATTATTAGTGAACCAGGGAAGGGTAGTTCTTTCAGTGTTTGGTTCCCAGAAAAACGTTTAATAGTTCAGGAAGACGAATAGATTTTATTTATAAGTAAAAAATAATGCTCAAAACCATCGAAAATTTTGTCGGCAATACACCTCTGGTAAGGCTCCAACGCTTGCCTGGTAAGACTAGTAATATTTTGTTGGCTAAACTGGAAGGGAACAACCCTGCTGGTTCTGTAAAAGATCGACCAGCCTTGTCAATGATTTTAAATGCGCAGAAGCGTGGAGAAATTAAACCAGGGGACACGCTCATTGAGGCGACTAGTGGAAATACTGGTATAGCTTTAGCGATGGTCTCTGCAATGCTCGGCTATCGAATGATATTAGTAATGCCAGAGCATCTTAGTGTGGAACGACGCCAGTCCATGAGCGCGTATGGTGCAGAGATTGTGCTGAACTCCAAAGAGGGTGGAATGGAGGAAGCTAGAGATATAGCAGAACATATGAGCAAATCAGGGCGTGGAATTATTCTTAATCAATTCTCTAATTCTGATAATCCATTAGCGCATTACGAAAGTACAGCACCAGAAATCTGGAATGATACTAGGGGTAAAATTACTCATTTTGTAAGCAGCATGGGAACGACAGGTACAATTATGGGTTGCTCCAAATATTTTAGGGAAATGAATCAGTCAATCCAGATTATTGGAGTGCAACCTATAGAAGGTGCCCAAATTCCTGGGATTAGGAAATGGCCAGAAGCGTATTTGCCGAAGATTTATGATGCGAATCAGATAGATAAAATAATGCTTGTCTCTCAGGATGAGGCGGAGGAATCTACCCGACGTTTAGCTAGAGAAGAAGGGATATTTGCAGGGGTTTCCTCAGGTGGAGCTTTAGCTGCAGCTCTTCACCTTTCTTCTGATATAGAGAATTCTGTAATTGTTTTTATAGCATGTGATCGTGGCGACCGATATCTTTCAACTGGTATCTTCTCAGATAAATAAAATATAGATAATGTGATAGAAGGCATAATGTTATTGAACTCACATTGAGTTTTGTTTGTTTCATACTCCCCTATAACATCTTGAGATAGCAGTGATCATTACGGATTAAATATAGAGACTGTAAAAGTTTCAAGTAAAGCTATACCAGATAGACTATTTTAAGCCTAAAATTTATTTAGAGAGGTTGCGCTTGGCTCCAACTCTTGTTTTTGATATCGAAACGGTGCCTGATATAGATGGGCTTCGTAAGCTTCATGAGCTTGACTCTGAACTTTTGCCTGCTGATATTGCTGAGATGGCATTCCAGTTCCGTCGGCAAGTAACCGGGAATGATTTTTTACAACTTCATCTACATAAAATTGTTGCTATTTCATGTGCGTTGCGTGACAAAGATGATTTTTGTGTATGGTCGTTGGGTAGTACGGAAGATACAGAGGCAGAACTTATTAGACGATTTTTTGAAGGTATTGATAAATACACTCCTCAGTTGGTTTCGTGGAACGGAAACGGTTTTGATTTGCCGGTACTACACTACCGAAGCATGATTCATGGTATCAGAGCGCATCGCTATTGGGAAACAGGCGAGAATGACCAGGATTTTAAATGGAATAATTATCTCAGTCGCTATCATACTCGTCACCTAGATTTAATGGACTCGCTTGCCTTACATCAGCCACGTGCCAATGTTGCACTTAATGATCTAGCACAATTGATAGGATTTCCAGGGAAACTAGGGATGGATGGTTCTCAGGTATGGAAATCATTTCAAGGCGGGAAGGGTGAGGAGATTAGGAATTATTGTGAAACTGATGTGGTAAATACTTATCTTATGTTTTTGCGTTTCCAGTCTCTACGGGGAATTTTAGATGATGAACAATATATTTATGAGAGCGAGCTAGTTCGTACTACCTTGAGAAAATCAACTGAACCGCATTGGGAAGAATTTCTGAATCAATGGAAGGTTCAATAAAATATCACGGGATATTATTGCGCACTTTATTTGACCAGGGTTAATCCATCACCCTGATCAAATAAAGACGCTTTTAATTCTAGTCTCTTTGTCCTGCAAATGCCATCAATAGATGTAACAAATGTATAAAGAGGTTAAAAACATTAAGGTACATGCCCAGTGCTGCCATCACGTAGTTTGTTTCACCACCATTTACAATTCGGCTTACGTCATAAAGAATAAACCCTGAAAATAGTAATACTGCAACTGCTGAGATGCCTAGAGACGCTGCTGGTATATCAAGAAATATGTTTGCAACCATTGCAATTATCAATAAGATCATTCCCGCAAACAGGAAATTTCCCATGAAACCAAAGTCTTTGCGTGTCACTGTTGCATATCCTGCCAAAGAAAAAAGAATGGTAGCGGTACCTCCGGCAGCAAGACCTATTAATTGTGGGCCATTACTGAACTGAAGTGCAGAATTAAGTAGTGGTCCAAGGAACCAACCAAGACAAAAAGTAAATCCGAATAGTAAGATAATTCCCCATATACTGTTTCGGGTGGCTTTTATTGCAAATATGAACCCGAACATCACTGCCAACATCACTACCATACCCATAACTGGAGACTGAGCCATGAAAGAGAAATTCGTGCTCATTCCAATCATTGCACCAATTATCGTTGGAATCATGGTTAGTCCAAGCATCCAGAAGGTATTACGAAGAACCTTATTGCGGACAATAGAAAGTTTTCCTGATTGTGCCTGGTTCGGATATTGTAATTCGGGTTGCATATGTTCTCCTTGTTTTCTTAGTTACACTAGATCTTTAATAAGTAAGACTACTAATATTCATGAAAAGTTGCAATATTTTTTGAGAATTGAAAACAACGTTTCAAAAAAACTTTTTACAAAACTGGCAGTTATTCCACTGCTTCTAGATTAGTCTGTGCATCAACATGTCCCTGAGCTGCTGATTTTGCGTACCATTTTTTAGCTTCGGAATTATCTTGTTCTACACCTTCACCCATATGATACATAGCGCCAAGGTTATTTTGAGCATCAGCATTTCCTTGAAGAGCTGCTTCTAGAAAAAATTCAACTGCCTTAACAGAGTCTTTAGTTAAGCCGCCTTGCCCCATAAGATACATCAGACCTAAATTATATTGAGCATCAGCATTTCCCTGGAGAGCCGCTCTATGGAACCAAGCTGCAGCTTTAGCAGGATCGGTGCTTAATATTTTGCCCGATGTATCTTTAGATATAGCTTGGCCTGTAAAATACATTATACCTAGAGTAGTCTGTGCCGCTGCATTTCCATTTTTAGCTTTTTCTCTCAATTTTTCGAATTTCTCTTCTGGCGTTGGGTCGTCTGGAGAGGCCATTGGTAATATTTCTTCGGTGAGTTTAGTTTTTTCTTCCGGCGATAGCCCCTCTGTTAATAATGATGGTAGTTCTCCTTCAAGCGTTATCTCGCTACCTAAGGGAACCACTCCTTTCATCTGCTCTTTGCTATCAGCAGCCTCGTTATTACAACCAACAATGGTTAATAAAAAAACAGTAGTTAATGAAATGGTAAAAATACTCATTAATTATTTTCCTTTTTGGAGTTTATTAAGCACAGAGTTACAGCGGGATTGTTTGTACGTTCTCTGTATAGTATGTAGATTTAGCGACCACATTCTGGAGTGGCGCTCTATACGCTTATATTTGTTAGCATCAGAATAGATTATAAGCTGTAGTACATATCAAATTCAATTGGATGAGTTGCCATACGGGAGCGCATGACTTCTTCCATCTTTAAATCGATATAAGCGTTTAGCATGTCATTGGAAAACACATCTCCACGGATAAGAAAATCACGATCATTGTCGAGGTTATCAAGAGCCTCTTCCAGAGAAATACAGGAATTTGGAACTTTGGCTGCTTCTTCAGGCGGTAGGTCATAGAGATTCTTGTCCATAGGATCACCCGGATGGATTTTATTCTGTATACCATCTAATCCAGCCATCATTAAAGCAGTGAAAGCAAGATAAGGATTGGCAGTAGGATCGGGAAAGCGCGCTTCGATACGACGTGCCTTTGAATCATTAGTATGGGGTATACGTACTGCAGCAGATCGGTTGCTTACTGAATAGGCAAGATTACTGGGAGCTTCAAAACCAGGGATCAATCTTCGATAGGAATTTATGCTGGGATTAGTAATAGCGTTTAGAGCTTTTGCGTGTTTAATTATGCCGCCAATATAAAATAACGCCTTCTCAGACAAGCCGGCATAACTGTTTCCAGCAAATAAATTTTTATCATTTTTCCACAGCGACTGATGTACATGCATACCCGAACCGTTATCACCTACAATAGGCTTTGGCATAAAAGTTGCTGTTTTTCCATAGGAATGAGCAACGTTATGGACAACATATTTAAGTACCTGGGTCCAGTCAGAACGCTTTACTAAGCTACTAAATTTTGTGCCTATTTCACATTGGCCTGCAGTAGCAACTTCATGGTGGTGAACTTCTACTTCCACCCCCATTTCTTCTAGTACAAGACACATCGCTGAGCGGATATCTTGCAAAGAGTCAACTGGGGGAACTGGAAAGTATCCATTTTTAACCATAGGGCGGTGACCAATATTGCCATTCTCATATTTTTCCTTGGAGCTCCAGGCTGCTTCACCAGACTCAATCTGTACTGAGCAACCTGACAGATCTGTATTCCAGGACACAGAATCAAAGACAAAGAATTCAGGCTCTGGGCCAAAATAGGCAATATCAGCAATGCCAGTAGACTTGAGGTAAGCCTCGCCTCGACGTGCTAGAGATCGTGGGTCACGGCTATAACCTTGACCATTTGAGGGCTCCACTACATCACAGGTAAGCAGTAGAGTAGGTTCGTCCATGAACGGGTCAAGGTTAGCTGTTTCATGGTCAGGTACTAACAGCATATCGGAAGACTGGATACCTTTCCATCCAGCAATTGATGAGCCATCAAACGAGTGGCCGTCCTCAAACTTATCGATACCGAAAGCATGTGCTGGAATAGTTACATGATGCTCTTTGCCCCGAGTGTCAGTAAATCGTAAGTCAACAAATTTTATTTCGTTGTCTTTTATCATTTTTAAAACGTCAGCTGCTGCCATTTTTATCTCCAAACTAGATGTTACAACTTAACATAGCATAAGAAATGAGCAAGATGCCAAATATAGATTATATCAGCACGAGCAAGATTATCGTTTGAAACAAGTTAAATAGCATGGTGCAAGGTGTATTCCCATATTTTAGAATAAAATGGTGAGATATCGTATAAGGTATCCTTAGCTATTGCAGAATAATATTTCTATCAGTATTCTTAATATATATTGTAATAAATATGGAATAGTATTACATTTTTTAATCCTTTAAATTATTGGAATATATATGGGATCAACTATAGAAATTCTAAACAGAGCTAAGCTTCGAGCCAAAGAAATGGACTTGCCATATGAAGGAGCGTTTCTTCCTAAGGAAGCGCTTACATTCTTGCAGGAAAATTCTGGCGCGAGATTAGTAGACGTGCGGACAAAAGCAGAATGGTCTTGGGTAGGGAGAATTCCAGGTGCAGTTGAAATAGAATGGCTGGTTTTTCCGAGTATGCAGACCAACCCTGATTTCCTTAAGCATCTTTCGCTTAAGGTACTCAAGGAATCACCGGTGATGTTTATATGTCGAAGCGGTGTTCGTTCGAATCAAGCTGCCATAGCTGCCATGGAATCAGGCTATTTAAATTGCTTTAATGTTCTTGAGGGGTTTGAAGGAGATAAAGACTCAAATGGTCATCGTGGTGTCCAAGGGGGATGGAAGATGGCAGGGTTGCCCTGGGTGCAAAGTTAGAATTTCTAAGAGACGAAAGGTATTATAGTGGTTAATTCGCGGACCATTCTATCAGTCCAGAATATGCTGTAATTAAAATAATTATGCCAAACATAATACGATACCAAGCAAAAACCGTGAAATCATGATTGCTAATAAAGCGTAACAATCCACGTACTGCTAGAAGCGCGCTAATAAATGAAGCAATAAATCCAATACTAAACATACCGATATCATCGAATTGTAGAAATTCACGATGTTTAAAAACATCATAGAACGTAGCAGCGAACATAATAGGAATTGCTAGGAAGAAAGAAAATTCTGTTGCTGCTTTACGGGACAAGCCAAAGAGTAACCCACCAATTATAGTGGCCCCAGAGCGGGAGGTTCCCGGGATTAATGCAAGGCATTGTATTAATCCCACTTTTAGAGCGTGTTTCCAATTCATATCTTCTATTTGGGCTACATTTGCAATATGTTTTCTTTGTTCAGCCCATAAAATTATCACTCCTCCGACAATCAAAGCAATTGCAACTGGTATTGGGTGGAATAGATACTGCTTAATGGTGCTTATGAACAATAGGCCCAAAATTGCAGCCGGTAAGAAGGCAATAAATAGATTCAAAATAAAATAGTTGGAATCTCCATCGGAACCAATACCAGCTAATACAGTATTAATTTTGATGCGGTATTCCCAGCAGACAGCTAATATAGCACCTAGTTGAATCACTATTGAAAAAACCATACCCTTTTCATCGTTAAAATTAAGTAAATCACCAACCAGGATAAGGTGTCCAGTAGAGGAAATTGGAAGGAACTCAGTTAGCCCCTCAACGATACCGAGGATCAGTGCCTTAATCAGTAAGGTCAGGTCCATGTGATTATCTTAAGAAAAAAATTTTGCTGTGGATAAACATAAATGAACTAAAATGGGAATAATTTTTTTCAAGAAAATTAAGGCCCAGTCGGGCTAGAGATGTTATGTCAATTCCACTGGCCTCATTTTTATGGGTAGATATAACAATCTACACTAATTTTAGAAGCCAGAATAGCTATAGGAATATTATTTCTTGCTATATACCTCAGCTCCTTTATTCATAAATTCAATAGACTTTTCTTTCATACCTTTTTCTAATGCCTTGTCCTCATCTATACCAATACTATCTGCATAGTCTCGGACATCTTGGGTAATTTTCATTGAACAAAAATGTGGTCCACACATTGAGCAGAAATGGGCAAGCTTAGCCCCCTCCTGCGGAAGGGTCGCATCATGAAACTGCCTTGCCGTATCAGGATCAAGACTGAGATTAAACTGATCATCCCAACGAAACTCAAACCGAGCTTTAGATAATGCATTATCACGGATTTGTGATCCTGGGTGGCCTTTTGCTAAATCAGCGGCATGTGCGGCAATTTTGTAGGTAATAATTCCATCTTTCACATCTTTCTTCTCAGGGAGGCCGAGGTGTTCTTTTGGTGTGACATAACATAGCATTGCCGTACCGTACCAACCAATATTAGCTGCGCCAATAGCAGAAGTAATATGGTCGTAGCCGGGAGCTATATCTGTGGTGAGTGGACCTAGAGTATAAAATGGTGCTTCATCGCAATGCTCCAACTGTAGATCCATGTTCTCTTTAATGAGGTGCATTGGAACGTGTCCTGGGCCTTCTATCATTACCTGTACATCATGTTTCCAAGCGATCTTAGTCAACTCGCCGAGGGTCTTAAGCTCTGCAAATTGAGCCTCGTCATTAGCATCATAGATCGAGCCTGGACGTAGACCATCTCCTAAAGAAAAACTTACATCATAAGCTTTCATAATTTTACAGATTTCCTCGAACTGTGTATAAAGAAAGCTCTCTTTATGATGTGAAAGACACCATTTGGCCATTATTGAGCCTCCCCTTGAGACAATGCCAGTCATGCGATTAGCGGTCATGGGCACGTAGGCTAATCTCACGCCTGCATGGATAGTGAAGTAGTCAACTCCCTGCTCGGCTTGTTCAATTAAAGTGTCACGGAATATCTCCCAGGTTAAATCTTCAGCTTTCCCATTTACTTTTTCTAGTGCCTGATAAATTGGAACAGTACCAATTGGAACAGGACTATTACGAATTATCCATTCGCGTGTTTCATGGATATTTTTCCCCGTGGAGAGATCCATTACTGTGTCTCCTCCCCAACGAATGGCCCATGTCATTTTCTCTATTTCTTCCTGGATACTAGATCCAAGTGTTGAGTTGCCAATGTTAGCGTTAATTTTTACAAGAAAATTGCGCCCTATAATCATCGGTTCAGATTCTGGGTGGTTAATATTGGCAGGAATGATTGCGCGACCACATGCTACTTCATCCCGTACAAATTCTGGTGTAATAAATTTGGGTGATGGCATTCCAAAATTATTTCCTGGGTGCTGACGAGTAAGTATATCTTGGTTCTGTGAAATTAATTCTTCACAACGTTGATTCTCGCGTATTGCTATATATTCCATTTCAGGTGTAATAACGCCAAGGCGGGCATAGTGCATTTGTGTCACATTTGCTCCGCTCTTTCCGCAACGAGGGCGACATTTTAGATCAAAACGCATTTCCTTAAGTTTTGGGTCGGCATGACGTTCTCTGGCATAAGCAGAAGCTGGTTTAGAAAGAATTTCAGTGTCGCCACGCTCTTCTATCCATTTTTCGCGTACCATAGGCAGGCCAGAGCGAATATCAATTTTCTTTTCAGGGTCAGTATAAGGACCGGAAGTGTCGTAAACATATATACTTGGGTTTTTTTCTATGCCTGATTTAGAGGGTGTATCAGACTGACTGATTTCTCGCATTGGTACTTGGATATCAGGCCGAGAACCTTGGACATATATTTTTTTGGAGTTAGGTAAAGGCTTTATTGCTGCATCATCTACTTGAGCAGTTTGATTTGAAAATTTTGTGGGGTCTGAAATTACGGAACTCATATAATACTCCTTGTGAAGTGCCTTAAGGAGCATGGGCGGTGGCACCAGCTTCCCTACGGCGGCATTACCCGTGTCAGGTATTAAGGGACTTTCTCACCGATCTTCCATATTTCTAGAAGTGGACCCCCAGCTTATGCTGCGAAACTAAAGGAAATATGAAATAATTGCAAGTATGAGATAAGAATTTATTTAGGGATAAATATGAATTTAGAGCAAACCCGTTTTAATATGGTCGAACAACAAATTCGTACATGGGATGTACTCGACCCGGAAGTTATCAAGTTACTTTTTGAGCTGCAGCGAGAGGAATTTGTCCCTGCCTCTTATCGTGATTTAGCATTTGTAGATATGGAAATCCCACTGGGGTATGGTGAGGTGATGCTTGCCCCCAAAATGGAGGCCCGTATCTTACAAGAATTACAGGTCACAAAGGCTGATAGAATACTAGAAATAGGTAGTGGTAGCGGTTATCTAACTTCACTGTTAGCTAAAAAAGGTGGCCATATTTACAGCGTTGAAGTTTTGCCGGAGTTAAAAGTAATTGCAGAACAGAATCTTCAGGCTCATGGGATAACCAATGTCACCCTGGAAGTGGGTGATGCTTCTCATGGTTGGCCTGAGCACGGACCATATGATGTTATTGTACTGACTGGCTCCACGCCAGTATTGCCTGAAGACTTCCAAAAAAGCCTTGTGGTTGGTGGGCGTTTATTCGTAGTAGAGGGTGAAGCGCCAGCCATGAAAGCCACACTTATCACATGTGTAAAGAAGGGTACCTATAATAGAGTATGCCTCTTCGAGACTTGCATTCATGCATTGAGGAATGCGCAGAAGATAAAACAATTTGTTTTCTAATCTGCTATTTCATAAATTATTCTTTTAACATTGCCAGTTTTTCAGATAACTGTAATCTAGCTAGAACTTCATTTTTAAATAGTGGTAATTAATTAAGAATTAAGGTGAGTATTTCGCGAAATTTCTATGTATTATTTATTTCTTGTCTGATCCTGCCGCATGCTCCGTTAAATGCTGCTGACCTAGTTGATATTTACCGGGAGGCATTGGACCAGGACGCGAAGTATGCTGCTGCCCGTGCCGAGCATAAGGCAGCTCAGGAAAAAATACCTCAGGGTAGAGCAGGGCTGCTTCCTAATCTGACACTTTCAGGTGTAAGACAAAGGCAGTTGATAAATCCAGATGGAAGGCCAGAAGTAGCGATTACTAGAGGTGGAGTGACTATTCAGGCTGTCCAGCCACTTTTCCGTATGCAGAACTTCATAGCCTATGAGCAATCTAAAATTCAGGTTATGCAGGCAGATTCTCAATTTATTATAGCTTCCCAGGATCTTATTTTGCGTGTAGCACAGGCATACTTTGATGTATTAATTGCCCAATTTGACGTGAGGGTGGAGGAAGATCAGAAGAGAGCTATTGAGCGACAGCTTAAACAGGCTAAAGCCAATTTTGAGGCTGGAAACTCTACTATGGTTGACACCAAAGAAGCTCAGGCTCGCTTTGATTTGTCAGTTTCAAAATTAATTGTTGCTAAGAATGTGTTGGAAATTAATAAACGTAAATTACAGAAAATTACTGGACGATATCCCGGTGTCATTTCTCGTTTACATGAAAACCATGACACCAATTTATTGGTTTTAAAGTATGCCAGTATGAATGATTGGCTCGCAGTAGCCCAACACAATAGCCTTACGATCAGAGTCCAGCAATTAGTACTTGAAATGGCGAAACATGAAGTGAAGAGAGCTAGGGCGGGGCACTATCCAACCCTCGATCTAGTTGCTCTCTACAGTAATCAGAAAGGTGTGGGTGGGACTTTTACCGGGAGAGGAATAGATCTAACAACAAAGCAAATTGGACTTCAGCTAAATATTCCATTATTTAGTGGGTTTGCAGTTCAGTCAAGAGTGCGTGAAGCGATGGCCACGGAGGAAAAAGTACGTCATGATTTAAAAAATACATATCGTGATGCTGAGCTTAATGTTAGCCAGGAATTTCTTAATTTTACTAATGGCAGAGCCCTGGTTAAGGCGCAGATAGAGGCTGTGAGATCTAGCCAGAGCCAATTTGAATCAACTAAACTCGGGCAGGAAGTAGGTGTAAGGACTGAGGTAAATGTATTGAATGCACAGGGACTACATTCTCTTGCTCGGCGGGATCTTAGCCGAGCATACTATAATTTGCTTATGTCAAGATTGAAATTAAAGGCGGTGGCAGGCGAGTTGGGTGAGGAGGATTTGATACAGATAAATAAAGTGCTGCAGTAGCAGAGTATTTCTGATTAGAAGAGTCTTTTTTTATTGCTTAGATATGACTTTATCATGTAATAAATATCGTATTTTATAACTATAAAAAATAGGACACGTGGTTAATGGTAGAGCGGGTAAAGTTTAGTATAAAGTCCTTTTTCTGAAAGTAATTTCTGGTGACAACCAGTTTCTATAATACGATTTTTTTCTATTACAATAATACGATCAACCTTTTTTAAGGTTTCTTTGCGACGTGCAATAACTAAGGTAGTTCGGTCTCGCATTAAATGCTCCAGCGCTGATCGTATAAAATATTCCGAATCAGAATCCTGTACTGTGGTTATTTCATCTAGAATGAGAATGGATGGATTCTTGAGGAGTATTCGGGCAATAGCGATATGCTGACATTGTTCTTTGGAAATTTTTATACCATTTTTGCCTATGAGTGTTTGCATTCCCTGCGGCATCTTCCTGATAAATTTTATCGCATGGGCAGCATGTGCAGCTGAGATAATTTTGCTTTCAGTTGAATAGCCCATTTCTCCATAAGCAATGTTGGCGGCGATCGAGTCATTAAAGGGTATTTCATCTTGTGATAGAAACCCGATTGTAGAACGTAAACTGTCTAATTTAATGGCTGTTATTTCGTTATTATCGATTAATATTCTACCTTCGGTAGGTTGTATGAATCGTGGTATTAAATTAATTAGAGCGTTTATAGTCTCATCAGAAGAACTAACCAAAGCTATTTTTTCTCCCGGTCTGATAGTGAGTGAAAAATCCTTTAGAGCGCTGTGATAGCTAATATGTTCAAATCGTAATTTACCTTGTGCATGATTTATGATTATTTTTCCCTTGTCTGGCTCAGTTTTTAGATCTAGAACTGAGAAAATATTTTTTGCTACAGCCACACAATTCTGTATCGGCCTATTTTCCTTGATGAGCTGCTTCAAGGATGAAGATAGAATTAATACTGAAATAATAAATGAAAAAGAACTACCCATAGTTATCTTATCAATAAGAGTTTGATAAATAGCCAGATAAAAGATAGTGGACAGAGCAATAGCTATAACTATATTTATTAACGATTCCTTTAAAATAGTAGTATTAGTATTCTTGATATTAAATTTCCGTAGCTGGTCAACTTTATCTTGGAAGCGCTGAAGTACATGCTGCTGACCCCCATTTAGTACTACTGTCTTGTAATTTTCTGTTGATTCTTTTATTACATGAATAAGGTCTTCTGTTATTTGATATTTCTTTTCATCGGTGTCATGAGATCGGCCGCAGATTATTTGTGTGCTTAGTAAGGCTATTGTAGTTAGCATTAAAGCTAATAATGATAACTCTAGGTTTAGATAGAGTAGCCACGTTGATAGTCCAATAATAATCAGTATATTTTTTATAAAGATTAATGCTGACCTAGCTCCATCTTGAGTAACTTGAATTACATCAGAAGTAAGTTTTGAAACTAAATTTTCATTTTTTTGTCTCTCGTAGTAGTGGGAGGGTAATATTAGAAATTTGTTAAATATTGCTGTTTGTAGATCAGATGTTAAGGTGCTTCCTACCCAATTTATTCCATAATTACAGATATGTTTAGATAGACTTTGTGCCATAAAAAAAGCGATGATAATTAATGGAATGAGCTGTATGGAGCCATGTTCTTTACTGACAAAAATGCCATCCAATATTGGTTTAATAAATATTGGGATGGCTGTATAGGTTATCGCCATTAGAACTATGCCTGATAGAACCAATGTCAAGATTAGCCGGTAGGGGGCAAGGTGGCCAATTAGGCGCAGGAACAGTTGATAATTAGTCATGATTTGAGTATTCAGCATCAGGGAACAATATCAGAAATAAGGGAAATAGAGTAAATGATGCTTTAAGTTGCAGGTGACGGCAAATTAAATGTTTCTGACCATATTATTTGTTTAGTTAAAGAGTTAGGCCATAGGGGGCGTAGATAGATATATTAATAATATCAAGGAAATTATTTCTATGAGAAAGGAGAGTAGAAAACTATGTGTCCACAAAGCTGTAGTTGTTAAATAGCATTTGAAGTGCTCTGTTATCGGTTGACTTGGAAGGGATTATCAAATTATAGTGCGTTGATGAAAGAAGAGCTTAAACTACTAGAAGAAAAGATTAATCAATTTGTACAATTGTGCCACCATCAGCGTACAGAAAATATGCAACTAAGCGAACAATTGGCAGAAATTACCAGTAAAAATGAGGAATTATCAGAAAAAATAAATGGAGCAACTAATCGTTTAGATGCAGAGAATATCAAGCTGCGTGAGCAATTAGAAGCGGCTGCTAATGAGAATAAGAATTTATCAGAAGAAATAAATGGAGCAACTGATCGTTTAGATGCGGAGAATACCAAACTGCGTGAGCAATTAGCAGAGGCTACTAGTGAAAATAAGAATTTGTCAGGAAAAATAAGTGGAGCAACTAGTCGTTTGGAGGCTCTCCTAGCTAAATTTCCAAATTCTCCAATCATAAATAATATAAGTGATGACTGATAACAATGCTGTAGATGTCGCCATTATGGGGCGTGAGTTTCGAGTTACTTGCCCTGATGAGGAACGTGAAGAGTTGCTTCAAGCAGTGACGTATCTTGATAAAAAAATGTGTGAGATCAGGGAGAATGGAAAGGTTGTTGGTTCTGAGCGTATCGCTATAATGGCGGGTCTTAATATAGCCCACGAACTTCTTGCTGTGAAAGTAAAGGGAGATTTTGATATGGGGGAAGTTAAGCGTAAAATAGATCACATGCAGATGTTGCTTGACACAGTAACCCCGTAATATAAATTTTTAATTAGAGTTGTCCCCTGTGATGTTAGCTTAGGTGTATATTCTTTGAGCCAATATCTATAGATGGTCGTTAACCGATGTGATGCTGTTGTGTGTATCCTATATGGAAGTGCCTGATGTGTCCGGGAAATGACCGATTTGAGCCTTATGGTTCAAGATGATCGTCTGGCGGCATATACGGGGGGCTTTATTAATGATGATAGCTAGCCTCATTTTATAATATGCGCTACTGGTTAGTGAAGGCTGATCCGTCAGATATAAGCGTTGACGATCTTAGAAATAGATCCAACGGAATTATTGCTTGGTATGGTATACGCAATTATCAGTCACGAAATTTTATGCGTGACCAGATGAGTGTTGGTGATCAAATCCTTTTCTATCATTCAAGTTGCAAACAACCTGGCATAGTAGGAACTGCTGAAGTTTGTAAACTAGCATATCCTGATTCAACTCAATTTGATCCGAATAGTAAATATTTTGATCTGAAGGCTACTTCAGAACGCCCTCGTTGGTTTAATGTTGATATAAAATTTGTTAGCAAGTGCCAATTAATTAGCATTAAGGAACTGAGAAGTATTCCAGCTCTAGAAGGTATGCGCATTTTACAAAAGGGCAATCGTTTATCTATTACACCTGTGGATCCTGCGGAATGGAAACATATTATTGGGATCATGCAATAGCAGTTTCTTCGTCAGGGTTGTTGTAAGCAAACTAGGCTAAAATAATGCCAAAACTAAATTTCAGCTTAAGCAAAAAATAAAGTGGAATGGTGGCTAGGTTATCTGTGCTTAGGTGCAGTTGTAGGTTTTTTTGCCGGATTATTTGGCATTGGTGGCGGGCTGGTTATGGTTCCAGTGCTAAGCTTTCTTTTCAGTGCGCAAGATTTTCCCTCTGATCGTATTATGCATCTCGCCCTTGGTACTTCCATGGCAGCGATAATTTTTACCTCTCTTTCCAGTTTACGTGTTCATCATATAAACGGAGCAGTAAATTGGAACATAGTAAAGCTTTTTACTCCAGGGATTATCTTTGGAACACTCTGTGGAGTAGCTCTTGTAAATAGTCTTTCTGGAATGTGCTTGAGTATCTTCATAATTCTATTCATTTATTATGCTGCAACTAAAATGTGGGTTAATAGTGCTACTAGCCCTAGTAGGAATCTTCCGGGAAAAGCCGGGATGTTTGCTGCGGGGTGGATTATAGGCGGGATGTCTAGTTTAGTGGCTATTGGTGGGGGAATATTAACTGTACCATTCCTTTCTGCATGTAATGTAAGGCTGCAGCATGCTATTGGTACTGCAGCCGCAATTGGCTTTCCTCTCGCAATTGTAGGAACAGCTAGTTATATTGTTATCGGTATCGGTATTGTTCAGTCTCAAGAGCTTCCAGAATATAGCCTGGGCTATATTTATTTACCAGCACTGGTAGGAATAGCTTTCTTTAGTGTAGTTTCTGCCTCTATAGGTGCAAAGGTTGTTCATATTACGCAGACTGCAACTATTAGGAGAATCTTTATAATATTACTATATATTTTGGGAACTAAAATGTTAGTGGGTCTTTTTTGAAATACTTTTATATGTTTGTCAAAAGTTTTAATACTTCCTGATATTTATCTGAAGTCTTGGTAAGAATGTCCTTAGATAGAATGGGAGCTGGTGCTTTTTTGTTCCAGTTATGCGTTTCTAACCAATCTCGAATTAACTGTTTATCGTAACTTGGTGGATTTTCTCCTGGATTATATTTATCAGCTGGCCAGAATCTAGATGAATCTGGGGTGAGCGCTTCGTCAATTAGATAGAGTTTGCCTGTATGGTCCTGACCAAATTCAAATTTGGTATCAGCAATAATAATTCCCTTAGTTGCAGCATAGTCTGCCGCCTCAGTGTACAGGGCAATCGCTTTGTCACGTATTTGTAGCGCTAATGCGCTGCCTATAATTTTTTCTGTTTCTGAGAATGATATATTCTCGTCATGTGCACCAATTTCTGCTTTAGTTGAAGGTGTAAAAATTGCCCCATTTGGTAATCTTGAAGCTTCCTGCAGCCCGGCAGGAAGTGTGATTCCACAAATTGTATTGGTCTTCTTATAGTCTTTCCAGCCAGACCCTATCACATAGCCTCGTACGATGGCCTCAATTGGTAGTGGTTTTAGCCTTTTTACTACAAATGCACGTCCCGATACCTGATCTAATTCATTATTTGGTACAAGTGACTCAGGCTGAATATCAGTAAGATGATTGGGTATAATGTGCCCTAGTTGTTTAAACCAAAAATTAGACATAGTGGTTAATACTTTACCTTTTCCAGGAATTGGTGTGGGCAGAATTAAGTCAAAGGCGGATAGTCTGTCTGTCTGGATAATTAATAATTTATCTTCATCAACAGCATAAATGTCCCTTACTTTTCCTCGGTGCAGAAGATCTAGACTAGTGAGATTGGATTCAAATAAAGCTTTCTCAGGCAGGATCATTTTAGTTTACTCAAGTTTAGAAATTGCTAATAAGAGAAGAAGCAAATAAGCCTGTATTAGCAGCGCCTGTCTTATTTATCGTAAATGTGGTAACAAGAATATATTTTGGTATATACCACTTGTAATTATACAACGCAGGCAACGATCAATCTCTGTTTTAGTATATTTATGTGTATTATCCGGAGTCTTGTGAGCAAAAATAGGACGATTTTTTGTTAAAAAGAATGTATAGCGAAAAAAAACTGTATAACCAACAAGCATAGTGTGATTAAATTGTATTTTTAGAGGGGCCCTAATGTTATCTTTTGGACTCAGGATTAAATGGTGTATTTTTGTGAAAGAGTTTACACAACTATTACATAGACTTCTACAATCTGGATTTATTGCAAATATTGTCACACTCTATTCTTCAACAACTGTTCTAATTTTAAAATGATTAATCCATCAGTATATATTGTTATGGGCAGTGACAGCGACTGGGATGTAATGCAACATGCTGTTGCTATATTAGAAGATTTCAAAATAGCGTATGGAGTCAAAATAATTTCTGCGCATCGAACACCTGATTTATTATTTGAATTTTCTGAAGAAGCCAGAGGATTGGGTGTTCAATGTATCATTGCTGGTGCTGGTGGCGCAGCCCATCTGCCTGGCATGATTGCAGCAAAAACAACTGTGCCAGTTCTAGGCGTGCCTGTGAATTCAAAGTATTTGCAAGGTATTGATTCCTTGCTTTCTATTGTGCAAATGCCCAAGGGAGTACCGGTTGCTTCTTTTGCGATTGGTAATGCGGGTGCGGCTAATGCTGGTTTGTTTGCTGTAGCTCTGCTGGCAGTTAACAATAGTGAGTTAGGTGAGCGATTGATTTCTTTCCGGCAAGAGCAAACGGAAAAAGTATTAGCTATGAAGTTGCCAAAATAATGCTTGTTAAGCCTGGGGCAATGCTGGGTTTGCTGGGTGGTGGCCAGCTTGGCCGCATGTTTACAAAGGCAGCGCAACGCTTAGGATATCAAATCACTGTGCTGGACCCAACAGCAGAAAGTCCTGCGGGTCGAGTAGCAGATCATTTTATTTGTGCCGATTATGCGGACCATCATGCCTTACTGAAATTAAGTACTGATTGTGTGGCTATTACTACAGAATTTGAAAATATTCCTGCTGGATCACTCAAAGAACTTGCAGAAACTTGTGTAGTAAGCCCTGACGCACATGGTGTATCCATCACACAGAATAGAATTTCTGAGAAAAAATTTCTTGTAGAAAATAATTTTTCAGTGGTGCCATTTGCAATTATCGATAGTACAGATAGACGCGTAAAAATTAATTATACGGATCTTCTTCCTGGTATCTTGAAAATCAGTCAGTTTGGATATGATGGCAAAGGACAGAGACATGTAAGTAGTGAGGCAGAATTAGAAGTGGCTATTAATGACCTGAATAGAGAAATTTGTGTACTGGAAAGGTTAATGCCACTAAGTTGTGAGATCTCTGTCATTGTTGCACGCGGTAGTGATGGAGAATTAACTAGTTTTCCTGTTTCTGAGAATCGGCATGTTAATGGTATATTGGATATTAGTATTGTTCCTGCAAGAATCTCCGGTGAATTAGCTCAGCAGGCGACTGACATAGCAACTCAAGTAGCTGAGAAACTCAATTATCAAGGCGTATTATGTGTGGAGTTTTTTGTACTGGAAGATGGCCAATTGTTGATCAATGAAATCGCACCTCGCCCTCACAACAGCGGGCATTATTCTATTGACGCTTGTTTTACATCACAGTTTGAGCAGCAGGTAAGGGTGTTGTGTGGTTTGCCACTTGGTAATACAGGAATGCATAGTGCTGCTGTAATGGTTAATCTTTTAGGTGATTTATGGCAGCAAGGTGAGCCTGATTGGAGTCATGTCTTAAAGCAGCCATCTACTAAATTACATTTGTACGGTAAATTAGAAGCACGCCCTGACCGTAAAATGGGACATTTTACGGTATTGGGTGAAACGACTGATATGGCATTATCAAGAGCGATAGAAATTAAATGTCATCTCAAACAACATTTGGAGACATAATGATCTCTACTATTTTTTTCTCATTGATTCCGATTGCTAAATTTTATATCTAGAGTAGTACTTATTTCTTACTGAGTCCTAATATTATTTAACATTTTTACATTTACATATTCATCTTTATGAGCTTGTCCTGACAAAACAGTAAATGGTTTTGATGGCTCACCTAAATCAGATAGCACTAAAGATGCGCCGGTGAAGTCCTGTTTTTCAGTATAGTTGTTCACTGTAACAACTGTGTCAAGACCTGCAGCAAGAGCAGATTTTAATCCGCACTCAGAGTCTTCTATCGCTATACATTGTTGTGCTTGTAAGCCTAGACGCTCAAGTGTCCATAGATAAACATCTGGCGCTGGTTTCTTTTTAGGAACGATATCACCTGCTGCGATGACATTAAACCAAGAGAGAGAATCCTCACCTAATGTGGATTTTAGAAGTGTAGTTACATTCTCTGGTGTGGTGTTAGTTGCGATTGCAATTTCTATTTTAGCAAAACGTAGTTCCTGAATTAGGCGAGTGACCCCTGGGCGAAGTGGGATTAGACCACGATTAAGTAATACTAAAAAATGCTTTGTTTTAATACTATGTAAATCAGCAATCCAGGTGTCTAATGCGTTTATCTTTAATTTGTCAGGGGCATATTTCTCTAGGTAATAGCGGATACGTTCTTTTCCCCCTGTAATATTAAGCAGTTCTCCATATAATTCAACATTCCAATTCCAGCTAAGGCCGAAATCATTAAATGCGGCATTAAAAGCAAGGCGGTGACCATCACATTCGGTATCAGCTAGCGTGCCGTCCACGTCAAATAACACCGCAGAAATCTTATTTTTTTGCATTATCTAATATGAGAATACCAGCTTGGCATTGCTTATTAAGGAATTCAAGGGGCTATTATGCGCTCGATGGCACGAAACTTGCTCGCTGCAAACGGTCTAATATTGCCATCCAGTCTGGATCATTAGGTGGTCCTTCTAATAGTAGGCGATCATATTTGCCATTATCGAAGCTACGCAAGGTTGCATAGAGCTGCCTACCATAAGCTGTTGGTTCGTTAGGCATAGGGAAATATATAAAGTCTTCGTTTTTTCCTTTAGTAATGAATTCTGCTGACCACCCTAGCAATATTGGACATAAGCCTAGTTTTTTTATTTCGCTACAACGTTCCCATAATAATGCATTGGGCAAAACTTCAAGCGGTGTTAATGGGGCGTAATGGGAGTTTAGAGAACCTGATACGCGTATATCAGATTGTTTTTTCTCTGAAAGAATGAGCTCGTCATCTAGCACCTCAGCTAATTTTGTTAATGGGATTCCACCTGGTCGCAAGACAATTGCAGAGTTTCCTTTAAAACTAACAATCGTACTTTCAAGACCTATTCTACACAAACCACCATCTAGAATCATATCAACTTTATGACCTAGCTCATCAAAGACGTGTGCTGCAGTTGTAGGGCTGATCCGCCCAAAACGATTTGCTGATGGCGCAGCTAGTGCCCTTTCAGGCCCCATGGCATCTAATAGTGCGCGCGCAGCGGGATGGTCTGGCATTCTTAGTCCTACCATATCTTGGCCGCCCGTTACATTTAAAGAGACATGATTGGTTCGTGGCAGGATTAAGGTCAGTGGTCCGGGCCAGAAGTGTTTAGCAAGTAGCCTAGCCGCCCTTGGTATCTCCTGTGCCCAGTGATCAAGTTGAGCTAATTGGGAGAAATGAACTATTAACGGATGGTTTGCAGGCCTTTCTTTAATTTCAAATATACGGTTCACTGCGGACGGAATCGAGATGTCTGCTCCTAGGCCATAAACAGTTTCTGTTGGAAAGGCTACTATTTTACCCGCCTTTAGTTTAGTAGCAGCAGAAGAAATTTGATTAGATAATTCGAGCATCAGAATAGTAGTACATATGTTATAGAAATTGTCTCTACATTTCTGAAGTATAAAAAACAACAGATTGTTTATACCTTATCCTTAAAAAAATTTTAAATTCAAGGACATTGTCTTCTTGGTTATAACTCATCGCGCCTCTTGAGTCAGCAATAAACTTAAAAAACTAATATATTAGAGAGCCTAAGCAGATCAATGCAGATCAATGCAGATCAATATGCAGGTCATTCACGGCAACTCTTCTACTGACTATAATACTAAGAGACTTCTAGCATCCTTTGTAGTGCAAGTTTTGCAAATTTTGTATCTTCTTCCGGTACACTAATTTGATTTACTACGTTTTCATTTATTAGATTTTCTAATGTCCAGGCAAGGTGTTGTGGATCAATACGAGCCATAGTCGAACACATGCATACAGTTGGAGACATAAACTGTACAATTTTTTCTTCAGGCTTAAATTCTTCTGCAATACGACTAACAAGATTTAATTCAGTCCCTACTAACCAGCGAGTACCCCTTTCTGCTTGTTTTATTGTATTAATGATAAAGTCAGTAGAGCCAACATAATCAGAATTGTTACAAACTTCAAAACTACATTCGGGATGAGAAATAACGAGCCCGTCAGGATATTTGTCTCGGAATCGAATAATATGCTGTGGCTGAAACATTTGGTGAACTGAGCAGTGCCCCTTCCATAAAAGAATCTTAGCTTTTTTAATTTGTTCTCGAGTAAGACCACCCATAGGCTTATCAAAGTCCCAGATCAGCATCTCATCTTGCGGAATCCCGAGTTTGTGCCCACTCCAACGTCCTAGGTGTTGGTCAGGAAAAAAAAGTACTTTTTCACGTCGCGAGAATGACCATTTAAGAATTTCAAGAGCATTACTAGATGTGCAGACAATGCCACCATGTTCTCCACAGAAGGATTTTAAGTTTGCAGCTGAGTTAATGTAAGTTGCTGGCGTAATGGTTTCATCCGGGTCCAATACTTCTGACAATTCACGCCAGACTCTTCTTACTTTAGTGTGGTCTGCCATATCTGCCATCGAGCATCCTGCAGAGAGGTCAGGCAAAATAGAAATTTGATCTGGTTTGGATAGAATGTCAGCTACCTCAGCCATGAAATGCACGCCACAAAATACTAGGTACTTTGCATCAACCTGACTTGCAAGACGTGAAAGGCCGAGCGAATCCCCAGTAAGATCCGCATGTTTATAAACATCAGCTCTTTGGTAATGATGTGACAGTATGGCTACACGTTTTCCTAGAGTAGCTTTCGCCGCAAGAATACGTTTCTCACAAGCATCATCTTGTAGTGTATCAAATTGATCAAACTCCATTACTTCTTCTGCTTGCATGGTTACTCCATTACTGAGCCAGGAAGATAAATTATACTAATAGGACATAAATATTAGGCATGAGTTCTCGTAGATTTCTAAGTCATGCTATTTTCTATTAGTTTCTACTAAAGGTAACAAATTACGTATCGCCTCTGCATTACTGCATGAGAAAACTTTCTCTATGGCTTTCTGTTGAGGAAGCCAAGCATAACGTAGATGTTCCCTCGGTGACACTATAACTGGAGAAGGTTTTGGTAAAAGTAAGCTAAAAACATGCTCAGTATTATGAGTTACACCCGGAGCATAACGCCATCTCCACTCCTCGAAGATTTCATACGTATTTATAAAATTCAAGTCCGTTAATAAAAAATTAGCGGTATCTATTCCTGTTTCTTCGGCAATTTCTCGGGTTGCTGTTTGTAATAATTCCTCTCCCTGGTGTTGGCTGCCGGTAATTGACTGCCAATAGCCCGGATGGTCAGCCCGTTCCAGTAATAAAACCTGCAGATCAGGAGTGTAAACTACTACTAAAACAGAAACAGGGGATTTGTATTTCTCCATAACATCAGGTAGAAACATCAGGTGGAATAGCGGGCTAACTTTGTATTAAGTAGTATAAGTATTTTAAGTTTCTTATTTTTCAGTCCGGCGTAGCCGTAAATGTAATTCTTGTAATTGCTTTTCGGCTACTAAATTTGGTGCCTGTGTCAATAAACATTGAGCACGCTGTGTCTTGGGAAAGGCAATAACATCACGTATTGATTCTTCACCTGCCATCAAGGTAACAATACGGTCAAGCCCGAACGCAATGCCGCCATGAGGTGGTGCTCCATATTGTAAGGCTTCCAATAAAAACCCAAACTTCTCTTGGGCTTCACTTATTTCTATATTTAGGGCATGGAATACTTTTAACTGTATATCCCGGCGATGAATACGAACTGATCCACCTCCAATTTCAGAGCCATTTAGTATCATATCAAATGCTTTCGATAAAGCTTTGCCGGGGTCTGTTTCTAGTAGATCTTCATGACTATCAGCAGGGGATGTAAACGGGTGGTGAAGTGCTTGCCATCGATTTTCATCTTCATTTCGTTCAAACATTGGAAAATCTATTACCCATAAAGGTCTCCATCCAGGCTCAATAAGGTCTAAGTCCTGGCCAATTTTCACACGTAATGCCCCTAATGATTCATTAACTATTTTTAATTTTCCTGCACCAAAGAATATGAGATCCCCATCATTAGCAGCTGTACGCTCAAGGATAATCTTTACTGTTTCTTCAGCTAAGAATTTCAATATTGGGGACTGTAATCCCTCAAGCCCTTTTTCAAGAGAGTTGACCTTGATATAGGCGAGTCCTTTTGCACCATAGATTCCGACAAAATTAGTATAGTCATCAATCTCTTTACGAGATAGCTTGCTACCCTGAGGTATACATAATGCTGCTATACGCCCCCCTGGGTTCTGAGCAGCTTCGCGGAATACCTTGAATTCTACTTCCTTCATAGCATCAGTAAGTTCGGTGAGCATTAGCGGTATTCGCAAATCAGGCTTATCAGATCCATATTTCAGCATGGCCTCAGAAAAAGTCATGCGTGGAAAAGGGGACTCCAGCTTAATTTGTAGTACATTGCTGAATAAATTACAGATCATTTCTTCCATTAGCACCATAATCTCAGGCTCTTTGAGGAAAGACGTCTCGATATCAATCTGTGTAAATTCTGGTTGGCGGTCGGCGCGAAGGTCTTCATCACGGAAGCACTTTGTGATCTGGTAGTACCGATCAAACCCTGAAATCATGAGTAACTGTTTAAATAATTGCGGTGATTGTGGAAGCGCAAAAAAATGTCCAGAATTTGTACGTGACGCTACTAGATAATCACGCGCTCCTTCCGGGGTTGATTTGGTTAGTATTGGTGTTTCTACATCAATAAAATCCTTTTGGTCCAGAAATTTACGTATTTCCATTGTAACTTTGTGGCGTAATCGTAAATTTTTCTGCATCTGTGGCCGTCTAAGGTCAAGATAACGATGTTCTAGGCGGACAGTCTCACTAAGATTCTCGTCGTCCATCATGAAAGGTGGCGTCAGAGAGGTGTTGAGAATCTCGATTGATTGTGTCAGTACTTCAATCTCTCCACTTATAAGATTCGTATTGATAGTTCCCTCCGGGCGGGGGCGAACTAATCCAGTAATTTTAAGGACGAACTCGTTCCGAATTTTTTCCGCACGTTGGAATGCCAATACGTTGTCTGGATCACATACAATTTGAACTAGACCTTCACGATCTCGCATATCAATAAAAATTACACCTCCGTGATCACGGCGGCGATGTACCCAGCCAAAAAGTGTTACGGTTTGATTAAGGTATTGGGTGCCAATGAGGCCGCAGTAGTTGGTGCGCATATTATTTCTTGTCACTATCTATTTCGTTGATCAAAGTTTTATTGTTTCCATTAGGTGAGACAACACCCATAGAAATAATATATTTCAGGGCTTCATCTACGCTCATATCAAGTTCAATTACATCATCTTTTGGCATCATTAGGAAGAATCCTGATGTGGGGTTAGGTGTAGTAGGAACATAGACGCTTATGTAATCCCCCTTCAGGTGATTAGCAACATCCCCGCCGGGTTGCCCTGTCAAAAATGCAATTGTCCACGCGCCTTCCCGTGGGTACTGAACCAGTAGCGCTTTTCGGAAGGCTTCTCCTTTATCTGAGAATATGGTGTCACTTACTTGCTTAATGCTCCAGTAAATTGATTTAACTACCGGTATACGCCATAGCACTCCTTCCCAGAACACGAGTAGCTTTTGGCCAATAATGTTTGCAGTCATTATGCCGGTTATGAATACAACGAGCAGTGTAAGAATTGTGCCAACTCCATAGACCTTCATGCCTAGTAACACTTCGGGCTGAAATTTGTCAGGTAGCAGGAGCAGAGATTGATCCATAGTGCTAATCAAGAATTTAAGAACCCAGGCGGTCAGACCTATAGGTACCCAGATAAGAAGTCCGGTAATAAAATAACGTTTCATATTGAATGATTATCCGTGCAAGATATTTATTTTGTAGTAGAAGTTGTGCTGGCTTTTGGCGCAGGACTAGGTGTGGTTTTAGACATAGAGTTATTTTTCATTTCTGTTTTTGGCTTTGATTGAGGGCCATTCTTGAAATCAGTGGCGTACCAGCCACTACCTTTTAACTGAAAGCCTGCAGCAGAAATAAGCTTAGTATAAGTGTTGCTGCCACATGCAGGGCAAACTGGAATTGGTTCATCACTTAATTTCTGCAAGTGCTCCTTTTTAGTGCCACAAGATGCACACTGGTATTCGTAAATAGGCATGTAATTCCTGACAACACATAATTTAGAATAGTAAGATTATACCCTAACCACTTAGTTTAATTGTGGGGACATGAAGAGCCTGATATTAGTTAAAGAAGTATAAATAGTTTGAATAATGAGAGGAATTACGGCTAAGGTTAAATTTTTTAATTATATGGTCGGCACGGGTTGTCTATTGCATGAAAGTCTAATCTGAAATTTTTTGTCTCATGGCTTTAATCTGCCCATGACGTGCCTTACTATCAAGGCGTTTTCTATTAGAATTGATAGTTGGTCTAGTTGCTCTACGTTTTTTGGGTACGCTCGATACGCTTTCAATTAATTTGAATAATCTTTTTAAAGCTTCTTCTCGGTTTTTTTCCTTACTACGGTATCGTTGTGCCTTAATTACAATGATGCCCTCAGAATTAATACGCTGATCATTTAATTTCAATAGACGTTCTTTGAGGAGGTCTGGTAAGGATGAAGACTTAATAGAAAAGCGCAAATGAATTGCATTAGAAACTTTATTTACATTCTGCCCGCCAGCTCCTTGTGCCCGGATTGCGTTTATTTTTATCTCATTACCCGCAATCGTAACCTTGCTAGTTATATGGTGGAGGGTACATTTAGGCATTCTAAATATATGGTTATTACTATTTTAAATAGAGGAATATAGATAATAGAAATAAATTGTTTATTGTGATAAGTATATAACATATTGATATATAAATACTTCATTGTATCTCTTCGTTTGAAGGATTCTATGGGTTTGTATTAATCAGTAAATAGTGTTTATAATGAGAATAGTTATCATTATTGATAGATAATCATTAAATTATCGGTTAAACAAGCCAGCCAAGTCTGTCCATTAGATGGAACATAGCAAGCTAGTAAATATGTGACATGACTAAGCAATATTTTGAACAGGAAATTAGAAATAAATTAGCAAAAAAACCTAAGTCTAAACTGATACAAGGGCCTAGCGTGCAAGATAAAAGGAATTATCTGGATTTAAAAAATCAATCTAGGACTATTCATAGTCATGAGTTGTTACATCAAGGGAAAGAGATTCTTATCCTACATAATGGCGATGAATACCTATTACGTTGCACGCGTAATAACAAATTGATACTAACTAAATAGTGAAATTACTACGTTTATCATGTATATTTGTATCTGCAAAGGTGTAACTGATACTGCAATTCGTGAGGCCGTTTGTCAGGGGGCTTATCGAATGAGAGATTTGAAATCTTGTCTTGGTGTGAGCGAACAATGTGGTTTATGTGCTGCTCACGCACAAGAGGTATTGGAGCAGGCATTGGAACAAAAATCATACAAATCAGTGCTTGTCTAGACCTCCTGCATATTAGTCACGCGTTTGAGGAGGCAGATATGAAAGGCAATGAAGAGATTATCCAGTTATTAAATCGTCAACTACAACATGAACTAACCGCTGTAAACCAATATTTTCTTCATGCACGCATGTATAAGAATTGGGGATTTGTCAGTCTTGGTAAGCACGAATATGATGAATCTATAGAAGAAATGAAACATGCTGATCTGCTGATTGAGCGAATTTTATTTCTGGAAGGGCTCCCTAACCTGCAGGAGTTAGGAAAGATTATGATTGGTGAGAAAACAGAGGAATGTGTAGCATGTGATCTCAAATTAGAATTAGCCTCACGTAGTAATCTAGCGAGTTCCGTTACGGCATGTGAAATTGCTAAAGATTATGTTTCAAGAGAATTGTTTGAGAAAATCTTAGAAGATACAGAAGAACATATCGACTGGTTGGAGACACAATTGGATGTAATTAGTAAGGTCGGTAGTCAGAACTGGCTTCAAAGTCAAATGTAACTTTTTTCTGGCTCGTCAGTGCTGACTGAACTTTTAACAAAAATTGTCTTGTTATTTATGTGGGAATGCTGGCCAGTATTTCTACTCCCTTGCCAAAGGTAGTTAGGTCGCAACGATCTAGCAGCGCGCATGGTTTGCCAGATTCTCTACAAAAATTTTTTACAGCAAAATAAGTTTCATGGTTTACACAATCAACTGGGCAAATTACCATATCTGCACAAGTTAAAAGATCAGGTAAGCGGTCCGTATCACCCTTCTGATTACCACGATAAATCAGGAAGTTCCCTCCTAGTGACTCGATTAGGCAACGATATTCTGGGTATAGCTTGCCACGCCCACCAACACACAAAACATATTTATTTGAGATATTAGGACAATTAATTTGAATTTTATTATAGGTACAACCACTAAATGTACCTGCTTCAGGGGTGCGCACAGAAGTATTCTTAATGAGGGGCGCCCAACCCGCTTTAGGTAATCTGGTTATTTTGCTGAGATTAAATTTATATCTAAGTGAGTTACAAATGCCTTTGAGATATAAAGTATTGCCAACAATATCTCTTAATAAATATTTAAGTTTCATATCTGCTCTATGACGAAAGCTTGAGAATTTAAATTCCTTTGTTTGGTCCGGAACCTGATTCACGATAGAAATAGTAGAGTTTAAGAGATATTTTTGGATTTGACTCACAGTTCTAACTCCTTATAAGTAGCTGGAAGAGGTCGGCTGGTCTCGAAATTAAGATGGGCTTGCCAAATTATGCTTGGCTTAGAGTAGCTACTTGGTAGCAACAATAAATTCATCAAATATTTTCATTAAATTAACCAAAACCTAATTATTACCTGCTAAGTTATTGCGAATGATAATTATTATCAATAATAAACTAATATTTTAGAATTGCAAGTAAATTATATAAAACATTTATTATCAATTACTTAATAATATCGTTGCCCAATTGAGACGAATAAAAAATAAGCTTGCAAATATGTTAATAGTAACTATAATAGAAATCATTCTCATTTAGAGTTAGATTTGAATTGTAAGTTCTATTTGAGATAATTTTTTCGTAGCCACCAGATTTCCTAGTCTGGTGGAACTCGGCAAGCCAGCTTAACTCCCTTAAGCAAGCCAGCCTTTTTTATTATAGAAATCTTGTTTGTGAGGTATTTGTAAATAAGATATAGATAGTTTTTCGTAGCGGCCGGATTTCCTAGTCTGTCGGAACTTAGCAAGCAAGTTTAACTCCCTTAAGCCAGCTAGTTCTTAGTTGTGTATTTTTTGGAAAAATAGGGCAAGCCAGCTTAACTCCCTTAAGCAAGCCAGTCTTTATAAGGTGAAACGGGGTAAGCCAGCTTAATTCTCTTAAGTAAGCCATCCATTTTTTGTTGTTTTTTTATGAGATTTCTACTATGAATTACTTAAAGAATAGTCTTACAAGAAACTTATTTTTTTCATCCGTATTATTCGGATTAGTTGTAATAGCTCTATCTGGCAAGTCCTTTGCTGCCTCATTAGATGAGGTGGTTAAAGCAGAAACTTTCGAAAAAGTTGTAGGCGGTTCTTCCGGTATCGAGGAAACTGTTGATCGAGTGTCAAAGACTATCTCAAAAATTAAGAATAGAACATATGATATCCCTGGTGGCTCAATGAGTGCTGCACTAGAACAGTATGCGAAGCAGTCTGGAATAGATATTAGTTTTGATGCTACAGAATTAGATGGCATTACGACAGCTGGAGTGAAGGGCATATATTCTGCCAGGGAAGGGCTGGCTGTTCTCTTGAGGGGGAGTGGATTGCAGGCCGTAATGCAGGCTTCCCTAAACCCAATCGCTAGTAGTTACATCATACAGAAAGCTGGAGTAGCAGGAGCATCTGGCTCTATAGAGGGTGCGACGTTGCTGCCTGGAGTAACTATAGCAGGAGACATTGATTATGGATATCATGAGCCAAACTTGAAGAGTGAGCATTTAAATAAAGGCCAAAATATTTTAGTACGTGATACGCCGATGTCCATATCAACTATATCGGCGAAACAAATTGCAGATCGGATGCCACTTAGCGTAATGGATGCTGTTGCCTATGTACCTGGTATCGGCCTTTCATCTGGTGAAGGAAATCGAGATGCATTGGTTTTTCGTGGTCAGAGGAATACCGGAGATTTCTACATTGATGGGGTACGTGACGATGTTCAACATTATCGTGACTTTTACAATGTTGAAAAAATTGATGTCATAAAAGGGCCAAATGCATTGATTTTTGGTCGTGCTGGTTCGGGCGGTATATTTAACCGGGTCCGAAAAGAAGCAAACTGGAATCCAAAACATGAGCTTAAGTTCTCGGGTGGCTCCTATGATCATAAGAGAATGAGCCTAGATACAGGTTATGTTCTAAATGATAAGGTGGCGTTTCGACTGAATGGTTTATATGAGCATTCAAGAAGTCATCGTAAAGGTCAAGAGCTTCAGCGTTATGGCATAGCTCCAACGGTTACTATTAAGCCTACTAACAAGACCAAGATCGTTATTCAGGCAGAGTTGTTTAAAGATGATCGGACTGCTGATCGGGGAATCCCATCAAAAAATGGCAGGCCGTGGAAAGGAGGTAATAAGAAAAGCCGAGATACATTCTTTGGCAGTGCGGCACTGAGCCCGACAGATACTAATAAGAAAGCAATTAGTATGCATGTCGACCATAGATTTAATGAGAATTTTAAATTCCGTAACCGAGTTCATTACGCTAAGTTTGATAAATTTTATCAGAATGTCTATGCAAATGGTTCAGTATCCGATGCTAATACAGTAGCACTTGGTGCTTATAATGATGAAACCGATCGGGAGAATTTCTTTAATCAAACAGATCTGTTATTTAATCTAAATACAGGTCCGATCAAACATAATATTATTACCGGTGTAGAATTTTTTAGGCAGATCACGAAGCAATTAAGAAATAAAGGTACTTTTGCTAGTTCAAGTACTGTGAATGCATTTGACCCAACATATAGAGGTGCAATTAGTTGGGCGCCATATGGGGCTGGATCTGGAAAGAGCAACCACTCTATTTCAACCAGTGGGATTGGGGTCTATATACAAGATCATGTGGAACTTCATCCAATGGTGCATGCAACAGCTGGGGTTCGTTACGATAGATTTGAGCAAGATGCTCGTAATAGATATACCGATTCAACGCTTAGATCTAGAGACGATCATATATCGCCACGTTTTGGGTTGATACTTAAACCGCTAAAAAAATTGTCTATTTATGGTAGCTGGAGCATGACGCACCAACCGCGGGGAGGAGATCAACTTAAAAGCTTGAAAGTAAGTAATGCTGCGCTGGCTCCGGAAAGGTTTATTAATATTGAGGGTGGAATTAAATATGATGTTCTTAATAATTTATCTTTTACTACAGCTTTCTTTCAGTTAGATCGTACTAATGTGATTCTTCAAGGTGCAGAAGCAGGTACTACAAGACTGGGTAAAGGGACGAGGACCAGGGGTGTAGAAGTTGGATTACAGGGTCAGATTACAGATAAATGGAACGTTCTTGCATCGTACACTTATATGGAAGGAACACTTAGGGCGGGTCAATCAAATGCAGGTAATACTTTAAAAGAAACACCTAAGAATATGTATGCCGTATGGAACCGGTATGATGTTACCCCATGGTTTGGTGCTGCATTTGGAGTTGTAGGACGTAGCGCATCGTTTACTAAGGAAGATAATACAGTAACATTGCCTTCATACGCACGGGTTGATGCAGCGCTGTATGGAAAAATAAACAAACATTTACGTGCTCAGGTAAATATCCAGAACTTATTTGATACAAATTATTATGTTGCTTCTCATAATAATAATAATATTATGCCAGGCGCTCCTATCACGGCACGTGTAACGCTTATAGCAACTTTTGACTAGCTATAAATTGCTCTTAAGAGAGCCGGCCCTTATTTCAAATTTCATAAATCAAATGCAATTTAAAGTAAGGGCCGGCTCATTTAGTCTTCCTCATTCTCATCATCATTAACAATATCTGGGGTTACTATATCTACAGTGTTAACAAACGGTCTTGCCAGCATAAACTACTCTGTTGTCCCTGCCGCATCTAAGATTGCAGCAGCAGTAGTAGTAGAACAAGCATTTAGTAACAGTATCAATACTGCTACAAGTAATGTTTTCATTATTTGAGGCTAGTAATAAAGAAAGTATTAATGAAGCATGGTTTCTGGCACGTACCCAAAAACGGTTGGATCAAGCATTCCAAAAATCATAGCTATGTGCCCAAATACCAAAAATAGAGCAACGCAAATGACATGAATCTTTAATCTTTTTTTATGCTCTAATTTCTTGTTAATTAATCCTAAATCTTGGAATGCGATGAAGATTAGCGGTAGTCCAGCAATAACATAACTTCCAACTGCGATGACATCAATAAATGTTCTCCAGTCACCCGTTTTCGTAATTGGAACTACAGCATTTGTCATTATATAAAAGATGATTCCTATGAAATAAATTCCGACGACAACACCCGAAAACCTGTTTAGTTTATGTGCAAAACCAGTGAATTTTCGAGTAAAAAGAAGATAAAGTTCTGTAATTGCTAAAGTCTCAGCTAAAACTATAGGAATGGCCATAAAAATCAACAAATTCCATGGCTGATTAGCAGCCAATAACTCCATATAATGTGTCATGCTCATTTCAATTTTCCCATTCAATTCTTAATTCAAGACAATTTGAGATAAATCTACACCATTTGCCGCACCAAATTAGACGAAAAATTACTCCCACTCTATAGTTGCCGGTGGTTTGCCAGAGATATCATAAACTACCCGGTTAATTCCACGTACTTCGTTGATGATGCGATTTGATACCTGGCCTAATAAAGTATAAGGGAGCTCTGCCCATTTTGCGGTCATGAAATCCTCTGTTCTAACTGCTCTTAGAGCTATAACATATTCGTATGTACGGCCATCTCCCATCACTCCGACCGATTTAACAGGTAGAAACACAGCGAAAGCCTGTGATGTTTTTTCATACCACCCTGCAGACCGCAGTTCTTCGATAAAGATTGCATCAGCCTGGCGTAATAGCTCTGTGTATTCAGACTTTACCTCACCAAGGATTCGTACTCCTAGACCGGGCCCTGGGAACGGGTGCCGGAAAATAATATCATGTGCTAATCCCAGTGCTAAGCCAAGTTCACGTACTTCATCTTTAAACAGTTCACGTAAAGGTTCAAGTAATTTCAAATGTAGACTATCGGGTAGGCCACCTACATTATGGTGAGATTTGATAGTGTTAGCCGTTTTATTTTTATTGCCGGCAGATTCAATCACATCGGGATAAATTGTTCCCTGCGCTAGCCATTTTGCATTGTTTATTTTTGATGATTCCTGCTGGAATACTTCAACAAATTCACGTCCGATGATACGGCGTTTCTTCTCTGGATCAGTAACGCCACTGAGGTGTTTAAGAAACGTTTTACTCGCGTCTACATGTATAATTTTTATACCAATACTCTTGGAGAAGGTATTCATAACTTGTTCAGCTTCATTCAGCCGCAACAAACCATTGTCTACGAACACACAGGTGAGTTGCTTTCCGATAGCACGATGAATTAGAGCTGCTGCAACGGATGAGTCGACACCGCCTGATAAGCCGAGAATTACTTCTTCTTTTCCTACTTTAGAACGGATTTTATCGATTACCTCCGAAACATAATCAGGCATATTCCAATCATAGCCAAGGTTACAGATGTCATGGACAAAACGCTCAATGATTCTTTTTCCCTGAGGGGTATGTGTAACTTCCGGGTGAAACTGTAAGCCGTAGAATTTTTTTGTCTCATTAGCCATAGCGGCGATTGGAGCAGCATCATTTCTGGCTATAATCTTAAAGCCGACAGGCAGTGTAGTGACTTTGTCACCATGGCTCATCCAAACGTCTAGAAATTCATGGTTGTTGTCATTTATATTATCTTGAGTAAGATTCAGTAGATCTGTTTGCTTCCTTACGTAAATTTTTGCATGGCCGAATTCCCGTATATTTGATGTTTCAACTACCCCGCCAAGCTGTTCTGCCATAGCTTGCATTCCGTAGCAAATGCCTAATATTGGAATGCCTAATTCAAATACTACTTGTGGAGCTCTAGGAGTTTCGCTACTGGTGGTAGAAGCTGGACCACCCGATAGAATAATTCCGTTGGGAGAAAATTCATTAATGAATTGAGTCGTTACATCAAAGGGATGAATCTCACAATAGACGTTAGTCTCTCGCACCCGTCTAGCAATTAACTGGGAGTACTGAGAGCCAAAATCTAGGATCAAGATTTTTTCTTTCATGTAGGGGTTAAACCCCTATTCAACATGGTAATTTGGAGCTTCCTTGGTGATCTGAACGTCATGGACGTGAGACTCACGAATACCTGCTGAGGTAATTTCAACGAATTCTGCTTTCTTATGCATCTCATTAATAGTTTCACAACCCAAATAACCCATTCCTGAACGTAGCCCGCCCATAAGTTGATGAATTACTGCTATGACACTACCTTTGAAAGGAACGCGACCTTCTACGCCTTCAGGGACCAGTTTATTAGCATTTTTTTCGTTATCCTGAAAATAGCGATCACTAGAACCCTGTTGCATAGCAGAGAGTGATCCCATTCCACGGTAAGTTTTGTAGGATCGCCCCTGGAATAACTCAATATCGCCTGGAGACTCTTCGGTACCCGCTAATAAACCGCCTAACATCACTGTGTTGGCACCTGCCGCAATCGCCTTGGCAATGTCACCTGAATAGCGAATCCCACCATCTGCAATCGTTGGGATATTGGTCCCATTTAGTGCAGTAGAAACATTTTCTATTGCTGTGATTTGTGGAACACCAACGCCAGCAACAATACGTGTGGTACAAATAGAACCGGGGCCAATTCCAACTTTTACACCATCTGCACCATGATCAGCTAATGCCTTAGCGGCAGCTGCAGTAGCAATATTTCCTCCTATAACCTGAATATGTGGAAATCGTTTCTTAATCCAAAGTATCTGGTTAAGCACCCCTTGAGTGTGGCCATGTGCAGTGTCTACCACAATTACATCTACTCCTGCCCCAGCTAATTTTTCAGCCCTTTTGTCGTCGCCTTCTCCTACGCCAACAGCTGCTCCAACACGTAATCTCCCTTGTTCATCTTTGCATGCATCAGGATGTTCAGATGTTTTGGTAATATCTTTAACAGTAATTAGCCCACGCAACTCAAAAGAATCATTCACTACCAGTACTCTTTCTAATCGATGTTCATGTAATAACGCCATAGCATCTTCTCTGGTGGTGCCTTCATTGACTGTTATCAGACGGCTCTTTGGAACCATGATATTTTTTATGGGCTGGTCTAAATTAGTTTCAAAACGTAAGTCTCGATTTGTGACAATGCCCACTACTGTGGAACCTTCAACTACTGGTAACCCAGATATCTTATGTTTACGAGTAAGACCGAGAACTTCTCGTACGGTCATTTGAGGAGGAATTGTTATAGGATCTTTAACTATTCCGCTTTCAAATCGTTTAACTTTAGCTACATGGGATGCTTGCAATTCAGCAGACATATTTTTATGGATAATGCCAATGCCGCCTTCTTGAGCAAGGGTAATAGCAAGCTTTGCTTCCGTTACTGTATCCATCGCAGCAGAAACCAAAGGTATATTAAGAGTGATGGTACGGGTGAGTTGAGTTGAGAGGTTTACGTTACGTGGCAACACTACAGAATGAGCAGGTAGCAGTAAAACATCATCAAATGTTAATGCTTTCTGAGCCAGTCGCATGATAATGATCCTTTGCAAAGAACCATTATAGCTAATCCTTGTGGCTGAGGGCAAATTTGCCTGATGAATATAGTGAGAATTGCTGTTTTATTGTTTGTTAATGTTTTTGTTGCTTGCGGTAGCTTTTTTCACACGTTTTCTACGCTTTTCTTTTGGGTCAACAGTGAGGGGTCTGTATATTTCAATACGATCATAGTTACGTAAAATTTTTTCAGACTTAACTAATTTACCAAAAATCCCTAAGTTTTTATCGTTTGGTTGTATTTCTGAAAATTTAGTACAGATTCCGGAGAGCCGTATAGCCTGTGCAACCGAAGTTCCATTAGGCACTTTTAAACATTCTAAAATTTGTTTATCAGGAAGAGCATAGGCCACTTCAATTTCTATCAACTCGCTCACTTTCCGTAAATATCTTCTGCGCGTTTAATGAATGCTTCTACAAAGTTATTACTGATCATATAAAAAACTGGTCCGACCAGATGCTCTAGCAGTTTATTTGAGAATATATAATTCAATTGAAACTCTATCTTACAAGAGTCTTCTTCCAAAGGAATGAACCTCCAGTGCCCATCTAAGGTCTTAAATGGACCATCAAGCAATGTCATTTCAATTAGTTCAGGGGCTTGACAGATATTCTTGGTAGTAAAGCTATGTTTAACATGAAGATAATCAATCTTAACAGTTGCATGTGTGACATTATCATCTTGTATGGAAGCCGAAGATCCACCGCACCATGGAAGAAACTTTGGATAGTCCTCAACTCTATCTACCAATGCAAACATTTGGCTTGCAGAGTGATTTACTAGAACTGATTTTTCTATTTTAGCCATAGATAAAGTTATTATTTTAATAAGAGATAGAAACGAAATGCTGTTAAAATACACTAAATCCACGCAGAATTCACTCGTTTTGTTCTTCACATGAGTATTGTTCAGAATAAAAAAGCTTTTCACGATTATTTTATCGAGGAAACATATGAATCTGGCGTAGTCTTTGAGGGCTGGGAGGTTAAATCGATTCGGGCTGGACGAGTTCAGCTAAAAGAAGCCTATGTAATTGTTCGTAAAAGTGAATTATACCTTATAGGCTGTAATATCAGCCCCCTGTCGACTGCATCTACTCATATAAACCCTGATCCAATACGTACACGCAAACTCTTATTACATGCTCAAGAGATTGCACGACTTATCGGCAAGGTAGATCGATCTGGATATACCTTGGTTCCATTAAATATGCATTATAAATCTGGTAAAATCAAACTTGAAATTGGTCTGGCCAAAGGGAAGAAACAACACGATAAACGTGAATCAGAAAAGCAGAAGGAATGGGTGCGTGATCGGCAACGTCTGCTTCGGATGAAATAACTTCTAAAATTTAAATGCAAAAACCTGTTGCTATTTGGCTATTAATTTGCTGTGCTTTCGTATTCGCCATGGTTGTTGTTGGTGGCGTTACACGGCTTACTGACTCCGGTCTTTCTATGGTTGAGTGGAAGCCCATTGTTGGAACTATCCCTCCTATTACTGAGAGTGACTGGGATGAGGTTTTTAAGAAATATCATGAAACGCCTCAGTATAAAAAAATTAACCAGGGAATGAGTACAGATGAATTTAAAGGCATTTTTTGGTGGGAATATGCTCACCGGATATTAGGGCGGGTTATTGGATTGGTATTCTTTATCCCATTCCTATTTTTTCTTGTGCAGAAGAGAATTAATCGGCCACTAGGCTTAAAATTAGCAGGGATCTTTGTATTGGGCGGGTTACAAGGGTTCATGGGCTGGTATATGGTGAAAAGTGGGTTAGTAGATAATCCCCATGTTAGTCAATATCGTTTGACAGCTCATTTGAGTTTGGCATTTATCATCTATGCAGCTATGCTTCATGTGGCCCTGGGTCTTTTTGCCCCAGATCGTCGCTTAGATAGAAGTAAACGACTTCAAAATTTGCAACACTTCATTCAGGTTCTTATTGGTATAATTTTCCTTATGGTTGTATCTGGAGGTTTTGTTGCTGGCATCCGTGCAGGTCTTGCCTATAACACTTTCCCCTTAATGAATGGGAATTTCATACCACCGGAAATATTCATGCTGGAGCCCTGGTATCTTAATTTTTTTGAAAACATGGCAACGGTGCAATTTGATCATCGTATGATCGCTTGGGTATTGGCGATACTCGTTCCAGTATTTTGGTATAAATCTAGACAGCTTACGCTTCCGAGCTCAGCGCGTTTAGCTTGTAATTTATTTTTAATAATGTTGATTACACAGATATGCTTGGGAATAACTACTCTATTAATGGTCGTACCTTTACCATTAGCCGCATCTCATCAGGCTGGGGCAATGTTGTTATTTACAGCTGCTATTTGGGTTAATTACAAGTTGCGTTAAATACATAATCTGTCATAAATAAAATTCATGTGGGTATAACATAGAAGTCATGCCTAATTTAGTAGAACAAGTAATTCGTCCAGAAATACTCAGGCTTTCTCCTTATCATGTGCCATCATCATCCGGCATGATAAAGCTAGATGCTATGGAGAATCCTTATTCTCTGCCGGAGGCTCTGCAAGAAGAAATTGCGCAACTGATTACAACTATTTCAGCCAATCGTTATCCTGACTCAAACTCTGTTTCACTAAAGTTTTCTTTACGTGAAGCGATGGAAATTCCTATGGGGATGGATATTATGTTGGGTAACGGTTCGGATGAGATAATACAAATTATAGCTTCAGCCTTAGCTAGACCAGGTGCAGTGTTAATGAGCGTTGAGCCAGCATTTGTAATGTTTCGTATGATAGCCACCTACACTAATATGGAATATATAGGTGTTCCACTTAAAGCTGATTTCTCATTAGACTTAGATTTAATGCTAGATGCTATTACTAAGCATCAGCCAGCAGTAATTTTTATTGCTTATCCTAATAACCCGACAGGTAATTCATTTGATGTAGAAGCTGTTTCACGTATTATTGAATCTGCTCCAGGGGTGGTTGTAGTTGATGAGGCTTACCATGCTTTTGCTGGTTCAAGTTTTATAGATAAGCTCTCAGAACATCCTAATTTGTTATTAATGCGTACACTCTCCAAGCTCGGACTTGCAGGGTTAAGGCTAGGTTTTCTTACAGGCAGGCCTGAATGGTTACTACAGTTGGAAAAGGTTCGGTTGCCGTATAATGTAGGCGTTTTGACTCAGGAAGTAACACGAAAAATATTACAGTATCCTGATGTTTTACAGCAGCAGGTTGATGCAATTAAGGCTGAACGAGTAGTGATGAGTAAGTATTTAAACGTATTGGATGGAGTTGAAGCCTTTCCATCGGATGCAAATTTTATATTGTTTCGTGTGAGTGAGGCGAGCCAAATATTTTCAGCGCTGAAGCAGCGCAATATATTAATTAAGAATCTTGATGGCGCGCACCCTTTACTAAAAAACTGTTTGCGCGTAACAATAGGGACACCTGATGAAAATAAACAGTTCTTACAGGCGTTACAAGAATGTATTATGAAGATAGGTAATTAATTTTTTTCAATTTTTAGGTATTAAAAATCTCATGCGCCAGTCACAAGTTACTCGTAATACGTTGGAAACTAAGATCAGTGTTGAACTTAATCTTGATGGAACAGGCAAGGCTGAGTTGGATACCGGCATACCATTCTTAGATCATATGTTAGATCAAATAGCACGACATGGAATGGTAGATCTAAAGATTACTGCTAAGGGTGACTTACATATAGACGCACACCATACGGTGGAGGATATAGGTATTACCTTGGGCCAGGCATTTGCTAAGGCGGTAGGTGATAAGAAAGGACTGCGTCGTTATGGTCACGCATATGTACCTCTAGATGAGGCTATGTCACGGGTAGTAATAGACTTATCTGGTCGCCCGGGTATGGAATTTAATATCAAATTTGTTCGTGCTCGCATAGGAGAATTTGATGTAGATTTGATTAACGAATTTTTTCAAGGTTTTGTTAATCATGCGTTGATAACTTTGCATATTGATAATTTATCTGGTGATAATGCTCATCATCAGGCAGAGACCGCATTTAAAGCATTTGGTCGGGCATTGCGTGTTGCATTAGAACTTGATCCTCGTTCAATTAATGTGATTCCATCTACCAAAGGTTCACTGTAAATTTTCTAAGTTACTACTCTTAGTATGACTGATATTGCAATTATTGATTATGGTATGGGTAACTTACACTCCGTGTCTAAGGCTTTTGAGTATGTGGCGCCTAGTGCCTCAATAATTGTTACAAGTGATCCGGATGAAGTTCGAAAAGCTACGCGTGTAGTATTTCCTGGGCAAGGTGCAATGCCAAATTGTATGAAGGAGATGGATGCACGAGGTTTACGGGATGCCGTGGTGGAATCGGCCTTAAATAAACCATTTCTGGGAATCTGTATTGGTTTACAGATGTTGTTTGAGAAGAGCGAAGAGGGTGACGTAAAAGGTCTGGGAATCTTGTCTGGTCAAATTAGACGATTCCCTAGTGCGTCTATGATTGATGCCGAAGGGCAGAAACTGAAAGTTCCACATATGGGATGGAATCAGGTGTGTCAGTCAAATAATCATCCGATGTGGAAGGGTATTGCAAAGGACGAGCGGTTTTATTTTGTACATAGTTATTTTGTAGATGCCTCTGATCAAAAAACAGTGTCAGCACAAAGTAGTTACTCTTTTCCATTCGCTTGTGCAGTGGCAAAGAATAATATTTTTGCTGTTCAGTTTCATCCTGAGAAAAGTGATGCAGCAGGCCTGACATTGCTAAAGAATTTTGTACAATGGGAACCAATTTTTAACTGCTAGGAAATGCATTCAGATTTTCTTGGTCAGGCTCTAATTTAAATTTCAAATCATTAATTATTATTTAAAATGTTGATCATACCTGCTATAGATTTAAAAGACGGGCACTGTGTAAGGCTTCAGCGGGGCGAGATGGAAAGTGCCACAGTGTTTTCTCAGAATCCTGGTGCCATGGCTAAATACTGGTTGGACCAGGGGGGGCGACGTCTACATTTAGTGGATCTTAACGGTGCATTTGCAGGTAAACCAGTAAATGCACCTGCAATTCGTGACATTGTTAATGCTATTGATGCAAAAATTCCGATTCAGCTAGGTGGCGGTATTCGTGATCTTGAAACTATAGGGCGCTATTTAGAAGAGGGAATTTCTTATATTATTATTGGAACTGCAGCTGTGAAAGTACCTGGTTTTTTGCGTCAGGCTTGCAATGCGTTCCCCGGTCGGATTATGGTGGGACTGGATGCTAAAGACGGAAAAATTGCGGTCGATGGCTGGTCTAAAGTAACTGATCACGATGTGATTGATTTGGCGAAAAAATTTGAGGGCTATGGTGTTGAGGCTATTATCTACACTGATATTAGCCGAGATGGAATGTTAAACGGCATTAATACTGAAGCAACAGTAGAGCTTGCCAGAGAGCTTACTATCCCAATTATTGCCAGTGGAGGAGTTACTGATCTTAAAGATGTCAGCACATTATGTGAAGTAGAAGCTGAGGGTATCATGGGTGTCATCACAGGACGTGCAATTTATGAAGGTACATTAGATTTCAAAAAAGCGCAGATATTAGCTGATGAACTTGGTATTAAGGCATAAAGACTAGTTGTATTATTTTCCCTAATTAAATTTTCTGATTAGGGAAAAATCAGTTACAAAATACATAGAATAGTTTTATTTTTTAAAATTTTTGTTATCTGTAAAAGGTTTATAGCCCTATGGGTCTCGCCAAACGAATTATTCCCTGTTTAGATGTGACTAATGGAAGAGTAGTCAAAGGTGTGAACTTTGTCGCACTTCAGGATGCAGGTGATCCGGTGGAAATATCCCGTCGATATAATGAGGAGGGAGCTGATGAGCTTACTTTTCTGGATATCACAGCTAGTTCAGACAATCGCAATTTAATTTTGCATATAATTGAAGAAGTTGCAGCTCAAGTATTTATTCCGCTGACCGTTGGAGGAGGTGTTCGTCACGTTGATGATGTGCGTAGATTGTTAAATGCAGGTGCAGACAAGGTAAGTATCAATACCTCAGCAATAATGAACCCTCAACTGGTAGCTGATGCTGCGGATAAATATGGGGCGCAATGTATTGTGGTGGCTATAGATGCTAAACAAGTAGGTGGCACAAATACAGAACCAATGAAGTGGGAAGTATTTACCCATGGCGGACGAAAATCTACCGGTTTAGATGTAATTGAATGGGCAAAAAAAATGCAGTTACTTGGCGCAGGTGAAATACTACTTACCAGTATGGACAGAGATGGGACCCGGGAAGGTTTTAATCTTCCATTAACTCGCGCTGTGTCGGATGCTTTAGACATACCGGTGATTGCCAGTGGCGGAGTAGGAAACCTGAACCATTTAGCTGAAGGTGTTCTTCAGGGGCATGCCGATGCAGTATTGGCAGCAAGTATTTTTCACTACGGTGAATATACTGTGTGCGAAGCTAAGGAGTATATGAGGAAGCAGGGTATAGAAGTTAGGTTGTAGTGGTAGAATAAAATCATGAGAAACTAAGACTGAGCTATAAAGTTATGCCAGAAAATTGGTTGAATAAAATAAAATGGACCGAAGATGGGTTGGTTCCGGTCGTAACCCAGGAGGTTTCTAGCAACGTTGTGTTGATGGTTGCCTGGATGGATCGTGAAGCGTTAAAACTCACTGTAGAAAAAGGCAAAGCAGTTTATTGGTCTCGTTCACGTAAGAGGCTTTGGTGTAAAGGTGAAGAATCTGGTCATACTCAGATAGTAAAAAAAATCTATCTGGACTGTGACAAAGATGTTCTATTATTGGCAGTGGAACAAGTTGGCGGGATTGCCTGTCATACAGGCCGGCACAGTTGTTTCTTTAATAAACTCGAAAAAGAACAGTGGGTAGTGGCGGCACCTGAGATTAAAGACCCCAAAGAAATATATAAAAAATGAAAGACTTGACTATTATTCATCGTTTGGCAGAAACCATTGAGACTCGTAAGAGTTCAGGCTCAGACAGTTCGTATGTTTCTAAACTATTATCTGGAGAGCATGACCAGCTACTTAAGAAAGTTTCAGAAGAAGCTGCTGAAGTTTTGTTAGCTTCTAAGGATGGTGATAAAGCTCATATTACATATGAGGTGGCGGATCTTTGGTTTCATTCCTTGGTATTGCTAGCTAAGCATGATATCGGACCAGAAGATGTACTAGCAGAGTTAGAGCGACGTGAGGGGGTGTCAGGGATAGATGAAAAGGCATCAAGAAAATCAGGGTAATTATGGAAAATTGCATTTTTTGTAAAATTATAAAAGGTGAGATTCCAAGTAAAAAAGTCTATGAGGATGATGACGTTTTTGCGTTCCATGATCTACATCCGGTAGCACCAGTACATTTCATGTTGATACCCAAATTACATATTGCATCATTGGATAATGTTGAAGAGAAACACCGCGATTTGCTTGGTAAGATTTTTTTGTTCGCTCCCAAGTTAGCAAAGGAGCAGGGGTGTACAGATGGCTTTCGAACTATTATCAATACTGGCCGTGTAGGTGGGCAGGAGATTTATCATCTTCATGCACATATTATTGGCGGTGGTACTGAAAGATTGCCAGTTATGATTCCAAACCAAAGTTAAAGGAGTAAATGATGGGTTCATTTAGCATTTGGCACTGGTTGGTTGTTTTGGTAATCGTTGTCCTTGTATTTGGCACAAAGAAGCTTCGTAATCTTGGTGGAGATATAGGTGGAGCGGTAAAAGGATTTAAGGATGGGGTGAAAGGTGCAGGAGAGGAGGAATCATCATCTTCTTCATCACAAAAAGTTAGTGGTCAGACTATCGAGGGTGAAGTCAAAGACAAGACACAAACAAAATTATGATTTACAGCCCTAGAGAGAAGCCGGCGTAATAGGTAGCTGTTTTGAAAAGAATTGGCATTTTATTTTTTCTTATTAATTTTATGAGCTATGTTTGATATCAGCTTTACTGAGATTATGGTAATTTCAGTTGTGGCATTAATAGTAGTTGGCCCAGAGCGATTGCCGAAATTAGCGCGTACTCTTGGTTATCTTGTAGGACGCGTGCGTCACTATGTTGGTGGTGTTAAAAATGACATTCAGAGAGAGATGGAAGCAGAAGAACTGAATGAATTACATACGTCGGTGAAAAAGGCAGCTCATACAATTGAAAATTCAGTACGAGAGGAAGTAAGTGAGCTAGAGGCGGCAGGAAATATTAATAATTCAACTACTATAACACCTGTATCGCAGCCAGAAATTACGGGAGAAGAAACGCCTTTGGCAGAATCTATTTCACCTCTTCCAAGTAGTGACTCTACCAAATAATTGTTCTAATTAGATCTAAATTAAATTGAAATAATGCTTAGATAGAAAAGGAGCATGCGTGTTGTATAAAAGAGCATGAATATCAATAATACATTCGTTTCACACTTAACTGAACTTCGCACCAGATTAATGCGTATTTTAGGTGTGTTGTTACTTGGTTTTATTCCTTGCGCATTCTATGCAAGGGAGTTGTATACGATGTTGGCACAACCTCTCCTAGAGAGTCTTCCTCTAGGTGGGCAAATGATTGCCACGGAAGTTGCTACACCATTCTTTATACCAATGAAGGTTGCCATGATGGCAGCTTTTCTGATTACCTTGCCGCATACTCTTTATCAATTATGGGCATTTATTGCTCCAGGATTGTATTCAAATGAGAAGCGCTTAGTATTTCCCTTGGTGTTTGTTAGTAGCGCCTTATTTTTCTTTGGAATGGCATTTTCTTTTTTCGGCGCTCTACCGCTGGTATTTGAGTTCATAACTCAATTCGCACCAGAGGGCGTTGCGGTAATGACTGATATTAGTAAATATCTGGATTTTGTTCTCACTATGTTTATTGCTTTTGGAATTTCTTTTGAGGCACCGGTATTTGTAGTGGTTCTTGTAAGAATTGGTGTGGTTTCAGTTAGAAAATTAGAAGAGGTGCGTAGTTATGTTCTTGTGGGGGCATTTGTAATAAGTGCTGTAATAACTCCACCTGATGTAGTCTCACAATTTATGCTAGCAGTACCACTATATCTTCTCTTTGAGGTTGGAATACTGGCAGCACGCTTCTTAAGTAAACCTACGCCAATCTCAGAAAATCAACAGCCAGCAGGTAACGATAAAATGGAATAGAGTGGAAAGCTTAGGCGTAGTGAAGAGAAAATAGTGGGCGCAGTATTGATAATACTAATAGAGGCGAGAGAGGGAAATAATCAATCGTTAAATCTCTTTGTAAGAGTGCGCCAATATTTAATTACGTTTTATTTGTTTTGGACGTTTGTCTACACGGATTTCAAAAGGCTTTTCTTCCTGGTTTCGTAGAACCATAAGCGTAGCAGCTTGTCCTGGAGATAGCGCTGCAATTTGATTAAGCATGTCTGATGAGTTGGAGACAGGCTTGCCTTCCACTGCTATCAGTATATCTCCTGGCTTTATTCCGGCTCTGTCGGCAGGGCCTGATGGGTACACACCAGCAATTAGCGCGCCCTTGGTGTTGGTAAGTCTAAATGATTCTGCCAATTCTTTTGTTAGATCCTGTACTTCTACCCCAATATAGCCTCTAGTTACTTTACCAGTCTGAATTATTTGCTCCATTATTTTCTTAGCAACGATTGTTGGAATAGATAAACCGATACCAAGTGATCCACCAGAGCGCGAATATATCAATGTATTAATTCCAATTAAATTTCCTTTAATGTCTACCAGAGCGCCACCCGAATTTCCTGGGTTGATGGCAGCATCCGTTTGGATAAAATTCTCATAAGTATTAATTCCTAGTGTCCTTCCTAGTGCACTAATAATGCCCATAGTTACTGTTTGTCCGAGACCAAAGGGGTTGCCAATAGCAAGCACTATATCTCCGACCTCAGCCTGATCTGAATGTCCAAATGTAATTGAAGGCAATCCTTTCATATTAATTTTTATGACGGCAAGATCAGTTTCGGGGTCCGAGCCGATGACAATTGCTTTTGCGTGTCTTCCATCATTTAATCCGATTTCTATTTCATCTGCTGCTGCTATTACATGATGGTTAGTTAGGATATAGCCTTCCGGGCTTATAATTACACCGGAACCAAGTCCAGTTTTACGCTTGGTTTGTTCTCCGAACTGGTCACCAAGGCCAAGAAGATCACGAAAATTAGGATTGTTAAATAGTGGGTGTCGAGCTACTTTTACTTCTTTACTAGTAAAAACACTAACTACTGATGGCATAACTTTTTTAGTAACGCCACTAAAGCTGTTAAGGTTTTTTACGCTATTTGGAGCAGATTTTTTATTGGGGGCTACTTGTTTTAGTGTTACGACGCCACTGTTTCCACTGCCACCATTGACAATATTATTATGCATAATCCGTGGTAGTAATTCAGGACGCATAGTAGAGATGACAAATAACAAAGCGAGGCATACAGTTGCTGTTTGTGCGAAAATTAACCAAAGTTTGTGCATGTGGGTGTATAGAAATATTAAAATGTGAAACGTTAATAATTAAAGTTGTACCAGAAGGACGGTAATGATGCTATTAAAACAACTTGAATCATACTTGGACATTCTACTAAATATCTCACACTTTAGTGACTATTGTCCAAATGGACTTCAGGTGGAGGGTCGCGGTGAGATTAAGAAGATTGTTAGTGGCGTAACGGCCTCTCTTGAGTTCTTGCAAGCAGCTATCGATGAGAATGCTGATGCAGTATTGGTTCACCATGGATACTTTTGGCGCGGGGAGAATGAATGTTTGGTAGGCATGAAACGTCGCCGGATCTCATTACTATTGGCAAATGATGTTAGTTTGTTTGCTTACCACCTACCTCTGGATGCACACCCTACAATAGGAAACAATATCCAGCTAGCTAATAAGCTTGATTTTATTGAAGTTGGTCGTTTTGGTGAACAAAACATAGCGATGCATGGTCATACATCAGAAGATCTCACAATTAAAGAGTTAGGAATGCATCTTGAGAAGGCTTTGTTACGCAGGCCGCTAATTATTGGAGATGAAAGTAAGCTTATAAAACGTGTCGCTTGGTGTACCGGAGCAGCTCAGGATTATTTTGATGATGCTATTCGCTTGGGGGTAGATGTGTTTATTACTGGAGAAATCTCGGAAAGAATTGTTCATGCCGCACGCGAGTCTGGCGTGGCCTTTATCTCGGCAGGGCACCATGCTACTGAGCGTTATGGTGTGCAGGAGTTAGGTAAGAATATTGCAAATAAATTTGGTATTGAGCACCAGTTTATTGATATTGATAATCCAGTTTAATAATAGGGTTAATTTGAGCTGCAATTTTCTTGACAGGTGGTGTTTGCCGAGTTAGTCTACGGGGCTATTAAAGCAGCTAATAGAGCGTGATTTAGAGAGCTTATTAGCCATAAATTAAAAAAAACAATAAAACCAACAAACTACGAAACATTGGAACATTAGGAGATATAAAATGGTTGCAAAGCTTTGGTCAAGCATGATTTTGTTTATTTGCGGTGTAGTATTTACAGCTATGGCACACGCAACTTTTCCAAGTGTTCCAAGTCAGCTTTATAAGGCGCTGGGTATTGAGAAAACAGCCACGCCAAAAGAATTACATGAGGCAGTGACAAAGCGCTACAATGATCCGGCACAAGGTGCTGGCAAGGGATCTCATGCTCAGTACTGGGAACCGATCCCAATGAGCATGTACTTTGATCCTAAAACTTTCTACAAAGCTCCTGCATCACCAGATGAGATTGCAGGACGTGCGGATTGCGTTGAATGCCATACCGATGAATCACCTGTCTGGGTTGCTGCTTGGAAGAAGAGCACCCATGCTAATCTAAGTAAAATTCGTAAACTTAAGCCTGAAGACCCTAGGTTCTACAAGAAAGCAAAACTTGAAGAAATAGAGAATAATCTCCGTTCAATGGGCAAGCTTGGTGAAACAGAAAAACTGAAAGAAGTTGGTTGTATCGATTGTCACGTTGATATCAATACTACAAAAAAAGCAGACCATAAAGCCGATATGCGGATGCCTACTGCTGAAGTATGTGGTACCTGCCATCTACGGGAGTTTGCCGAACGCGAATCTGAACGAGACACTCTTATCTGGCCAGAAGGAATTGGATGGCCTGATGGGCGTCCTTCACATGCGCTAGATTACAAGGCAAATGTTGAGGTATCAGTTTATGCTGGGATGCCACAGCGTGAAATTGCTGAAGGTTGTACCATGTGCCATGTCAACCAAAACACTTGTGACCATTGCCATACTCGACATGAGTTCTCGGCAGCTGAGTCTCGTAAGCCTGAAGCTTGTGCTACCTGTCATAGTGGCGTAGATCACAATAACTGGGAACAATATTCCATGTCTAAACATGGAAAGATAGTTGCGATGATGGGTGATGAATGGAATTGGGACGTACAGCTTAAAGATGCATATAGTAAAGGTGGTCAGACTGCCCCTACCTGTGCAGGATGTCATTTTGAATATGATGGTAAATACTCTCATAACGTAACACAAAAGATACGCTGGGCTAACTATCCAGTAGTTCCTGGCATTGCATCAAATATTACTAGCGATTGGGCTGAGGGTCGTAAAGATTCATGGGTAACGACCTGTACCAATTGTCATAGTGAGCGTTTTGCTAGATCTTATCTAGAATTCATGGATAAAGGTACGCTTCATTTACTTGCAAAATATCAGGAAGTAAACGCGATCGTTAAGAAACTTTATGACGATAAATTGCTAACTGGACAGAAAACTAACCGTCCAAACCCACCTCCACCGATGAAGGCAGGATATTCTCAGTTCTTCCAGTTGTATTGGTCTAAGAACAATAACCCGTCATCTCTTGAACTTAAAGTTCTAGAAATGGGTGAAAATGATTTACCAAAGGGTCATGTAGGGTTGGCTCACGTAAATCCGGGTGGATGGACTTACACGGATGGTTGGGGACCATTGAACCGAGCTTATGTTGAAATTATGGATGAGAACTCCAAATTACGGCATGAAATGGAGTTAGAAAGGAGAATAGCTAAACTTGAAAAGAAAAAATTCAGTTTATTTAACGGTGAAACTACAGAAGAAAAGATCTCGTTAGGTGGATTGGGCGGCGGTATGTTGTTAGCTGGTACTATTGCACTGGCTGGCTGGCGTAGACGCGAAAAAAGAGCAAGTTGATCGCTACTTCATCTCGGAGCGCCGAGCCGGTGCAACCAAGATCTAAATTCCTCCCGTTACTAGGTACTCTCCTGGTAACGGGAGGTTTTCTTTTATTAGGCTGGCTTGCTTATGTGTCACTGACTCCTGGGCCTGCACCTTATAACTATAAATTGGTAGAAGAGGGCGGGGTCGATAAATTCAATAAACTTGGACTAGAGTCTTGGCCGGATCTTGCCGTAAGTAAGTATGAAGTATATGTAGAGAATGTAAAAAAACCAGTTGCTATAGCACATCTTGTAAAAAATGGTGAGAAACCACCTATATTGCTCGATTGGGAAAGCCTTACCAGTGAGTTACTTACTTCTGTAGATAGCAAATCATCTGAATTAGTCACGTTGGCAAAAGCGATTAAGAAATATGCGCCGAAAGATGCTGTCATACTTTCCTGGTGGGATATCTCGCGTCAAATAGGATTGCTTACTGGAAGAGATACGTTGTTTCCATCTCATCATGGTGAGCCGGTAATTATTCCTTCACACTGGCGTGAGCGCAGTGATGCTATTAGAAATTATGAGGAAGAATTCTGGGGTGCTCCGGCTCCAGCCGAAGAGCGCCGAAAGCTGCAGCGTTTTGCTGATGCATTGGTAGCAGATGTAGAGAAGGGTGCTGGAATATTACGTGAACTTGCTGGATCGAGAGAAGCTTATGTAGTGCTGCATGTTTCAGATCTCTACAAACTGGGGCTGATGCGTCCGAAATCACTTGATCTAGCTTATAAAGATTTCCCAATGAATAGTGCAAACATGCATGGGCTGGTTAATACTGTGAAGAGATTTACGGTAGAAAATAACTATAAGACTTATACGTTACAATCACTCTCTGATCGTGCAGTACGTGGTTATTTTTTAAGTACTGGCCAAGATACCTTGCTTGCACAGATGTTGCCTTTTACAGAGACTAGACCGTTGGAGTTAACAACGATACAGCTGATTTATCAGCATGGTGGATATTGGGTATATAAAATCCCCACTACATAGCCCCGCGCTGGTTGATTTTTTTAGCGATTCAGGCGATACTCGCGGTACTCGAAATGGCGGTATGACTGGTTTGCTGTGTTTACATAAACTTAGCGTAGAGTTCAAGCGTTAAATGAACTATAACTACCAATTCTAGTCAAATTCTAAACATATTTTTATTGAAGGAAGAACTATGAGACATCCTGTGACATACGCACTTGCTGCTGTAGCCCTTTTTGCATTTCTAGCAGGAAATGCTGCTGCTGATCCAAAGTTTGAAGGTCGAAAGAAATGTAGTTCATGCCACAAAAGCCAGGCTAAGTCATGGAAAAAAACTGCTCATGCTAAAGCAATGAATTCGCTTAAGCCGAATAAGAAGGCCAAAGCTAAGAAGAGAGCTGGGCTGGATCCTGCTAAGGATTACACTAAGGATAAAGACTGTGTCGGCTGTCACGTAGATGGATTTGGTCAAGAGGGTGGTTACGAAATTGAAGATCCGAGTAAATATAAAAAAGGTGTAGGTTGCGAATCCTGCCATGGAGCAGGTTCTAAATATCGCGGAATTCACCGTAAAGCGGGTGCGAAATTTGAGAAGAAAGGGAAAACAACATCACGCAAGAAGCTTGCAGCTACCGGGCAGGACATGGATTTTGTTGAACGTTGCAGCGCCTGCCATCTAAATTATGAGGGTTCAGGGTGGAAGGGAACGAAAGAACCGTATACCCCATTTACTCCAGATGTACATAAGAAATATACATTTGATTTTGATAAATATGTAGCAGATGCCAAAGCTATGCATAAACATTACAAACTACCAGGTGCATTTACAGGAGAACCTAAATTCAAATTGCATGACGAATTCCAAGCTACAGCTGAAGAATCTAAAAAAGGTAAATAATAATGGGACGCGGAGCAAATATATTCGGTAGTAGTCTGATTATTGGTACGGTACTTGGCATCCTTATGACTGCCGTAGTACTAGCTGGTGAAGCAGCTGTTTCTACCAATGAGTTTTGTACCAGTTGTCATTCCATGACCTACCCAGAGAAAGAATTAAAAGACTCTTCCCATTATGGTGCATTGGGTGCCAATCCAGGATGTAAGGACTGCCACATCCCTCAGGGTCTTGGGAATTTGCATCTAGCAATAGCAACACATGTGGTTGATGGAGCAAGAGAGCTCTATTTAGAGTTCGCTAATGATTACTCTACTTTAGAGAAATTCAATGAGCGCCGTCTAATCATGGCACATGATGCGCGCATGAATCTGAAGAAATGGGATAGTATTACTTGCCGAGAGTGTCATCGTAATCCACAGCCACCAGGTGAGGATGCCCAAGCAGCACATAAGAAGATGGAAACAGAAGGTGCTACTTGCATCGATTGCCACCAAAACCTAGTACATAAAGCGGTTGATGAAACCGATCTCAATGCCAGTAAGTTACAGGGTGAAATGGTTGTGAGAGTAGAAGAAGAGGAAGAAGAGGAAGAAGAGGAAGAAGAGGAAGAAGAAGAGGAAGAAGAAGAGGAAGAAGAAGAGGAAGAAGAAGAGGAAGAGGAATAATAGGGTGATCTACCCCGGTAGTGCTATAAATTAATATTCGCAGCACTACCGTCTTCTATAATTGCTTATTTATTCAGTTCTAGTATTTGAAACATAAGCTTTTATTAGGTAAAACAGTACAGGAATACCGCATTTTGTGAATGCCACCTTCTCGATTAAATGTATATTCTGCTCTTAGGGTCTTATGCTGATTTTTAGTGAAAGATACCGAGTTGGGAATATAGCGCTCTTCATTCCAGAATCTAATTCTGCAGAAATCAGGCTCAGATCGACAAATCTTAATACGTGCCGCTCCATAAGTAGATATGTCAGTATCTCGATCTAAATCTACCAATACCATATGAATATATTTACCGGTTTGTCCAAGTTCAACTGTTCGGATAACCCGCCAGCCTTCACCACTATGTAGCTCTGAAGATTGTGCTGTTGGGCCAGAAACAGCCTTGAATGAAATAAGAAAGAGAAATATAACTAATGTAGTTTTTTTAAGCATAATTGATCCTAGTTAACCTCTCCTGGTTTAAATGTGTGAGAAAAAATATAATCAGTATTATAAATCACCATGCAAATTTACACATATATTAATATTGGTAAATAGGTATCTGAATAGACAGTATTTATATTGTCGTTAGTAAAATTATATTAAATTGTGCTCAAGCGTAGAAGAAATTAGAGAGAGTATTCTTCTGTTGATTACAGGGGCATACAGGATTTAATGATAGAATATTGTTTTGATATTTAGATGTGTTATCTAATTTTTATATCTAAAATATTAGAAGCATCTGTCTTTACAGGAGAAGATGAGTAATCAATATTCAGATACACCGAAATTATCAATTTGCATAGCAACATATAATCGCGGCGAATTTATTGGTGAAACGCTAGATACTATACTTAAGCAACTTACTTCTGAAGTTGAGCTTATTGTTGTTGATGGAGCGTCCCCAGATAATACTAAAGAAGTGATGGAGGAGTATCTATTAATCAATCCAGAAATTCGCTATTTTAAAGAGCAGGTTAATTCTGGTATTGATGGTGATTTTGATAAGGCTGTTGGTTATGCAAGAGGGGAGTATTGCTGGCTAATGACCGATGATGATTTATTGCATCCAAGTGCTATTTCGACAGTATTGTCTGTTTTGAAAGTCGGAAGTGAGCTAATTATTGTCAATTCAGAAGTTAGAAGTAGAGACCTGTCTATTTTGATTCAAGATCAATTATTAGCACATGGATCTGGAGGTGAGTATGGCTGCTCTGAGAGAGAGAGGCTCTTTATTCTTGCTGCTAAGTACCTTTCTTATATAGGCTGTGTAGTTATTAAGCGGACATGTTGGCTTTCTAGGGACCGAGCCTCCTATTATGGGACATTGTTTATCCATGTCGGTGTTATTTTTCAGAGCCCTCCAATCGAAAGAATTAATGTAATTGAAAGGCCATTAATAACTATTCGCTATAGTAATGCTATGTGGACTCCTCGCAGCTTTAATATTTGGATGCTAAAGTGGCCTAATTTGATCTGGTCATTTCCAAATTACTCTGATATAGCAAAACAAAAAATTTGTAGTCGTAAGCCGTGGCGAAGAATTAAATTGCAGTTAAAAATGCGCGCATTAGGATATTATTCTAAAAATGAATATCATAAAGTATGGCGCAATGAAAATAGGGGGCTGAAGAGGCTGATTGCGTATTTAATAGCCACTTCTCCCCAATCATTAATTAATATTATTATGGTTATTTTTTATCGATTTTCAGCTAAAAATAATTCGATAATTATGACTGATTTATCGAACAGCCCTCATGCTGGTCTAGTAAGTCGTTTTCTTATAAAAATGTTCAAGCCGAATCTTTTTAAGTAATGTTGGCATTCAATTGTGGCGGAGAAGGTGGGATTCGAACCCACGTGTCAGGTTGCCCTGGCCATCTGATTTCGAATCAGCGCCGTTATGACCACTTCGGTACTCCTCCAATTGTTTTATAATAAATAATTTACCAGTTTATTCTATCTTTATTCACAATGTAACGTAACAGAATTACCCAATGTCTTGAATATTTCACCAATGCGCATTTTTTTTTCATTTTCCTTATTCATTATTATTTCTCTAATTTCTGCTTGTGATGTTTTTGAGAAGTCGGCTTCATTACTTAATAATTCTGAGAAAGAAACCTTTCTACTGCATGATAAAAGGGACAACAAATTTGTTCCGCCACTGAATAAAAGTGATGAATTAGTAGTTATTACTGTTAATGGCAATAGTATTTATCATAAAAATTATGATGGAAAATATGTAGGGTTAGAATTTGATCTTGCTTCAGAGTTTGGTAGAGAGCTCGGTAAAAGAGTAAGGTTTATTGTAGTGCCTGATATGGATAAGGCATTGACAATTTTAGAGAAGAATCAAGGTCACCTAGCTACAGGTATTAGTGCTACTACTAAGAATAAATTAAAGGTTCATTTCGGCCCAGGCTATCAACGTACGCAACCACAAGTGGCATACAATACAAATCACCGTAAGCCTAAAAATATACAGGGAATAGTCGGAAAAAATATTGAAATCGTAAGAGGAACAGTGCACGGTGAAAGATTAAGGGAGGCTAGATTGGAAATTCCTGAATTGAGGTGGGCTGAAACAGATTTATCGCCAGAAGATTTGTTATCAAAGTTGGCTGATGGGAAGGTGGATTATGTAGTAACTGATTCAATTATTATTAGTGTTGCAAAGAATTTTTATTCAAATTTGGGAGTAGCTATAAGCCTTGGTAAAAAGAATACTAAGGCGTGGGCATTCTCTTCACGTGAGGAATCTGAATTACAAAAGAAAGCAGAGAAATTCTTTAAGCGTATCGAAAAGGATGGCACATTGAATCGCCTAACTGACAGATATTACGGGCACATTCAGCGACTAGGACAAGAGAATGTAAATAAATTTTTAGAAAGAACACGTACGTTTCTACCAAGTTTGCGCAAATATTTCTATCAGGCTGAGGAAATTACAAAAATAGATTGGCGGTTGATTGCCGCTTTATCCTATCAGGAATCTCATTGGGATAGAAGGGCAACTTCGTTTACAAATGTTCGTGGCATTATGATGCTTACAAAAGCAACTGCTGAGCGGATGAAAGTAACTGACCGCCTTAACGCACGGCAGAGCATACTTGCCGGCGCACGTTATTTATTGATTTTAAAGAATACGTTGCCATCCCGTATTGCAGAACCAGACCGCACCTGGATTGCGTTAGCTGCTTATAATAAGGGTTATGGGCATATAGAAGACGCGCGAATCTTGGCACAACGAATGAGGCTGAGTCCGGATTTTTGGGTAGACCTTAAAAAATCGCTTCCGCTTCTAAGTCACAGGAGGCATTTTGAGAATTTAAAATTTGGTTATGCCAGAGGTGGAGAAGCGGTATATCTTACAGAATCTGTTCGAGCTTACTATGACATCTTAAAGAAATATGAGGCTCCTTATAAATAGAATTTCTCTTCTCCTGAAATATTAAGTCAATAATGATTTAGTGCCGTTTATAAAATGATCTTGGTAAGATGGGAAAGATAACTATTTTTAGTCTCGGAAATTCTGAAACTGCAGGGGAAATTCAGAAATAGACTTCTTCATTAGTGTCATTGTATCTTGCAATGCATCTCTTTTTTTACCAGAAATACGTACGGTCTCTCCTTGGATGCTGGCTTGGACCTTAAGTTTACTTTCTTTGATAATTTTGACGATTCTTTTTGCAAGATTTATTTCTACCCCAACCTTTATTGTAATTGTCTGTTTAGCTTTATTCCCTGCAACTTTCTCTGCCTCACCCTTGTCCATACAGCGAACATCTACACCACGTTTGGTTGCCTTACTCATAAGAATATCTAATATCTGGCCAATTTTAAACGCATCATCTGCATAAATGGTGAGGTTGTAATCTTCTTGCTGAACTCGTGCATCAGATCCCTTGAAATCAAATCTAGTACTTACCTCTTTATTGACTTGTTCTATTACATTTCTTATCTCTTGCTTATCAACCTCTGAAACTATATCGAATGAAGGCATTTTATTTCTCCCTATAGGTTCTACATAGCTTAACAAGTATTTGTAGATTATTAACTATATTAAATCAACTACAGTTAGAGTAAGCCGAAAATATTAGAGTTAATTATCTTTTTCCAATTTCGTGGCTATTCGCATCCGCATAGCATTTAATTTAATAAATCCATCAGCATCTGCTTGATTATACGCACCTTTGTCATCTTCAAAAGTCGCAATATTTGAATCAAATAATGAATCTGTTTTAGAGTCTCGCCCGGCTATGATTATATTGCCTTTATAGAGCTTTATCCTAACCCACCCATTAACATAAATTTGCGTAGCATCAATCATTGTTTGCAGCATCTTTCTCTCGGGGCTCCACCAATAACCGTTGTAAATCAATGTAGCATAGCGCGGCATTAGTTCGTCCTTCAAGTGTGCAACTTCCCGGTCGATAGTAATGGATTCAATTGCTCGATGTGCTCGTAGCATGATTGAGCCGCCAGGTGTTTCATAACAGCCTCTGGATTTCATCCCTACATAGCGATTTTCTACTATATCAAGCCGCCCTATACCATGTTTATTTCCTATCCTATTGAGCTCTGTCAATACCTCTGCAGGAGAAAGTTTTTCTCCATTTAATGCAACAATGTCACCTTGGTTAAACTCAATATCAATATATTCTGCTTCATTAGGGGCCTCTTCAGGGGAGACGCTCCAGCGCCACATAGATTCATTTGGTTCTATCGCAGGGTCTTCCAGCATGCGCCCCTCGTAGGATATGTGTAATAGATTTGCATCCATGCTATATGGTGAGCCATTTTTTTTCTTCATCTCAACTGGAATATTATTTTTCTTGGCATATTCTAAAAGCTTTTCCCGTGATGTGAGATTCCACTCACGCCATGGTGCTATTACATTTATATCAGGTTGTAGAGCATAATAGCCAAGTTCAAAACGGACTTGATCATTACCTTTTCCAGTGGCTCCATGTGAGACAGCATCAGCTTTTGTCAGCTTTGAGATTTCAATTTGTCTTTTTGCTATTAGTGGCCTTGCGATACTGGTACCAAGTAAGTATTCACCTTCATAAATGGCATTAGCTCTAAACATTGGGAAAACATAGTCGCGAACAAACTCTTCACGTAGATCCTCAATAAATATTTCTTTTATACCCAGTTGCTCTGCTTTAGCACGTGCAGGTTCTACTTCTTCACCCTGACCAATATCGGCAGTAAAAGTAACGATTTCACATTGGTATGTATCTTGTAGCCATTTAAGAATTACTGATGTATCTAGACCACCAGAAAAAGCTAATACTACTTTATTAATTTTGCTAATATTTTTCATATTCAATCCACAAAAATTAAGTTCTTTCCTACATTATTTATACAGGGGATTTTGGATTAATTTTTCCTAGCAGTATATATTCCATAAGTGCTTTTTGAGTGTGAAGCCGATTTTCAGCTTCATCCCAAACAACTGACTGTGGGCCTTCAATCACCTCTGAAGTTACTTCCTCACCACGATGGGCAGGTAAACAGTGCATGAAAAGGGCTTCTTTATTTGCACATGACATCATTTTTTGATCTACAAGGAAATCAGAAAAATCATCCTTCCGTTTCTCAGTTTCAGCCTCAAATCCCATGCTTGTCCAGACATCAGTAGTTACGAGGTCGACATCCTTTACCGCATCATGAGGATCAGAAAATTCTTCATAGTGATTTGTACCATTAAGTCCTGCTTGCTTCGGCTTGATTTCATATCCAGGTGGGGTAGAGACATGTACTTTGAAATTAAATATTTCTGCAGCTTGCAGCCAGGTACTACATACATTATTTGAGTCACCTATCCATGCTACTGTCTTACCAGAGATACTGCCGCGCTGCTCAATGAAGGTGAAAATATCCCCTATTATCTGACAGGGGTGATATTCATCTGTAAGGCCATTAATTACCGGCACTCTTGAGTGCTTAGCAAATCGTTCAATTATGTCATGTTCGTAAGTACGGATCATTACTATATCTACCATACGAGAGATTACCCGCGCAGCATCTTCTACCGATTCACCTCGCCCAAGCTGGGTATCTTTTGTTGATAGATAGATTGCTTTCCCACCCATTTGGTGCATTCCGGCTTCGAATGATAGTCTTGTGCGAGTTGAATTTTTGTCAAAAATCATTGCAAGAGTTCGGTCTTCCAATGGCCAATAACGCCGGTAGTGCTTGAATTCACTCTTAATCCATCGCGCACGTGCAAAAAGGTATTCAAACTCTTCAAGGGAGAAATCATTGAATTTTAGGAAATGTTTAAGTTGCATAATATTTATAGGTTATTAATGATCGGCGTATTTTTTTACTCGACTGGATGCACCCTTAGAATTCTTTTATTAAAGTAGATACCATATTTATTATTTGTTCTGATTCATTCTGTTTTATTACTAACGGCGGTAGTAGGCGTACTATTTTATTTGAAGTAACATTTATCAATAATCCCTGTTCTAATGCCTTCTTTACGAGCTCCCCGCAAGGTTTCGTAAGTTCTATACCAATCATTAGTCCATGCCCACGTATTTGAGTTACATGGGATAAATTGCCTAATTGTTCCAGAAGATTTTTTTGAATAAAATTACCCTGTTCTAATGCATTACGCATTAAGTTTTCTTCCTCAATTATATCTAATGTAGTAATTGCTGCAGAACAGGCCAGCGGATTTCCGCCAAAAGTAGAAGCATGGTTGCCTGGTTTAAATATTTCTCCAGCAACATTTCCTCCTATACATGCACCAATGGGGACACCTGATCCAAGGCTCTTGGCAAGAGTAATTACATCTGGGGCTATTTCACTATTTTGAAAAGCAAACCATTTTCCGCTCCGGCCAATACCGCATTGAACCTCATCCAACATTAACAGCCAGCCATTTTCATCGCATATCTGTCGTAATCCCTTTAAATAATTTGCCTGTGGCACATTCACGCCACCCTCTCCCTGATATGGCTCAACTAATATCGCTACTACATTTTTGTTATGAGCTGATACTTGCGCTATTGCATCAAGATCATTGAAAGGCACACGAGCAAACCCTGTAAGGAGTGGTTCAAAGCCAGCCTGAACTTTACGGTTGCCGGTTGCTGTCAAGGTGGCCATAGTACGACCATGAAACGAATTTTCCATTACTATAATAGTAGGCTGGTCAATTCCCCTGTTATGGCCATATAATCTGGCCAATTTGATTGCTGTTTCATTTGCTTCCGCACCAGAGTTACAGAAAAAAGATTTATTTAACCCAGATAAAATGGCCAGTTTTTTAGCTAATTTTTCTTGCTTATCTACATGATATAAATTTGAAGTATGAATTAATGTTCCAGCCTGTTCTGAGATTGCCTTTACTAGTTTAGGATGGCAATGCCCTATACCGCATACCGCGATACCGGCTAAAGCATCGAGATATTTCTTCCCTTGCGCATCCCATAGCCATACTCCTTCGCCTTTAGCAAAGGTAACTGGAAGTCGCGAATAGGTATTCATCAGATTTTCCATGGAGATTCTATTTCTTAGTATTAGAACGTAATGCGGCGACATAAGCCGCCGCGTGTCATAAATTTAATTATACCGCTGATAGATGCCATTACCCATTGAGTCAAATTGTTCAATATTTTTTCGACAGTAGTAGAAAATTATCTTAAATAAATAGGCTAACAACACAAAATGCAGTTCTCCTGCAGCTACGAACGTATCAAATGTATCAGATAACTGGATTTATTTATGTATTAATTTGATTGATTGTGCTTTAGCTAGAAACCATATAATAATTTGTAATATTTTGTTTCTGCGTAGCGGCAGGTGATATAAAAAAGCTTAATTCAGCAAGGCTTTTTTAAATTAGATACGGTTTTAGGTCATTGCTTTAATAGCTGAAGACAGACGACTCTTATGTCGGGCGGCCTTGTTTTTGTGGATTATATTTTTATCAGCAATTGAGTCTACTGTAGCACAGGATGTTCTGAATACCGCCTGTGCGGCAGACTTGTCGCCAGATTTAACAGCCTTAATTACAAGTTTGATCGCAGTGCGTAATTTAGCACGGAGGCTATGATTGTGAATACTTTGCTTCACATTTTGTCTTGCTCGTTTTCTAGTTTGTGCAGTATTAGCCATTATAAATAAGTTCCCAATCCAGCGTTTAAATACAATCAGACATTTTAAAGCTATTTATGCCATTTTACAAGGAGGTGTAGGGGTGTGGCGAAGCATCTGTAATATAATTTTTGGGGCAGTGATAGTAAATTGATTACATTTAAGCATGAGCTCTAGGGAGCTGTCTGGCTATGTACTTGCTATTTACTGAAAGGATATCGTATAACTGGCATAAATAGTTATCAAATCAGGTTAATATACATTCTCATGAATTTACTTAGATCTTTCGCTACAGTAAGTAGCATGACCTTGGTATCCCGTATTCTAGGATTTGTAAGAGATATGTTGATTGCTCGCATTTTCGGAGCAGGGATGGCGACGGATGCTTTTTTTGTTGCATTTCGCATCCCAAATCTTTTGCGACGTTTATTTGCGGAAGGTGCTTTTTCATTAGCATTTGTCCCAATTCTTTCAGAATATAAAAATACACGTTCGTTTGATGAAACGCGTGATTTAGTCGATCATGTTGCTGCCCTGATGGGGGTTGTATTATTCGTTGTAACGCTTATTGGTGTAGTTGCAGCACCATACATCATTTATATAAGTGCACCTGGGTTTTTAAATAACCCACAAAAATTTTCATTAACAGTTGAACTCCTGCAGATTACATTCCCTTATATTTTATTTATTTCTTTGGTTTCTCTGGCTGGTGGAGTGCTTAATACTTTTGGAAAATTCTCTGTTCCTGCATTTACTCCCGCACTTTTAAATTTATCCTTTATTGGCTGTGCATTGTGGCTCGCGCCACTACTTGATCCACCTATATTGGCTCTTGCATGGGCGGTATTCATTGGTGGTGCTTTGCAACTGGCTTTTCAGCTACCATTTCTTATGCGGGTGAGATTGCTGCCGCGCCCGCGCCTTATATCTAAGGATACAGGAGCCTGGCGTGTGGTTAAGCAAATGGGGCCGGCAGTATTTGGTGCATCTGCTGGCCAGATTAGCCTACTAATAAGTACTATTTTTGCTTCATTTCTCATTACCGGTAGCGTTTCGTGGTTATATTACGCTGATCGATTGATGGAATTTCCTGCTGGTTTGCTAGGTGTGGCATTAGGGACAGTATTGTTGCCAACTCTTTCTCGTCATTACACTAGCAACAGTACCGAAAAATATTCTCACTTACTTGATTGGGGCTTGCGGTTTGCCGTGATGATGGCATTGCCTGCTGCAGTGGCACTTTCATTGCTTGCTGCGCCATTAATCACCACATTATTTCACTATGGAGAATTCTCTGTTAATGATGTTCTGATGACTCGTAATGCTTTAATTGCTTATAGTATAGGGTTGCTAGGATTAATTTTAATTAAAGTTCTGGCACCCGGGTTTTATGCTCAGCAGAACATTAAAACTCCAGTAAAAATTGCTGCTGCAACAATTGTTATTACACAGCTTCTGAATCTTGCGTTCATTGGGCCTTTGCAACATATTGGATTGGCACTAGCAATTAGCCTCGGTGCATATTTCAATGCGGGCCTTCTTTACTACAAGTTACGAAGCCACAAAATTTATCAACCGCAACCAGGGTGGCTGGGCTTTGTTATTAGAGTATTATTAGCATTATCTATAATGTCAGTAGTACTCTGGTTTACTGTGGGGGGCATGACATTGTGGTTAGAAAATTCCGCTATGGAGCGCGTCATCAGATTAATGTGGGTTGTGACGCTGGGAGCCACAAGCTATTTTTCTTCTTTATGGTTATTTGGTGTCCGCCTAAAGGATTTCTCTAGGAGCGGTATGGAGTAGCAAGTCAGTTGAATATTGATAGTTATTCTAGAGAGAAAATGCACTTGTCGAAAACGTAGAAATCTACTTAGAGAATAGGCATTAGAAATAGAAAACATTTTTTTACAAAAAAATTGATATAAGAATATATTTTTGGTTGTACCAAATATATATTTATGGCAGACTTCATCATCATTCTGAATGAGAAAATTATGAACATCACATGTCTTAAATTAGCTAGGTTTCCTGTGTTATTGGGTATTGTAATATTTCTTTCTGGTTGTGCTACGTCACAAAACACCCATGACCCATTAGAATCAATGAATCGTTCTGTTTTTTCTTTTAATGAGAAAGCAGATAAATATATTTTGAAGCCTGTTGCCTTAGGCTATAAAACAATAGCTCCTGAAGTCGTTGAAGCAGGCGCAGAAAATTTCTTCTCTAATTTAGATGATTTTATAGTGGTCATTAACGATGTCCTTCAGCTAAAATTCAGTGAGGCAGGTCAAGATGGGTCACGCCTTCTAATTAATACATTTTTGGGGATGGGTGGTTTAGTAGATTTCGGAAGTAAATATGGTTTTCCAAAACGGTATGAAGACTTTGGCCAGACACTAGCCCATTACGGGGTTTCCAGTGGACCTTATATTGTAGTGCCATTTTTCGGCGGATATACGGTTCGATCTGGACTTGGAGCTATAGTGGATGCAGGTACTAATCCAATTTTCTATGCCGCACCTTTTATGGCGCCATTTATCTCCCCAACGATAGGGGCAGGTCGGGCTGTTGAGCAGCGTAAACAATTATTGGAAAATGAAGCAATTGTAAATGAGGCTGCATTGGATAAATATGAGTTCCTGCGTGACGCATATTTACAACGTCGGAATAACTTAATACATGATGGCAATCCTCCTGCTATAGATGATGTAATAGATGAGCCTGCTCAGGAGTCTGCTGATGCCGAAAAAAAACGTTCTGTTGTAATCGAGTATATAGATCCAGAGCCTTGGCAACCAATACACGATTCTAAGTAACTAAGTCTAATAAAAAACGACAATGCTACCTTAATAGGTTCTTTGTCGTTTTTTAGTATGGCGGTCTTAAGTTATGATTATTTGATTTATCTTATGCGGATAATGTTATTTTTATTCAATTTCTGATTTCTGATTGCGGCTAGTGAATAGAATATAAACTGAAATTATTAGGATAAGTAAGAAGAAAATAGCTGACCAATTTGGTATAATTAAGGATAAAAACTCCCATTTTACATCTGCGCAGTCCCCGTTAGCCTCAAACATGCTTGGCCACCAATTGGCTATTGATAGGTCATTCAAGAATTCTTCTTCTGCACTAATTCCGCATTGGAATGCTTCTGGTTCTGGGTATCGAATTATCCAGGAATGGCGTAATGCTAGAATTAACCCAATTAGTGAGAAGACTGTTATAAAACTATAGTATATCTGTTGACCTAAACCTCTAGGGTTATGGATAAAAGCAAAAATAGCTGTTAATCCTACTAACCAATAGGCTATTCGTTGCGCTATGCAAAGAGGGCAAGGCAGAAGGTTGATTACTAATTGAAGATATAAAGCATATCCGATTACGGTTAGGCATATTAGGAATATTAATAATGAAACTATTCTTTTTTCAAACATCACTTACAGGCTTCTGCTGGTTATGGGAGTAGAATCTTAGTTCTTTGTGACAACTGTTGCTTTTACCTTCCTCATTCCTCCCGCTACTATTTTATATTCCAGTAGCCGACACTCTATTCCACCATTAAATAAAGGAATTCGACGTGAGGCAGATAAACGTATCGATTTTGGCAGAAGGGCGTCACCAGTTAGGAAATACGCACTCCATCCGACAAATTTATTTTTTAATATGTCTCCTATTTTTGGATAGAGATCTGCTAGTTCATCCTGATTAGCTACACGTTTTCCATAAGGCGGGTTAGTAATAAGTATACCGGTTGGAGCTGGCGAAGGAATTTCTAAAATATTTCCTTGTTTCAGTGCCACCAGATCTGAAAATCCAGCCATATCAAGATTAGCATGAGCATCAAGCAGTGCATCACCATATAAATCACTACCGTATATTGGCTGCTGTAATTTATCTTTCTGTTGGTTAATGGAGTCTTCTTTTATTTTGTTCCATAGTGAGCTATCAAATTTCTTAAATTTCTCAAAAGCAAAATTACGTTTTATCCCTGGCGCAATATTCAGTGCTATTTGTACAGCTTCAAGTAAAAATGTTCCGCTCCCACACATCGGGTCAAGAAAGGGGATGCCGGGTTTCCAACCAGCCAGTTGTAGAATTCCGGCGGCTAGATTCTCTCTGAGTGGGGCATCTCCCGTAGTTTTTCGTAAACCTCTTTTAAACAGTGCATCACCCGATGTGTCCAGATATAGAGTAAAATCACGGGCGTCGAGGAATCCATGTATGCGGATATCCGGATTCACCGTATTTATACTCGGACGTTTGTTGGTTAGCTCGCGAAACTTATCACAGACAGCATCTTTAATTCTTAAAGTAACAAACTCAAGGCTTCTAAGCTGGCATTTTTTTGCTGCTACGTTGACACGAATTGTGTTTGTTGAAGAGATCCACTCATTCCATGGGAATGCATGAGATGTTTTATAGATATCACCTTCATTAATATAGGATTGTTTTGTAATTTGCCAGAGAATACGGCTGGCAATTCGACTTTCAAGATTAGTGCGGTAGCACGTATGCCAGCTTCCCTGGAATTTCACACCGCCATCATTTTTCTGTATAGACAGCCCACCTAGCTTCTTAAGTTCAACTGCAAGAACTGACTCTAATCCACGTGGGCAGGGTGCAAAAAAATGGTGAGATTTCATGTCGGATATGTTAAATCAATACTGGTATAGTAATAGTTGGATTATTTTGTACTCCTTACACCGTAGGCAAGTAGTAACCACGCACTTAAAAATGCTACGCCACCAAAGGGGGTAATTACACCCAAAATACGAATTCCTGTAATACTTAACGCATAGAGACTTACAGAAAATAATACAATCCCTCCAAGCATTAGCCAGCCTGATAGTTGTACAGGTTTAGATTTGGGAATGTGTAGTAACACCAGGCCAACTATAATTAGGCCAAGAGAATGATAGAAATGATATTGCACGCCTGTTTGATACACGGCGAGCATTTCTACAGAGATCATTTGTTTTAAACTGTGCGCACCAAAAGCACCAAAGGCCACACAAAGAAACGCATTAATAGCGCCAAGCATGAGGAAGATTCTTGGCATTTGAGATTATTCCTTTGTTTAAAGAGTAGTAGTTTCTATTATATGGCTTTTAGGCTACATAATATTGTTCGGATGGAGTCTGTATCTTCTTAAATTTAGGTTGCAAACTGTACGGCAATTTTAGCACACCTATTAACGATCATATTATTCTAATTGTGTTGGTCGTTTTATATTTCTCAGGATCAGTCTCTTAATTTTCCTTTCTCTAATATTTTTGCTTTACTCCATCCTTTTGCAAAGGTTACTTGGATGGTATCGTTAACGTTAATCTGATCATTCTTCCGGAGTACTTTATTATCTTTGTCGTAAACAATACTGTAGCCACGCTCTAGAACAGATTCTGGGTTAAGGAGATAGAGATGTGCTTGTTGTTTCTGCAGTACAGTTGAGAATGTATCAAAATGATGAGTTACTGCTCGGCACAAGCGTTGCTCAAATTCGTTCAGTTGTGTATCTAGGCGGGAGATGTCCGGTTTTGCACTTGCAATGCATTGATTTAGTTCACGTAGAGACCAGAGTCGGTTCTCATAATATCGTAGCCAGGCACTTGCGAGCCTCTCATTAAGATGTTGAATACGTATAAACTGAGTGTGAATTCGCTCATCTGGGTGTGTCAGGCGGTGTGAGAGCATATCAATATATTGCATCTGACTTTCAAGAAAGCTTTGCATTATTCTTTGTATACGACTATGCATAGTTTCTATATGCTGAATTAATTCGCTGTTATCAGGGCAAGCAAGGTGTGCTGCCCCAGTGGGGGTTGGTGCGCGAACATCTGCAATAAAATCCGCAATAGTAAAATCAGTTTCATGCCCTACGCCACATATGATAGGGATATGGCATGAATCTATTGTTCTAGCTACAATCTCTTCATTAAATGCCCATAAATCCTCAATAGAGCCACCACCTCGGCAAATAATTAACACGTCGCATTCATTTCTTCTTTCTGCGGCCTGAATAGCTGCTACAATTTTTGGAGCGGCACCTTCACCTTGTACCTGTGTAGGGTAAATAACTATAGGTATCGAAGGCATTCGGTATCGTAATGTAGATAGCGCGTCTCGCAGTGCTGCGCCTGATGATGAGGTTACTATGCCTATTTTTTTTGGAAAAATAGGCAGGGGTTTCTTACGGATGGATTCAAAAAGCCCCTCTTTTTCTAGCTTAATTTTTAGTTTCTCAAACGCCTTAAACAGATCTCCTTTTCCTGCTAGGCGGATTGTGTCCACATTTAGCTGAAAATCACCACGTATTTCATAAAGTGTAACTAATGCGCGTACTTCAACCTGCATGCCATCTTCAGGCTCCCAATTTAATAACTTGTTTTTGTATCTGAACATTACACAGCGTACTTGCGCATCGGTATCCTTAAGGGAAAAATACCAGTGCCCTGAGTTGTAGCGCTTAAGGTTAGATATTTCACCACTAATCCATACTAATGGAAATGTATTCTCAAGTAGGTCTTTAGCACTGTGATTTAATTCGCTTACAGTTAAGATTAAATGGGAATTTTCTGTTTTTAAAAGAGGGTCCATCTTGGTATTCTACAATAATCAGTATTTGTAATAAAACCGGATATTGTATAGAACTAGGGGGTGTAGCCTTTCATAAATTTATTATCATTTGATAATAAATAATTATATTAATGTTTAGAAATTAAGTTTTCTAGGAAATTCTTGTGTAAACAGGTAGCTTAATTGTTTATCTACAGGTTTCAAACAAATTCAAGCGCAGTTATAGTAAGAGAGAAATAAGCATGGTATTTTTCACCTTGCTGAAAACACGCAGGCAAGATACATTACAACAATAATTTTATCTGATTTATTTAGGAGAATATTACTTGTATTCATTGATTCAAGCCGCTGGCTGGCCAATCTGGTTGATTATTATAGCTTCTGTTACCGCTGTGGGTATTATCGGCGAACGAGTACTGGCGTTACGAATAAGTGTTGTGACTCCCAAAGGTTTATTGCCAAGAGTGGTTAGAGAGTATCAAGAGCGTGGTGTGAGTAAAGATATGCTTGTACGGTTGCATTCACATTCACCTTTAGGCCAAGTATTTGCAGCTGGGCTAAAAAATATTAAAAGTACACGTGAAGTTATGAAAGAATCTATAGAAGAAGCTGGCAGAGCTGTCTCACATGATCTTGATCGTTATTTAACTACTCTTGGAACCATTGCTTCAATGAGTCCATTATTAGGTTTATTTGGAACTGTAGTTGGCATGATCGAGATTTTTGGCTCCAATTCCCCTACGGGTGATAGTAATCCTGCGCAGCTTGCTCATGGAATTTCTGTGGCACTTTATAACACTGCATTTGGCATTTTAGTAGCGATACCCAGTATGATTTTTTATCGCTATTTCCGTGCTAAGGTAGATTCAATGGTAGTAGAAATGGAGTTGCAGGCATTGAAATTAGTTGAGACTGTCCACGGCGAGCGTAAAGTTTAAATTAGTATGTTTCCATATCTAGTAAATAGTTAAATTATCAAATGAATTTTCAACGAGGAAGAAATAAAGAAGAACCGGAAATTAATTTAATCCCGATGATTGATGTGCTGTTGGTAATTCTGATATTTTTGATGATTACCACTACGTACTCAAAATTTTCTGAACTAGAGGTTAGTTTGCCGCAAGCCACATCGGAAAAACCATCTGGTCATCCTGGTACCACCATTAATGTATCTGTTAGCCCTGTCGGTAGTTATGTGATTAATCGTATCCCTGTCAAATACAGCAGTTTAGAGGGGTTTAGTGACGAGTTAAGGGCTGCTGCAGGAAAACAGAAAGATCCGATGATTGTTATTAATGCTGATGCTAATGCCACTCATCAGTCTGTTATTTCTGTAATGGAAGCAGCTCATCTTGCAGGGTATTATCACATCACCTTTATGACTGAAACAAGAAAATAAGAAATAATGTACTTATTTAGAACAAGGTGGCGGTATTAGGGCGTATCTGAGAGAATAAAAATGCTTATGTGAGTTTTTGCTTTGCAATTTAACTAAGAACTTTATTGGTGTTTATTGAGTGTGTGAAACCCAATATAGAGGCAACCCTGCCTAATATCAGCATCAAAAATATTGAGGATATAATTTATGGATACAAAATTATTAGACATTTTAGTGTGTCCATTGTGTAAGGGCCCGCTGTTTTATAGAAAACCTGAAAATGAACTTATTTGTAAGGTAGATAGGCTTGCTTTTGGTGTAAAGGATGACATTCCCGTAATGCTAGAAGAGGAAGCTCGAAAATTGCCTGCTGATGAGGAGATTTAATCAAGAGAAGACTAAAAAGTAAAATTCTGTAGTATATCGCTGAGAAATTTCTATATTAGAGATAATTACAATATGAACTCAAACATTGCTGCCATTCTTGGTGCGCTTATAGGTGATTCTGCTACGCTTGGATTGCACTGGATTTATGATCCTAAGCGTATTTCTGAAATCGAGAAATCAAAGGGGCTCGTATTTCTGCAGCCTGATGCCTGCAATTATGATGGCATAAAAGGGTATTTTGCACATAGCAAAAAAATAGCTGGAGAATCAACAGGTTATGGAGAAGTGTGCCTATTGATGCTGCAGCATCTGGTGAAGCATGGTGGCTTTAAGCGTACCGAGTATCAAACTGAATACCGTGAGTATTTTGGTCCGGGTGGTATGTATGAAGGATATGTAGATTCTCCCACTCGCATGACTCTACAAACATTATTACCACTTTCTCCAGAGTTATTTCCAGTGGCATCGGGTGCAGATGATGACCAATTTTTATCGTTGGCAGCACTTCCTGCGATAGTTGCAACCAATACTGATACCCTTGAAGTATTGATGAAAAGAGTTGATGAAATGGTAAGAGTGACAAATAACAATGATTTAGCGGTGGCAGCTGCAAAATGTTCAGCAGCGGTATTGTTTGAGATACTTAATGGCAAGTCCATGGAGTCAGCATTAATCGGGTCCTTAGAATTTGCAGGCGGTAAATTAAGGCCATTGCTTGAGCAAGTGCTTGCTATACAGACACTAGATAATATTAGAGTTGCTGAACAATTTGGTTCTGCTTGCCACGTAACAGAGGGATTGCCTGTGGTTTTTCATATTGCTAAGTGTGCCCCAGATTATAAAACTGCAATAGAGGTCAATATTCGTACTGGAGGGGATAGTTGTGGTCGTGCAATTATGCTTGGCTCCTTTACTGCCGCGTATATGGTAAAGCAGGGGGAGTCTACGTTCCCTATTCCGCTTGAATGGCTTGTTAGATATAGAAAGATTATTGCTGCTACTGATGCATGTACGAATTTTTAGCCATATAAAATTTATTTATTCTTAGTTTGAGGTTGGTTCTTCCATTGACTTCCAGATTTAATTTATAGAGTATTCTCATAGTGTGCTTAGAGAATATGAGAGTCCTGTCATATAAGAGTAAGATTAGAAAGATAACAGATTAAAAATTAGGGGATCCAATATGGCGAAAGTATCAGGCAGGCTATTTATTCTTAGCGCTCCCTCTGGAACAGGAAAAACTAGCTTGACCAGATCTCTTATCCGAAAGAATATTAATTTATGGCTGTCAATTTCATATACTTCAAGACTAATGCGCCCTTGTGAAGTAGAGGGGCATGATTATTTTTTTGTAGAACGAAATATTTTTGAACAAATGCTGAGAGATGGAGAGTTTATAGAAAGTGCTGAAATTTATGGAAACCTCTATGGAACCTCTCGGAAGTGGATTAATGAAGCTATAAACTCTGGAAAAGATATTTTACTTGAGATTGATGGCCAAGGTGCGAGACAAGTACGTGAAATTTTTTCTGATGTAGTGAGTATTTTTGTATTGCCACCTTCACTAGTGGTGCTCGAGAATCGTTTAAAAGATCGTAACCAAGATAGCAAAGAAGTGATTGCTAAACGGATGGCTGCAGCAAAAGAAGAAATCAGCCATGTGAGTGAATATGATTATGTTATTATCAATGATAATATGGATGTAGCGCTAGGAGACTTAGTTTCTGTTGTTCAGTCTGAGCGCTTAAGAGCACCGGTACAACTTGCTCGTTATCATAATTTAGTAACGGAGCTTGAATAAGCATAGTTTTTGAATCGTATTCCAGGAGAAATGACGTGGCACGGATCACAGTAGAAGATTGTTTGAAAGAAATCCCGAACCGATTTGATATGACTTTGGCCGCTACAATCAGGGCAAGACAAATTTCAATCGGAAGCCCTCCTATGGTAGAGACGAATAGAGATAAGCCTACAGTAATTGCATTGCGTGAGCTGGCTCAGGGAGAAATAGGAATGGAAATTATAAATATGGGTTCTGCTTAAGCTTGCTCTATGAAAATCACCTATAGAAATTATTTTGATCTATTATTTAGGCGGGTACAATTTATTATCTAAATTTATAAAGATATTTTGGATTAATCTACGTCTCACTAGCCTATATTATGAGCCAATTAGAGAGGCGGAAAATTAAAGAAATAACCACACCAGCAGGAATTCTGCCGCACTCCTCCGTTTCCATCTCTGGGGCGGAACTATTACATGAATTAGCCGGCTATTTAAAACCGGAAGATGTTTCTCAACTTCAGAGTGCTTATCTCTTTAGTCAAGAAGCACATTCCGGGCAGTATCGCGAATCCGGTGAACCTTATATTTCTCACCCCTTAGCGGTAACTAGCATTCTCGGTAGAATGCATTTAGATACTCAGACATTAACTGCAGCACTACTTCATGATGTAATGGAAGATACGCATGTTTCTAAATCTGAGATCAGCGATCAGTTTGGGAAATCAGTAGCAGATTTAGTGGATGGGGTATCTAAGCTTGACAAGATTGAGTTCCAGACTCATGCAGATGCTCAAGCAGAAAATTTTCGTAAGATGCTGCTAGCAATGGCACGTGACGTACGTGTTGTTCTCATCAAGCTAGCAGATCGACTGCATAATATGCGAACACTAGATGCAAGGAGCCCTGAAAAAAGGAAACGCACTGCACGTGAAACAATGGAGATTTATGCTCCTATTGCTAATCGATTAGGCCTTAATAATTTTTATCAAGAATTGCAAGAGCTTAGCTTCCAATATCTTTTTCCAACACGCTATAAGGTTCTGACCAAAGCAACGAAGGCAGTTCGAGGCAATCGACGAGAAGTATTAAAAAAAATTCTTGATGGAATTCGGCAATGCTTACATGAAGCAGAGATTAATGCAGAGGTAAATGGAAGAGAGAAGCAGCTCTATAGCATCTATAAGAAAATGGTGGAGAAGCACCTTACATTTTCCGAAATATTTGATATTTATGGTTTTCGTGTTGTCGTAAAGGATATACCTTCATGCTATGTTGCCCTTGGCGCGCTACATAGTTTGTACAATCCCATTCCTGGGAAATTTAAAGATTATATTGCCATTCCAAAGGAGAATGGCTATCAATCATTGCATAGTACGCTATTGGGTCCATATGGAATGCCAATTGAAATGCAGATTCGTACTGACGAGATGCACCGGATTGCAGAAGCTGGTGTTGCTTCGCACTGGCTATATAAGAGTTCAGATTCTGATTTAAATTCTAATTTAAATGACATGCATCTGAGAACACACCAGTGGTTACAGGGTTTACTGGAAACTCTTAGTGATTCTAATGACTCTGTGGAATTTCTAGAGCACCTTAAAGTTGACCTATTCCCAGGAGAGGTTTACGTGTGTACTCCTCAAGGGAAAATTCTAGCGTTACCAAGAGACTCGACAGCTGTTGATTTTGCATATGCAGTTCATACTGATATTGGTAATTGCTGCGTTGCGGTAAAAATAAATGGAGAGAACGCATCATTACGAACGAAATTAAGGAGCGGAGACCGTGTAGAGATTATTACGTCGCCTCATGCCGAGCCAAATCCTGCTTGGCTTACTTATGTGTTGACCGGTAAAGCGAGGTCTCATATCCGTCATTTTTTGAAAACCATGCAGTCTGAGGAATCTGCTGAATTCGGGAGGCGTTTGCTAAACCAAGCGTTATTATCATTTAATGTCAATCCAGATACTTTGAATGCAGCTCAGTGGCAAAAGCTTGCACGGGAAAGCGGTGCCAAATCAAAAAAAGAATTACTAAAAGACATGGGACTAGGGAAGCATTTGCCTGCTGTAGTAGCAAAGCGTTTGGCTAAACCAGAAAAAACTGCATCTAGAAAGAGTAAGACAAGCGATGCTATTTCCATTCTTGGAACTGAAGGCCTGGTAGTACAGTTTGCAAAATGTTGCCATCCTATTCCGGGAGATCATATTGTTGGACTTATAAAGAAAAACCATGGCCTTTTGATTCATATACATGATTGTCCATCAATTGTTAAGAACCGAAAAAATATGAACAGCTGGTTAGATTTAACTTGGAGTCAAGATATAGCGAGGCTTTTTGAAGCTAATATTAAAATGGTAGTCGCGAATCAGCGAGGTGTGCTGGCTAGAGTAGCTGCAAGTATTGCTGAGGACGATTCTAATATTGATAATATTTCCATGGTAGGTGATGGTGCACATAACACCTTAGACTTTACCCTACAGGTTAGTAATCGTCAGCACCTTGCGCAGCTAATGCGTGGTCTTAGGCAAATTCGTGAGGTTACAAGAATCACCAGAGTAAAGGGATAATCTGAGATTAAGTATTAATCATATCAAATGTAATTGATAGTAGTGGCAAATGAAAATAGGGGTTATCGTTCATAGGATAGTATTGGAGCAAGCCATCTTTCTGCTTGTTCCATTGTCCATCCTTTTCGTTTTGCATAGTCTTCAACTTGATCTTTACCAATTTTGCCAACAGCAAAATAGCTAGCCTCCGGGTGCGAGAAATAAAACCCAGAGACTGCTGCTGTAGGAACCATTGCATAGGATTCTGTAATAACAATACCGGCATTCTCTGGAGCTTTTAATAATTTAAATAATGGGCCTTTCTCTGTATGATCAGGACAGGCTGGATATCCAGGAGCTGGTCGAATGCCACGATATTTTTCAGAAATAAGATCTTCATTACCTAGCGTTTCATCCTTGGCATAACCCCAGAATTCACGTCGTATCCGCGCATGCATATGTTCAGCAAAAGCCTCAGCTAAGCGATCAGCAAGTGCTTTTAATATGATGCCATTATAGTCATCATGTTTATCTTCATAATCCTTTACTCTTTCATCAATACCGAATCCTGTAGATACCGCAAATGTACCAATATAATCATCGACACCAGTTTCCTTTGGAGCAATAAAATCTGCAAGGGCCAAGTTAGGCCGCCCTGATGGTTTTTTAGTCTGTTGACGAAGCGTATGATATTTCATTGCAATTTTGGTCTTTGTTTCATCTGTATATATTTCAATATCATCATTCTCGACAGAGTTGGCAGGGAATATTCCGTAAACTGCATTAGCAGACAACCATTTCTGATCAACAATTTTCTTTAGCATTATTTGTGCATCACGAAATAAACCACTGGCAGTCTCACCGACTACACTGTCTTGTAGAATATAAGGGTAACGTCCGGCTAATTCCCAAGCTTGAAAAAATGGGGTCCAGTCAATATAAGGTACAATTTTTTCAAGTGGATAGTTCTTTAAAGAGCGCACCCCGATGAAACCAGGCGCGAGTGAGGAATAATTCTTCCAGTCCGTTTTAAATGCATTCTCCCTAGCTGCTTGTATTGATAACATAGGGCCCTGACCTTTTTTGTTTTTATGCTGGGTTCTGACTTTTTCATACTCAGCCTTTATGTCATCAATATATTCTTCTTTTAGATCTTTTGAGAGTAATTTACTGCATACACCTACAGCTCTACTAGCATCTGGCACCCATACAGTTAAACCGTCGTAATGAGGTGCTATTTTTACTGCTGTATGTACACGAGAAGTAGTTGCTCCACCAATTAATAAAGGAATCGTGAAGTTCCCTCGTTGCATCTCTTTAGCTACATGTGACATTTCTTCCAGCGAAGGGGTAATTAAACCTGACAGGCCGATCATGTCAGCTTTTTCATGTCGCGCAGTTTCCAGTATCTGTGCACAAGGAACCATCACCCCCATGTTTACCACTTCGTAGTTATTACATTGGAGCACCACTGTAACAATATTCTTACCTATATCATGTACGTCACCTTTAACTGTAGCAATAACGATTTTCCCCTTCGTTTCTGAGTCTCCAGATACTCTCTTCTCTTCCTCAATAAAAGGCAAAAGATGTGCTACGGCTTGTTTCATTACTCGCGCTGATTTTACTACTTGTGGTAGAAACATTTTCCCGGATCCAAACAAATCACCAACCACATTCATTCCGTTCATTAGCGGTCCTTCAATAACCTGAATGGGTCGTCCACCTTGTTCTTTTATTTCAATCCTTGCTTCTTCAGTATCTTCTACAATATAGGTGTTAATCCCTCTTACTAGGGCATGTGTAAGCCGTTGCTGAACTGACTCATCACGCCAACTTAGGTCCTCAATATTTTCCTTTCTTTGCCCCTTAAAATTCTCAGCAAAATCAACCAATCTCTCGGTGGCATCAGAGCGTCTGTTAAGCAACACATCTTCAATATGTTCTAGCAAATCACTTGGTATGTCGGAATAAACGCCTAACTGTCCTGCATTAACTATTCCCATAGTCATTCCTGAGTGGACAGCATGATATAAAAAAGCCGTATGAATTGCCTCACGTATTGCTTCTTGGCCGCGGAATGAGAATGAAACATTGGAAACCCCGCCACTTATTTTGGCATAAGGTAGGGTTTGCTTAATGATTCGTGTAGCCTCGATGAAATCAATACCATAGTTGTTGTGTTCCTCAATGCCTGTGGCCACCGCAAAAATGTTCGGATCAAAAATAATATCTTCCGGAGGAAAATTTATCTGATCAACTAATATTTTGTAGCATCGAGTACATATTTCTATTTTCCGTTCTTGTGAGTCTGCTTGGCCTGATTCGTCAAAGGCCATTACAATCACAGCCGCACCATAGCGACGGGCAAGTTTAGCGTGTTTAATAAATTCTTCTTCACCTTCCTTCATACTGATAGAATTGATTACAGCTTTTCCTTGTATCCTCTTTAACCCAGCCTCAATAACAGACCATTTGCTTGAATCAATCATTATTGGTACCCGACTGATATCTGGTTCAGCTGCGATCAGGTTAAGGAATGTCACCATAGCTTTTTCTGAGTCAAGCATGGCCTCATCCATATTAATATCAATAATTTGCGCGCCATTTTCTACTTGATTACGGGCAACATTTAGCGCTTCCGTATAATCATTGTTTAATATTAAGCGAGAGAAGGCCTTTGACCCTGTGACATTCGTTCGTTCGCCTACATTTACAAATAATGAATCATCATTGATGCTTAAAGGTTCCAGGCCAGAAAGCCGTAATTCCTTTGAAATGTTAGGGATGACCCGCGGTGTAATTTTCTCTACTGCTTCTGAAATAGCTTTGATATGCGCAGGTGTAGTACCACAGCAACCCCCGACAATATTGATGAAACCAGATTGCGCAAAATCCTTGATTAGCTTCGCGGTGTATTCTGGTGATTCATCATAACCTGTTTCTGCAAGTGGGTTTGGTAAGCCAGCATTAGGATGTGAGCTTATATACACTCCGGCAACTTTAGAAAGCTCCTCTATGTATGGTCTCATTAATTCGGCCCCAAGCGCACAATTAAGTCCAACTGATAAGGGATGGACATGGCTTACTGAATTCCAAAATGCTTCTGGTGTTTGCCCCGACAGCGTTCGACCAGAAGCATCGGTTATTGTTGCCGAAATCATGATAGGAACATGAATGTTATTAGTTTCAAAATACTGGTCTATCGCGTATAGAGCAGCTTTCGCATTGAGCGTATCAAAGATAGTCTCTACTAATAAAATATTTACGCCGCCATCTACTAGGCCCCGAATAGATTCCAAATAATCAGTTACTAATTTATCAAAAGTAATGTTGCGAAATCCAGGGTCATTTACATCTGGTGAAATAGAACTAGTCTTAGTTGTTGGGCCTAATACACCAGCAACAAAGCGTGGCTTATTCGGAATTTTTTCTTCTATCGCTCGTGCTGCCTCATTTGCCAGTTTTGCACTTGCAAAATTTAGCTCATACACTAGATCCTGCATATGATAATCCGCCATTGAAGCAGAATTAGAGTTGAAAGAATTAGTTTCAATAATATCAGCCCCGGCTTCTAAAAATCCGGTATGAATTGCATGGATTATTTGGGGTTGAGTAAGCGTTAAGAGATCATTATTTCCTTTGAGGTCATGAGGGTAATCTTTAAAACGTGTGCCACGATAATCTTCCTCACTTAGGTTATAACTCTGGATCATGGTGCCCATGGCACCATCAAGTAATAGAATTTTCTGAGTAAGTAGATTATGTAATAGTTTGGTGCACTCTTGATTATTCATGTTTGAGCTATAGCTTGAGCTGCATTTAGGAAAGAGTGATTTTATCATGCCTCGACAAATTGCCGTGGCAACTTGTTGTGGAAAGTAATATTTTTTGGGTTATATATTTATGTAGAAATAATAATTTATTATTATTGCTTCTGCTTTGTTTCTGGAGTTTGATTTAAAAATTCTTAGTGGGATTTGCTTGGCTTGATTAGGCTATAGACCAACAGCGCATATTAGATTATCAATTTCCTTTCATATGAAAGGAAATTGATAATATACCTATTCTTTTGTTGGGCTTAAGTTTTCTTAGGACTCTTGGTCTTGCTCACCTTCGGGCTTTTTTTTGGTTTAGTAACTAGCTTATCTTCCAACTCAGTAACTATTGATTCCAGTTCAGTTAATTTTTCACGTGTACGGATTAACATCTCTTGCTGCACGTTAAACTCATCTCGTGTAACCAAATCTAGCTTAGTAAATACTCCAGATAACAACATCCGCATATTTTGCTCTACATCCTTGACAGGGCTCTGTGCTATCACCTCATTTACTTTTGTGCTAATTTCATCTAACAGTTTTTGGTTTAACATAGTTTCTCCATTTTTTCGTCATTAATGTGGATTGAGGGGTCCTACTTGCATGATAAAATCTCATATTTTTAAGAAATAGGCAATCAGTAGATCAATTATGAATCAACTGCAACGTTATCAACTCCTAGAGAACTGGGTTAAGAATCAATTCCCGACTAGATCTTTTTTACTCTCTCCAGCCTCTGCTGACGCAAGTTTTCGCCGATATTTCCGAATAGAATTTAGTGATAAATCTGCTCCAAAGACATTAATCGTCATGGATGCCCCTCCAGAGAATGAGGACTGTGTTTCTTTTCTGTATGTGGCAAATATTTTTTCTGCGGCCAATGTTCATGTTCCAGAAATTCTAGCAAAGGACCTGAGGCAAGGATTTTTGCTTCTTTCAGATCTAGGAAGCACTACATATCTTGAGTCGATAGGGGGCAATTCATCGGTTGCTGGCGATTTATATCATGATGCGATAGATTCACTTATCAGAATTCAATCAGCAAGTTGTACGGGAGAGTTGCCAAATTATGATGAAAAACTGCTTCTTAAAGAATTAAACTTGTTCCCAGATTGGTACTTGGTAAAGTATTTAAAGGTAGCGCTAAATACAAACCAGAAAGAAGAGCTTAGCAATTGTTTTACAAAGATTATAAATAATAACCTTGCCCAGCCAAGAGTATATGTTCACCGTGATTTTCACTCACGAAATCTCATGGTAGCTAGCCCTAATCCAGGTATTATTGATTTCCAGGATGCTGTGTATGGCCCTATTACTTATGACTTGGTTTCTCTTTTTAAGGATGCGTATATTTACTGGGATGAAGAGAAGATACTGGATTGGGTAATACGGTATTGGGAGAAAGCCAGAAAAATAGGGCTTCCAGTTGCAGGAAATTTTTCCGATTTCTACCGTGATTTTGAGTGGATGGGGGTGCAACGGCATATTAAGGTACTCGGTATATTTGCCCGTTTATGTTGCCGAGATGGTAAAAATAATTACCTCAGAGATATGCCCGTGGTAATAAATTACCTGAAAAATACCTGTGATCGTTACCGTGAGTTGAATTTTTTGCTGGAGTTGCTGGGCGAATTAGAAAATAAAGAACAAAAGAAAGAAACTGGTGATGAATCATAAGAAAGAACGATTTAAAGTAATGATTTTAGCTGCCGGCCGTGGGGTGCGAATGCGTCCTATGACTGATAATTTACCAAAGCCGTTGCTTTGTGTGGGAAACCAAACACTGATTGAGCATCATATTGAGAATCTTGCATGTGCAGGTTTTGTGGATATCGTAATTAATCATGCTTACTTGGGGGAAATGATTGAGACCGTATTAGGAGATGGAAGTCGCTATGGAGTTAACATTTGTTATTCCCCTGAAACGATAGCACTAGAAACAGCTGGCGGCATCGTTAAAGCGCTACCCTTGCTGGAGAGCAAGAATGGGGATGAGTTAACCGAGCAACCTTTCCTTGTAGTTAATGCGGATATATATTGCGAATTCAAATTCGCTAAATTATTACCAATGTTAAGGCAGATGAGAATGGGTATAGATACGGCACACTTGGTAATGGTGAGTAATCAGGAGCACCATCCAGATGGAGATTTTTTTCTTGATTCCGGTAGGTTGTTGTCAACAGGTAAAGAGAGACTTACTTTCAGCGGGATTGGTATCTATAAGCCATCTTTTTTTAATGGAGTTAAGCCTGGAATAGTATCGAAATTGGCGCCAAAATTATGTCAGGCAATTGCAGAAGGAAGTGTTAGTGGTGAACACTATAAAGGTGTCTGGGTAGATGTTGGCACACCAGAACGGTTACGTAGGCTCGATGCTCAGCTCAGAAACAAATAAGGAAAGCTCCAGCTTGTTTTGCTTTATTCTATAAATCCTGCAATAGTATTATCTATGGTCCCAATTGAATCTTATATTAAACGCCGTCAACAACTAGCATCACAGATGCAGAAAGGGGTGGCGATTATCCCGACTTCTCCAGAGAGGGTGCGAAATCGCGACTGCAATCACCCCTATCGTTTCGATAGTTATTTTTATTATTTGACAGGTTTTGATGAACCGGATGCAGTGTTTGTCATGATACTTGGAGATGATATAAACGAAACCAAGTCAATATTATTCTGCCAGGACAAAGATATGGAACATGAGATCTGGAACGGTTTCCGATATGGCCCAGAGTCTGCAAAAGAATTTTTTAGTATTGATGAAGCATATTCCATCTCAAGTGTGGATGAGGTATTGCCTAAATTACTGGCTGGCCAATCTAGAATTTATTATTCATTGGGGCAAGATGACGCATGGGATTTGCGTTTTACTGGCTGGCTTAACCAGGTACGCGAGAAGTCTCGAAGTGGTCTTTCCACGCCGGCCGAAATTTATGACAGCCGAATACTATTAGATGAGATGCGTTTGTTCAAAAGCACAGAAGAGCTTCAGCTCATGCGTCGTGCAGCAGAAATCTCTAGTCGTGCTCACTGTCGCGCAATGCGGGTAACTCATCCTGGGATGAAAGAATATGAGGTTGAGGCGGAATTTTTGTACGAATTTCGCAAACATGGTGCTGAAGCACCTGCCTATACCCCAATTGTTGCGGGTGGTGCAAATGCATGCGTGTTACATTATGTTAAGAATAGTATGGAATTAAAATCAGGTGAGTTAGTATTAATTGATGCTGGTTGCGAGTTGAATGGGTACGCTGCAGATATTACCCGTACATTCCCTGTAAACGGTAAATTTAGTTCAGTACAAAAAGATGTATATCAATTGGTTCTATCTGCACAGTCTGCTGCGATTAATACTGTACAACCAGGTAATTCTTGGGATATGCCACATACTGCCGCACTGCAGGTGTTAGTACAGGGGTTTATTGATATGGGACTATGCCAAGGAAGTGTGGATTCAGTTATTGAGTCAGAAGATTACAGGCGATTTTACATGCACCGAACTGGCCACTGGTTGGGGTTAGATGTACATGATGTAGGGGAATATAAGCAAGATGAAAAATGGCGTCTATTTGATCCGGGAATGGCTTTAACCGTAGAGCCTGGCTGTTATATCCGTCCGGCAGAAAATGTACCTGAGCACTTTTGGAATATTGGTGTTCGTATTGAAGATGATGTAATCGTAACGAATACTGGTTGTGAGGTGTTGACGGCGTCAGCACCAAAATCTATTAACGAAATTGAAGAATTAATGCGATGAATGAAATTTGGAAAATAATAGTTCAAAAGGCTTCTGGGTTTAAGGGAAAAAACACTCAGGAGGGGATGAATTCGTCGCTCATAACTAAGCGATGGACGACATACCTAGTACTAATTCCGATATTAATTTTATTGTCAATTTTTGGTGTTTTCTTTTTTGCTGCATTTTTGGCATTATTTGCTATAGCTGCTGCCGGTTTTGCTATTCGTTTTTGGTGGTTAAAGCGTGAATCAGCTAAATCAGTAGGGTCAGAGCGTCCGCTAAATACATTAGAAAAAGAGACAGTAGAAGGAGAGTATGTTGTGGTAGATGAGGATGACCGCGCTGCTGAAGAAAAAGTTAGAAGAGATAGGTAGGTAATTGAATCTGACAATAAATCTAATCTAAGTATGGAAATCATGTCATCCGACCATTACGACCTTATTATTATAGGTGGCGGCCCAATAGGTATGTCCTTATCCATTGCACTTCGGCATAGTGGGCTATCTGTCCTATTACTGGAGGCACGTAAGGAGCCAGAAAAAAATAAAGATCCTCGCCCATTAGCATTTTCTCATGGTAGTCGGTTAATTTTACAGCGTCTGGGTGTATGGAAAGCTTTGTCAGAGGTCACTCCCATTAAAGCTATACATATTTCTAATCGTGGTGGTTTTGGCCGTACCCTACTAACTGCTAGCGAGATTGACGTGCCGGCCTTAGGTTATGTAATACTCCATCATGACATATTTCGGGTAATGCACGAGAAACTGCAAGACTGTGAAGTTGACTATCTGACGGAAGCTCAGGTAACACAATTAGAATGTAATGTAGCGGAAGGGCAGGTTAAATTTCAGCATAATGGGCAGCTTAAACAGGCAACAGCAAATTTATTGGTATTAGCAGATGGTGGTCGTCTTATTGGGCAGGTAGAGGCGATCACTCAGCATGTGCAGGACTATGAACAGTGGGCGATTGTGTCCAGAATTGAAGCCTCGGAATCCCAGTGTGGAATGGCATATGAGAGGTTCACTTCTGATGGACCTGTTGCTATCCTTCCTTTTGGCAAGAATTTTTCTTTGGTATGGACCGTTTCTCCATCAGTGGCACAAGAAATTCTTAGTCTGGATGATGCTACATTCTTAGCCCGGCTGCATAGTCATTTTGGTGATCGAATTGGAAAATTTACTTGTACCGGCAAACGTTCTGGTTTTCCTCTAGCTCTTAAATATGCAACTCCTGTAGTAGGGCGTCGAGTTGTATTGATTGGAAATGCGGCACAAACTTTACATCCTGTAGCTGGACAAGGTTTTAATTTAGGCTTGCGTGATGCTTGGGAATTATCAGAAGAGATTATTGAAACGTCTTCTGACATCGGGTCCCCTGTTATGCTTTCAAAGTATCAAGCTAAACGGAAAATTGACAGTGGAGGAGGAAGGATCTTTACAGATTCTTTGGTTAAGATTTTTTCCAATGAAAATATTTTATTACAGGGAATGCGTGGAATTGGGTTAAGTGCGCTTGATTGTTTCCCGCCAGCTAAGCGTTTTGTAGCTAAACGTATGATGTTTGGTTCAAGGGGATGATTAGTAACTAAGTATTGTTTTTAATTTTTATTAATAACTTCTTCCCATGAAATTGTCATGGGTTTAGAATTACTATCTGTACAAATTTTGGTTTTCCATATTTCTTCATTATTTAGTAAATGTTATGCAGATCGGTCCTTATATTCTAAAAAATAATTTAGTCGTTGCGCCTATGGCAGGGGTAACTGATCGTCCTTTCCGACAATTGTGTAAAAAAATGGGCGCAGGAATGGCGGTGTCGGAAATGGTGTCTTGTAATTCATTATTGTGGGGATCTGAAAAAACTAAGCGTAGAGCTAATCATGAAGGCGAAGTGGATCCAATTTCAGTACAGATTGCCGGAGCTGACCCAGCAATGATGGCAGAGGCTGCTTCCTATAATGTAGCGCAGGGGGCGCAAATGATAGATATCAATATGGGTTGCCCAGCTAAAAAGATTTGCAATACGATGGCTGGCTCTGCACTATTACAGAATGAGAAATTGGTAGGTAGAATACTTGATTCTGTAGTGGGGGCGGTGGACGTTCCAGTTACCCTTAAGATTCGTACTGGTTGGGATAGAGATCATAAAAACGCGCTTGTTATAGCACGCCTAGCTGAGAGTGCGGGGATACAGGCACTTGCTATTCATGGAAGAACTAGAGCGTGTGCTTATAATGGAAAAGCTGAGTATGAAACTATCGCTGCTGTAAAAGATCACGTGAAGATACCTATTATTGCTAATGGTGATATTAGGACGCCAGAGGAAGCAAAGAGAGTGCTAGAGTATACTGCAGCAGATGCTGTAATGATTGGACGTGCTGCTCAGGGGAGGCCTTGGATATTTCGGGAAATTAGTCATTATCTCGCTACAGGTGATCATCTCCCACTGCCTGAAGTTAATGAGATTCATCATGTACTTGTAAATCATTTATATGATCTTTACGATTTCTACGGAGAATATTCTGGAGTACGTATTGCACGTAAACATATCTCTTGGTATACAAAAGGTTTGATTGGTTCTGCGGTGTTTCGTCATGCTATGAATCGATTACAAACTACTGATCAGCAATTATCTGCTGTTAATGAATTCTTTATAAGTTTATCTGGCTATGGAGAGCGATTGACTTATGTTGAGCGCGAGGAAGTAGCCGCATGACTATAATTGACGAGAATGAGATTGCACAATGTGTACGTAGGGCAGTAGAAGATTATCTTAAAGATCTAGATGGAGAGAAGCCTCATCCATTATATGGAATGGTAATACATAGTGTTGAGAAGCCGCTAGTTGAATTAGTAATGAAATACTCTGAAGGAAACCAGACTCGCGCTGCAGAGTTACTTGGTATTAACCGAAATACTCTTCGAAACAAAATAAGACAATATCGAATCAAATAAAGGGTGAATTGCAGTGGGGTTGGTAGTGTTGCAATTTGCGATATTAATTAACGCTCTGTATTTATGTGCCGGAATATGACAATCAAACAAGCTTTAATTAGTGTTTCAGATAAAACAGGTATTGTTGAATTTGCACAGGCATTAAGCCAGTGCGGTGTGACCATCCTCTCTACTGGCGGTACTGCTAAAGAATTAGAGAGTGCCGGTATCGATGTAATTGAGGTAAGTGGTTATACCGGTTTCCCAGAGATGCTTGATGGTCGGGTCAAGACTCTTCATCCGAAAATTCATGCTGGTATCCTAGCTCAAAGAAATTTGGCTACGCATATGGAAACTATGGAAAGGATGTCTTTTCCAACTATCGATCTGGTAGTGGTAAATCTTTACCCATTTAGCGAAACAATTGCTAAAGTTAGTTCCAGCTTGGAAGAGGCAATAGAAAATATTGATATTGGTGGTCCTACTATGGTCCGTGCTGCTGCAAAAAATTATAAAAGTGTGGCAGTAGTAACAGACCCGGAAGACTATAACTCCGTACTGAATGAAATCAAATTAAATAATTGCATAGTTTCGGAGAAAAATCGTTTTCATCTTGCTTGTAAGGCGTTTTCACATACTGCAGCCTACGATAGTGTTATCAGTAATTACCTTACTGGGATTAGTTCTGACGGACAACATAAAAAATTTCCTGCAAACCTTAATCTTAATTTTAAGATGGCCCAGGATTTGCGTTATGGAGAGAATCCGCATCAGGAGGCCGCACTCTACAGGGATGATTCATCTGCTGCTACCGGAAGCCTTGCTAACTATAATCAGCTGCAGGGGAAGGAGCTTTCATATAATAATATTGCAGATGCAGATGCTGCGTGGGAGTGTGTAAAGACTTTCAATTCCCCTGCTTGCGTAATCATTAAGCATGCCAATCCATGTGGAGTAGCAGTAGCTGACAACCCGCTTATGGCATACACCGCAGCGTTTTCTACTGATCCAACATCTGCTTTTGGGGGGATCATTGCTTTCAACCGAGAGTTGGATGGCGTTACTGCTGAGGCCGTAATTAAGCAATTTGTTGAAGTGATAGTTATCCCAAGTATCACTGTTGAGGCTAAAAATATTCTTGCCCAGAGAAAAAATATACGGGTACTTATCCTTGATTTAATGGGAAAAGAGAATGCCCTTGACTTTAAACGTATAGGTGGCGGTTTGCTAGTGCAAGTACCGGATAATATGAATATTGATTCTAGTCATCTTAAAATTGTAACCAAGGCGCAGCCAACACAGCAAGAAATGAATGATTTATTATTTTCGTGGCGTGTAGCTAAGTTTGTTAAATCTAATGCAATAGTGTTTTGTTTAAATGGTCAGACACTTGGTATAGGTGCAGGGCAAATGAGTAGAGTAGATAGTGCACGTATTGCTTCAATTAAAGCGCAGAATGCGGAACTCACATTAGCTAATTCAGTCGTTGCTTCAGATGCATTTTTTCCTTTTCGTGATGGGTTAGATGTGGTGGTACAGGCTGGTGCAAAAGCGATTATTCAGCCTGGTGGTAGCATACGTGATGAAGAGGTTATTGCTGCTGCAGATGAACACGGTGTGACAATGGTTTTTACGAACATCAGACATTTCCGACATTAACTCCATGTATATAAGATTTATATTTGGAAAATTTATGCTGAAATCTTTCGTAGTATAGCGGTCTCTTCTGTAAATATATTCTGAATATGAAAGTACTTGTTATAGGTGGTGGTGGTAGAGAGCATGCTTTGGCATGGAAATTAAAGCAATCCCCGCGTGTAAATAATGTTTTTGTAGCCCCAGGTAATGCCGGTACAGCTATTGAAGAGGGGTTAAAAAATATTCCGATAACTGCAATCTCTGATCTTATCGATTTTGTAAAGAATGAACTTGTCGAAATTACTATAGTAGGTCCTGAAGCGCCACTTGCTGAAGGTATAGTAGATGCTTTTCGCTTAGCTGGTCTGAAAATACTTGGCCCGACTAAACAAGCTATACAATTAGAAGCATCCAAAGATTTCTCAAAATCTTTTATGCTACGCCATAGCATTCCCACTGCAGCGTATGCTGCTTTTTGTGACCCTGTAAAGGCCCATAAATATTTAGATAAAATAGGCACCCCGATTGTTATTAAAGCTGACGGTCTAGCTGCGGGTAAAGGCGTAAAGGTGGCGATGACTTTGTCTGAGGCGCATGAGACGGTTGATGCAATGTTGGTTTCTAACAGTATGGGTGGGGCAGGTCAGAAGATTCTGATCGAAGAATTTTTAGAGGGAGAAGAGGTTAGTTTTATAGTTATGGCCGATGGTAAGGATGTATTGCCTCTTGCAACTAGTCAGGATTACAAGCGTCTAGGAGAAGGTAACCATGGCCCTAATACTGGTGGTATGGGGGCATATTCTCCGGCACCAATAGTTACTCCTGAGTTACATGAAAGGATAATAAAGGAGGTGATTGATCCGGTTATAAAAGGTATGGCGGCGGAGGGCCAGCCTTATACTGGATTTCTATACGCAGGGCTGATGATTGGTGAAGGTGGGAATATCAACGTATTAGAATATAACTGTCGCATGGGAGACCCAGAAACGCAATCGATTATGTTGCGATTAAAAAGTGACTTATTGACTCTAGTAGAGAATGCAATAGATGGTACGCTTAATAATATAGATGCAAAGTGGGATTGTCGTGCGGCATTAGGTGTTGTTATGGCTGCTTATGGTTACCCTGAGATGCCCCGTCAAGGAGATGTAATTCACGGTCTGTCAGAACTTATATTTAAGGATGATCTGGGTAAAGATTTTCATGTATTCCAAGCTGGAACTAAGGTAGGCGGAAAAGATGGGAAGGAGATAGTAACTGCTGGTGGTCGGGTGTTATGCGTTACAGCTTTGGGAGATGACATCAAAAATGCTCGGTACCGTGCCTACGAAATTTCTAATCAGATTTACTTTGATGGCTTCCAGATGCGGGCTGATATTGGGTTATAGTGATCAACTATTAACTAAGAATTTAATTAGGTATGAATACAACTCAAGTCAAAGAATATCTTAGTACGCTGCAAGATAAAATTATTGAGCAGTTAGAGCGAGTAGATGGCAAGCGCTTTAAACGTGAGAAGTGGGAGCGCTCGGAAGGTGGTGGGGGATTAAGTTGCGTAATTGAGCAGGGTAATGTATTTGAACGGGGCGGAGTAAACTATTCGCATGTATTTGGTTCAGGGTTGCCCGCATCTGCAACCGCTGCAAGGCCTGAGCTGTCAGGGCGCTCATTTGAAGCGATGGGAGTATCAATAGTATTGCATCCATATAATCCTTACGCTCCAACTATTCATCTGAATGTACGTTTTTTGGAAGCTCGTAAGGAAGGTGCTGAATCAGTTTGGTGGTTTGGTGGTGGTATGGATTTGACCCCGTATTATGGTTTTGAGGAGGATGCTAAGCATTTTCACCAGACCTGCAAGGATTCTCTCCAACCTTATGGTAATGACTACCATGAGCGTTACAAAAAATGGTGTGATAAGTATTTTTATTTGAAACATCGGAATGAGCCACGCGGGATAGGGGGGATTTTCTTTGATGATCTTAGTCAACCAGATTTTGATACTTGTTTTAACATAACAAAAAGTGTAGGAGAGCACTTCCTGCCCGCTTATATGCCTATTTTGGAAAGGCGCAGGAATATGCCTTATGGCGAACAAGAGCGTGATTTCCAGTCTTATCGTCGTGGTCGATACGTAGAATTTAACTTGGTTTGGGATCGTGGAACTCTTTTTGGTTTGCAGTCCGGGGGGCGTACCGAATCAATACTCATGTCTTTGCCGCCCATAGTTAAGTGGCGCTATGATTGGGAACCAGCACAAGGTAGTGCGGAATCAGAGCTTTATACTAATTTTCTTATTAGTAAAGATTGGGTGTAATTAGGGCACTAAATTCATAGCTAATAATTGGTAGAATATAATAATAGCGATAGAGGCTTAGCATTAAGAGCCTTTAGTTAGGCCTGAAATATTTGTAATGTTGCATCGTGTTTTATGTAATTACTATTGACATTAAGATACTGGCGCCGGAGAATAAAATTAATATTTTTATTGGAAGTAATGTTTTCCGGCAAAATTTATACTTTAGAAATTAATATAGTGAGGAAAAAATGATTAATGACCAAATAGAAAATTGTATATGTTTCCAAGAAACCAAATCAGGCTTAAATCTAGTTTCAAAGAAGGTATATAACACTATTGCAGCATTAATTATCTTATGTGTTTATGTGGTTATGACCGTGCCTGCAGCACATGCAGAAGATACTCCTGCCGATTATGCTGTAGCTGTATCTGAAACCGGTATGGAGGCAGCTTCGGCCTTGGCGACAATGGTATATTTTCCAACTAAAGCTGTTTTTGCTCTTGGCGGAGGAATAGTAGGTGGTCTTACTTATGCATTTACAGGTGGGGATGAGGCGACAACTAGTAAAATATGGCGTGCCAGTATGGAGGGAGATTATATGGTTAAGCCTGAAAATTTAACCGGAGAGGATCCTATTAATTTTGTTGGTCAAGAAGAATAGTTCTATTTGTTTTGATTTGCTTTTGGAGGTGAAGGAGCTGCTAATTTATAGGTCGGCCTTGTTGAATGCAGTCTTACAGAAAACATAGAACTGCAATAGCGCTAATTTATACTTAAGATAGATATTTTTTCTAAGCTCAGGAAGATAAAAGATATACAGTACAAGGTACTAGTCTCCTTGTTAGAGGAACATAGAAATAAAGACGCTTTTTATCGTGTTTCATATCTGATGCTCTAAGTAATGAATTTTTAAGATTAGTGGTTAGTGAATGATTATCTATTTTGCTGCTGTTGCTCTAACTATGTTAGCAAGCAAGCCATCTGAATTAATGTTTAATCTGATTCTTGAAGTAAATCCAAAGTAGAAACAGTGTAGTAGTCCACATTTATTGCTCTAATTGCATAAACATACGGCGCAAACCCGCACGGGTACTGGGGTTAATCATAACCACTTGTTTTGTAAGATTAAATTTTTAGTTTAAAATTTAATCTAATTAATGAATATCCTTACAAAAGGGTAACTTAACAGCTTTAAATGCGAATAGTCCACAAACTTATCCACAGTAAATGTGGACAAGGAAATGAAATAGAAAGTACTGGGATTCAGACAAGAGATCTCATCGTTGTATATAGTAAAAATGATTCTATGTCATTCTTAAATAAGAATGCCTTGTTATGAATGTATGGCATTCCTTGAAATAAAAGGATCCTGGTTAAATTAAGTACATTTTTATTTGGCAGAATTTGATTTTTTTCATAAGAAAAAATAGTGGAGACGCCGGCGCATGCTAATTCAGCTATGCTACATTATAAGTAATTGGGGCCATTAATGTTGGTTTGTAATAATAGGTGCGGCTAAGAAAACACATGTGTTGTGGTTAGTGGCAAAAATAGTAAGATGACAAGATTTGTCGGGATTAAAAAACTCGAGAATTTGGCTGGTTTGCGTTATAATTCATAGGCATTACAGGAGTAAGTAATAATTGTTCCCCAGCTGACATAGTGGGGAATTTTATTTAAAAGTGGAGAATAACCATACGAATCATTTTATTAGGCGGACCTGGTGCGGGAAAGGGTACACAAGCCAATTACATAAAAGAGCACTTTGGAATTCCACAAATTTCAACTGGTGACATGTTGCGTGCTGCGGTTAATAAAGGGACTGAGTTAGGGCTTGCTGCTAAGAAAATTATGGATATGGGAGAGTTGGTTCCTGACGAAATTATCATTAATTTGGTAAAGGAGAGAATTTCTGAGTCGGATTGTAAACAAGGTTTTTTGTTTGACGGGTTTCCTCGTACTATCCCACAGGCAGATGCAATGAAAATTGCTGGTGTACAAATTGATTATGTAATTGAAGTAAATGTGGCTGATTTGGAAATTGTTAAGCGTATGACGGGCCGTAGAACACATCCGGCTTCTGGCCGTACTTATCATGTTATATTTAACACCCCGAAGATTGAAGGGAAAGATGATGTTACAGGAGAGCCCTTAATACAGCGGGATGATGATAAAGAAGAAACCGTAAAAAAGAGGCTTGAGGTTTATCATAAAAAAACAAAGCCATTAATAGAATATTATTCCGAATGGTCAATTAGTGAAGAACAAGGGGCTCCTGAGTATGTACAAATAGATGGAGTTGGATCTGTTGAAAAAATTCGGGATAGTATTTTTGCAGTAATTAATTAGTAATATGTAAGAAAAACTACTAGTAAAGATTCTGATAAGTTCGTATAGATTTTAATAATTAGGGGAGAAAGATGGCAGTAAAAAATGCATTTTATGCTCAGTCAGGCGGGGTAACTGCTGTTATCAATGCATCTGCTGCTGGTGTTATCGAAGCTGCGCGAAAGAACAAACTGAAAATTGGAAAAATTTATGCTGGTCGAAATGGAATTATTGGTGCTCTAACTGAGGATTTAATCGATACAGGTAAAGAAAGTAAAACAGCTGTTAGAGGGTTATGTAGCACACCTTCCGGTGCCTTTGGTTCTTGCAGATACAAATTAAAGAGTCTTGATGAAAATCGACGAGAATATGAGCGCCTTATTGAAGTTTTTAAAGCGCATAATATTGGGTATTTCTTCTATAATGGTGGTGGCGACTCTGCTGACACTTGTCTTAAGGTGTCTCAGATAGCTAAAAAATTGGGCTACCCTGTACAGGCAATCCATGTTCCAAAGACTGTAGATAATGATTTGCCAATTACGGATTGTTGCCCTGGTTTTGGTTCAGTAGCGAAATATATAGCTGTATCTACGCGCGAAGCAAGTTTTGATGTGGCTAGTATGTCGAAAACATCTACAAAAGTATTTGTATTGGAAGTAATGGGTAGGCATGCTGGATGGATTGCGGCAGCTGGTGGTTTGGCATCTGATAAAGACTGTGAGATTCCAATTGTTATTTTGTTTCCAGAAATTACTTTTAATAAGAAAAAATTTCTGGCTAAGGTGAAGAAATGTGTAAATGAATTTGGTTATTGCTCCGTAGTAGTTTCAGAGGGAGTAAAAGATGCAAAGGGAAATTTTCTTGCTGACCAAGGATTGCGTGATGCTTTTGGGCATGCGCAACTGGGGGGTGTTGCACCGGTAGTTGCAAATATTGTTAAAGATGGACTGGGGTTAAAATATCATTGGAGTGTGGCGGATTATTTACAGCGTTCTGCTCGTCACGTTGCATCCAAAACGGATGTGGACCAAGCATATGCATTGGGTAAGGCTGCTGTAGAATTTGCTGTAAAGGGGCATAATGCAGTAATGCCTACGATTAAACGTTTATCTAACAAGCCATATAAATGGAAAATTGGAATGGCGCAACTTTCAAAGGTTGCGAATGTAGAGAAAATGATGCCTAGTAATTTTATTACAAAAGATGGGTTTGGCATTACAGATAAATGCCGTGCATATTTGGTGCCACTTATTAAGGGTGAGGATTATCCTTCCTATAAGAATGGGCTGCCTAAGTATGTAAGACTTAAAAATATAGGCGTTAAGAAAAAATTAAGTAATTTTAAGATTTAGATTAAATAGTAATTTAGATACAGCTGAAATTATTTTATTTGAGAGATGGAAAATTATTCCTAATATGGGGCTACTAGACCAATACCCTTCATATATTTACAGATGGTCTGACTTTAATTGGAGATTCAAATGGTTCTCGGTTTAATCATTGCTATTGCTTGTGCGATAGCCGCATGCATATACGGAGCGGTATCGATCAAATGGATTCTAGCCTTGCCAAGTGGAAATGAGCGCATGCGTGAAATTGGTACGGCAATCGAACAGGGTGCTTCTGCTTATCTGAATCGGCAATATACAACGATTGGAATTGTAGGGGGAGTGTTGTTAGTAGTTATTTTTGCCACCTTAGGTTGGGAGACAGCTATTGGCTTTGCTATTGGTGCAATATTATCAGGCCTTGCTGGTTTTATCGGAATGAATGTTTCAGTTAAGGCCAATACACGAACTGCAGAGGCGGCTAAAGGTGGGATCAGTCCGGCATTAGATGTAGCTTTTAGGGGAGGAGCAATTACTGGAATGCTGGTTGTTGGTCTAGGCCTTCTAGGGGTAGCCGGTTATTTTGCATTTCTTATAGCTATAGGTGTTTCTTCCTCAGATGCTATACACGCCTTAGTAGGGTTAGCTTTTGGTAGTTCATTAATCTCTATCTTTGCCCGTCTTGGTGGTGGAATTTTTACAAAAGGCGCTGATGTAGGTGCTGATTTAGTAGGTAAGGTTGAAGCCGGAATTCCTGAAGATGACCCAAGAAACCCTGCAGTTATTGCAGACAATGTGGGAGACAATGTAGGTGATTGTGCTGGTATGGCTGCTGATTTATTTGAAACTTATGCAGTGACTATTATTGCAACTATGCTACTAGGTGGACTTTTAATTGAGAATGCCGGTACGAGCGCTGTGTTGTATCCGCTAGTTCTGGGTGGGTTTTCAATAATTGCTTCAATAGTAGGTTGTTATTTTGTTAAAGCACGCCAAGGTGGAAAAATTATGAACGCGTTGTATCGCGGATTGGCTGTTGCAGGAGGTCTGGCAGCAGTTATTTACTTACCTATTACGGCTGTAATGATGAGTGGTGGAATAGTTATTGGAGGTGAAGAAACTTCATGGTTCAGTTTATACCTTGCAGGGATAGTTGGCCTAATACTAACTGGAGCAATATGTTGGATTACTGAATATTACACCTCAACAGAATATAAACCAGTTCAACATATCGCTGAGGCATCAAGTACAGGTCACGGAACCAACGTTATAGCCGGATTAGGTGTTTCGATGAGATCTACAGCTTGGCCAGTAATAGTAGTGTGTATTGCTATCTGGTGTGCATACGGGCTAGCTGGAGTATATGGCATAGCTATTGCTGCTACTTCAATGTTATCCATGGCTGGTATTATCGTAGCGCTTGATGCCTACGGGCCAATAACTGATAACGCTGGTGGTGTAGCTGAAATGGCTGGCTTGCCAGAAGAGATTCGTAATATCACTGATCCACTTGATGCTGTTGGTAATACCACCAAAGCAGTTACAAAAGGCTATGCTATCGGCTCTGCAGGTTTGGCTGCATTAGTTTTATTTGCTGATTATACCAACGCGCTTACTGCTGGAGGTCAAGGAGGTATTACCTTTGATTTATCTAATCATATGGTCATTATTGGTTTATTTATTGGGGGAATGGTGCCATATCTGTTTGGTGCAATGGCAATGGAAGCTGTTGGCCGTGCAGCTGGATCTGTAGTTATAGAAGTACGCCGCCAGTTTAAGGAAATACCTGGAATCATGGACGGTTCAGCTAAGCCTGATTATTCTAAGGCTGTAGATATGCTAACCAGAGCAGCGATAAAGGAAATGGTTGTTCCTTCACTTCTGCCTATAGCAGTACCACTTATAGTTGGCCTCTTACTTGGCCCAGTAGCTTTAGGTGGCGTTCTAATTGGGGCTATCATTACTGGAATCTTTTTAGCGATTTCGATGACAGCTGGTGGTGGAGCTTGGGACAATGCTAAGAAACATATCGAGGATGGCCATTTTGGTGGTAAGGGCTCTGAAGCACATCATGCATCTGTTACGGGCGATACTGTTGGTGACCCTTATAAGGACACTGCCGGCCCTGCTATTAATCCTCTAATTAAAATTATGAATATTGTTGCACTTTTAATCGTTCCATTGATTTAAATATTTATAAGTAATGTAAAAAGCACACCTAGTAAATTAGGTGTGCTTTTTTTTGCTATAAGATTTAGATACATAATTCTACTGCTTATTTTTCCTACAGTGCTGCTCATTCTCTCATATTATTTTTTAGACTTTAATTTTATTGCTAAGTGGGCATAGGTCTTCCTTTATTAAGTGCTAGCCAGCCACGAATGATGCGGTAGGCTATCCATATGCCGGCACCAACTGTAATGATATAGGAGAGAGCAATGCCTAATACTGTTATGAATAATATTACAGCGAATATCAGCCACAAAAATGCAAACCAGAATGTACGTATCTGCCAGTTAAAATGAGAATCAAGATACGTGCCACGCACGTCACTCCTTTTTGTGTAGTTGATGATGATGGCAATAATTGACGGCCAGCCAGTCAGGAAAGTCGTAATAACAAATGCTGACCCAATTAGCCCCATAATGACACTTAAAGCATGAAGCGCATAAATTATGTTCGTAAGTAAAACTAAATTAACTTGAGGTGTGATTGGTACGGGCCGTTCTGGCATGGATTACCTCTGTGGTCCCAGGGAATGTGATGCCGGGTTATTTAGAGAAGTTCAATATTAATAATTATATTTTTATTCAGATTGGTATGCATATATAAGTGTTATATCTATTTATAAATTATAGAAAGTTATTCCGTATTAACTGTATCTGTTAGTTCAGGTGGTAGTTCAGCACCATCTTTAGATCCTGCTTTTGCTTTATCAAGCTTGCGTTGCCTCTTATCTTCCTGTTTTTTCTTTTTAATTAAATCCCGTTGACGTTTTTCATATTGAAAATTAGGTCGTGCCAATTTTTTACTCCTTGAGAAATAATAATAAAAAATAGAAGAAACCTTGTTCTTTATTTTCTATTATTTTACGCGGAAATAAGAAAGTTATCTAAACTCACGCCTTGATTATCCGCCATTACTAATATAATTGTAGATTATATATAAGTGTACTAGGTTTGATTATAATTTCTTATAAATATTTCTAGGTTAAATCATTACTGAGCTTATACGCTTTAGTTCTTTGACAGTGAAGGTTAATGCGCTAATGAACTCATTAATCTGTTCAAGTGTATTGCTATTACCTAAACTTAAACGTACTGCACAACGCGCTAGAATTGGTTCGACTCCCATAGCATCAAGGACATGACTTTTCCCTGGGGCTGCACTTGAGCAGGCGGCACCACTTGCGATCAAAAACCCAGACCTTTCTAGACGAATTACTAAAGTTTCACCTTCGATATCTGGCAGTGCAAAATAACATGTGTTTGGTAACCTGGTTGCATTCATACCAAAAATTATTGCCCCCATTCCAATTAATTTCTTCTCTAGATGTGTACGTAATTTTGTAACATGTATTGTGGTCTTTTCCATTCGTAGTTTAGATAGCTCACAAGCTTTACCGAAGCCTACTATGGCTGGTACATTCTCTGTTCCTGAACGTAGCCCACCTTCATGGCCACCACCAAATATCTGCGGTCTAAGTACGAGCTCTTTATCTATAATAAGCGCTGCAGCACCTTTTGGCCCATATATCTTATGAGAGGATAATGTCATGGCATGTACATTAAGAGAGGGAAAGCTAACGGGTATTTTACCAAAGGCTTGAATCGCATCGGTGTGTATCAAGGCATCTAATTTTCTAGATTTTTCCGCAATATTTGCCACTTCTTGAATTACTCCAGTTTCATTATTAGCTAGCATAACGGACACTATGTTTGTAGGGTACTCTGATAGAGCTTTATCAACATCACTCATTATTATGCGCCCAGACCTATCGACTATGAGCTGCCGTAACCCGCATTCCTTATTAGTACTCTGTGCTAATTCCTTGGCTGGACGTAGAATGCAGGGATGCTCAATTGCGCTAATAATAATTCGTGAATTCTTTAGGTGTCCAGCGACCCCTTGAATAAATAGATTATTGGCTTCTGACCCTCCACTGGTAAAGACCACTTGTGATGGTTGTGCTTCAATCGAATCTGCTACCTGTTCTCTTGCTTGATTAATTGCCTGGCGACCAGCTATTCCAAGATTATGACCACTTGATGGATTGCCAAATCTATTCTGAAAATATGGCATCATTGCATCTAATACTTCATCGTCTACCCTAGTGGTAGCATTATGATCAAAATAAATTTTTTCTATTTTATTCATATTTAGTACTTATATTTGATGCCATTTTATTCAAAGTATTAATTAAAATTTGTTAATGATATTCGTCTTCTAATTATATGAATCTTATAATTTTAATTATAGAGGACTTATGTCATTCTTCTTTTCATTCTTTCTTTTCCAAAGAAGTAAGAACTCCACGTAATATTTTAATTTCTTTTTTTTCTAAATTTGTACGAGAATACAGGCGGCGGATTCTTTTCATTAAATGCTTTGGGTTCTTAGGGTCCAGAAATCCACTATTAAGCATAGTATTCTCAAAATGACGGTAGAATAACTCTATTTCATCGTGACTTGCTAATTCTCCTAATGTTGATGGCAGATAGTCTTCAATATCTGGTAGTGCCATACGTAATTCATAAGTCATTACTTGTACTGCACTGGCAAGGTTAAGAGAAGAATACTCTGGATTGGCTGGAATATGTACCATAAATTGACACTTACTTATTTCCTCTGAAGTAAGCCCGGACGTCTCTGATCCAAATACTAATGCTACCGAGGACCTACCTGCCTGACCGAGAATTTTTTGTGCCCCCTGACGCGGGTCAAATACATCAAGTGAAAGGTTTCGCTGGCGTGCTGTGACAGCAGCTGCAAGAGTAGTACCACTTAATGCTTCGTTAAGATTTCTACAAACTTTTGTATTGTTCAGTACATCCCAAGCCCCAGCAGATCGTCTTTCTGCTTCTTTAGCTGGGAAAAATTTCGGATTTACTAGATAGAGTGACCCCAAACCCATCGTCTTCATAGCTCTTGCTACTGCGCCTATGTTTCCAGGATGGCTTGGGCTACACAATATTACACGTATGTTATCAAGCGGGAAGAGAGGAATCATATTAAAATGCCAAAGTAATAAATAATTTAAATTCGTTTCAGGACTAATATGCACCCAATACTTAATACTGCAGTTAAGGCGGCACGACGTGCCGGTGGAATAATTAATCGCGCCTCACAGAATCTTGATTTATTGCACGTTTCACGTAAAGCGCATAGTGACTTTGTTAGTGAAGTTGATAGTAACGCAGAAGATGCAATTATAAAGGTTCTTTTAGAAGCTTACCCTAAGCATTCTATTCTAGCAGAAGAAAGTGGTGCTACAGGTGATCAAGACGAGCCAGAATATCAGTGGATTATTGATCCACTTGATGGCACCACAAATTTTCTTCATGGTTATCCTCAATATTCAGTTTCTATAGCATTAAAATATAGAGGAGTATTAACGCAGGCTGTAGTTTATGACCCAACTGGAAATGAGCTATTTACTGCAAGTCGTGGCCGAGGCGCCTATCTTAATGACCATAGATTACGTGTAAGCAAACGTAATCAATTCTCTGAATGTTTGATAGGAACTGGTCTTCCATTTCGGGAGCTTACACATATGGATACCTATCTTTCTATGCTCAAGGACATAATACCCAGAGTCGCAGGTATTCGCCGCCCTGGATCTGCTGCATTAGATCTAGCCTATGTGGCAGCTGGGCGCTATGATGGTTTTTGGGAGTTAGGTTTGGGTCCCTGGGATATGGCTGCTGGTTGTTTACTTATTACAGAGGCAGGTGGACTTGTAAGTGATTTGGAAGGAAACGAGACTCATCTGGAAAGTGGGAACATCATCGCTGGAAACCCCAAAATATTCGGACAACTTTTGCAGGTAATTGCACCTCATTTAACTAAGGAATTGATAGCCTGATGCATGCAATATTGCAGGACTAGCATTATGTAATTTTGACACAATGACATTTCTTAAATATTACCTTGATCATGTCTAGTAAACATACTCCAATGATGCAGCAATATCTGCGTCTTAAGGCGGAGCATCCTGATACTCTGATGTTCTATAGGATGGGTGATTTCTATGAATTATTCTTTGAAGATGCAGAAAAAGCTGCAAAATTATTAGATATTACTTTAACTAAGCGTGGAATATCAGCTGGGGCTCCCGTTAAAATGGCGGGATTTCCGTACCATGCAGCTGATCAGTATCTGGTAAAGCTTGTTAGGCTCGGTTTGTCAGTGGCTATTTGTGAGCAAATTAGTAATTCTGTTACCACTAATAAAGGTCTAGTAGAGCGAGAAATAGTACGTATTATTACGCCAGGTACGTTGACTGACTCAGCATTATTGGAAGAGAAGCGCGACTGTATCCTGCTTGCCCTAGATTTACACGAGGGAACATTAGGTTTGGCATGGTTAAATTTGGCTGCAGGAGATCTCCGTGTAATGGAAACATCTCCACATAATTTACTCAATGAACTTGGAAGATTAAAACCTGCAGAGATACTTTTACCAGAATCATTTGATACAACAGTCCTACTTAATGAAGGCGGGGCATTGAAACGCTTGCCTTCATGGCAGTTTGATACTGAAGCTTCAATTCGGAAGCTTTCCAGGCAATTTAAAACTCATGACCTTTCTGGTTTTGGATGTGATGGACTATACCCATCAATCAGTGCAGCAGGAGCATTACTTGATTATGTCTGCCTTACACAAAGTGCAAGTGCAGTACATGTCAGTTCTTTGCAAGTAGAGCGAGGCAGTACTTACGTACAGATGGATGCTGTTACTCGGTGCAATCTTGAAATATCAGAAACTATACGAGGAGAGAAATCACCAACGTTACTATCGCTATTGGATACTTGTTCAACAAATATGGGTAGCCGCATGTTGCAGAACTGGTTACATAATCCATTACGTGATCAGATCAAGATACAGAATCGACTCGAAGACGTATCCACACTAATTGGGAAACCGGGGTCAGAATCATGTCTGATAGTAAGAAAACGCCTAAAGAAAATTGTTGATATAGAACGTATATCCGCTCGTATTGCACTTAAATCAATACGACCAAGAGATTTATCAGGGTTACGTGATAGCCTCGAAAAGTTACCTGAAATCGTTTCTTTACTTTCAGAGTATTCCAGTAAAAATATGGCTATTCTAGTAAAGGCTATGACCCCCAAAATTGAACTTCTTAATTTATTAAAGAATGCGATACATGATGAGCCCAATACAATGTTGCGTGACGGTAATGTAATAGCAGATGGTTATGATAAAGAATTAGATGAGTTACGTGCGATACAGAATAACTGTGGTGAATTCCTATTGCAGCTAGAATTAAAGGAGAAAGCTCGTACTAATATTCCGACTCTCAGAGTTGAATACAATCGTGTGCACGGGTTTTATATCGAAGTAACTAATACACACAAAGAGAAAATTCCGGAAGATTATAGTAGGCGTCAGACTCTAAAGAACGCAGAACGTTATGTTACTCCAGAGCTAAAGATATTTGAAGAAAGAGCGCTGTCAGCAAAAGATCGTTCCTTAGCGCGTGAGAAATTATTATTCAATCTGGTTCTAGATACTCTAGTTTCATATGTTAGTCATTTGCAGCAAATAGCCTTGAGTGTGGCTGAATTAGATGTACTTGCAACTTTCGCAGAGCGTGCGTTAACACTTAATTACACTATGCCGAATTTTACTAGTGAAGCTGTGATTAAAATTCAGGAAGGTCGGCACCCTGTGGTAGAAAATCAGGTAGATAATTTTGTCGCTAATGATGTAGAACTTGATGAAAAAAGACAGATGCTTGTTGTTACTGGCCCTAATATGGGCGGGAAATCAACATATATGAGGCAGGTTGCACTGATTACCTTACTTGCACATTGTGGTAGTTTTGTTCCCGCTAAAGATTTATGTATTGGTCCGATCGATAAGATTTTTACACGAATCGGTGCATCTGATGACCTTGCAAGCGGACGTTCCACATTTATGGTTGAAATGACAGAAGCTGCAAATATTTTGCATAATGCTACTGAACAAAGCTTAGTGTTGATGGATGAAATAGGGAGGGGCACTTCAACTCTTGATGGATTATCATTGGCTTTCGCAATTGCGCAGTCTTTATTAGAGAAGAATCGGAGCTATACCCTATTTGCTACACATTATTCAGAATTATCAAGACTTGTGGAGAAATTTAGTCAGGCTGCTAATATACATTTTGATGCTGTAGAGTACAAACAACGTATTACTTTTCTTTATGCCGTTAATGAGGGATCAGCTAGTCAGAGTTATGGTCTTCAGGTTGCAGCATTAGCTGGAATACCGGAAGAAACGATTTCTGCCGCCAGAGAGTACCTGGCAAGATTCAAAATAGAGAATCTAGATGGAGACTTATTTGAAGAAGATATATTTAGCTCTGTCAAAGTAAATACAGTTGAAGAGCACCCAGCTCTTTCATTACTATCTAAGATAGTGCCCGATGAATTAAGTCCAAAAGAAGCGTTAGAAAAGCTTTATGCTTTAGAAGAAATATATGGAGAGCATAAATAGTTTAGAGGTGGAAATCTTTTAGTTTAGATCTGTTCTTTCTGGTTATAAAAAATATGATTTACTCATCATGGACATGGCCATGAGAGACCTCCTCCTTAGTAGCAGGTCGTACACCTGTAACAGTACAATCGAAGTGTAAAGTTAGTCCAGCTAAGGGATGATTGCCATCAACAACTACCTTATCTTCAGTAATATCAGTAATAGTATAGATCAACGTAGCTTTAGAGGTTTCTTCCTCACCCTCAAACTGCAGTCCAATTTCTATATTTTCAGGAAACTTGCTACGAGGTTCTATGTGAACTAGAGCGCTATCATATTCACCAAAATGGTTCTCTGGCAACATTAGAATGTTGCCAGAGTATCCTATTTCTTTATTTTGTAGTTCTTCTTCAACTATAGGAAAAATTTCATCATACCCGCCGTGTAAGTAATTAATTGGAGAGTCTGTTTTTTCCATAGTTTTACCCGTGGAATCTAATAATACATAATTAATAGATACAACCGTATTTTTCTCTATTTTCATTTTTTTAGAACTATAGTGTTTATAAAATATAATTAGAGGGTAGCAATTTTCGCACAGGTGCAAAGCTTCGCCTATGTACTAAAGATACTCCATGGAGCTGTAATGCTTCTAAGTGCTTTTTCGTTGGGTATCCTTTGTGTTGATCAAAACCATAATTAGGGAAAGAATTATGCAGGCAGTACATTTCTGCATCACGTGCTGTTTTGGCAAGAATTGAGGCAGCAGAAATCTCTTGCACTGAACTATCACCCTTAATGATAGCTTGTACTTGAATTTCCAGTTTAGGGCTATGTATTCCATCTACTAATATTTTATCAGGTTGGAAGGGTAAACTTTCAACAGCCCGCTTCATTGCCAATAAACTTGCTTGTAGAATATTAATATTATCAATTTCTTCTACAGATGCTGAGGCGACTGCCCATGCCATCGAGTCTCTCTTGATTAAATATTCAAGTTTATTTCTCTTCTTGGCACTTAGCTTCTTAGAATCAAGAATTCCTTCTATTCTTTTAGCTGGATTGAGCACTACGCAAGCAGCAAATACTGCTCCTGCTAAAGGACCTCTACCGGCTTCATCTACGCCGCCGATCAGATTATTTAGTGGGTCAGATATTTTCTGATTTATGTTTTTGATCACTAGGTGAATACATTTAAATGTTAATTAAATACAAGCACTTTCTATATATCCTTTATTGTGCACATCAACTTTGCTTCAGTAGCAACTTTACCATCGACTTCGGCTCTAGCAGAATATTTTATGACTCCTTTAATCTGCCTTTCTATTTTTACTTTCAATATTAGTTGGTCACCTGCATAAACCGGTTTTTTAAAGCGAGCCTGGTCTATACCAACAAAATAATATACAGAATCGTTATCAACCTTTAGATCTAAAGTCTTTAGGGTAAGTAGTGCAGCTGCTTGTGCTAAAGCTTCTATGATTAATACTCCTGGCATAATAGGATGATGAGGAAAATGGCCTGGAAAAAATGGCTCATTAATAGAGACATTCTTAAGCGCAATGATTTCTTCCCCTGAGTCACATGAGAGTACCCGATCCACTAGTAGAAACGGGTAGCGATGAGGAAGATATTTTAATATTTCATGAATGTCCATAGTGTTCCTTAATTGTCAGTTATTCTTTAATTCTACGATAGTTGAAGTGATATATCGGCGTTTTTTTCTGGCCTTAGAATTGTTGACCGAATGAGAATTGAAATGGCTGCATTCTGTCTCCTTCTTTCTTGTTAATTGGTTTTGCTATACTCACTTTAAGAGGCCCCATTGGGGAAACCCAAGAAACGGAAAATCCTGCAGAGTACCGCATACCTTCATTTCTCTTAATAAGTCCGTTCGGACCGAATACAGTACCAGCATCAATGAAAGTACCCAATCGGATGGTTCTATCGGTTGTCATTCCAGGCATTGGAAATAATAATTCGATACTTCCTGCTACTAGTTTATTTCCACCTAATGCCCTGCGGGCAGTATCACGCGGGCCTAGTGAGCTTATTCTAAAACCACGTACTGTACGATTTCCTCCGGCAAAGAAATTTTTATAGAAAGGTAATTCTCTTCCATCATAGCCATTCCCATACCCCAGCCTTCCAGCCATTAGTAAGGTAAAGTTCCTTGAGAGAGGGAAATAATGTTTGGTTGAATAGTTTGCTTTATAGTATTTCAGGTCTCCTATTGGCACGCTCACCTCTCCAAATATACTATGCATCGACCCAGATGTTGGCCAGATACCGCTATTAAGGCCATTATGTCGCCATCTAAACGTTAATGGGAAATTGGTGGTAGGATTTCCAAATTTTTCAACAAACCTTCTATTACGTAAAGGGCTATGTATTGAATTAGTAATATCAGTTGTTTCTGCCCCTAGTCCGACAAAAACAGAGGCTGTTTCACTGATTGGTAGGCCAAATCGGAGTGCTCCACCTTTAGTTTCAGATTTAATATTCGATACGGCCTTCAAATTATTAGTATTCAGACTTCGCATGTATAGATCAAATCCTGCTGTTATTCCATCAACTGTAAAATAAGGATCAGTATATGACAAAGAGAACAATTTTCTAACGGCACCTGTGTTTGCTTTGACGGCAAGGTGTTTCCCAGTACCAAATATATTCGCCTGTGAAATGTTTCCGCTTAGTATTATGCCCTCTTGCTGGGAAAATCCTAGGCCAAACATTACATTTCCAGTTGGCTTTTCTTTAACCTCGATATTTACATCAACTTTGTCTGTGCTATTGGCAACTGCTGGGGTATCTAAAGTAACACCTGCAAAATATTTTAGTAAACTTATGCGCACTTTAGAACGATTTATTTTGGCAGTTGAATACCAGGCGCCTTCAAGTTGGCGTATTTCTCTTCGTATCACTTCATCACGAGTACGACTATTACCAGATATGGTAATTCGTCTTACGTAAACTCTACGGCCTGGATCAATAAAAAAGGTGAAGGCTACTTCTTGCTTTTCGTTATTTTGTTCTGGTGCTGCATTGACATTGGCAAAACCGTAGCCATCATCACCGAATCGGTCCGTAATAAGCTTAATCGATTCGGTTAGCTTCTTACGTGAAAATATATCACCAGAGCCAAGTTTGAGAAGTTTACGTAATTCGTCCTCCGGAACCTGCTTCATGTCACCAGCTAATTTGATCTCGGAAATTTTAAACTGCGGCCCTTCTTTAATATTTATTGTAATATAAATATCTTGCATGTCCGGCGTTACAGAAACTTGGGTGGATTCAATACTGAACTCTAAATAACCACGGTCAAGGTAAAAAGAGCGCAAACTTTCTAAGTCGGCAGATAGTTTCTGTTTTGAGTATTGATCATCACTAGTAATCCAGGTTAGGAGACCAGGAGTTCTGAGGCTAAACAGGCCGGTCAGTTCCCTTTCTCTAAACGATTTGCTACCAACGATATTTATTTTTCTTATTTTTGCGACCTCTCCTTCATCAATGCTAAAGTTTAGCCCAACACGATTACGCTCAAGAGGGGTGATCGTAGTCGTTACCGTTACAGCATACCTGCCCTTACTAATATACTGCTGCTTTAATGTTTGTTCGGCTCTCTCCAGTAATGCACGATCAAAAATACGTGAGACAGCTAAGCCTGACTGCCTTAGTCCAGTTTTAAGCTTATCTGGTTCAAACTCACTTATACCGACAATACTAATTTCTGCAATAGCTGGACGCTCTTGAACTATTACTAGTAGGACCCCATTTTCAGACTCTAGCCGCACATCCTTAAAAAAACCGGTAGAATAAAGCGCCTTGATTGCATCTGTTGCTTTACTTTTGGTTAAGGAGTCCCCAACTTTTATAGGCAGATAGCTGAATACAGTTCCTGCCTCGGTTCGCTGAATACCCTCCACTCGAATATCTTTAACTATCATAACTCCCTCTTTTTTAGGAGCAACGATAAACCCTTTTTTCTCTGGGTTTTCTAATAAATTAACAGGCTCATCAGAAAATAAATCGACAGGTGGTTCTTCTGCTAGTAAGCATGAGGAATAAAAGAAAAAAATAAGTACAGCAAGGCCCTTAATTTTCATTTTTTAAGTGGGGATCAGCCGATTGATATCGTTATATATGGCAAAAACCATTAAAATAAATAACATCATCATTCCCATCTGCTGTCCAATCGCCATAGATTTTTCTGAAAGAGGAGTGCCCTTAATGATTTCAACAACATAATACATCAAATGTCCACCATCTAATAAGGGGATAGGAAGCAAATTTAATACTCCCAAGCTAATACTTATAAGTGCAAGAAATCCTAGATAAGATGCGATTCCCATTTGCGCGGACTTACCCGCGTAATCAGCAATTGTAATGGGCCCGCTTATATTCTTTATTGATACTTCTCCCATCACCATTTTCCATAGCATTTGTAACGTAAATATTGATGTTTCCCATGTTTTATTTACTGCTTTTAGCATGGCTATATTTGTCGGATAGCTAACTTCAACTAATAAATCTTCTAATTTTGAGTGATCAACTTTTGGTGCAATACCAATTTTGCCAATCTTTTTGCCGTCTTGAGTAGCCACCTCTGGGACTATTTTTACATCAATTTTAGTATTGTTACGCCTTATTTTCATTAATAATAAAATTTCAGGGCTATCCTGTATTTTTTGTACAAGATCTTGCCACTCTACTATTTCTTTTTCATTAATAGATAGAATCTCATCATTAATAAGTAGGCCGGCACGATCACCTGCGCCGTTTGATATTACTTGAGCGATTATCGGTCTAATCTTTGGCTTATAAACGTTTAAGCCTATTTTCTTTAGGAAATTATCATCTAGGTCATTAGCATTCAATTTACTTAAATCTAATTCTCTGGAAACAACTTGTTTCTGTATGCTACGGGTCTCTACGATTAAAGTAGGCGTTCTATCTACTGCCTTAGATAAAAGCGCCCAACGAGCATCTTGCCAGGTAGATACGATGTCGTCTCCAATCTTTACTAAAGTCTCGCCGGCCTTAAAATTGGCTATTGCCGCAGGTGAATTAGGAGTAATCTGTCCTAGTATTGGTTTCATGCCGCTCACTCCATGCATGAAGAGGAAGCAATAGAGCAGGATGGCAAGAAGGAAATTTGCAACTGGTCCTGCGGATACGATAGCAAAGCGACGGAAAACTGACATGCGATTAAATGATCGTGATAAGTCTTTAGGTGCAACTTCTCCTTCCCGTTCATCTAACATCTTCACATATCCACCAAGAGGGATGGCTGCTAATACCCATTCAGTTTGATCTTTTCCCCAATATTTTTTTATTAATGGGCGACCAAATCCTACCGAGAAACGTAACACCTTTACATTACATAAACGAGCAACAAAATAGTGTCCTAATTCGTGAAATACTATTAGTAAGCCCAATGCAAATACGAAAGAAACTATTGTAAAAAAGATTGTCATACGGGCTCTATAGCCTAGATCTGTTATGGGGGAGAAAGTTTATTTTATTAGAAATTAATAATATAATTTCACCTTTACCATAGGGGCAGATTAGTAATTTGAAAATCAGGAGAAAAAAATTAAAGTAATGCAAGTTTCACCCTACAGATTGTGATTCCTAAATTTATAGTAGTTTTTTGATAAAACTGATGCTTATATAATAGTAAATAATGGCAATGCATCTGCATTGCCATTATTTAAAAATCTATTCCTTCTGAATTTATCCATTCATATGCAGCTTCGCGCGCGAGATTGTCAACTACTAGTATATCTTCAAGCGTAAAGATATCTTTAGGCTTAATTGCTTCCATTACTTGCTCAATCATTCTTGGAATTGCTATAAATGGTATTCTTGATTTCAAGAACGCCTCTACTGCCACCTCATTTGCAGCGTTAAGTATCGCCGGAGCACTTCCGCCTAAGGCAAGTGCTTTATAGGCCAGCCGAAGGCAGGGAAATCTTGATAAATCTGGCGCCTCAAAATCTAATTGTGCAACTTTAAAAATATCAAGAGGTTCAACTCCAGATTTGATTCTATCCGGATAAGCTAGAGCATGAGCAATTGGGGTACGCATGTCAGGATTACCTAGCTGTGCTAATACTGAACCATCAATATATTCAACCATGGAGTGAATTATGCTTTGTGGATGTATCACAACCTGAATCTGCTCGGGCGCAGCATCAAATAACCAATGCGCTTCAATTAGCTCCAAACCTTTATTCATCATGGTGGCAGAATCCACAGATATTTTTTGTCCCATTACCCAATTGGGGTGATTACATGCCTGTTCCGGTGTAACACGTTTCATATCAGCTAGTGATGTTTTTCGGAACGGGCCACCAGAGGCTGTTAATAAAATTCTACGCACACCATCTTTTGTATGGTTTCCAGTAAATCCTCTAGGTAACGACTGAAAAATGGCATTGTGCTCACTATCAATCGGTAGCAAAGTAGCATAATTTTCCTTAACTACATTCATAAATATGTGTCCTGCCATTACTAGAGTTTCTTTATTAGCAAGAAGAACATATTTTCCTGCTAGGGCCGCAGAAAAAGTGGGGCGTATTCCTGCGGCACCAACAATTGCTGCCATTACAACATCTACTTCAGGCAGCGATGCAACCTTTTCCAGTGATTTAACTCCACACAGGACCTCAGTTTCTATCCCATTTTTATTAACCTCTGTTCTCAAGTTCTCTGCACTGTCAGGATCTAGCATTACTGCATAAAGTGGGCGAAAGATACGGCATTGTTCCAGCATTTTACCAATACTTTTATTGGCAGTAAGTGCAATTACTTGATATCTATTTGGATGGCGTGCGACTACATCAAGTGTGCTAATTCCAACACTTCCGGTAGAGCCAAGAATGGTGATATTTCGAACACCCATAATTTAAATGGTAAAGAAAAGAAGAACTACAAAAATAGCCACAGGTAGCGTTGAAGTTAGTGCGTCAATACGGTCAAGTATACCACCGTGGCCGGGTAAAATATTACCACTATTCTTAACCCCTACCTGACGCTTCATTAAGGACTCAAATAAATCTCCTAAGATACCTAATACAGCAAGTGCCAATAGTAAAAGAACATATAAAATAATTTGAGTTTTATCTACTACTAAATAGCTCCAGATTAACGCATAGATACAAACTGCTACTAATGCTCCTGCGACACCTTCCCAGGTCTTTCCAGGACTGATGGAAGGTGCAAGTTTGTTTTTTCCAAATTTTCGCCCAGTAAAATATGCTGCAGTATCAGAAATCCAAATAGCTGTTATAAATCCGAATAGAAGAATAGGGTCTATAGCGCGAAGTTGGAATAAGGCAAGGCAAGTAGGTAACAATAGTAGCCAGCCTATTAATGCTAGTAATATTGGATTTCTTATCTGGACATTAAATTTTAAAAGGTAAGGTACAGCAAGCAACCAGAACCCTAGTGTTATGGCGTACAGCCATATGAATTGAGTAGTATAAGGGTCAACTATAGTGACCCTACTTAAAATAAATAGTAATTCTCCTCCAATTAATACCGTAAATATAAGGTAAAGAATAGATCCCGATAAGGAGAATTTAGATAGCTTGCTCCATTCCCATGAACCAATTACGGCTATAGCGAGAAGCAGTGTCATCCAAAAAACTGGTGAGAAATAAAATAACCCGACTAAAAAAAGAAGTAAAAAACATAGAGCTGTATATATACGGGTTCTGAGCATAAGAATTAGGAAATCAGTATAAAGCTATCAAATTAGATGATGTAAACATTATGTTATTTACTTAGATGTCCTTTTTTATTTCATTTTCTGAAGTTGTTCACTTGTCCTACCAAAACGTCTTTCTCGTTGCTGGTAGGACTGGATTGCAAGATCAAGTACATCCTTACTAAAGTCAGGCCATAAGGTATCAGTAAAATAAAGCTCAGTATAAGCTAGGCTCCATAATAGAAAATTACTGATGCGTTGCTCTCCTCCAGTACGTATGAATAAATCTGGTTCTGGTGCATAGCTCATGGCAAAGTGTTGGGATAGATCTTCTTCCACAAAATTATTTGTTAATTCTGGGGTTTGCACATACATCTTACGTATAGCCTGCATAATATCCCAGCGTCCCCCATAATTTGCTGCAATGGTAAGTGTTAAGCGAGTATTGGAGGCAGTCATCTGTTCGCCATTACGAATAAATTCAATTATTCTTGGCTCAAATCTTGCTAAGTCTCCAATTACCTTAAAGCGAATACCATTCTCATGTAACTTAATTATTTCTTGTTCAAGAACTGTATTAAAGAGTTTCATCAGATAAGAGATTTCTTCAGGCGGCCTGCGCCAGTTCTCACTACTAAAAGCGAATAATGTTAGATAATTAACCCCATTCTCAATACAAGCCTTGACGGCTGAACGTACGGCTTCTATCCCACGTTTATGGCCTGCTATTCGTGGCAATAAACGTGACTTTGCCCAACGACCATTACCATCCATAATAATAGCGACATGTTGGGGAACCATGTCAGTCTCTGGGATTATTTTAGTTGAACTGGGACTAGTAAAATACATGGAGCAAAATTACACTTTGATTAGTCCAATTAAACAGACATTAATTCAATTTCTTTAGCTTGCAAGATTTTGTCTATCTCAGAAATATGATGATTAGTAAGCTTCTGAATTTCATCCTGACCACGGCGCTCATCATCTTCCGCGATTTTCTTTTCCTTAAGCATGGTCTTTAGATGAGCGTTAGCATCACGCCTGATATTTCGCATAGAAACTCGTGCAGCTTCTGCCTCCTGCTTAACTACTTTTGTAAGATCACGTCGCCGCTCTTCTGTTAGAACTGGCATGGGAACACGAATTATTTCGCCAACAGTCACAGGATTTAGGCCTAGATCTGAATCTCGGATTGTTTTCTCAATCTGACTGAGTAGGCTCTTCTCCCATGGAGTAACATTAATTGTACGTGAATCACCTAAATTTATATTTGCAACTTGGCTGATTGGCACAGGTGAGCCGTAATAATCTATTGTAACGTGGTCCAGGATTCCTGTATGAGCACGCCCAGTTCTTATTTTGCCAAAATCAATTATTAACGCCTCAAAACTTTTTTGCATTTTTTGTTCTGCAGATTTTTTTATATCGTTGATCATAGGAATTGATTTGTTAGTAAAGAGTGCTATCAGCTAAATGTAATAGAAGAAAGAGTATACAAATTTAAACTTGAATTAGTGTGCCCTCATTAGCTCCTTCTATTACTCGTTTAAGTGCTCCAGCTTTAAAAATACTAAAAACATTAAGAGGTAATTTCTGGTCACGACACAAGGTTAATGCGGTAGCGTCCATTACCTTTAAATTTTTGTTAATAGCTTCATCAAATGACAAACTCTGATATCGTTTGGCATTAGGAAATATTTTGGGGTCGCTTGAATAAACACCATCAACTTTAGTTCCCTTGAGGACTATATCTACACTCATTTCTAAGCCACGTAATGCAGCTGCAGTGTCAGTGGTAAAAAAAGGATTCCCTGTTCCAGCAGCAAAGATAACAACCTTCCCTTCTTCAAGGTAACGTATGGCTTTTCCGCGTATATAAGGTGCTACAACCTGATCAATACGTAATGCTGATTGCACTCTACTTTCTAAGTCTTTATGTCTCATTGCATCTTGCAGGGCCAGGGAATTCATAACAGTTGCTAGCATTCCCATGTAGTCAGCAGTTGCGCGATCTATTTGATTGTTTTCTGATGATGTCATTCCACGGAAAATATTTCCTCCGCCAATTACGATCGCCACTTCAATATTACATTTTACAACCTCAAGAATTTCTGAAACAACATGCTCCATTACGGCAGGATTGATGCCGTAACTATCATCTCCCATCAGCGCTTCACCTGAAAGTTTTAACAGGATACGTTTATAGGCCATAATTGCTATGAGTGATTAATAATAATTTAGCTATGATGTTGATGAATTATTTTCCTGTGCTTGATTAATTTGTGACATCACCTCATTTGCAAAATCACAAGATTTTTTTTCTATGCCTTCGCCTACTCTAAACATTGTGAAGCCATTAACTGTGGCGGATTTGCTATTAAGTAATTTTTCAATTGTTTGGTCAGGATTCTTGACAAAAGGCTGCCCTAATAGTGTTATTTCAGCAAGGTATTTAGCCATACGTCCATCTACCATTTTAGTAACTATTTCTTTAGGCTTTCCGCTTTCTGCCGCTTGTGCTGTGTAAATTTGACGCTCGCGCTCCAGTAACTCCGCTGATACTTGTTCTTTTGAAACACATATTGGTTTACTTGCTGCAATATGCATCGCTAAATCTTTACCTAGTACCTCGTCATCACCAGCGCAATCAACTATGACACCAATTTTTCCAGCATGTAAGTATGAGGACAGATGTCCGGGTGTGGTATGACGAATACAGCGTCTAATACTAATATTTTCGCCAAGTTTCATAATTAATTCCGTCCGGAATTTTTCTACATTGCTTCCATCTTGCATATCTTCTTTTGAGAGTGTTTCAACATCTGATAAATTCCTGGTTGAAACAAGTTGGGCTAAATTCTTTGCAAAATTAATAAAATCTTCATTCTTTGCTACAAAATCAGTTTCACAATTAACTTCAACTAAGGCGCCACTTTTTCTGTCAGCGGCGATTTCTATTCCTATGATCCCCTCCGCTGCAATACGGGTAGCAGCTCTATTTGCCTTTGAGCCACTCTTTATACGCAACAAGTCTTCCGCTTCTTTTATATTGCCACTGGTTTCTATTAAAGCTTTCTTGCAGTCCATCATACCGAGCCCAGTAAGATCACGTAATTCTTTCACTATGTTTGCGGTGATATCCGCCATATTTTCTCCAAATGCAGAATTGGTTAATAATTTTGAGACACTTTTATATCTCTCTTTCGAAATGATTCCTTATGCGATTTTGCTATTAATAAACCAAATAAAAGAATTATTTCGTTATTCTTTATGAGCTTCTAGGCTATTCAGCTTCCTTTTCCGCTATCATTGCTTCATTCATTTCTGGGGATTCATTTTTAACTGTTTCATGAACAATTTGGCTGCGTCCTTCTAGAATTGCATCAGCCACCCCCCGTGCATAAAGGCGTATTGCCCGGCTAGAATCATCATTTCCAGGAATAACATAGTCCACTTTCTCAGGACTATGATTTGTATCGACGACGCCAACTATTGGAATGCCTAGCTTGGCAGCCTCTGTAAGCGCACCCTTTTGGTAGCCCACGTCAATTACAAACATGGCTTCTGGTATTCCACCCATGTCTTTAATTCCACCTAGACTACGGTTGAGCTTTTCTAGCTCACGTGTAATATCTAGTGCTTGTTTTTTATTAAGGTTTTCAAATGTTCCATCCTGAGTCATTGTTTCCATATCCTTAAGACGCTTAATAGACTGTTTAATTGTCTTAAAGTTTGTCAACATTCCCCCCAACCATCGTTGGTCTACATACGGAGAGCCGCAACGGATAGCTTCTTCGCGCACAATATCTCGTGCTTGACGTTTAGTGCCAACAAACAGGATAACGCCTTTGTTAGTAGATATCTGACGCACATATTTCATTGCGTCTTGATACATGACAAGGGTTTTTTCAAGATTGATAATGTGTATTTTATTGCGGTGGCCATATATATATTGGGCCATCTTTGGGTCCCAAAAACGGGTTTGGTGACCGAAGTGAACGCCTGCTTCTAACATCTGTCGCATTGTTACTGACATAAATTTCTCCTGTAGGGTTGAGCCTCAACCCGCCTAGTCACTCTTTGATGAGCACCCTTGGATTGGCGGGTATGTGTGTTTAACCTGGCAAAAATCTTGCTATAAAGCCAGATTATCTGATCTATTATAACATTTATCCTGAGGAGCGCTCAAGGTAGAATTCGTTGTCGTTTCATTACTCTATATGACTAAATTAGTTTACAGAGAAAGGGAAGGAGCAAATGTTTCTACATTCGTATGCTTATTTTAAAAAGAGGAGGGGCAAGAATTTTTTTCTAAATTAGAGCATTAAAAAATTAGAGTGGGGTTTTTAGTAAGAGCGACTAGAACTATATAGAAAAATACAACTTGGGCTAATATCCAAGAGATAATTTTTATTTTCTGTGTTTTTCCAAATCGAAAAGCCGTCATTCCAAGAAGTATATAGAGCAACAGAGCCCCAATCTTTGCGCTAATCCATATATTGAGTCCGGGATATTGCTGGATCATGACTACTAATGTAATAGCGCTTGTCAGTAGAATGGTATCAATTGCGTGAGGAAGGATTTTTACCCATCTTAGCTTTAGTAGAGGTGAGCCTTGTATCATCCATATTCCACGCAAGCTAAACAGGATGTAACTTAATGTCATACTTATAATATGAATTATTTTTATTGTGGCAAAGCTCATATTTCAAACCTCGGATAGTATTTAGCCCCAGCTAATTGTAGTTATATTGATAGGGCTGTATTTATCAAATCTATCATTCTTTGAATTATTGGAGGTATTAAGGTTCCATATCATCATCAAATGATTTATTTCGCATTTGTGCCTGAGATATGCTGCTGCCAGGAGGGACGCTATATGTTAGCCAGACATTTCCGCCAATAGTTGAACCTTTTCCAATCGTAATGCGACCTAGAATAGTCGCATTAGCATAAATAACTACATCATCTTCAACAATTGGATGGCGTAATATATTTTTTACCAGGGCACCATTGTCATCTACTGGGAAGCGTTTTGCACCTAAAGTTACGGCTTGATATAACCGCACATTTTTACCTATAACAGTTGTTTCTCCGATAACTACACCTGTACCATGATCTATAAAAAAACTGGCTCCAATTTTTGCACCCGGGTGGATTTCAATGCCTGTGGCCGAATGAGCGATCTCAGAAATCATACGGGCAATTAACGGAGTGCCTAAGGAGTGTAATTCATGGGCGAGCCGGTAGTACATAATAGCAGCAACACCAGGGTAGCATACGAGTACTTCATCCACGTTTTGTGCCGCAGGGTCACCTTCGTAAGCCGCACAAATATCTTTATCAAGAAGGCTCCTGATGTTTGGAAGTTTTTTTGCAAAAAAATGAGTAATCGTACTTGCTTTTTCTGTTGTTATACTGCTGCAGGTTTCATGTTCTGCAGTGTAATCTAATTCACGAAGTACTTGTGTCAGCAAATCTCGCAGCGTTTCTTCTAGGGTTTGTTTTACGTATAGATCTATATCTTCATCAATAAGTTTTAAATAACCGAGTCGGTTAGGAAATAAGACAGCTGATAGTCGATCAATAATAGTTGCAAGTATTGTACGGGAGGGGAGCTTGGGAGGGCGTTCAAGCCTTTGTCTGTTTTCTAGCGATGCCACACGTAAGGAACGTAAATCAGAAACAATGGTGTCGATTTGAAAAAATTCTTTTTGCGGTGCTGGGGGTATTTCTTTATCTTGTTTTGACATTGTGTTGCGAGCTCCTGAGTAGAAAGTCTTCAGCAAAAAAAATTAAAATAAAATAATGCATATGTGAATAAAATTGCAATTTTGTTTGTTTTTTTCATGAGTACCGTGTAACGCAACGGTTAAGAGGCATTTTTATGCTGATGAAATATATAATATATTGATTTATATTAACTCACCCATTTTAACCTCTGCTAATTTTTGGTGATCAAGACGGGGTTAAAAAGGTTGGTTATAATATAAAGCTTTCTGTCATATTCCCATGATTTGTCTAATTATATAACGATAAGATTATGATGTTAAAGGTTAGAATGAGAAATAATCAATTTAATTATGAAGGAATTTTATAAAATGAAATTTAGCCAGAAATATAAAGTGGCATACCGGACAAGACTAATTTTAGTGACGCTTGCAATATGTCTTACTGCATGTGGTGATAATGATGATGGCTCTTCAGGTGCAGGGAATTCTGATAAACATTTATCGGGTCCAGCAACAGGGAAATTGATGGATGCTGCGGTCAGTGGCGTAAATTATTCTACCTCGTCTAAGATAACCGGAGTTACAGATAAAGACGGTATATACAAGTATAATCATGGAGATATGGTTGAATTTAGGCTTGGCAGCTTGGTTCTTGGGAAAACGGAAGCTAAAGCTATAGTGACGCCAATCAATTTGGCTGGAGATAGTATTCTAAGGTTACAAAACTTGCTTGTTTTATTACAGTCATTGGATTCAGACGGGGAGCCTAATAATGGAATTTCTATTTCTGCGGTTGCGGCAGCGGAAGTAGGTGTTGATATTAATTTAGATAATGATCCGGATACATTTGCCGCCTCTTCTGCTTTGCAAAATATAAGACAGAAGGCAGGTATTGAAGGGAAAATTAAAGGCTCTGCAGAAATTAATGCTCATTTTCTTTCTCAAGGGATTAGTCTGCTGAGTAATAATATATGGGTAAAGTACGATGATACGACCGCTACTCTAATTCGCATATCAAGCGCTAATGATGGGGACTATTTATATGGCGAGGCTATCGTAGATGACCCTTGTGATGCAGACAATGTATGCGGAAATAAAACTGTCAGTAAGGCTGGTGTAGAGTATGGGCCGATGACTCTATCTACATTTGGCTTGAGAGGATTCAAAGTTGTTGGAAAGGCCGCGATCGACACCAATCTTCAGGCAGGGTTATCGCATTTACGACCAAGCTTGCGAATCTATACTGATGGCTATGACTTAATTACAACAGACCTAGTAGCGGAGCAACGAAAAGTAGAAAAAAAAGGTATTTTTGCTGAACTATTCCATATAGCCAAGCCACTTAAATTAAGCTCCTCTAAAGAGAAGAACAAGATAATTGTAAAGGAGGTTCGTTTTTCCAAAATGGTGAATATTGCTTCTGGAATTGTCGGAGCATGGGCGCTTGATAATACTGGCATTAATACTCAAGTTTTTTTATTTTTCCCTAATGGAAACTATTTTATGGTTGATCCTATAGGAGATGTCGATCGTGATTGTGCTGAGCCAGGTGTTGAATTCTCGTCCTATACTTATGATGCGTCTACGAAGAAATTAAATCTTAAGGGGTTCACATATAATACTAATGGTTGCGCGGGATTCTCTGATAATGACCCAGCCACCTTTAGTATTGATACAGACGGCAATAAGGCAATAATAAAGACAAAAGATAATTCTTCTTATGTTTTACACCGTGTATCAAGGTAGTCTCTGATAATTGCTCGTGTATTGAGTTTCAAAAAACAGGAGGTTTGCTTGTGAGTATCGGTCCCAAGGCATAATGTGAAATTTCTCGATCTCCATGCTGTTAAGGAAGTGAAGGGTACGGTTCGATTGCCGGGTTCGAAGAGTATATCTAACCGTGTTTTGCTTCTTGCGGCGCTAGCAAGTGGCGGTACACATGTGCGTGATGTACTTGTTGCCGATGATACGATATGTATGCTAAATGCACTTAAAGTGCTTGGGGTATCTATTAGTAAAACTGATGAAAATGATTATTTTGTACAGGGTATAGGTGGTAAATTTCCAATACGAGAAGCAGATTTATTCCTGGAAAATGCTGGGACGGCTTACCGCCCCTTAACAGCTGTGTTGTCATTGGCGCAAGGTTACTATCGTTTGTATGGCATATCACGCATGTATGAACGCCCCGTGAGGGATCTGGTGGATGCACTTAGACAGGTTGGTGCAGATATTACCTATCTGGGAAATGATGGATTTCCACCGTTAGAAATAAAGGCTGCTAAAATTCAGGCGGATTTATTGTCCGTCAGGGGTAATGTGTCAAGTCAATATCTAACCAGCTTATTGATTGCCTCACCATTAATTGGTGGAAAGTTAACTATTGAGGTTATAGGGGAATTAATTTCACAGCCATACATAGATTTAACATTGGGGTTGATGTCGCGTTTTGGCGTAGAAATAGAACAGACTGGGCTGCGACACTTTGTGTCCAATAACGGCCTTAATTATATTAGCCCTGGTGAAGTATTTGTTGAAGGTGATGCGTCTTCAGCATCTTATTTTCTTGCTGCTGGAGCTATCAGCGGTGGAGCAGTCAAGGTTGAGGGTATAGGTCGTAATAGTTTGCAGGGGGATGTTCTTTTTATTAAGGCATTGGAGGAGATGGGGGCATGTATTTTACAAGGTGATAATTGGATTGAAGTGCGGCCACCGAAATCCGGATGCCTTGCAGCAATTAATATTGATTGTAACCATATTCCCGATGCTGCTATGACTCTTGCAGTAGTTGCTTTATTCGCCGATGGAGTAACTATGCTTAAAAATATAGCGAGTTGGAAGGTCAAAGAAACTGATCGCCTTTACGCCATGGCGACGGAACTGCGTAAATTAGGTGCAGCGGTTGATGAGGGGGCAGATTTTTTACGAATTACTCCACCAACTGATGGAATTATATCTCCACTTGTCGCCATTAATACCTACAATGATCACCGAATGGCGATGTGCTTCTCATTGGTGTCATTAGGCGCGCCGGTACGTATAAATGATCCTGCCTGCGTGTCTAAAACTTTCCCTAATTATTTCGCTGAATTTGCCAAAATAGTAAAATATTAAATTTACATAAATTTCTATTAAATTAGAAGGGCATTAAAATTATCCATGAATATTAATAGTATACCAGTAATTGCGATTGATGGGCCGTCTGCATCTGGCAAGGGTACGGTTGCTCAACTTGTATCAGAAAATCTTGGATTTCAATATTTAGATAGTGGCTCGCTCTATAGATTAGTGGCGTTAAAGGCAATACGAATAGGAATCGATTTAAATGATGAGAAAGCGCTTGAGAATATAGCTCAGAACCTTGACGTTACATTTACAGGTAGAAAGATTCAGCTTGGGATCGAGGAGGTTACAGATTTAATTCGCCAAGAAATATATGGTAATGGGGCCTCTAAGATTGCTGCACATTCAAGGTTAAGAGAGGCTTTACTGGATCGTCAGCGCGCATTTCGTAAAGGCCCTGGATTAGTAGCTGATGGGCGTGACATGTGTTCTGTAGTATTTCCTGATGCTGCGCTAAAGGTTTTTCTTACTGCTACCGCCGAAGTGCGTGCGAAACGTCGTTATAAACAGTTGATGGAAAAAGGGGAAGGTGTTAATATTAATACGATTTTGAGAGACATTGAGGAGCGTGATAGGCGTGATAGTATTCGTGTCTTTGCGCCATTAAAGCAGAGCAAGGATTCGAGTTTTATTGATACAACCTTGTTAGGTATTACTGAGGTTGTAAATAAAATATTAGAACAGTATTCCGAAATTAGTATTAAAAGTATCTGATATAATCTCATTTTTTAAGTATTGTCTTGATTATGAAGATGCGAGAGACTACTCCTCGCACCAGTATATTTGGTTTAAATTTAGCCAAATAATTTTATTAACTTACCAGAACCTGCAGATATTTATTTGCACGTGATTACAAACAGGTTTTTTACAATGACTGCTGTTTCCCCCGTAACTGATAATTCCCCCGTAACTGAAAATTCCCCCGTAATTGATAGTTCCCTTGTAGCTGACTCATCAGAAAGTTTTGCGGCATTATTTGAGGAAAGTCTTGCTCGTCAGGAAATGCGTATAGGCGAACTGATTACTGCTGAGATTGTACAAGTTGACTTTAATGTCGTCATAGTTAATGCAGGATTAAAATCTGAAAGTTTTATACCCGTTGAAGAATTCAAGAATGATAAGGGTGAGATTGAAGTTAAGCCTGGAGACTTTGTAAGCGTTGCTATTGAGGCGCTTGAGGATGGTCATGGTGAGACAAGATTATCACGAGATAAGGCTAAGAGATTAACCGCTTGGCACGATTTAGAGGCGGCTATGGAAAGCGGTACTATTGTATGTGGAATGGTGAGCGGTAAGGTTAAAGGTGGTCTTACTGCAATGATAAATGGTATTCGAGCTTTTTTGCCTGGTTCATTGGTAGATATTCGGCCGGTTAAAGATACTACTCCATATGAAAATAAAGAAATGGAGTTTAAGGTAATAAAGCTTGATCGGAAGCGTAACAATGTAGTTGTTTCTCGCCGTGCAGTATTAGAGGAAAGTCAGGGTGCTGATAGGCAATCATTGCTGGAGAATTTGAAGGAAGGGGCGGTAGTCAAGGGGATTGTTAAGAATATTACTGATTATGGGGCATTTGTAGATTTGGGTGGTATAGATGGGCTGTTGCATATTACTGATCTTGCATGGAGGAGGGTAAAACATCCTTCTGAGATGATTAGTGTGGGCGAAGAAGTTGAAGCTAAGATACTTAAATTTGATCAGGAAAAGAATAGAGTTTCTTTGGGGATGAAGCAGCTTAATGAGGATCCGTGGGTTGGACTTTCAAGGCGTTATCCACAAAGCACTCGTTTGTTTGGGAAGGTAAGTAATTTAACTGACTACGGTGCATTCGTTGAGATTGAGCAGGGAATAGAGGGATTGGTGCATGTGTCAGAGATGGATTGGACTAATAAGAATGTATATCCTTCAAAAATGGTGCAACTAGGTGATGAAGTTGAGATAATGATTCTTGAAATAGACGAAGCGCGTCGCCGAATCTCGCTGGGCATGAAGCAGTGCAAGAGTAATCCTTGGGACGACTTTGCTGTGGATCACAATAAGAATGATAAAGTAAGTGGGCAAATTAAGTCCATAACAGATTTTGGTGTATTTATCGGGCTGCAGGGCGGCATTGATGGATTGGTGCACTTGTCGGACCTTTCTTGGACTCATTCAGGTGAAGATGCGGTACGTAAATACAAGAAGGGCGATGAGGTAGAGGCGATGGTCTTGTCTATTGATGTTGAGCGTGAACGTATTTCGCTCGGAATTAAACAAATGGAAGGGGATCCATTTGGTAGCTTCATTTCTGTAAATGATAAAAACAGCATCGTTAAGGGTACAGTTAAATCAATTGACGCTAAGGGATCGGTAATCTCATTAGATAATGATGTAGAGGGTTATTTGAGGGCATCTGAAATATCGCGGGATCGTGTAGAAGATATTCGCACTCACTTAAAAGAGGGTGATGCCGTTGAAGTGATGATTATTAATGTGGATCGTAAAAATCGCGGCATAAATCTTTCTATAAAAGCTAAAGATTTGGCGGAAGAGTCTCATGCAATTAAAAAAGTTGCAACTGAATCACCAGATAATGCTGGAACCACAAGTTTGGGTGCTTTGCTTAAAGCTAAGATGGATACAAAAAAAACTGAAGAAGAATAAAGGATATTTACATGACTAAATCTGAATTGATCTCTAGTCTAGCGGCCCGTTATCCACAGTTAGTAGCTAAGGATGCAGAGCTTGCAGTTAAGACGATATTAGATGCTATGGTGGAAAGCTTGTCCAAGGGGCAGCGTATCGAGATAAGGGGATTTGGAAGCTTTGACTTGAATTATCGTCCTCCTCGTATAGGACGCAACCCAAAATCTGGCGAACAAGTGAATGTAGCTGAGAAATACGTGCCTCATTTTAAAGCTGGTAAAGAAATGAGAGAGAGAGTTGACTATAAGGCCTGAAAAATTTATAGGGTTTAAAATTAAAAAAACGGCATGATATTGTTATCATGCCGTTTTTTTAGTTTAGTGTTTCATTTTGTGTAGGGAAAGCTCTTAAACGGGAGAGGCTTAGAATTATTATATTCAAAATAAGATGGGAATTATGAAGACAAAAGATTGCATGGTTAAGTAATGAATTTTATGAGCGCAATTAAAATAATTAAATCTTTATCATAATTGAGTAAATGGGAAATATTATATGAACGATCCGCGTATTATTGTTGCACTTGATTTCTCAAGTAAAGAACAGGCATTAAATCTAGCAAGCAAACTTGATCCAATGTTATGCCGAGTAAAAATAGGAAAAGAGCTTTTTACTGCTGCTGGTCCAGAGATAGTGAAAGTATTTAGAAAAAAAGGGTTTGAGGTCTTTCTTGATTTAAAGTTCCACGATATTCCAAATACAGTAGCAAGCGCATGTAGAGTGGCAGCTGATCTAGGTGTGTGGATGATAAACGTACATGCTTTAGGCGGTAGGAAGATGCTTTCTGCAGCAAGAGAGGTGCTGCCACTAGGTGGGACTAAACTTGTTGCAGTAACATTGCTTACAAGTATGGGATCAGATGATATAGAGAGTATTGGCTTAAATAATGAGCCTGGAAATGTGGTGCAGAATTTAGCCAATTTAGCGCATAGTTGTGGGTTAGACGGGGTAGTGTGCTCTGCATTAGAGTCTGGGCAGCTTAGGAAGGAGATGGGTGACAATTTTTGTTTAGTCACCCCTGGAATTCGTCCAATTGATGCTATGACTGACGATCAGAGTCGGATAACAACCCCGCAGATGGCAATACAAAATGGTGCTGATTATTTGGTTATAGGCAGGCCTATTTCCCGGGCAGAAGATCCGCTGTTAATGTTGCAGCATTTGAATAAGGAAATTGAAGAGCAGTTGGCTGCAAATTAATTATTAGGAAACGCCTTATTTTAGTGTGTTTATATCAATCAAACTGCGCTTATAAGCTTGACATGGTGCGTCAAACCCAATAAAATCAGTGGTTAATCTAGTCGCTGAGATAATGATCGTGGCAGGTGAAAGAATAGACGAAACTGGGGACGAATTACGTCTTATATGAGTAGAGTGGCGAGAATCGCCGGGTGGCGAGAATCGCCACTTTATTTTTTTAATGGAGCTGTAATGCGGAGTTGCAATGCCAACAATTAGTCAATTAGTGCGTAAGCCTCGCTTAGCAAGGCATGTAAAAAGTAAGGTTCCTGCGCTAGGGAATAGCCCCCAAAAAAGAGGGGTTTGTACTCGTGTTTATACTACTACACCAAAAAAGCCAAATTCAGCTTTACGTAAAGTGGCTAGAGTTCGCCTAACAAATGGATTTGAGGTTTCTAGTTACATTGGCGGAGAGGGGCATAATTTGCAGGAGCATTCGGTGGTATTAATACGTGGTGGCCGAGTTAAAGATCTGCCTGGTGTTCGTTATCATACGGTACGTGGAAGTCTTGATACTGCTGGAGTAAAAGATCGAAGGCAGGCGCGTTCAAAATATGGTTCAAAGAAACCAAAGGCAGCTTGAGTGAGCGTAATTTAAGTTAGCTGTTAGATGTTGTTTTAAAAAAACATAAATAAATACATATATAGATATTAAAGTATATATCTAAACTGAGGTTAAAGAATGCCAAGAAGGAGAGAAGTTCCAAAGCGTGATATTTTGCCGGATCCAAAATATCACAATACAGAGATTTCAAAGTTCGTAAATGTTCTGATGACAGGCGGAAAGAAATCTGTTGCAGAACGGATTATTTATGGTGCTATGAGTCAAATTGAGAAGAAGACTGGTAAAGACCCGATAGAGGTGTTTGTGCAGGCATTGTCTAATGTTCGTCCAATGGTGGAAGTAAAGAGCCGGCGTGTAGGTGGGGCTAATTATCAGGTGCCAGTAGAAGTTAGGTCGGTTCGTCGAAATGCATTAGCTATGAGATGGTTGCGCGAAGCTGCACGAAAGAGAAGTGAGAAGTCAATGGGGGCTCGTCTTGCCGGGGAATTGTCTGAAGCCGCGGAGGGTCGTGGTGGGGCAGTTAAAAAAAGAGAAGAAGTTCACCGTATGGCGGATTCAAATAAAGCGTTTGCACATTACCGATTCTAAAGTTAATTTTCAGGTTTTTAATTTAGTTTGTGCGTTATTTATAGTAAATCAGATCGAATATTAAGGTTAATATACCGTGTCAAGAAAAACACCAATTGAGCAATATCGAAATATCGGAGTTATGGCGCATATAGATGCTGGAAAAACTACGACTACTGAGCGTATTTTATTCTATACAGGCATTTCCCATAAAATTGGCGAGGTACATGACGGTGCTGCGGTAATGGACTGGATGGAGCAAGAGCAAGAGCGGGGCATTACAATTACTTCAGCTGCAACTACATGCTTCTGGAGTGGAATGAATAATGATTATTCTGCACATCGTATAAATATTATTGACACGCCGGGGCACGTAGATTTTACTATTGAAGTAGAGCGTTCATTGCGTGTGCTGGATGGAGCTTGTACTGTTTTCTGTGCGGTTGGTGGGGTTCAGCCTCAAACAGAAACTGTTTGGCGCCAGGCTAATAAGTACCAAGTTCCACGTCTTGCATTCATTAATAAAATGGATAGAGCGGGTGCTAATTTCATGCGTGTTTATGAGCAAATGAAAACGCGTCTAAAGGCGAACCCAGTGCCATTGCAGCTTCCGATTGGAGCTGAAGATAATTTTGAAGGTGTTATTGATTTAGTTAAGATGAAGGCTATTTATTGGGATGAGGAGACTCGTGGAACGAAGTTCGAGGAGCGTGAAATTCCTGATAATTTATTAGAAGATGCAAAGAGTTGGCGTGAAAAAATGCTCGAGACTGCTGCAGAAGCGAATGAAGAGTTGATGAATAAGTATATTGAAGAAGGCAATTTGTCTATTGAAGATACTAAAAAAGGGCTGAGAATTCGGACCATCAATAATGAAATAGTGCCAATGTTATGTGGGACTGCTTTTAAAAATAAAGGCGTTCAGGCTATGTTGGACGGGGTGATTGATTATATGCCGTCACCAGTAGATATTAAAGCTGTTACAGGGGAAAAAGAGAATGGTGAAATGGAGGAGCGGTTAGCTAATGACAAGGAGCCCTTCTCTGGTTTGGCATTTAAGATCGCGACGGATCCGTTTGTTGGTCAATTAATATTTTTCCGGGTTTATTCTGGTGTGGTTACTACTGGAGATACGATTTACAACCCTATTAAAGGGAAGAAAGAAAGAATTGGACGTTTGTTGCAAATGCACGCAAACCAGCGTGATGAAATTAAAGAGGTGCGTGCAGGGGATATTGCAGCAGCGGTTGGCCTGAAAGAGGCTGTTACAGGGGATACTTTGTGTGATCCAACAAAATCTATCACGCTAGAGAAAATGGAATTTCCTGAGCCTGTAATTCATGTTGCTGTAGAGCCTAAAACTAAAATGGATCAAGAGAAAATGGGTCTTGCTCTAAATAGATTGGCGCAGGAAGATCCTTCTTTTCGAGTGCGTACGGATCAAGAGTCTGCTCAAACCATCATATCTGGAATGGGCGAACTTCATTTAGAAATTATTGTTGATCGAATGAGGCGAGAATTTAGCGTGGAGGCAAACGTGGGGGCGCCACAAGTAGCTTACCGTGAGGCAATTAGGAAAATGATTGAAGTTGAAGGTAAATTTGTGAAGCAGTCTGGAGGTCGTGGTCAATATGGGCATGTTTGGTTAAAAATGGAGCCAAATGAGACGGGAAAAGGATTTGAATTTATTGATCTAATTAAAGGTGGAGCGGTTCCTCGTGAATATATTCCGGCAGTTGAAAAAGGTCTAAAAGATACTTTACCTAATGGTGTGCTTGCAGGATTTCCTGTGGTGGATGTTAAGGTAACACTATACGATGGCTCTTACCATGACGTGGATTCAAATGAAAATGCATTTAAAATGGCTGCATCAATGGCATTTAAGGATGGCATGAGACAGGCTAGCCCGGTTCTGCTTGAACCAATGATGGCTGTAGAGGTGGAAACTCCAGAAGATTATATGGGTAACGTGGTAGGTGATTTATCTTCCCGTCGGGGAATGATTCAAGGTATGGCGGATCTTCCTGGGCTTAAGGTGGTGACTGCGGAGGTTCCGTTGGCAGAGATGTTTGGTTACTCTACATCTCTTCGTTCGGCAACGCAGGGGCGTGCTACATACACTATGGAATTTAAGCACTATTCAGAGGCTCCAAAGAATGTAGCTGAGGCCATTATTAATAAAAAATAATAGTCGATTGTTAAGAAAAGGAAAGGATTATGTCAAAAAGTAAATTTGAGCGGACGAAACCGCATGTAAATGTAGGTACTATTGGTCATGTAGATCATGGTAAGACTACTTTGACTGCTGCCATCACAATGGTAATGTCAAAACAATCTGGCGGCGAATCTAGAAGTTTTGCTGAGATTGACTCTGCGCCGGAAGAGAAGGCCCGCGGAATTACTATCAATACCTCTCATGTCGAGTACGAAACAGAAACCCGTCATTATGCTCATGTTGATTGTCCTGGGCATGCGGATTACGTCAAAAATATGATTACTGGTGCGGCGCAAATGGATGGGGCTATTTTGGTTGTATCTGCTGCCGATGGCCCTATGCCACAGACGCGGGAACACATTTTGCTGGCGCGACAAGTAGGTGTTCCCTACATTGTTGTCTATATGAATAAAGCTGACATGGTAGATGATGCTGAATTAATAGAATTGGTTGAAATGGAAGTTCGTGAATTATTGACTAAGTATCAGTTTCCTGGTGATGATACCCCGATAGTTGTTGGTTCTGCTTTGAAGGCTCTTGAGGGAGATCAGAGTGATATTGGCGAGCCTTCCATAATTAAATTAGCGGCAGCACTAGATAGTTTTATTCCTGAGCCGGAACGGGCAATAGATGGTTCTTTTATTATGCCGGTAGAAGATGTATTTTCTATTTCTGGCCGTGGTACGGTTGTTACTGGCCGAGTCGAACGCGGTGTTGTTAAGGTGGGTGAAGAGTTGGAGATTGTTGGTTTGAAAGAAACCACCAAGACTGTTTGTACTGGTGTGGAAATGTTTAGAAAATTATTAGACCAGGGTCAGGCAGGGGATAATGTTGGTGTTCTCCTGCGTGGAACCAAGCGAGAAGAAGTTGAGCGTGGTCAGGTATTATCTCAGCCAGGGTCTATTACTCCACATACAAAATTTACTGCTGAGATTTATGTTCTGAGTAAAGAAGAAGGCGGGCGTCATACTCCGTTCTTTCAAGGTTATCGTCCGCAGTTCTATTTCCGCACTACAGATGTAACTGGTGCGGTAGAGTTGCCGGCAGGTACAGAAATGATAATGCCTGGTGATAATGTGTCGGTAACAGTTACTTTAATAGCGCCGATTGCATGCGAAGAAGGTTTGCGTTTTGCTATTCGTGAGGGCGGCAGGACAGTTGGTGCAGGGGTGGTAGCAAAAATTATAGAGTAATAAAATTTAAGGAGGAAGGGGACAGAATTAAGTGTTAAATGCACGTAAATCTGGATCCAGAATCTTCATTCTGAGGTTAGAAAATGCAGAACCAGAAAATACGTATTCGTTTGAAAGCTTTTGATTACAGGCTAATAGATAAGTCTGCAATGGAGATTGTTGAAACTGCAAAACGTACCGGTGCAGTGGTAAAGGGGCCAATACCCCTACCAACACGTACTGAGCGGTTTGATGTGTTACGATCCCCGCATGTTAATAAGTCTTCACGTGATCAATTTGAGATTCGTACTCATTTGAGACTAATGGATATTATGGATCCTACAGATAAAACTGTGGATGCTTTGATGAGACTGGATTTGCCTGCTGGTGTAGATGTAGAAATAAAATTATAAATTTTAGGTAAGAATTTATTGATATTTTTAGGGAAGAGAGATTAAAGTTGTTACAGAGTGTCGGTCAATTGAAATCGACACCTTCAATATAAAGGCGGTTTAAAATGAGTTTAGGATTAGTCGGCCGTAAAATTGGCATGACCCGTATTTTTACAGATGATGGACATAGTCAGCCAGTAACGGTGCTTGACGTGTCTAATAATCGAGTCACGCAAATAAAAACTCCTGATACTGATGGGTATTCAGCTGTACAGGTAACTTTCGGTAAGCGTAGGGCAAGTCGTGTCAATAAGCCCTTGGCAGGTCATTTTGCTAAGGCTGCAGTTGAGGCGGGTCATATAATTAAGGAATTCAGGGTAACAGATGAGCAATTATCAACTCTGAAGCCAGGTGCTGCTGTAAATACTGAGATCTTTCAGGTAGGTCAGAAAGTAGATATAACCGGTATAACCATTGGCAAGGGTTTCTCTGGTGTAATCAAGCGTCATCACTTTACCTCGAATCGCGCCAGTCACGGCAATTCGAAGGCTCATAATAAACCAGGTTCTATAGGTATGTGTCAAGATCCTGGTCGTGTGTTTCCTGGTAAACGGATGGCAGGACATTTAGGTAATGTTCGAAAGACGACGCAAAACTTAGAGGTTTTGCGTATAGATGCTGAAAAAGGTTTGCTTTTGATAAAGGGTGCTATTCCCGGCTCAAGGGGTGGCGATGTGTTGGTGCACCCAAGCTTTAAAATTACAAGTATAAATCAGCCTGCAAGTAAAGTTGCTGGTGGTAGCAAGAAAGATAAAAAGGCGGGTTCATAATGGAACTTAAGCTTATTGGTAATGACGGTCAGTCCGCTAAAGATATTTCTGCATCAGATGCTTTGTTTGGACGTGAGTATAATGAAGCTCTTGTTCATCAGTTGGTAACCGCTTATATGGCTAATGCTCGTAGCGCTAATCGTGCGCAAAAAGGGCGGGCTGATGTTAATAAATCTACACGTAAGCCCTGGAATCAAAAGGGGACGGGGCGTGCACGTGCAGGCATGGCCTCTAGTCCATTGTGGCGTGGTGGTGGTCAAATATTTCCTAGTAGCCCAAATGATAATTTCAGTCATAAAGTGAATCGTAAGATGTATCGTGCTGGAATGAGTACTATTTTGTCGCAATTGGTGCGTGATAGTCGATTATCAGTCGTAGATGAGTTTACGGTAGATAGCCCAAAAACAAAACTATTATCACAAAAATTAAAAGATATGGGTTTGAAAGAGGTAATGCTTATTACAGATAAGATAGATGAAAATCTTTATTTGTCTTCTCGTAATCTACCAAATGTGATGGTGGTAGAGGTAGGTCATGCTGACCCAATAAGTCTCCTGCGTTATGACAAAATATTAATGACTCAAAGTGCGGTAACAAAAATTGAGGAGATGCTGTCATGATCATACAAGTTTTTAGTCAAGATCGATTGATGCAAGTATTACTAAAACCTCAGGTATCTGAAAAAGCTACATTTATAGTAGAAAAAAATAATCAAATAATCTTTCGTGTAATGCAAGATGCCACTAAACCTGAGATACGAGCAGCCGTTGAATTGATGTGGAAGGCACAGAAAATAGAAGTTACGGGGGTGCAAGTGTCAAATGTTAAAGGTAAAGAGAAAAGATTTGGTCGTTTTATGGGGCGAAGAACAAATTGGAAGAAGGCCTATGTCAGTATAAAGCCTGGTCAAGAAATTAATTTTTCTGAAATAGCTCAGGCGGAGAGTAAATAATGGCACTGATTAAAGTCAAACCAACTTCTCCAGGGCGGCGCGGGCTTGTTAAGGTTGTTAATCCTGATTTGCATAAGGGGGCGCCCTGTTCCAAATTAGTAGAGAAGAAAAACCGCACTGCTGGCCGTAATAATTCTGGGCGTATTACTACACGGCATATGGGTGGTGGTCATAAAAAGCATTATCGTATAATTGATTTTCGTCGTAAAAAAGATGGAATTACTGCTAAAGTTGAGCGGTTAGAATATGATCCAAACAGAAGTGCAAATTTAGCTTTACTTTGTTATATTGATGGCGAACGTGCCTATATTGTTGCTCCTAAGGGGGTTGTTGTGGGAACGGAGCTAATGAGTGGTGTAGATGCGCCAATTAAAAACGGCAATTCACTTCCATTACGTAACATTCCAGTTGGCACTACAATTCATTGTGTTGAGTTATCACCAGGAAAAGGTGCGCAACTTGCTCGTTCTGCTGGTACTTCGACGCAGCTATTGGCTCGTGAAGGTGATTATGCGCAACTAAGACTTCGCTCTGGTGAAATTCGTAAGGTACATATTAATTGTCGCGCCACTATTGGTGAGGTAGGTAATCCTGAGCATAATCTTCGATCAATTGGTAAAGCAGGTGCGAATAGATGGCGTGGTATTAGGCCAACTGTTCGTGGTGTTGTAATGAACCCAATAGACCATCCGCATGGTGGTGGTGAAGGGAAGACTGCGGCAGGAAGGCATCCAGTTAGTCCTTGGGGGACTCCGGCAAAAGGTTATCGCACTCGTAGTAATAAGCGTACGGACGGAATGATTGTGCGCCGTCGTTATTCGAATAAGAACAAGGGGTAATAAATCATGGTTCGTTCCGTAAAAAAAGGCCCATTTGTTGATTTGCACTTGAAAGAAAAGGTAGAGGCTGCACGTACAACTAAGGATAGGCGTCCTATTAAAACTTGGTCACGTCGTTCTACAGTATTACCTGATTTTATTGGTCTTACTATTGCAGTGCATAATGGCAGACAACATATTCCCGTTTTTGTAACTGAGAATATGGTGGGACATAAGCTGGGTGAGTTCTCTCATACCCGTACTTTTAAAGGGCATTCTGCAGATCGCAAAGTAGTAAAAAAATAGGAGTAATTGAAGTATGCAAACATCTGCTGTGTTACGCGGGGTTCGGTTATCTGAACAAAAAGGGCGCTTGGTGGCAGACCAGGTCCGTGGATTGCCGGTAGACCAGGCATTGAATCTTCTTGCATTTAGCCCAAAAAAAGGCGCGGTAATTATTAGAAAATTATTAGAATCTGCTATTGCTAACGCCGAGCATAATGATGGGGCAGATATTGATGAATTAAAGGTATCAACTATATACATTGATCGTGGCCCATCAATGATGCGAACAAGGGCTCGTGCAAAAGGTCGTGGCAATCGTATTATTAAGCCAACATGCCATATTTTTTTAACTGTGGGTGATAAGGTTGGCAACCAAAAATAGGGGCTTTTAAGGTTATTATGGGACAAAAAATACATCCAACAGGTTTTCGACTTTCAGTCCAGAAGAACTGGTCATCAAAGTGGTACGCTAACAAAGCAAATTTTCCAATAATGTTGCAGGAAGATATTAAGGTTAGGGAATATCTGAAAAAAAAGCTTTCTCATGCATCAGTTAGTCGTATAACTATTGAGCGTCCGTCTAAGAATGCGCGCTTTACTATTTATACATCTCGTCCTGGTATCGTAATTGGCAAAAAGGGTGAGGATATTGAATTTCTCCGTGGAGAATTGCAAAAAAGAATGGGTGTTCCAGTACATGTAAATATTGAAGAAATTCGGAAGCCTGAGATTGATGCGCAGCTAATCTCTGATAATATTGCACAGCAATTAGAGAAGCGTATTATGTTTCGTCGAGCAATGAAACGTTCGATACAAAATGCTATGCGTTTAGGTGCTCAGGGTATAAAAATACAGAGCGCTGGGCGACTTAACGGGATTGAAATTGCACGGTGCGAATGGTACCGTGAAGGTCGAGTTCCGCTTCATACTCTCCGTGCTGATATTGATTATGGTACTTCGACAGCTCAGACCACTTATGGGGCCATAGGTATTAAAGTATGGGTATTTAAGGGCGAGATTATTGGCCGTAGTAGTGATCAGTCCTTGTCGAGCGCTTCGCCTTCAGATAAAACCCCAGGATTAGATCAGGAAAAGAAAAAGAAACGTCTAGTAGCTAAACCAACTGCAAAAAAGACAAAACCCGCGACAGATAAAAAACCAGTTAAGGCTGTAAGTAAATCAACTGCTACTAAGGCTAAGATTGAAGTAACAGATAAGCTAGATACTGATAAGAAAATTATTGCTAAAAAAGTAACAAAGAGTCCAGCCAAAGTAGCCAAAGTAGCCAAAGTAGCGAAAGTAGCCAAAGAAGTGAAAAAAGGGCCGGCAACGAAAAAAACAAAGTCTACTGCAGAAAAAGATGATAAATCAACTTCAATTAAGAAATCTAAAATTAAAGATACTGTAAAAACGCCGGGAGCTAAAGATGCAACAACCAGCTAGAACAAAATACCGTAAACAACAAAAAGGTCGTAATAACGGTATGGCTACTCGTGGAACGAAAGTTAGTTTTGGTGAATTTGGTCTAAAAGCGATCACTAGCGGTCGCTTAACTGCGCGCCAGATTGAAGCTGCTCGTAGGGCCATGACTCGTCATATAAAACGGGGTGGCCAAGTTAGAATTCGTATTTTTCCAGATAAACCAATATCTCAAAAGCCTGCAGAAGTTCGTATGGGCGGTGGTAAGGGAAATCCTGAATATTTTGTTGCGCAGATAAAACCGGGTAAAATGTTATACGAAATGGATGGAGTAGATGAAACAATGGCAAGGGAAGCATTTCGCTTGGCCGCTGCAAAACTTCCAGTTAGGACTACTTTTGTTACTAGACAACTAGGCGGTTAATTATGAAAGCAAGTGAATTAAGAGATAAAGCCCCAGTAGAATTGCAGAAAGAATTATTAGCAATGTTAAAGGTGCAATTTGGTCTGCGGATGCAACATGCCACACAACAATTAACAAATCATAATCAATTGCGTTATGTGCGTCGGGATATTGCACGTATTAGAACTATACTTGGTCAAAAAGTGAAACAATCATGAGTAAAGATAATATGAGCGGTACTCTAATAGGTAGAGTAACAAGTGATAAAACAGATAAGACTATAACTGTGTTAGTTGAGCGGAAAGTAAAGCATCCTCTCTATGGTAAAATTATGGTTAAATCAAAAAAATATCATGTTCATGATGAAACAAATGAATTTCATCAAGGCGACTTGGTAACTATTAAAGAATGTAGACCAATTTCTAAAACGAAAGCATGGTGTGTGGCTAAGTGAGGAAGGAATAAATAGGTATTAAATAAATAGAAATTAATTTTAATATTTGAATTTTTTAGCTTGTTTATTAAATGGTGTGACAGTATAATTGGCGCCCTCTAGTCTATTAATAGTTTAGAAACATTCAATTTTTTTAATTCAAGCTGGGCTGTAAATAAATTAATTGCAGCAAGCAGCATAACACCCGGACGGGATCCAAAACTATCCAGGCATTTAGATCTCTTAAATGTAGGAAAAGTTGGATAGAGTGAGTAAAAAATGATTCAAATGCAGTCGGTTTTGAAAGTTGCGGATAATACAGGTGCGCGCTCCGTAATGTGTATTAAAGTATTGGGTGGCTCCAAAAGGAGATACGCTGGTATCGGCGACCTTATTAAAGTTAGCATAAAAGATGTCACTCCAAGGGGGCGCGTTAAAAAGGGTGAGGTTTATAATGCGGTGGTAGTGCGTACAGCTAAAGGCATACGTCGGACTGATGGCTCTTTGATAAAATTTGATAAGAATGCAGCGGTATTATTAAATGCAAAATTAGAGCCTATAGGAACACGTATTTTTGGTCCAGTAACACGTGAATTGCGTAATGCGCGATTTATGAAAATTGTATCGCTTGCGCCAGAAGTTCTTTAAGCGTGAAGTAAGGAGCGCAGCATGAAAAAAATTAAGAAAGGTGATGACGTAATTGCTATAACTGGTAAAGATAAGGGTAAGCGTGGAACAGTGCTGCGTGTAGTAGATGATTCGTTAGTCGTAATTGAAGGTATTAATAAAGTAAAAAAACATACTAAGGCTGATCCTAACAAAGGAACTGCTGGCGGCATAGTTGAAGTAGCAAAGCCAATTCAGATTTCAAATGTTGCAGTTTATAACTCGGCAACAAAAAAAGCTGATAGGGTTGGAATTAAAACTTTGGAAGATAAGCGTAAAGTTCGTTATTTTAAATCTAATGGCGAATTAGTCGACATTTAAACTGAAAAAATATGGCCCGTTTACTAGAATTTTACCGAGATGAAGTTACTAAAGACCTAGTGGAGCAATTTTCCTATAAGTCTGTTATGGAGGTTCCGCAAATTACGAAGATTACACTCAATATGGGTGTTGGTGAGGCGGTAGCTGATAAAAAAATAATGGATCATGCGGTTTCAGACATGCAAAAAATAGCTGGGCAAAAGCCCGTTATTACTAAGGCAAAAAAATCCATAGCGACATTTAAGGTTCGTGATGGCTATCCAGTAGGTTGCATGGTAACGCTGAGACGAATGCAGATGTATGAGTTTTTAGATAGATTGATAAGCGTTGCAATACCTCGTATTCGTGATTTTCGTGGAATATCTGGAAAGGCTTTTGATGGTCGTGGAAACTATGGAATGGGTGTTAAAGAGCAAATCATTTTCCCGGAAATAGACTACGACAAGGTGGATACATTGCGAGGTATGAATATAACTATTACAACTACTGCTAAAACTGATGCGGAAGCTAAAGCATTGCTAACAGCATTTAAATTTCCATTTAAAAAATAAAGGTAATATGTCTAAAGTATCTTTAATCAATCGTGATTTAAAAAGAAGAAAAATCGTCAAAAAATTTGCCGCTCAACGTGCTGAAATATTCGCTGTTATTAATGATAAAAATATAAGTGAAGAAGAGCAACAAGCTGCCAGAATTAAATTACAAATGTTGCCTCGGAATGCAAGCCCAGTGCGGCTCCGAAGCCGTTGTACGCTGACAGGTCGTCCTAGAGGGGTTTATAGCAAGTTTGGATTGGGTCGAAGTAAGCTGCGTGAAATTGCAATGAGTGGTCAAATCCCAGGGATTATGAAAGCTAGTTGGTAGTAAAAAATTGGAAAAGTATAATGTTAGTTAAAAATTGGATTACGTGAGGTGCCTAGATGAGCATGAGTGACCCTATCGCTGATATGTTGACACGCATACGTAATGCGCAGCGGGCTGATAAAAAAATCGTTACAATGCCTTCCTCAAAATTAAAGCAATCAATTGCTATGGTGTTGAAGGACGAAGGTTACATTGAGTACTTTACTGTACGTGATATTGATAATAAGCCGGTCTTAGATGTTGGTTTAAAATACTATGCAGGGCTCCCTGTGATTGAGAAGATTGATCGTGTGAGTCGTCCCGGTTTACGTATTTATAAGCCCAACAATAGTCTTCCTAAGGTTATGAATGGTTTGGGTGTTGCTATAATTTCAACCTCTAAAGGTGTTATGACTGAACGAAAGGCGCGTGCCAATGGAATTGGTGGCGAAGTTTTATGTATTGTAGCCTAGGGGTGTTGATTATATGTCACGAATAGCTAAAGAGCCTGTATTAATTCCAACAAATGTTGAAGTAGGTTTGTCTGCTTCTGATGTTTCGGTTAAAGGTCCGCTTGGCAAGTTGCAGTGGAGTATTAATTCTGACGTAACTGTTGAACATAAGGATGATAATTTGCTTGTTACAGTCGCTAATAACTCTAAGCAAGCTAATGCCATGTCTGGAACAATGCGATCGTTGATTGCTAATATGGTGCAGGGCGTATCCAAGGGATTTGAAAAGAAACTATTATTGGTAGGAGTTGGATATCGAGCTAAGGCTGATAAAGAGAATCTGAATCTTACTCTTGGTTTTTCGCATCCAGTTGTTTATAAGTTGCCTGAAGGTATTCAAGCAGAAACGCCATCACAAACTGAAATAGTAATTAAGGGAATTGACAAACAAAAGGTTGGTCAAGTGGCTGCAGAAGTTCGTGCATTTCGAAAACCGGAGCCCTATAAGGGAAAGGGAGTTCGTTATGCGGATGAGATTATTGTTATGAAAGAAGCTAAGAAGAAATAAATGAGATATTTATGCAGAATTTAATACAGTCCCGCTTGCGCCGTGCACGAAAAACTCGTGCAAAAATTGCCGAATTGAAAATAGTGCGTTTAACTGTGCATCGCACAAATGGCCATATTTATGCGCAAGTTATCGATCATACTAGTGGAAATGTTTTAACTAGTGCTTCTACAATTGAGCCTGAGATTCGTAAAGAACTATCTGGGGGCGGATCAGTAGGAGCTGCATCAGTTATAGGTAAAAGAATAGCTGAAAAAGCAACTAAAATTGGAATTACTAAAGTAGGATTTGATCGTTCTGGTTTTAAATATCATGGACGGATTAAGGCATTAGCTGAGGCTGCTCGTGAGCATGGTTTGGTATTTTAATTAAGGATTATTAATGGCTAAATCGCAAAGAAATCAAGGAAAAAATCAGCAAGGTGAAGACCGCGGGGATGGTCTTAAAGAGAAAATGGTCGCGATTAATCGTGTCACTAAAGTAGTTAAGGGTGGCCGTATTCTTGGCTTTGCAGTTTTATCTGTTGTTGGTAATGGAGATGGTAGTGTTGGCATGGGCAAGGGTAAATCTCGTGAAGTGCCTGTTGCCGTACAAAAATCGATGGATGAAGCAAGACGAAAATTGATTAAAGTGAGTTTAAAGAATGGCACCTTGCAGCATGCTGTTATAGGTACTCATGGCGCTGCTAAAGTATATATGCAGCCTGCTTCAGAAGGTACTGGGATTATAGCTGGGGGGCCCATGAGGGCTGTCTTTGAAGTATTGGGCGTACACGATATAACTGCTAAGTGCATTGGTTCAAGAAATCCATACAATGTAGTACGTGCTACTTTGCAAGGCTTAGAGTCAATGAATACTCCGGCTGATATTGCTGCAAAGCGTGGTAAAAGCGTTGAAGAAATAATGGAGTTAGTTTCGTAATGAACGATAAAAATAAAAAGATCAAAGTGACTTTGGTTAAGAGCTTAATCGGAACTAAGAAATCTCACCGTGCAACAGCTCATGGGTTAGGTTTGCGTAAAGTAAATAGTAGCTCAGAATTAGAAAATACTGCTGCAGTGCGAGGTATGATTAATAAAATTTGTTATCTTCTGAAGTGTGAATCTTAAAATGAAACTTAATTCGATAAAGCCAGCTAATGGATCAACTTTCTCTCGGCATCGTGTGGGAAGAGGAATAGGTTCTGGTTTTGGTAAGACTGCTGGTCGCGGTCATAAGGGACAAAAATCAAGAGCTGGTGGGTTTCATAAGGTTGGATTTGAGGGTGGTCAGATGCCTCTGCAACGTCGTTTGCCGAAACGTGGTTTCGCTTCTGTTACAAAAGGAAATACTGCCGAAGTTAAATTGTCGGCATTAGATAAACTGCCAGTAGATACTATTGATATAAAGGTATTGAAGCAAGCAGGAGTAATTTCTAAGTCAGTTTTAGCTGCTAAAGTTATTCTGTCAGGCAATATAAATCGAGCAGTTAAGTTACAAGGCATTCATGTTACTAAAGGTGCGAAAGTTGCTATTGAAACCTCAGGTGGCAGCATTGAATAAGGCCAAAAGGACAAAAATTGGCTGCTAAAGGTAAATCAAGGGGCGGGTCTGATAAGCTTGCTGATATGAAGCGCAGGCTTTGGTTTTTATTGCTTGCGCTTGTAGTTTATAGAATTGGTGCCCATGTACCGGTTCCTGGAATTGATCCTGTAGTTTTAAAAGATTTATTTGATCAGCAGCAGAGTGGAATTCTGGGCATGTTTAATATGTTCTCGGGTGGTTCGCTATCCCGATTCTCGGTGTTCGCTTTGGGAATCATGCCTTACATTTCCGCCTCGATTATTATGCAGCTTGGTACGGTAGCATTCCCATACTTAGAAGCAATAAAGAAAGATGGTGAGGCTGGGAAAAGAAAAATTACCCAATATACTCGTTATTTCACCCTTTGCTTAGCGCTGGTACAGGGTTATGGCATATCGATTGCGTTGCAGACACAGGCCGGATTGGTAATTGAGCCAGGGCCAACATTTGTTGCTTTCACAGTAATAACTTTGGTGACTGGTACTATTTTCTTGATGTGGTTGGGAGAACAAATAACAGAACGGGGCATAGGTAACGGTATTTCCTTAATAATTTTTGCAGGTATTGTAGCTGGATTACCAAGTGCAATCGGTGGGACACTAGAATTAGTAAGCACTGGTGCAATGCATTCTTTAGTGGCTCTTGCAATTTTTATTGCAATAGCCTTAGTTACAGCATTTGTGGTTTTTGTAGAACGTGGGCAACGAAAGATTTTAGTAAATTATGCTAAGCGACAGGTGGGACGGAAAGTTTATGGGGGCCAAAGCTCTCATTTGCCATTAAAACTTAATATGGCTGGTGTTATTCCACCAATATTTGCATCAAGTATCATTTTATTTCCGGCTACTTTAGCGGGGTGGTTTGCTACAGGCGAGAATATGGTTTGGTTGAAGGATGTAAGTGGCGCTTTATCCCCAGGGCAACCTATTTATGTGCTGATGTATGCATTAATGATTATATTTTTCTGTTTTTTTTATACTGCATTGGTATTTAATCCAAAGGAAACTGCTGATAATTTAAAGAAAAGCGGTGCTTTTATTCCGGGAATACGTCCTGGAGATCAAACAGCAAAGCATATTGAAAAAATTATGCTGAGATTAACTATGGTGGGGGCAATATATGTAACTCTTGTTTGTTTATTGCCAGAATTTCTAATTTTAAAATGGAATGTGCCATTCTATTTTGGTGGAACTTCATTATTAATTATTGTTGTTGTGACAATGGATTTTATGTCACAAATTCAAGCTTATATGCAGTCACATCAGTATGATAGCTTGTTAAAAAAATCTAATTTTAAAGGTGGTGGCGGCTTATCAACTAGATAGTTAGAGCTTCCAGTATAGATGGCTAAAGAAGAAACAATACAGATGCAAGGCGAGATACTTGAAACGTTGCCGAATGCAACATTTCGTGTCAAGCTCGAAAATGACCATGTTGTACTTGGCCATATTTCCGGTAAAATGCGGATGCATTATATTCGGATTCTACCGGGAGACAAGGTGACAGTAGATCTTACGCCATATGATTTAAGTAGATGTCGAATTACTTTTCGCGCTAAATAGAAAAGGAATAGGAATATGAAAGTAAAAGCTTCAGTTAAAAAATTGTGCAGAAACTGCAAGGTTGTTAGACGTAATCGTGTTGTGAGAGTGATTTGTAGTAAGGATCCAAGGCATAAGCAGCGCCAAGGTTGATTTAGAAGATATAACTTTGGCTGTTATAATTGATCGTTTTATTATTTGTAGGAAGTTAGTATGGCACGAATTGCCGGAGTAAACATACCGAATCATCAGCATACAGTAATTGCTTTGACTGCGATTTATGGTATAGGACGTACTGGGGCACGACAAATTTGTGCTTCTGTAGGCGTTGATGCATCAATAAAAATTAAAGATATTACTGATACGCAAATGGAAGAATTGCGTGAGCATGTGGCAAAATTCAGGGTTGAAGGTGATTTGCGTCGTGAAGTGTCAATGAATATTAAGCGTCTAACGGATCTTGGCTGCTATAGAGGGCTACGACATCGCAGAGGATTGCCAGTTCGAGGTCAGAATACAAAAAATAATGCAAGAACTCGGAAAGGTCCACGTAAAGCAATTCGTCAAGCTAGTGGTAGGCCAGCAAGATAACTAATATTGGTTAATAATAAATTGCAGAATAAGGGAAAAAATAAGATATGGTAAAGACAGCTACACGGGCACGTAAAAAAGCTAAGAAAAACGTAGCTGAGGGGATTGCGCATATTCACGCGTCTTTTAACAATACTATTGTTACTATTACTGATCGTCAGGGCAATGCCTTGTCTTGGGCTACATCTGGTGGAGCTGGTTTTAAGGGTTCACGTAAGAGTACTCCTTTTGCAGCTCAAGTTGCAGCTGAGAAAGCTAGTAAATATGCACAAGAGTGTGGAGTCAAAAATATTGAAGTACGTATCAAGGGTCCTGGGCCTGGCAGGGAATCTGCTGTACGTGCTCTAAACGCAGCTGGATTTAAAATTACCAGCATTGCTGATGTGACACCATTTCCACATAATGGTTGCCGCGCCCCTAAAAAGCGTCGAATCTAAGGAGTTCAGAGTATTATGGCTAGAAATCTTGATCCTAAATGTCGTCAATGTCGTCGTGAAGGTGAAAAACTATTCCTGAAGGGCGAGAAATGTTTTACAGACAAATGCGCAATAGAGCGCAGAAACTACCCGCCTGGACAACATGGACAGAAGAAAACACGACTGTCTGACTATGGAGTTCAATTAAGGGCAAAACAAAAAATTCGTCGTATTTATGGAATACTTGAAGGTCAGTTTCGTATTAATTACAAATTGGCAGATAAGCAACGCGGTATTACAGGGGAAAACCTCCTCAAGCGGTTAGAGAGTCGTCTTGATACTGTTTCTTACCGTATGGGTTTTGGTGCCTCACGAAATGAGGCACGGCAAATCGTTCGCCATAATGGAATACTTGTGAATGGTTCTCGTGTCAATATACCTTCCTATCAGGTTAATCCTGGTGATTTGGTAGAAGTAACTTCAAAAGCTAAAGACCAACTGCGTATTAAAAATGCATTGGAAGCTGCTGAGAGGCGTACTTTTCCAGTGTGGATGGAAGTAGATGTTAAGGCAATGAAAGGAACTTTTAAGGCTCAGCCAGAGCGTTCTGAATTGCCTGCTACTATTGAAGAATCGCTTGTTGTTGAATTATATTCTAAGTAACCAATTAATCAGAAAGCTTCCAGCAAAAGGATAGGCTATGCCAAGTGATACTTTTCTCACACCAAGAATAATTAATGTTGAAAATATTTCTCCGTTACATGCGAAAGTAACTATGGAGCCTTTTGAGCGTGGTTATGGGCACACTCTGGGGAATGCAATACGACGTGTTTTGCTATCTTCAATGCCCGGATTTGCGCCAACTGAGGTCCAAATTGGGGGTGTAGTACATGAATACTCTGCTCTTGATGGTGTAGAGGAGGATGTGGTTGATATTTTACTTAATCTTAAGGGTATCGTTCTTAAGCTACATAATGCTACCGAGGCTGTTCTCACTCTTAAAAAAGATGGCGAAGGTGTAGCTACCGCTGGTGACATTGAGGCTGGTCACGATGTGGAAATTATAAATCCAGAGCATGTTATTGCACATCTTACTGCTGGTGGAAAAGTAGATATGCAAATTAAAATAGAGATGGGGCGCGGTTATGTTCCAGGAACAGCTCGAGAAGCTGATAGTACAAGTAGTACAGTGGGTGGTATATTTTTAGACGCATCCTTTAGTCCAGTTCGTCGTGTAAGCTATTTAGTTGAAAGTGCGCGTGTAGAGCAGCGTACTGACCTGGATAAATTAGTTATGGATATAGAAACAAATGGTGTTGTTGATCCTGAAGAAGCAATTCGGTATGCTGCGCGGGTGCTTGTAGAACAACTATCAGTATTCGCCGATCTTAAGGGAACGCCACTACCTGTAGAGCAACCAGAAGCACCACAGATTGATCCTAGGCTACTTCGCCCAGTAGATGATCTTGAGCTTACAGTACGCTCTGCAAATTGTCTTAAAGCTGAGAACATATATTATATAGGCGATTTAATTCAACGTACCGAAAATGAGCTTTTGAAGACTCCAAACTTGGGAAGAAAATCACTTAATGAAATTAAGGAGGTTCTTGTCTCACGCGGACTTTTACTTGGAATGGAATTAGAAAACTGGCCACCAGCAAATGCTGAGAGCGTAAAGGAAGGTGAACATGAGGCATCATAGTGGGTTAAGAAAATTAAATCGTAGCAGCAGCCATCGGTTGGCAATGTTTCGTAATATGTCTAATTCATTGTTACGTCATGAAGTTATTAAAACTACCTTGCCTAAGGCTAAAGAGTTGCGTCGTGTAGTGGAGCCAATGATTACACTTGGTAAAAAACCGTCTCTTGCTAATCGCCGGTTAGCATTTAATCGTCTTCGTGACAGAGATATAGTTGGAAAACTATTTAGTGAACTTGGTCCTCGTTATCAAGCACGTAATGGTGGTTATCTACGTATTCTTAAATTTGGTTTCCGAGAAGGTGATAAAGCTCCGATGGCATTGGTTGAACTAGTAGATCGTCCCGATCCAATAGTTGAGACCGCAACAGAAAAAGAAGATTCAAGATGAGATTGTAGATTGTTTGATAATAAATATAAAAAGCCGAGATAACTCGGCTTTTTATATTTTGGGTGATTCATTATGCTTTATAAAGTGTTTGGTAGGTATTTGATCCTGTGAGTGCAAGTATTTCTTGTCCTATGAACAGAATTTAATGACTTATAATTAAGTGAATGGTAAATATTTGTAACTAATGTTTGTTCAATTCGTAATTAAAATTATTTTGCAATAACCTACTTTATGAAGCCGGTTGCAATTTTTCGTTTATATAAGATTGAAGGTCCAGGATACTTAGGATCATTCCTTGATGCTCATTCCATCCCTTGGAAACTCTTTAAGATAGATGATGGTGCAAATTTTCCTAGCGGTCCTGAGAAGTATAGTGGACTGGTTTTTATGGGAGGAGCGATGAGTGTAAATGATGATCTGCCCTCTATTACTGGAGCACTAGTACTAATAAGACAGGCTATTAGGGAGAATATCCCAGTACTAGGTCACTGCCTAGGTGGGCAATTATTGTCAAAAGCTTTGGGAGGGGAAGTAAGTAGGGGACCTATCAAAGAAATAGGGTGGGGGAAGGTAGCTGTAGCAGATAATACAATTGCTAAGAAGTGGTTTGATAATTTATATAGGTTCGAATCCTTTCATTGGCATGGGGAGAATTTCACTTTACCTGATGGAGCCACTCGACTACTTTCAAGTAAATACTGTGAAAATCAGGCTTTCTCAATAGGTGTACATCTAGGTATGCAGTGCCACCTAGAAGTTACTGAAAAAATGGTAAGTACTTGGTACGAAGCTGGTGTTGAGGAAATAGAGAATAGCTCAGGCCCAGCCGTACAATCATTTGTAGAGGCGCAAACGAACCTTACTAATCGGGTAGCGGCTTTAAATGAAATCGCCAAGAATGTATACCTCAGATGGGTTTCTACAGTAACTAGTTTATGATGAATAATTCTCATTGAGGTTTAATGAAATTATTTCTAATAATAGGGTTAATTTGAGCTGCAATTTTCTTGACAGGTGGTGTTTGCCGAGTTAGTCTACGGGGCTATTAAAGCAGCTAATAGAGCGTGATTTAGAGAGCTTATTAGCCATAAATTAAAAAAAACAATAAAACCAACAAACTACGAAACATTGGAACATTAGGAGATATAAAATGGTTGCAAAGCTTTGGTCAAGCATGATTTTGTTTATTTGCGGTGTAGTATTTACAGCTATGGCACACGCAACTTTTCCAAGTGTTCCAAGTCAGCTTTATAAGGCGCTGGGTATTGAGAAAACAGCCACGCCAAAAGAATTACATGAGGCAGTGACAAAGCGCTACAATGATCCGGCACAAGGTGCTGGCAAGGGATCTCATGCTCAGTACTGGGAACCGATCCCAATGAGCATGTACTTTGATCCTAAAACTTTCTACAAAGCTCCTGCATCACCAGATGAGATTGCAGGACGTGCGGATTGCGTTGAATGCCATACCGATGAATCACCTGTCTGGGTTGCTGCTTGGAAGAAGAGCACCCATGCTAATCTAAGTAAAATTCGTAAACTTAAGCCTGAAGACCCTAGGTTCTACAAGAAAGCAAAACTTGAAGAAATAGAGAATAATCTCCGTTCAATGGGCAAGCTTGGTGAAACAGAAAAACTGAAAGAAGTTGGTTGTATCGATTGTCACGTTGATATCAATACTACAAAAAAAGCAGACCATAAAGCCGATATGCGGATGCCTACTGCTGAAGTATGTGGTACCTGCCATCTACGGGAGTTTGCCGAACGCGAATCTGAACGAGACACTCTTATCTGGCCAGAAGGAATTGGATGGCCTGATGGGCGTCCTTCACATGCGCTAGATTACAAGGCAAATGTTGAGGTATCAGTTTATGCTGGGATGCCACAGCGTGAAATTGCTGAAGGTTGTACCATGTGCCATGTCAACCAAAACACTTGTGACCATTGCCATACTCGACATGAGTTCTCGGCAGCTGAGTCTCGTAAGCCTGAAGCTTGTGCTACCTGTCATAGTGGCGTAGATCACAATAACTGGGAACAATATTCCATGTCTAAACATGGAAAGATAGTTGCGATGATGGGTGATGAATGGAATTGGGACGTACAGCTTAAAGATGCATATAGTAAAGGTGGTCAGACTGCCCCTACCTGTGCAGGATGTCATTTTGAATATGATGGTAAATACTCTCATAACGTAACACAAAAGATACGCTGGGCTAACTATCCAGTAGTTCCTGGCATTGCATCAAATATTACTAGCGATTGGGCTGAGGGTCGTAAAGATTCATGGGTAACGACCTGTACCAATTGTCATAGTGAGCGTTTTGCTAGATCTTATCTAGAATTCATGGATAAAGGTACGCTTCATTTACTTGCAAAATATCAGGAAGTAAACGCGATCGTTAAGAAACTTTATGACGATAAATTGCTAACTGGACAGAAAACTAACCGTCCAAACCCACCTCCACCGATGAAGGCAGGATATTCTCAGTTCTTCCAGTTGTATTGGTCTAAGAACAATAACCCGTCATCTCTTGAACTTAAAGTTCTAGAAATGGGTGAAAATGATTTACCAAAGGGTCATGTAGGGTTGGCTCACGTAAATCCGGGTGGATGGACTTACACGGATGGTTGGGGACCATTGAACCGAGCTTATGTTGAAATTATGGATGAGAACTCCAAATTACGGCATGAAATGGAGTTAGAAAGGAGAATAGCTAAACTTGAAAAGAAAAAATTCAGTTTATTTAACGGTGAAACTACAGAAGAAAAGATCTCGTTAGGTGGATTGGGCGGCGGTATGTTGTTAGCTGGTACTATTGCACTGGCTGGCTGGCGTAGACGCGAAAAAAGAGCAAGTTGATCGCTACTTCATCTCGGAGCGCCGAGCCGGTGCAACCAAGATCTAAATTCCTCCCGTTACTAGGTACTCTCCTGGTAACGGGAGGTTTTCTTTTATTAGGCTGGCTTGCTTATGTGTCACTGACTCCTGGGCCTGCACCTTATAACTATAAATTGGTAGAAGAGGGCGGGGTCGATAAATTCAATAAACTTGGACTAGAGTCTTGGCCGGATCTTGCCGTAAGTAAGTATGAAGTATATGTAGAGAATGTAAAAAAACCAGTTGCTATAGCACATCTTGTAAAAAATGGTGAGAAACCACCTATATTGCTCGATTGGGAAAGCCTTACCAGTGAGTTACTTACTTCTGTAGATAGCAAATCATCTGAATTAGTCACGTTGGCAAAAGCGATTAAGAAATATGCGCCGAAAGATGCTGTCATACTTTCCTGGTGGGATATCTCGCGTCAAATAGGATTGCTTACTGGAAGAGATACGTTGTTTCCATCTCATCATGGTGAGCCGGTAATTATTCCTTCACACTGGCGTGAGCGCAGTGATGCTATTAGAAATTATGAGGAAGAATTCTGGGGTGCTCCGGCTCCAGCCGAAGAGCGCCGAAAGCTGCAGCGTTTTGCTGATGCATTGGTAGCAGATGTAGAGAAGGGTGCTGGAATATTACGTGAACTTGCTGGATCGAGAGAAGCTTATGTAGTGCTGCATGTTTCAGATCTCTACAAACTGGGGCTGATGCGTCCGAAATCACTTGATCTAGCTTATAAAGATTTCCCAATGAATAGTGCAAACATGCATGGGCTGGTTAATACTGTGAAGAGATTTACGGTAGAAAATAACTATAAGACTTATACGTTACAATCACTCTCTGATCGTGCAGTACGTGGTTATTTTTTAAGTACTGGCCAAGATACCTTGCTTGCACAGATGTTGCCTTTTACAGAGACTAGACCGTTGGAGTTAACAACGATACAGCTGATTTATCAGCATGGTGGATATTGGGTATATAAAATCCCCACTACATAGCCCCGCGCTGGTTGATTTTTTTAGCAACGGGCTATTCTTATTTTGATTTAAGTAGTTCGTTCAGCCTCTTAATTTCTTCTTTATGATTAATTTCTTGAGTAACATCAAGCTGGACACCTAAGTAGTACAATAAATTTCCTTTAGAATCAAATAGTGGCGACATTTCTAGATGATTGTAAAATTCTTCTCCATTTTTTCGGAAATTTTTAAAGGTAATAGTGAGTGACTCCTTATTCTGGAATGCTTTTTGCATCATATGCCGCTCTTTTAAAGCGTGTTCCCGATCCTCGCCTTGCATGAAACGGCAATTTTTCCCTACTACTTCTTCCATCGTATACCCAGTCATTTTCTCGAAGGCCTTGTTAACATATACGAGTGGCATATCCTCCATATCAGGGTCAGCTAACGTTATTCCATTCACACTTGAATCTAGAATCTTAGATAAAATTTGAGGAATTAATCCGGGATCTTTTTCATCTGTAAAATTCATTTCTCTCTCCAAAGTTATTGTGAATCATATCTGTAGAACTATACAAATTATCAGCTGTAGTTGTTAAGCCTAAATCTTATTGTCTTTAGATTCAACCAATTTCTTGATGTTCCTTACAGTTTTTTCTGTACCGTCTTGAACTGCCAATCGAATAAGTTTTTCAAATGGTCTCATGAATAGTTCAAGGCTAAGTAATTCAAAAGTAAAATGAATTTGACTTGCAGAAGCCCCCGTGCCTTTTTCAAGGACATAATCACACCGGTAAGGATTTGAGACTCCTTCAAAGCAAATACGTTTGCCGGGTTGAAAGATTGTAACTTTAAAAGTTGATTCAGATCTCCTTCCCTGGTCAATACGAACTTGGCGACACATAGTTCCGACCTTGACAACTCCATCGGTTAGTGACTCTAGCTCAACCACTTCTGGTGACCATTTTGGATAATTTTTTATAAAGTTAGCGCCAACAAAACTAAATACTTCTTTGCAGGGGGACTCGACCTTAATGTCAGCTTTACCCACTACGGGCGTATCTTTATTTAAGCCAAACATAAAAAACCTCCATTCAAATACAAGTGATTACATCAAATAGGTGTCTATTCCTTTTGCTAGTAGTAGATCATACTGAGATTCTACTAGCTCTTTTAGGAGCAGCGCAGGGGTACCACCTACCACATTATTTTCTACTGCTAGCCATCCTACTGCATCTTTTGGCCCAAGGCTAATAACGTAGCCAAGATCCTGGTGAAGATAAGGTTCAAATATCTTCAGTATACTTGAATCCCGTAAAATATTACATGCGGCAAGCCTACCTTTACGAACTGAAGACTGGGCTGACATGGTATTCGAACCACATGAATCATAATTAGAGCAGTCTCCTGCTAAAAAAATATTTCTTATTGGTTGGCTATCTATTATAACTTGACCAAAAGTATTTGCGAATAGCCTTTTTCCTGGGTTATTACCTAGGAAGAGTAATGTCATTCTGGAAGGAAGTTCAAACTCTTCTTTTGTCTCTTTTGATTTTAGGAATATGCTGTTTTCAGTTTGTTTTTGATAATATGTATTCTGCTGAAAATCGACACCAAGCTCGGACATTCTGGCTTCAGTATATTCAGAGAAGCCTTCAGGGAACTGTTGAAGAACTCGATCATTGCTGTGTATTAGCCTAAGACCTAATTCCATTTTTTTTCGCTTGATGAAATGAGCAATTTCAAAGAGGAATTGAATACCTGTTGCACCTCCACCTACTACTGAAATGTATGGTTTCTCTTGGTCAATTGTTTCTAGACTACGATTTAATAGCTCAGATCCAGATATAGTCAGAAAAGTACTTATATCGTAGACATTATTTTCCTGAGAATTTCGACCAAAAGCTGCTCCTGATGCTATTAAAATGTAATCAAATTCTATTTTTTCTTTATGAATAGTTATAAATTTATCATCTCTCCATTGCAAAATATTGTCTTCTGTTGCTTGTAATTCACCACAGATGTGGCGACAACCGAAACGTTCTTCTAGGGAGGAGAATGGAACCATAAAGTCTTGTAACGGATATCTAAATGACTCATGAAGGTGTGTAATTTTGATATGGTGTGACCTGGGATCAACGATTGTTATATTCGCATCTGGCATATAACGTACAAAAGAAGTCAGGGCTGCGATACCAGCATAACCACCTCCAATAATTACAATTTTCAGTTTTTTACGCTGCGGTATATAAAATGGCAAAAAAGACACATCTTCTCCCTGTTGATCCTATAGCTTATTTTACCATTCAGAAAAGGCCATTAGTCTACTCATTCGTTTCTATATCATTTTATTAAATTATTCCTAATTCTCTTAAATGCTATCATCGAACATGAGCGCCTTAAGTAATTGTTATTTATTATTTTTTACTTTTTATCTGTCAGGAAACTGGATGATTCTCTTTTTATGAATTCTTTTCGGATTCCAGTTTACAAAGGCCCATTCCCAGAAGGACATTATATTCTCCTTTTGCAATTCAATTGGTGGCTCTTGACCAAGGAAATTTACTGCTTGCATTAATTGTTTTACTGGACTTGATATATCAAGGTGAGCTGCCTTTGTTTGTTTGCTAAGCTTCTCCCCATTATTGTTCACTGCAACAGGTAAATGTGTATATGTTGGTGTAGAGTAGCCTAATAATTTCTGTAAATAAATTTGTCGTGGGGTAGAGTCGAGTAGGTCTGCGCCACGCACTACATTAGTAATACCCTGTGCAAAATCATCTACTACAACAGCTAATTGATAAGCGTAAATTTTGTCAGCTCTACGTAGTATAAAGTCACCTGTTTCATTCTGAAGATTCTGATTAATTAGGCCATGTAAAGTGTCTTTAAACTCTATAATAGTATTATTTGTTTTAATTCTAACCGCACCAAAGTAACCATCTTTTTGTATATTATTTCGACATGTTCCTGCATATATCTGACCACTAATTCCTGCGATACTTGAGTTGGATATTTCTTTACGTGTACAGGTACATGGATAAATTAACTTACGTTTGTTAAACATAGTAAGTACACTTTCATAAATATCTTTCCTTTGATCCTGATAGATTACTTCGTGGTCCCATTCCATTCCTAAGGTTTCTAGGGATTTAAGAATTTTATAGGATGCACCAGGCACCTCACGTGGCCTATCCAAATCTTCGATTCTGACTAACCATTCGCCACCATAGGATTTTGCATCCAAATAACTACCTACAGCAGCAATTAACGAACCAAAATGTAGCCCCCCGGTTGGAGATGGCGCAAATCGACCACGATAGCCTAGAACAGAGGTGGTGTTTTTTATCAAAGGAAGGACATAAATTAATATTATTTAAAACATTGTTTTGTATGTATTATTTCTTCCAGAGAGCTGTGAACGAGGTATGTGTTCACATATCTGAATGGTATTATTACATGTTCTGGGAAATTATTAAATCTGATTTCACTTGGCCATTTTGACGCCATTGTAGATTATTATTCATATATTTATTAATTTAAATTAAAAGAGGATAGACATGAAACACCATGTTGTTTTTCTTGATCGGAATTCTGTTAAGGCGGAAGTACGAAGCTTAAATTTTGAGCATACATATGAAGAATATTCTAAGACCTCATTTAATCAGATTGTACCTCGCCTTCAGCAAGCTACTATTGCAATTATTAATAAAGTACAACTGAACGACGAGATGCTCGTTAAATTGCCTAAATTAAAAATGGTTGCAGTTGCAGCAACAGGTTATGACTGTGCTGATATAGCTGCTTGTAAAATTCATGGAGTTGAGGTAGCTAATATTAGGAATTACGCAGTGCGCACAGTTCCGGAGCATGTGTTTATGATGATCCTTTCTTTACGTAGAAATTTGATTGCTTATCGTCAGGATATTGAGAATGGTGTGTGGCAGAAATCAGATCAATTCTGTCTGTTTACTCATGATATCTATGATTTATATGGCGCAACTATAGGCATCGTCGGAAATGGTGCAATTGGCCAGGCTACAGCGGCAATTGCCCGAGGATTCGGTATGCGTGTGATATTTTCAAATTATAAATCTTTAAGTAAGGATAACGTAGAATCTGTTCCTTTCAAAGTGTTGTTGGCTCGCTCCGATATAGTCTCACTTCATTGTCCAATGACTCCGGATACTCGTGATATGATCGGAATTAACGAGCTAAGGATAATGAAACGTAATGCATTGTTAATCAATACTGCACGTGGGGGCTTGGTAAATGAAAGAGCATTACTCCAAGCGCTAGATGAAGGCTTAATTGCCGGTGCTGGTTTTGATGTCTTAACTACTGAACCACCTGAAAATAGTCATCCGTTACTTAATATGAAGCGCCCCAATTTTATTTTGACTCCACATGTGGCATGGACTTCAGATGGAGCTATGCAATTATTAGCAGAACAGTTAATTAATAATATTGAGGAGTGGGTTGCAGGGAACCCACAGAATCTAGTTACTTAAAAAAATATAGTGGAATATAGAATATGAAAATTCATGAATATCAGGCTAAGAATTTATTTAGAAAAAATGGTATTCCTGTACTAGATGGGATTGCATGCTTTAGCGTAAAGGAGGCAGTTGAGGCGTCAATAAAGCTGGGGGGGGAGATATGGGCCGTAAAGGCACAGATTCATGCTGGTGGGCGCGGTAAAGGTGGTGGAGTAAAGATTGCGAAATCACTAAATGATGTTAAAGATCATGCAGAAGAGATACTTGGAATGAAATTGGTTACACATCAGACTGACAAGAATGGCCAGGTTGTTCGGCGACTCTTTATTGAGCAGGGCGCTTCTATACAGAAAGAATTTTATGTTGGGATGTTAGTAGACCGTAGTAGCCAAAGGGTCTGTCTAATGGCAAGTTCAGAAGGCGGCATGAATATTGAAGATGTGGCAAATAAAACTCCAGAGAAAATTAACAAAGTATTAATTGATCCGATAGAAGGATTAACAAATGAGGATATAAAAAAAATTTCTCAAATCATAAGTTTTCCACAATGTGATTTGTCTGAAATTACTACATTATTAAAAAATTTATATAAACTATTTAATAGTACAGATGCATCATTAGTTGAAATTAATCCAATGATACTGACCACCGAGAATCACTTTCTTGCGTTAGATGCGAAAATGAGTTTTGATGATAATTCATTATTTCGTCATTCAGAGATTGAAGTATTACGTGATCTTGATGAAGAAGACCCATTGGTGACTAAGGCATCGAAGTATGATCTCTCATATGTACCGCTTGACGGTAATATTGGTTGCTTAGTAAACGGCGCGGGTCTTGCAATGGCTACTATGGACATTATTAAACTCTATGGGGGAAACCCAGCAAACTTTCTTGATGTAGGAGGTGGTGCAACTACTGAGAAAGTAACAGAGGCATTTAAAATAATGCTTAGTAATGCAAATTTAAGGGCAATTTTGGTAAATATATTTGGTGGCATTATGAGATGTGATGTTATCGCTAGTGGTGTTGTTAAAGCCGCCAGAGAAGTTAAATTAACCTTGCCTTTAGTGGTTCGTCTGGAAGGAACTAATGCTGGTCACGGCAAGCGTATATTAACTGAATCTGGGTTAGAAATTATTTCAGCAAATAGTATGGATGATGCAGCACGAAATGTCGTGACAGCTGCATCTAGAGGAGAGTAGTCATGGCAATTTTAATTAATAAAGATACAAGAGTAATGACTCAGGGGATTACTGGGAAAACCGGCCAGTTTCATACAAAATCATGTATAGAATATGCAAATGGAAAAAATTGTTTTGTTGCAGGTGTGAATCCAAAAAGACCGGGTGAGCGTTTTGAAAAGATTCCAGTTTTTGCAACTGTTAAAGAAGCAAAGCAAGCTACAGGAGCAACAGTCTCAGTAATATATGTGCCACCACCTTTTGCTGCCTCAGCAATAGATGAGGCAGTGGATGCGGGACTTGATTTGGTAATTTGCATTACTGAGGGTATTCCAGTGCGCGATATGATCAGAACTCGTTATAAGATGCATGAACATAAGACTTTTCTGATCGGGCCTAATTGCCCTGGTATTATTACGCCCGATGAAATTAAGATAGGGATCATGCCTGGGCATATCCATAAAAAAGGTCGTATTGGTGTAGTGTCCCGATCCGGAACGTTGACTTATGAAGCAGTTGCTCAATTAATGGAGCAGGGCTTGGGGCAGTCAACTTGCATTGGCATTGGGGGTGATCCGATAAATGGGTTGAAGCATCTTGACGTAATGAGAATGTTTAATGAGGATAACGATACTGACGCAGTACTTATGGTCGGCGAAATTGGTGGTTCTGATGAGGAAGAGTGTGCTGCCTGGATTAAGAAAAATATGACGAAACCAGTGGTGGGATTTGTTGCGGGAGTTACGGCGCCAGAAGGTAAGAGAATGGGGCATGCAGGTGCCATTATCTCTGGTGGCAAGGGTACTGCTCAGGAAAAGATTGAAACGATGGAGGGATGTGGAATAAAAATAACTCGCAATCCAGCAGAGATGGGGAAATTACTAAAGTCAGTGTTAAGATAAAATTTAATTTCTAGGATTGAAATATTTAGGCTTAGCTATCTTCTTATTTAAGATGTGAAGGCAGAACTACTTATTGATTTATAGTTTACTCCTACTCTTCTTAGAAAAATCTTATGGGACATAGGAGGTAATGATAGATGGGGCGTTTAATCGTAATAATGACTATTTTAGTGATCGCAGGTTGTGCATCACCAAACGCCAGTAAAGAAATAAAAACTCCTGATCCATTGGTATCAAGTACTCGTCCTACGTATAATCTTGCTGGGTACCGACCTGATTTTAAAGATGGTTATATTGATGGATGCGAAACTGCTAAGGGGTCTACGTATGGATTAAAGGATGAGAAACGATTTGCCAAAGAAAATCAATATAGGAATGGCTGGAAAGATGGGTACAATTTGTGCCTAGGTAAATAGCAATAGACAAGATACATTGTCATTCTTTACTGTTTTATTTCAATATTGGGTCAAAGTAAATGTAAAAATAGTAAGAAAGAGCTCCGTGGCATTTCTCAGAAAATTTTTCTTCAAAGAGTTGCTTTGTATATAAATTCTCATTAGTTTTATAAAAAATAATTCTATTCAATTACAATGAAATATATAATCTTATTTGCACTTTTTTTTGCTTCATTCCCAATATTTTCTCAACAACCTAAGAATCAATCGCAGATAAAAACAAAGTCTTTATCTGAATTATCGATTGCTACAGATACTTATATTCTTACTGATTTCCAAAGTGGGCAGACTTTGGTCAGCCAGAATTCTTCTAAACGTGTTGAGCCTGCATCACTTACTAAAATGATGACGGCACAGATTGTTTTTTCAGCTCTTAGGCAAAAACGAATTTCCTTAAAACAAATTGTTCCTGTATCGAAAAAAGCTTGGCGTGCAGAGGGTTCGCGAATGTTTATAGAGCCAGGTAAGGCAGTAACAATAGAAGAATTAATTAACGGGCTAATTGTACAGTCAGGAAATGATGCTAGCATAGCTTTGGCAGAGGCTATTGCCGGTTCAGAGGAGAATTTTGTAAATTTGATGAATAAAGAGGCGGAAAGACTTGGAATGAAGGGCACACATTTTACCAATACTAGCGGCCTTCCAAATCCAGATCATTTTACTACTGCCCATGATCTGACCTTACTCGTATCTGACATAATAAGGCGTTTTCCAGAGTATTACCCACTATATTCTCTGCGAGAATATACATATAATAAAATTTCACAATCTAATCGTAATAGACTTCTATGGTTAGACCCAAATGTAGATGGGCTTAAGACTGGGTATACTAAGGCTGCAGGGTATTGTCTTGTTGCCTCAGCAAAGAGAAATAATCGAAGGTTAATCTCAATTGTACTTGGAGCTAAATCTACTAGTGTACGTACTATAGAAAGCCAACGTCTATTGAATTATGGTTTTTTATCTTATGACACTGTTCGTGTATTTCGAAGAAAACAAGAAGTGACTACTATTAAATTATGGAAAGGCCAACGAAAAATACTTAGAACAGGGTTTAACCATGATCTTTATTTTTCATTGCCTAAGGGACAGGCGTCTAAATTAAAAGCTACTATGGAGTATAAACAACCAGTGATCGCACCAATAAATGTAGGGCAAGAGGTTGGAGTAGTTAAATTTATATTTGATGGAAAAATAATGGGAAAATATCCGTTAATAGCTCTAGAATCTGTTGAAAAATCGAGTTTCTTCGGCCGCATGTGGGATGAAATTCTGTTATTGGCTAATTAATTCCGTATGGTTATTAATCTTATTCATAATCATATATGATCTATTTAAATGGTTCCTTCGTTCCTATCGAAGATGCTCGTGTTTCTGTCCTTGACAGAGGATTTATTTTTGGCGATGGGGTCTATGAGGTTATTCCCGTTTACTCGCATATACCTTTCCGTTTGGCTGAACACTTACGTCGATTACAAAAAAGCCTTGATGGAATTCAATTAAAAAACCCTCATACTGATATTGAGTGGGAAAAATTGATAGAACAAGTTATTGCAAGTAACAAGGGTGAGGATCAATCTGTTTATTTGCACATAACCCGTGGTGTGGCTCCACGAAATCATGCTTTCCCAAAGGATGTGGCACCCACTATATTTGTTATGAGTTCTCCTTTAATAGTGGCGCCAAAAGAGTTAATTCTTACTGGTGTTTCTGCAATCACCGCTAATGATAATCGCTGGTCAAGATGTGACATTAAGGCAATTTCCTTGCTGCCAAATGTGTTGCTACGTCAGATGGCATCAGATTCTGATGCAACAGAGACCTTACTTTTAAGGGATGGCTTTCTGTCCGAAGGCTCGGCAAGTAGTATCTTTATTGTAAAGAATAAAATACTTTTAGTTTCGCCTAAGAGTAACTTTATACTCCCTGGAATTACATATGATGTCGTTTTAGAGCTTGCGGTTAAATATCAGATGCCATATAAAATTAGAGAAATCTCTGAAAATGATCTACGTTCTTCAGATGAAATTATATTGGCATCATCAACTAAAGAAATTCTGTCTATTACACTTCTTGATGGAAAGAAGGTTGGTAGTGGAAGGCCGGGTGAGATCTTTGCACAGTTGTACCAACACTACCAGAATTTTAAGACCTCTATAATGCGAAGAGAGTCGGTATGAGAAATAACTAACATGACATTTCCACCTACACTTATTGATTATCCCTGTGAATTTCCTATTAAGATTATGGGAAAAAATGAAGAGGAATTCACAAAATCAATATTGATGATAGTTAATCGCCATATTCCTAATTTTGATGATAAAAGTGCTGAAACAAAGGCGAGTAAAAAGAATAAATATTTAAGCCTTACATGTACTGTTCACGTGGTCTCTCAATCTCAATTAGATGCGCTATATCAGGAATTGTGCGACCATCCAATGGTACTAATGGCACTTTGAAGCATAGATTTATATAAAATTATTTGAGTTATTTCGATTAAGTATGGATACTTCATATTCCAGTTTGGGATCAGAGAATTTAAGAGTCAATATAAAACACTTTGGAATAGTAGATTATATTTCTACTTGGCAGAAAATGAAGGACTTTACATTAGCGCGTACAAAAAATACATTTGATGAGATTTGGCTGTTACAGCATCCGCCAGTTTATACTCTTGGGGTCGCTGGAAAAATGGAACATTTACTTAGGAATGATGGGATCTCTGTTGTTAGAACAGATCGAGGTGGGCAAATAACTTATCATGGACCAGGTCAAATTGTTGCATACCTGTTGCTTGATGTGCGCCGGCTTAAATTAGGTGTAAGAGAATTAGTTAGACAAATGGAAGGTGCAGTAATAGATTTATTAGAAGAATACTCTGTTGATACTAAATTCCGAGAAGATGCGCCCGGGGTCTATGTAGAAAATGCAAAAATAGCAGCTCTAGGTTTAAAAATTAAAAATGGTTGCTGTTACCATGGGATAGCACTTAATGTTGATATGGATCTAGCCCCATTTTCTGCAATTAATCCATGTGGTTATTCTGGATTGGAAATTACACAAACTAGCGACCTTGGGATAAATGACGGGTTGGAAATCTTAACTAATAAACTTTCAGGAAAACTGAAAGCAAGAATTTTTAAAGTAAAAGGTGGCGTGGCTATATGACAGACCAAATTCGACAGAAAGGTGCTGATAAGACAGCACGTAATCCTATCAAAATAATACCTGATTCTAATAAGGAAGCACTTCGCAAACCGCCTTGGATAAGAGTGCGTTCCTCCAGTAGCAAGGAATTTTATGATGTAAAGCGTATCCTGCGGGAACAGAAATTACATACGGTTTGTGAGGAAGCATCATGCCCCAATATCGGAGAATGTTTTGGGAAAGGAACTGCCACATTTATGATTCTGGGTGATCTTTGTACCCGTCGTTGTCCGTTTTGCGATGTTGCCCATGGTAGGCCATTACCACCAGATGTTAAAGAACCTTTACATTTGGCACAATCAATTGCAGCTATGGGTCTGAGATATGTAGTCATTACTAGTGTAGATCGAGATGATCTGCGCGATGGAGGATCCCAACATTTTGTTGATTGTATAAGAGAGATACGGTTACATTCCCCCAGTACAAAGATTGAGATATTAGTGCCAGATTTTAGAGGAAGGTTGGAGGTTGCCTTAGAGAAATTATCAGCATGTCCACCTGATGTATTAAACCATAATCTTGAGACCGTCCCGCGTTTATATAAGCAATGTCGGCCTGGAGCAGATTATGCTCACTCGCTGAAACTACTAAAGAATTTTAAGGAAGGCTGTCCTCAAGTTCATACTAAATCTGGACTAATGCTAGGTTTAGGTGAAACAGATGATGAAATCCATGAGGTGCTGATTGACTTGCGTAAGAATGGCGTAGAGTTATTAACTGTAGGTCAGTATCTACAGCCTAGTACAGGCCATTTACCTGTAATGCGTTATGTGTCTCCTAATAGTTTCAAAGAGCTGGAGCATGCTGCAAACGAGATGGGTTTTCGTAATGCTGCATGTGGGCCAATGGTGCGTTCTAGCTATCACGCTGACCAGCAGGCATATGATGCGGGAGTAGCATAGTAGCTTAATTAAAAAATTAATACGAACAAATTAATAGCTACAATATTTATATTATTCAATTTGTATTCTAGGTACTCTGATTTTCCAGCACCTTTGTTATTTTTTTATAAAGTTAGCTAATTACTCGGTTAATTTTTCACTCTATTTTGCTAGAGCTCTCACAGCCCTGCATCACTGACAGCTTGTGGAGGATTAGTATAGAGTGGTGGGATCCTGATTACCTGATATTAGAGTAAGAATAGATAACTAATCGAGCAGCCGATCAACGCAGTTAAGCCCAACAGGCACCATGCCAACATGAATTTCCCGGGACGGTGTTGTTTAGGAATGTCTTTATCAAACATTGCGAGTGTATTCAACGAGGCTAAAATAGGGGCGGCGACAAAGGCGATAATCGTGGCAACCGTTATCATGCCCCCCATTGAAGTGAGGAAGAAGAACAGCATTGTTAATGTGCCTGCGATGGTAATTAACAGCCAGACTAGATAAGTCTTGCGCTTATTGTGATGTTTAATTTGCTCAGGAAACAGTAGCTCCAGTGACGTGCCAATGGTGCGAGGGAAGGCATCTAATAAGGTCAAGCAGGTACTAAACATGGTGGTCAATGCCGCAACGGCGACAATCGGATAGGCCCATTCGCCAAGAGTTTGCTCGTACATGCCCAGTAGTTGGCCTGCAAAGGCTGCACCGCCCGTTTCAAATGTTTCGCCGCTACCGTACATGAGCAAAGCGCCTAGCAGTAAGAAGCATATGGCTAACAAGGCGGTTCCAATAAAACCCACCCTGAAATCAAATATGGCGGCTTTCATACTGGCAATTTTACCGTCGTTTTCATTCTTGCTTTCAGACCAAATAGAATGCCACACGGAAATATCCATTGGTGCAGGCATCCAGCCTAGAAATGTCACGAGAAAGAGCAAATGAGCCGTATCGGAGAAACTAAAGAAAACCGTAGCGGACTCATAATGACCTGGATTGTCAAATAATAGCGAGATGACCGCAGCAACAGACGTAACAGCCAACAGGATAATAATGACTTTGACAAATTTATCTAGTAAAGCGTAATGGCCGCCGGCTAATAAAATAAAGCAGATTAATAGTAATAGACTACTGATAATGGCGGCAACCATTTGTGGGTCATGGCCACCGAGTCCCTCAAGCCCAAAAATATAGGTGATCAACCCAGCCGTTACAACGGTAACGGCTGCCTGAATTATGAACATGTGGGATAGGGTCATGGTTAAATAGACCCAGACCGCCCATTTGCCAAGTTTTTTGTAGCCGTGTAAAAGGTTTTTGCCCATTGCTGCCGTGTAACGTGGGCCGAATTCAAAAAATGGGTATTTGATCAGGTGAATAATGACAATCGCAATTATTAATTCAAACCCAAACATCCCACCAGCACGGGTGGATTGCACCAAATGGGACACACCAACGGCAGCGCCAGCATATAATAAACCTGGGCCTAGGCGTGAAAGTAGGCCGTTGAGTAGTTTATTTTGTATTGTCATTGACATGGTTATTTGTGAGTGCTAGCGATGAAAATATGTTTCTGCGGGTTTGCGCCTCAGTTGATTCCAACAAAAAATAATCTGTGGCAATTTTAATATTTATATGGCCAGTTCCATAGGAAAAACCTGAAGATAATCTGATGCAATGGAACGGGCATACAACCGGGAGAAATTAAAATACCAAGAACACTACTCTTCTACAGTATGAATTTTGCCAATTATTGACATCAACCGATACTGAGCTAACTTGACTGAAGAAATAAATCGCTGGCCTTAGCAAAGAAATGATCCGCGATGCTGTGATACTAAATCCCCCATTTTTATGCGGAGCCAAAAAATGATGGATCGAGAAAATCAATATCTTATAATTAAATTATTTTACCTTTCCTAGTCTGTCCATCAGTTTGAGGAGTGCATCTTTTTTCATATTTCTAAGAAGCATTTTCTCTTCTGCGCCTGCGGATAAAATTGCCGAATCTGAGTATGGCAGAACTCGATTGACTTCGACCTTGGTGTCAGGAACAATCTCCCTTCCTCTCTGATCATTGACTCGGAATGAAATAGTATAGCGTAATTGGTACTCTCGGACTCTCCCAGTGCCAGAAACTGAGAGAATTTTTTTCTGGAGCTCCGCACTCTCAATTACCAATATAGCTTGGGCATCTTTCTGGCTATCTAGAACAGCTGTCTTGCTTGATGCCTCAATTCTTCGTTTTATATCGATAGTAACTGATGGATTGCTGGCCTGAATATAAAGTGATTCAAATGGCATAGATGACAGACCTCGAAGATGAAATCCACAAGACAAGAGAATCAGGCACATTAAAGAAGAGATTAATTTTTTTATAATTATTTTTCCTTATTTTATGAAATAGGAATTCCTGAGAATAGTAGCAGTAGAAATAAAAGAACCATTTATTGCATAATAAATAGACCTTTCAGGCCAACGAGAGAAACATAGCAAAGCATTGCGCAGTAATTATTGGCAGGCTGTTGTTGTAGAGCATGCAATAATGTGACATTTCTCTTCATTATTGATATATTCGCCAAAAATATAATGTAAAAATTATGTTGCTGTCAAGAAAAAGTGCTACAAGACAGTTGTTTTAGTAGAGTTAAACCAAGAAACTATAGTCCCTAATAGATAAATTTCTGATATAGGTTGGGATTGGAAATATGACTAGAATAATCGAGATTATTAGATGTGAATGAATGATTTTAACTATAAGACAGTTATACTAGTATTTCGTATTCGAGAAATTGAGTTTGGTGAGATAATAGACTAACTGAACAAATCGCATTATAAAAATAAGAAAATTTGGAGCGTGCTAAATGTTTCTGCGGCGGCCCTTAATTCTGTTTTTAGGCCATACCTTTTTACAAAAAACTTATTAAATAGACCAAACAGTTTTGTACAACCTATGAGTACTTTAATAACTTATTTCAAGGTCTTTCCCAAACGAAGCTTTTATGTACTGATTGCATTTTTGGCTGCAGGGGTTGCAGAGGCGCTTAGCCTTACCGCCATTCTTCCTATGTTATCAACTGCTGTAGGAGAAGAGGTCGATTCGCCTGTAGGTAAATTTGTTGTGCAAATTCTTGATGAGGTGAACCTTTCCCCCACAATAGGAACAATGCTGGCTATTATTCTTTTTGGGATCGTTTGTAAAAATTTGTTGTTATTAGTAGCAAACAGGCAAATCGGGTACACAGTTGCTTATATAGCAACAGCATTGCGTTTAGAGTATTTAGAGGCAATGCTTGCCAGTAGCTGGCAATATTACCTGCGCCAGCCTGTAGGATCGATAGCCAACTCAATTGCTACAGAGGCTAAACGAGCAGCGAATGGTTTTGAACAAGCTGCAGCTGTACTTTCGTTGGCAATACAGGTATCTATTTATATTATTATTGCTATGTTTGTTTCATGGCAGGTGGCATTAATTTCGTTGATAGCAGGCATAATTTTTCTATCCGCAATGTACAAGATAATTCGTGTTACACGTAAAGCAGGTTCAAAACAAACGATTTTATTAAAGAGCTTATTGACTTACTTGGCTGATGTGCTTGGTTCAGTAAAATCATTAAAAGCTATGGCACGAGATAAGGATGCAGATTTTGTCTTGCGTTCTCAAACGAAACAATTAGAAAAGGTTGCTCGTCGGGAAGTAATAAGCAAAGAAGGTTTAAAGTGTGCACAAGAACCTTTGCTAGCTGTTTTTACGACAGGAGGTCTGTATACGATGCTAGTAATCATGGAGCTTCCTATTCCGGCAGTAACAGCGATGGTCATATTATTTGTTCGGATACTTTCTCAATTGAGTAAAATGCAACGACGCTACCAACTTCTTGTGGCAGATGAAAGTGCTTATTGGGCAATAAGGGGGGCATCCGAGGCTGCTCGTTCTGCCGCAGAGATAAAAACAGGCACATTGCATCCAACCCTTAAGCAGGGGGTCAGTGTGAGGCATATTAAATTTAACTACGGCACGAAAAATATTTTTCAAGACTTGAATGTGGAAATTAAAATAAATTCTCTCACGACAATTATAGGGGAGTCTGGGGCAGGGAAAAGTACGTTTATTGATCTCATTTGTGGGTTGGCAGAACCTCAGTCTGGGGATATATTTATTGATGGAGTAGCTTTAAGAGAGATCAATGCTTGGGAATGGAGAAGATTAATAGGGTACGTGTCTCAAGAGACAATTCTATTGCATGACACTATTTTAAATAACATCCTTGTAGGCGCGCCGGATTTAGCTGAAGCTGATGCTGAGAGAGCTTTGGAGCAGGCGGGAGCTTTAAAATTTGTCAATAATCTACCAGAAGGTATGCATACTATTGTCGGAGAACGAGGGGGGCTTATATCGGGGGGGCAACGTCAGCGTGTAGCGATTGCAAGAGCGCTTGCTCATCAGCCTAGGCTCTTACTGCTTGACGAGCCAACCAGTGCCCTTGACACACAGAGTGAGCAAACCATTTGCAGAACGCTACAAACTTTATCTAAAACCCACACTATTATTGCTGTATCCCATCAGCCTGCTTTAGCTAATGCCTCAGACAGGGTCATTACACTATCTAATAGTGATATCAGATTATCAGTCTAACGCTACTCTCTGCTTATCTTTTGTAGCATTATTTACAGAGGATTAGGTGATTTAAAGCTTTTTGAAAGGCTTTAAATGTAATAGCAGGAGTGCTGCTACCATTACCCCAAATTTTTATTGCTTTAGAACTAACCTATTCAATAGCTTCTTACTTTCTTTTGAAAATGGCATAATGCAATGGCTTGGTGCCCAGGAGAGGACTCGAACCTCCACAGTGTTGCCACCGCTAGGACCTGAACCTAGTGCGTCTACCAATTCCGCCACCTGGGCAATGTTTAGTATTCAAAATCGTGATGATAAGTAGAGCCGCAATTTTATAGGAAATCATTGCCTTGTCAAACAACAAAGGAAGTAAGCTTCGTAAGCTTGATCCCTATATAAAACGGGAAAAGGAGCTGTACGAATATCCGTTACCAAGTAGAGAATTTATTCTAGAAATATTAAATGGGCAGGGTATTCCAGTGACCGAGCTAGCCCTACATAGTTTGCTAGATATTGAACAAGAAGAAAAAGAAACTTTTAGCAGGCGATTATCTGCAATGATGCGTGAAGGACAAATTATGTGTAACCGAAAAGGTTACATTTATGTGGTAGAAAAATTAGATCTTGTCAAAGGCAAGGTACAGGGGCATGCAGATGGGTTCGGGTTTCTTATTCCTGATGACGACGCCACTGATTTATTTCTTAGTCCGAAAGAGATGCGAAAGGTTTTGCATGGAGACATCGTGATGGTTCGTGATGTTGGAGCAGATCGGCGTGGGCGTAGAGAGGGAAACATTGTTGAGGTATTGGAGCGAGTTGTAAAGCAATTGGTGGGACGGTTGCATATTGAATATGGCATTATTTCTGTAACAGCTGAGAATAAAAAAATTAGTCAGGATGTTCTGATACCAAAAGAAGAGTCCATGAACGCTAGAGCGGGGCAAGTTGTAACGGTAGAGATTATTCAACAGCCTCATAAAAATTCTCAGCCTATTGGACGTATTGTTGAAATTCTAGGGGACTATACTGCACCTGGCATGGAGATTGAAATTGCCCTTAGGAAGCATGATTTGCCATATAAATTTACACGTAAAGTAGAGAAATTCTCTGCTAAGCTTCCTAAGAGAGTACTTAAAAAAGATCTATCAGGGCGAGAAGATATTTGTCATCTTCCACTGGTAACTATAGATGGTGAGGCGGCAAGAGATTTTGATGATGCAGTATATTGTGAACGTGAAGGGAAGGGCTACAAGTTATATGTTGCAATTGCTGACGTTAGTCATTATGTAAAACCAAGCGATGTGCTTGATCAAGAGGCACTTGATCGTGGAAACTCTGTGTATTTTCCTCGACGAGTAATTCCAATGCTGCCGGAAGCACTATCAAACGGACTATGCTCGCTTAATCCACAAGTCGAGCGTTTGTGCATGGTATGCGAGATGTCTATCGACATTGATGGATACTTTAATAGTTACCGTTTTTATTCTGCAGTAATGCGGTCTCATGTTCGTTTTACCTATAATCAGGTAGCAGAAATAATTAGTAACCCGAAGGGTGAGGTTGCTAAACAGCACACAAATATAGTGCGGCATATCAAATTACTTTACAAATTATATAAGGTATTACTTAGAGCAAGAAAGAGGCGGGGCGCAATTGATTTTGAAACCATAGAAACACAAATGATTTTCAATGAATTGGATAAGATTGAGCAGATATTGCCAGTACAAAGAAATGATGCCCATCGATTAATTGAGGAATGTATGTTGGCGGCCAATGTATGTGCTTCTGGTTTTTTACAGGAGAATAAACAGCCTACAATTTATCGTATTCATGAGGGCCCCACATTAGAGAAACTTGATGCTCTGCGTAATTTCCTAAAAGAATTTGGCTTGCAGCTAGGTGGAGAATCTGACCCTCATGCAAAGGATTATGTTAAGGCATTAGAAAAAATTAAAGACAGGCCCGATGCGCAATTACTCCAGACTGTAATGCTGCGATCACTACGCCAGGCGGTTTATAGTCCAGACAATACTGGGCATTTCGGATTGGCATATGAGTCTTATACCCACTTTACTTCACCTATACGTCGTTACCCAGATCTTCTCGTACATCGGGCAATCAAGGCAGCACTTAATGGGACAACATACTCTCCAGGTAACTGGCATGAACTGGGTAAGCATTGTTCACAGACAGAGCGTCGTGCTGATGAAGCTGGTCGAGATGTAGAGTCCTGGCTTAAATGTTTCTATATGCAAGACAAAATTGGAGAATGTTTTGAGGGAGTTATTAGTGGCGTTACTGGCTTTGGTTTATTTGTTGCATTAGATGGCGTTTATGTTGAGGGTTTAGTACACATCTCTGATTTAGCCAAAGACTATTTTAATTTTGATTCTGTGAAGCATATGCTTATAGGAGAGCGTGGTGGACGATACCGCCTCGGTGATCGGATGAGGGTTAAAATTATACGAGTTGATCTAGAAAGTAGTAAGATTGATTTTATTCCAGCTGGCAAAAATGAATAGGGTTTTGATATATTTTTATAAATTAATTTGACTAATTTTCAGTTAAATTAGATAACAGTTAACATTTTATTTAATTGCCTCTAGGAATCGTATTACTCAATTTAATGTCAAACATTCGTCTTATATTTGGTTTTCATGCAATCACCAGTCGTTTACGGCAAAATCCAAGCAGCGTCAAAGAGATTTTTTTAGATTCCAGCCGTCGAGACCAACGTGCCCGTGACTTAATAAAGCTTACGGAAGACCAGAAAATTCACTTAATATTATGTGATGGAGCAAGGCTTAGTGCTATGTCAGGCGGCACTAGTCATCAAGGGGTTGCAGCAAATATTGACACTACTTGTAATCATATTGATATTGAGGATGTACTGGAAACCCTGACTGAACCAGCATTATTCCTAATTCTGGATGGTGTTCAGGACCCGCATAATTTGGGTGCATGTTTGCGTGTGGCTGATGCTTTCGGTGTTCATGCGGTAGTTGCACCAAAGAATCGTTCTGTCGGGCTTACAGCTTCAGTGTATAAAGTAGCAAGTGGTGCCGCTGATTCCATTCCATATATTTCCGTTACTAATCTTACCCGTACACTACGTAAATTGAAGGAATATGGCGTGTGGATACTTGGGACTGATGTTAATGCTAATACGAACAGCAATCTTCAGCTTGCTAAAATCAATGGTCCTGTGGCATGGGTGTTAGGTGGAGAGGGTGGCGGAATGCGGAGACTTACTCGAGAAACATGTGATCAATTAATTTCAATTCCTATGCTGGGTAGCGTTGAGAGCCTTAATGTTTCAGTTAGCGCAGGTATATGTTTATTTGAGACTTATCGGCAAAGGATGAGTAAGGGAAATTAGAATTTTGGAAGAATTACAGTTGTTAAAGTATTCGGCATCAATACTGATTCAAACTCTGGTTTATTAATTAGGTTGTAATTTTACTAGTATAGTGACGTTTCTGATTGATATTGTTTCCTTTTTTAGTTAAAATGCCATCCATATTAATCCTTGTCTCACCGTATTCATGCAGCGGGAGACTTTACCCGAAAGGAGTATACATGCGCCACTATGAGATTGTTTTTATTGTGCACCCTGATCAGAGTGAACAAGTGCCGGCAATGATTGAGCGTTACCATGGGATGGTAACTGCTAAGAACGGGAAAGTTCATCGCCAGGAAGACTGGGGACGTCGCCAACTTGCATATCTAATTCAGAAGCTTCATAAAGCACATTACGTATTAATGAATATTGAATGTGATCAGGAAACATTGGATGAGCTGGATCATGCTTTCAAATTCAATGATGCAATTCTTCGTTATCTTACTATTAGGATGGATGGTCCCGTAGTTACACCTTCGCCAATGATGAGGGATGATAAAACTCGACCTGCTTCACGAACGGAAGAAGCTGTAGAAATTAACGTTGGAAGGTAAACCAAGTAATTTACTGAATTATTACTAGCAAAGAGAGATAAATCTGTCAGTAATTCATGCTATATGTTTGGTAATGTATGTTTAATATAATCAGAAAATAGGAATAAATTATGGGTCGCTTTATAACTAAGCGTAAAGGAAGAGACAAAGACAAGGATAAGAGTGCAAATCGTCCACTGTTTAAACGTAGAAAATTTTGTCGTTTCTCTGCAGAAGGAATTAAAGAGGTAGATTATAAAGATATCGAGATACTTAAAGATTTCATCAATGAAAATTTCAAGATAATTCCTGCACGTATTACCGGCACAAAAGCACATTATCAACGCCAATTAGGTGGGGCTGTTGAACGGGCGCGATATCTTGCTCTGCTGCCATATACCGATTTACACTGAGGGGTACAGTATGCAAATTATATTGATGGAAAAAGTAGCTAGCCTTGGGCAACTTGGTGATGTGGTGAACGTAAAAAATGGCTATGCTCGTAATTTTCTAATTCCCCAAGGAAAAGCAAAGAGAGCAACAGATGCTAGTATTGCAGAGTTTGAAACTAAGCGTGTTGAGCTCGAAAAGGAGCAGGCGAAATTATTAGCCGATTCTCAAGCTTATGCAGCTAAATTCGATAGTTTGATGATTCAGATTTCCCAAAAAACAGGAGTTGACGGCAAGTTATTTGGATCGGTTACAAGTGCTGATATTGTTGATGCGCTGAAGGCTCAGGGTTTTGAGGTAGATAAAACTATGATTCGTATGCCTGATGGACCTCTGAAACAAGTGGGTGACCATCCGTTAACTATTGTCTTACATAGTGACGTATCGGTGAATATTACTGTATCAGTTTTGGGTGAAGCGACTACCTGAGCCAGGAACACTATTTTAAATTAATAAAAAGGGCTGGGAACAGCCCTTTTTTATTTCTCCTTATAGAAGCAAGTGGTAGAATTACTTTTCATTTGACATATTAGTCTATCCTAATTTTATGGTCCAAACTCTATCAACTGTGGCTGGCGATCAGTCAGCTGATTCTTTTAAGACGCCACCACATTCAATTGAAGCTGAGCAGTCGGTATTAGGTGGACTACTGTTAGATAATGAGGCCTGGGATAGAGTGGCCGATGTTATTAATGAGGAAGATTTTTATCGATTGGATCATCGCTTAATTTATCGACATATCAGTAAGTTAGTTGAAAATAACAAACCGGCTGATGTGGTGACTGTTGCTGAATCACTTGAAACTTCTGCTGATTTGAAAAATGTAGGGGGGCTTACCTACGTTGGCACGATGGCTCAGAATACGCCATCAGCAGCAAATATCCGGCGCTATGCAGAGATAGTACGTGAACGGTCAGTAATGCGTAAACTTGCACAGGTTGGAGTGGATATATCTGATTCATCCTATAATCCTGCCGGGCGTTCTGCTGCTAATTTATTAGATGAGGCTGAGTCCAAGGTATTTGAAATTGCAGAAGCAGGCGCACGTGGGAAGCAGGGTTTTAGTGACATTCAACCATTGCTTAAAGAAGTGGTTGAGCGTATAGAAGTACTTTATGGTCAAGAAAATCCAAGTGATGTAACGGGTATTGCTACCGGGTTTAATGATCTTGATCAGAAGACATCTGGTTTTCAGCCAGGAGACTTAATTATTGTGGCCGGTAGGCCATCCATGGGAAAAACAGCATTTTCATTGAATATTGCTGAGCATGTAGCCCTCGAGCTAAAAAAACCAGTGGCAGTGTTTAGTATGGAAATGGGCGGATCACAGTTAGCAATGCGGATGCTGGGCTCGGTTGGCCAGTTGGATCAACATAAGGTCCGTACCGGACGTTTGTTGGATGAGGATTGGTCTAAACTTACAAATGCACTTGGTAAATTGAATGATGCGCCATTATATATTGATGAGAGTGCGGCGTTGAATGCTTTAGAGCTAAGAGCGCGGGCACGTAGACTTCATCGTCAACATAATGACCTTGGATTAATTATTGTCGACTATTTACAATTAATGTCTTCCCCCGCCCATGGTGAGAATCGAGCAACTGAAATATCAGAGATTTCACGTTCTTTAAAGGCATTGGCTAAAGAACTACAAGTCCCAGTAGTAGCATTATCACAGTTGAATCGTAGTTTAGAACAACGGCCTAATAAACGTCCGGTAATGTCAGACCTACGTGAATCAGGTGCCATTGAGCAGGATGCTGATTTAATTCTATTTATTTATCGTGATGAGGTATACAACCCTGAAACAGAAGATAAAGGAATCGCTGAAATTATTATTGGAAAACAGCGTAATGGTCCTATAGGTAAAGTTGATCTTACTTTCTTAGGACAGTACACAAGATTTGAAAGTTTTGCCCCATCTTCACGGTACTAAGGAAATTTAATTTTCAGTCAAGACTGACTGGGCATCCTTTTCAATACTCTTTATTTCCGAACAATCCATTGCCTTACCTTGATTAGCCATCTTTATCAGTGATAATGTTGTCAGGCAGAGTTATTTCTGTAGCATATCGGGTTGGCCATACAGGTGATGACATTGAGTAGTGTGGGAAGGAGTGTGGAAAGGAGTACGGTGAAGTATCGAAGTTTAATTTACTGGAGACTAATATAGGTAAGATTGCAACATCTCAGGGCTCTTCTAAGTTGTTGGATATTACTGATCACAGTCGTGATATTGTTGGGCTAACCTATGTTTATCCAGTTGTTTCACGTCGTGCCGGAGGTGTATCAGTTGGAATTAATCTTAACCCTAATAGTGCCTGCAATTGGCGCTGTATTTATTGTCAGGTGCCAGAATTGAAACGTGGCTCAGCACCAACAATTAATTTGGCTAGACTTGAAAAAGAGCTATCTAATTTCTTGCAGGAAATAATATATGGTTCATTTATGCAGGAACAGGTAGAACCAGATGCAAGGCGCATTACTGATGTTGCTTTATCAGGTAATGGAGAACCTACTAGTGCTAAAGAATTTAAGCAAGTAATAGATGTAATTGGAAGAGTAAAGCTAAGCTTTGATTCGCTTAAAGACCTTAAGGTGGTATTGATTACAAATGGGAGTTTGATTGACAGGGAAAATGTGCAGGCGGGACTTAGGCGATTAGCAGAAATTAACGGAGAAATTTGGTTCAAATTAGACAGCGTTATACGTGAAAGGAGACAGCAAGTTAATAATACACGTATGAGTTCTAGACAAGTCTATAGGAACCTAAAACTATCCGCATCATTATGTCCTACTTGGATTCAGACATGTGTTTTTAAAATAGATGGTAATCCTCCTACAAGAGAAGAAATTAAAGCTTACCTGGGATTTGTTGAGAATTTATTACAGGAAGGCGCCTTGATTCAAGGGGTTCTTCTTTATGGATTAGCGCGTTCTTCAATGCAGCCCGAGTCGCCACGCCTTACAAAAGTTACTAGAAAGTGGATTGAATCTTTTGGTAAAGAAATTAATTCTCTTGGCTTAACAGTTAAAACTAATATGTAACTACTTCATTTATTTAAGAAGCCCTTACGATCAGCTTATTTTTGTGAAATTTCATATACACATTTAGTGTTCCTTCCGAGAATCAGGTAGTATCTATATATCTATAAGAACAATTTTTAAAGAGAGATATTAATAATCGTGGCACTTATCGTTCAAAAATATGGAGGGACTTCGGTTGGAAGTATTGAGCGCATTAAAAATGTTGCTTGTCGAATAGCAAAATTTCAATCGTCAGGGCATCAAATCGTAGTGGCAGTCTCTGCTATGAGTGGAGAAACTAATCGCCTCCTTACTTTGGCCAAAGAGATACAAGGTATTCCTGACCCGAGAGAGCTGGACGTTCTGGTATCTACTGGTGAACAGGTCAGCATAGCTTTGTTATCAATGGTTCTGATTGAGATGGGCTACAAAACGAAAAGTTATACTGGGACTCAGGTAAGGATACTAACAGACGCTGCCCATAACAAAGCGCGCATACTCCAGATTGATGAGAGTAGAATCCGGGCAGATTTAGATGCAGGGTATATTGTGGTGGTAGCTGGGTTTCAGGGGGCGGATGAATTTGGCAATATTACGACATTAGGCCGCGGTGGATCTGATACGACTGGTGTAGCGTTGGCAGCAGCGCTTAAAGCTAAGGAGTGTCAGATATACACTGATGTAGATGGTGTTTATACCACTGACCCGCGTGTTGTCCCAGAAGCAAGGCGGCTAAAGACTATTACTTTTGAAGAAATGATGGAGCTAGCAAGTCTCGGATCTAAAATTCTTCAAATACGATCCGTCGAATTTGCAGGTAAATACAAGGTGAAATTAAGGGTGCTCTCAAGTTTCGAAGAAGAGGGAGAAGGTACTCTGATTACTTTTGAGGAAGATGAAAATATGGAACATGCGATTATTTCAGGTATTGCATTCAACCGTGATGAAGCCAAGATTACTGTTCTGGGTGTACCAGACCGGCCAGGCATTGCTTACCAGATTCTTGGTCCTGTGGCCGATGCAAATATTGACGTGGATATGATAATCCAGAATATTGGTAATGACGGCATGACAAATTTCTCGTTTACTGTAAGTCGGAATGAATTTGAAAGAACAATGGATATGCTTAAAAATCAGGTTCAACCTGATATCGGCGCGCGAGACGTTGTCGGTGGCGATAAAATAGCGAAGGTATCTATTGTTGGTGTAGGTATGCGTTCATATGTTGGTATTGCTAGTAAAATGTTCCGTTCTTTGGCAGAAGAGGGTATCAACATCCAGATGATTTCTACTTCTGAAATAAAAATTTCTGTAATTGTGGATGAGAAATATATGGAACTAGCAGTCCGGATACTTCATAAAGCTTTTGATCTAGATCAGGCACCTTAAAATAAGAATAAGACAGCGTATCGGTTTGACCAGAATGTTGTAAACCGTTATTCTGTTCGCCTTTCCTCATAAGGAGAGATGGCCGAGTGGTCGAAGGCGCTCCCCTGCTAAGGGAGTATAGGCCTTATAAGCTTATCGAGGGTTCGAATCCCTCTCTCTCCGCCAATTAAGCTGGATAACTGGCTGTTAATTAACCATTATTTTGGCATTAACAGTTAGTTATGCCACATTCCAACCCATATAATATTAGTCTAAGAGAAGAAAGTATGAGTAATATTGATTGGGATCTCTGGCTGAAAAAGCCTACTGTCACAATCGGACAGGCATGTGCCTTATCACTCGGTATTGACCCAGACAAGATGACGCATCGGGATAAGGAAAGAGACGATTTTCAAGGGCGCCTTAAGTTGCTTATAGAAATCGTTTTCTTTATGGGAAACATCCGCGTTGCTTCAACAAACAGTGAAAATATAGATTCCGAGATTTATCTAGATTCATTTGCGGAGTGGGCACTAAATATAGTCCACTGGGACACTCCTAATGAATTAAAAACTTTAGTTTCAGGAACATCTGAAACTTAATTTAGAGAAATTTTTGTCCCTTTATTGCGAATCTAGATTTAAAAGCATAATTATTATTTATTTATCCTAAAGCATCTTTTATGTCCTCAAACTTTGCCGTAATTGCATGGACATTGGTATAACCCATTTCTTGGAGTGTTAAAGCTGATAGTGAGGCACGGCCTCCACCAGCACAGTGGAGTAATATCAACGTATCTGGTTTAGGACAAATACTTGATATTTTCATTTCAATTAAGCCACGGGGGATATTTATAGAGTCATTAAGTTTGGAACTGGCCGCATCTTCAGGTTCTCTTACGTCAATAATAATACTCTTAGAGCCCTCATATAACGTCTTGGTGGATGACACATCAAGACAGCTAATCATTGTTTGAGCTTTAGCTATCAATTCGGCGGCGGTTTTTATCATAATAACTCCTCTGTAATAAACTCATACTCTCAAATAAACTACTTGCGATAACATATCATTTTTCCCAATTAATACTAGAGATTATTACGTCATATACCTTATTAGAAAAAACGTTTACCTCAGTTGCTAATTTAACTTCATCAATAAATTTAATTTTATATTTTCCTCTTTTGAGGTCAGCTACTCCCGTATCCTGAGCTTTCTCATACAAGGCCTCACATATAGTGTCTGTTGCGTTAGTGCCTTCTTTATTCATCAATTTCTTCTCTATAACAATGCGCATAGCTATTCCATACATAAATTCTTTTTTAGCTCCATCAAAATAGCCAGCAAGGCTGCACATTTTGTAATCTTTTTCTGCAGAAAAGCTCGAGCTTGAAAATGTGATCAGTAATAAAAAAGATAAAATTATTTTTTTCATTTAAATCTCCTTTTAAATAGCTCTACACAAATAGTACTCCCACTAATGATTGATGAGAATCATTATTAGCAGTTTTATAGATTGAATCACAAATATGGAGTTATTAAATCAGTAAAATAAACTGAAATGAACTATTTTAATTCCTATTATTTAGGGGATATTAGCAATCCATATGGATATAATGAAGGGTGAATTCATAATGAAATTGGATTGAAATAAATGATCACTATTCTATTGTGTTTAGTTGTTGGTGTGGCTGATGGAGACACTCTTACAGTCCTATGTAAAGGCAGTGAAAAGATGAAAATAAGGCTTTCTGAGATTGACGCGCCGGAGAAGAGGCAGCCCTTTGGTAGTCGCTCCAAACTTTCCCTATCTAATATGTGTCTTCAGAAAAAAGCAAAAATTAAACCACAAACAAAAGATAGATACGGGCGAACTGTTGCAAGAGTTATATGTGATGGAGTTGATGCTAACGAGGAACAGGTAAAACGTGGAATGGCGTGGGTATATGATAAGTATGTTAGAGATCAGAGTCTCTATTCTATTCAGGATAAGGCTAGGGCCTCAAAAAAAGGGTTGTGGGCTGATAATAAGCCTATTAAACCGTGGGAATACCGCAGGGGAAATAAAAGATAGAATGCGCCATGAAAAAATTAATTAGGAATTTTCATGCGCCAAGTTTTTCTTGATACAGAGACCACAGGCATGGGAGGCGAGAACCGTATTGTTGAAATCGGCGCCCTAGAAATGCTTGATCGAAAATTAACGGGAAACCGTTTTCACTGTTACCTTAACCCTGAGCGTGAAAGTGAACCAATGGCATTAACAGTTCACGGATTAACTACCCAATTTCTTCAAAATAAGCCTAAATTTCAAGACATTTCTAAAGAGTTCTTGGAGTTTATTGCTGGAGCTGAGCTTATAGCGCATAACGCTGTGTTTGATGTTAGATTTATTAATTATGAATTGCGATTAGCAAGGTTACACCCCTTAGAAGAATACTGTAGTTCCATTATTTGCACACTGAGAATTGCTAGGAAATTACACCCTGGTAAAAGTAATAAACTTGATTCCTTATGCGAGCGTTATCAGGTAGATAATTCCGAACGTGTTAAGCATGGTGCAATAATTGATGCAAAATTATGTGCTGAGGTATACCTTGCCATGACAGATAAACATGAGGCAAGTAAATATAAATAATGTCTTTTCTTGGGTTTAATTACAGTCTTTTTCTCTTATAGAAGCTAATAGCTGCCTCATTTTTAATTACAAGCATTTTCAGATTCTCTGTTCCAAATTAAGAAGTAAAAGATTCAGGAATATTTGACTAATATCAACGTTTATCATTTAACAGACGCTTCACTTCATCAGGATATAAACTCTTCTAGATAAGAAGCACTCTTAAAATAGGAGAGAAGGACTTCTGGCAAAATTATTCTGCTCATCTGTTTGCCAATTAGAGGCTAAAAGCCTAACATGATCTTGTGATGCTAATTACATTAAATAATAAAATATTAGGGGGAAAGGATGCCAAAAGAAATTATTGAAGACTATAGAATGGGTTGGAATTTTAAAAAAAATAATGGTGAATTTTCAATTAAAAAAGAGGGAAATGTTAGATTCAATAAAGTGAATTTAGATACATTTAAGGAATTTATGGTGGTGGCAACTATACTAAATGGAAAAAAGAAAGCTTTTTTTGATTCTAAGTCAAAGGTAATTGGGACAGTCGATTTTGAGTATTAAGAGAGGCTAGGGCTGCCCATTAAACAGAAAATTAGTTGCCAAATATCTATGAGATCATGAGAAAATTTATCCTCGCTATATTTTCTATATTTTTTTTACATTCAACGGCATATACTCAAGAAAGCCTTGAGTTGGCAGTTGATTGCACAAATATACAAATAGATTATTCAGATGATCCAACTCTAACTAAGGGTGAACGTATTAACAAAATGGATGAGTCTTTTTCTAGGGCATTAAATAAATATAAATTGTGTTATCAAGAAATCAAGAAAAAAGAAACTAATAATACTAACGAAAATTCTGGTGGCGCTAACGAGGCAGCTGAAAGTTCAAATGGCAAGAATATAGGAGAGGCTGTTGCTAATTCAGCTATGTCCGGGACCGAATTACCTGCTGCTGAAGATAGTGTTCAAGAAGAATCAAAAAATAATTTGACTTTGCAAACTACAGATATTAAAAATAGGAATTATCTGGGCAGCGTTTCAACTGCAAACGGAAAGCTTCCTGATGACATTCCTTCAGCAGATAATGACAGCGCGCTCGCAGCCCAAATACGACGTGCTGCTGAAAATGAAAGCGACCCTAAAAAAAGAAAATTACTATGGGATGAATATAGGAAATATAAAGGATTAACCGAATAATAATAGAGAGAAATTATGTTTTTTAAGAAATCTGATATCAGTTTAATTGTGACTGTCTGTAGTCTCCAAGTGTTCCTGTTTTCAGGATGTGCCACTAATAATACAAAGCTATCGACAGGTGTTGGCCCTTCATTATCTTCATCATATTCTGAACAAAAAGCAACTAATTCGGTTCAACCTCATCCAAAGCTTGATGTAATCATCCCAGTTTTTGATCCGGGCCTACCTCAAGAGCAAGATTATGAAGATGAAAATATCTGGCCGGAGATACGAAGGGCGGAAGCTAACCGTTTTGCTTATAAACTCAAAGAAAAGCTAGATGAGACAGAACAATTTGGCTCAATCCGTGTTACCCCAGATAGAACAGCTACTGGTGATTTATATATACTTGGCCAGATTAAAGAATCAAATGGTGAAGAGGTTGAAGTAGCTGTAGAGGTTATTGATATCAGTAATCGAAGATGGTTGGATGAATCTTTTGACCATGAGGTGTCTGATGCTTTTCATAAGAATTACAGGAATAAAGGGAAGGACTCTTATGACCCTCTGTTTGAGAAAATAGCAGCTAAAATTATTGAGGAACTAGATGATCATGAGTCTAAAGAATTAGAAGATCTCCATTATCTATCTGATATTAGGTTTGGAGCCAATTTTTCGGATAGTAAATTTATGCAATATATCGAATTGGAAGAGGATCAATTCAATCTTGTAAGTAAACCAAGTAACCAGGATCCGATGTTTCGGCGTGTGAAAGCTATTAGAGTTCGGGATCAGCTGTTTATTGATGGCCTACAAAACAACTATGCTTCTTTCTCCTCAAAAATGAATGATAGTTATCTGATGTGGCAGAGTCAAAGTCTGCTGGAAATTAAGGCAAAGCGTTCTGCAAATCGTAAAGCGCTAGCTCAGGCTGTTGGCGGTGCTGCACTTATAGGGCTTGGTGTTTTGGCAGCAGTTGCAGGCGCAGGTTCTAACTCAGCTGCCACCCAGACTGCCTCAACATTAGGATTACTTGCTGGTGGAGTGGGGGGTGCTATGTTAATTGGACAAAGTTTTAAAACAAGTGAGGAGGCAAATGTACACCGTGACACGCTAAATGAATTAGGAAAATCAGTTGATCTTGAATTTGCCCCAAAGGTTATTGCATTTAATAAAAAAAGTGTTGAGCTGACTGGTAATGCTAAGGAGCAATTTATGCAGTGGCGTATTTTCTTGCAAAAAATTTATTCTGAAGAAAAGACTCCTGATGTTCAATTATAGATATTAAAAATAACGTGCTTGAGAAAAAGTTAGGAGAGGCACGCCAGCGCAGATCTAAATTAATATTGCAAGTATTAATTGGCTTTTTTATCATTATTGTTGCAAGCGCTCTTATACTACTAAGCCTGCCTTATTTTGAATCTACCACACCAAAAAATACAACTGCTTCAGTATCTAAAATAAAAAAAATATCTGAATCAGACCTATCAATAATTCGGGAGGAATTTAAAGAGCTATTTCAAAGATACAAATCTGAGTTGAAGCCCCGTCTTTATGCAGCTAATTTGAAAGATTGGAATCAGAAGACTTTACTTGAACTTAATGAGCAGGAAGAGTATATGATGCTCTATTTTAGTAATGGTGATTATTTTAATGCGCTAGCTGGCATTAAGTCACTAACGACTAAAGCAATAGAAGTTATTGATGAGTCAGATAAAATATTTAAAGATAATATAGAAAAAGCCACTTCATTTTTCTCAGATGATCTCTATCATGAGGCAAAGCTTTATATTGAAAAGGCTCTGGTAGTTGCCCCGCAATCTACAAAAGCCCAAGTGCTTCAGCAAAATATTGAAAAACTTCAGCAGATTCTTCCGTTTTTAAATAAGGCAAATATTGCTCGCGCAGAAAATAATCTGTTAAATGAATCTAATTCTTTGGAGGAAATTCTAAAGATTAATTCTAAACGACCAGTAGAAGCTGAGCGTTTAGAATTAATAAAAAGAATGATTAGAAACAATAAATTTGATAATCATATCTCATTAGGATTTTCTAAAATAGAGAATCATGAAACGAAAAAAGCTAGGTATCACTACCAGAAAGCAGAAAAAATTTATCCAGAGCGCCCGGAACTAAAAGCTCTTCTGAAGCAGATATTAATAGAAGAAAAATCTTATAGAACAGAGCAAGCACTTAAGCAAGCAGAGCAGGCAACTCGCGAGGACAATTGGGTACGAGCAATGGCTAAATTTGAAAAAGCCAAAAAAAATATGCCTAGTAATGAGGAGGCAATTAAAGGGATAAAGCTTGCTAAAGAAATTCTAAGGCTTCAGTCAGTTCTTGCTCAATATGAGAAATCCCCTTATCGCCTTACAGACAATGGCGTTCTTAAGGAAACAAAAAAAATTCTAAAGCATGCATCACATTTCTCAAAACATAGCTCTAGACTTAGAAAAAAAATAAAACAACTTAATGAACTGATCTCGACATTTAATCAGCTTATTTCTGTCATAGTTACGTCTGATAATAAGACTGATATTCAAGTGCGCAGCATAGGGAAATTAGGGTTTATTTATAATAAAATCATAGAGTTGAAGCCAGGTTACTACACCTTCGAAGGAACTCGTAATGGTTTTAAATCTAAATTATTGCAAGTTTTAATTCCATATAATAAGCAGAGCTATTCTGTCAAAATAATTTGTGATGAGCCAATTTAATAATAAATTAGACAAGGCCCAAAATAAGCAGAAAAGAATATATATTCTTTCTGGTTTAGTGGTGACAAGCATTATTTTACTTATAGTTGTGTTGATTATTCATTCTCGTGGAACAAGAATAGAAGTTATGCCATTGGAAGCAAGTGATCAGGCTACAATACGAGCAATAGATAATTTTAGTTTTAACATTGGAAATGTAGTGTACTCACTCTCTGGAAATCCCACTATTAATGTATCTTCGCCTGGGTTCAAAGATGCCACAGAAAATATTGGTTCAGCTTATTTAGGTAAAAATTTCTCACTTGAATTAGCTGAATTACCTGGGCATCTGGTTATAAGTATAGTGGGAGATAAGGACAATTTGTTAGAGACTGTTTGGAAGATCAACAATCGTGATACGACGCGCTCTGCTATGCTCGATCTGGAGTTAGAGGCAGGAATCTATACAATTAATATTAGCAATCCTTTTTTTCTACCTAAAGATTTGACGGTTGAAATTAAACGACAGAAGAAGACAGAGTTGCATGTTGATTTGCAACCGATTAATGGCAGGCTCAATATTCTCACTAGACCTAAAGGTGCTAAAGTCTTCCTTAATGAGGAACTGATTGGAAAGACTCCTTTAGAAAGTAACCTGAATGGTGGTGTGCATTCTTTGCGAGTTACAGCTGACAACTATGTTGATTCAATCGATAAATTTGAGATTACCCATACTGTGCCAAATGTGAAACGTAATTACCAGCTTGCACGAATAAAGGCAAAAGTTATTCCTAAACTAACTCCAAAAGGCGGAAGGCTTATTGTAAATGGTAGTCTATCGAAGGGGCCGCTCTTCCTCAACACGAATGAGGAACATCAATTTATTTATATGAAACAAGGCTATTACCCGAGTACCAAAAAAATTCAACTTACATCAGGTAAGGCTAGGGAAATATCTTTTCAGCTAAAACCAGAATTTGGAAAAGTAATAATTTCTTCTTCGCCTCCTGCAACGATCTGGATTAATAATAAAAATTATGGAAAAAATTCTGTAACCGTTACTCTTCCGGCGGTAACTCAGAAGATTCTCTTCAAAAAAAAGGGACATCGATCACTATTAAAAACTATAAACCCAACAGGAAAGTTCGTACAAAAAGTATCAGTAAAGTTGCTAACTGAATATCAGGCGCGATTACAGGAGTCACCTAGAGAATTAACTAACAAGGAAGGTATCAAGCTAAAATTATTTATAAATCCAGGGTATATGAAAATGGGTGCTCCGCGCTCCCAAAAAGGCCAGCGTGCAAATGAATTTCAGAAGAAGATTAGATTAACAAAATCCTTCTATGCTAGTATTTTTGAGATAACGAATGGCCAGTATGGGAAATTTAAGCCAAGTTTAAGAAAGTCTTTAGGATCAGATGATGTTCCTGTAACCTCGATTGATTGGAATGAGGCCGCATCTTTCTGTAATTGGCTTAGCATGAATGAAGGTCTCCAGCCTTTCTATAAAATTGTTAATGAGAGAGTGAACGGATTTAATAGAAATACTGATGGTTATCGTTTGCTTAGTGAAGCAGAATGGGAATGGCTGTCACGCAAGGCAGGAAAAACAAAACAAACTATTTTTTCTTGGGGAGATGAAATGGTTATTCCTCCTAATGTTGCAAATGTTTCAGATGAAAGTGCTAAAGGCCAAATGAAATTTTATGTGCCTAATTATAATGATGGCTATGTAAGTGCTGCACCTGTGGGTAGCTTTAAGAAAGAGCTATCTGGTCTTTATGATATTGCTGGTAATGTTAGTGAGTGGGTGCATGATATTTATTCAATTATGCCGCCAATAGAAGATACAACTTCAGAAAATCCATTAGGGGCAGAAAATGGGCTGTCACATGTGGTAAAAGGAGCCAATTTTCGCTCTGGTTCAGTTACCGCACTTCGACCTTCATTTAGAGAAGGATTGACTACTGGGCGAGACGACGTAGGATTTAGAGTGGGTCGTTATCTTTATGGAGGAAAAAATGAGTAAGCTGAAAAGATTATTACATAAAAGAATTACCCAATTGGCGCTAGTATTGGTGTTTCTTTTTATTGCTGTGGCAACTGTGTATGCAGTCTTGCCTACTATTAGCCTAAATTCCCCTACATCTTTTCCTGTGGATATTTAATATGTCTGAAGTTATTAAAAGTTTCATGGTGCTGATTATTTCAGCTATTTTCGTTCATCTTGCATATATCGGTTATGTTCGTCCTGAAGCCGATCTGATACTTGAAGCAGCAAGACAAGCAGGCCAATCTGCACCCCGTGACCTTATAATTGTCATCAAAGATTATGAACAGGAACTCTGTATCATTTTGATGCTCTGGGGCAGTTTCCTTATTCTAAACAAGTGCCGCAATATTTTGCGAAGCAAATATCTTTACACAGTTGACATGGTCGAAGAAATAAAAGGAGGAAATTTTGATGCTGAAGAGGTTATTAAAAGGCTTGATACGGAGCTCTCTGCTGCACATAATTCAACACCTCTAATACAGACATTACGTACTACTTTGTGGCGTTATGCGGGAACTAAGAATGTACAGAATTTATCTGATGCGATAGAAAGTTGCGTGGAAGCACTTTCTATTCGCCAAGATGCTGAGAATTCGATGATTCGTTATCTGATCTGGGCCGTACCATCAATCGGTTTTATTGGAACAGTACGCGGCATTGGTGAAGCGCTTTCTCTAGCAGACAAGGCGCTTGCAGGCGATATTGCTGGCATGACAAATAGTCTTGGTGTGGCTTTCAATTCAACACTCGTGGCTTTGTTAATTAGCATATTCCTCATGTTTATTTTCCATCAATTGCAACGCCTTCAGGATGGACAGCTCGTGGATATCCAATCCTATTGTGATCAGTATTTACTTGCTCGTATTAAATAAATAATTAATCTGTGAAAAGGCGGCGTCGATCAGAAGGGTTTAATCTCGCATTCCTTGACATAATGTCATGTGGACTTGGCGCGATGGTGTTGGTATTTATCCTAGTCAAATATGACGTGAGTGATTCTAATGCTGAGGCTAACAATTTAACTGTTGAGATTCAGTTGCTTGAATCGCAGCAGGTAGAATTGCAGCAGACACTTGTTCAACTTCTCAATACATCTCAGTCTGAGACTGAGAAAATAAGAAAACTTAAAGAAAAACTTGCACAAATTAAACAAAGGCTTTCAAAAAAAGAGTCTAATCTTAACAATAAAAGAGGAGAGTTAACTGCTCTGAAGAATAGCATTGCTACAAGACCAATAGCGAACAAAGATGATCTTATAGAAGATGACCGGGGCGGTGAAGAGGATTATTTGATAGGTCTAAAAGTTGAAGGTCGCCGGATTGCAGTATTGATCGATAGTAGTGCTTCAATGACCGACGAGAAATTATTAAATATAGTTAGGAGAAAGAATAGTTCTATTCAAAATAAAAAACAGGGACCTAAGTGGCTTCGAACTAAAAAAATAGTTCGTTGGCTTCTTGCACGGACCCCTAAAGTGAGTCAGTTAAGCGTACTTGCTTTTAATAATTCCATACATTCTCTAGGTAAAGCTGAATGGGTTAGCGTTAATACTGATAGCATCCTTAATGGTTTTTATGAAAAATTAGATTCCATTGTCCCGGCTGGTGCAACTAATCTTCATAAAGGATTGCAAGCTGTATCGAGACTTAACGCTACTGACATTTATATTATTACAGATGGGTTGCCTACTACTGGCGAATCAAATTATTCCCATTTAAATCCTTTTTCTGGGTGCAGTTCACTACTTGGAAGCTCTAAATCAATTTCAGGTGAATGTCGGGTAAAGTTATTTAGGCAGACTGTTAAAGACGCTAGCCTTACTGAGGTCAAAGTCAATGTTATTTTGTTGCCTATTGAAGGTGATCCAAGTGCTGTAAATGAGTACTGGAGTTGGGCAGCTAGTACAGGTGGTCTGGTTATTAGTCCTGCTGTGAATTGGCCATGAAAATAAAGAAAAAAGATTTTGATATATTTAACCTATCATTCCTAGATATTATAACTTGTGGGTTCGGCGCTATAGTTCTTCTGGTACTGATTTCTCATACTGATAGAGACGATCCTAAGTTAAATGTTGATCAAGTTGAGGATCAGTTGAGCCAGGTCTTGGCGCTCAAAGCCCAGGTAAGCAGTTTAGCGAAAAAAATTGATCAGAGAAAAAAACTGAATGAAATTAAGCTAGAAGATAGTAGAAATTTAGGTAGGAAAATGCAAGCTTCTTTAGAAAATCTGCGTACAAGAGAGAATGAAGAAAAAGAGCTGACTGGGGATTTGGATGGACTCTCTCTGGTTCAATCTACTCTAAAAAAAGTATCAATTTCACCCTCTACTAGCAATACTCCTCGTGATGAAGAAGTGGGTGGCATCCCAGTAGATAGTGATTATGTAATTTTTGTAGTTGATACATCTGGCAGCATGAGGGCTATTTGGGATCGTGTTACACAGCAAATAATTAATATCTTAACTATTCACCCTCAAGCAAAAGGATTCCAGATTTTGGATGACCAGGGCAAAGCTATTCTTGCGGGTTATAGCGGGAAATGGATTCCCGATGTTCCATTTCGACGTAAAAGTGTGATGAAGTTATTTAAAGGATGGCAGAGCGCATCTAATAGTAGCCCTGTAGAGGGCGTATTGACAGCCTTGAGGAAATATAAAAAGAGAGGCCATACAATCGCTATTTACGTCTTTGGTGATGATTATACCGGTGGCTCTTATGATAGCGTCATTGCCGATATTACAAAGAAGAATAGGGTTCAAAAGAATGGAAAGCGCTTAGCCAAGATTCACGCTGTTGGTTTTCCTTCTCAATATACAACAGATAGATTTGCTATTTTAATGCGGGAACTTACTAAGCAGAATGATGGAACCTTTATTGCATTACCTGTTAGGTAAATAATATTTTTGTTAAATTACATTTTGAATATATTTCTTGAGATGCGGGCGAATTAACTAATTATCACTGATTTTATTAGCAGTGTTTCAATAGTTGAATTTAAGAAATAATAGCTCTCAGATAATATTGGCGTAATAAACATTAGGGCTAATCCAGCTCTAAGTGCACTCATATGACGAACTGTCTCTCTTGGTGCAAGTAAATATTGAAATAATATCGGAGAAAATAGCCAGCCAGAAAAAATAATCATTGGTATAAAAATCAATAAGGGTGGTTTGTCAACAAGATATAGTGAGATCCATAGCGTTAACGTAATTGCGAGTATGGCTGCAATTACACCTACCCAAAATAGTCCTATGACAATACGATTAGGATAGACGTTAGCTGGCATATATAAATTAATGTTAAATAGTCTACTAAACCCTAGAATTAGTCCTGCGGGCAGATAAGGCAATAGATGCAACAAGATTGGTTGTACAATTTCAGTATGTTGCTTTCCACATAGGATTGAAAAAGGAGATTCTTTCTCCCCAAATAGTTGCATGCAATTTTCAAGTGTTTCCTGATTTGGGGCTATCGGACTAATAATTAAATATACAAAACCTCCATAAAGAAAAATTACAGCAATAATTGTAGTTATCCAATATAGAATTTTTGCAAAGGCCATTATGTTCTTGTAAGTTAATTAGAGGTATATTTGGTAGTAATTTAATGTATTTAGTATGCTGAATAGAGCTAGTTATTTTTCCCTTGAAGAGCGGAGACTGATAATATTTCCCCGCATTTATTTTCAGCTATCGTTAATATTTTATAATATAAATTAGGATAAATTTAATTTAAATAGATTTTGATATATTTCTCGGCCTATGGGGATAAAATTAAATGGTTTAGGCCAAATAAAATTATTTTATTTAAAATTTTCAGATTAAATTACGTTAATTCTCTAGTAAAAAGGCCACCTAATGAAGGTTGATGAAGAAGGTTATTTGTCTGATGTGCAATTTATTTCCTCGCCAAATTGTGATAATCGTCCACCAGGAAATGAAATCAGCTTATTAGTAATACATAACATCAGTATGCCGCCAGATGTATTTGAAGGAGACGGTGTGATTGATCTGTTTACTAACCAATCAAATCCAAGTACTAGCTATTATGAAATCATTCGTGACTTAAGAGTATCTGCTCATTTTTTTGTACGTCGAAGTGGTGAAATTATCCAGTTTGTTCCCTGTGGTAAGCGTGCCTGGCATGCTGGTAAGTCTTGCTGGAGAGAGAAGGAATGTTGTAATGATTTTTCTTTAGGCGTGGAGATGGAGGGTAGTGATACGACCCCCTTTACTGATAGCCAATATACAGCTTTAGTTGCTCTTACAATAGAGTTAAATAAGGCTTATCCAATTGCAGATATCATCGGCCATTCAGATATCGCACCGAAACGGAAAACAGATCCCGGGCCATATTTTGATTGGCATCATTACCAGGAGGCCCTGCATCTCGCCAAATTGAGGGTAGGGGATAGCAGTTTCTAAGAAAGTGAAATTATTACCTACCTAGGACTAATTTTTTTAAGAAGAATTAGTCTAAATATCAGTAAAATGAGAACATTTATTCTACACCCTGATCAACTAAGTATTCTTCATAACTACCTTTAAAATCAGTGATCCCATCCGGCCTCATATCAATAATACGAGTTGCTAATGAAGATACGAACTCTCTATCATGAGAAACAAAGATTAACGTTCCTGTGTATTTTTCTAACGCTGAATTAAGTGATTCAATAGATTCCATATCGAGGTGGTTGGTTGGTTCATCCATAAGTAATACATTTGATTTTTGTAACATAATTTTCCCAAATAGCATACGCCCCTGTTCACCACCTGAGATTACTTTGACTGATTTGTCTACCTCATCACCTGAGAATAACAGTCTGCCTAATACGCTACGTACGGCCTGGTCATCATCGGTTATTTGCCTCCATTGAGTCATCCACTCAGTAAGAGAGGCATTTACTTCAAAGTCTTTAGCATGGTCCTGGGTAAAATGGCTATGGCGTGCTTTTTCTGCCCACTTGATCTCTCCCGCATCTGGCTTAAGTTCATTAGATAAAGACCTTAATAGTGTAGTTTTACCAATACCGTTCGGCCCTATAATTGCAATCTTCTCACCTGCCTCAATATTAATGCTAAATTTTTTGAATAGTGGTTTCTCCATGCCAGAAAAATGTTTACTAATGCTTTGTACGGATACTGCCAATCGATATAGTTTATCTTTATCTTCCACTTCAAAGCGAATATATGGGTACTGACGGCTGGATAGTTTTACATCTTCTAATTTTATTTTTTCTATTTGCTTGGCGCGGCTTGTTGCTTGCCTTGCCTTTGAAGCATTAGCTGAAAAACGGCTTACAAATGATTGTAATTCAGCAATCTGAGACTTCTTTTTTGCATTGTTTGAGAGCATGCGCTCTCTAACCTGGGTAGAGGCAGTCATATAGGCATCATAGTTGCCCGGATAAACGCGAATTTCGCCATAATCTAGATCGGCCATATGTGTGCATACACTATTAAGGAAATGTCGGTCATGTGAAATTATTACAATGGTACTTTTACTTGCATTGATTATGTCTTCCAGCCAGCGAATAGTATTAATATCAAGATTGTTTGTCGGTTCATCTAATAACAATATTTCTGGATTAGAGAATAAAGCTTGAGCAAGTAGCACTCTTAATTTTAGCCCAGGAGCAACTTCACTCATTAATCCCTGATGCTGAGATAGTGGAATACCAACACCTAGCAATAATTCTCCGGCCCGAGCCTCTGCTGAATACCCATCAAGTTCACCAAAGCGAGTTTCAAGCTCAGCAGCATGCATATAATCTGATTCTTCAGCTTCTGGATTTGCGTAGATTGCATCACGCTCTTCCTTTACGAGCCAAAGTTCATCATGACCCATCATCACGGTATCTAGCACCACACGGTCTTCAAAACCGAATTGGTCTTGACGTAATTTTCCCACGCGAGAGTTTATATCAACGTTAACATTCCCTGAGGTTTGATCAAGATCACCCCCAAGAATTTTCATAAAAGTTGATTTCCCACAGCCGTTTGCACCTATTAGGCCATAGCGATTACCGTCTCCAAATTTGACTGAAACATTTTCAAATAATGGCTTTGCACCAAATTGCATGGTGATATTGGCAGTATTAATCAAAATTTTTCCTTACCTTTCAAAAATCATACGTAAAAAAGCTGCCATTTTATATGGTTTTATGTCTAATTCCGAGACTCTCTTAATATAATTAAATTATTAGACCTAATTGTAGTGATATTTTAGTGAGAAATAAGGCATTATTTTTTGTAATTATGTGCTGCTTCTTTTCTATATAGTATGTACCTATTCTAGATTTTATTATTAAGACCTTAATGGACTCAAATAAACATGACTGCTGATAAAGGCATAAATCATGTATCATGATGGCTTCAAAATTATGTCTTATGATCTATGAAATCTATTTTTCTGGAATTTGAGCAACCTATTGCTGACCTTGAAGCAAAGATCGAAGAATTACATTCTGTTCAGAATGGTTCTGATGTGGACATTTCAACTGAAATTGAGCGTCTTGAGAAGAAAAGTAGAACACTTCTCAAAGACATATATGAAAAACTCACTCCATGGCAAATATCACAAGTTGGGCGACATCCACAGCGCCCTTATACATTGGATTATATAGAGCATCTATTTACTAATTTTGAAGAATTGCATGGCGATCGGAGCTTCGCGGATGATCCTGCTATTATTGGTGGTTTGGCTCGTTTTAATGGGCAGACGGTTATGGTGATTGGTCACCAGAAGGGGCGTGATACCAAAGAAAAAATTTATCGTAATTTTGGGATGCCCAAACCGGAAGGTTATCGTAAGGCTTTACGTTTTATGCATCTAGCAGAAAAATTTTCTATTCCATTGCTAACGTTTATTGATACCCCCGGTGCATATCCAGGTATTGGAGCAGAGGAGCGAGGGCAATCTGAAGCAATCGGCCGAAACCTTTTTGTATTATCGGAACTGAAAGTGCCTGTGATTTGTACTATTATTGGTGAAGGAGGCTCAGGTGGGGCTCTTGCTGTAGCAGTAGGCGATGTAGTTAATATGTTGCAATATTCAACATATTCTGTGATTTCTCCTGAGGGCTGTGCTTCCATACTATGGAAAAGCGCAGATAAAGCTGAAGAAGCTGCTAAAATTATGGGAATTACTGCTTCAAGACTAAAAACCATGGGGCTCATTGATCAGATTATTGATGAGCCACTCGGTGGTGCTCACCGAGATTATTCTTCAACCATGGAATTGGTAAGTAATTCATTACAGGGCTCGCTTGAGCAATTACAAAGTATTGCCTTTACAGAATTACTAGAGAAGCGGTCTAGGCGGCTAATGGAATATGGCAAATTCAAGGGATCTCCAACTAAATAACGTTTCTAGTCGTGTTGAAAATGTATTACACGAGCAGATTCAGAAAGATGATCATTTGGTTTTAGGGTTAAGTGGCGGGCTGGACTCAGTCGTTTTACTAAGTATTCTTGTTCCCCTTTCTTTTAAATTAAAATTTAAATTTACAGCCTTCCACGTTAATCATGGCATTAGTCCTAACTCGAATAAATGGGAAAAATTTTGTTTTGATTTGTGCAGTAGAAATAGCATCCCGATTGAGGCTGCCAAATTAAAGATAAAAAAATTATCGGGTACAAGCTTAGAAGCTAACGCTCGCGACGCACGTTATCAAGAGTTTAAAAATATCAAAGCAGACTATGTAGTATTAGCGCAACATCTCGATGATCAGGCCGAAACTTTGCTGTTACAGATGCTAAGGGGTGCAGGCGCTAAAGGACTGGGTGCAATGCCTGTAGTTAGAAATCAAGTATTAAAAATTGATGAGCAGGATTTTGGTTTGGGGCCACAGATTCTCAGGCCGTTACTTGAAGTATCTCGTAATGAGATTGAGGATTATGCTCAAAATTATAAATTGAGTTGGATTATAGATGAGAGTAATAATAACCTATCTTTTGATAGGAATTACTTGCGGCATAAAGTTTTCCCTTTATTAGAAATAAAGTTTCCTTCTTATCGCAACATTTTTCTACGCACTAGTCGGCATATGGCAGAAACAAGTTATCTGTTGGATGACCTTGCAAAGCTTGATAGTGAAGATTGTCTTGTTTTGGATCAGATCCAAATTAAAAAATTGCGAAAATTAAGTTTTCCACGTGCTAAAAATCTGTTGCGATATGATCTTTCCCAGCGTGGTGCCTCTCTTCCTAGTGCGGCTAAGCTAGAGGATATGCTGCGGCAATTACTCTCTTCTCGTTTAGATACTAAATTACATATTACGTTTGGAGACACCGAAGTCCGTTGCTTTAAGGGAAGTGTTTATGTGGGAAAAATAAGTACACCTCCAAATAAGGAAAGGAAATTCATATGGAAAGGTGAAAAAAAATTAGAAATTACTGATAAAGGTGATGCAGTTAGATTTATACGTGAGAAAGGGAAAGGAATTAATCTGCAAAAGTTAAAAAAAGAACCAATTTTTATCCGCTCTCGATTAGGAGGAGAGCGCATGCGTCCAGACTGTAATCGACCCCGTCGTAGTCTTAAAAACTTGCTTCAGGAGGCATCATTTCCTTGGTGGGAGAGAGAGTCACTGCCTTTACTTTTTAGTGGTGAGAATCTTGTATGGGTACCAGGTATTGGTGTTGATTGTGCCTTTCAAGCTGGGGCTTCTGATTCGGGTTTAATAGTAAGTTGGCACCCAAATTCTGATTAATTATTTTTATAATGGCCAAATCAAAATCAATTTATTCTTGTACTGAGTGTGGCGGTAAAACTCTTAAGTGGCAGGGCCAATGCCCACATTGCCATTTATGGAATACTCTTGTGGAGACTGTAGCAGAAAAGAATTCTACACGTTTCTCTCATGCTAATGCAGTTAGTAATGTTCAAAACCTTGAGAAAGTAAAAGTAGGAGAAGAGCCAAGATATTCAACTGGAATAATAGAGTTTGATCGAGTATTAGGGGGTGGTTTAATTGATGGGGGCGTAATTTTATTAGGTGGTGACCCTGGAATAGGGAAGTCTACTTTATTATTGCAAGCACTTAGTTATTTGTCTGATTCTCGGCTTGTGCTGTATGTGAGCGGAGAAGAGTCAGCTAGCCAAATTGCATTACGTGCTAAGCGACTATCACTTGTTACAAAAAATGTACACTTGTTGACAGAGATACAACTCGAAAAAATTCAGGAGGTTTTGGCTAAAAACAGGCCTGATGTTGCGGTAATCGATTCTATTCAGACAATTTATTCTGATTTATTGCAGTCTGCTCCCGGGTCTGTTGCCCAGGTGCGTGAGTGTGCTTCTCAGTTAACGAGAATGGCTAAGGCGACTGGAACCTGTATTATTTTAATAGGGCATGTTACTAAGGAAGGTACGCTTGCTGGGCCACGTGTTCTTGAACATATGGTAGATACTGTACTTTACTTTGAAGGTGATGCCCAATCTAGCTTTCGCTTGATTCGTGCTTTTAAAAATAGGTTTGGTGCTATAAATGAATTAGGTATTTTTGCAATGACGGAGAAGGGACTTCGCGAAGTAAGCAATCCGTCAGCAATATTTCTTGCCCGCCATGAAGAGGAAATTTCGGGATCCTGTGTGATGGTGACCCAAGAGGGGACTCGTCCGTTATTAGTTGAAATTCAGGCATTAATTGATAAGTCACACGCATTAAGTCCTAAACGTTTAAGTGTAGGGTTGGAGCAGAATAGACTTGCAATGCTGCTGGCAGTATTACACCGTCATGTTGGGATTCCATGCTTTGATCAGGATGTGTTTGTTAATGCTGTGGGGGGAGTAAAAATTACTGAACCAGGTGCAGATTTAGCGGTGCTGCTTGCTATGGTTTCTTCACTGAAAAATAGACCATTACCAAAAAAAACAATTGTATTTGGTGAAGTGGGATTAGCAGGGGAAGTTCGCCCTGTACAGCGGGGTCAGGAAAGACTAAAAGAAGCGGCCAAACTAGGATTCACCCAAGCCATTATTCCTAAAGCCAATAAACCCAAGCATCCGGTTCCCGGTATTGAAATCATTCTAGTAGAGCGCTTAAAAGATGCAGTTACGAATATATTAAAAACAACATCTTAATCAGATAACAATCAATTTCTGCGGGAATTCGTATGAGGTGTCAGAGTCAATATTGGATATTTGGAATTTTATCAGCAGGCATGGTATTAATTCCAATATTCATGCCGCCTATTTCCCAGTCAGTTGATTATCATCAATTTGCAGATCAGCGGATTTTTTTTGGCATGCCAAATTTTTTTAATGTTGTTTCTAATATATTCATTTTCTTTCCTGGGTTAATTGGTCTTATATGGTTACTGCGGCCACGAGAATTTCTTTTACATATAACTTTTATTAAATTCTCAGAACGATGGCCTTATTTTATTTTATTTCTAAGTGTGATTATGGCAAGCCTTGCCTCAATTTACTATCATTTGGCCCCAGATAATGCTCGGTTAGTTTGGGATAGGATTCCAATTGCGATTGGAATCGTGGCGTTACTTTCTACTGTATTGATTGAGCGTATTAATGCAAATATTGGTTTTATCTCCTTACCTTTTCTGATTTTATCCGGAGTGGGAAGTGTCATTTATTGGGATTGGAGTGAAAAGTCTGGCTTGGGTAATCTAAATTATTATATTGTTGTACAGATTTATTCTATTCTGGCGATTATCTTTCTTTCAAAATATTATTTCTCAAGATACACAGGAGGAGCAGGTATCTATGTGGTAATAATTCTTTATGCCTTTGCTAAACTTGCAGAAACTTTAGATCATGAAATTTATAGTTTAGGGAAAATAATAAGCGGACATTCAGTTAAACATTTACTTGTAGGGCTGGCAGTCTTTCAGATCGTACGTATTTTACAAAATCGCAGGCCATTATAAGAAATAAATTTTCTGCATAAAATTTAAGAGGATATTCAATTGCATCTTTCAGAAGCGTATAAATTAATAGGCGGCGAAATTGCCTTACGTCGTCTTGTAGACTGTTTTTATGATCTTATGGATGAAGATCCAGATTATTTTGGTATACGAAAACTACACCCAGAAGATCTAAATAATTCACGCGACAAACTATTTATGTTTCTGTCTGGCTGGACTGGTGGTCCATCTTTATATATTGAGAAATATGGAGAGCCACGATTACGTTCCCGACATTTGCCATTCTCTATTGGGATAGCTGAGCGTGATCAGTGGTTATCTTGTATGAATAGAGCGATGGAGGAAATTGGATTAGAAATTCAGTTACGGAAAAGTCTGACGCTAGCATTTGAGCAAACGGCTGATTTTATGCGCAATCAGCCTGAGTAGATGGCTAGGTAGTTATAACTGCTACACTTCTATAGTGTGTGGTGTAGGGTTATTTTATTTTTACATTGGCATTGGAGTTTCCATTTCTATCTGAGTTTATTCTGTTAGCACTACTAAATGAACGAGTTCGGTTTCTACTGCGACGCTCATTAGTGCCACTGTCATTAAATCTTTTTCTATTGCTATCTGCTGTTGATGAGTTGCTATATTTATTGTATTGGTTTCCATTAGGATTGCTGATGTTTCTATTGCCACTATTATTCGTCCATGAATTAGGATGGCTATTGTAATTATTTGTTTTTGCACTATTAAAATTTCTACTGTTACCATTATTTTCCAACGAAGTACTACGATTAATCAGTCGATTTCCATTTACATCATTAGGATTCCTACTGTCGGTATTATTCGATGGTGAATAGGTCCGTTCATTAGAACGATTTCTGTTCGAGCTACTAAAACTCCTTCCATTGCTATTATCTGACCACGATGCACTACGGTTACGCTTACGAGCAATTGTGGGGGTAGTTCTTGATGTTCTGTTGCTAACAGGTCGTGGCTTATTCCTTGGCTCTAGGCCAGGAATAACATGAGAAGTTATTCGGTGTCCCGTGAACCGTTCAATCTTTTTTAGATGGGGCCCGTCTTTACTAGTAGAAGCAAATGAAACGGCTATTCCAGACGCCCCTGCTCGGCCAGTACGCCCAATACGATGAACATAATCTTCAGCAAATTTTGGAAGATCAAAATTTACCACATGAGTAATTCCAGCGACGTCAATGCCTCTAGCTGCCACGTCCGTAGCAACTAGTATTCGTAGCCTCCCATTCCGAAGTTTAGTAAGAGTGCGATTTCTCTCTCTTTGATTCATATCACCATGTAATGCAGAAGCCACATGACCTTGAGCAGAGAGATTGTCCGCGAGTGTATCAGCATCTCTTTTAGTTGCAGTAAATACAATGGCCTGCTTCAAATCAGCGTCACTTAATAAATATTCTAGGAGTTTCTTTTTGTGCGACATGTCATCCACATAATGCAGTCTTTGCTCAATGTTATCCATTTTTGTTTGTTGCGCTGCAATTTTGATTCTCTTTGGGGATTTTAATAGACGGTTCGCAACTCTTGTTATGGAACTATCTAGAGTAGCAGAGAACAATAAGGTTTGATGGCTGTTTGGTATGGATCTAGCAATTTTTTCAACATCATCAATAAAGCCCATATCAAGCATACGATCTGCTTCATCTAAAACTAACATTTCTAATCGAGAAAAATCTATTCGCCCTCGCTGGATATGATCAATCAAGCGACCCGGTGTGGCCACAAGGATATCTACTGGCTGAGACAATAGCTTGTTTTGTAGCGGATAAGGCATACCACCAAGAATGCTAACAACTTTAATGCGGTTTATATATTTCCCATATTTGCTGGCAGCCTCTGATACCTGAAGCGCAAGCTCACGTGTTGGTGTTAACACTAGTATGCGGGGGCCACGACAATTAATTTTGGAAGGAGTGGCGAGGCGATGGAGTGAAGGCAACATAAATGCAGCAGTTTTTCCAGTCCCAGTCTGTGCCGAAGCCATTATATCGTGACCAGCTAGAAGTTCTGGAATAGCTTGTTCTTGAATTGGTGTTGGCGTGGTATAGCCTGAATCAACAATAGCTCTATTTATATCAGGGTGTAGATTAAGATTTTCAAATGACACTATGGCTTCCTAAAATAAGAATTAATACACAAGCATTAAGAATCAATACACAAGCAAGGAGTGTTTGCCAAGATTTTGTGCGCATACGTATTGCTAGCATATATATAACATCGCTGCTAACCATGGTAGGGCATGCACAATTTCCGAGGAGTACTTGAAAATCGAGGAGAGGTAAGGAACGATGACTACGAAAAAAGAGAATAATCATTTTTTCTCGATGTGCGGATTATACATGAATCATAGTAATGGATGTGTTTAATTGAGAGGAGGTGTTGAGTTAGCGTTCTTATCGGAGAACTGCTATAATGCTCGGTTTTACTCTTTACGCGTAGAGATATTAAATATGATTCGATCAATTCGTAACATAGCCATTATTGCTCATGTTGATCATGGAAAAACTACTTTGGTGGACAAGTTACTCCATCAGGCTGGCTCTTTTGCCGCACATCAAAATATTGCAGAACGGGTAATGGACTCTAATGATATAGAGCGAGAGCGAGGCATTACTATTCTATCCAAAAATTGTGCAGTGGACTACGAAGGAGTTCATATTAATATTGTGGATACACCGGGGCACGCAGATTTTGGTGGCGAGGTAGAGCGTGTGCTTTCAATGGTTGATGGTGTTTTATTATTGGTTGATGCAGTTGAAGGCCCAATGCCACAAACTCGTTTTGTTACAAAGAAAGCTCTAGAGCTAGGTTTGAACCCGATTGTTGTAATCAATAAGATTGACCGAGATGGTGCGCGTCCAGATAAGGTGGTGAACTTTACATTTGATTTGTTTGATAAGCTAGGTGCTACTGAAGATCAGCTTGATTTCCCAGTGATATATGCCTCGGCATTAGATGGTTATGCTATGTTAGAACTGGATCAACCAAAAACCGATATGCGTGCATTATTCGATATTGTACTTAAGCACGTTCCTGCTCCTGTCGGTAATGCAGATGAGCCTCTTCAGTTACAAATTAGTGCGTTAGATTATTCAAGTTTTGTTGGTCGTATTGGAATAGGTCGCGTTACTCGAGGAACTCTAAAACCAAAGCAGGAAGTAATGATATTGGCAGGAGACAGTACCCCGAAGAAGGCTAGAGTAAATCAGGTGCTGGGGTTTTGTGGTATAGAGCGGGTGCAGCTAGATGAGGCTACAGTAGGGGATATAGTACTAGTTAATGGCATTGAAGATCTTTGTATTGGTGCTACTTTGGCTGATATTAATCAGCCTGAAGCAATGCCGATGCGAATGGTTGATGAACCTACATTAACTATGAATTTTCAGGTGAACACATCACCTTTTGCTGGAAAAGAGGGTAAATTTGTAACCAGCAGACAGGTACGAGAAAGGTTGGAAAAAGAGTTACTTACTAATGTAGCCATGAGATTTGAAGATACAGATGAAACTGATGTCTTTTTAGTTTCTGGTCGTGGAGAATTACATCTCACAATTTTGCTTGAAAGTATGCGGCGTGAGGGATATGAACTTGCAGTATCTCGTCCACATGTTGTATTTCGTGAAATTAATGGAGTGAAGTGTGAGCCATTTGAGATGCTTACGATAGATGTAGATGAAGCCAACCAAGGTGTGGCTATGGAGGCACTTGGTGTGCGCCGTGGTGATCTACTTGATATGGTTCCAGATGGACGTGGGCGTGTAAGGCTTGATTATCGAATACCTGCACGTGGCTTAATTGGTTTTCAGTCTGATTTCATGACCATGACGAGGGGTACAGGTATTATGAGTCATGTATTTGATGAATATGCTCCAGCACGACCGGATATTCCTGCACGTAGAAATGGCGTATTAATTTCTGGTGAGCAAGGGGATGCAGTGGCTTTTGCATTGTGGAAGCTACAGGATAGGGGGCGGATGTTTGTTATTCCTGGTAATGCTCTGTATAAAGGCATGGTAATAGGTATTCATAGTCGTGATAATGATCTGGTAGTGAACCCTATTAAGGGAAAACAGCTAACTAACATACGCGCCTCTGGAACTGATGAGGCGGTTACTTTGACCCCGCCAATACAGCTAACATTAGAATCTGCAATTGAATTTATTTCTGATGAGGAGCTCGTTGAAATTACTCCTAAGAATATACGAATAAGGAAGCGTTTTTTATCGGAGCATGATCGAAAGAGAGCATCTCGCGCCTCGTAATATAGATATGCTGTAATTTATTATTTTTATTTTTTTTAGCAGTATAATTCTGATCTTTCAAAATTTATTGGTCTTGTAAATTAACCAACTATTATCTGAATTAATTAGAACAGATAATAAACTCATCTAATGAACGAAAAAATCCTTTGGTATATTGCTGATCCTATGTGTTCATGGTGCTGGGGATTTGCGCCTACAATTAATGAAATTAGACTTAATTACAGTGAAAAATTAAAAATTAAGTTAGTTATGGGTGGATTGCGATCTGGGAAGTTAGCAATGGCATCTGAACAGCGGGCAGAGATTTTGAATCATTGGAAAGCTGTAAATGAGAGGACTGGTCAACCATTCTCTTTTGAGGGAGCGATGCCGGAAGGATTCATATACGATACTGAGCCATCATGTCGAGGGGTGGTGGCTATGTCTTTAATAAACTCAAGTTTGGTGTTTCCATTGTTAGAATCAATACAGTTTAGTTTTTATGTAGAACAGGAAGACGTGACTAACCCTATAATATTGGCGCAGTTGGCTGGTAAAATAGGTGTTGATATGGACTCATATTTACAGGTATTTGAGTCTGACGAGGCCAAAAATAAAGTTTCTATTCATTTTGACAGGGTGCGCCAATGGGGCGTAAATAGTTTTCCTACCGTAGCAGTACAGAATGCAGCAGGTTACAGTGTACTTAATAGAGGATATTGCCTGCAGGATGAATTGTTTCAGAAAATTGATGAGTGGCTAAGCACGTAAAATATTAGCTTTCCCCCGCCAGAGCTAACCCTAGTCACCACCCAAATTGTTCTAGGTATTGTTGAAACGTATCGCCTTTTATAATCCAGGAAATGAGTAAGGTGGTGCAATATAATAAAAGAATAGTACTAATGGCTCCCAGTGGGCTTAACGTTGAATATTTTTTCCATATTTCAATCATGCCAAGATCATTTTTCTTATAAAACTCTAATTTAGCTAGGACTTGATTTCTAGCTTTGTGTAGTATCTTAGAAACTCCTTCTTGATATGCAGAATCAATTAGATTTATTTTATTGTCACTCGAATTAATAGCTGTTTCGTTTGCTATGCTCGCCTCATCAAGCTGTTTGTAAAACTCCCTCATTCTTAATAGATACTGACTGTCAGAGAAAACATCATTAATTGTTTTTTCAACGCTAGATGTATCTTCTATACTTAAATAGGTATCAGGATTATTCAAAATCAATGTTATTTCACTGATAAATTTATGTTCTTTTTCAGCTATAAGATCAAACCATAATGATTCTATAATCTGAGGAGATGGGGTATTGAATTCCGGGTTATCTGAGTCTAAATCATTAAAAAATTTAGAGAGTTTTAGCTTAATTTTTTTTTCACATTTCTCGTTAATAGCTTCAAGCCGAGTGTTAAGTATATTAATGCTCATAATTCAAGGTGCAATAAGGTGATCTGGTAAGATTCAATTATCTAGTTCTTGCATTTTACATTGGGATGGCAGAAAAGACATCATGATCTTCTATGGCCACAATGGTACGTCTCAGGAGCTCACGATTATGTTCTAGATTCATCATTCCACCAACGGCTAGAGTTACGATCATTGCTTCAAATGGATAGATAAGGTGAGCACGATATCGTTGCTGCATATCTATAACCTCAGAAGAGGGAACCCCGTTATTTATTAATTCATTCTTATAGAGAGTTAAGAGGTTGCCCTCATGTAAGCGTCTAATTTCAGGTTTAACAGCCATAGATAAAAAATAAGAAATGTCACTGATTCCTTCACCAATACGGATAAGCTGCCAGTCAAGAAGGCCGGGTTTAGATTTATTCCAAAATAAATTTCCAGGATGGCAGTCATGATGAATTAGTGTTTTAGGCGAACCAGAAAGGAAGCGCATTACTTTGCGACGGTTTCGTGCATAGCGAATAGCCGGAGAATGTAGTGTAGAAGGGATAAGTTCTCCGGCTAAATTTAATCCTCTTTTCATTAACGGGACTGATAATGCCGTGCCTAAGTGATCTTCTAATTGGCGTACCGGCCCTGCTAGCCAGTGATAAGTTTGATTGCTGTGTACCTTATTCCAGAAATGAGCATGAAGCTTGGCAAGCTGTTTGATAACTTCACTTGCTTCAATATCTGTTAATGCATCACTTGGCATGCCTGGAGATGCCCCAGACTCTGCTATATCAGAAAGAACCAGCGTTGCGCCAGCTCCAAACTTACTTTGTGCTGCTATAAAATCTGGCACATTGATTGGAATAGTCGAAGCTAATTCATTATAAAAACGTACTTCAGTATGAAGAAGCCTAGGTAGGGCTGTAATTAGCCGGGCTCTCCAAGCTAATGATGGCAGTTTAATGAACCATCTTTGAGGAAGAATCTCCGGCTTGTCTAGCTCAACTAGGACACGAATTCTTGTTGTGGTTCCGACATCTACAGAAACAGTTGATATATTTAGAACTGTAATGCCAGGATAATTTAAGTTAACAACACGCTGGGCCCAATCGATCGTTAAATTTTTTGGGTGGCGTGCAAAGATATTATGCTTCATTCCTGCCAGTATATTGTTCTATCATTATTAGCGTCTAGCTATATTAACTTTAAATACCAGAATTAACTGAACGCGCTCTATATATTCTAAATATGATAATATTTTTAGAGAAGAGCTAAATATTTATCTTGTTGAATGTAATCAATATTTTTATTATGGTAAATATATGAACACAATGATTGAGGCATTATCAAGAGCATTCTGTGATTTATTCCAGTTTCGAATCTTATGGATTGTTTTATGGCCAATTGTAATAGCAGCTCTTATCTGGTTCACTTTAGGCGTAGTCTTCTGGGAAGTCTTCTCAGATTGGATCGCAAGCGGTCTTACATTGGTTGGTATTAAAACCTGGCTTGAAGGAATTGAACCACAATGGATAGCAAATTCAATACAAGCTATAGCACACTTAATTTTATTTATTCCATTGGTTTTTATCACGGCGCTGGTAATTACGGCTTTATTCGCGATGCCTATGTTAATTCGTATAGTGTCTGAACGTGATTATCCTCAGCTTGAACGTAAGAATGGCGGTAGTATTGGCGGAAACTTACTTAATGCTTTTTTTGCTATTTGTGTATTTATAGCTATATGGGTAATGACTGTGCCCTTGTGGTTAGTTGGTATAGGGGCAATAATCCCATTTATTGCAGCAGCATATCTTAATCAGCGGTTATTTCGTTATGATGCCTTAGCCGAGCATGCCAGTTATGAGGAAATGAGAGAGCTTTTTTCTGCTAATCAATCGTCACTATGGGGACTAGGCTTGTTAACGGGCCTTGCTCAATTTATACCGATTTTAAATTTATTTGCGCCCGTTTTATCAGGACTTACATTTGTTCATTTCGGGCTTGGGCGGCTTAATGATTTACGTCGGAAACTGTAGTAAGCAAGGAGATAATTTTTGTGATTGCCGCGTAATCACTCTAGGGTATTGTTGTAAATAATTGAATATTAGTTGTAATAGAATATTATCCATATTCTAGCCTAGATTGATATATTAGCACTCAATAATAGTAATAATGTTATTAAGGTTGTTTTCTCTATCTATTTCCTCTATTTTTTACCGGATAGGTATTTTTAATTCGTAAAATAGAGATTAAATGTAATTTAAGAGGAATTTTCATGAGTGAGAAGATTATAATTTTTCAAAAGCCAACATGTAGTAAGTGTATTGCTACACTTAATATTCTTAATGATAGTAATGAGGAATTTGAAAGTGTTAATTATTATGAGGTGCCTCTAACAGGAGATCAGTTGCGTGAATTACGTGATAAGGGGCTATCAGTGAATGAAATGTTGCGCAGTAACGAGCCGTTAGCACAGAGTATGAATCTAGTTGCTAGAAACCTCTCAGATGATGAATTAATTGAGATAATGGTAGAGAATCCAGACCTCATTCAGAGGCCAATTGTTGTGCGTGGTAATCAAGCAGTATTATGTCGTCCGCCTAAGAATATATACAAGTTATTGTGATACAGATTATTGTTTATTTAATAGTGGCCTAAAAAATAGGCGACTAATGTAATATATTGACCCATATGAGAGGGTCAAGTAAAGTCAGACCCACCTTATATTAAATTAGGACACCAACGCTAATGGATTTAAAAGCCCAGAAAGACGCAGATCTTATTTCAGCGCAATTAGCTAATCAATCACTCTCTGATAGGCTAACTGCGATGAAGGAAGTAGATCTTATTTCATTGCGTGACAGTATTGATGAGTGGTGTGTCGAGCACCAGGAATCAAAATGGGGGCATCGATTTTGGATCATGGTTGTTATGCTAGGTGTTTTTGCTTTTATTCAAGGGGTAACTGATATTTTTGTTAGTGGAGTTAGCCTGTTAGATATTTTTTTAATAGTACTAGGATCTATAACTAGTTTCTCATGGTACGTGGGTGAAAAACGAAGAAGGAAAAATAAAATTCTCCTTGCTGCACTAAATGGGGAAATTGCAGTTCGTGATTATAAGGGAAATTTTTCTAATAAATCTTCTAAGAAATCTTCTAAGAAATCTTCTAAGAAATCAAATGCTGCTTAGTGGTTGAAGAAACTACCAGTTAGCCAAATAGAGGCTATTCCAAGAATAATTAGCACAACCTGCTGAATAGTAGAACGAATTTCTGGACGTTTATGTAAGCCTGGTATTAAATCTGACATTGCCACATAGATCATGCAGGCTGCTGCTAGCCCTAGAAGTGATGGCATAAGGTGATTCATGTCTTGTAGCATAAAATAAGCCATCACACCGCCAATCAGTGTAGCAATGCTGGATAATAGATTAAGTAGCAGCGCCCTCTGCCGGGAGTATCCGGAATTAAGTAGGATTAGGAAATTGCCGGCCTCTTGAGGGATTTCATGGGCAATAATGGCTATAGATGTGACGATACCTAGTTGTACATCTACCATAAATGCAGCGGCAATAAGTATCCCGTCAACAAAATTATGAAATGTGTCACCTAACATAACCATCATACCGCTACGACCACTATCATGATCATTTGTAGCGCTATTAATACTAATGTTATTTGCTGGCTCATGAGCCTCACATTCATCAAAATGGCAGTGGCGCCAAATTACCAGTTTTTCTAAAATAAAGAAAAACAGGATTCCAGATAACACAATGGCAGATATCTCATCTGGATTTTTAGACAGCTCAAGTGCTTCTGGCAGTGCATTAAGGAATGCGGCGCCTAGAAGTGCCCCAATTGCGTAGGAAATCAGCATTTGCACCCAAGAGGCACGCGTGTTCAGTGTGAGCATCGCAGCAAACGCTACACTTAATGAGCCCCCTAGAAGGCTTGCAGCAATAATCCAAGAGAAAGTGGTCATAGAAACAGCCTATAAAAGAATCCGTGATTATACGCGTATTTTATGCAACTCAGTTGCATTTAGGAATTTTATTTTTCAACTAATCTAAAAATCACGAGAGTATCTTGATGACCAGATTGTCATATTAGATATTTGGAGAATTAAGAATGTTATTTCTCAAGCCAAATTAACCCTGCCATTCTTCCTGTATCACCATCGCGTCGGTAGGAGAAAAATTTATTTGGGTTACTATAAGTGCATTCTTCATGGCTATAAATTTTAGTTACACCTGCTACTGCTAATCTCTGCCGCGCTAATAGAAAAATATCTGCACGCCATTTTTTGCTATTAACTCCATTGCACGGGGTAAAGGCAGGTATAGATATCTTATCTTGTTTGATAAAAGAATGTCGTACTTTTTCCCCAATTTCGAAATAATTTGGGCCAATTGCTGGTCCCAAGTAAGCCATAATATGAACGCAACCTTTTCTCATTTCTGCTACTGCTTCCTCAATTACTCCTGCCGCCAAACCACGCCACCCAGCGTGAACAATGCCTACTGCTGTTCCCGCTTCATCGCATAGAAATACAGGTAAACAATCAGCAGTAAGTATTGCGCAGACAATATTTTTGCTTTTGCTTAATGCTGCATCACCCCTGAGAGAGTTTGTATTGTTATCTACCCATATTGGTGTTGAGCCATGTACTTGATCTAACCACCTTGGTTCATTTGGTAGAGCTTTATATAACTTGGCGCGATTCTGAAGAACTATATGTTCCTTATCACCAACATGGTTTCCTAAGTTAAAATTTGTGTATGGGCCTGAGCTTATGCCACCACTACGAGTAGTAAATAATGCTCGTACATTTAGTGGGGCAGGCCAATTTGGGGTGATCCAATCATTCATAGTAGGTAATTTAAAGGGATTCTTATGACGCCTTGCGGAGCGTTAGTAGAAGCTCATCAAAGTCTTTTGGCAATTCAGACTCCCACATTACTTTCTGACCAGTATCTGGGTGAATAAGTTCTAGATATTTTGCATGCAATGCTTGTCTTGGGAAATCTGTAATTAACTTCCTGATTTCTTGAGAGGATTTTTTCGGTTTGGTGCCATAAGTAGGGTCACCCACAAGTGGGTGTCCAATGGAGAGCATGTGTACACGAATTTGATGAGTACGACCGGTATGAAGGCTACATTGGATCAGAGTATAGCCATTAATTTTTTCTTTTACCCGGTAATAGGTACGCGCTTCCTTACCCTTCTTGTTAACTGCCATTTTTACTCGTTGTACTGGGTGTCTGCCAATAGGTAAGTTTACTTGGCCGTCAAACTGAACATAGCCATGTACTAGAGCTACATAATCCCGCTTCATTGTTCGGTTCTGTAGTTGCCTAACTAAATTAGTTTGTGCTTCAAGTGTTTTTGCTACAACTAATAACCCGCTTGTATTCTTATCAAGACGGTGGACAATTCCAGCGCGTGGCACCTCTTCTAATTTTGAAGAATAGTGTAACAAGCCGTTTAGCATGGTACCTTGCCAATTCCCATTGCCTGGGTGCACTACCATCCCTGCCGGTTTGTTAATGATCAGGATGGCCTGATCTTCATAAACGATATTAAGCTCGAGAGGCTCTGCGATATTCGTTGTTTCATTGTGGTACGTTACCATTCTTATTTTAATATTTTCACCACCCCATACGGTTCTTTTTGGGTTCGCATTCAGATTGTCTATAGTTATTCTCTTTGCAAGGATCCATGTCTGAATCCGATTACGCGAATGTGTTGGCAGTAGCTGCGCAAGAGCCTGATCAAGTCGCAGTCCAGCGTAGTCCTGTGGAATTTCTAATTCAAGAATATCTTCTATTGACATGGGTTGTAGAAATTTAGCGTTATAATATAAAGAATCATTTTAAGCTGTTATTGAAGCCATTATGTCTATAATTTCTCGTAGTTTAATCTTATTCTTGGTATTCCAACTATCAGGTTGTGCTTTTGGGTGGTTAAAAACAACAAAAAAAGGAGAAAATACCGAAGGCTGGACTGTAACCCAATTCTATGATGCGGGTAAACAAGATATGGAAGATGCCGATTGGAAGAGTGCAATTGGTTTTTTTATAGCTCTGGAAGCACGTTATCCATATGGCCGTTATGCGCAGCAAGCTCAGCTTTATGTGGCTTACTGTCACTATAAGGAAGATGATCAGGAAGCAGCAATTGTAGCTGCCGATAGGTTTATTAGATTACACCCAAATCATCCTAATGTAGATTATGCATATTATATTAAGGGACTTTCAAGTTTTAACGATGAAAAAGGAATGGCAGGGTATGTAATGAAAAACTGGATAAATCAAAAAATGAGCGAGCGGGACCCAAAAGCATCAAATCAGTCATTTCAAAGCTTTAAGGAATTAGTTACCCGTTTCCCTGATAGTCCATATAGATCTGATTCTATAAAACGCATGAACTTTCTATTTAATACAGTAGCAATGGGAGAAATTTTTGTTGCGCGTTATTATATGTCTAGAGGAGCTTATGTAGCAGCAATAAATCGTGCGCAATTTACACTTAATGAGTATCCTCAGACTCCCGCAACTAAGAAAGCGTTAGAAATTATGGTAAATGCCTATGATAAACTGGGAATGTATGATTTGCGGGATGACGCAGAGCGCGTAATGCAGAAAAGTTTCTCCAATAATCAAGAGTCTTCAGGTATTGCTAATTCTGATAGCATATCTTGGAATTCTGGTAAGAAATATTGGTGGAAATTTTGGTAGCACTTTTAGCTAGTAAAGAGTCTGCCCATAGTCTTAATTTGTAAGTCTGATGTAAATATAAATGACACAATCATTTAAACCGATTAAAAAAAGTAGGGTAACTGATCTTGAGTTGGTTTGTATCTTGTCATAGATGATTCAAATAGAAAGTTGCTTAACAAAACAGGAATAGGATTTGATGGAAAGAGAGCAAATGGTCACAGATAAATTTGCTATTGGCCTATCACTGATCTGTGCTATCCACTGTCTGGCACTCCCTCTTCTATTGATAATACTTCCTAGTATGATCGTTTTGCAGCTGGACAATGAAATATTTCATACTTTAATCATAATAACTGTTCTACCCGTAAGCATTTTTGCTTTAACCCTAGGATACAAGAAGCATAAACGAAACTGGTTGCTTATTGTTGGGTTCGCAGGTTTGTTATTACTTGTTATAGCGGTAATATTAGGTGAAGAGACAACTGGAGAATTTGGGGAAAAACTGTTGACTGTACTTGGTGCTAGCCTTGTTGCAGCCGGGCACCTGTGGAATTTCAGACTTTGTCAGCAGCTTGCCGATTGTGCCTGTCCTAAACATAACAAGCCAACTCTCTAATAAAATATAGGCATAAACGAGCTAGTATCCAGATTAGTAAAATGATAGCTACAATTAGGTTATAGAATATGAGGAATAAACTGTGGGATTTATTCTTGCCTGTTTATTCTTAATAACAACAGACACCTGATTTTAATGGCGTCCCCAAGGGGATTCGAACCCCTGTACCCACCGTGAAAGGGTGGTGTCCTAGGCCTCTAGACGATGGGGACAAAATACATATTATAACTTATCCATGTATAGTTTTGGTGGAGATAAGCGGGATCGAACCGCTGACCTCTTGCATGCCATGCAAGCGCTCTCCCAGCTGAGCTATACCCCCAGGAAAAGAAGGCAAATTATACTGAGGCGTTGATCCAAAGTAAAGGAGAGCTTAGGTAGGAAAGCTTGCTATTTGGCTACGCATGCGCTCAATCGTCTCTTTTCTGCCAAGTAGTTCCAGCACCAAATTTATAGAAGGTGTTTGTGTTTCGCCAGTTACCATGACTCTTAATGGCATTGCTATTTTGGGGAACTTCATATTATAAAGAGTGGCCGCTCCCTTGATTTCGTCCTGAATTGTTTTTTTGTCCCAAGAAATATTGGAAAATTTTGATATTAGACTCTCCATTACTGGCTTTATTTCAGGGTTATAATATTGTTCTTTAATTTCCATTGTGGGCTCTATTCTCATATAGAAGCTTACCGATTTATCAGCAAGTTCTTTAGTAGTTATAACTCTCTCTTTTAAGATGCCTACTATCTTTTGTAACTCTGGTCCGGCTAAAATATTGCAACCTCTTTCCTCTAGCAATGGCTTGATTTGATTGACTAAAGATGAATCATCAGCGGTTTTAAGATAATGCTGGTTGATCCAGCGTAACTTTTCTGAGTCAAACCTTGCCGGCGAGCGATTAACAGAAGCCAGATCAAACCAATTAATGAATTGGTCTCGGTTGAATATTTCTTCATCACCATGTGACCAGCCAAGTCGCACTAAATAATTAATTAAAGCTTCAGGTAAATAACCTTGATCACAGTACTGCATTACTGATACTGCTCCATGTCGCTTGGAAAGACGTTCTCCATCGGTCCCTAATATTGTTGGAACATGCGCATATTGTGGTAACGGTTCACCAAGTGCTTTAAGTATATTTATTTGGCGCGGGGAATTATTAACATGATCATCACCACGAATTACATGACTGATGTTCATGTCAAGGTCGTCTAAAACTACACCAAAATTATAAGTTGGAACCCCATCAGCACGTAATAACACCAGATCATCTAGCTCGCTATTATCTATGATGATCGGGCCTTTTACTAAATCATTGAAGGCCACACCACCACTCATAGGATTTTTGAAGCGTATTACTGGTTTTATCCCTACTGGCGGTGTTTTTTTAGAGTCACGCCAGCGACCATCGTATCTTGGCTTGAGACCAGCAGCACGTTGCTGGTCACGCAAAATAGCCAATTCTTCTTTGGTGGCATAGCAGTAGTACGCATTTCCTGAACGTAGTAGTTGTTCTGCGGCATCATGGTACCGATCTAATCTCTGCATTTGATAAAAAGGTCCTTCATCATAATCAAGCCCTAGCCAAGCCATACTATCAAGAATTGCCTGTGTAGATTGTTTGGTAGAACGCTCAAGGTCTGTATCTTCAATTCTTAATATAAATTTACCGCCATGCTTGCGGGCGTAAGCCCAGGAGAATAGTGCAGTACGAGCGCCACCGATATGAAGATAGCCAGTGGGACTGGGAGCGAAACGAGTACGGATCATATTGAATATAAATTGCCGCTAGTTGAAAAGACTTCCATTTTACGTGATTCTCCGTCAATAAGTTGGCTAGATTGCTGTGCCACTTACTGTTTCGTATATTATTTTTACTAAATTATTTTCTGAGAATCTTGAAATATATGATATGGACAGTAGTTTATTTAAAGTTAGAATAACTCATATAAGTAGTATGAAGTGAATGGGCATTAATTACATTAGTCATTTTGTTGTGATTTCCTCAACATTTTTCCATAAACAGACCTCTTTGCTTTCATGGTCTATCAATTCGAGCTGTTCTGTATGTAATTCCAATTCTTCTTTACTAGCCGGCAGAGAAATTAACTCTATATCCTGTGGGCTAATGTTTATATCAGATTGAGGGAAAGATATTTCCATTACTAAGCTTTCTTGTCCACGTGTAATCGCGAGGTATACTTCAGCCAATAACTCGGCATCAAGTAAAGCCCCATGTAGAACACGCTTGGAATTATTTATTTGATAGCGTTCACAAAGGGCATTGAGATTATTTCTTTTTCCGGGATGTAGTTTTTTTGCCATTTTTAGCGTATCAGTAATTGAATGACAATAATTTTCTAATGGCTTTAATTTTACCAAACCTAATTCATTATTAAGAAAACCAACATCAAATGGCGCATTGTGCATAATTAATTCCGCGCCATCAATAAACTCAAGTAATTCATTGGTTATGTCAAAAAATTTCTGTTTGTCCTGAAGAAAATCGTCAGTTAGTCCGTGTATTTGTAATGCACCTGCTTCAACCTTTCTGTCTGGGTTTAGATAGTTGTGGAACCGTCGCCCTGTCAGCGTCCTATTAATCATTTCTACTGCTGCTATTTCAATAATACGGTGCCCTAATTTAGATTCAAGGCCAGTAGTTTCTGTGTCAAGAAAAATTTGTCTCATAAGAATTTCTGATTCTAATAGCTATAGAATGTAGTAAAAATGATTAATAAAATAATTTTTGATAAGCTCCAAATTCTTATTTAGAGTTTCATTTCTACTCATCAATAATTGATTCTACACCTTGATTTGCAAGTTTATCTGCCTGTTCATTACCCTCGTGACCAGAATGACCACGAACCCAGAGCCACTCTATTTGGTGTGGCTGCGCTAGTTGATCAAGTTGTTTCCATAAATCATTATTTTTTACTTCTTTCTTATTTGAGGTGCGCCAATTTTGTTTTTTCCATAGGTGTATCCATTCACTTATACCCTTTTGTACATATGTTGAATCTGTATGTAAATGTACTTTACACGGACGTTTTAAAGCTTCTAGGGCACGTATCACTGCAAGTAACTCCATCCTGTTATTAGTTGTGAGCCTCACACCCCCATATAGCTTTCGCGTTTTTCCATTATATTGCATTAAAGCACCCCAACCACCAATTCCAGGGTTTCCTTTACAGGCACCATCAGTAAAAATTTGCACTACATCAGATATATTGTTTGTATCTGCATTGTTCACTTTTTATTTCTCATATTAGATTACGTGCGTGAAGATAGTTTAGGTTTTTTTTTTGGTTATATTGTCGTTTATTTTATTAGCAACCGGAGACATTCTACGTTTGGATTTTAGTACGTCCTTCCAAGCAGGTTTAATGACATGGATGCCATGAACTCGCTTAATAGCTTGTAAAAAATATACGCCACCAGAGATCGGCCACCAACGATCCCCGGTGAACTCCATAAAATTAAATCTTCGTAACCATTTTTCTTGATTAATTGGCGGTGCATAACAAGATAGCTTGCCGGCAGTCATCTCAAAATCCAAAAGAGTTAGCCAATCTTTTAGGCGTGGTAATGCTATGAAGTTTCCATTCCAGGGAAAGCTATGCCTTGAAGCGCCAAACCATTTACGCGAACCCCAGAGACTTAAAGGATTAAAACCACAGATAATCACCTGACCTTCTGCTACTAATACGCGCTGCACTTCTCGTAGTATTTGATGTGGGTTTGAGCTGAATTCGAGAATATGTGGAAGAAGAACAAGGTCTATACTGTTACTCTCAATTGGCAGAAAATCTGCATTTGCTAAAAGTGTGGCTCCTTTCTCTGTATCTGCACAAAACTGAAAAGTCATTCGGCTTGTACGAAGAAAATTATGCTGTGAGAAGCCAATTTGTAAAGCGTTGTAGCCAAATATATCCATTACTTCTTGGTCAAAATAGCGCTGTTCTCTTTCTAGGAGATATTGTCCAAGACAAGTTTCAAGCCACTCTTGTTGATTCTGTATTGACATATATAATGTCCTTATGTTGCGAATAAGGTAAGAGCGTTGCTATATCCTTTGCAAGGCTCTTTTTGTTTTAAATAAATTTAAATTGCATTTAAAAAACTATGTTTAATATTGTTCCAGTTAGTGCATTTACTGATAATTATATTTGGGTTATTCATGATCAATACTATGCTGTTGTAGTTGATCCAGGGGAAGCCAAACCAGTATTAGATTTTCTGGAACAAAAAAAACTAAAGATTATCGCCATACTAAACACTCATCATCATATTGACCACGTTGGTGGTAATCTAAAATTACTACAACAATTTCAAGTGCCAGTATATGGCCCTGGAAGTGAGTTAATTTCTACAGTTACTCACTGTTTAAAAGAAGGAGACAGCGTCTACTTGCCCGAACTATCACTTAGACTTAGTATCCTTGACATTCCTGGCCACACAGCGGGGCACATTGCTTATTATGGCGCAAACTTACTATTTTGTGGAGATACTCTATTTTCATGTGGTTGCGGGAGATTATTCGAAGGAACAGCGCAACAAATGTATATTTCATTAAACAAACTGGCAAAACTGCCCGATGAAACTGTGGTTTATTGTGGTCATGAATATACACTTGCTAATATAAATTTTGCTAGATTAGTTGAGCCAGAGAATCAAGCGATAACACAACTACAAATTTTGGCAGAGAAACAACGGAAATCAGATCTGCCTACTCTACCTTCAACTATTGCAAAGGAGAAAGCTTGTAATCCATTTCTACGTTGTAACCAGCCAGAGGTTATCCGTAGTGCCAGTAATTATGCTGGCAAGCCTTTAACGGATCCTGTTAGCGTATTTACAGCTATCCGTGAGTGGAAGGATAAGATGTAAATTTAATATAAAAAATGTGAAAATCTATGGATACAATGAATTCTACTAATTTGGTAAGCTATAGATGGAACACAGTTGATGATCAATCTGAGCTGAATCAAGTAGCATTTAACGCAATTCTTGATAATGCAACCAAATCAATTAGACAGCGAGGTGAGTTTCATTTTGTACTCTCCGGTGGAGATACCCCTCGTAAGATTTATCAACAATTACGTTTTATCCATACAAATTGGTCAGCTTGGCATATTTATTTCAGCGATGAACGTTGTTTATTAGCTGGAGATCAAAATCTCAACTCAAGAATGGCTGGAGAGGCATGGCTTGATCATGTGCCAATTCCTAGGAATCAATTATATGAAATTCCAGTTGGGCTTGGCGCAAGCCTTGCTGCATATGAATACGCTAGCACTTTGAGGTCGGTTGGAGAATTTGATTTAACCTTTTTGGGACTTGGTGAAGATGGTCATACGGCAAGCCTATTTCCCGGACATGAGTGGGGGAGTGAGGTTGGTTCATCAGACACATTGGCGGTATTTACTGCACCAAAAGCTCCAGAACATAGAGTATCTATGAGTGCAGCACGTTTAAGTCGTTCCCGGCAGGTTATATTTTTAGTTAGTGGTGAATCAAAGCATAGGGTAGTAGCTAAGTGGCGTAGAGGTAGCAATATTCCTGCTAAAGCTATTATGCCGACAGCGGGAATTGATGTTCTACTAGAGTCTTCGTTATTAGTTCCATTATCTATTTAATTGGCCGTTATAGTCTTTGGTAAGCAATAGTCCTATGCATGATAAATTCTCAATAAACTGTCATAAATGTCAGCGGTTAGTAAATTATCTCAATGAAGTAAAAACTAATTACCCAAATTATCATGCAAGGCCGGTCCCAGATTTCGGTGATATTTCTGCTAAGCTTCTTATAATTGGATTAGCTCCTGGGATGCATGGGGCGAACCGGACTGGCAGGCCGTTTACTGGAGATTTTGCAGGAGTTTTGTTGTATCAAACTTTATACAAATATGGATTCTCTAATCATGAGAAATCCATATCAATGAATGATGGGTTGGAGCTTATCGGGTGCCGTATTACCAACGCAGTCAAATGTTTGCCTCCAGAAAATAAGCCAGATTCCAATGAAATTAAAAATTGCAATGGGTATCTTTCTGGAGAGATTGCAAGTTTTCTGGCAGGCAGGGGAGTGGCGCTGCTTGCTTTAGGAACTGTAGCGCATCGGGCCGTTATTATGGCGCTAGGACTGAGGTTTAAAGACTATCCTTTTGGGCATGGATCTATTCATCAATTGCCAAATAATCTTACTCTATATGACAGCTACCATTGTAGTCGTTACAATACGCAGACTAAACGCCTGACTACAGATATGTTTGAGCAGGTATTTAAAATAATAAGAACTAACTTATCGCTTCGGGTAAAAACTAAAGGATAAAAAATTATGCCATATGTAAATATTCGCATTGCAGGAACTCTTAGCGATGAGCAGAGGAAACAAATAGCCGCAGAGGTCACTGACACACTCGAGCGTGTTGTACTTAAACCAAAATCATCTATTTATATTTCTTTTGATGAACTACCTCGCGAGAATTGGGCTGTCGGAGGGGAGCTGTTGGGAAAGAAAGAGTAATTAAAGGGGAGTATCTGTTTTGTCGGCGTGTTCTGTTTTTAATGCCAAAGCTATTTGCTCAAATTTACCTTCGCAGCCAGGTGTTTATCGTATGTTAAATTCGGCTGATCAGGTAATTTATGTTGGTAAGGCAATTAACTTGAAGAAGCGTGTTTCCTCCTACTTTCAAAAAACAAATCTAGCTCCCAGAACACATTTAATGGTATCCCAAGTAACGGGAATAGAAACTACTATTACACGCTCTGAATCTGAAGCGCTTCTATTAGAGAATAATTTAATAAAGGCTCTAACTCCTAGGTATAACATACTATTTAGGGATGATAAATCATATCCATATCTTGTTTTCACAAAGCATTCTTTTCCTCGGCTTGTTTTCCATCGAGGAGTACTTGATAAGCAAAGTATATATTTTGGGCCTTTTCCAAATGCAGGAGTAGTAAGAGAGAGCATCCAGCTATTACAAAAAGTATTTCGTATTCGAACTTGTGAAGATAGCGTGTTTAATAACCGCACACGTCCATGCCTGTTGTATCAGATCAGGCGTTGTAGTGGACCATGTGTTAATTTGATTACAGATCAAGCCTATCTTGGGGATATAAAAAATGCCGAATTATTCCTAAAAGGGAACCAAACTAAGGTGCTTGAAAGTCTTGCTCAGAAAATGCAGATCGCCGCTAATGCATTAAATTATGAATCAGCGGCCTTATTTCGAGATCAAATTCAAACTTTACGAAGAGTTCGAGAGAAGCAGTTTGTAGATAATGGGAAAGCTTTAGATGCGGATGTCGTGGCATGTGTTACGGAACCTAATGGTGGAAAAATTTGCGTTAATTTAGCTATGGTAAGAGGAGGGCGCCACTTAGGAGACAAAAACTTTTTTCCTAAAAATGCAGATGGCTATGAATTATCAGAAGCGTTAGAAGCATTTTTATCTCAACATTATCTAAATCATGCTATCCCACCCTTTATTATTGTAAGCGAGAAGATTAATAGAGAGGCCTTACAAATTTCACTCGCTGAGCAGTCTGGGCATAAAGTTAGCATCAATGTTAATCCAAAGAGTGAGCGACGAGTATGGCTTGATATGGCAATAAAAAATGCATATCAAGGGTTGGATCGACAGTTAAGTATGCTAATTAACCAGGAAGAGCGGCTGCAATTACTACAGCATATCCTGGGAATTGAGAATCTTACTCGTATTGAATGCTTTGATATAAGTCACACTCAAGGGGAAGCTACAGTTGCATCCTGCGTGGTCTATGATAATTTTTCAATGCGAAATGATGAGTACCGTCGATATAATATTGATGGCATTACACCAGGGGATGATTATGCTGCTATGCGTGATGTTCTTTCAAGGCGTTATCATAAGGCTACTGAGGGAGATGGTAAAATCCCTGATTTAATTCTCATTGACGGTGGCAAGGGGCAGGTTAAAGTTGCAAGGGATGCACTGGTGGAGCTCGGATTAGATTTTGTAACATTGGTTGGAGTATCAAAAGGTAAAGAGCGCAAGTCTGGTTTGGAGAAATTGATTTTTTTCGGGACCAAAAAACCGCTACAATTGCCTAAAGATAATTTGGGCTTGCATCTAGTTCAACAAATTCGTGATGAGGCTCACCGTTTTGCGATTCAGGGCCACCGTGCTAGACGTAATAAATCCAGAATACAATCATATTTAACTGAGATTGATGGGGTTGGTAACAAGCGTCGTCAAAATCTGTTGATACAGTTTGGGGGATTAAAAGGCGTCTTGGCCGCAAGTATTGCAGAATTGGAACAAGTAGAGGGAATTAGTCATACGTTAGCTGAAAAAATCTATAAAGAATTGCATTGACTTTTATCAGTTGTTTTTTATTTATATCTAGTTTAATTGAAGATTTAATTTATGGTACTTAATTTACCCAACCTGCTTACTTTGATGCGGATACTTGCTATTCCTTTGTTTGTAGGGATTCTCTATTCTCCTCCAGAATGGTTGTCTTATTCTGATCAGAATTTGTTTGCTGCTATTGTTTTTACTGGCGCTGCCATTACTGATTGGCTAGATGGTTACCTTGCAAGAGTGCTGAATCAGACATCAGCATTTGGAGCATTCCTTGATCCCGTTGCAGATAAGTTGATGGTTGCAGCAGCACTAATTGTTCTGGTGGATCTAGGAAGAATTGATGCAGTTATTGCCCTGATTATAATTGGCCGTGAGATTACTATTTCAGCTTTACGCGAGTGGATGGCCCAAATAGGTAAAAGTATAAGAGTTTCTTTTCTAGGAAAAATAAAAACTGTATCGCAAATGGCGGCAATACCATTGCTTTTATATCATGGAAAAATAGGGGCAAGTCTTGATTCTCAGGTAATCGGTACATGGTTGATTTATTTGGCTGCTTTTTTAACACTGTGGTCAATGGTATGCTATCTAAGAGCTGCAATTCCAGTAGTATTAAAGCAGACTTGAAATTTTTTTAACATCTCGATTTTACTTGTCTTTTCTTGACAAAAGTAGGTGTCTCTTTATAATGCTTGATTCGTTTCCAGGCTATTTTTTTAGCTTGAAAATATCTTATTTGCGGGAATAGCTCAGTTGGTAGAGCACAACCTTGCCAAGGTTGGGGTCGCGAGTTCGAGCCTCGTTTCCCGCTCCAATTTCCCTCCTGGGTTGTTGAGATATGAGAGTAGTATTTTTAATTTCCCGATTGTATAAAAGCGGCGGGGTGGCAGAGTGGTTATGCAGCGGCCTGCAAAGCCGTGTACAGCGGTTCGATTCCGCTCCTCGCCTCCACTATTTATAATAGTTTAAGAAGGTTCTACGGGGGAGTTGTTATATCGTGTAGCAGCTAAGTAGCCTATTATCCAAAAAATTTGCCCACAGCGTCTTGTTTTTGTTTGTTTGCAAAATGAGCATACCGTTTTGTAGATGACAAAGATTTATGCCGTAACAGAACCCTACTAAATCTAACACTGCCTAGATACTGAATGGGTAGTTTGTGTTTATCAAATTGGATGGCAAAGTCATTCTAATTTTCCCCAATTAAAAATGAGTTTTATTCAGGTTTTGTGCTGCCAGTATTGAAAAGTCTGTGAAAAAAACCGAGCTGTGGAGGCGACATAAGGTTTGTTGAGGAAAAAGATAGTAAAAGAATAAGCGTATGATAGTTATGATACGAGTCGGCTATAAAATGAGAGCTAGACCCTACAAATTTACCAGTCGACACTTCAAAAAAATTCATATTAAATTTCACATACCCGGTCTGATTCTTCGATTTATAAATAGCTAGCTCAGGTAGGGAAAAGGGGATGATTTGGCTGTTAACTGGGGGTAGGCCCACAAAGGTCGAATTTTCCTCAGTACCTATTGCACCTACGATTATATCGACTCGATATTTTACACCCTCTTTATTTTTTTGTATCAGGTATCCTTGCTGTCCTAGCCAGCCGCCTACTATTTCTTGTAGAAGGTCATGATCTGGAGTTAAATCAGGTCTGTCTTTATGCCCAGAAGTATTTAGGGTAACCGTGGAGCCAGAAGGAATTGGTAGTGGCTCATTAGGTTTTTTTGGCAAACTGCGGATAATTGATTCTGAAATGAGTAATTGCTCGACTGCTGTTCTTTTAGATTGTGTGGTTCTTTGAGTTGTAGAGCAGCCTATAAGGAACATGATAGAAGCAGAGCAAATTAAGGTGATTCTGAGAGTATTGTGCATAGAGTTATTTTCTCCGTATTTTGTCACAGGTATAACGTATTGTTATTTTTTAATATATACAGAGACATAAAATTAGTGACCCACATGTGTATTTTCTATTATCCAGCCATACTTGTTTTTCATACATTTTATGCGGATTCTGTCTGAAAGGCATGGGTCAATAGGTTTGCCATAATTATATGCCCCGGTTTTTTTTCCTTTGGCTAATCTAGCCTTTTTCTTATTTTCTTTTTCCGTTTTTACTTGCCGGTCTGCAATTTTCCCACAATCTTTGTACTCACGGATAAATTCATTGCTTCCCTTCGGGTTAGACATTGCTGAAATATTTCCATATCCTTTTGTAGGATGCTTCCATTTAATGACAGCGCACCCATTCAATGTTAGTGCAATCAAGATTAAAAATACTTGCTTATTCATACCAGTAAATTGTTAACATGTTAGAATTGTAGTCGAATTTTTTATGTGGTTGTGTGATAACTTTGTCCTATTGTAAACTCTAATCGTAGCGCAAAAGGACAAAGTCTCAAATAATCGAACAAATCAATAGCCCGGATGGTGAAATTGGTAGACACAAGGGACTTAAAATCCCTCGGACTTAATCGTCCATGCCGGTTCGATTCCGGCTCCGGGCACCATTAAATCAAGTAGTTATTATTGTTTTAGTTAAAAGGATTTGCTCTAATTGCTCGCCTATGGAGTGCTAAATTAAAAAATATCATTCTAGTGGTACGAGGCAATATTTATTTAGAGGCATAAAGTATTAATGACGTAATTAAAATAAGAAGTGGTGCAACCTAGAAAAAAATTTTAAATTAGTAATGAGCACTTCCTTTTGTGTCCTGGCTAAAAATATTTACCCATTTATTTAAACGGCGAGCCCAGATAGAAGTAATAAAAAGTAAGGTCTCAGTGTTTTGCTTATCATTTTTTAAAAATGTAGCGGTTGCTGAGTAAGTCAAACTTACAGTTTCTGGGCCAAGTTGCATTAACTGTGATGGGCCTATTTTGTAGCACAAAATAATAGGACCATTCTTGAGCAATTCTAAATGGTCGTTCTTAGAGCTTAAACCAGTTTCGTAGACCCCTAAGAAGTCGTCTGAAAGAAGATTGGAATTGGTGTTTTTGTCACCGGTTTTTAAGGCCTCCCAAACCTGTATTTCCAATCCTAAAAAGAAACTAAGATCATATTTCAAGTAGCCTCCCAAGTTGTTGCAACATATAAAATTAATAGGCATTTAAATTAAACAATTAACTCGTGTTATACAATATTTTCTTACGAAGGACATGGAGAATAACTTTATAAATGCCATAAGAATATCGCTCTGACTACAACATGTAGTCAGAATAAATACTTCAGATAGTCTATGGTGTGTATTTGAATCTATAATGCAAAGTTAGGAAGGAAGTCACACTTAAATTTAGGATAAACATCCTAAAAAACAATAGATTACATTGAAAAATATAATAATAGACATTAAAAAGAAGTAAGAGTTCAATAAAATATAGACAGAGTGATTTGTTTGTTGTATGTTTTGGTTGTGATGTTTTTAAGGGGTGCCATGAAGCGGTATCTGAATTATAAGTTTTATAGCAAAAAAAACCCTTTACCAATTCATTGCTAAATAAGTTGTAGAATTTTGTTACAGGTTCATGTATTAATTTTCGCAGTTACAGTTGTAAATTTTGTTACAGGTTTATGTATTAATTTTTGCAGTTACAGTTGTAGAAATTTGTTACAGATTCATGTATTTTTGTTCTACTTAAACTCTTAGGGAGGAGTAAATTATTATGAAACAACGTCATCTTATTAAATCACTTGCAATTGCAGCATCACTTAGCGTGATGGGTGCAAATGCTTACGCTGCTGATACCATTAAGGTAGGGATTCTTCACTCTCTATCAGGTACGATGGCTATTTCTGAAACTGCATTAAAAGAAACAGCACTCATGACCATCGCCGATATCAATGCTAACGGCGGCCTATTAGGGAAACAGTTGGAAGCTGTAGTAGTTGATCCTGCTTCAAACTGGCCACTATTTGCGGAAAAAGCCCGTCAGCTATTGGGACAGGATAAGGTTGATGTGGTATTTGGTTGCTGGACATCAGTTTCACGTAAATCAGTTCTACCAGTATTTAAAGAGCTAAATGGCCTTTTATTTTACCCAGTGCAATATGAGGGTGAAGAACTAGAATATAACGTGTTCTATACCGGTGCTGCACCTAACCAACAAGCAATTCCGGCAGTAGAGTACCTGATGAGTGAAGATGGTGGCGCTGCTAAACGCTGGGTCTTGCTTGGAACCGATTATGTTTATCCTCGTACCACCAATAAGATCCTTCGTGCTTTCTTGAAGTCTAAGGGTGTTGCAGAAAAAGATATCGATGAAGCTTACACTCCATTCGGTCATAGTGATTATCAAACTATTGTTGCCAACATTAAGAAATTCTCTCAGGGTGGCAAGACTGCGGTAGTTTCTACCATCAATGGTGATTCAAACGTTCCTTTCTATAAAGAGCTTGGTAATGCTGGCCTGAAAGCTACCGATGTACCAGTAGTTGCTTTCTCAGTTGGTGAAGAAGAACTACGTGGTGTTGATACCAAACCTCTCGTAGGTCATCTAGCTTCATGGAACTATTTCCAGTCGCTCAAAAATAAAGAAAACAAAGCCTTCATCAAGATGTATAAGGATTGGGCTAAGAAAGCTAAACTACCAAACCCTTCTAGCGTTGTAACCAATGATCCTATGGAAGCTACATACATTGGTATACATATGTGGAAGCAGGCTGTAGAAGCAGCTGGAACTACTGACGTTGATAAGGTGATTGCAGCAGTAGGCGGTCAAACCTTCAAGGCGCCAAATGGTTTTGAAATTAAGATGGATGAAAAAAACCATCACTTGCATAAACCGGTATTTGTCGCGGAAGTACGTGCTGACGGCCAGTTTAATGTAGTGTGGAAGACCAAGGGTCCTGTTAAGGCAGCTCCATGGAGTCCACATATTGCAGGCAATGACAAGCGAGATAATTTCGCAACAAAGCCTTAAGCAAGTAAAGAAGTAAATTAAAACGCCTCCGGTGAGAGCTTGGGGCGTTTTTTTTTGTTTAAAATAGAAGGTTATTTGATAACTAATGTCCCTGGCGCGATTGCAAGTAGAATGCTAGCCTAGGTATTAAAAATTTATTTAAAGCGGTTGTGGAGCAAAATTAACAGATAGTTAAATAGTTTGCTCTTATTAGAAAGGAATAAATAAAATATTGCCGATATTGGAATTCTGCCTTGCTTCCATAACAAACAGATTCATCAATGAAACTAAACTATCCCTGATAATTCCTGCGCGAACAGAGGTTATATGTATTAATTCTAATGCTTTAAGGTAAGTAGCGATAGGGGGTTTGGGAGAGAAGTATTTTGTTGTGCAAATTCTTATGGAGTTATTCTTTATGGTAAGTAAATTTGCCGTTAGAAAATAAAGAAAAGAAATTTCTTGCTGAATTTAATAGTTAGCGACATACAATAAAAGAATATATGTAATAACTTGGTTAAGATATAAGGCAAGAATTTTTCTTGCAAGATAAAGAAAATCTTTATTTGCACAGGTGGTCATTTTGTTACCAAGATATATTTCGTAGCGGCAGAATTATCGAATTAAGCATATATAAATATAAGGTTTAATTATTCGTGTAATTATTAATTATTAAAAGCGGATATCAATAATGATGCAGCGTAGGCTTATAAATTATAAGGTAGGGTTATTTATAAATAAGCAAAAATAACTGCAGCATAAATTACAAATAACCGTGCTGAATTATAGTCAGTGTAATATAATTTTTAATTTTTTTAGTAAATAGGCTTTGCCAAAAAAATCAGATGTCGCAAAGAAAAACAAAGTCTTATATTGCTTATGATCTAAAGAATAATTAATAGTTCAAATATTTTTATAATTACCGTAATTTTTAGGCTTGACCGATCAAAATGTACTTGATATTATCCGTCTCGGATTTGGCATTAAGTGTTCTACTGAATCCCCTGAAAATGCTTGTTAAGTAAATGATCAGGAAGAAAACGAGGGTCTTGAAAAAAGACCAAAAAACATTTAGAAAAAACATATCATTTTATTTTAAATAACTCGATATTTTAATTATTTATAATTGGCTTTCCAAAAAGTCATTGGGTATAATAAATTCCATGCTTTGTAAATTACAGTTCAGGTTTTTTTCACCTACAAAAATTTTAAGAACAGCCATTCTTTTGCCTTGGTTGGCGGCAATATTTTCTATGCCAGTTAATGCAGAGCTTATTGAAGGTTTCCCACTAGATCCGGAGTTAGTCCATCAATTAAATGGGGATGGCAACAAGGCAAAAACAAATGCCATTAAACAGTTAACTCTCCTGGCAACCCCCGAAGCAGTACAAGTACTAACAGCACTAGCTGAAGATAGATTGATGATTGCGGGTGACAGCGGAGAGATTCTTATCCGCATGGAAGGAGAAAAGGCGTTTGATGCCACTTCAGGTAAAGAGGTTTCTCCTGTACCTGAAGATATGGATCAGGTCTACCCAAATAATCGAGTACGTGTTGTATTAAATACCAGCATGTCTATATTGAAATTATTCGATCCGAATCAAGAAATTAGGCTTGAAGCAGCTAAGCAAATTGAAGATACGGGTGGGGCAGATGAAATGTTCTTGCCCATCATGGATCGGGTCTTGGCAAAAGAAAGTGACTCTGAGATCAAAGAAATAATAACATTAGTAAAGGCCATGATTGGTGTCAAGAGCACTGATCCAGCAGTAAGGCTGAGTGCAGTAAAAGATCTGGGTGAGAGTGATAATCCAGATATCAAATTAAAGCTTACCGAAATGACTGATCCTGCTAATGAAGCAGATAGCTCAGTACGTGCAGCTGCAGAAGAATCATTAGCATCACTGGAGCAAAAAATATTAATAGGTGAGACAGTCACCCGTGTTTTTACTGGATTAAGCCTTGGAAGTATTCTTTTATTAGCTGCGCTTGGCCTAGCTATCACATATGGTGTTATGGGTATTATTAATATGGCTCATGGCGAGCTATTAATGATTGGTGCCTTTGCAACTTTTGTTGTGCATGATTTTTTCCGTGATAATTTTGCTGAATATTTTGACTGGTATATAGTTGCGGCCGTACCGATGGCATTTATTAGTGCAGCTGTGGTAGGTGTAATAATGGAACGCACAGTTATTCGATGGCTTTATGGCCGTGCTCTTGAAACACTGTTAACTACATGGGGTATTTCGTTAATTCTGATTCAAACAGTTCGAGTAATGTTTGGTACATTTAATCAAGAAATAGCTAATCCAGCATGGCTATCAGGTAGCGTGGAAGTAATGAGTAATGTAAATCTTCCTTGGAATAGATTAATTATTATCGGGTTTGCTGTAGCAGTACTTGTATTGGTTTGGTTGTTGCTCAATCGTACACGGCTTGGCTTATTTGTCCGTGCGGTAACACAGAATCGTACTATGGCTGGTTGTGTAGGGGTTCCTACCGCCCGAATAGATACAGTAGCATTTGCATTAGGTGCAGCTATCGCAGGATTGGGTGGTGTTGCACTATCACAAGTTTCTAATGTCGGTCCGGAAATGGGTCAGGGTTATATCGTTGATTGCTTTATGACAGTAGTGTTAGGTGGCGTAGGTCAGCTTGCAGGTACCGTATGGGCATCAATGGGTATTGGAATTGTTACAAAACTAGTTGAGGGTGGGTTAGGCGCGGTATTTGCGAAAGTGATAGTGCTAGCCATCATCATCCTCGTTATTCAGAAACGACCACAAGGATTATTTGCCTTAAAAGGCAGGACTGCTGATTAAAAACTATGTCTAACGCACGCACCCCATTTATTGTAAGATTTTTCTCTGCTACCGGCCGTACTGGCTGGATAGCAATAGCTCTTTTTGCTCTTTTGACCATAGTGGCGGTACCAGTATGCCACCTTATGTTTCAAGAAGGTGATGCCTTATTTATCTCTACTTTTTATGTAACACTTATTGGCAAGATCATGTGTTATGCAATTGTAGCGGTTGCAATGGATTTGATCTGGGGCTATGCGGGTGTTCTATCCTTAGCCCAAGGACTATTTTTTGCACTTGGCGGATATGCATTCGGTATGTACCTAATGAGAAGTATTGGTCTGGATGGGGTGTATAAATCACATCTGCCTGACTTTATGGTATTTCTTGATTGGAAAGCGTACCCATGGTTCTGGGCATTTACAGATAGTTTCGTATATTCAATATTCTTGGCTATAGCGGCGCCTGGGTTACTAGCTTTTGTATTTGGGTTCTTTGTTTTTCGGTCACGTGTTAAGGGTGTTTACTTTGCTATTATTTCTCAGGCAATGTTATATGCTTTCCTACTGTTGTTCTTTATGAACAATACTGGTTTTGGCGGAAACAATGGTTTTACAGATTTCAAGCGTATCCTTGGATATGATATTACTTCTCCAGAAATGAGGGCTACATTATTTGCATTAAGCTCAGCGACACTATTGTTTGCTCTATTATTTGGACGCTACGTAGTAACCTCCAAATATGGCCGCATACTAACTGCGATTCGTGATGCTGAAATGAGAGTAATGTTTCTTGGTTACAACCCATTATGGTATAAACTTTTCATTTGGACGGTTGCAGCGATAATATGTGGAATTGCTGGGGCACTTTATGTACCGCAGGTTGGTATAATAAATCCTAGTGAAATGGCGACAGCTAATTCAATTGAGATTGCTATATGGGCTGCTATTGGTGGTCGGGGTACTCTTGTTGGACCTGCGATAGGGGCTTTCGTAGTTAATTTATCTAAGAGTTGGTTTACAGTAGCATTCCCTGAATACTGGCTATACTTCCTCGGATTATTGTTTGTATTGGTTACTCTATTGTTGCCACAAGGATTAGTAGGTCTATACCAGCAACTGCGAGCACGGAGTACACGATGAATGATGTAACAGACACAAGCAAGATAAAGGCGGAGGCTTCTGCTTCTGCACCTGCATCAAATAAAAATGATGTAATTTTAGAAATTGCAAATATTTCTGTATCATTCGATGGGTTCAAGGCGCTTAATGACCTTAGTATGAAATTTATGCGTAATGAATTGCGGTGTATTATTGGCCCTAATGGTGCGGGTAAGACTACAATGATGGATTGTATTACTGGTAAGACAACTCCTGATGAGGGTACCTGTACTTTCAATAATACTGTAGATCTTTCAAAACTATCTGAAGCAGAAATTGCTCTGGTTGGAATCGGTCGGAAATTTCAAAAACCAACTATATTTGAAAGCCACACCGTATTTGAAAATCTAGAATTAGCAATGAAAACTGATAAAACGGTTTTCTTTAGTTTATTTGCTGTTGTTGATGATGTTATGCGAGACCGCATATCTGAAACATTAAAAACGGTTAATCTTAGCGCTCATGCTGACCAACTCGCTGGACGTTTGTCTCATGGCCAAAAACAGTGGCTTGAAATTGGCATGCTGCTAATGCAGGATCCCCAATTATTATTATTAGATGAGCCTGTAGCTGGTATGACTGATGATGAAACTGAACGCACGGGTGAGCTATTTAATTCATTAAAAGGTAAGCATTCTCTAGTTGTGGTTGAGCATGATATGGATTTTGTTGCGCAACTTAAGAGTATGGTTACTGTACTTGATCAGGGTTCTATGTTGTGTGAAGGTGAGATGGCTGCGGTGCAGTCAGATCCAAGAGTCATTGAGGTTTATTTAGGACGTTAATTATGCTAAAGGTAGAAAACCTTAATCAGAAATATGGTGGTAGTCATATTCTTCGTGACTTATCTTTTGATTTAAAGATAGGTGAAGTAACTTGTTTACTCGGCCGAAATGGTGCTGGAAAAACTACCTTGCTTAAAACCCTCATGGGTGTAGAAAAATCTGCTTCAGGTAAGATTATTTTTGACGGTGATGATATGACACATGAACCATCCTACCAAAGAGTACGGCATGGGATTGGTTATGTTCCTCAAGGGCGTGAAATTTTCCCTCGTCTTACGGTTTTAGAAAACCTTGAGATGGGATTGGCATCTAAGTCATCTGGCACACCCTTGCCGCCACGTATATATGAAATGTTTCCAATATTAAAAGAATTCCTAAAACGTCGTGGTGGTGATCTGTCTGGTGGTCAACAGCAGCAGCTTGCTATTGGTCGTGCTTTAGCAATTTCTCCACAGCTTTTAATTTTAGATGAACCTACTGAAGGCATTCAACCATCTATTATTAAGGATATTGAACGTGCTATCCGGAGTTTAGCCGAGGAAGGAAATATGGCAATATTATTGGTTGAACAATATTACGATTTCGCACATTCTCTTGCTGATCAATATTTATTAATGGAACGTGGTGAATTTATTAAACGTGGCTCTGGTGAAGACATGGAAAAAGATGGAATCCGAGAAGCACTTGCTGTTTAGTTTTTCTGATTATTATTTTATTTAAATAAAATTAACCCTGTTACATAGTAATAATAAAAAAGCCTCCAGTAAAAATGGAGGCTTTTTTATTATTGTTAATGATAAGCTTAAGATTAGGTTATTAATGTATTTTACTTATTTAGTTTCACTTAAATAAGTAACGCTGCTGCAACATTTCTTCCTTCTGCCATGAGGATATTATAAGTTCGACATGCAGCATTTGTATCCATCACTTCAATACCTATTTTTGATTCTAATAAATTTTTTGTTACTAATAGGGAAGGGAAGCGTAAGGTAGCACCCGTACCTAATAAGATAATTTCTGGCTCATATGGAATTAGCAGTTTAAAATGTTCTTCGGTGAGTTTTTCAACTGTTGATGCCTGCCAGTCCTCAATAATTTTATCTGGCATTGTGATCATGCTGTTTTCATATTTTTTTTTATTAACAACAACATAGCCTGATCCATAGCCGCTAAAAATATTTTTTTCAACTGGTTTAGACAGATGTAACTTCAATATTAGCCTCCATTTGCAGCTGATTAGCTGGTCAGGTAACATTACATCTTTTTTGCGTAGTAATAAAGTAGAAATGGTGATAGAAGTAATATAGTTTTAAAATTCTCTGGTTTATCGATGAAATCATTGAATTGTAGTATAAGTTTTTTTACTGTAATTTCTTCCAGATTACGACTTGGTAATTTATTTATGAAATCAATATTAAAATCTAGCAAGCTTGCTAAGGTTTGCTACGACATCCGTGGGCCAGTTCACGATCAGGCTAAACTGATGGAAGAGGAAGGGCAGCATATAATCAAGCTCAATATAGGTAACCCAGGTTCCTTTGGCTTTGATGCGCCAGAAGAAATACTAAGAGATGTGATTCATAATTTATCTGACGCATCTGCTTACTGTGACTCTAAGGGTCTATTTGCTGCACGTAAGTCAATTATGCATTATGCCCAAGAGAAGAATATACAAGATGTACAGATGGATGATATTTTTATTGGTAATGGCGTATCTGAATTAATAGTTATGTCTATGCAAGCACTTCTTGATGATGGAGATGAAGTGCTAATTCCTTCACCTGACTATCCATTATGGACTGCGGCAGTTGTTTTGGCTGGGGGGGTTGCACAGCACTATAAGTGTGACGAGCGCGCGGATTGGTTTCCTGATATAGACGATATTCGTTCTAAAATAACATCTAGGACTAAGGCCATAGTTATTATTAATCCTAATAATCCAACAGGGTCAATTTACTCTGACGAGTTATTGTGTGAAATTATTGATATTGCAAGAATAAATAATCTTATCATTTATTCCGATGAGATTTACGATAAGGTATTGTATGGGAATGCTAAGCATACCTCTGTTGCTTCCTTGGCTAATGATGTTTTTTTTGTAACATTTAGTGGGTTATCTAAAAATTACCGTGTTGCGGGATTTCGAACAGGTTGGGCTATTGTTTCCGGTAAAAAAAATCACGCTCAAGATTATATTACAGGCTTAACGATGCTAGCATCAATGCGCTTATGCGCTAATGTTCCTGCTCAATATGGCATTCAAACCGCGCTTGGAGGTTACCAGAGTATTGACGATTTGGTTATGCCAACCGGGCGACTTGTAAAGCAGCGGGATCTTGCATGGAATCTTCTAACTGGAATCCCAGGTGTTACTTGCTTTAAGCCACAAGCAGCAATGTATTTATTTCCTCGTTTAGACCCAAAAATATATCCTATCAAAGATGATGAGAAATTTGTATTAGATTTATTGAAGGAGGAGAAGGTTCTATTGGTTCAGGGCAGCGGCTTTAATTGGCCGTCCCCAGATCATTTCCGGCTAGTATTTCTTCCAAATAGTGACGATATTACTGAAGCAATTCGCCGGATTGCATGTTATCTTGAGCGATATCGAAAGAGCCATGGAACTAACTAATGATCGTAGTTTATGGCAATGCGTTCAAATTTACATTATGAGCATGTATTTGAAAAATATCTTGAAATTACAAAAAAATATTAAATACTATTATCCCTCAAATTAAAAATTATGAAACCAATTAATATAGGCCTATTAGGTATTGGAACAGTTGGAAGTGGAACTTTTGCTGTTCTTAAGCGTAACCAACAAGAAATTGCTAGACGTGCTGGCCGAGAAATCGTTATTAAGATTATTGCTGACCGTGATATTGATAAAGCACGGAGTATTGTAGGTGATGATTCTACATTGATCACCTCTGATGCAAATGAGGTGGTTATTCACCCTGATGTTGATATTGTTGTTGAGTTAATTGGTGGTTATAGCGCTGCAAAAGAACTAACACTTAAAGCAATTGAAAATGGCAAACATGTGGTTACTGCTAATAAGGCTATGCTTGCCTCACATGGCACTGAAATATTTGCTGCTGCGGAAAAGCAAGGGGTGATGGTGGCATTTGAAGCAGCGGTAGCTGGTGGGATCCCTATTATTAAAGCTCTACGTGAAGGTTTGACAGCAAATTGCATCGAGTGGATCGCTGGGATTATTAACGGTACAGGAAATTTTATTTTATCAGAGATGCGTAGTAAGGGACTTAGCTTTGATACTGTATTGGAGCAAGCACAGAAATTAGGGTATGCAGAAGCGGATCCAACTTTTGATATTGAAGGAATTGATGCAGCTCATAAGATTTCTATTATGGCCTCTATTGCCTTTGGAATTTCAATCCAATTTGATAAAGTTTATACGGAAGGAATTACAAAATTAACCGGTGAAGACATTAGTTATGCAGAGGAGTTGGGATATCGTATTAAATTATTAGGAATTACCAAGAAGACTCCTAAAGGAATTGAGCTGCGTGTTCATCCCACCCTTATTCCTTCACGAAGGCTGATTGCTAATGTAGAAGGTGTAATGAACGCTGTTGTGGTTAAAGGGGATGCAGTAGGGCCAACCCTTTATTATGGCCCTGGGGCCGGAGCAGAGCCTACTGCAAGCGCTGTTGTTGCTGATTTGGTAGACGTTACTCGTATGCATACTGCCGATCCCAAACAGCGTGTTCCTCATCTAGGTGTTCAGCCTAATTTATTATTAGATATACCAATCCTGGCAATGGAAGAAGTGGAAACATCATATTATCTCCGGTTGCAAGCATTGGATAGGCCAGGTGTGCTAGCTGATATTACATGCATACTAGCTGAACTTGAAATTTCGATCGATGCGATGGTTCAGAAGGAACCTAAAAAAAATGAAGAGCAGGTAGATATAATTGTGCTTACCCATCTTTCTGTTGAAAAAAATATCAATGCAGCTATTGCCAAAATAGAGGAACTCCCTTCAGTAATGGGAGAAATAACTCGTATTCGATTAGAGGAATTAAGTAGCAAATAATTTAGCAAAGAATTGCTGAGTTATATCAAAAAGATTTATCTGTTATGACAACAAGGCACACTAACCTAGTTGTTGATTATTCAATTTTTAGTAATTAAACCGAATATTTTGTATCTTCTGTAAAACATGCGCTATATATCTACTCGTGGAAACATGTCATCAAAAGCATTCACTGAAGTGGTTCTAAGTGGATTGGCTTCTGATGGTGGCCTTGCAATACCAGAGTCTTATCCAAGAATAAGTGAATCTGAGCTGGAACAGTGGCGTAATCTTAATTACCCTGATCTTGCATTCAAGATTATTTCAAAATTTGTTGATGATATCCCTGAAACAGATTTACGCAGCATCATTGATCGAACATATACCCCTGAGGCCTTTCATAATGATGAAATTACACCATTAAAGACCTTAGAGCCCGGAGTTCATATACTTAGTTTGTCAAACGGGCCAACTTTAGCATTCAAAGATATTGCAATGCAGTTTCTTGGAAATTTATTCGAGTATGTTTTGGAAAAATCGGGTAAAGAATTAAATATTTTAGGTGCTACCTCTGGTGATACCGGTTCTAGTGCTGAATATGCAATGAAAGGAAAGAATGGGATTCGTATATTTATGCTGTCACCTCATGGAAAGATGACCGCGTTCCAAACAGCACAAATGTTTTCCTTACGGGATCCAAATATTTTTAATATCTCTATTCGAGGAGTATTTGATGATTGTCAGGATATAGTTAAAGTTGTTAGTAATGATTCCGAATTTAAGGAAAATAATCATATTGGGACAGTTAATTCAATAAATTGGGCGCGTATTGTGGCGCAAATTGTTTACTATTTTAAAGGTTATTTTGCAGCTACAGATTCAAATAATCAACAAGTATCATTTGCTGTTCCTTCAGGAAATTTTGGTAATATTTGTGCGGGCCATGTGGCGTTTATGATGGGACTGCCTATCAAGAGATTAATTCTTGCGACCAATGAAAATGATGTATTGCACGAATTTTTTTCAACGGGATGCTACCGTCCTCGCACTGCTGAAGAGACAAGCCACACAAGTAGTCCGTCAATGGATATTTCTAAAGCATCTAATTTTGAGCGTTTTATTTTTGATATGACAAGCAGAGATGCTGAAGAAGTTAGTAAATTGTGGAAAGAAGTTGATAACAATAGACCTTTTGATATTTCTGGCACGCTATTATGGGAGAAAATAAGAAAATCACATATCGTATCAGGAACCAGTAACCATAAAGAGCGTATTGAGACTATACGAGAAATGCATAGTAAATATGGGGTGCTTGTAGATCCACATACTGCTGATGGGCTGAAGGTTGGGCTTAATTATCGCGAGAAGAATATTCCTTTGATTTGCTTAGAAACTGCGCTACCAGCAAAATTCTCTGAGAGCATTGTAGAAGCTATCGGGGCTGAGCCAAGCCGCCCTGATGGCTATGATAATTTGGAAGATTTATCGCAGCACTATGTTGAAATGGACGCTGATGCCGCAGAAATTAAGGTCTTTATTTCCTCGAATATCTAGGAATAGATTTAGCTTTTATAACAGTATTGTAGTTGTTAATTAATAAAATTCATTGAAAAATCTATTGCTCCTACATGCTTGGTTATACTTCCAATCGAGATTCGATTAACACCAGTTTCTGCTATCTTCCTAACATTTTTTAAGGTAATGCCTCCTGAGGCCTCAAGTAATGTCTCTTTATTCGTTAGATTGGCAGTTAGGGTAACGGCATAGCTCAAGTCTTCAAGACTAAAATTATCTAATAGAATCATTCTGGCCCCAGCATTGAGCGCCTTAAATAATTCATCCTTTGTTTCAACTTCAATCTGTATTATTAGATCTTTTGGGGCAATTAATTCTGCTATCTTTAAGGCGGATTCAATTCCACCAGCAGACTTGATATGATTTTCTTTTATAAGAATTCCGTCATATAAGCCTAACCGATGATTTAAGCCACCTCCACATCTGACGGCATATTTTTGTGCAAGCCTTAACCCTGGAAGTGTTTTTCTGGTGTCCACTATTGAAGCACCAGTACCTAGTACTTCATCAACGTAGGATCTGGTTTGGGTAGCTATAGCTGATAGAGTTTGTAAGAAATTTAGTGCTGACCGCTCAGCCGTAAGCAGCGAGCGTGCATTTCCTTCAATTTTACACAGTTCTTGCCCGTCAGAGATTACATCACCCTCTTCCGCAAACCAATGTATTTCGGTCTGTTGGGAGAGTTGCTTAAAGCATGTATCAAACCATTGTGTTCCACATAAAATTGATTTCTCACGGCAAGTAACGGTTGCTACAGCGCTTATTTCACTCTTAATTAGAAGTGTAGTCAGGTCACCAGTACCAATATCTTCAGATAAGGACTTGGCAACGTTATTTGAAATTTCAGAATTTAAATTCATAGTTGTTATTTTAGCTAATGTTTATCATTACTTTAATTAGGCTGGTTATTCTAACTGTTAATAAATAATAGTAGTATATGCATGAGGGCATGATGCTCTCTTGGGCTTATTGGCTACAGATATATAGTGCTTATATAGTATGGGATAAATTTTACTGTAGAATCATCTATGATTGGGTAAATTGGCCTTTGTAGAAGAAAATATTTAGGCTAGATAATGTGAATATTCATAGGAAACGCAAGATTCATGTAAAATGTTTATTTTTCTGGATGAATCGTCATGCTTAAAGGTAGTTTAGTCGCTATTGTCACGCCTATGCACGGGGATGGTAGCTTGGACTTGGAGAGTTTCCGCACCCTGATTGATTTTCATGTGGAGCAGGGAACCGACGGTATTGTAGTGGTTGGTACAACCGGCGAGTCTCCCACAGTAAATTTTAAAGAGCATAATCTATTAATTAGTACTGCTGTAGAGCATGCGGCAGGACGCATACCAATAATTGCAGGAACTGGTGCAAATTCTACAACTGAAGCTGTTGATCTTTCTACTTATGCGAAGGATGCCGGTGCAGATGCAAGCCTTTCAGTAGTTCCCTACTATAATAAGCCAACCCAGGAAGGTTTATATCAGCATTATAAGAGTATTGCAGAAGCAGTAGATATTCCTCAAATTATATATAATGTTCCTGGTAGAACAGTCGCAGATATTAATAATGACACGGTATTACGTCTTTCTAAGATCTCTAATATTATTGGAATTAAAGATGCTACTGGAAATATGGGGCGTGGGTTTGATTTGTTATGTAGGGCCCCGGAAGATTTTGCAGTCTATAGTGGTGACGATGCAAGTAGCCTGGCCTTATTATTACAAGGTGGGCATGGCACAATTTCGGTTACAGCAAATGTTGCGCCGAAATTAGTTCACGAGATGTGTGTTGCAGTATCTGCAGGGGAGGTAACTACTGCCTGCTCTATTAATGCTAAATTATTGAGGTTACACTGCGATTTATTTGTTGAGGCTAATCCAATTCCAGTAAAATGGGCAGTAGCACAAATGGGATTGATGGAGATAGGGTTGCGCCTGCCATTAACAAATTTATCTAAGGAACATCATGGGCTTGTCAGAGATGCCATGATTCAGTCAGGGATACAGCTATAATTTTTATTGCAGCATTATGCTATCGGAAAACTTGATAATAAAAACTAGGTGTTGGAGATTTATATTGCTAGGCATGACAATGTCAGTTTCTGGTTGTGCTATATACAATCTGTATGATGCTCGTACTGGTTCTGAGAACAAAGAGATGGAATATCAAACAGTTGTAGATAAGACTCCTTCACTTGAGGTTCCACCAGATTTGACCGGACCTGAGACAGAAGGTCGCTATGTTGTTCCGGACTTAAAACCAATAGAAAGTAAAACATATTCTGCTTATAGTAAAGAACGCGCGGATGGAAAGAATGAAGCCAATATACGCCTTTTGCCAGAAAACTCTGATGAGTCTATGATAAGAATCGAACGTTCTGGTACTCAAAGATGGTTAGTAGTAAAAAGTGAACCAGAAATAGTCTGGCCTATTATTAAAGATTTTTGGAAGGAGATGGGTTTTGGTATTACGGTAGAAATACCAGAGGCCGGGGTAATAGAAACAGACTGGGCTGAAAACCGTGCCATTACCCCACAAAACATTCTTCTTAGGAAAATTTCAAATATCGAGCTTGATAAATTTCGAACTCGTTTGGAACGAGGAGATGGGGGGACAACTGAAATTTTTATTAGCCATCGTCGTATGGAACATCCAGCTGATCCGGATCTAGAAGCTGAAATGCTTGCACAATTAGTTATGTATTTCGGGGTTGCTAAAGAGCGGGCTAGATCCGTAGTAAGTAGTTCAAAAGTTAAAGAACGCGCTTACCTTAACCCTGAAAATAAAGGTATTTTAACGATGGAAGAAGCATTTGCCCGTTCATGGCGCCGTGTTGGATTAGCACTTGATCGCATTGGTTTTACTGTTGAAGATCGAGATAGATCAGCAGGAATTTATTTTGTACGGTATGTTGACCCAGAGAATAAAATAAATGTAGAGCCTGGTGCTTGGGATAAATTTAACCCCTTCGGAGGTGATGATAATGAAGATGAGAATAGGCCGATGGAGTATAGGGTCCTAATTACTGGCACAGAATCTGGATGCGAAGTAAAGATAGTAAATGTGGATGGTTCACTGCAGCAATCTGATATTGCATATCGAATTTTGAACTTGTTATATGAGCAACTTAAATAACATGTTTATAGAAGAATATAAGATGAAAGAGAGGATTATTTTATTAAAGAATTATTCTGTTTTGAATATGCCATTTAATATAGATGTCCTCTTTGCAGGCAAGTTTTATATTCGTTTGCAGCAAATATGAGATTTGCCTCTCTAGGAAGCGGTTCGAAAGGAAACTGTTTAATTGTAGAAGAAAAGAATACTAGGCTACTATTAGATTGTGGATTCTCAACAAAAGAAATTATTGCCCGTCTATTCAGACTTGGTATTCAGCCAAATATGTTAGACGGTATTATTATTACCCATGAACATGCTGATCATATTAGTGGGGTAGAGCGGTTTGCTCGTAAATTTGATCTTCCTGTTTGGCTAACTCATGGCACGCAACGTGCGGCAAAAAAAACTTTTTCTACTTTATCTAAGATTAATATAATAGATAGTCACCAAGCCTTTTCTGTTAGCGATATTGATATTCAACCCTATCCTGTTCCGCATGATGCTCAGGAACCGACACAATTTATTTTTAGTAATGGTTCTGTTAAGTTGGGGGTGCTGACTGATACGGGTTGTTCAACAACACACATCGAAACAATTTTAAATCGTTGTCATGGTCTTGTATTGGAATGTAATCACGACGCTACGCTTCTTGCAAACAGTAAGTACCCTAAAAGTTTGAAGCAGAGGGTAGGAGGGCGTTTAGGGCACCTTGAGAATACTTCTTCAGCAATGCTTTTGTCAAAACTAGACTGTAGCTTGCTTCAGCATCTTATTGCGGCACATTTGAGCGAGGTAAATAATACGCCGCAGTTAGCTCAATCAGCACTTAGTGAGGCCATTAACTGCAGTCCAGACTGGATCGGAGTAGCAGATCAGAGTAATGGTTTTGATTGGCGTCAGTTAGTGTAAATTAGGAATTCTTTAAATCCATAGTTTAAGTTTGAAATAGAAAAAGCCATCATAAATGATGGCTTTTTCTATTTACAAGACCGCAAGAAGCAAATCTTTTAGTGCATTAGCTTGGTAGGATCTTTCCCATCAGTGATAGGATTTCCATTGCCATCTAGGTTATGCCCTGGAAGTACTGCTTTACCACTGTATTCATCCTCTGGATCTTCTGCTGCTTCACCTGCAAGCTCTGCATCAGTTTGATGGTCTTGGCCAGAGCTTTTTACTTCAAATTTTGAAGGGTCAGCTACACCTGAATTCGCTCCTTCTTGAGCGCGTTCTTCAGCTACAGTAGTACCTTCTTCAGTTCTGGTGCCGTACCCTTCAATACTTTCTGGATTGGCTTGATGTGGTTTGCCGCAAGCAGTAAGAGCTAGCGCGACTAAAGCAGCTGTGATTAGTGAAAATTTCATTGTTTAGTTTCCTTAGTAGTAATGATAAATAAGTTGTAGAGTCGGGCAGTTTACTCTAAAGTTGCTAACTGCTCAAGTATAAAACTTTATGCTTGATTTAAAGGGCATTTAATGAAAAGAATATAGATAAAAATATCACTTTTAAATACACCTTCCTCTGCCTATAAGTGATTATAAATTCACCCTTATCCTTAGTGGACTGTCGATTAAATCGAAATTTTTATTTTTAAATTCAACCGTTACAGTTCTATTTGTAATAGGCTCTTTTTATCTAGCCGAATGGAAGTCTAAATTTTTCTTAATTAGAGCTACCATTTATTGGGCTTGTCTTGTTTATCAGGGTTATCAAGGTCATCAAAATTAGGCTCAGAATCACGGGCCGCATCTGCTGAGGGTGGTGGTTTTTCCATATCATGGCCATCAAGGCTCTTTTTACCTTCGCCACATGCACTAAGTGAAAGTGCAAATAGGGTAACAATCAAGAATGAATAAAATTTCATTATTTAGATTCCGTTAGATATTTAGATTTTATGCAATATAGCAGAAGCACTAAAACTACTCAAATATTTAGGGCTATTTAGCTGTATTGTTGATTTGTTTGATTCCAAGTAACAATTAAAAAAGCCGCCCAGAAGGACGGCTTTCTTGTTTTGCCAAATATTTATTCGGCAGGAGCTTCGTGACGATCTGCAGCATCACCAGCACCATCATCAGGTCCTGGAGGAGCACTATCACGTTTATCCCAAAGGCTAGGTGGATATTGCCCAGGTTTTCCTTGACCGACTTCCTTTTCTCTAAATAAATCGCAGGCAGATAGTGATAATGTAACTACGGCAGCGAGGAGCAGGTATTTCATTTTTAATCTCCCAATTTGTTTATGACGAGTAGTAATTCTATAAAGTTATAATAAAATTATAACTAAAGCGTTTCGGCCATTCAGAAACTAATTCCTAAAACCGAAAGGACCGTCATATTAATATCAGAATTAATAAATATTGTCTAGTTAAGTATGGTATTTGTCTGCAGAAGGTTGTAAAAAGCATACAGAAGGAACCCTCTCTAAATTAAACTCTTATATAAGACAGTGAGGGTGCTGAATTTGCAGAAGTATAGTAAGTTTATGAAACGGTTGCTTTGATTTCATTTGTTATAAATATTGATAGAATAACTCCTTGTAAATAATTTAAATATAGAGGTTATATTCTTTTATTTAAAGTAAACTAGAATTAGCTTAAAAGTATTTGATAACATCGTATTTTAACTACAAAAATCAACATAAAGGATATAAATGTTATTAGCAGGAGAGATGGCGCCAGATATTACTTTACCTGATGCTGAAATGGAGATGGTTAGCCTGTCTAACTATAGGAATAAGAAGAATGTGGTGCTTTATTTTTACCCTAAAGATGATACTCCTGGGTGTACGGTTCAGGCTTTAGAATTTAGTGCATTGAAGGATAAATTTGCAGGTTGTGACACCGTAATTTTTGGTATTAGTCGCGATGATTGCTTAAGTCACGGATCATTTCGAGATAAATATGATATTACTATATGTTTATTATCTGATAGTAAAAATGAAGTATGTACAAAATATGATGTTTTGCGGGACACAGAGATAAATGGTGAAATGAGGTCTGGTATTTTACGCTCTACTTTCATCGTTGACATGCATGGGGTATTGAAGCATGCCTTATATAGTGTAAAGGCACGAAATCATGCGGTAGAAATTTTACAGTTGATTAAAGAATTGACCTGAGTTTTGTGGCCTTATTTCCCTCGCATAAACATTTTATCAAGATTGGCTAGGCTAATTTCAAACCATGTTGGCCTTCCATGATTACATTGATCTGATCGTTCAGTTTCTTCCATCTCACGTAGCAACGCATTCATCTCGGGCAGACTTAATATTCGATTAGCACGAATTGCATTATGGCAGGCCATGCTTGAGAGGAGCTCATTGCGTTTGTTTGTCAGTAGCTGATTTGTGTCAAACTCACGAAGCTCATTTAGAATGTCCCTGGCCAATTTAACAGTGTCGGCATCTTTTAGTATAGTCGGCACTGCGCGCACTGCTAGTGTGGTAGGAGAGAGGATGGCAATTTCAAAGCCTAAATTACTTAAAACTTCTTTATTCTCTTCTGCAGTGACGACATCTAATCCGTCTCCCTGGAATGTCACAGGAATTAACAGTGGTTGCATTGAGATTGTGTGGTTATCAAGCGATGACTTTAGTTTTTCATAAGTTACGCGTTCATGTGCTGCATGCATGTCAACAATGACTAGACCCTTACTATTTTGGGCTAGTATATATATGCCCATAAGCTGTCCCAGTGCAAAACCTAAGGGTGGAATTTCTTCCTGTTTTTGCTCCTGCTCAGAGATAGTAGTGGAGGAGGAGATTTGTGTTTTGATACCTGCACCAAATAGATTTTGATAATGAAAGGGAGGTGAAGTTTCCCTACCGAGCTGCATGGGATCTTGTCTTACAAAGGCTGATGTGGAAGGGGTGGACTCTTCATTTATAGCCCCCATGGAATTATTTGTTTCTAGTTTCTGGTGTGGAGACGCTAATGACCTGCTAATTGTGTGAAAAATGAATTGATGTAATGCGCGTGGATCGCGAAATCTAACTTCAGTTTTAGCTGGGTGGACATTAACATCTAAGCCTTCTGGATTCATGTTTAGAAATAGAACATATGTTGGGTGCCGGTCCAGATGCAGAACATCACGATAGGCCTCTCTAATCGCATGTGCGATTAATTTGTCTCGCACAAAGCGACCATTAATAAAGAAATACTGTGTATTACGGGAAGATTTTGAATAGGTTGGTAATGCAACAGATCCATACAGATGCAAGTCTGCTGCTTGTTCGCTTATAAGTAGGGCAGCCTGCTCAAAGTCGCTTCCAAGTAATTGTGTAATTCGTTGTGTTACATCAGATGATCGTAGGTGACGGCGTATTTTTCCGTTATGTTGTAGTGTAAAGCTAATATTAGGGGATGATAATGCAATGCGCTTAAAGGTCTCCTCACAATGGCTAAACTCAGTGGCTTCTGTTTTTAGAAATTTTCTCCGTGCGGGAGTATTAAAATAGAGGTCTTGTACTTCAACCGTGACTCCATTAACAAGTGATGAGGGTTCGGGTCGTGAAAGTCTCCCTGCTTTAGCTTGTATTTGCCAGGCATGTTTTTCTTTTGGTTTCCGGCTTGCTAGAATTAAATTAGATACTGACGCGATACTTGCAAGTGCTTCACCTCGGAATCCAAGGCTTCCTATTTTTTGCAAATCTTCCAAGGTTTTAATTTTGCTTGTGGCATGAGGCGTAAGGGCAAGAGGCAAATCATTCTTTGTAATTCCGTTGCCATTATCGACTACACGGATTAATTTAACCCCACCTTCCTCAAGCTGTACCTTTACTTCTAGGGCACCAGCATCCACACTATTTTCAAGTATTTCTTTAAGTGCTGAAGCAGGCCGCTCAATTACCTCGCCGGCAGAAATTTGATTAATAATAAGGTCGGGCAGGAGCTTAATCACAGATTTAAAGAGTAGTTAAACGGGGTCATTACAATTATACAATTCCAAGTTGCTATGTGCTGTACAAAGCATTGCATTGTTATATCTTGTAAATAAAATAAATGCAATCTACCCCCGCGTAGAGTTATAGCTGTTTGTCCATGGCTCTTTTGACAGTAGCTCTATTGAGCTGAGGTGAGAACATTTGAATAAAATCAAATATATATTCGCGAAGATAGCTATTCTTTCTGATACCAATGCGTGTAGTGCTTGACTCAAAAAGGTGCCCTGCATCTATGGAGCGAAGATGTTTGTCTCGGTTAGGATCAAACGCCATTTGCGCAACTATTCCAATACCTAACCCTAGTTCCACATATGTCTTAATGACATCGGCATCTAAAGCAGTTAATACAACATTGGGCGCTAAGCCTCTGGCTTCAAAAGCCTGATTGATCTTTGAGCGTCCTGTAAATGCAAAATCGTAGGTAATAATAGGATATTTCACAATGGCTTCAAGTGAAACCTCTTGGAGTGAAAGTAGCGGGTGCTCAGGTGGTGTGATGATACATCGATTCCATTGATAGCACGGAAGCATCACAAGTTCATGAAAAAATTCGATGGCTTCTGTTGCAATTGCAACATCTGCTTCTCCAGAAGTCACTAATTTGGATATTTGAGTTGGATTTCCCTGACGTATTGTTAATTTTATTTTTGGGTAATGGGTAGTAAATTTTCTGATTGTAGGGGGCAGAGCATACCGTGCCTGAGTGTGAGTGGTGGCGACAGTTAAAGATCCAACACCCTTATTTGTAAATTCCTGACTTACACATCTCAGATTATTTTCTTCTCTGAGAATTTTTTCGGCTATTTCAACTATAGTTTGTCCTGGGGAGGTAATGCTAGCCATTCGTTTGCCATTACGAATGAAAACTTCTACACCAAGCTCGTCTTCTAGAAGCCGAATTTGTTTGCTTATTCCAGGTTGCGATGTATGTAGTTTCTTAGCAGCTCTGGATAAATTAAGGTCTTGATTTACAACCTCACATAAATATCTTAATTGCTGTAGTTTCATAATTCTCGCTTTCGTTGATGTTATAACTATTGATTATAACAATCTAATTTAATAGTATTAGATAATATATCAATTTATTGTTAATATCCAGCCTTCAAAATTTTGGGTAATTAGGATAAACGGTATGGAATGGGGCTACACTCTATCAGGCTTGCTGGTGGGATTTATTGTAGGGCTCACCGGAGTAGGCGGAGGATCGCTTATGACGCCTCTGTTAATACTGGGGTTTAGTATTTCCCCAGCTACTGCTGTAGGTACAGATTTATTGTATGCTTCGTTGACAAAAGCAGGTGGCGTATGGGTTCATGGTCGTCGTGGTACCGTAGACTGGAAACTTGTTAAAAGACTATCAATAGGCAGTTTACCTGCTGCATTATTGACTGTGCTGGGGTTAAATGCGCTAGGGGTTGAAAATAAAATTTTCTCAGATTTAATTACCAGTACACTTGGAATAGCTTTAATTCTGACTGCGTTAGCATTATTTTTTCGTAATCAACTGGCATATTTAGGAAAATCCCGTTTTAGCGCTCTAGTAGCGTGGCGTGATCAGAATATAGTTACAGCAACGATTACGACAGGTGTTGTTTTAGGAATTCTAGTAACTATGACATCGGTGGGTGCCGGAGCATTAGGTATGGTAGCGCTTATTACTTTATATCCGCGCACTCCTACTATAAATCTAATTGGTAGTGACATAGCCCATGCAGTTCCACTTACCTTAATAGCAGGAATAGGGCATGTTTATCTTGGAACAGTAGATTTTGGGTTGCTTGGTAGTTTATTATTGGGCTCCCTGCCAGGAATTTATATTGGGAGCCATATAGGTGGGCGGATACCAGAACGAATATTGCGGCCAACATTAGCGGCAATTTTGGTCATAATTGGGGGAAGATTAATATGGTAGTAAATTGTGGAGAAATTAGATGGATGAGCTAGTAAATCTTGCTAATGAAGATGAAATAACCTTATTTGATAAAGCGCTGCAGGACTTTCAAAACCAGAGCATGGACGCTGATAGATTTACAGCTGCCCGTTTGCAAATGGGTATTTATGGTCAGCGCCAGGAAGGGGTCAATATGATTCGCATCAAGCTTCCGGGTGGCCGTTTAAATTCGAAGCAATTGGCAGTAATAGCAGATATTTTAGAAAAATATGTACAACACGACGTTGTTCATATTACTACACGCCAGGACATACAGATTCATTATGTCCCGCTTGGGGATACTCCTGAAGTACTTCGGCATCTTGCCACAGCAGGGCTAACAACACGTGAAGCATGTGGTAATACTATACGTAACGTTACCGCGTGTTCTTTGTCTGGGGTATGTCCTCGCCAACACGTTGATGTTAATAAGCACCTTGATGGGGCTGTTCAGCATTTTTTGCGTAATCCATTAACACAACAAATGCCACGTAAATTTAAAATTAGTTTTTCGGCTTGTGAATCTGATTGTGCACAGGGAATGATGCATGATATGGGGGTTATTGCAGTACGAAAGGGAGCTAAATTTGGTTTTAAGGTTGTAGCTGGTGGAGGCCTTGGGCATAAACCACATGAGGCCATAGTAGTTGAAGAATTTATTGAAGAGAAAGACTTGTTATTGGTGATGGAGGCAATTGTCTCATTGCATAACCGATATTCAGATCGTGTTAAGCGTGCTAAAGCAAGAATTAAATTTTTAGTTGATAAATTTGGGCGGGAAGGATTCATTGATAAGTATCATGAGGAATTAGAGCGCACCAAGGCAGCATTGGCAACACAGGAATATCCCAAAGGAGAGTGGGATGTGGGGACTGATGGTGAGACTCCTGGGATTGGTGCACCACGTAAATTATTTGATCAGAAGCAACCTGGGCTTTGTGTTTTCCCAATTAGCACCCCAATGGGTAATCTAAAGGTAGAACAATTGCGAGGACTTGCTGAAATTCTAGATAATTTCGAATTGAATGAGATTCGCGCAACTCAAGATCAGAATATGGTTCTGATCAATGTAGAAAAGGGTAGAACTGATACTCTTCTTTCTGCCTTATCTAAACTAAACTTGGGTAAGCCGCAAATGGGTGATGATGTTGTTGCCTGTCCAGGTACTTCGACTTGTCGTTTAGGAATAACTTCTAGTACGGTTCTTGGGCCGAAATTAAGTGGGGGAGAACATGATTTAAAAATTCGTGTTTCCGGTTGCCATAATGGCTGCGCACAGCCTGAAACTGGTGATATTGGTATGTACGGAGTAGGTAAACGTATGCACGGTAAATTAGTACCGCACTATCAAATGTATTTAGGAGGAAATGGGATGGCAAATGGGGAATTGGCAATTAAGTCCCCGGCAGTTCCTGCTGCACGTATTGAAGAGGCTGTGAACCTTATAAAAGCAGCATATAGCTCAGAGTGTGAATCAGGCGAAACATTTTTTCTCTGGGTAAGACGAGTTGGTAAAGAATACATAACTGAGTTGTTGAAGTGTGTCACTGATGTTAAAGCTGAAGATCTAGAACTAGTTTTACGTGACCATGGAAAAGAAAGTGATTTTAAGGTTCTGCAATTAGGTGGAGGAGAGTGTGCAGGAGTTAGTCAAGTAAAGATCGGCTCAAGTTTTTTTGAGGCAGCACATGAGAGAAACTATCGGGATGCATTAAAATTTCAGCGTAAATTTGGAGATTCTGTTAAATGTGCCGAGGAAATTGCTCTTTTAATTAGCCAGGGAGTAACAGAATTATTTGGCGGACCTAAGAAAGATAATTTGAAGGAACAAGCAGAAGCGTTAGGGCATATATTGCCTACTAAACCAAAATTATCTGAACAGCTAACTAGATTTTCAGAGTATTTTATGGGCTCGGCTGAAGAGTTAGATGTTATTAAGTTAAATAAATGGTTTTTAGAGTTGGATGAGTGGACAGTTGAAGCTGCAGAGCTCTGCTTAAGCTTTGATCATCAGCTTGATTTGACAGGAGCATTACCGCAGATAGCTATGCCTGATCAGTTACAGGATCAGAAGACTCAGCAACCAACTGACATGAGGCAATAAATTTCTATAAACCTATAGGTCTGGGGAGAATATGAGCTTAAGTCAGAAGGTTGAAGAAGTTAAGGCGCTGCTTGAATCAGTTAATAAAAATTATACTCCGGTTGTTTTTGCCAATAGCTTTGGTGCAGAAGATATGGTGTTAACTGATTTAATTGGGAAAAACTTTCCAAATATTTCAATGTTTACTCTTGATACGGGTCGCCTCCCTGAAGAGACTCATAGCCTGATGAAGGAAGTTGAGGACCGCTATAATATAGAAACTAAAATATATTTTCCTGAACCTGCTGCCGTGGAGAAATATATTATTGAAAATGGTCTAAACGGGTTTTATGACAGTATAGCCCTGCGTAAAGCCTGTTGTTTTATGAGGAAAGTTGAGCCATTAAAACGAGCATTAAAGGATAACCGCGCATGGATAACAGGACTACGGCGTGATCAGGCTTTAACTAGAAGCGATTTAGAGGAGTCAGAGTTTGATGTAGATAACGGTCTTCAGAAAATTAGTCCGTTGTTAAATTGGAGTTTGTCTGACGTGTGGGCATACATTAAAGATTTTAATGCTCCATATAATGTTTTGCATGATCAAGGTTATAGCAGTATTGGTTGTGCGCCATGTACCCGCGCAATAACGCCTGGTGAAGATGTTCGTGCCGGGCGTTGGTGGTGGGAAGACCCTGAAACTAAAGAGTGTGGTTTGCATCTTAAAGATAAGAAATAATATAAATTTATTTGATAATTTTAGAGAATTAGCAGATGGATATATTAATAAACGATAAGCAAGATTTTATTACCCCTGTTCCAGGTATTATGATGAAAAATGAGTCAGTAATTATTAAACGACGGACCGAAGACCAGTTAAGTCATTTAGACGTTCTGGAAAGTGAATCAATTCATATTCTGCGTGAAGTTGCAGCAGAATGTGTGAACCCTGCATTACTTTTTTCAGGTGGAAAGGATTCCATTGTATTGCTAAGGCTCGCAGAAAAAGCATTTCGTCCAGGTCCTTTCCCATTTCCATTGTTGCATATAGATACTGGCCATAATTTTCCAGAAGTAATTGAATTTCGTGATAGGAGAGCTAAAGAATTAGGTGAACGTTTAATTGTGCGCAGCATGGAAGACTCTATTAAACAAGGTAGGGTAGTTCTGCGCTCAGAGAATCAGAGTCGAAATTCATTTCAATCAGTGACACTACTAGATTCAATCGCAGAGCTTGAGCTTGATGCTTGTATTGGTGGTGCACGGCGCGACGAAGAAAAAGCTAGGGCAAAGGAACGTATATTTTCTTTCCGAGATGAATTCGGACAATGGGATCCAAAGAATCAGCGGCCCGAATTATGGGATATTTATAATACACGAGTGCATAAAGGAGAGAATATTCGTGTATTCCCAATAAGCAACTGGACCGAGCTGGATGTCTGGGAATATATCGCGCGTGAGAAATTGGAGGTGCCACATATTTATTTTGCACATAATCGAGATGTGTATCGACGTGAAAATGGCCTGTTGCCAGTATCTCATCTTGTTCAACCTAAGGATGGTGAGCAATCAGAAAACATTATGGTTCGTTTCCGTACAGTAGGGGATATGAGTTGTACCTGCCCAGTAGAATCTGATGCGGCGAATGTAGAGGAAATTATTACTGAAACAGCGATTACACATATTACTGAGCGGGGTGCTACCCGTATGGATGACCAAACATCAGATGCATCCATGGAACTCCGTAAGAAAGAGGGATATTTTTAGAGCAAGTGGTTCATCTAAAGCAGGTGATCAGAGAGATTTACAGTAATCCGAACTCCCAGAAGGATGATAAATGGCAGGAAACAATAAAATTTCATTTAGTGATACTGAGTTATTACGTTTTATCACAGCCGGTAGTGTAGATGATGGTAAGAGTACCTTAATTGGGCGCTTATTATATGATTCTAAATCGATATTTGAAGATCAATTAAGTTCGATTACAAACACTTCGCATAAACGCGGAATGACGGATGTAGACTTGTCATTATTAACTGACGGTTTACAGGCAGAACGTGAGCAAGGTATTACTATTGATGTTGCCTATCGTTATTTTGCTACTCCGAAACGAAAATTTATTATCGCTGATACTCCTGGACATGAGCAATATACTCGTAACATGGTGACCGGCGCATCTACTGCGAATCTTGCAATTATTTTAATTGATGCGCGGAAAGGGGTACTTACACAATCTCGCCGCCATGCCTATTTAGCTAGTTTGATGGGCATTCCTCATTTGGTTGTAGCTATCAATAAAATGGATCTTGTTGGCTACTCTAGTGATGTAGTTAAGAAAATTAGTCAGGAATTTGCCGAATTTGCAGCCAAGCTTGGCTTAGAGAATATTGTGTATATCCCAATGTCTGCTTTAAATGGAGATATGGTAGTAGAACGTGGAGATAATCTTTCTTGGTATAAAGGCTCGACTTTAATGGAGGTGCTGGAGAATACTCCTATAGACAACGATATTAATCTTGAAGATTTTCGCTTTCCAGTACAGTTGGTATGTCGTCCAAAAACGAAAGAGTTCCATGATTTTCGTGGCTATATGGGAAGAATTGAATCAGGCCAAATTTCTGTTGGAGATGAAGTAACAGTCTTTCCCTCTGGGTTGAGTTCTCGCATTAAAGAAATTGTTACTTACGATGGGCTTCTTGATCATGCTTTTGCGCCACAATCAGTAACATTAACTATAGAAGATCATCTCGATATTTCCCGTGGTGATATGTTGGTAAAAACTGAGAATGCCCCGCATGTTAGCAAAAAGATTAATACAATATTATGTTGGCTATCTGAGGTGGCCCTTGACCCTAAGCGTAAATATCTTCTCAAGCACTCTGCCCGCATAGTTAAAGCAGGAGTGAGTAAGATAGATTACAGGGTAGATATCAACACGCTAAGTCATGAGGCAGTAGATACTTTAAAAATGAACGATATAGGATGTGTGGAGCTTAATGTACAGCAGCCCCTAGCTTGTGATGACTATCAAAAGAATCATGCTACAGGCAGCTTTATTGTAGTTGATGAAGCTAGCAATAATACTGTTGCAGCAGGAATGATTTGTCCGGCTAATAAGTAATTTAGTACATCAATGATAAGACCCAAGATTATAAATTAAAGCGCTAATAAAAATTTTATTACTATTTATTTAACATTATTAATAATTTACTGAATATGGAAAATATAGGATCAGACTCAGGCACTAAGTTAGGAGAATCTGGAGAATCCCTTGTTCTGGGATTTGATATGAATTTTGCTGATTTATATCAACGTACGGGACTTTTAAAACTGGATCACGCTTTTCTTGATTTTTTAAAGGATAGTGATCCTGATTTATATACTCGGCTTGATCATGCTCGCTCTCATAGCGATAGCCTTAATGCGAAAGATGAGTCTAATTTATTAATTGAAGTTGCTCCATTACTTGACGATTTTATTTCAAAATTATTCTGTATAGAGACCGAGGTTCAGGCACTTTCTGCACATCATCATGAGCTAGCACCGCTATATTTTTGTAAAAGGCAGTTTGTGTTGCGGAAAGCGATGAATAAAGTTAGCGATGAAGATATATCAAAGATTGATGGCTACAAATTAGAGAAACAGTTGGAGATTGAATTTAAAGAGCCATTTTCTGAGCTTGTTTTTGCAACAAAAATAATAGAGTGGCTAAAGGATGAAGAAAAAAATGAAGAGCTCCTTAAGGCAGCATTGTTTTATGCTGCTTGGGCATTGAAAACAGCAGAAGGAAAAATACGTAGCCAAGAAGGTGTGCTTTTTAAAGGTCACCCTAAGCTGGATTATTTGCGTTTAGTACCGTCAGTTATCGATACTACTGAAGGTTATGTTTCTCATCGATTAGATCATTTGCGTCGGAGAGAAGGATTTTCACTGACTGACCAAGGTACTGATCTTGTTGGCGCTTTAGATGAGGCAAATTACTGCATTTGGTGTCATGAACAGGGAAAGGATTCTTGCTCAAAAGGATTGAAGGTCAAGCCGAAGTCACCTGATGAGCCTAAATCCTTCAAAAAAAGTCAGTTTGGCGTTTTACTTGCCGGCTGCCCTTTAGAGGAGCGTATTTCTGAATTCCATAAGCTTAAGACCGAGGGAATTGCTATCGGTAGTCTAGCTATGATTGTATTAGATAATCCTATGTGTGCTGGAACTGGCCATCGGATTTGTAATGATTGTATGAAGTCCTGTATTTATCAAAAGCAAGAACCAGTAAATATTCCTGAAGCAGAAACACGGTCTCTTAAGGATATTCTTGAATTACCATGGGGATTTGAGATTTATAGTCTTCTTACACGCTGGAACCCGTTAGATTTGAATCGTCCTGTTCCAAAAGCCCCATCTGGTCATAAAGTGCTAGTGGTTGGTATGGGACCTGCAGGATATACTTTAGCGCATCATTTGATGAATGATGGTCATGCTGTAGTGGGTATAGACGGGCTTAAAATAGAATCTCTGCCATCAGATATCTCAGGAACCAAAGAGGGTGGTCATGTAGCATTTAGGGCCATCAGAGATGCAAAAGAACTTGATGAGGATTTAAATGAACGTATGCCTGCAGGCTTTGGCGGTGTGGCGGAATATGGAATTACCGTACGCTGGAACAAAAACTTTCTAAAATTAATTCGGTTGCTGCTAGAACGGAGGAAGGAATTCTCCTTGTTTGGGGGGATTCGTTTTGGAGGAACAATTACAGCGGATGATGCACTTAATATGGGGTTTGATCATATAGCACTTGCCGCTGGAGCGGGTCGCCCAACCGTACTAGATCTGCCCAATGGTCTTGCCCGTGGAGTTCGCGCCGCATCTGACTTCCTGATGGCATTACAACTATCTGGTGCGGCTCAAGATAGTTCTGTCGCAAATATGCAGTTACGTTTACCTGTTGTAGTGATTGGAGGCGGATTAACAGCGATTGATACGGCAACTGAGGCTCTTGCCTATTACCCGGTGCAGGTAGATAAATTTCTTCGCCGCTATGAGACTCTTTCATCTATAAAGGGTGAAAAAGAAACTCGTAATTTATGGGATGAGGAGGAGCGTGAAATTGCAGATGAGTTCCTTACCCATGCACGTGCCATTCGAGACGAGCGTAAATTAGCAAAAAATGAAGGGCGCGCACCAAAAATTCTAGAATTACTCCAATCTTGGGGAGGGGCCACTCTTGCGTATAGGAAACGGATGATAGATAGCCCATCTTATACCCTGAATCATGAAGAAGTGGAAAAGGCGTTAGAGGAGGGGATAACATTCTCTGAGGGTCTTACACCTGAAAGTATAGAGCTCGATCAATGGGAACATGCTAAATCCATAAAATTTTCAATTAAAGAACTAGACGAAGAAGGTTCATGGCAGAAAACCGGAGAAACTGAATTGCCGGCACGTGCTGTACTGGTTGCAGCAGGTACACAGCCGAACACAGTGCTTGCTAGAGAAGATACGAAAAATTTCAAACTACACGGGCGTTATTTTGCTTCTTGTAATGAGAATGGGGACCCGGTAGAGCCGGCCCATGGAAATCCTAAACCAGAATCTCCAATGGTCCTCTTAAGTCGTTGTAATGACGGACGTTTCATTAGCTTTTTTGGAGATCTCCACCCGTCTTATTCTGGGAATGTGGTAAAGGCAATGTCTAGTGCAAAGCAGGGTTATCCTGTGGTAAGTCGGGCGCTGAGTCGACAGTCTCCAATATCAATAGAAGAAAATTCACAATTCTTTTCTGGAATTAATGCACGGTTACGACCTACAGTACATAGTATAGAAAGACTCACCCCAACTATTATTGAAGTTGTAGTACATGCACCTATGGCGGCAGAACGTTTCCAGCCAGGTCAGTTCTATCGTTTTCAGAACTTTGAAACGCTTGCAATTAATGCTGGGAATACGAAGCTTGCTATGGAGGGAATTGCCCTGACAGGCGCATCAGTAGATATAGAAAGAGGATTAGTATCATTAATAGCATTAGAAATGGGTGGGTCAGCTGATTTATGTGCCACGCTTAGCCCCGGTGATCCGGTTATATTAATGGGCCCAACAGGGACTCCAACAGAAATTGTCCCAGGTGAGACCAAGGTGCTAGTTGGAGGCGGGCTAGGAAATGCAGTTTTATTTTCTATTGGTGCTGCAGCAAGAGCAGCCGGATCAAAGGTCTTGTATTTTGCTGGATATAAAAAATTGATTGATCGTTATAAAGTAGCAGAAATTGAAGCAGCTGCAGATACAGTTGTATGGTGTTGTGATGAGTCGCCAGGATTTAAACCTTCACGGCCTGGAGATTTTAGCTATATTGGAAATATGGTAGAGGCAATGGTTGCCTATGGAAGTGGGGCTTTAGGGCCTCAGCCAATTCAGTTGTCTGATGCTGACAGAATACTTACTATTGGTTCAGACCGGATGATGGCAGCGGTAGGTATTGCTCGACGAAATGAACTACGACCCTATTTAAAGTCAGATCATTTTGCAATCGGCTCTATAAACTCACCAATGCAGTGCATGATGAAAGAAATTTGTGCACAGTGCTTGCAGCCTCATAAAAACCCGGAAACGGGTGCAATTACTTATGTATTTTCATGCTTCAATCAGGATCAACCGCTTGACCAGGTTGATTTTGGCGGTCTTGCATCACGATTACGCCAAAATAGTGCTCAGGAGAAATTGACCACAAAGTGGATTAGCCATTGTTTAAAGGAATCAGGCGAGATTAGAAACTAGGAGTATAAAATTTAACTTATCTTGTATTCTGCGCAACACATCATACCCAGAATTATTTATAATCGAGGACTCTTAGAAAAATGAGAGTTATTTGTTAGTGGAGATTTTATATGGATGTTTTATAGAGATATAAAATATCTACAAGGGAGATTGTCAATGTTTATAGGAATACCCGCGGAGATATTGGATGGAGAAACCCGCGTTGCAGCTACTCCAGAGACTGTTAAGAAGTTCTCTGCTAATGGGACTCATGTCGTTCTGATACAGTCAGGAGCCGGTGCTGGAGCAAGTATTACTGATGAGAGTTTTAAGGAAGCCGGTGCAACTATAATAAATGGTACGGAAGAACTTTACAGGTTGTCGCAGATTGTACTTAAAGTACAAGCTCCGGATTCTTCTGAGCTAAAAATGATACGTAAGGATGCAGTTTTATTGGGTCTATTATCTCCACATAATACTGAAGGTATTGCTTCTCTAGCAGCCCATGGATTAACTGCATTTTCTATGGAGAAGATACCTCGTATTTCTCGCGCTCAAAATATGGACGTACTTTCTTCACAAGCCAATATTGCTGGATATAAGGCAGTGCTGATAGCAGCAAATGTTTATCAGAAATTCCTCCCTATGTTAATGACAGCTGCAGGTACCGTGAAGGCTGCACGTATACTAGTACTAGGAGCAGGGGTTGCTGGTTTACAGGCCATTGCTACAGCAAAACGTCTAGGGGCAGTAATTGAAGCATTTGATGTGCGCCCAGTAGCGAAGGAGCAAGTAGAAAGTCTGGGTGCGAAATTTGTTGAAGTACCCCTAAGTGATGAGGAAAAGGAACAGGCAGAAACAGCCGGCGGTTATGCACGGGAGATGTCTGATGACTATAAACGTCGTCAGGGAGAATTAGTGCATCAACGAGCCTTAGTGGCAGATATCATTATCACTACGGCATTAATCCCAGGGCGCCCGGCACCAGTTTTAATTAATGAAGAGACTGTAAAAGAAATGAAACCAGGCTCAGTGATTGTAGATATGGCAGTAGAGGCTGGTGGGAATTGTCCGTTATCAGAGCTAAATAAAACTGTAGTTAAGCATGGTGTAAATCTTATAGGAATAGCCAATATTCCGGGATTAGTGGCAGCAGATTCTAGTTCACTTTATGCTCGTAATTTATTGAATTTCCTTAACTTAATGCTAGATGCAGAGAGTGGCGAATTTAAGCTTGATCGTGAAGATGAAATTATTGCAGGAACCCTAGCTTGTGTAGATGGGGAAGTGGTATCTAACGTAAAGTAAGTATTTTTAAGTTAAATTTTTTAGGTATTTAGGAGGAGCTCTCATGATTGGAGAAATTGATCCAACCATTATTAATATCACGATATTTGTATTAGCAATATTTGTTGGTTATCACGTTGTGTGGAACGTTACTCCTGCCTTGCACACACCATTGATGTCGGTGACTAATGCCATTTCAGGCATTATTCTAGTTGGTGCCATGTTGGCTGCCGGGTCTGTAGAAACGGATTGGGGTGTTTGGTTAGGTGCAATTGCTGTGACGCTAGCCTCAATCAACGTATTTGGTGGATTTCTTGTTAGTCAACGTATGTTAGATATGTTTAGAAAAAAAGATAAAAAAGGAAACGTGTAAATGTCACCGAATTTAGTTGCTTTAGCTTATCTTATCGCGTCAGTTTTTTTTATTCTGGCACTAAAAGGTTTAAGTTCGCCAGTTACTGCCCGTAAAGGTAATTTATTTGGAATGGTAGGAATGTCTATTGCTGTTCTTACTACGCTTACAATCACCGAGAATTGGGCGCTGATAGTTGCTTGTATCGCTTTAGGTGGTGCAATTGGTACAGTTGTGGCAAAACGAGTGCAAATGACGGCTATGCCAGAACTTGTTGCATTTATGCACTCACTGGTGGGCTTAGCGGCTGTATTTATCGCTATCGCAGCTGTTAATAACCCAGTTTCATTTGGCTTACCTGCAATTCTACCGATGGGCAGTAAATTAGAGCTATTCCTGGGTACATTTATTGGTGCTATGACCTGGTCAGGGTCAGTGATTGCATTTCTAAAATTATCAGGTCGTATGGGCGGCTCACCTATTACATTTAACGGGCAGCATATGGTTAATCTAATCATAGCTTTGGCGATGATTGGGTTTGGTTTATGGTTCTTTTTTAGTGATACTACTAATTGGACAGCGTTTATTTGTATGACTGTAATTGCCTTTGCTCTGGGCTTCTTGATTATTATTCCTATTGGCGGAGCAGACATGCCAGTAGTAATTTCTATGCTTAACTCCTATTCAGGTTGGGCAGCAGCTGGTATCGGTTTCTCACTTGGTAATCCAATGCTAATTATTGCAGGTTCTCTTGTGGGTAGTTCTGGTGCAATATTGTCTTATATTATGTGCAAAGCCATGAATCGACCATTCCTTTCCGTCATATTGGGTGGGTTTGGTAGCGACGGTGGAACAGTGGCAGTGGGTGACGGAGAACAAAAAACTCATCGTAGCGGTAGCGCAGATGATGCTGCTTTCTTATTAGGTAACGCAGATAGTGTAATTATTGTTCCCGGTTATGGTCTGGCTGTAGCACGAGCGCAACACTCAGTGAAAGAGCTTGCAGAAGTATTGATCGAAAAAGGTATCAATGTACGGTTTGCAATCCATCCGGTTGCTGGGCGTATGCCAGGACATATGAATGTACTATTAGCCGAGGCAGAGATACCCTATGAGCAAGTATTAGAAATGGATGAGATTAATAGTGATTTCTCTAATACTGATGTTGTATTGGTTTTAGGTGCAAATGATGTTGTGAATCCTGCGGCATATGATAAAGGTAGTCTTATTTATGGAATGCCAATTTTAGATACTCATAAAGCACGAACCATTATGGTAGTAAAACGGAGTATGGGTGTTGGTTATGCAGGTTTAGACAACGATCTGTTCTACATGGATAAAACCATGATGGTATTTGGTGATGCTAAGAAAGTAGTCGAGAATATGGTTAAATCTTTGTAATGCTGTCTGTTATTTAATGGCTTACCATAAGGGTCTTTAACTATAATTTAATTCCCGCCGCCCCACCAGTTACTTGTTTTATGCAGTCCAAAGACGTACATTAAACCCGCTTTAATCCTTGTGATTGGCGGGTTTTTTGTTTCCTGGCTAAATATGATTTCAATCATACTAGCGAGTGATTATTTAAAGGTATAAAGTGATTACTGGCAATCTCGGTAAAGTGTAAACCAAGGAAAATAGACTATGAAGAAGGAAGAAGATGCTGACCAGATAGATAAGGAACCTGAGGAAGGATTAATAGATCTGCAAAAAAAATGCGGTAAGGTTGCACTTTTCTTATGGTTCAGTATTGGCTCATGTATTTTTATAGCAAATAGCGAGATACTTAATTTTTTTACATGGCAAGGACTAGCTTATTTTGCGATTGGTCTATTTATTGCTCCATTACTGATAGGTGGTATTTTTTATTTTATACAAAGGAGTTTTACGAAAGAATATATTTCTATATTTCCGAAGGCGTCAAAAGTTCTAGTAGTTGGAGTTGATTTTTTCTTAATAATAGCTGAAGCCATGATAGTTTATTATATTGCACGATGGACCATTTTTTCAGTTTTGTTTCAAGTGTAGGTGTTGAAAAATATAAATCTTTGGATACTCAATTTTTTAGGGATGAGGTATGCAATCAAGTAATTTTACGCGCTCAATTCGTACACAGGCGCTTGGCTTGGTCGGGTGGTTGCTCCTCACGTTTACAGCAGCGGCTCTCGGGGCGATTGCATCAGTTGATGCTGCAGTCTTCTATGCCGAGCTAATCAAGCCCTCGTGGGCGCCGCCAGCATCGGTCTTTGGTCCGGTATGGTCGATTCTTTATTTGCTCATGGGAGTTGCGGTATGGCTTGTTTGGCGAGAGCCTCAAGCCACAAAGCAAGCGCTAGGATTGTTCGTTATTCAGCTCAGTATTAATGCGCTTTGGTCGTGGCTTTATTTCGTTTGGCACCTGGGTGCTTGGTCGTTTGTTGGTGTGCTATTGCTTCTTTTGCTTATTGTTGCATCTCTTTTTTCTTTTTGGAAGATCAGGCGAATGGCTGTTGTATTGATGATCCCGTACTTGCTGTGGGTCGGATTCGCTGCCGTATTGACGTGGACTACCTGGCAAAGTAATCCAATGTTTCTGTAATTGATTTAGGCAGTGAGATTCCGTATTATTCATATGAAAGAACTATAAGAACTGCGACTAATCATTAAGAGATCAAATGAAAAAACTCCTACTAATTCTAGTGCTAGCCTTTAAAGGTATCGTTAAAACATTTAAGAGGAATCCAGTTGTTGCCATATTTTGTATTATTTTTCTTTTTCCAATAATGCTGAATTTCCTTTCTCACTATATAAGTAATAATTCTTCTTAACACCTGCCACCAGTTTTATCACACTTATCTCCGGTACACTGATTGGTTAACCCTTAACAAACCACTGTGCTTCCTATCTAGACAAATTTCATTGTAGGTATATAGTTATGTTGCACTTCTATTCAGAGGGGGCTTCTGGTGTAACAAATGACATGATTATAAAATACAGAAATCAAAATAAGTAATGAAAAAACTATTCCTACTTCCAATAATATTCCTGTCTCTTATATCTTGTTCGAGTGAGCAATTAGATTCGGTTACTAGTGGCGCATGTGTAATAGACTCTGGTTCTTTTCCTGTTGGTTTTAACGCATACGTTGTACCAGAAGGAAATCATCCATCCTATCCACCTTTTTGTTCACCTGTACCGGCAGGCTTACTAAATATAGTAATCGACCTATTCTCATTTGAGTTACGCGAACAGGCAATTGAAATAAGAGTAGTAAAAATAGAACAAAATGAAGAGCAAGAAGCATTATCTATACCGTCTACTACATATAATAATGGCAGCATCCCCATTATGATTTCATTAGAACCGCGCAGTAAATATATTATTTTATTGTTAGAAGGTGATCCAGATAAAGATATTGGCACACCTCTTGTTACTATTCCGATAGAAACGCGTAGTAAAGGAGACTATGTTCATACTGGAGCAGCAGGCTCTAAATATGGGTTCCTATTTATAATATTTGGAATTGTAGGATTAATAGTTTTAGTTTATAGATATTTATTTAATGGTTCGTTTAGCAAATAACTTATTCTCTCACGCGCGCGGAGTACACCTGATTAAACAAACTACCGCCTGTGGCTAAGCCGCGGAGTGAAGAACATAGGGTAAATGTGATAACACTCATCCCAGGTGTGAGGGAGGAGATCAATTTAAACAAGTCTATTTCCCTATAGCTCCCAGTATGGGAGACCTTAATACTTAATACCAAGGGGCTATTCTTAATAGGCTTCCTATCTATACAAATGCCATGGTAGTGTGTGCTATTTAAAATATTGTACGAATAGCTCTTATAAGGTATATTCGCTGCACGCGACACCACCTCAGGCATACACACTGCTAAGTTTGGTATCAACTTCAACTTCACTGGTATTTAGGCTTTAACACCTATTTTGTATAAGGTGTATTTCACGGTACATTTTCACGCGCCATAAAAAATTTTGTCGTACGCGGTGAGCAATACTGCTCTTTACTTTGGAAACTCATGAACCTTAAACTCGCTCCTCTATTTATCTCATTAGCACTAGCACTCCTATCTGGTAATGCACTTGCTGACCATGTAATAAAAAATTTGACAAAAAAGTTTGTGCCTAATGTAGTACATAACGCCTCCAACAAATTACTGGTAGCGATGTCTGCTACTGCATTCGATGCACCTGAAGAACGTCATGATTGGACTGGTTTCTATGTGGGCGGATTTGCTGGGGGTTCTGCTGGTACTAAAATTACGACAGCTGGACCAGCTGGTTATAATGTACCAAACGCCTCAACCCATAGCTACAAAACTAATTCAGGCGCTATGGGAGGAGGCACGGTTGGCTATAATTGGCAACTTGGAAGATCACCTTTTTTAGTCGGTATAGAAGGTGAGTTAGGGTACTTGGGTACGCAAGGGCGAGCCCCCGACCCTGACGGTGGACTTTGGGCGTATGACTCTTCGCATAAAACTAAGATTGGTGGTTCGTATGGCTATGGTCTGATTGGTGGTCGTATAGGGTATACTTATAAGCGTAGCCTCTTTTTTGTTAAGGGTGGTGCAGTATTTGTTAAATCTAGAGGTAAATATACAGACAGCTGTAATACGGGGGCTTGTGGGACTGGTTTGATGAACGGTTCTGGTAGGAGTACACCATTAAGTTATGGCATTGGCGCTGGTATCGAACATGCCCTTCCAGAAGATTGGTTTGAGCAGGCTAAGAATATTTCTATCAAGGCTGAATACCTCTACCTTGGTATTGAAAGAACGCAGAATACTGCAGGGTATAATGGTACGCTTTACAACCCCACCTCCGACCGCATCAAAGGCATACACACTGCTAAGATTGGTATCAACTACCACTTCGATGGTTTTTAGTCTTTAACACCTGACACCAGTTCTATAACAGTTACTCTATCCTCCCGTGCTTCCTATCTAGACAAATCTCATTGTAGGTATATAGTTATGTAATGTCATTTAGGAAAAATCAAATGAAAAAATTACTCCTACTTCCACTACTCTTTCTGTCCATTATTGCTACTCCTTGTTTGAATGAGACTATGAAGGTGAAGAGGTTTAATATCGCAAGAATGAAAAATAAATAAAAAACCTAATTCTTAATTATCATCAAAAGAGATTAAAAATTAGTGCTGGCTTTGATGTGCAGGAGTGTTGCTAGGGTAGGCGATTTTGGTGATGCTGGTATATCAGACAAAAAAAGGGATACTTGGCATAGATACACCAGGCAATTCGCAGTAATTATCCTGACTACATATTGTAGTCAGGGCAGTCGTTTTTAGTGTCTAAAAAGCCAGACAGCAAAGCCAACTACGATTACTGATACTGCTATTAATACAGGTGTTAAGTCCATATCCATAATAGCCTCCTTATATAAAAGTACTAATGTACTAAATACAATGCATACTATTATTAATACTCAAAGAACAGTGAGTTGGGTTGTCATAAACGTATAAACCAATCTTTGTTCACTATAGTATGTAACAGTCAGACTACATAAATTTTAAATCAAGAGCAAGTAAGTAATGTCATTGGGATCAAAAATACTCTAATTAATGTAAAGTTAGATCCATTATTTATTAGTGATGGAGATAAAAAAAGATATTCGTATTTTAAAAAAATGGATTAGTCCGACAAAGAACCATAAGAACCGAGACTAATGCTCAATTATAGAAAAAATGGGACATATATGTTAGATGTCGGAGCGCCGTCGGGCCGTCCCCTACCGTGGTTTCAGATATTCAAGTGTACGGTCTTCGGATTGTTAATGTTGAATGCAGGACAGTTTTTTTTACAGGATTATGGAGCAACCCGTCATCTTTTTAGTGGTGGTTTGCAGTGGTCGCAGATTATCGAGGGATATGCTGCGACGATCGACACCGTGGCATGGCTTATATTACTACTGATGTTTGAGCTTGAGACCTCGCTGTTATCCGATGAACGACGGCATAACCTGTGGGTCAAATGGTCAGTCAATGCGCTCAAGGCTATCGCTTACGGTTTTATTGTCTATTCACTCTATGGTTACATCGCCAAATATACGGCGATGTATTCTTTTGAATTATCTGCCATACAAAATTTGTGCGATCAGATTGGGCAACAACTGGTATTTATGATCAGTCCCGATGACTTCGCCGTGATTAATATACAAAATTGCACTGAGCTAACTCGTGGCGAGGCGCTATTTCATTTGCCAGGAACAAATGTTGTAGCGGACAGCTCGCATTTGGCATTGGCTCAAAATCTTGCCATGATAGATGTTACTAACGCAAGTAATTGGGTCTTAATCGTATTAATTTTGCAGGCAGATGTATGGATGCAGTTGCGCCATCAATTGACCCATACAATGGTCAAGGCAATGCATTTTATAAAGGCATTTTTATACTCTCTGTTGTTTGGATGCGCCATTTACTGGGGTGTTGACGGTACTTTCCTAGATTTTTGGGACGCCTCTTTATGGATCCTGGCATTTTCTTTTATCGAACTTAATATTTTTAAATGGCGCGCAGAAATCTGATTCCCATCGCTCCCATCAATTTAGTGACTTATCATATACTATAAAATATATAAAGCCCTTATATGACAAACGCATAGAGTTTTCTGTACCTGGTGCAATCCTACCAGACCACTTTTCCGCTTAATTTAATTGGCTAATCTTAATAAGCCTCCTTTATAGACAAATATCACTGTAGGTATATGATCATAGTAAAACTATGAAGGGAATATGTAATGGCAATGAATTTATTCGAAGGGGGGCGAAGAGCTTCTAAGATTTCAATTGGGTTATGGTTAATTCTAGCCACCATGTTCTTTTTTTCTATTTATATTGACAACATTCCCAATACTACAAGCTGGTATTTGATGTTTGGTATGATTTTTGTACCACCATTAATTATCTGGGGCTTTACTTGTGCAACAGGATATATTGTGCGTGGCTTCTTCAGCATCCCAAGAGGACGGGATAAGAAATGAAAAAATTACTATTAATTCTAGTGCTGGTTGTTTTGTGCAGCAGTGTTGCTAGAGGGGGTGATCTTGAAGATGGATATAAGGCATATGAAAAAAAAGATTATGCGACTGCTCTTGAATTATGGCAGCCGCTAGCAGAGGAGGGAGTTGCAAAGGCGAAACATTACCTGGGTTTTATGTATCAAAATGGTTATGGAGTAGAACAGGATGCTAGAGAAGCGGTTAAGTGGTATCGAAAGGCTGCGAGGCAAGGATATGGGAAGGCGCAATATAACCTTGGTGTGATGTATGAAAAGGGACAAGGAGTTTTACAAGATTATGAGGAAGCGGTTAAATGGTACCGAAAGGCTGCGAGGAAAGGTGTAGCTGGAGCGCAAACTAATCTAGGTTTGATGTATGACTTAGGACACGGTGTCAAACAAGATTATGTGCGTGCGCACATGTGGAACAACCTAGCTGCGATTAATGGAAACGACAACGGAAGTAATAACCGAGATTCATTAGCTAAAGAAATGACACCTACTCAAATCTCTGAAGCGGAAGACATGGCACGAGACTGCTTAAAGAAGAACTATAAAGACTGCGACTAATACTTAAAGAGCAAAATGAAAAAAACTGTTCCTGTTCCCGATACTCTTCCTGCTCATTATCTCTGCTCCTTGTTTGAATGAGACTATGAAGGTAAGGAGGTTTAGTATCACAAGAATGAAAAAATTACGCATGCTCAAATCTCAGAAACTTAGGATATGGCACGAGGCTGCTTAATGAAGAAGTATAAAAATATTGGCGATATAACTATTAACGGAATAATTAAAAGCCTAATAACTAAACATGAGCTCTGCAAAGTGAGAGAGTTATGGGGAGAGTTTTTCAATGAACTTGATCGGTATGGTCTGAATCCAAAAGTAATATCCCACGCCGACCCAAAGAAAACATATGTGGAATATGATTTTGATAATAAGGATCTCAGAAAGAAAAAAACTTATAAGACATTTGGTAATGACGTGTCTAACTTTAGAAAGAAAAAAAGAAAATGAAGAAACTACTGCTAATTCTAGCACTAGCTGTTATGTGCAACAGTGTTACTAGGGCAGAGCATTTTGATGATATAGATGATGGGATGGAGGCATATCTAAAAAGAGATTATGCTACTGCCCTTAAATTATTCCGACCTTTAGCAGAGCAAGGTTATGCATCTGCGCAACATAGCCTTGGTGTGATGTATGCCAATGGTGAAGGTGTGACACAAGATTATAAAAAAGCGGTGGAATGGTATCGCTTAGCTGCAGAGCAAGGGGATGGAGAAGCTCAAAATAATTTAGGTTTGATGTATACCAATGGAGAAGGCGTGATACAAGATTATGTGCTAGCGCACAGTTGGTTCAACCTTGCTGCTAGTAATAGGAGTGAAAAGGGAAGCAAGAACCGAGATAAAGTATCCGCTTTAATGACTGCATCCCAAATCTCAGAAGCGCAAGATATGGCAAAAGAGTGTTTAAAGAAGAACTATAAGAATTGCGAATAATAGTCAAAAGATCAAATGAAAAAACCATTCTTACTTCCGGTATTTTTTCTGTCTCTTATCTCTACTCCTTATTTGAATGAAACTATGAAGGTGAAGAGATTGAGTATCATGAGAATGAAAAATAACACCTATTTGGTTTTTAATTTTATTAAATTATATGATGATATAAGACCATATAAATTCGTTTCGGGGGTTGTATGACACGTAAACAGATCTTGGTGTTTCTTGTGCTCATGTTTATAGTTGCCAGCGTGTTTGACTTTTTTGTTACACCTGCTGCAGACATAGTGAAGTAGGGTGCACCGATCATTTTGCTTAATCTAATAGCGCGATCCTTGAGTATCGGTGGGGATCTGCACTGAATATACTTGACCCAGCACCTCAGTTTTTATTGCGAACCTCAATGTGTTGAATTTTGCCATTGTGGATGACCACATACTCCCTGCCAGATCGTTGTACTATTTCTCCATCGAGAGTTTTTCCAGTGAAGGTGAAATCAAAAAGAACTATTCCCGGCTTAACTTCTTTGACGCCGTTCACATGCCAGCCCATTTTTTCAAAATCAGCGAAGAATTTTGTCTGCATGTCCATAATTTGATCAGCGCCGAGGTAAACATCCATATTCGCAGAACTGTAGGTGCTCGAAGACGTGAACAGCTCCTTGATTTCCGTTAGTTTTCCCTTATTCGAAAGATCAAAGTAGTGCTTCGCTAGCTGAACGGCATCAGTCATTATTTCATTTGTCATAGTTGAATGATCATTCAATTCTCGCTGCCGAAGCTAAATAAATAACTCTATTTTTTTGCGTAGCTCTGATGCAGCTAAATAAATAACTCCACCTGCAATGGCTATACCAAAAATAGTGGTTATTGTCTTAGATGAATCCTTCTTAGTAGCATTAACAAAATTTTTTATTATGCGATAACTACCGTAATACATTGCCATAATTATTCCAAGCAATACTATCGCGTATCCCACATCAACCATACTATTGCTCTCCTAAGAATTATTTTTGTCGCCACGTAAAGTAATTACTTCTCCGTGTGTCAGGACAGATTACCAAAAGGGACCAAAGATTAGTACCTGCGGTAATCAAAAAAAAAGATTAGCAGAATAGCTAATCTTTTTAATGTTCCTATCATCATCCCTTGCTTTGGAAGTAAACCAATGCTCTACTGTATAGAGCATTGGTTAGGGTTGGTATTTATATAATGGTACTTAGAAACGGAAGTTATATTGCACGTAGAATAAATCTGGGTTAATTCCTGGCCTTTGAGCTTTCGTAAATTTCCCAGCCCACATTTTAGAATACCCAACTAAAATATCTTGATGGCGATCAACGTGTATGTTGAAACGAACATCAATTTCATCACCTACATGACTGCCAGACTGGCCTGTCGCATCGCGAAGGGTTGCTGCCCCACCTGCATTATATAAAAAGTCTTTTTTCTGTGCCAAATAGTATCTATGGTATTGAGAAATGAATGTAAGCCAGCGTTGTGGATGCATACTAAACTGAGCATTAATGTCATGTATATTCTGACGACCAACGCGGTCTAACCAGCCCATGTAATAGTTTCCAAATGGGAAGAGATGATTAAATGTATTACGGGTTCCACCAGTGCCGGCGTTGTCATCACCAGAAGCATAATCATAACGGGCCCAAACAGTTGGGTTAAATGGCAGTGGAACGCGATAACCAGCACCGACAGCTACTGCACCGGCAGATATATCCTGATTGGAATGCCTACCGAACTGGTACATACCTTCTAATTCAAATAATAAACGTTTATATGTTCCAACATATCTGCTACCAATGGTATGTATGACAGAGTTACCTTGCACACCGTTTTGGCCAACAATATTTCCTGCGCCATTCATTAGGCTTAAGTAATAGAGATCAAAAGCATCGCCCTTCTTGGGTTTATAGGTTCCCCACAAGCCAACAAAATCTTTTTTCTTATTCCATTGATCAAATGCGTTCGGCTGAGTCGTCATAGGACGGACCCAGAAGGTATCTAAATTAAACTTAGGCGAATGATAGAAAGCTTTTACCCCTTGGAATGTACGTCTTGTATTTACCCAATCTAATGATGAAATAAGTCTTTGAGAGCCAAAGGTAAGTTCTTGTCTACCAATACGGACGTAGGCCTTACCACGTTGCCCGAATGTTTTGGCTTCACCTAATTTCACATCCATAAAAATGCTTAGCATATCTGTGTGATTTCGGTCTATGCCAAGGTGATTTAATTCGTTACCCCAGGAGCGTGCATCTATGAATTCACCAAAGAACCTAATTTTATCTTGGTACCATATATCAACGTGAGTACGCAGACGTGTCAAATGGAAAGTATTATTCTTCCCAGATGAGCCTAATCTGGCATCTGTTGCACGCATATGGCGATACCAGAATTGGCCACCAAAAGATAATGTGGTGTTATTACCGATTTGAATACGCTTCAGAGGATCAAAAATATCTTTTTCATGATTAGGCTTATCCAGATATCTGAAATTTATATCTGATGCAGGGGTAGTTTGCAGAGCAAACGGAGCATAAGGGCTAACAGGCTTGGTTGTTCGGTTCTTACCTGTTACAAAATCCATGAAAGACCACTGTCCTGGATACTCTTTTGCTTTTGGACTCGGTGGAATTATGAATCCCCCTGGACGAGGCCCCTTAGTTACTACCGGTACAGCCTTTAATATTTCAGCAGATTCTTCCTCAGACGTAGTACTTACAAAGCCATTCTTAACTACAGACACTACGTCATCTAATAAGGTATTTGTTTTGTGAGCTAAAGCTGGAAATGTCATTCCAACGAAAATAGTGCCAAAAAGAAATTTTAGTAACCCCTTGGATATTTTTGTTGATGACTCTTTGCGTACTGAGCTATCCCTTTGATTCATAAAGATTATTCCTGTATATCGATGTTTAATAAGTACATTAGAATTGGCTAGCTTAATAAGCTTTACTCCGTGTACTAATTGGATTGAAATATTTTTGAAATGTTATTACAGAATACAAGTACGCGCATTTTGCCATAATTTGGTTTCCCGATCAATACAAATTTCTTTCCTTAGGCCAATAAGAGCGTTGCTAGGGAGGGCGTTACGCGGTTATTTACTCGACAAGAAACTCTTCTTAAGCCCACTTAATAAGATAATCAGATAGGATTGTCCTATATGACAATTTACATTAAAAAATATAAATTACCAATAAAATATTTATAATGTTCTGGTTTTAATAAATGGTATGTAATACTGTAACAAGGCTGGTAATTATTAAGATAAATTTATTTCAGATATGTCAAAAATGAGCCCAGGTAAATTTATAACACTCGAAGGAATTGATGGCGCAGGAAAGAGTACCCACCTCTTATGGTTAGAAAATCTTTTGGAGGGTATGGGGAAGAGCATTGTAGCAACGCATGAACCTGGCGGGACTCTTCTAGGTGAAAGATTGCGTTCGATCCTACTTGATTCTAGGCAAACAATGCATCCTGAAACGGAGGCCCTGCTTATGTTTGCAGCTAGACGGGAGCATTTAGATAAATTAATATTGCCAGCACTAACTAAGGGGGAGTGGGTAATTTCAGACCGCTTTACAGATGCTAGTTTTGCTTACCAGGGTGGTGGCAGAGGTTTATCAGAAGATAAGCTTGATGGCCTAGAGCATTGGGTGCAAGGAGAATTTCAGCCAGACCTAACCTTTTATTTTGATGTGACAAGCGAATTGGGAAGGAAGCGTCTAAATAATAGAGGGGATGGTGTTGAATCAGTAGATAGATTTGAAAAGGAGGAGGGTGAGTTTTTTGACAGAGTGCGGAAGTCTTACCTTAAGAGGGCACGTAAATTTTCACATCGGATTCATATAATTGACTCAAGTCAATCTTTAGAAAGTATTAGACTTAAGCTTAAAGATATTATCTTAACCATCTGTTAATGAATAATATATTTCCATGGCAAAATGAAATCTGGAAAATTCTAACTAAGAATAAGTCTTCTATAGGTCATGCAATACTATTAAAAGGTAAGAAGGGTATTGGAAAATTAGAGTTTGCTAAATCTTTGGCAAAATTTTTATTATGCGAGGATCGGTTATCAGAAAACCAGGCTTGTGGAAGTTGTTCCGGCTGCAGATGGTTTGAACAAGCGGGGCATCCGGATTTCTACCTGGTTGAGCCAGAAGCATTATCGGAATCATCAGGTGAGAGTAAAGATAAGCCGAGTAGTGCGAAACTGAAGAAAAAACCAAGTAAGCAAATTAGTGTTGCACAAATACGAACCCTGAATGAAGTAGTAAACATGTCTAGTCATCGTAATGGCTATAAGATAGTTATAATAAGTCCGGCAGAAGCAATGAATGCTGCAGCTGCTAATGCACTACTAAAGAACTTAGAAGAACCGCCACCTCAAACGTTATTAATCCTTGTAACAAATAGACCGCATCATATACTGGCAACTATCCACAGCCGTTGTAGGCAAATAGCTATGCCTGTTCCGGATTTTAATTTGGCTATAGATTGGCTTGAAAGGCAGGATGTCGAAGGCGCACAAGATAGTCTTGCTGCTGTTGGATATGCTCCTTTGGCGGCACTAGAATATAATAATGGCGATTATCGTTTAGAGCATGAAAATTTTATTAATAATATTAGTGTGTTAAATGGACTTAATCCAATATTACTAGCTGAGGAATTACAAAAATCTGACCTCCCAACTACAATAAGCTGGTTACAAAAATGGTGTTATGACTTAATGAGTTGCCGTACAACAGGTAAGATTCGTTATCATTTATCTATGCAGGCAGAAATAGAAGAGTTGGTTCCAAAGATTGAACCGCTTAAACTTGCTAGATATTTGCGTAATTTAATTGATATGCAACGGTTAGCACATCACACTCTTAATCCCAGACTATTTTTAGAGGAAGCTTTCATTTCTTATGCTATGTTGATGGCTCCAGCTAGGAATAATCAGCGAGGATAAGGTTTATAACTATCAATATAAGATTTTTTATTAATTTTTAAACTAATTATGTTAATTGACTCGCACTGTCATCTTGATTTTCCTGATCTCGCAAGTAATATTGATGAGATTCTTGAGAACATGAAAAATAATGAGGTTACACACGCCCTGTGTGTAAGTGTTAATTTGGAAGACTTTCCAAGGCTACTTTTACTAGCTGAGGGTTATCAGAATCTCTATGCTTCAGTAGGAGTACATCCTGATTATGAGGACCTGACTGAACCAAAATCAGAGGAGCTTGTTTCACTAGCCAAGAATCCAAAAGTTATAGCAATAGGGGAGACAGGACTAGACTATTCTCGGATAAAAGGTGATCTAGAGTGGCAGAGAAATAGATTCCGAGAGCATATACGTGCAGCTCGTGAATGTAATAAACCACTTATCATTCATACCCGTGAAGCTGCTGCAGATACCTTAAGTATCATGGCAGAGGAGGGCGCAGATCAGATCGGAGGTGTGATGCACTGCTTTACTGAAAGCTGGGAAGTAGCGCAGAAAGCAATGGAAATGAATTTCTACATATCATTCTCAGGCATTGTTACATTTAAGAATGCGGCCAATCTAAAAGAAACTGCTAAGAAAATTCCACTTGAAAGAATGCTAATTGAAACTGATTCACCTTATCTTGCTCCTGTACCGTTCCGTGGCAAGACAAATCAGCCTGCATATGTACGGCATGTTGCTGAAGAAATAGCATCTTTGCGTAATATAAGTTTAAATGAAGTGGCTGAATCAACAACAAAGAATTTTTTCAGCCTATTTAAATATGCTTAAACTTAGAAGATTTAACCTTGTACAAAGAAAGTGTTGATTTAAATTGATCACCTATTCTACAAGTAAGCCTTTTATCCTCTAAATTTAGGAAATTATACGTAAAGGATAGAACCAATCAATGTGAGCTATTTAATGCACATTGGGCAAGGGGGCGGCCCCTTTTTTACTATTTTATTGTCTGACATAGGTGTTATTTTGCCCCTCATAGCAGATGCTTTCTCTCCTAATCCGTAATTTCCTCTCCTACACCCACTATTTTCCATAAAATTCATACTTTGGTTCATTTAAGGCTAAAGGCTTTATTTTTTATATTATCGAGCATGGGAATTTAATTAAACTTAAATTGCCTTAGTTTTTACTATATTTAAAATAAATCTACAGTAAGAAGAATAGGGCGTGCGTAGTTCAACATTCTTATTTTTGAAAATTCCATATGAATTGTAAAGCCGCAGAATATTTGAGTTATGTTAAGTCATAATATATTATATATATATAATGCATTAGATAATAATAATTATTTAAATAATTGATATTAATATAATTTATAATTATAAATTATATTGAGCAATGGCAATATTCTGAATTTGTTAAATTACTATGCCAGATGAACTATTTGTATTGGTGAGGCCCAATGCAGACTGAATGATTTATTTCTTTGGATGAATTTGTGGGTACTAACCTAATATTTATTTAGGGGGATAACTATCGATAGGTGTTTTAATGAGGTGAAAAAGCATTTTGCCAGATAAGACTATATAAATGCCGTATATGATTGATTATATTATAAATTATATCTTGTGTGCCTCCAGGTTGGCGCTCTATAATTATAGTAATAAGAGTTATAAGCTTAGGTAGGGCTCATTATTGGTTTATTATTTGGCTAATATTTCGTTTCTCCACTGGATCAATTTATTTTTAAGTGATATTTCTTCATATTGTTCCATGCGTTGTATGTAAATATTAATGTAATTTGTATAGAGTGAAGGCAGCCCTTTTTGGAGAGAATTGGTAACTATATTCAAGTCTTCTGGCAGTGAATTAAGTCTCCAGTGATATCCATTTCTTATAAGCTCTGCATCAGGGCCCTTATAATTATTCTGATAATAGAGGGAAGATTCCTCATTGCCTGCGATTTTCCCAGTCTTTTCTCCATAAATAAATCTTGCGGGAAATAGAATTACTTTTGTTGTATAAACAACCCCTTTTCTTGCTATACAGGAGCAATTATGAAATTCTTCAATCCTTTCCTGGGTTGCAAGATAACTAAGAGAGAACCTGGAGCTTGCAATATCAAGTTCCTTTTTGGTAGGCCTAGCTAGCCTCTCCCTGCCATCCTGACCAGAAAGTAGTAGGGCATGGTCAATCAGGTCTAATCGATCGAAGGGTGGATAACGGCCTCCTTCAATTACTCCGTTAATTGATTCAATTGATCCCCAAAATACTGAAATATTATTCTTTACAGAAGGAAAGCTTTTACGAGCTTCAGAAATTATGATTTCAATCTTTTCTTTGGCGCCATCTAATGAGCCCTTAAGAATTATGCCTAGGTCTATATCGCTTGCTAATTTGCTAAACCCTCCTCTAGCCAAGCTTCCCATAATATAAACAGACACATCATACTTATTAAAAATATTATTAACAGATACCACCATGTGATTTACGATAGATATTATTTCTGTATTATTTGTTTTCATTTCACCTAAGGTCAAAAATTATTTATCCAGATCTTTGTGTCTTTAATTCTTACTGAATTATAAAGGAATTATGTGTTGTAGGAAGGAGGAAGGAGGAAGGAAGGCGGGGAACGATTTTAGTGCTGTATAAATAATAAAGGAGAAGCCAGTTAGCTTCTCCTTTATTTGAATCTGCCTCTGCTATTCCTTGGTAGAAGGCTGTACCAAGCTAAACATTAGCTATACTTTAGAAAGATTTCTATTTTTTTGAATTACCACCGTGAGGGGTGTTCTCTTTCTTGGGCTTGTTCTCAGCAGCAGGCTCACTCTTTTTAGGCTTGCTCTCAGCTTTAGTCTCTGTTTTCTTAGGTGAGGAGGGGGCCTTTTCATCTGCCGCCTTCTCAGCTTCTACTTCTTTGGGCTTATTCTCATCAGGGGAGGAAGAAGCTTCTTCATTCGTCTCGTTTTCAACTAGCGGTTCTTCCGTTATTACAGATTCCCTTTTGGATAATGATCTTATGTCCCAATCTTTTAAACAATCAAATTTAGATTTTAATAGCAGTTCAATTTCATCATCTTTATATTCTTCTTTTGATTCTGCTGTTGCACTAGTGGCTTCATTGCATGTTCCAGTTGAGCAAAAATAGTCTGTAACACATGACTTTATGTCCTGCCATTCAAGGCGATAACTATTATTGATTTCTTCTCGTATACTTACTGCTAAGGCTGACGAGTCTTTATTTAACTGCTCTGAAGTAACAGCGGATAGAATTTTATTATTAATAGTGTTTTGCCTAGAATCACTCATTATTAACTTTTTATATAGGCAAAATCCTGCCACTACCCCAGCGATCAACAAAATTACTTCAAACATAATAAACTTGCCTCCTGTGATGTTTAATTTCTATAAATATATCTTAAATGCTTAAAATTTTTAGTATTTCGTATTACTGAACCTAGCTTTTATAGCTAGATTCTTATTGTATTAGTGGTGCATTTGTTGAATTACTCTGTAACATTGACTTTGCTTCGGAGATGCTAGAGTTTGCTGCCAGAAGCATCGCGAATGCGATACTTGTCAAAGTTGCTAAACATCCTTTAATTTTTTATTCTTTCTGGACTTTTCTCGGTAACTAAGTTATTAGCTGCAATGTCATCGGGTGAAATTATATCTGTTTGTGGTTTTTAGTCAAGGATGATCAAATCTAATGCTGTAGATACGCAATAGCACATAGAAAATAGGAAATTTATCTTAATAAGGTCATAAAATAGCTACTTTTCCTAAATAGTATAAATTGCCCAATGTTGAATGTATTTGTATTGGATAATATATCTAAAATGCTCATAATGTATATTATGTTAAATAGGCTATCTGCCATTATCTTATAAGCACTTACCTATTCCTAATAACAGCTATTATTAACATATCGCCCCGCCTTAGTTATTTTTTCTTTTAAGAGGCAGGATTTATAACTTAGCTCGGCATTTGATAAGTATGTTTGGATTTATAAGCCCTTGCCACTAAAGCCGATAAATAATAAATCTTTAAGTTTTTTTAATTCATCTCGGTATTTTGCTGCTTCTTCAAACTCCATATTTTTAGCAGCTTTAAACATCTTCTTTTCTTGTGATTTAATTTCTTTAGTAAGTTGCTTCTCACTCATAGAGTCATAGCGCGCCTGGATCTTTTCATCTTTTAGATTCTGTTGCTCACTCTCTATATCGTAAACACCATCGATAAGGTCTTTAACGCGTTTATTCACAGTACGTGGTGTGATGTTGTTATCCTTGTTAAACTGAAGCTGTATATCTCTTCTACGTTCAGTCTCATCAATAGCGCGTCGCATGGAATTGGTAATTTTATCTGCGTAGAGTATGGCTGTGCCGTTAATATGGCGGGCTGCGCGACCCATCGTTTGGATGAGCGAGCGTTCTGAGCGTAGGAAACCTTCTTTATCAGCGTCTAGTATTGCAACCAATGAAACCTCTGGAATATCAAGGCCTTCCCTTAACAGATTAATGCCAACTAATATATCAAATTTACTTAAACGTAGGTCGCGAATGATCTCTACCCTTTCAACAGTTCCTATGTCAGAGTGAAGATAGCGTACTCTCATTCCATGGTCAGAATAATACTCTGTTAGGCTTTCAGCCATGCGCTTAGTTAGTGTTGTCACTAATACACGCTCTCCTTTTTTAATACGAATATTTGCTTCTGACATTAAATCGTCAACTTGAGTAGATGCTGGGCAGACCTTTATTTCTGGATCTATTAGTCCTGTAGGGCGTACTACCTGCTCTACAATTTGGCCACTATGCTCTCGCTCATAATCAGAAGGTGTAGCTGACACAAAGACAGTCTGTGGAATCATTTGTTTAAATTCATCAAATCTTAATGGTCTATTGTCTAAAGCTGAAGGCAAACGAAAGCCATAATTTACAAGGTTCTCCTTACGTGACCGGTCACCCTTATACATACCTCCTACTTGAGGAATGGTCACATGGCTTTCATCTATTATTAACAGTGAGCTGGGTGGTAAGTAATCAATTAGAGTCGGTGGTGGGTCACCAGGATTTTTACCTGACAGGTGCCTAGAATAGTTCTCGACACCCTTACAGAAGCCTAATTCATTTAGCATTTCCAAATCAAAACGAGTGCGTTGTTCAATACGCTGAACTTCTACAAGTTTATTATTTTTTTGATAAAATTCAATACGTTCAGTCAACTCCGTTTTTATACTATTAATTGCACGTAGCGTGGTATCTCTGGGTGTCACATAGTGGCTTGAAGGGTATACGGTGTAGCGTGAAACTTTACTTTGCTGCCGTCCTGTAAGCGGATCAAATAGCGATATTCCTTCAACTTCATCGTCAAACAGTGAGATTCTTACTGCGATTTCAGAGTTTTCAGCTGGAAAAATATCAACAATATCACCACGCACTCGGAAGACTCCACGACTAAACTCGATATCATTTCGTTCATATTGCATTTCAGTTAGTCTCTTTATGACTTCACGCTGAGAAATTTTCTCCTTTTCTCGTAAATGCAAGATCATTCCATGATAGTCTGCTGGGTTACCAATACCATAAATGCATGATACGGAAGATATAATTATGGCGTCATCTCTTTCGAGTAAAGATTTTGTAGCTGATAAACGCATTTGTTCGATATGTTCATTAATGCTTGAGTCTTTATCAATAAAAAGATCACGTGATGGAATATAAGCTTCTGGTTGATAGTAGTCATAATACGAAACAAAGTATTCGACAGCATTTTCTGGGAAGAAATCACGCATTTCAGAATAAAGTTGAGCTGCAAGAGTCTTATTAGGCGCAATAATAAGTGCAGAGCGTCCTAGCCGTGCAATTACATTAGCCATTGTAAAGGTTTTGCCAGAACCGGTTACACCCAGAAGAGTCTGAAAAGAAAGCCCGTCAGTTATTCCTTCCATTAATTTATTAATGGCTTCAGGCTGATCACCGGCAGGTTCAAATGGCTGATGAAGCTTGTAAGAACTATTGGGGAAGGTTGAGATCACAGGTATAATTTGAGTGCTATTAGCTATTAACTATTAATTTTAACATGCAGGCAGCGCCTGCTCAGCATAAGGATATTAGAGTGGAACTTTCAAAACGTGTTCAGATGATCAAACCATCCCCTACTCTAGCTGTTACTGCACGTGCAGCTAAGCTTAGATCCGAGGGTAAAGATATTATTGGTCTTGGTGCTGGCGAGCCTGATTTTGATACTCCACAACATATTAAAGATGCTGCTATTAATGCTATTAACAACGGTTTTACTAAATACACCCCAGTAGGAGGTACTCCCAGCCTAAAGAATGCAATTATTGCTAAGTTTAAAAGAGATAATGATTTTGACTATACCGTAAAACAAATTTTAGTTTCATGTGGGGGGAAGCAAAGTTTCTTCAACCTAGCTTTAGCTGTAATTAATCCCGGTGATGAGGTTATTATTTCTGCTCCTTATTGGGTTTCCTACCCGGATATAGTATTAATTGCTGAGGGTAAGCCAGTAACTATCGGTGCAGGGATTGAGCAGAATTTCAAAATTACTGCGGTTCAGCTTGAGAAGGCAATCACCTCAAGAACTAGAATGTTTGTAATTAACAGTCCTAGTAACCCGTCTGGTAGTGTGTATACATTAGACGAATTAAAAGCTTTGGGTGAAGTATTACGTAAGCATCCAAAGATTATTATTACTACAGATGATATGTATGAAAACATCTTATTATCAGGTGGTAAGTTTGTGAATATCCTCAATGCATGCCCGGATTTGTACCCACGAACTATGGTGCTTAATGGCGTGTCTAAAGCTTATTCTATGACAGGATGGCGTATTGGTTACTGTGGTGGACCAGAGCATATTATTAAAGCTATGGAAAACATTCAGTCACAAAGCACATCAAATCCCACATCCATTTCTCAGGTGGCTGCAGAAGCTGCACTAAACGGCGATCAAGCCTGCATAGAGCCAATGGTAACTGCATTTAAGGAACGAAATCATTTTGTTACAAATAAGATTAATGCAATACCTGGCCTAAATTGTTTGTTATCAGAGGGGGCATTTTATACTTTTGTTGATGTCCGTCAGGCGATTGAAACACTACACAGTAGAAATGAAATAAAAAATAGCAGTGATATATCTTTTAGTGAATATTTGCTTGAGAAAATCGGTGTTGCTGTTGTACCGGGATCAGCTTTTGGTAGTGAGGGTTATGTTCGTTTGTCTTTTGCTACGTCAATGGATAACTTGAAAAACGCACTAGATCGTATAGAAAAATTATTGTCTTGATGCAAATAGGAAATAGATTCTAGATAAGTATTAGGCATTTGGTTGACCGTGGTGATTCAACCTATTAGTATATGCAACTTCCAATCCCTGATAGCTCAGTTGGTAGAGCAACGGACTGTTAATCCGTGGGTCGTAGGTTCGAGCCCTACTCAGGGAGCCAAGAAAGCAAGGACTTAGGTTTAATAGCCTGAGTCCTTTTTTATTGGCTACTTAAATTGTTTCTTTAGGAGTAATTTAGAGCCTATAAGTAACTATGCTCCCCCTTCTCAGTCTTATTTGGGAGCTGTCTAAAGAATTAAGGTGACACTATATTTGAAAAATTATAGGTGCCCGTAATTCGTGATTATTTAATAACACCACTATTTTTTCGTTTTAGCACAAGTTACCATTTTGCCGGTAGTTTGATCTTTGACTTGTTCGCCAGGCTCTTTGTCTTTGCAGGCAATTTTATTCAGAATTCCTTGAGCTGGTTCGGTTTTCGCTGCTACAGCTGCTTCAGCTGCTGTAGACTCACCTGAACTACCGGAAATAGCTAACGGGCTAGTCATAAATAGTGCCACAGTAGTTATTAGAAATACTAATCTGATCATTTTGGTCCCTCCTTTTTCGTCTCTAATAACACAGAGACTACTGGTTAGACTTTATTTGATCTTTTTAAGTTCAACATTATTAACGCGGTCGAGATAATTGCTATTTAACTATGATAGTAGTTATTTCTGACATGACAGGAGGGCTGTGCGGGATATGACCTTTATCACCCATGATTAACTGTAATGTATGTTTCCCGGGAGATAATTCGATTGTAATTTCCGTTTGTCCGCCACCAAAATGTTTATGATTAGCATTGGCAGGGAGAGGCTTATCTAGCGCAGGACTATCCTCAACATCAATGAGTAAGTGGTGATGTCCTGTATTGGGCTTATCAATTCCGGCTGGCGCTACTCCCATTCCCTTTAAACCAAAAACGACTGTTACCGGACCAGTTATCATTTCTCCATCTATAGGCGATATGATATATGCCTGTGCGCCTTCTGGTGAAATAGTGCGAGCAAAAGAAGAGCCTGAAACTAAGAAGAAACTTGAGATGATCACTATAAATATGGATTGCACTGACATGACTTACCTCTTGATTTCGTTGGTGTCTATAAGTTAGATATTTATAATTATACCTATAAAGTACAAAAAGCTCTTATGAATAAGCGTATGTATCAGCGTAATAGGTATGTATTTTTTTAAGTTCAATAATATTGGCGAAGTAGAATTGTCTTTACTTAGGGCTTATACACTCATCACTTCAATACTTAACGACTCAAAACAAATTGAGCCGTTCAACCTGTATTTAACAGAGTAAATATTACTTCCGTTTTAAACCTTTGCTGGCATAATTAGTAATTGAAGAATTACAACTGTAACTATAAGTACCGCCATCAGAACATATCTTCCTGATAGTACATTTTTAAAGATTTCAAGAGTTCTCTCAAAACCGTATAACAAAACCAGTACAATAAAAGAAAAAGGGAAAAAAATTGTAATAAGAAGTGCCTGTGATATTTTTTTCCATATATCATCTTTTAATTTAGATTCATTTTCTCCACTTTCTTTTTTTTGGATTTCTTCTTTTACTTCTTTCTGAATCACTTCTTCTTTTGCTTCTTTCAATTGTAGTTCCTTTGTAGTTAGGATTAGCCAGACATTTTAGATCTAGCTAGAAAAAAGATTATTTCATATCCGATAACTCGGACTCATAGAATGTTGCCTTCCAGATTCTGTTCTGATAATTAACCTCAACCTCATATATATTTTCATCAGCAGACGACTTAGTCTGACTTTTAATTACTCCAGGCATGTTAATTGGGAGAACAAATATATTCTGATCGATTCTAAATTTATGATTACTCATTTTAGAGTTGGTTCTATGAGTTTTATTTTTCTCTAATATCTAAATCTAAAATGTTAAGAATATTATTCTGTTTTATCAGTTGGTATTATTTCTTGTTTTTTTACTTCAACCTGAAAGAAAATTTCATCTTGTTTAATCATTCCAAGTTCATTACGGGCACGTTCTTCAATTGCAATCAATCCTTTCTTAAGGTCCTGTACTTCTGCTTCTAGCACCCCATTACGAATTTCATTTCTTTGATTGGCTTCTTTCTGTGAAGCTACTTTTTGGCTGGTTTCCCATACTTTGTTCCAGCTACCTTTGCCCTGCCATAACGAGTACTGTAATAAAACTATCAGGACAAATAGTATGAGCCCTAATACTTTCATTATTTTATTTGGTAGAAAGCGCCCCGCCCTGCAAAGTTAGCTGACTCACCGAGATCTTCCTCAATGCGAAGTAACTGGTTATATTTAGCGAGACGATCAGAGCGAGAAAGTGACCCAGTTTTAATTTGAAGGGCGTTTGTAGCTACTGCAATATCTGCAATAGTGGTGTCCTCTGTCTCACCTGAGCGGTGAGAGATTACAGAGGTATAGCCAGCACACTTGGCGATTTCAATAGCTAAAAAAGTTTCAGTTAATGAACCAATCTGGTTAATTTTAATAAGAATAGAATTGGCAATTTTCTGCTCGATTCCTTCCTTAAGAATGCTTGGATTAGTTACGAATACATCATCACCTACTAGCTGTACAGAGCTGCCAAGTTTATTAGTTAGCATCTTCCATCCATCCCAATCATGTTCACTCATAGCATCTTCAATACTAATAATAGGATATTTTTCTACCCAGGTAGAAATGTAGTCAATCAATTGCTCTGAGTTTAAACTAGAATTATCAGAAGCTAAGTGATACTTCCCATCTTTAAATAATTCTGAGCTGGCAAAATCAATCGCTATAGAAACATCATCTCCAGGCACGAACCCGGCTTTTTCAATAGCGTCAACAATCAACTGTAGTGCGGCTTCATTATTTTTTAAATTAGGAGCATATCCACCCTCGTCACCAACCGTTGTCGTCATATTTTTTTCATGAAGCATTTTCTTTAGCGTATGAAATATTTCTGTTCCATAACGTAGTGCCTCGCTGAAACTAGGTGCGCCAATAGGTACAATCATAAATTCTTGTAAATCAATATTATTGTTGGCATGCACTCCGCCATTAATAACATTCATCATTGGTACTGGCATAGACATAGAGCCTGATCCACCCAAATAACGATATAGGGGAATACCTGAATCTTCTGCTGCTGCTTTAGCAACCGCCAGTGAAACCGCTAATATTGCATTAGCACCCAGCCTTGCTTTGTTACTAGTGCCGTCAAGATCAATAAGAGTCTGGTCTATAAAGCTTTGTTCTATAGCATCTTGACCCATAAGGGCCTCTGAAATTTCACCGTTTATATTTTCAACGGCCTTAAGAACACCTTTACCGAAATAACGTTGAGAATCGTTATCTCGTAACTCAACAGCTTCTTTCGTACCAACAGAGGCTCCGGAAGGTACTGCTGCACGCCCTAGCATTCCAGACTCAAGTATGACTTCAGCCTCGACAGTCGGGTTACCACGTGAGTCTAAAATCTCTCTTGCAAAAACATCTACTATCGCACTCATATTATTTTTCCTGGTTACTAAGTGATTGGTTAAAATGAAATAATTTCATTGTATGTTAGGTATTAAGCTTGTATTTCTAGTTTGTCATAGCTCATTGTTTCAGATTTACTTTGAGTATTTGAGGCATTAATTGCAGCCTCTACAAAGGATTTGAATAGAGGATGCCCTGCTCTGGGCGTTGAGGTAAATTCAGGGTGAAACTGGCACCCAACAAACCAAGGATGTTCGGTTCGAGGTAACTCAATTATTTCGCAAAGAGAGTCTTCTGCCGATAGGCCGCTGGCATGGAGCCCTCCTTTTTCTAATTGAGAAATATATTGACTATTAACCTCATAACGATGGCGGTGTCGTTCAGTTATTTTTTCTGTGCCATAAATTTCCTGTGATAACGAATTTGCCTTCAGGAGACACTCCTGCCCCCCTAAACGCATGCTACCACCAAGGTCAGATTTAATATTACGAGTATTAATTTGACCTTCTTTAGTCTTCCATTCGGTAATTAACCCAATGACAGGATAGGATGTATCAGGATTAAATTCAGTGCTATGTGCATCATTCATGGCCAATTTGTTACGAGCAAACTCTACTACTGCTAGTTGCATGCCAAGGCAAATTCCAAGGTATGGAATAAGGTTCTCACGTGCATATTGAATGGCCATGATCTTTCCATTCACACCTCTTTTGCCAAAACCGCCTGGGACTAGAATTGCATCGGCCTCTATTAGGCAACCCGCCCCATTCTTCTCAATATTCTCTGAATCTACATAATTAATATTAATTTTGCATTGCGTATGAATACCTGCATGAATCAATGCCTCAGACAGAGATTTATAAGACTCTGTTAAATCTACATATTTTCCTACAAGCGCAATGTTAATTCTGTGCCTAGGATGTTCTAATGCGTTGGTAAGTTTCTTCCATATATTCAGGTCTGCCGGCTTCGCGAGTATATTTAGTTTATGGCAGACTATTTCATCTAGCATTTGTTCATGTAGGAGTACTGGAATCTTATAGATACTGTCCACGTCAACTGCTGAAATTACAGCCTCTTCTCGTACGTTAGTAAACAATGCAATTTTTCTGCGTTCATCTGTTGGTAGTGCTCGGTCAGCGCGGCACAATAATACGTCTGGCTGTATACCAATTCCACGCATCTCTTTTACAGAATGTTGTGTGGGCTTGGTTTTTAATTCTCCGGCGGAAGAAATATAGGGTAATAGTGTTAGATGAAGGAAGCAGGTGTTTTCGACGGGGTTCTGGATTGCCATCTGTCTAATTGCTTCTAAGAATGGCAAAGACTCAATATCACCAGCTGTGCCACCAATTTCAACAATTGCTACCTGTGATTCCCCTGCGCCTAATTTTATGTGTTGTTTGATTTCATCAGTAATATGTGGAATTACTTGTACTGTCCCGCCAAGGTAGTCCCCACGTCGTTCTTTTTTAATTACGCTTTCATAAATTTGGCCAGTGGTAAAGTTATTTAGCTTACTCATTTTGGCACTGATGAAACGCTCATAATGCCCCAGATCCAGATCAGTTTCAGCTCCGTCTTCAGTAACGAATACTTCTCCGTGCTGAAATGGGTTCATAGTGCCCGGATCCACATTAATGTATGGATCCAGTTTTAGCATGGTTACTTTAATACCGCGGGATTCGAGGAGTGCAGCAAGGGAAGCGGCAGCAATGCCTTTGCCAAGTGATGATACGACGCCGCCAGTCACAAATACATATTTGGTCATGGACAGATATGTTAACTCAAAAGAGGCCTGGGAACAAACTTGAATGGCCTTAATTTTCTGATATCAGCTAAGTTTAATGCTTACTTCTGTTCCTACATCGGTTAAATCGAATAGTTCAAGCAAATCTGTATTTAGCATCCGGATGCAGCCGATAGAACCAGGTTTTCCTATATCAGTGTTATCGGGGCTGCCATGGATATATACATAACGACGCATAGTATCTACCGTTCCTAAACGATTAAAGCCAGGTTCGCATCCAGAAAGCCATAATATTCTAGTTAGAATCCAGTCACGACCCTGGAATTTTTTACCTAAACTAGGAGAATATATTTCTCCAGTGGGTCTGCGCCCAATAAAAACAGTATTAACTGGTTGATTTTCACCAATTTTAGCGCGGATTATATGTTTTCCTAGGGGGGTACAGAAACTTCCTCGTTCCTGCCCTACTCCATTCTTTGCAGAAGAAATCTGATAAGATTTAATTTTTACTTGATTGTTATCTATAATATCAAGCAATTGAGAGCTTATTTTAATCTCAATTCTCATAAATTATTTTCTTGGTTAATCTTCCGTTTTTCAATAAAAAAGTCTCTTAATAAAGAGCTACTTTTATCTTCTAGGATATGCCCTGTCACCTGAGTGTGATGATTTAACTGTTTTTCTTCTGGCAAGTTTATAACACTACCACATGCTCCAGTTTTAAAATCCTTGGAACCATAGACAAGTCTAGCAATACGGGCATGAAAGATTGCTCCAGCACACATCACACATGGCTCTAAAGTCACATAAAGAGTACATTCTGATAAACGGTAATTGCGTAGATAGAGTGCGGCATCACGTAACGCTATTATCTCTGCATGGGCGGTAGGATCAGAAGTGGTTATGGGACGATTATAGCCGCGCCCAATAACAATGTTATCTTTTACCACAACCGCCCCTACTGGGACTTCGCCGTTCATTCTTGCCTGCTGTGCAAGATCAAGTGCTTCATTCATAAAATCATTATCTCTATTAACCATATTCAAAATTAGAAGTACTTTATATGCCGTTATTTAAGCCTTATATGGCCGTTACATTTTAATTACTGGAGCTGTCGCACTCTTTCAAAGAAACAAATAGCCGCTGCTGCAGCAACATTTAGTGATTCTGCTTTACTTGGCATGGGAATGGTGACTTTTTCGTTAGCAGCCTTATACATTAGTTCTGATAAACCAGCTCCTTCATTACCAAATATAAATGCAATTGGTCCATCTAAAGATAATTCATATAAACTTTTATTAGATTTTAGTGTGGTTGCAATAACCTGCCCCTGAAAATTTTGAGCAGTTCTTGTTAGATCTGATTTTTCATGAATACGTAGTATAAAATGTGCTCCCATAGCGGCGCGAAGTGCTTTTGGAGACCATGCATCGGCACAACCATCAGACATATATATATCACATACACCTGCGGCAGCTGCAGAACGTAAAATAGATCCAAGATTGCCTGGATCCTGGATCGACTCTAGTAAGGCGCAAAAATTATCACTTTTACTGAAAGTAATATCTTTTAAAGTAGGTATAGCCACTAAGGCTATAATCCCAGTTGGTGTCTTTACGGGTGAAATATTACGAAACAAGCTATCGCTTAAGACATACACTTCTACTGTCTTAATACCTTCTAAATTTAGTAAGTTTTTTATTTCTGGATTTTTGTGTCCTGATTCATTTATAAACAAGAATTTTGGTGAGCCTATTTTCTCATAATAGGAATTCACCAGATGCACTCCATCAAGAATCGTTAAGCCGCTAACCTTCCGTTTTTTTGATGATTCATCTAGCCCAATCAATTTTTTAAAAATAGGATTTCTACATGAAGTAATGTATTTCATTGGTTATTCCGATTTACATTAAGAGATAGAAATTAATAGACTCATGCTTTTATTAGCCATATGCTTATTATCGCTTAATCGGTGGCTCAAATAATTCTGATGAGATTTTTCTGTATTGAACGGTAAGAATCTCAATTTCTTTAACCCCAGCAGGCGTAAGGAGGCTTACTATGTCACCTTGTCTGGACTTAATTAAAGCTTTGGCCATTGGTGATATCCAGCTAATACTACCTTTAGTTGTATTTATCTCATCAACACCAACTATCGAAATAGTTTCTGTCTGGCCATTCGAGTCAGAAAAAGTAACCGTGGCTCCAAAAAAAATTTGTGTTTCATCTTCCCTTGGGATAGTAGGATCAATAATCTCTGCTATATCTAGTCGTTTAGTAAGATAATGAATACGTCTATCAATTTCACGTAAACGCTTCTTTCCATAAATATAATCGCCATTCTCTGATCGGTCACCATTTCCAGCGGCCCAGGAAACAATTGCAGTTACTTCTGGTCGCTCTTTATTCATTAACCATAAAAATTCATCCGTTAGCCGTGCATGGCCACCTGGAGTAATGTAATTCTTATAAGTAGATATCTGATGAACATTAGGGTCGCCATCTTTTGAGCTTTTTTTTGATTTAGTATGCCGCATAAATAGTTTACATATATATTAATAAATTACTTTACAGTAATAGTTGCAAAAACTTAACTCCCGCCTATTTTATATATCGAACTTTGCCTATTCTTGTACCTGCACCTAATACTAATTTCATTGATTAGGTTTGAAGATTACCTGTTTATAGGATTTCCAGGGCTTTTTTTTAGGTAAATTTTAAAATTTAGTGTTGTCGCCTAAATATTATTAATTTTAATTCTTACATAGAACAGAGCCATAGAGCTTGTTGATAAGCTATAATTTTACTTTTTCAGAAAGTATCTGATGTTAAAAGTATCTAATTTAGAATGTGTGCGTGGTGAAAGAAGCTTATTCAAAGACGTTAATTTCTCACTTGAGGCTGGTGAGTTATTGCAGGTTAATGGCCCTAACGGCAGTGGTAAAACTAGCCTACTAAGGATGCTATGTGGTCTTGCTAGGCCTGCTCATGGAGAAATCCGCTGGCTTGGAGATAATATTCGATCTTTAGATGAGGATTATTACAATTCTATTACTTATCTCGGGCATCTAAACGGAGTAAAAGACAATCTTAACGCAATCGAGAATCTACGGATTTCGAGTGCTTTGGCAGGGAATGGAATTGATGAAAGCACGGCCTATGCTTCCTTACAGAAAATGGGTCTCATCGGGCGTGAAATATTACCTGTTAAAGTTTTATCTCAAGGGCAGCGTCGGAGAGTAACGCTAGCCCGTTTATTAGTAAGTGACACAGTATTATGGATACTCGATGAGCCATTAGTTGCACTCGATACATCTGCGGTACTGCTGGTAAAGGGTATATTAGAGCAGCACTTGGAAAAAGGAGGTATGGTTGTAATGACTACTCATCAGGATATAAATATTGCCGCTATAGAAACGAAGCGATTGCAGCTTAATTAATATGTTTCTATGGGTAATCCAGCGTGATCTTCTCTTGGCAATGCGCCAAAGATCAGACGTATTAACTACTTTATTTTTCTTTATTATCGTAGTAAGTCTATTTCCTCTAGGTGTAGGACCTGAGATAAACATGCTTCGTTCTATGGCGCCAGGTGTGGTGTGGGTGGCTGCCTTGTTAGCATCAATGCTCTCGTTAGAAAGGATGTTTTCCAGCGACTATCTGGATGGAACATTAGAACAGATGATGCTTTCTCCCCAGCCATTAATACTGCTAGTGCTTGGTAAGGCATTGGCACATTGGATGGTAACTGGCGTGCCACTGGTTCTAATATCCCCTATACTTGGGTTCCAGTTTGATCTTCAAACAGATGCATTACTTGTACTTGCTGTGTCGTTATTATTGGGTACGCCCGTATTAAGCCTTATTGGAGCGATCGGTGCAGCGCTTACTTTAGGGCTTAGGGGCGGCGGAGTGCTGGTATCTCTGCTAGTTCTTCCCTTATATATTCCAGTGCTAATTTTTGGTGCGGGTGCTGTAGAGGCAGTCTCTGCGGGCTTGGGTGCTAGCGCGCATTTGTCATTACTTGGGGCTTTTTTATTGCTATCACTTGTGTTGGCACCTTGGGCTACGGCAGCAGCACTGCGTATTTCGATTGAATAAAGTAAAGAAAGCAATTATAAATTCTAATTTATGAGTTAAAATAGGGGGTTAATTAATAGCAAACCTCAGTAAAATTATATAACTTATTAAATTTTCATAAAAAATGGCAATTAACTGGTTTAAATATTCTTCTCCGGCTAGCTTTTATTCTCTTGCTGGGAAACTTATCCCGATATTCTCTATCGTGGCACTTATATTATTTGTAGTAGGGCTTTATATAAGCTTCTTTGTTGCTCCTACAGATTTTCAGCAGAGTGAGGCTTATCGAATTATATTTATTCATGTGCCCGCTGCGTGGATGTCTATGTTTCTATACTTGATTATGGCAGGTTGGGCTGCAATTGGCCTTGCTTTTAACACTCGTCTATCATCTATGATAGCTACAGCTATAGCTCCTACAGGAGCAATGTTTACATTTCTAGCTCTATGGACAGGAGCCCTTTGGGGTAAGCCTATGTGGGGAGCTTGGTGGGTTTGGGATGCTCGACTGACATCTGAATTAATTTTATTTTTTCTTTATATTGGGTTTATGGCACTTCAGGCAGCTATAGATGACCCTCGTCGTGCTGATAAAGCTGGCGCAGTATTAGCGTTGGTGGGTGTGGTTAATATTCCGATTATTTATTTCTCAGTTAAATGGTGGAATACTCTGCATCAGGGGGCTACTGTTAGCCTTACAGAATCACCAAAAATGGCTTCGATAATGCTTACTGGAATGCTTATTATGAGCATCGCATGTTGGATGTACTCAATTGCAATGGTATTAATTCGCACACGAACCATTATCTTAGAGCGAGAGCGTCATACTGTGTGGGTTAGTGAACTTCATAAGGAGACTACATAATGGCCTGGGCTAGTTTGTCAGATTTTCTCTCTATGGGTGGATATGGGTTTTATGTATGGGGCTCTTTTTTAGTATTTCTTATCTGTTTGGTTGGTGAGGTTGTATTGGTATTAAATCGTAGGCGAACTTTGTTGAAGCAACTTAGTCTGACTCATAAAGCAACTAAAAATGAGAAAAATAATGAAACCACGACATAAAAAGCTTGCAATTATTATTGCAAGTGTTGCAGCGCTAGGGTTTTCTGCAACATTGGTGCTTGATGCATTCCAGAGCAATCTGGTTTTCTTCTTCAGTCCAAGCCAGGTAGCTGCTAATGAAGCTCCTCAGGGTAAAAGTTTTAGAATTGGAGGGCTAGTAGAAGAAGGAAGCGTTAAGCGTGAAAGTGATGGAGTTACTGTAAGTTTTGTAGTAACTGATACAGCAAAGGTTATTCCTGTTTTATATACAGGCATTCTTCCTGATTTATTCAAGGAAGGCAAAGGGGTAGTAGCTCAAGGAAAGCTTTCAACTGACGGAGTTTTTCGTGCAGATGAGGTATTGGCTAAACATGATGAAAATTATATGCCTCCAGAAGCTGCTGAAGCATTAGAACAGGCAAGCAAGTCACAGGAAACCTTATTGACACAGTAAATATACTAAAGGCTTGTACGTCAGCATTTTCTTTCTATTTAATTTTAACTATTTAATCTTTATACAGCTACTATTATGATTCCAGAGATCGGTAATTTTGCTTTAATTCTTGCTTTATTGTTGGCAATTACACAAGTTATTTTTCCTATAGTCGGAGCTGCTCGCGGCATTCCTTCATGGATTGCATTGGCGCGGCCAGTAGTACAGGGGCAATTTGTATTTGTGGCAATTGCTTTTGGTTGTTTAGCCTACTCATTTGTAAATAATGATTTTTCTGTCCTGAATGTTGCTCAGAATTCAAATTCCAAATTGCCGATTGAATATAGGTTTGCTGCAACCTGGGGCTCGCATGAGGGGTCATTATTGTTATGGATGTTGATGCTTGCCTCTTGGTCAGTTGCTGTCAGTGTATTTAGCCGTCATTTGCCAGATGACATGGTAGCAAGGGTCCTAGGAGTGATGGGAGTAATAAGCGTAGGGTTTTTATTATTCATGCTGTTTACATCTAATCCGTTTGATCGAATGTTTCCTGCAGCTTTCGAGGGAAGTGATCTTAATCCTCTCTTGCAAGATCCAGGTATGGTAGTACATCCTCCCATGCTATATATGGGCTATGTTGGGTTTTCTGTTGCCTTTGCTTTCGCTATAGCAGCCTTAATAAGTGGACAGATGGATGCAACATGGGCGCGTTGGTCACGGCCATGGACTACCATAGCTTGGGTGTTCCTTACTATAGGTATTATGCTTGGTAGCTGGTGGGCATACTACGAGCTAGGCTGGGGTGGTTGGTGGTTCTGGGATCCTGTTGAGAATGCATCATTTATGCCATGGTTGGTTGGTACAGCGCTCGTTCATTCATTAGCAGTTTCAGAGAAGCGTGGTAGCTTTAAGAGCTGGACCATTCTTCTTGCTATCTCTGCTTTCTCCTTAAGCTTACTTGGAACTTTTCTTGTTCGTTCAGGGGTACTAACATCAGTTCATGCTTTTGCTACTGATCCTACCCGTGGTATTTTTATCCTATGTTTTCTGGTTGTTATTATAGGTAGCTCATTACTTTTATTTGCTTGGAGAGCCCCTAAAATTGGTCTTGGCGGAAGCTTTGATCTGGTATCTAGGGAATCTCTTTTGCTGGCGAATAATCTACTGTTAGTAGTAGCGGCAAGTAGCGTTCTACTTGGAACATTGTATCCATTGGTAATGGATGCATTGGAACTCGGAAAAATTTCGGTAGGGCCTCCATATTTTGAATCCGTATTTGTAGCCTTAATGGCCCCAGCAATTTTCCTTATGGGGCTGGGTCCATTAGCTCGTTGGAAAAAATCAAGCTTGCCTGAGCTAGCAATACGTTTGCGCTGGGCATTTGGAGTAAGTATGATAACTGCCCTACTCTTGCCACTTACTATGGGCGAATGGAGTCTAATGGTCAGCTTCGGGCTATTACTATCTTTCTGGGTTATTACCAGCATATTTGCAAGTTTATGGCAGCGTATAAAGAATAGTAGTCATCAAAGTTTATTCACAAAATTAGCGAAACAATCACGTAGCTACTACGGAATGACTTTTGCTCATTTTGGTATTGCCATCTTTATCATTGGCGTGACAATGGTGAATGGTTATGAAACAGAAAAAGATGTACGTATGGATGTCGGTGATACCGTTGCTATAGGTGGTTATACTTTCCGTTTTAATGGTACCAATGAGGTCCCTGGTCCCAATTACCAAGGCATCATAGGTGACATAGAGGTACTAGAAAATGGAGAAAAAGTTAATCTTATGCATCCTGAGAAGCGAACATATAACGCATCGGGAATGGCTATGACTGAAGCTGCAATTGATACCGGTATATTTCGTGACTTATATGTAGCTCTTGGAGAGCCCCTGGGTGATGGGTCTTGGATTGTACGTGTTTATCATAAACCATTTGTTGATTGGATCTGGTTTGGATGCTTGTTAATGGCATTTGGAGGTGCTCTTGCGGTATCTGATAAACGTTACCGTATTAAAGTACGGAAATTATCTGAAGCAAAGGTTAAAGATAAAGGCACAGCAATCGATCCATTAGTTACGGAAACAAGAAAGGCATGATACGTTACTTACTTCCATTAATTGCCTTTATTATTCTGGCCGCATTTTTACTTGTTGGGCTTAATCTTAATCCACGTAAAGTCCCTTCTCCGTTAATAGGTAAACCAGCACCTGTATTTAACTTACAGCAACTACATGAACCAGAAAATATCTTTAAATCAAAAAATAACTTAGGTAAAGTTTGGTTGCTTAATGTATGGGCTTCATGGTGCGTTTCTTGCCGAGATGAGCATCCATTATTAGTCCAGTTAGCAAAAGCAAATGTGGTTCCAATCTACGGGCTTAATTATAAGGACAAGAGAAATCTAGCGATACAATGGCTGGAGCAACTTGGTGACCCATATACTAAAAGCATAATGGATCCTGAAGGTAGAGTGGGGATTGAGTACGGTGTATATGGTGTGCCAGAGACATATGTCATAGACAAATCAGGGGTCATCCAATACAAACAAATTGGTCCGGTAACTGTTGATGTTTTAGAGAAAACAATTTTGCCGCTAGTTAAGGAATTGCAGGGATGAATTTGAAATTATTTCTTAATCTTATTATAAATTATGGAATATTGACGGCGACTTGTTTGCGCAATTTATTTTGTAAAAAACAATTTATCTTATTATTTTTTATCCTCATTGCATCTCCTTTGAGTTTTGCAAAAGAAGCTTTGCCGGTAGCTGAGAATCCCGAAATAGAAAAACGTATGATAATTCTATCCGAGGAGCTGCGTTGCTTAGTGTGCCAAAATGAATCACTGGCTGGTTCTCGGTCTGATTTTGCAAAGGATATTCGTCGTGAGATTCGTGAGCAATTATTAGCAAATAAAAGCGATAAAGAGATTACTGATTTTTTAGTTGCCCGTTATGGAGATTTTGTACTATATCGGCCACCTGTAAGAACTAACACAATGATTCTCTGGTTTGGACCATTTGCTTTTCTTCTGATAGGTGGAATTTTGCTATTTTTTTTCCTCAAGAAAAGAAGAAAATCATTACAAGAAGTGCCACTTACAAACGAGCAGCTCAAACAGGCTGAAAATTTATTAAAAGAAAGTAGTGATGGTGACAACAAATGACGTTATTTTGGGTTCTTGCTGGAATTTTTATAGTTGCATCTTTACTATTTATTCTTCCTACCTTATTAAGAAATAAGGAAAATGATACAGGCGTTGCACGTAATTCAACAAATGTCAGTATATATCAGGATCAAATATCAGAGCTTGATAACGACTTACGTAATGACATCTTAAATCAGGAACAATACAACCAAAGTAAGCAAGAATTGCAGCAACGAATGATGCTGGATATGCCTGAAAAAAGTTCTATTTCAGAGAAAATACTAAATACTAAACGAAGTCTTGTAACCCCAATTGTGCTTACATTGTTAATACCTGTATCAGCAGTATCCCTTTATTTGTTATTAGGTAATACCAAGGCACTACTTCCACAACCACCAGTAAAACAAATGGAGTTAGTTGGAAATAATTTAGCTCCTGAAGGTGAAGGCCATCAGGAGATTTCTTCAGTGGTTGATAATCTTGTAAAGCGTCTTGAAAATGAGCCAGATAATTTAGAAGGTTGGAAAATGTTGGGGCAAACCTATGCAATTATGGGTCGTTTTGATGAGGCTAAAGATGTTTATGCAAAGTTACTCGCAAAATCACCTGATAGCCCTGAGGCGCTTGTTAATCTCGCAGATGTCTTTGCAATGACTCAGGGTGGTAGCTTAATGGGAAAGCCTGTTGAGTTAATAAATAAGGCTTTAAGTATTGATCCAAAAAACCTTAAAGCTTTAGCACTGGCCGGCACTGCAGAATTCGAGAAAGGTGAATTTATGCAGGCTACTGTGTATTGGGACGAATTACTTGCCAATATTCCAGCAGAATCTAAGCTAGCAAAATCTGTTTCGGGAAGTATTAAACAAGCAAGGTTGCTAGCATCAGGTAATGGGGGTGACGTATTAATAGCTAAAGAACAATCTCCCAAGTCGGATGAAGATCCATCAAATAAAGTTTCATCCCCAACAATTTCAGGGGTGGTTAATATTAGCCCTGCTCTGTTAGCTAAAGTCTCGCCTGAAGATAAACTTTATATTTATGCCCGAGCAAAAAGTGGCCCGAGAATGCCCCTTGCCATTGTAATTTTACAGGCTAAAGATTTTCCTGCTAAATTCACACTAAAAGATGGGATGGGCATGAATCCTAATATGAAGCTAACTAGCTTTCCTGAAGTTATAATTAGCGCAAGAGTTACGAAATCCGGAAAGGCTATGCCTGTAAATGGTGACTTACAGGGCTTCAGTGAAGTAATTAAGATAGGTGATCAGAATGTCAGCATTCTGATTGACCAGCAAGTCGGTGATAATGCACTAGTGAAAAATACTAAGAAAATTTCATCTCCATCAGTTTCAGGGGTCGTCAATATTAGCCCTGCCCTGTTAGCTAAGGTCTTGCCTGAAGATAAACTTTATATTTATGCTCGAGCAAAAAGTGGCCCGAGAATGCCCCTTGCCATTGTAATTTTACAGGCTAAAGATTTGCCTGCTAAATTCACACTAAAAGATGGGATGGGCATGAATCCTAATATGAAGCTAACTAGCTTTCCTGAAGTTATAATTAGCGCAAGAGTTACAAAATCAGGAAAGGCTGTGCCTGTAAGTGGTGACTTACAGGGCTTTAGTGAGGTGGTCAGAATTGGTGATCAGAGTGTCAAGATCCTAATTAACAAACAGGTGCCCTAATTTCACTTCATATTAATGAATAAAATTAAAATTTGTAGCAATGGGTTTTAATTTTATTTAGCTATGAAAAGCTAGCACAAAACACAGTCAGAAGTAATAGAGTTTATTTAGCCTTAATCCCCTCCGTTTATTTCGATTAAACCTCACAATCCTGCATAACATTTTAATTCCCCTTCTTCGAATACATCTCTTATAATTATTTCTTCTTAAGATTAGCGCTCTTAATACTAAGAGCACCTACTACACGTTACAATAGTTACTATGTTGGCAACCTAATAATATTGATCATGCCGGATAAATTAAAACAATTACAATTAGATTTACAGGAAAATGAGGAGCGGCTCCGTTCAATTTCCTCAAATTTTCCTGGAGTAATGTTTCAGTTTATGCTTAAGGAGCAAAATAAAATAAGCTTTCCATATGTAAGTGATGGTTCATTAATGCTGCTTGGGTTGCACCCAGATGCTATTGTGGACAAGCCTGACTTATTTTTGGATGTAGTGATGCCCCAGGATAAGTTATCTTATAGTGAATCAATGGCTGCCTCAGCGAATAGCCTTTCTCCTTGGCACTGGGAGGGCCGCATTCAGCTTGATAAAAATACTGAATTAAAGTGGATTAGCTTAAGTGCGACCCCTAAAAGAATTTCTGATGATGTTGTTTTATGGGATGGAATTGTAATTGATGTAACTAGAAGCAAGTTGGCTGAAACTGAAATAGCCAGTTCTCGCGAGCAATTGGCTGAACTCTCTTCATATTTACAGAAAATTAAAGAACAGGAGCGCGCAAGGGTTGCGAAAGAAATAGATGGTGATATTGGAGATATTCTAACTACAATTAAAAATGAATTACTTTCATGGGATGAGGATGTAGCAAATAAATCCGCTACTTACATAAAAAAAGCTGGATTAATTGAGTCTCTAGTCGATCAGGTTATTGATAGCTCACGTAGAATATCAATGGATTTACATCCGGAGATACTGGACTGTGGGATTGTGGCTGCTATTAAATGGCAGACAAAGGAATTCTGTGAGCGCGAAAAGATCAGGTATCGGGTCACTTGTGATAGTGATGAAATTCCATTGGACTCCGATTTGTCAGTAGCTATTTTTCGGGCTTTTCAGGAGACCCTAGCAAATATATCAAAGCATGCTAACGCTTCAAGGCTGCAAGTTCGTCTTTCTGAGAAAGATGAATGGATATATCTCGAGGTAACCGATAATGGTCGTGGCATATCAGATCAGGATATTAAAAAATCAAAATCTTTCGGAATTCGTGGTATGCGTGAGCGTTGCCAGCAGCTTGGGGGTTACTTGTTGATTACTGCTAAATCAGAAAAATGGACTAAAATAAGCATTTCAATTCCAGTAAATGCGATGGAAATGTCTTCTAGAGATTCAATGAATTAATGTACAACATTAACAGCTGAACGAGAAATTGCTAGTGTTAATTGTTATATATTTTGTGTAAATAGGCGGAAAATATAAAAATTTATGCAGGGATGCAATAGCTTTTTCGTAGTATCATCAGATACGGTTATTTATCGATATTGTGGTGTATATTGCACCTACTCCTTATAATCTGCCCTTAACCCAAATTGAGCAAAGAAATCTTGAGGGTTACTACGGCCTGATAGTGATACTATATTCGTCAACGTGAACCCAAATCTAGACCACCTACAGTCTTATCCTTTTCAAAAGCTTAATAAGCTTTACTCAGGGATTACACCTAATTCAACTCATTCGCCAATTCGGCTTCATATAGGCGAACCAAAACATAAAACACCAGATTTTATTCGTTTAGCATTAACAGAGGGTCTAAATAAATTAGCTAATTACCCTACAACCCTCGGGGACAAGTCGTTACGTACAAGTATTTCCTCATGGCTAGAGCGTCGTTATAATTTGCCTTCCATAAATCCGGACACAGAAGTTATGCCAGTGAATGGAAGCCGTGAAGCTCTGTTCTCTTTTGCACAGGCAGTTATTGATTTGTCCCGTTCAAATGTAACAGTCATTTGCCCTAACCCGTTCTATCAGATTTATGAAGGCGCAGCATTACTAGCTGGGGCTACGCCACATTTTCTGAATGCTTTGCCCGAAAATAATTTCACAGCTGACTATACACAAATATCCGATAAAATTTGGGCGCGTACGCAACTGATATACGTTTGCTCACCCGCTAATCCATCAGGTAAGGTGATGACGCTGGATGACTGGGAAAAAATCTTTACTCTCTCTGATCAGTTTGGGTTCATTATCGCTGCAGACGAATGCTATTCTGAAATTTATTTAGAAGAGAATAATCAGCCGCTCGGTGCCTTAGAAGCAGCCCATCGCTTGAATCGGAAAGATTTTCCTAGGCTTGTTGTATTTGGCAGCCTGTCAAAGCGCTCTAATGTCCCCGGTCTGCGCTCTGGTTTTATTGCAGGTAATTCAGAAATATTAAAGAATTTTCTACTTTATCGTACTTATCATGGGTGTGCTATGAATCCTGCAGTGCAAGCGGCAAGCGAGGCAGCATGGAATGAGGAGTTTCATGTTAGCGAAAATCGTCGTTTATATCGGGAAAAATTTGTTGCAGTTAAAGAATTATTGAATGGACAGATGGAAGCTCCGATACCGGAGGCCACTTTTTATTTATGGGCAAAAACGACAATTAGCGACACTGATTTTGCCCAACAGCTATATCAAGATTATAATGTCACCGTATTACCAGGTAGCTATCTTTCCCGGGAGGCACATGGTGTTAATCCTGGTAAGAATTTTATTCGTATGGCTATGGTTCCCCCGTTACCTGAGTGTATTGAAGCAACAAAAAGAATAAAAACTTTTTGCAGTTCATTAGTAAAAAGTTAGGCAGATAATCTGTGCTCAAAAATTATAAATATTTTATTGTTTAATAAATTCATTAAGGACAAACATGGAACTGTTACAAACTGCAATTGAAGAAGCATTTGAGTCTCGCGCTAAAATTACTCCTCGCAATGTTGAGGCAAAATTAAAAGAATCAATTAATCAAGTATTAGAAATGATCAATACTGGCGAGTTACGCATCGCAGAGAAAATTAATGATCAGTGGGTCACTCATCAATGGATAAAAAAAGCAGTATTGCTATCTTTTCGTATGGAAGATAATGCTTTCATTAAGGGGGGGTTTTCTAACTATTTTGATAAAATCCCATCAAAATTTGCAGATTTCAGTTCAAAAGATTTTCGTAATGGTGGATTCCGCGTTGTACCGCCAGCAACAGTTAGAAAGGGTGCTTTTATCGCAAGCAATGTTGTATTGATGCCGTCATATGTCAATATTGGCGCTTATGTTGATGAAGGAACAATGGTTGATACTTGGGCTACAGTAGGCTCTTGTGCTCAAATTGGAAAGAATGTACATCTATCTGGTGGGGTTGGTATTGGCGGCGTATTAGAACCAGTACAGGCAAACCCTACTATTATTGAAGACAATTGTTTTATTGGAGCACGCTCTGAGATAGTTGAGGGAGTTATCGTGGAGGAAAATTCAGTAATATCAATGGGTGTTTATATTGGTCAAAGTACTAAAATATATAATCGTGAAACTGGAGATGTTAGTTACGGCCGTATTCCAGCTGGTTCAGTAGTGGTTTCAGGGTCATTGCCATCTTCAGATGGTAAATATAGTCTTTATTGCGCGGTTATTGTTAAACAAGTTGATGCAAAGACACGTGCAAAAACTGGGATTAATGAGCTTTTACGTGGGATTTAAATAAATACTCGTTATTGATGATTTTTTAGGTATATCAGAAATGCATAAAGATGCTTTAGCTCTCTCACAGCAACTTATTAGCTGCCGTTCGCTTACCCCTGATGATAGTGGTTGCCAGGAAATTTTGATCGGGCGTCTGAATGAAATAGGTTTTAACATTGAAAAAATTCAATGTAATGGGGTGGAAAATATTTGGGCAAGACGTGGGACTACTGCACCAGTTTTATGTTTTGCCGGCCATACAGATGTAGTGCCAACCGGACCACTGGATCAATGGGAGAGCGACCCTTTTACACCGACAATTCGTGATGGGAAACTATATGGGCGTGGTGCGGCCGATATGAAATCATCTTTAGCCGCATTTATTACAGCAATTGAATCTTTTGTGCATTTACATCCAAATCACTCTGGTTCAATTGCACTTTTAATTACTTCTGACGAAGAAGGTCCTGCTGTTGATGGGACTGTTAGAGTAGTTGAATTACTTAAAGAAAGAGAAGAAAAAATTGATTATTGTATTGTGGGTGAGCCTACGTGCTTAAATCAATTGGGTGACACCATTAAAAATGGTAGACGAGGATCTTTATCTGGGACACTTACTATTAAAGGAATTCAGGGTCATATTGCTTATCCACATTTGGCAAAAAATCCTATTCATCTGGCCGCCCCATGTATTGCTGAATTTGCACAAACTGAATGGGACTGTGGTAATGAATACTTTCCACCAACAACCTGGCAGATTTCTAATATCTCTGGAGGAACTGGTGTAACAAATGTAATTCCAGGTGAAGTAGAAGTTATATTTAATTTCCGTTTCTCTACAGCCAGCACAGTTAAATTATTACAAAATAAAGTTCATCAAATACTTGATAAACATGTACTGAAATATAATTTAGATTGGTCACTGTCTGGTAAACCTTTTCTTACTCCCAAGGGTGATCTCGTAGATGCAATAAATGATTCGATTAATAAAGTAATGAATATTAGACCAGAACTATCTACTTCTGGAGGAACTTCAGATGGGCGTTTTATAGCAGAAATTTGTCCACAAGTAGTAGAATTCGGTCCGATCAATGCCACGATTCATAAAATTAATGAATGTGTAGAGGTGGCTGATATAGAGAAATTATCTGAGATCTATCAAGAGACAATTGAGAACTTATTAGTAAAATAAAAATTATTTTTTTATATTTTTGAGAATTGCTAATATTAAGAAATATTAGGTGACAACTTATATATAAATAATTTTAGTTGTCAGGATAGTTTGAAAGTATATGTTCAACTTCTTCTTTATTTAGCTCTATAGATTTTCCTCTTCTTAACCTTGGGGGTAATTTAATAACACCAAATCGCACGCGGATCAACCTACTAATTGTTACTCCTATTGCTTCAAACATACGTCGTATTTCACGGTTCCTGCCCTCTTTCAATATCACATGGTACCAGTGGTTGGAGCCCATTCCGCCTTGATCCAACAGAGAAATAAATTTAGCTAGACCATCCTCTAATTCAATTCCAGTTGTAAGCAATTTTATTTGGCTCTCAGATAATACCCCTACGATACGGACAGCATATTCACGCTCCACTTCATAGCGAGGATGCATTAATCTGTTCGCTAATGATCCGTCAGTAGTAAAGATTAATAACCCAGAAGTATTAAAATCAAGTCTTCCAATTGAAACCCATTTAGAAGTTTTTATTTTAGGTAGATTATCAAATACTGACGGCCGATTACGTGGATCATTATGGCTTACAATTTCACCCTCTGGTTTGTGATAAAGCAACACCCTTGGTAGCTCTTTTCCAAAATTTAAATGAATTATACGTTTTTTTATTCTAACCACGTCTAGGATACTTGCCCGATCAGCAATTCCAGCTACTTTTTGATTTATAGTCACCTGTCCCCTCGAAATAAGATTTTCCATTTCGCGTCGAGAACCGAGCCCTGCTCGTGCTAATAATTTGTGCAATTTCTGTGTAGTTACAGATGAAGATGTAATATTTTTCTCACCTTTGAATAGAGGTTGTTTCTTGTTTTTAAATTCTTTATGTGATTTGTTAGTTCTCATTTAGTTCTCAGCAAAAGAGTTTTTCTATGCTTCACAATAATCTGTTTAATTGCTGCTAGATATAATATTGGAAATAAGGATGATCTAGAGAAATTGGTAGTAATATGATTAATCAGAATTAAACTTCCCTTCGCTCCATAACTGCTTGTGCAAGTGTGCCACTATCGACGTGCTCAAGCTCACCCCCTGTAGGCAGCCCTCTTGCTATACGACTTACCTTTATTTCCATGCTATTAAGTAGTTCGCTAATATAATGTGCAGTGACCTCCCCTTCAACAGTAAAATTTGTAGCGAGCACGACTTCTTTTACTGTTTTGTCTTGGACGCGTTTCAGTAGTCGATCCAGATGAATGTCTTTAGGCCCAATGCCATCTAATGGGGAAAGTTTCCCCATAAGCACGAAATACATTCCGTTATAACTTTGCGTCTGTTCAATCATCAATAAATCTGCAGGCATTTCAACGATACATAAGAGACCCGCATTACGTTTTGTGGAGCCACATAGATTACAAACCAATAAGTCAGTAAAACTATTGCATTTCTCACAATGTTTAATGCTTGTAAGAACCTTATCTAGTGTATTTGCGAGTTGACGCGCACCCTCATGGTCATGCTGTAGTAGGTGATAAGCCATTCGCTGAGCTGATCTAGGCCCTACGCCTGGCAGGCAGCGTAATGCCTCGATTAAATCCTCAAGAGATGCGGAATTTTTCATTATAGACAAGACTAAATATCATCATGACGGGATGAAATCAGCATCCATTGTGTAACTTTATTAATTACATGATACATATTTAGAATGGCAATTTCATTCCAGGTGGCAAGCCCATGCCAGCAGTAACCCCCGACATTTTTTCTTGCGTAGTAGCTTCAACTCGTCGAACAGCGTCATTTACTGCGGCAGCAAGCAGATCCTCCAACATATCTTTATCATCATTGAATAGGCTGTCGTCTATGTTCACCCTCTTTACATCATAGCGGCAGGTCATTATAACTTTAACCATGCCAGCACCCGACTGCCCCTCTACTTCAACTGTAGCTAATTGTTCTTGCATATCTTTCATATTTTCTTGCATTTGTTGAGCCTGTTTCATTAGTGGCCCCAATCCACCTTTCATCATTCTGAATCTCCTTTGTTAATAGGTTTAATTGAAGAGTTAATTAATTTTGCATCGAAATTATCCATTAATTGACGCACAATCGGATCGGTCTCAATGGCTGTTATGGCTTGTTGTTGTTTCGTTTTTTTCTCACGATTATCTAATTCTGCTGGAGTAATACCTGTAACTGTACCAACAGAAAATTTTAAATAAATATTATTTCCAAAGTGCTCATTTAATGCGACTTTTACTTTGTCTTGGTATCTTTTCTCTAATAAATGTTTATGCTCAGCTAACAAGCATAATTCTAGGCTACCTGTTGAATAATTTTTAATCTCACAGTTTTGAGCCAACATTCTTGCCATGCCGTTCAATTTTAACTGATTTACCAATGACGGCCAGTGAATATCTGATTGACCGGCATCGTTAGAGTATAAATTAGGCTCTTTAACGTCATTTAATATGGTAGGAGGAATATGTTCAGAATTGCTATCTGAGGCAATGCTAATATTTTTATTTATGTTAGGGGTTTGTGCTATTGAGTTTAAATTCGATGGGGGGGCGAGAACTTTGGTATTTCCTGATAAATTTTCTGGAATAAAAGCCAGCATACGCATTAATGTCATCGTAAAGCCAGCGTATTCATCAGGTGCCAGCCCTAAATCATCACGACCGTTCAAGGCAATTTGATAATATAATTGTAGTTCCTCAGGTGAGAATTTTTTTGATAATGCAATAATTTGTTTATATTCCGGTATATTTTCGTTAATGGATTGTGGGACTATTTGTGCCAAAGAAAGTGTATGCAACAGCCTGGCCAAATCTTGTAATGCATTATCAAAAGACAAGCTCTTTGCTTCAATTCCATCAGCTATATTTAGTAAATTTGCACCATTCTTTTGCAAAATTGCCTCAAGTAAATCATAAAGATAAACCTGATCAATAGTTCCAAGCATGGCATGAACCCTAGATTCCTCAACTTTACCTTCGCTAAAAATAATGGCCTGATCAAGAATACTAAGGGCATCACGCATACTGCCTTGAGCTGCACGTGCTAATAATTGTAATGAGGTTTCGTCAGAGGCTATTTTCTCTTGTTCAAGCACATGCTTTAGATGCTCTGTAATTAGGGAAAGAGGGATCTGCTTCAGATTGAATTGTAGACAGCGCGATAAAACAGTAACCGGAATTTTTTGTGGATCAGTAGTAGCCAATATAAATTTTACATGGTCTGGGGGCTCTTCTAAAGTCTTAAGCATAGCGTTAAAAGCAGACTTAGAAAGCATATGCACCTCATCAATGATATAGATCTTATAGCGAGCAGAAGTTGGTGCATACAATGCGTTTTCCAACAACTCACGCATATTATCGACCTGAGTATTAGATGCAGCATCAAGTTCTACTAAATCAATAAAATTTCCACTGTTAATTTCGATACAGGCGGGACAATTGCCGCATGGATTGCTTGTAACACCTAATTTACAGTTAAGAGACTTGGCTAAAATACGTGCGATTGTTGTCTTGCCGACGCCACGCGTTCCTGTAAATAAATAGGCATGATGTAAACGTTTTTGTTCGAGCGCATTTGTGAGCGCTTTAATAATATGGTCCTGTCCAACCAGACTAGAAAAGTCTTTTGGACGCCATTTACGAGCAAGGACTTGAGATTGAGACACGGCAGATACTAATTAATAGTTAGTAAGGATCAATAAATTGATATTGTAATCTGGATAGCCTGAAATGCAATCTACCTTGTTTTTTTATGAGTTATGCCCAGTGGCCCAGAGGCCAATAAAAATAGAATTGAACAAGGATAATAGTTTGATTCTCGGTAAATATATAATAAAAAGGCGGCGAGCCCAACCCCCGGCACTTACAGAGAATAGTTGTGGCTGCTTCCTTCCGGACCTGACCAAGTTCACTACTATGCAATGCGGGGAGGCCCGCCATAAATAAAATATTACCAGACTTTGTTTTTTAAAGTCTGGTTTAAAATATGCAGAAGCTACGCAAGGTATTTGGTTGCGGGGGCAGGATTTGAACCTACGACCTTCGGGTTATGAGCCCGACGAGCTGCCAGACTGCTCCACCCCGCGCCAGTAGCTATAAATTATAACAAAATTAGCACTATAGGGTCAATCTTCATATTGATTTAATGGATACTATACAAGCGATAAAAGCCCGCAATAAAAGCCATAAATCTGATACAGACCTGTTTAATTACACGTCTGATAAACATCAAATAATGGTTCAAAACTTGAATAAATTATTATAAAAAAAACCCAAATCCTAGTTATGATCATGGAGTAAATGGGTCGGCATAGAACTGCTTTTAGGAGGGCAAGGTTTATTTATTCTTGTCTATTATGTTAAAATAATGCGGTTTTACTCTAATTTAATAATGCATCATTAAGGAAGAAATAAATGAGTCATACTTTACATGAAGCTTCTGTTTTAAGGGTACAGCGTTGCGAATTAGCTGTGCCAGGTTCGAATCCAAACATGTTTGAAAAGGCAATGAAAAGTGGCGTGGATTTCGTTTTTCTTGATCTTGAAGATGCTGTTGCTCCAGACGATAAAATACAAGCTCGAAAAAATATTATCGAGGCTATTAACGATTTAGACTGGAAAGGAAACGGAGTTTCTCTATCAGTTAGAATTAATGGTTTAGATACTCAATATATGGTTCGTGATGTAGTGGACCTAGTTGAGCAGGCCGGACATAAAATAGATACTATTTTGGTGCCAAAGGTTGGGGTTTATTCTGATGTGTATATGGTTGAGGCCATGCTAAATCAGTTAGAAATGCAGCAGGGGTTGAAAAACAAAATTGGTATTGAGGCCTTAATTGAAACAGCCTTAGGCATGGCTAATGTAGAAAATATTGCCTGCAGCGGATCAGCAGGTCGTCTTGAAGCATTACATTTTGGCGTTGCAGACTATGCCGCTAGTAATCGTGCTAGAACAACAAATATTGGGGGTCTTAATCCTGATTATCCTGGAGATCAATGGCATTCAGCAATCAGTCGAATGACAGTTGCTTGTCGTGCTTATGGGTTGCGTCCAATTGACGGGCCTTTTGGAGATATAAAGGACCCAAATGGGTATAAGTTGGCTGCTAGAAGAGCGGCAGCCTTAGGTATTGAAGGGAAATGGGCTATTCATCCAACACAGGTGGATCTTGCAAATGAGGTATTTACACCACCTCTTGCAGAAGTGGAGAAGGCAAAACGAATATTGTCTGCACTAGATGAAGCTGCAGCACAGGGGAAAGGAGCAGCAGCATTAGATGGGAGATTAATTGATGCTGCTTCGGCAAGGATGGCCTCTAATGTAGTAGAAGCAGCAGAAGCAATTTCAAAAAAGAATAGAAGCTAAGTCTAAGAAATAAAAATTTTTTACTGGTAATTTAAATTAAGGGTGAGACATTGGACATCCATGAATATCAAGCAAAAGAAATTCTAGCAGAATATGGGGTTAAGATAGGAGATGGTGGCTTAGCTTACACCCCGTTAGAAGCTGTTCAGAGAGCGAGAGAAATAAGCAGCAATAGTTGGGTAGTTAAGGCGCAGATACATTCAGGGGCACGTGGAAAAGCTGGCGGCATAAAGATCTGTAAGACCCATGATGAAGTAGAAAAAGCCGTGGAAGAACTGCTAGGAAAAAAATTAGTAACTCATCAATCTGGCCCCGCAGGGAAAATTTGTTCCAGAGTTTATATTGAGGCAGGAACAAATTTTACTAGAGAACTTTATCTCTGCTTTCTTATTGATAGAAGCTCCGAACGTATCGTCATGGTCGGTTCTACGCAAGGAGGCATGGAGATTGAAAAATTAGCGAAAACAAATCCTGAATTAATCCATAAGGTCTATATTGAGCCAGCTGTTGGCTTGCAGGACTTTCAAGCACGTACAATGGCTTTTGCACTAGGTCTGGAGGATCCGAAATTATTATCTCGTAGCGTTAAAATAATTAAGGGTTGTTATCGTGCCTTACGCGACCTTGATGCAAATATGCTGGAAATTAACCCTCTTGTAGTTACCGATAATGAATTAATCGCCTTAGATGCAAAAATGAGCTTTGATGACAATGCTCTATTTCGCCGTCATAAAATTGCTGAACTACGTGATAAAACCCAAGGGGATCATCGTGAAGTTGCAGCTGCTGAACAGGGATTGAGCTATGTTGGTTTAAGTGGAGACATAGGCTGCATGATTAATGGTGCAGGTCTGGCCATGGCTACCATGGACATGATTAAGCTGGCCGGTGGGGAGCCTGCTAATTTTCTGGATGTAGGTGGTGGAGCATCTGCAGAGCGTACTGAAAAGGCATTTCGTTTAGTATTAGCAGATAAGAATGTTAAGGCGTTATTGGTTAATATTTTTGCTGGGATTAATCGGTGTGATTGGATTGCAGAAGGTGTTGTACAGGCAATTAAGAATATCGACATGAAAATACCTCTGGTTGTACGTCTGTCAGGTACAAATGTTGCTCAAGGCCGTAAGATAATTACTGAGAGTAACTTGCCTATAATTATGGCAGAAACATTAGCTGAAGCAGCTGAGAAGGTTGTTCAGGCACGCAATGAGATGGTCGCAAGAGGAACCTAGGGGAAAGAACGATGTCAATTTTAATTAATGAGAAAACACGAATTATTGTTCAGGGATTTACAGGAAAAATTGGTACTTTTCATGCGGAAGACATGATTAAGTACGGTTCTAATGTAGTAGGAGGCGTTACTCCTGGAAAAGGAGGCCAAAAACATTTGGATTTGCCGGTTTTTAATACGGTAAAAGAGGCTGTGCAACAGGCTGGAGCCGAAGCAAGCATAATATTTGTCCCCCCTGCTTTCGCCGCTGATTCAATTATGGAAGCTGCTGATGCGGGTATTAAATATTGTGTGGCAATCACTGATGGCATACCAACCCAAGATATGATGACGGTAAAAAATTATCTTCGTCGCTTTCCTAAAGAGAAAAGGATGTTATTAACTGGTCCGAATTGTGCTGGGACAATCAGCCCAGGGCGTTCTATGTTAGGAATTATGCCAGGGCATATTTATATCCAAGGAAATGTTGGAATTATTGGTCGCTCGGGAACTTTAGGTTATGAGGCTGCTGATCAGTTAAGAATGTTGGGTATTGGTATTTCAACATCGGTTGGGATCGGTGGTGATCCCATTACTGGAAGTTCGTTTCGAGATATTCTAGAATTTTTTGAATCAGACCCTGAAACAAAAGTTGTACTGATGATTGGAGAAATTGGCGGGCCACAGGAAGTAGATGCTGGGGTCTTTGCTAAGGATAATTTAAGTAAGCCGTTAATTTCTTATATTGCTGGCTTAACTGCACCAGAAGGGAAGCGTATGGGCCATGCAGGAGCGATTATTTCTTCTGCAGGAGAAGGTGCCGCGGAGAAAGTTGCTCTATTAAGAGAGCTGGGCGTCACTATCAGTGCGACGCCATCTGATATGGGAAAAACGGTTGCTGAAGTACTCAACAAAATGTGAATGGATAAGAATCTCAATTAATTTATCTTTAAACTTATTGTTCCAAATCTTTTTTGTTTAATTCCTAGAGATATCTTAAATATCGTATAGAGGTACCTAAGCAACTGGTTATCCACTGCACTGCATGCTGATACATGTAGCATTGATGCGAATTTATATATATGGCAATATGAATTTTTAGTATCGAAACATGGGGTTTTGTTAAGTACTCTTCAGATCTGGGCTAAGGTTATGGCATTTGGATGGATTACAGTTCTAAAAATCATTCCTTGGAAGGATGTGCTGGAGAACGCTCCACATATAGCAAAAGCAGCAAAAAATCTCTACGCTGGCAGAAAAGATAATATTTCTTCAGGGACTGTAGACTCATCAGTCCCTACATCAGATAGTGAAAATATAACAAGCAGGGATTTACGTCTTCATGAAATTGAAAGGGAAGTATCAGATTTAAATAGTGTGGTTAGATCTCTTGCAAAGCAAAACGTACGAATCGTTGAGGCAATTGAGGTTCTTCGTGTCCGCTCAAAGGTCCTAATATTTTTATGTGTTGCATTAGGATGCGTATCTATATTCTTGATATTATTGCTAATAATTAAATAATATTATTTAATTGCCTTTCTGATATTTTCCAAGGCAGTAGCAATAATATGACGGGGAGTGCCTATATTCATCCGCATAAAACCCTGCCCTCCCTCTCCGAACAGTGTGCCTGGACTCATACCTACACCAGCTTCATTGATAAAAAAATGATGAAGCTGTGTATCACTCATACCTAATTTACGACAATCTAGCCACAGCAGATATGTTCCTTCCGGTTTAATTAATTTAATTTTCGGCAGGTTTTTTATCAAATACTGTTCTATAAAATCTCTTGTATTTTGTAAATAAGCAAGCAATTTGATGAGCCATGGCTCTCCTTCTCTATAAGCGGCTTCGAAAGCTACGATACTGAAAGGATTAGATGCACTTATATGCAGGGTCTCAAATGCTTTCATAACTAAGTCGCGACGTTTTTTGTTAGGTACAATTAATGCAGAAAGGTTTAAACCTGGGATATTAAATGTCTTGCTAGGCGCCACAGCAGTAATTATATTTTCAGATTCTTCAGCTAATGCTGCAAGCATCTGATGTCTATTTTCAGAAAACACCAGGTCGGCATGGATCTCATCTGAAAATATAAGCAAATTATGTTCTCTCGAAATTCTGATGATATTTTCTAATTCTTCTTTATCCCATACTCTTCCGACAGGGTTGTGTGGAGAACACAGGAATAATATTTTTGCTTTTTTTGCGTATTTTTCTAGTTGATCAAAATTTATAGAATATCTATTATTTTCAATAACTAACGGGTTCAGAGTCAGGTTTCTGCCTGTATTTGTGACCGCAGAGAAAAAAGGGAAATATACAGGTGGTTGAACTATTATCGACTCGCCCGGTTCTGAAAATGCCATAGCTGCTGCGTGCAATGAGGGCACTACACCAGGGCACATTATAATCCAGTCCCGATGAACATTATGCCAACCATGATGTTTTTCTAGCCACTCTATTAAAGATTCATATAGGCTATCCGGATATAAAGTGTAACCATATACTGGATGCATTGCACGTTCAGAAAGAGCCTTGGTGACAGCTAGAGGGGCAGCAAAATCCATATCTGCAACCCATAATGGGATAACCTCAGTATTGCCAAACATGCCCTGTCGTCCATCGTATTTTAAACTAGTGGATTCGGCACGATTAATTTCTAGGTCAAAATTGCAACCATAGTCATCTGGGAATACTTGATTATTACTCAATCAATCTTCTCCCAAATTGTAACCTCTGACAAAGTATGCTGAAATTTACGGCGAGTTTCTCTAATGACGAAAGGTAGTGCTTGTGGGCCCTGAATTAGCTTGAAATGGCTGCTGAGCAACTTCTTAAGGCCATCCAGCGTACTAACATTTTCACCATCCTCTTTAAATCCTCCAACCCACTCCTCTTTCTTGGTATGTTCTTCTAACCATGTGTAAGGTGAAGTAATCATAAGTAATCCACCTTTGATAACTCTTTCATGTATTGTTGTTAGAAGCTTGGATGGCTCATAAAGACGGTCAATTAGATTTGCAGCAAGAACTAAATCATAACCGGTATAGGTAGGCTTTAGATTACAAGCATCACCCTGATAGAATTCAACCTTGTTCTTAACAGCATCAAGACCAAGACTTGCTAGCGTACTTTCCTTATAGGATACAAGATCCCCCTCATCTTTAAGTGTATAACGTAGTATGCCAGTTTCGGCTAACTGAACACCCTGCCCTATAAAGCGAGCAGAAAAATCAATGCCTGTTACATGATCAAAATGTTGTGCTAATTCGAAAGTAGAACGACCTGACGCACAACCAAGATCAAGGGCTTTTTGTGCGGGCCTATTACCCATAGCTGCAATAGCTATTCTAGCGAGCTCCACAGGAAAATTAGGCACCCCAAAATATGTATCTCCATAATGGAATTCTGCATATTCTGTAAGTAATTTATCGGTTTCATAGTGAGATCCATGTTGGATGGCTGGTGCCTGAGCAGCTACATACCTAAATCCAGCATGTTGAAAAAAATGACGACGGAAAGCGTAGCGAGCACTTTTTAATGATTCGTCACCACATGAGATCCAAGAGCCACCCTTAATAAGATTATGACGACCATCAAAAGTTGGAGTTGTAAAATCGTCATAAAGAGGATGAACCTTGAAGCCTTCGAATGGATATATTGGCGTTTCTGTCCATTGCCACACATTCCCAACTACATCGAAAAATTCACCATGCTTAAATTCCGTGACAGGGCAGCTTGAAGCATAATGATCAAGATGAATATTAGCCCTCGCCTTCTTGTTATGAGGAACCTCTGATAATCTAGCTATATTATATAAGTGATACCACTCATCTTCAGTAGGGAGCCTAATTGGCTGATTAGTTGTTGCCGTTTTCCAGTTGCAAAAAGCTTTTGCTTCATGGCAATTTACTTCTACGGGCCAATCCCATGGCATAGGAACTTCTTCAGTCATTAAGCGTAGCTTCCACTGAGAACCACATTTAACCCAGAATGTCGGGTGTTCTGTATGGGTATGCTTCTGCCATGCAAGCCCCTCTTCTTCCCAAAATATTTCTGTATTGTAGCCATCCGCTTTAATAAAATCTAAAAACTCTTGATTGCTTACTAAATAACGACTGGCCTGGAAAGGCTGAACCTCTCCTTCATGATATCCAAATTCGTTATCCCATCCATAAGCTAAATCTTTATCGTTCTTACCAATTTCTACTTTGCCAGCAGGAACATTGATGAGCTCATTTAAAGGGGCCTGACTTGATTTGCGACAAGGCTCCCATTCAGGATGAGGCTTTACATGCTTAATTTCATGCTGTCTGATTAAAACTGAAGATGTTTCCAAATGGATTAGTTCATGCTCAATGCCCATCAGAACAATCCACCATGGGTTATCCCAATTGATAGGTAGAGTCAACTCGGTTTCAGTAAGTAACTGATCAACAATTTTACGCATGGATTTTCGATAAGCCCAAACCTCGCTAATACTAGGCCAATCATAATCAGATAGAGTAAGGTCATCCCAGCTCATTTCATCAACTCCAACTGCAAACATAGATTCCATCTTGGGATTAATGCGCTCCTTGACTAAACCTGAAATTAGTAGTTTGTTAATAAAAAAAGTTGAAGTGTGGCCAAGATAAAATATTAGTGGATGGCGTAATGGAATTGATTTTTTGAAATAGGATTCATCTCCAACTAAGGTTTCAAAAAGCAATTCAGTGCGATCAAGAGTTGCATGAAAATAGCTGCGTATTTCTTCTTTTTTCTCTGCGGTATTGTCACCTGAGAGCAAGGGGGTTCTGTTGAATAATTGTTGTGCCATATAATTTATAATTAAAGAGTTCCGGGAGCAGTAAATAAATAGGTATTATATCTTTTAGATGCGATCGAGGCTAAGTTAGAATTTCATTGTCTTAGGTATACTGATACTTATCCAATATTAAATTAAAATTAGCTAATACGGTATAAAATACTGCAGGGAAAAAGTGATATATACATTACGCGTTCAAATTACGGTAGATTATTGATTTGTAATTATTATTACAAGCATTCTAAATGCTCGTAATTAATTATCATTAGTTAAAAAATTTATAGGGAAATAAATTTCAACAATCTAAGATGTAACATGAGAGGTTATAAATGGGCGTAACTAGCACACAAAAGGAAATAAACTGTGATGGGGAATAAATCTATTTCTTTAATACTAAGGATACTACTGTTGGTAAATATATTTATATTATTATCGGCATGCCAAACAGCAGATATCATTAGTAATATTACCAATAAAATTGGAAATAATGTTGAGTCTGATACAGATCCTCAACTCGGAAAAATAGCTATTTCTCAATTTAGTGCTGTAACCAAAAAAATTACTAATTTATATGAGAAAAATTCTCTTATAGACTACATTGGAGATCAGGATAGGAAGAGTTTAGTAAGAGTAGTTCAAAAAGCTGCAGACACAGGCCAACCTCAGGAATTTATTAATCAAGAGAGTGGTGTAAAGGGAAGAGTAGAAGTCATTCAATCCAGAGCACTATCTACTCAGGAGGCAGGGAAAAAAGATAGTGTTCGGGAATGCAAAACAATCAGGCAGTCTATTATCTTAAAAGATAAAAGAGAGATTATTGAAAGCATCGTCTTATGTAAGGGCCTTGATGGTTGGAGCTAGATAGCAGTTTTTATACTGAAGACAATCGGTAATGTTCTTCACTACAAAAAAATTTATTATCTTTTATTACACTCTCACTTCTTGGTAAATGTAAGCCACAATAGTCGCAGCAAACCATATCTTCACCTTTAGTAGAAGGGGAATCATTGTCCTTATTTATATCCTTTTGGATAAATTTTCTTAGAAACCATAAGATAGATACAGCAATAATGGCAAAAAATAGTAGTTTACTCAAAAAGTATCTCCTTCTCTGATTCAAAACTATATCAATAGCCTTGTATTTTAAATCAAATAGCTTACTTAAATTAGAAATGCCTAATATTTAATATTCTTATTTTTAAACGTTTTTTTGTATAGGTATGTATGTGATACTTATCTTACAGATAAGTTCTATTTATTATGTCTAAACTAGATCTAGGGAAATATTTATGAATAATTGGATGGAAACAGAAAAATTAACAACTATTAGACTTAATCATTATGGAGCATTTCCGTTGAAGAAGAGTGCCGGTAAATTGTTTCTATTAACCCTGATAATTATGACCTTAAGCTTAATTAATTCTCCTGTAAACTCTCAGGTAGATATAGATGATGGTTTGGTACAAGCTGCTTATAAAGGAGAATTTAGAAAAGTTCGTTCTCTAATTGCCAAAGGGGTCGATATCAACCAGATAGACCATAAAGGAAAAACTGCTCTTTATACCTCCTCTGCTCAGGGGCATCTAAATATTGTAGAAATCTTATTATCTAAGGGTGCAGATATCAATTTCCAACATAAAAGAGGGTTTAACTCATTGATGTTGGCATCTTTAAAAGGGCATAAGGAAATAGTAGACATTCTGCTTGCTAAAGGTGCAGGCGTTAATTTTGAAGGAAAAGGAAGCTTTACGGCCCTGACTTTTGCTGCTTTGCATGGACACAAAGAAATTGTAAATGCCATACTGACAAACGGAGCAAAAGTTGATCACCAGGCAAGGGATAACTGGACAGCTTTGTTATATGCCTCTCAAGGCGGACATAGGGCCGTGGTAGAGGCACTTCTTAGTAATGGTGCAGACATTCACCATCAAACTAAGAAAGATGCCACGACAGCTCTTGTGCTGGCCTCTAAAAATGGCCACGGTCGAATCCTTAAGATCCTACTTGCTAAGGGCGCGAAGATTGATCATCAAACAAAGGAAGGCTATACAGCCCTAATGAGAGCATCTCAGTATGGCCATACTCAGATTGTTTTGACGTTGATGGATGCAGGGGCAAATTTAAAACTTAAAAATAATCGCGGCTTAACAGCTGAGAAACTCTCCAGTGAGCCCGAAATTGAGACAATGCTAAATGCAGCTGCTGCAATGAAATAGAGCCTGTTAAGAATTATTTGTTGCTGGTTGATTAAATATAATTTTAGTATAAGGCACTACTTTAATATTGCTCTCACCTGTTCATATAGAGCACTAATAATTTCTCGATACTGCGAAAACGGCTAATTGCAGTAAACACTTTTTGTATTGAGAGTCTGGGAGTAATGAAATAGCTTCAGTTGCCATACAAGATTCGGCTTCGGCTTTTTTTCTAGTATAGTCCAATGCGCCTGTTTCATGAATTACTTTCAAGACTGATTCTAGCACCCCTTCTCCACCTCCGTTTTGGATAGCCTTATTTACGATATTAGCTTGCTCTTTGGAGCCATTTTTCATGGCGTAAATGAGCGGTAAAGTAGGTTTTCCTTCAGCAAGATCATCACCTAAATTCTTCCCAGTATCATGGTAGTCCCCAGAATAATCCAACATATCGTCTGTTAACTGAAATGCTGTACCAAGATGCATACCATAAGAAGCCATTGATTCTTCCTCTTCAGGCGATACATCACTAAGAATCGCACCTAAACGGGTTGCTGCTTCAAATAATTTGGCAGTTTTATAACGAATTACCTGCAGATAATTTTCTTCATTTACATTTGGATCACGACAGTTTATTAACTGTAAAACCTCGCCCTCAGCAATTGTGTTGGTCGCATCTGCTAGGACCTGCATAATACGCATATTATTAACCTCAACCATCATCTGAAACGATCTAGAATAGAGGAAATCTCCAACTAAAACACTTGTAGCATTACCAAATAGAGCGTTGGCTGTAGCCTTACTTCGCCTTAGTTCTGATGCGTCTACTACGTCGTCATGAAGCAGAGTAGCGGTATGAATAAATTCAATTATTGCAGCAAGGTTATGATGATGCTTTCCGGTATAACTAAATGCACCAGATGAAAGTATTACTAATGCGGGCCGCAATCGCTTGCCACCACTATTAATAATATACTCTCCGACCTGACGGACCAGAACTACATCAGAGTGGAGTTTTACCCTGATTACCTCATCCATAGCCTCCATATCAGGGCCGATAAGTTTCTTAATTAGATCAATTGCCAAAGTAACCCCTACAATAAATTCGGTATGTTAGAAAAGTCATGACTGCCGTGTCAAGTTTAATAGTTTAAATATATTGATTTATTCAATGCAAATAGGACATAACTTTGACCAAATAAGTGCAGCTCTGTATAATTTGCGCTTTCATTGAAGTAAATCATGGAGTTTGACATGTATGCGGTCATAAAAACCGGCGGTAAACAATATCGAGTTGTAGCTGGTGAAAAAATCAGAGTAGAACAGATATTAGCAGAAATTGGTAGCGAAATTGAAATAGATCAAGTTTTGATGATTTCTGATGGCGATAAAACTTCAATGGGCAGACCTTTGGTAGATGGCGCTACAGTTAAGGCAACTGTACTGGGACAAGGTCGGCATGACAAGGTTCGTATTTTTAAAATGAGACGACGCAAACACTACCAAAAACACCAAGGACACCGACAAAATTATACCGAAATTCAGATCACCGGCATTTCTGCATAAAGGGAGCACAGACTATGGCACATAAAAAAGCAGGCGGAAGTTCTAGAAATGGCCGCGACTCGAATTCAAAGAGACTTGGAGTTAAAAGATTTGGTGGAGAATTAATTTCTGCGGGTAGTATTATAGTTCGTCAACGAGGAACCCAAGTACACCCGGGTGATAATGTTGGAATTGGAAGGGATCATACCTTATTTGCTAAAATTAATGGAATGGTTACATTTAGTATTCGGGGAGCAGCAAGACGAAAAACAGTAAGTATAACTACCGCTTAAAACTATTTAGTTAATTTAAAAAAAGCCCTAGCAAATTAGTTAGGGCTTTTTTATTGGTGAAAGCTAAACTAATAAAAATTTATTATTTTATGAAGTTTATAGATGAAGCAAAAATACAGGTAATTGCAGGAAAAGGAGGAGATGGTGTTGCCAGCTTTCGTCGAGAGCGCTTTATTCCAAAAGGTGGCCCGGATGGTGGTGATGGCGGAAATGGCGGTAGTATATTTGCTATCTCAGATCGTAATATCAATACTCTTGTAGACTACCGTTTTGCTCGGTTACATCGTGCTAAAAATGGAAAAAATGGTCGTGGTTCTGATCAATATGGTAAAGGGGCAGAAGACATAGTATTGCGCGTCCCAATTGGAACGATAATTAGTAATATAGGCTCTGGAGAAATTATTGCTGATTTAGAGCAGAATCAGCAGAAAGTTTTATTGGCTAAAGGTGGTGCAGGAGGAATTGGGAATTTACATTTCAAGTCAAGCACTAACCGTACGCCACGACAATTCACCCATGGTGAGCAAGGAGAGAACTTTGAACTTAAACTTGAGCTAAAGGTACTCGCAGACGTAGGACTTCTTGGCGTACCAAACGCTGGTAAATCTACACTGATTCGAGCAGTATCTGCTGCCCGTCCTAAAGTAGCTGATTATCCTTTTACAACATTACATCCTAATCTTGGCATGGTACGTGCCGACCACAACCGTAGCTTTGTTATGGCGGATATTCCGGGGCTGATCAAAAATTCAGCAGAAGGGGCTGGTTTAGGTCATCAATTTCTAAAGCATCTGGCACGTACACGCTTACTATTGCATGTAGTCGATATAGCGCCGTTGGATAGTGAGACTGATCCAATTGATGATGCAAAGTCCATTGTGCTAGAACTTGAAAAATATGATACGTCGCTCTATCAAAAGCCACGCTGGTTAGTAATCAATAAGGTTGACATGTTATCAGATGAAATTAATAAAGAAGTTTGCAGTAAATTTATCAACAACTTAGGATGGGATGATAAAGTTTTTGTAATCTCAGCATTAACTGGAAAAGGATGTAAGCAATTGATTTACGCTATCATGGAATACTTAGAACAAGAAAATAAGACAGAAGTGATTTAACTCAAATTAGAATTAAATATATAAATGATATTAAAGCAAGCTGAACGGGTCGTTATAAAGATTGGCAGTAGTCTAGTTACTAATCATGGGAAGGGGCTTGATCAGGACAGACTCTCCTCTATTGCTAAACAAATTGCATATCTAAAGAGTGAGGAAAAAACAGTTGTTCTAGTCTCCTCTGGCGCTATAGCAGAGGGGATGCAACGGTTGAACTGGAGTGACCGCCCTAATGAACTATATAAATTACAGGCAGCTGCAGCAGTTGGCCAAATGGGGCTAGTCCAGACTTATGAGTCCTGTTTTCAGGAATATAAATTACATACAGCTCAGCTGCTACTAACCCATGAGGATATATCTGACCGTAAACGTTATTTAAATATTGGCTCTACCCTTGGAGAATTATTAGACCTGGGTGTAGTCCCAATTATTAATGAGAATGATTCTGTGGTAACGGATGAAATTCGCTTCGGGGATAATGATACGTTGGCTGCGTTAGTGACTAACCTTATTGATGCAGACGCGCTGGTGATTCTTACCGACCAAGCTGGATTATATACAGCTGACCCAAGAATAGACTCAAATGCTAAATTATTAAATAGCGTTATGGCTGAAAACACTGTGATTGAGCAGATGGCAGCTGCCACTGGAAGCTCAATCGGACGTGGAGGGATGCTTGCAAAAATAACTGCGGCAAAGCTTGCTGCAAAAGGTGGAGCGAACACAATAATTGCCTCAGGTCATGAAGAAAATATACTAATTCGTCTAGCACAAGGGGAATCACTAGGAACTGAGATTTTGACGAATACAGAAAAACTGGCAGCCCGTAAGCAATGGATTGCTGGTTTACAGGCAAATGGAAGTGTTACATTAGATGATGGCGCTGTGACTGCTCTTTTAGTTGATGGAACAAGCCTACTACCAATAGGGGTAACAGACACAACAGATAATTTTGAACGTGGAGAAGCAGTGCATTGTATGAATTTGAAAGGAGAGGAGATTGCTCTTGGCCTTATTAATTATAGTGCTGCAGAGACCAGAAAAATTTTAGGAAGCACTAGCAGTGAGATTAAGCTTATTCTAGGCTATGTAGATGAGGTAGAGCTTATTAATAGAAAGAACTTAATATTACTTGACCAATAAATTAAAACGTAAATTTAGACTATATATCTAGGTCAGTAACTAATGAATCTCTTGTTAACTCATTTACTTGTTTAATTTGTTCCAAATAAGCAGGATGATCAATCCCCATACTGAGAGACGCGCCTTTATGTAAGCTCTTGACCATATCCTGATTAAGCTCAAAACGTAAGAAATGAACTGCAGAGGTTTTTTCTTCAGTCGATCTATCTAAATCTTCATCAGCAATCCCAAAAACAGGGTCATAGTTTTCAATTTTCACCCAGACCTTATTCTCAACACCAATTAACTTGGTCAGTTTATTAGCACGTACTACAGGATCTGGATACTCAATCATCATCGTTGCCTTCCAATTCCTACCATCGGGAATAAGCTCTTTATATGCTTCTATTTCATCAGTAATCCCCTCTTCTTCAAAAACCTTCTCAATACGAAGCATCTCCTGGATTTGATAACGAATGGTTAGTTCATCCTCAAAAATAAGGGTGATATTCTTACCCAAAGAAATCCTTCTATTTTTCTTATGCAGCATTACCTTCGTACGAAAATCTTGACGTGTTTTAGCATAGTCCTCTAACGTCATAATGCTGGCTCGAGTAATTTTAGGCATAATATTCTTATATATAAAAATTGGCAGGAAAATTGTAATTATTCTTTAGGTTAACCCGTAGGCGATTCGAAGCAGTGTCAATGGGTGTTGCTTTACCCCAGAATTCCCCCCCATACCCTGGTATATATGACGCCCTGCAATGGCACAATCAGAACTTATATAATCAGGGTCAGATTCCGCCATTTTTTTAAAGACAGGCTTGCCAATTTTCATGGAGTCAGCAAAATATTCACTTTTAACTCCCCAGGTTCCATCATGACCAGAGCAACGCTCTACTAGATTAACTGTTGTTTCTGGAATCATTTCTAGCATGTCTTTTGTTTTTTTACCAATATTCTGAACTCTCAAGTGGCAAGGAATATGGTAAGACACGTTACCTAAAGGCACTTTAAAATCAGTTTTTAATAACCCGTCTCGGTTGCGCAGCATTAAATATTCAAAAGGATCAAACGTTGCCTCCGCTACTAGCTTCACATCCTTATCTTCTGGGAACATGAGCGGTAATTCCTGCTTAAACATAAGCGCACAAGAAGGTACTGACATAATAATGGAGTACCCATCTCTTGCTAGCTTTGCAAGATTAGGAATATTAATGTTTTTAAGTTTATCTACTGCCTCCAAATCGCCTAGTTCGAGCTTGGGCATACCACAACATACTTCTTTTTCTACTAAACGTGTCGGAATCTCATTATATTTAAGTATTTCTATAAGATCGTGGCCAATGCCAGGTTCATTATAATTTACGTAGCATGTTGAATAAATACCAACCTTACCTGATGTTTTTTCACCATTTTTCACTGCGAATGATTCATCTACCTTAGCATTAGTACGGAATTTCTTAGCGTTGTATTCCGGCAGTTCCCGTTTCGCATGAATATCCAGCGCGCTTTCTATTAATTTTCTAGCAGTTGGCGCTTTAATTGAGGCATTTACTACTTGCACCACAACTGGGATACTCGCAATTTTACCCATAATATCGGTGCTGGATAGCATCTTATCTCGGAAATTAGTTTCACCCTTTTTATATTTTATTGCTTTGCCGCGTAGCATCAAATGAGGGAAATCTACATTCCACTCGTGTGGCGGTACGTATGGGCATTTGGACATAAAACACATATCACAGAGATAGCATCGATCCACTACTTCCCATAATTTGTTTTTTTCTACCCCATCTAGTTCGCCAGTTGTTCCCTCATCGATGAGATCAAACAAAGTTGGAAATGCTGTGCAAAGGTTTATACAACGTCGACATGTATGACAGATGTCAAAAACGCGATCCATTTCACCGAATAATTCTGCTTCTTTGTAAAAATCAGGATTCTTCCAATCTATAGGATTACGTTTGGGTGCGTCTAAACTTCCTTCATAGGTGGCCATGGGAATAAGAAATTAATAAAAAGAATTACAAAATAGCAGTGGATCAACTCAAGTTAAGCTTATAAAGCTTATTTTAGTTAATCCACTAGATTTATTACACCTGTTTACTAATCAGTAAAGGCGTCTAAAGCTTTCTGAAAACGATTGGCGTGTGAACGCTCTGCTTTCGCTAGGGTTTCAAACCAATCAGCAATCTCATCAAAGCCTTCTGTACGTGCAGACTTTGCCATTCCAGGATACATATCTGTATATTCATGAGTTTCACCAGCGATAGCAGCCTTAAGGTTGTCACGTGATGCGCCAATAGGTAGCCCAGTTGCTGGGTCACCGCAAGGTTCTAGGTGCTCAAGATGACCGTGAGCATGGCCTGTTTCTCCTTCAGCAGTAGAACGAAATACTGCTGCCACATCATTTTGACCTTCTATATCAGCTTTGTTTGCAAAATATAAATAGCGACGATTTGCTTGTGACTCACCCGCAAAGGCCGCTTTCAAATTTACTTCCGTTTCAGATCCTTTGAGTTGCATAACTTTCTCCTAAAAAAGTTTAGCCAATATATTAATAAAATCTAATATGGCCAGTTAAAATAATTGTGGTGGATGCTTAATCTATAATGATATTTCTTTCAGTTATTGTGTTAATTAACTTCGACGAACAGATGGCTTAGTAAGTTCCTTTAAAGTTTAAGGTTGATTTGAGTATTAATTATAAAATCACAATCTAACAAATCATTATTAACAAAATTTAAACTGTAAAGGAAGACTATCGGAGGGTTGTTTGCATGTCAAACGATTAAAATAATTAGTGCTAAGTAATTATTTTAATTCTTTCCACTTGCAGTCCTTATATTCACTATCTTTACAAGTCTGCACCAGTTTTTTTGATTCTTTTACTTCTAAGGAGGTCATTTTCTTGGCAAGTAAATCTCTACCGTGTTCAGCTAAACCACTCCCATTTGAAGCGGCAAGATCTAACCACATATATGCACGAATATTATTCTTAGGTGCACCCTGCCCTTGACCGTACATTACGCCAAGGCTAGCTTGAGCATTAGTATGGCCTTGTACAGCAGCAAGATAATAATACTTAAGAGCCTTCTGATAGTCCTGGGTGATATTTCCCCCCTGATCGTACATGACAGCAAGTTTAAACTGTGCGCTCACATAACCCAAATCAGCAGCAGAGCGGTACCACTTAATTGCCTTCTGGTGATCCTGAGAAGTACCTTGGCCTTCAGCATACATCGACCCCAGTCTGTACTGAGCATCCACTTGATTCTGTTTTGCAGCCAGCTGGTACCATTTAAATGCTTCCTGATGGTCCTGTGTAACACCTTGTCCCTCGTCATACATTATGCCAAGTCTAGCTTGAGCAACTATATGACCTTGTTCTCCTGCTAAGCGATACCAATCCACAGCTTTTTGAATATCCCAGGTAACACCTCTCCCACCTATATATGACTCGCCAAGCCAGACTTGCGCATCAGTATCGCCCTGCTCAGCAGCCAAAAGAAACCATTTGGATGCTTCTTTGTTATCATGAATTTCACCTCTTTCGTTAGCATACATAACACCAAGATTATATTGGGCAAGAATATCTCCTTTTTCTGCCAGCGGACTAACTAATCGAACGGCCTCCGCATAATTACCCTGAAGATAGGCCTGCTGTCCTTCAGATATAGGATCAGCAAATAGGTGCCCTGTTGATGCAATCAGGAGCAAAATACTTGCACATATATATTTATATAATAATTTCATTCTTTATTTATATACCACTTGACGAAGATTTAATTTTATTTCTCCAAAATTCTTGTAATTACCCCTTAATTGAACCGGAGTTTGCGACTCACGATCAATATAAATTCTAAGGTCTCCTTTTAATCCAACTAAAGTAAAGTCATCTATTACCAGACCCGAAGAAATTGACCGCGCATCAAGCGAGAGTACCTCTGCTAAAATTGATGTGTCTTTATGAATAACTTTTTCACCTTTTTCTTCAATGTGATTAACATGAAGAACTTCAGAAGGCTTTTTCTGAATATCAAGGTAGACAGTCTCTTTTTTGTTAAAGACACATATAGTCACGGGCTTTTCAAAGTCTGAAACTTTTAATGCTGAAATTAAGTAAATAATAGATATAGGCGCAGTTATATTCGCACAATCCTTCTTCTCTGAATCATACGGATAGAATTCTTCATAACTAGCAGACCATTTCTCAGGTGGCTGCATAATTTCATTCTTATCTATTGGTGTCCTAGCAACTCTATGAACACCTTTGTCTGTAAATCGATAAGTTTTTTCATAATCTTTAAATCCTCTTCGCTCTCGTACATATTGCATAGTTGATACAGAGACAGGATTAAACCAGGCTTTCTTTCGTAACTCAATTTTGCCAAAAATAGATTTCACAAAAATATTAGTATCAATGACTAATGCTCCGAATTCTGTCATTGCTACAGGAGCGCCCTTAGGAGAGGGTATAAACGCACCATCAAGTTCAGATTTTGATGGTGACATTAATTCAATTTCAACTACAAGTTTAGCAAAAAATTCTTTTCCTTTAAATGATAAATGTTTCCAGGTAACAGCTGCCTTATCTATATTTAAAGCAGGTGCTCTCTCAGCATTAACTGATGAGGCAAACGGGAGATATAGTGAGATGAATAGCACTGAAAAAAAAAGCCAGCGTTTATGTAATAATTTTTTTAACATGAATATATTGGCGATATATTAGAAGTTTATTTATGTATAAATTATTTCTTAAATAGGAATTATTATCAATATTTGGCGCTGAAATTACCAATAATTGGTCAATATGTACAGATTAATTATAAGAAGAATCATTGCAAAATTTCTGTATTATAAACCAAGACAACAATACATGAGGCCATATGCTGGTCAAGGAACGCTAGACGCCTAGAATAGGTTGAATGCCCAGCTTTCATGTGTCAATATAAATGTATATTCTACTATTTAAAAAATGAAGTTCTGCTAATTTATTCTAAAATTTATGGAACAACCAATCTACCTTTTTGTCGCACTCATTGTCGGACTATTTGCTGGCGCAGGGGTCATTTGGTTAGCCCAGCGTACCCATATTATCCGCCTAACTGAGCGATTATTTGCTTCTAAGAAAAATTTACAGAAATTAGCAGATGAACATGATGCTCTCTCTCTCTTACAACGAGAATTATCTAATAAAGAGCTAAATTTAAGCAATAAAATTGCTACTTTAACCACAACATTAGAACTAGAACGTTCGCAGGCTAAAGATAAATCTGAGTTTAGAGAAGATGCTGAAAAACTACTGTCTAATCAATTTAAAGCCTTAGCTGGTGAAATTTTAGAAGAGAAGTCTAAAAAATTCACCGACCAAAATAAAACTAATCTTGATCAGCTATTAGAGCCTCTAAAAATAAAGATCTCTGAATTTCAAGGAAAGGTACAGGAAGTTTATTTTCAGGAAGGTAAAGATCGATCAGCATTATCAGAACAAGTAAAGCAGCTTATGGTACTTAATAACCAGTTATCTGGAGACGCTCATAATCTTACTCAGGCTCTTACAGGGCAGTCTAAAATGCAAGGAGATTTTGGAGAGTTTATTCTGGAAAGTATATTAGAGGCTGCAGGATTGCGTAAGGGGCACGAATTTAATGTCCAGGTAAGCCAGATGCGAGAAGATGGAACTCAAGCTCAGCCAGACGTGGTTATTAACTTACCAGAAAATCGGCATATAATTATCGATGCCAAAATGTCACTTACTGCGTATACTAAACATACTAAATCAGATAATGAGCTTGAAAGTAATACTGCTCTAAAAAAGCACCTGCAGTCCGTGCATTCCCATGTCAAAGAACTGTCTGAAAAGAATTATCAACAACTCTATGGCGTACAGTCTTTAGATTTTGTTTTGATGTTTATTCCTATAGAATCAGCTTTCACACTCGCCAATTCAAACGACAATGACTTATGGTTAAGGTCATTTAAAAAAAATATTTTACTTGCCAGCCCCAATACACTTTTATATGTACTTCGTATTATCGATAATCTTTGGAGGCTGGAGAAACAAAACCATAACGCTGAGGAGATTGCTAGTCGTGGAGCAGAACTCCTTGATAAATTAGCTGGTTTTGTGAATGATCTTACTGCATTGGGGAAACGCTTACAGCAAGCACAGAACTCTTATGACGATGCCTACAATAAGCTTTCAACAGGGAAAGGGAACCTTATACGGCAGGCAGAAAAGCTTATAGATCTTGGTGTAAAACCCACCAAGCCATTAATTCTCAATTCAACGAGTGATCCGAGTCTAGATGATCCCAGCAATGTTGACCAAGAAACCGCACCAGTAAAGAAAAAATAGATTTTATTAAATATTTAATTAATTTAATCTGTACTCTATAGGCTCTAATAATTCTCTATAATTTCTGAATTATGCTCTAAGGGTGGGCGATATTATTTGTAACCAAATCAAATAGTAATTTACCCCGACAGACTATTCAACAGCCTGCTGTACTCTATCCATTGCATCCGCTACTGGTCGTAAATCGTCACAGTTCTATGTGACAAAGATACTCTTCTCCGGCAATCACGGCATTTAATACCTGTGTTACTGTAATTAATGATGGATCGCCAGCTGGTAGGTAGGCTGATGGATCATCAGCATCCCGCCTTTTTATTACCATTAATTTCTGCACCACAATGTATACAGATTTTTGAAGTTATGTAATTTAGCTTCTTACAGAATGGGCACGTCACTTTCTTTCCTTTACTGATAAAAACAAGGACAACTCCAAGTGGGCCAAGTATCAATCCATAAAAAAAGGAACTAAGTCCCATTTCCTTAGGTGAGCCAATAATTGTGGCGGCAACTACGCAGGCGAGCCACAACATTATCCAAACTATATTAACTAATTCCACAAGAATCTCCTTTATTTTTTAGCCAATATATTGATATATTGGAATATATTTAGTAATTATTGTATCAGTTCTGTGATCAGAATTTACAGTGATTAATATTAATCACGTCTGACTTAGACAAGACACTAAAAAATCTGAATAAAATGCAATCAGTCTGCCCATAGTATGTATTATTACTATCAATAATATTTGATTATCCTGAGTGAGGGCATTACCATCTGAAACTGTTTCTGGATGGCTATTAGGCTTAAACTTGTGAAAAAATTATATGAGAAATAAATTACCCCATTTGTTACAAAGATTTCTAAACCGAAGCCTAAGAGTAGCGGCTGGTGTTGCTATTCTAATGTTAGTTTTCTATTTCGCCACGAGCGCGCGTGAAATAGCTACATCGTCTATATCCTTTGAGAGCTTATCTACAGCAGAATTCTTTTCCGCAGTATTCTTTACTGTTATAGCCTATTTACTTTTTATGTTGATATGGCCTATTTCTTTTGGAAAAGAACCAATTAGTCTGACAAAAGCTCAATTAAAGGGAAAGGATATAAAGAAAAGAATTCTTAGATTTGTTAAGATATTTATACGAGGATAATTTTAGTTCAGACTCTGTAATAATCAAATTTATGATTATTTATTTCGGCTTTTTGTAATCAAATCATATGCCACCTGTACCTCTTTTGCTTGCTCAGTAGCCACAGCGATCATATCTTCTGGTAGACCCTGCCCCATCAGCTTATCTGGATGGTATTGGCTCATTAATTTGCGATAGGCACGCTTAATTTCCTGGTCAGTCATGTCTTTATTTACACCTAACGCCTTATATGCGTCTTCAACAGCTGTAGCAGAAACGGCCTGGCCTCCTGCGAAGTGTGACTGATTTAAAACCATGTCCAGAAGCTGCCTGAATGCAGCTTCATCATAGCCAAGTTGGTAAGCAATACCAATTAATAGCCGCTCTTCAGACGATTCAATACTGCCGTCTGATAAAGCCATCACGATGAGATATACCAGCAACATCTGCCTCAATTGATGCGTTCTGCCGCATACTTCCATGAACTCTTTTAAGATTGGGTCAATATCGAAGTCTTTTTCGGACCCTTGTTTAAACTGAGTGATTGCATTTTGTTTATGCTCAGCTGACAAGCGAAGCTTTTGAAAGAGTTGTTCTACATGTGCAATCTCTTCTTTTGATATATGGCCATCTGCTTTAGCTAATTTTCCTATCAAGGTAAAGACAGTCTTAAGAAATACTTTTTGACGATTACCGCTACTAAGAGGGTTGATACCCCCAATGCCGTAAGCTCTAGATCTGTCAACAATCCCACCTAAGAAATAACCTATTAATGAACCAAAGAAACCAAAAAAATAAAACCCTAACAAGGCACAAACAAGCTTAAACACGGCAACTCCTAAGACTCTAGATGAAAAATTTAGGTGGGCATAACTTCTGTTATGAAGCAAATGTAATTTTAAATGAACCTAAGTACAAAATAAAATTTTCAATAAAATTCTATTTTCTTAGAGAACCTGGTTAGTTCGTTAGATTAACCATCATCCTTCCTAACAGTGGGCTCATAGGTTCATCATGTACAGGTTTGCAGGCATAGTGGTACTATTTCCAAATGCAAAGTTTTATTTCTCCCTTATTATAATACGTACACTAAAGAAATAGTCCGTGAAGTCATTAATGGATTTCCTTAACAATGTAAGTATAAAGATACGGCTTTGGATAATTATGTTCACTATGGCCGTGTTAATACTTTTTGTCGGGGTTATTGGGCTTAATGGAATCGCAATGACAAATGACTCATTGGATAGAATCTACAAAGATAGCCTTAAGCCCACCAATATAATTAGTCGAATCATGCTATTAATGGATGAGAACCGTATCCATATCATGCTTGGTTTGCAGTATGACCCAAAGAATCATTATCCAAAAAAAGAAAAAAATGAGGATTCTGTATATATACATACTGCAGCGATAACTAAGAACCTTAGCGAAATTACTATTCTCTTAGAGAAATACAAAAAAAGAGAATTAACGAGCGAAGAGCAAGATATTACAAATTTGTATGCTATAGCGCATACCCAATATGCTAATGATGGGCTAATTTTGGCCGTAAATGCATTGAAAGAAAAAAATTTTCAGAAAACAAATGAAATTTTTCTGAATAAAATTAACCTTTATTACAAGAATGCTAATCTTCGGGCAAATACCTTATTACAAAAAATAGATGAAATAGCAAAAAATAATTATAAAGAAGCCACGGAACGTTTCGTCTTTATTCGTAACATTCTTATATTCGTAACATTACTAGGTATATTGTTCGCCTCAATTGCAGCAATACTTTTGATTCGATCAATTGTGCGGCCCCTAAATAGGGCAGTCACTCACTTCAAACATATTTCCGAAGGGAATATGAGTGAGAATATTTCGGTCTCCAGTCAGGATGAAATTGGCCAGGTACTTAACGGACTTGCTGCAATGCAGGGAAAACTTAAGATTATGATCAGTGAGCTTGATCAATTGGCGAGAACTGATGAACTTACCGGGGCATGGAACCGAAGGCGTTTTGAGGAGACCGTAGCAGCTGAGATGGATCGCTTAAGGAGATATGGGCAGCGGTTGAGCCTGATGATTCTAGATGTTGATCATTTTAAAAAAATAAATGATCTTTATGGTCATTCAATTGGTGATCAGGTTCTTATTGATTTGTCGAATACAATTCGCTCATCCCTGCGTGGATCAGATTCTCTTACTCGCTGGGGAGGAGAAGAGTTCGTAATCCTATGTCCCAATACTACAGCCGAAACTGTATCAAAGCTTGCAGAAAGACTTCGTAAAGAAATCGCCTCTGTAAAATTTCAGGAAGTGGGTAATATTACACTGAGTTTTGGTGTGGCGGAGTGTGGAGCTGAAGAAACTTGGGAGCAGTGGCTTCACCGGGCCGACGAAGCACTTTATTTAGCTAAATCAGGCGGCCGAGACCAAGTTAAAATAATCAGAAGGACTCCTCCTGGTCTCATTGAGAAAGAAACTACTAAGATTAGTGACGCATCATCAGATGATCAGGTGAAGCCAGTGCAGCATTAACCACTGCACTGGTAGCAATTATGATCCTTTTTTTACCAAATTTTTTAAGAGTTAATTGGCGCTCCTAGTTATACCAATATTTTGTGGGTTAGTAATATTTAGTGCTATGTTTACCTTTGTGACCACCGTGATGCCCGCCGTGCTTACCATAATTGATTTCCATAGTCTTAAGCTTCTCTCTTTGCTCAGCGGTTAAGATTGCATTTACAACATTGCGGCTTTTAATATGCTGCTCAAGCATGGCATTGAAGGCCTCTACATGTTCATTTCCCAATTTACGTAAAGTAGCATCATCAGTACTAGGCTTCATGCCTGCGTGATGAAGGCTCTTCATGCCTTGATGAATTTTTTTCTTGAATTGTTTGTGCTCCTGTAAATTCTTCTGGTGTAGTCTGACGAATCTCCCAAGCTGAGCATCAGAAAGATTCAATTCATCGGCATGTGTAGCTATCATATTTGCGTAGCTATGGCCTCCCCCATGCATGAATTTGCTGGACTTATGTCCCTTCCTGCCGCGATACTTTCCATGTGTTTCTTTATTGTGGTGACAGGATTTTTTCTTAAAATGTTTAGTATGGGCACTCTTATGCCCTTCAGATTGCACGTGATGCGCTACTATAATTTTTTGATCCTTAGCAGAACTATCTAGCCCGGACGCAGTTGCTGTGGTAAAGGTTAAAACAAGTGCTGCTCCAATGATAACGGGAGTTATAGTTTCTCTATAAAGCATAATATTTTCTCCTGAGAATTTTAAGAATGACTTTATTCCTATTTATCTAAAATTTATTGTATGGGTCTTCGTAAGTTATTAAATATTTTTAGTTGTCCTTAGTGATTAGTTACCATGAGTACTTTACCTCTACAAGGTCTAATAAAAAGGTAAATATTAAATCAAAATATTATTTTTTAGGATGAATCGGGCACATCAATTAGATATCGATAACATCAGAAAGTTCACACTAATAATTATAAGTGGCACTAAATATTGAATATATTAGGAGAAATAATCTATATTTCAGATATGCGGTTACTTCTACCATGAGGTACTATGTAGCTTTATTGATTATTAGGTTAATTACATCAGTGACATAATCAATCTCAAATAGAATTCATTTATTTTATCTTCATAATTATGAAAAAATTAAAAAACGAAAATGCAATATTTAAAGAAGCGCTAATTGCAGGGGTGAAATATGCGGAAGGACGAGGAGTAGTTGAATTTGAAGCAACTGATTCAGCAAGTGACAAACTTTTATATGTCTACAGGCTTTTAGTCCATGACAAAGTTATTCAGCCTTTACCTGAAGATCAGGTAGCTGAAAAATCTTTACGACATAAGCTTGCAATGTGGCATTCAAAGACATTAGCTAAAGATCACCCTTTACTAAAATAAGCAAATAATTCATGCTATAAAACTACTCAATAATAATTTTATTTTTAATTTCATTTGGATTTTCGTGAGTGCCAGGAAAATCTTTCGCAAGGATTTCACCACACTCTTTCACAGCTATACAGATGCCATCGGCAAGCTCATTTGATTTAATCTTGCTGAGCATGTCGGTTAATATTTTTTGCCATGTATCCACAGGAACCTTTGCATTAATTCCAGTATCAGCCAGTATCTCTACTCGATGCTCGAGGAGCGAAACCATAATAAGTATTCCGGTGCGTTCTTTTGTTACATGGATATTGTGAGAGAAAAAGGCTTGTAACGCTCGTTGGTGTACTTCTTCATCAATTTTCGAATCGGAAAGGAAAGGTTTTAAAATTGTGTCAAATGTTCCCAACCAATATCCGATATAAAGTCCTGGAATTTGTGCCCAAAGAATCCAGACTGAGTCAGAATAATCTATGCAGGAGTACACAAGAAATCCAAATAGCAAAGATATAACTATAGCGAGTCGCCAGCGTGCACCCGGGTAATCATCACTCTGCTTAATTATCATTGGTACAATTTCGCCGGTAGTATGCCTTTCAGCTTCGAGGACGGCCTTTGAAATCTGATCAAGATCGGATTGATTGAAATTTATCATTTACCAGCCCCCACTTGCACCGCCACCTGAAAATCCACCACCACCTCCGCCAAAACCCCCACCAAAGCCTCCGCCACCAAAGCCTCCGCCACCAAAGCCTCCGCGCCCTCCACTAAGGATACTGCCCAGAAGTAGCCCGCTAAGAAGAGAAGCGCCTATGCCACCTCTCCCGCCTTTGCCGCCTCTGCCTCTTCGGCCAAGCATTGGGCCAAACAGAAAGAACGCAAGAAATAACAAATACCCTAAATTTGCTCCGCCGGATTGCCTCTTTCTTTGCATTTGGGGGGCGGGGATATTCTCTAATTCCCCACCAACGCTCTCAGCGATCATTCCTAGTCCAGTTAACACACCTGCATTAATCTGTCCTTTTTTGAAAAATGGAATAATACCTGCCCGAATGATCTTTCCAGCTAGTGCATCAGGCAAATCACCTTCTAGGCCCTGCCCAACCTCAATGCGAACTTTACGATCCTGTGTGGCAATGAGTAACAACACCCCATCATCCTTATCTTTTGAACCAAGTTTCCATTTGTCTACAACCTTAATTGAGAAGCCCTCAATTGTTTCATCTTGAAGTTTAGGTATCGTCACTACTTGAATTTGAGGTCCATATTTTTTTTTAAATTGCATCAAGCTTGCTGAAATTTGTACATTTTCAGATTGGGTGAACGCACCCGCAAGATCAACTACCGGACCAGTATGTGTTGGAATATCAAGAGAAAATACGGAGCTTGTCCACAAACAGCTCAGAAAGCCCAGGAGAAATGGAAATCTTGAACTCATCAAAATTCTATATCAGGTGCTTTCTTTACTTCACCTTCATTTTCAAGGCTAAACTGAGGTTTTTTATCATGTTTTAGGAATATTGAATTGTACCAAGAGGTGGGAGGCACTGTGACTAGGTTATTAAAGCCTTTTATTGACTGAATATATCGGTTCCTGGCAACGGTAATCCTATTTTCGGTTCCTTCAAGTTGTACTTGAAGGTCACGAAAATTCTGATTAGCCTTTAATTCTGGATACCGCTCGACAACCACCATAAGACGAGAAAGGGCTGATCCCAGTCCGGCCTGAGCTTGTGAAAATTGATTCATCAATTTAGGTGTTAATTGATTAGGAGCTACATTTGTTTGCGTTGCTTTTGCTCGAGCCTCCACTACTGCCTGTAGAGTTTCTTTCTCATGTGAAGCATAACCCTTAACTATAGTGACAAGATTAGGAACTAAATCAGAACGTCTCTTATATTGATTTAAGACTTCTGACCATGCAGCCTCCACCTCGTTAAGAGCAGTTGGTATGCTTTGCATCCCACAGCCAGATAGGGTCAATGCAAGAAAAATAACAGAAACAAAAGAAATATTTAACTTATTCATATTTTGAATTTTACCGTAAATATTCAGTTAATTCTAACTAAATATATGTTGCAGCATGAAAAATTTGAGTAGTGACCCTTTAATTTGATTCCATATATAGTGCCTCTTTCAGAGGGTTTTCATGCAATTACGACTTTAAATAAATTGATTTATATCATCGTACTTGGTATTGTTAGGGGATCGGGTCCTGTTATACAAGAATATTATTAATATCTCTTTGAATCGGGTTCAAAATAATATGCCGAATATAAATCAGAAAAGGAGAAACAAGGATGAACAAATTATTGATCACCGCTGCTGCCTTAGCAGCATTTATGATTAATTCGCCAGCTATGGCATCCGGTGCGGATGATAATCTTGATCTTGATAGCATGTCTACCGCAGAAAGAGCATTAGCGGGTGAAACTGCACAGGCTATTCTAAATAGAATAGCATGTGCAGATAAAGAGTCAGGCGAAAAAATTAAAGACTCAACAGATGGGACTACACATACTTGCCCATAAATAACGCTGATTATAAACTTCACAGACATTATTAATATTGTCTGTGAAGTTTATAAGTTTCCTATTCTATTGTTAGAGTATCCCCTCTCCTCCGAACAAAATTATAGTCTTATCTTTTAATAGTTCACATACAAGTGAATTTATTTTTTTGTTTTTTGCTACCACCTGCCATTAACCATCTAAAGTAGTTAGTAACTCATTTAATACCTGTACCATATAGTACGGTCTGCGATTTCATTCCTTTTATTCAGTTCTGTAGAATATCTCTCATAATTAATTCTATTTAATCTCCCAACATGCGCCCATACCCTTGCCAATTAAATTTTCTAAATATATTGTATTAATTTGTGGTCATTTTATGCGGCGATTTACTATATCTAAAACAGCTAATTAATTTTTTTAGCTAAGATTGCAGTACAATAACAAGCATATTTTTTAGCACTTTATTAATATTAAATAAGGTTTTACAACCTAGGACAAAAATCTCTCTGGATAAAAAATTTGAATCCACAGAGACATTCTAATTAACCAACTTAATATAAGGAGAAGAGCTATGGCCAGGTGGCAAGACAAACCATTTGCTATCCAGGTAAAGGCAGGTGATACAAAAGCATTTTGTGCCTGTGGGTTATCCAAGAACGGACCTTATTGTGATGGCTCCCATGTGGTAACAGACAAAACACCCTATGTAGTTAAGTTCGATGAAGTTAAAACGGTTTATGTATGTGGGTGCCAGGAATCAGTAAATCGTCCCTACTGTGATGGCAGTCATGCTAAATTAGGCATCATTAGACATTAATTATTTTGCAGTATAAGAATTACTTAGACTCTGTGTTGTTTGTACGCCAGCTTTATAATTTATAGGCTTAGCGGCACAATCTTTATTTGTAACATTCCCGTAATAAAATTTTCATATAAATGTAATTTATATGAAATGAAAGTGTAATCTAGTATAGATAATCTCTTTCCTAGAATTTATGTTAACAATTTAGGAGAGGATTTGAAATCCATTATATTTAAATTCATTTTTGCCCTGTTCCTAGGTGTGTACGCTATATCAGGAGCAAATGCGATTGATCTTTATGTAAATACTAAAACTAAGCAAATATATACAGAAGCGGGACCAGATCGAGAACGACTTGGTACATTTGAAAGAGTCGAAGACAGACCAGTACAGGCAGCAACTCCTGCTATCCTACCTCCAAAAAATAGGAATGCAGAATTAGAAATTAAAGCTAAAACCTCACGGCTTGCAAAAAAAATAGATTCGCTCGAAAAAGAAATCCTAAAGTCCAAAAATATAAAAGTTAAGCAACTGATCAGTAAAGTAGACTCTCTGGAAGCAAAATTAAAAAGATCAAATGATGTAAAAGTTACATTGGACAAGAAAGGACTACAAGCTGAATCCGCAGACGGAAACTTTAAATTTAAAATAGGTGGGCGAATGCATGCAGATGCCTCAGTTAGCGGCAATGACAATTTCTCAAAAGATGGATCACCTACTGAAGCAAATAATGGCACAGAAATGCGTCGGGCGCGTTTAACCTTCAAGAGTACATTTCATAAAGTATGGAAATTTAAGTCGGATATTGATTTTGCTGATAACAAAGTTGCTATCAAAGACTTAAAGCTAGCCTATACAGGCCTAAAAATATTCGAGGATATAAAAACTAGGATTACTGTTGGTCATCAAAAACAAGCTTTCAGTCGGGAGTTGCAAGAAAGCTCAAATGATTTTATGTACACTGAAAGATCCTTGATGAATATACTTAATGCTCCCGTTGTAGATCGTGCAATTGGAGTAAATATAGCCGCACACGGAAAAAAATGGACTGCACAAACTGGTGTATATGGGGAGTCCATTTCTCCAAATAATACTAGTAAGGATGAGGGATGGGGTGTGAGTGGACGAGCAACCTTTAATCCTATACTGAGTAATGATAATGGCATACAAAAGCTAATTCATTTCGGTCTCGCTGGAAATTACCGAGAGACTAGTAATTCTGCTACTAATTCGCGAGGTGGGATTCGGTATAAATATGAAACAACTCAAATGAGTAATTTATATCCTATTGATACTGGTACCATTACCACTGTTAAGAGCCTAAAAATGATTGGTCTGGAAGCTAATGGTGTATATGGGCCAGTTAGTGTAGGTGGTGAATTTACTCAGTCCTGGATGGATAGAAATAATGGGATGAGCTCCCTTGCTTTTCATGGCTGGTACGGAGAGGCAGCTCTAACTCTAACGGGTGAATCACGTACTTATAAGAACGGGGTGTTTAAGAGATTAAAACCAAAGAGCACGTTTAGCCTAGCTAATGGTGGCCTTGGCGCATGGGAAATAGCAGCACGAGTTGGTGGAATAAACATGAACGACGGGGCATATAAAGGTGGCTCCATGAAAAGCTTTAGTTTTGCGCTAAATTGGTATGCAAATGAGAATGTACGCCTGATGTTTGGTTATGACAGGATTATTGATATTGAAAACTCTCCACTAATCAACCGTACAAGTGGCGGAAAGCCGGATGGTCTCAATACATTCATGTTTAGAACTCAGATAGCCATCTAATTATTAGGCGTAGGGCCTTCTCTTAAATTTTAAAACTAATATCTCTTTATTGCTCTTCTGTCGCAATCGACTTAGAGTGCTTCTAATTGATTGAGACCCAATATTATGGGAAAATATTAATGCTAATTCTCTGTAATAACATTTCAAAAATATTTGTATTCAATTAGTACTCAGCGAAGCTTATTGAGCTAGCCAATTTTTATTCGCGTACTAGCTATTGGCAAACCTCAATTGGAAATTTAATTGATTAAAAATAAGTTTAGAGTGGCTCTGATCATCCTAATTTGGGTAGGGGCAACATCAGGAGTTTATGCAATTGACCTTTATGTAGATACTACAACTAAGCAGATATTTACAGAGGCCGGTCCGGGTCGAGAGCGACTTGGAACATTTGAAAGAGTCGAAGACAAAGCAGTACAGGCACAAGCAGCAGAAAATAATACAAGGAAAAACAGAAACAGAAGAAGAGTAAGAGTAAGAGCAAAAAGCTCTAGTGGCAAAGAAAAAAAGATAATTGCTAATACCTTGCCTCTAAGAAATAGAGACATAGAATCAAAGGTTGCAGCTGAACATGCAAAGCTTATAAGTAAAATAAATTCGCTTGAAAAACAAATAGAGAAATTCAAAAATGTAAAAGTCACGCGGCGTAAAGGTCATTTACGACTTATTAGTAAGGTAGACTCTCTAGAAAAAGAAATTAAAAAATCACAGAACACTAAAGTCACGTTGGATAAACATGGATTTCAGGTTAAGTCAGCAAACGGAAATTTTAAGTTTAAATTTGGTGGCAAAATGCATGCAGATGCATCAGTTAGCAGTAATGATCACTTCTCAAACGGAGGTGATCTAACAGAGGCTAATAGTGGAACACAAATCACAAGAGCACGTATGGGTTTCACAACTACATTATATAAAGTATGGAAATTTAAGACTGACATCGATTTCGCTGATGATCAAATAAGAGTAAAAGACTTGAAACTTGCTTATACCGGTCTAAAAATATTTGAGGACAAAAAACTTCAAGCAACTGTTGGTCATCAGAAGCAAGCCTTTAGTCGTGAATTTCTTGAAAGCTCAAATGATCTGATGTTTATGGGACGATCTATGATGAATGTACTCAATAAGCCAGTTGTAGGCCGTGCAATTGGGTTGAATTTAGCTAGTTATGGAGAAAAATGGACTATGCAAACCGGTGTATATGGTGACGGAATGCAAGAAAATGATGGCCACGATGAGGGATGGGGTGTTAATGGCCGGGCCACATTTAACCCTATACTAAATAATGATGATGGTATACAGAAGCTAGTCCATTTAGGGGTTGCCGGAAATTATCGGAGGAGCAGTGATAATGATCAGGTAAATGGTGCATCAGCTCGTTACTTGGAATATAAATATGAGACTAATAAACTAAGTAATTTATACCCAATTAAAACAAGTATCACGCATGTTAGAAATATAAAAATGGTTGGATTAGAGGCGAATGCTGTATACGGCCCTTTTAGTCTTGGCGGTGAGTTCACCCGGTCCTGGGTGCAGCGTAGTAGTACAGCTGGTAGTGGGTATGGGACTACTCTTGATTTTCATGGTTGGTACGGTGAGGCAGCCGTAACTCTAACAGGCGAACCACGTACCTATAGGAATGGGTTGTTTAGGAGATTAAAACCAAAGAACGTATTTAGCCTGACTAATGGAGGGCTAGGTGCGTGGGAAGTGGCCGCACGTGTTGGTGGTATAAATATGAATGACGGGGCATATAAAGGCGGCTCCATGAAAAACTTTAGTTTTGCTCTGAACTGGTATGTAAATGAAAATGTACGCCTGATGTTTGGTTATGACAGGATTATTGATATTGAAAACTCTCCACTAATCAACCGTACAAGTGGCGGAAAGCCGGATGGTCTCAATACATTCATGTTTAGAACTCAGATAGCCATCTAATTTATAATTATCAAATAACAAATAGGAAAGGGGATACAAGATAATGAAATTATTTAACTCTAATATGTCTGTTGCGTTAGTAGCGTCAGGGTTCCTATTTATTTGCGTCGCTGGTATCGGTGTTGGAAATGCTGGAACTATAAGAATTGATGGATCCAGCACTGTCTATCCTATTACCGAAGCAGTAGCAGAAGATTTTCAAATTGCCAAAAGAGGAAAAGCCAGGGTAACAGTTGGCATATCAGGAACAGGTGGTGGTTTTAAGAAGTTCTGCAGAGGAGAAGTTGATATTACAAACGCGTCCCGCCCAATAATGCAGAAAGAAATGGACAAATGTAAAAAAGCTGGCATTAAATATGTTGAAATGCCCGTAGCGTTTGATGCATTAACAATTGCAATCAACCCAAAAAACAATTGGAGTAAAACTATAACCGTAGCAGAGTTGAAGAAAATGTGGGAGCCTGCTGCCCAAAATAAAATTAATAGTTGGAATCAGATAAATCCAGCATGGCCAAATACAAAGTTTAAGCTTTATGGCGCAGGTGCAGATTCAGGTACTTTCGATTATTTTACTGAGGCAATTGTTGGTAAATCTAAATCAAGTAGAGGAGATTTTACAGCATCTGAAGATGATAACGTTCTGGTTCAAGGTGTATCAAGAGATAAAAATGGGCTTGCCTTTTTTGGTTTTGCTTATTATGTAGAAAACAAGAAAAGACTTAACGCTGCGGCTATAGATGCTGGCAATGGGGGAGTACTCCCATCCTATGAAACAGTTGCAAATGGATCTTATCAACCTTTATCTCGACCAATCTTTATTTACGTTAATGTAAAGGCGGCAAAAAGGCCAGAAGTCAGACAGTTTGTTAATTTTTATATGACAAAAGGTCCAACTCTGGTAGAAGAGGTTAAATATTTTCCACTTCCTAAAGCAGTCTATTCCCTAAATTTAGAAAATTTAGACAAGAAAAAGGTAGGAACTGTCTTTGGTGGCGAATCAAAAATGGGCATGAAAATAGAAGATGTGATGAAACTGGAACACAAAAAATAATAAATTTAAACCCCCTACCCCTTCTCATCATTCCTTTCTTGGATTCTAGAGCTGTATGTCTTAATTTTAAATAGAGCACAAGACTTTAAGGGCTAGATTTTAAGTTATTAAGAATAGACTTAATCTAAAATATTGAAATAAATATCAGGCATATTATGACAGGGAATAATTAAATGGAATGGTACAAATCACCCCGCTTTAGAATTTTTCTACATCTTTTAGCAGGATTCTGTTTAATGTCTACTGCAAATAATAGTGGGCTAACTACAAGTATTAGTCGTTTATTAAATTTTACTCAATCAGAAGACGTTGTGGTTCCTATAATAACTATGATTTTATCAGGGATAATAATCATATCCGGCTATTTTCTATCATCTAAATTAACATCAGCACTCGACAGGTCAGGCCTTAGGGATATACAGAAATCATTAATTATCCTCTCTCTTCCGATAATCTATTTTGTCTTTCCTCTAGTTGCGGTACCAATTTTCGGAACTGTAACAAGCGCAATTATTGTTAATTAACATCTATTATGAATAGAGTATCAATTTTAATTTAGATGAATAACATATAAATAATAATTATCCTGTACGATAGACCCTAAGAGCAGACCCTCCATCTAGCTATATCACAGTTTTGTTATTTAAATTCTTAAAATGTATAAGTTTATTATAATTATTTGCATTACTACTGCCTTGAGTAGTTGCGCTACTACCACGCATTGGGAACATCCAACAAAAAAACAAACAGGTAGCTATTTAGACCTACTACATTGCAAGCAAAGTGCTAATCAATCAGCAATAAAATCTGGAAATTCTCATGATAAAGAATTTATTAAAAGTGAGGCTGATAAATGCATGAATGAGAAGTATGGATGGAGCAAAGAAGAGGATTCTCCTCTTCGCTATTACCTACCCTTCCCTTTTAATCTATTCTTTGCTTACCGGTAATTTATTTTTAGCTTGTAATTATTTGTTAGACAGTAGATTCTAAATTAGAATAACCTACAAGATGAATAAGATATTTTGAACTCCTATTTCTCTCTATTGCTTGATTTCTATGTGCTTTTTTTGTGTCTCTAGAGTCTATTATCCGCACGATCCTTAGCAAGAACTTCAATAAGTCTTTCAAGCGCTAGCCTCAATCTTCCCTGGCCTGCTTCAGCAAGTCCAGCCCTTATTTTTATCGCCAATTCATCTGCTGTTGGTATTAGCTCAATTCCTTCCGAATGCACCAGGCGCATACAGTGCTCAATTACCTGTACTGATGGGTTCACCTTCCCGCTTTCATAACGGCTTATAGATGATTGTTTCACGCCTAGCTTCAAAGCAAATTCCTTTTGACTATGCTCGTTTCTGGCAGTTCTAATTAATTTAGCCACGGTAGTAATTGACACTAAAGGACCTCCATAAATATATACACCTTATGCATATTATACGGTATAATATGCTTTAAATGCATTTTTATATAAAAATCTAAAATTTGAATAAAAAAATGTATCTGAGCTCTGCCTCAAGGTGAGGAGTATGAAAATACTAAATAAGGTAGCTAATGAGATGGAACAATCTCAAATTGATAATACGTAGGCTGTAAGAATTGTAAAAAATGCTACAGAAGAAAGGAATAAGCCTAATTTAGGCCAATTTGTCACTTTAATTTAAGAATGGAGGCAAGCGATGTCACAAATTACTAGCGCCCAACAGAGCCCTAATTGGAGGAACCAAAAGAGTGAAGACATGATGAACCTTGCCCTGGGATCTGTTTTAGCTCTTTTTTTAGCCTGGGGCCTATATATAGGAATTAGTTTGCATTTGTAAATGATGAAGTAGCAAGGTTAACGGCCTATAAATTTTAGTCAGCCATGTTGGCATAATAATTTAAATAAACATTACAACTATGAATACTTCTACCTTAAGTGCCTCTATAGAAAACATTGACGAAGAACAGTTTATCCAGCAATTTACACCGCTTGTAAAGCGTATAGCCCAGCACATAATGGCAAAACTACCTGCCTGTGTACAAATGGATGACCTTATTCAGGCTGGAATAGCTGGACTAATGGATGCAATCAAGCGTTATAAAGGCTCATATGATCATCAATTTGAAACATTTGCGGCTCACTGTATACGCGGCTCTATTCTGAATCAGATACGAGTATCGAACTAATTAAATTATAAGCATAAATAGTAATTAGAATTAGTTATTTTTTATGCTTTCTGCACGGCTATTAATTCTAGCTATAAGTTTGAATCTAGTGCCCTCCCCGAAAGCTCCCCAGTACTGTAACCATCAGATAATTAGTATGCCAATCTTTTGTCTATAGACCGAAGAAATTGCCTTCAAAATTTTTGGAGGCTCGAACGTGACTATTAACTCTGTTTATTCTGATCTAGATAGGACTATCTTAACCCAATTAAGTGGTTACAGCGCAGTCGATAAAAAATAATTGACATTAATTTATTAGTATATCTCCTTGTCTAAAAACAAAAAATTTATTTATTTCTCCTGTTATATTTTTCCATATTTCCTTTTGATAAATTTATGGGATATTTTGACTCATTAATTTTTATTTTTTCTAAAGCGGCTTTCTCAATATCAACGTCTAATTTATCAGCTAGCCTTACTAGAAAGAGAAAAACATCAGCCATCTCTTCTTTTACTAATAACATCTGCTTCTCAGAGTGGACTATATCTATAGACTGCTTCTCTGTAAGCCATTGGAACAACTCAAGAAGCTCTGCTGACTCTCTCACAAGGCCCATAGACAAATTTTTAGGGCTCTGGAACTGGTCCCACTCACGTTCATTAGAGAATATAGTTAATTTATCCTGTATCGCCCTTATGTCTATCAAATGACTTCCTTTTATTTGGTTAAATACTGCTAAAGTAGCAATTATTCTAATAAAAAAACATACTTCTAGGAATTAATGATAATTTATATAATCAGGTCTGTTTAATTCAGTTGGAAATAGTCCTGCCATGTACCCAATTTTATCGAACTACTATGTAAGCCCAGCCTGCTCATCATGCTTGTAATAGCCTATAATGAATGACTATTCTGTATTGAGCAGTCACTAAGTGCACTCTTGTCTGGAGCTGGTTTTTATACTTTAAAAGTATATTTACATGGAAATACTATAACTTTATAGATCATTTATAGTATTTCGGATAATTTAAACCATTATCTCTCCCTTAGTATTTATTTATTTCTAATACTTAATGAGAGAATTAGTTCTGTTTCAATATAGAATCTTATGAAATAGCATGTAGGGTGTTACTTAGATAGCAAATTTAGCCGCGACTCTTGCTTAAATTTTATTGTATTAGTTACTGATATGCACGAAATTCGGCTAAAATTTAAGGTAAATCATTAATGTCTAAAAATATTGGACTGTTCCTCGGACTACTTGCATTGACCTTTACTATGGTATCTGCCCCACCCTCCAATATGAGCGAGCAGGCCTGGGCCACAGCAGGAGTCGGCATGTTAATGGTAATTTGGTGGGCCACCCAGGTTCTTCCTATACCAGTTACTTCATTAATTCCAATTGTTTTATTTCCTTTAGTCGGAATAAGTTCAGTTACTGAAGCTGCTACACCCTATGCCAACCCTGTCATATTCCTGCTGTTAGGTGGCTTTATTATTGCAACAGCGCTGCAACGCTGGCAATTACACAGACGCTTAGCATTATTAGTTTTACGTATAGCAGGCAGTCATCCACATTCGATTATTGGTGGGTTTATGTTTGCTAGTGCATTCTTGTCAATGTGGATTAGTAACACTGCAACAACGATTATGATGTTACCGATTGCGATATCACTTGCCCAGGTCATGCTGAAGGGACAATCTAAGGAAATAACTAATAAATTTACTATTTGCCTCTTACTAGGGATCGCTTATGCGGCAAGTATCGGGGGGCTAGGCACGCTGATCGGTACGCCTCCTAATGCAATGATGGCAGCCTTTATGGAAGAAACTTATGATACTAATATTGGATTTGCCAAGTGGATGACTTTTGGCTTGCCAATTATATGCCTTCTATTACCTCTTGCATGGTTGCTATTAACACGATTCATATTTATTTTTGACCTGCCACATAATAAAGGTTCTATTGAAGTTGTTAGCAAAGAATTAGAATCTATGGGCCCTTTAAGTGTGCCTGAGAAACGCACTGCAATTGTCTTTGTTCTTATCGCTTTAGCCTGGATAATACGGCCAGTATTGCAACAGCTTCCAGGTCTGTCCGAATTAAGTGATACAATTATAGCTATAGCGGGCGCTATTTCACTTTTTTTAATCCCGTCAGGAGATAGACTGAAGAAAGATACTCCGCTACTCGACTGGGCAACAGCTATGAGTATCCCTTGGGGTATATTATTATTATTTGGTGGTGGCCTTAGCCTAGCAGCTATGATAAGTAGCAGTGGTTTGGCTGTCTGGCTAGGTGGCGTATTATCTGTATTTACTAATTTTCATATTTTTATTCTAATAGCATCGATCATTGCGCTAGTAATATTTTTGACCGAACTCACCAGCAATACAGCAACTACGGCAACTCTTCTACCCGTTATAGGGGGTATCGCAACAGCAGCTTACATAGAGCCTATGTTGCTCATTGCACCAATGACCCTTGCTGCAAGCTGCGCTTTTATGCTGCCTGTTGCTACTGCTCCTAATGCAATTGTATTTAGCTCCGGGAAAGTATCAATTCCTCAGATGGTAAAGGCAGGGTTTTACCTAAACCTGCTAGTCATTACACTTATCACTCCAATGGCTTACCTATTAATCCCAGTAATTTTTCTATAAAGAGACTCTTATAATCCATGTATAGCAAGAGAATACTTTATTTTCTTATTATAATTAGTTGCATGATCTTAACAAATGCTATGGCTAAAAAAATTCCTGATACTTTCGTTGAACTTAGTGTGCATATTCCCACTATAAATCTCGATATACGATATTTCACTGCTAATAATTTTATCGGAGCACGTATTGATGGTTACAAGAGCCCAAAAGCTTATCTCTCTTTGCAAGGTGCGGATGCACTTAGGAATGTTCAATCTGAACTAGCCATTTTTGGGCTTGGATTGAAAGTTTACGACGCATATCGACCTCAACAAGCAGTTGATCATTTTATGCGCTGGGCTAAAGACCCTAATGACATCAAAATGAAATTAAAGTATTACCCTGAAATGAATAAAGAAAGTCTATTTAGGGAGGGCTATCTGATTGATAATTCAAGTCACTCTAGAGGAAGCGCCGTAGATGTATCAATTGTCTCATTACATAAAACCAACCCTATAGAGTTAGACATGGGTACAGATTGGGATTTTTTTGGCCCTGATTCAGGACCACAGAGCTTTGCAGTAACACCACAGCAACGTGCAAACAGAATACTTTTATATCATCTGATGAAAAAACATGGATTTAAACCACATGAAAAAGAGTGGTGGCACTTTACTTTAGAAGATGAACCTTATCCAGACCAATATTTTGATTCTCCGATACAGTAATATTTAATTTCCTTATACATTAAATACTCTGTACTAATTCCTTATATTTCCCAAATGAAAAAGATGGAGGTGGTGAATGCCATGCTGTGCTGTGGCAAGCAAGCCAACAGCACAGTATAAACATTAATTTAACCCTAAGAGAACCGGGTTATCCATTTACAAATGGATCAGGTAGATTAAAGAAGAAATGAAAAAATATGGCTTTTCTTAGTTAATTCTCTAAGTTGCTCACCTGAAATTTCTTTATTAGTTTTACGTTTTATTATACCGAGAGCTGCTTTATCTGTAGATGACTGGAAAGACATTTTCATGACACCACCTTTCATTTTTGAGGCGCCATCAGTTGTAAGAACAATATGATATTGCTTATCATTACTACGGCCAGGAAGGATAGTTGTTTCTTCACCGTTATCAATACGCTCAACTGCATTATCTATAACTTTTTGACCCTTACCGCCAATCATCACTATTGATCCTGGAACAATATTTGCTTTTAACGCTCCTGAATTATTGAAATTGCAATCAACGGCAACTGTATTTGTGTCTGATTTAGCTGTTTTAGCTAATTTAATGTATGAAACATTGGCACGCTTACAGTAAATTGTCAGAGATGGTTGTATTTCTGTAATCAAATTACTGAAACCAGATCCAAGACTTACTTCATTTTTTTGCTGTTCAAATTTTTCTGCAGCATCGGCAATTTGATAATCTAAAATATGCCTAGTTTCAGTAATTGATAGATTCATCTTCTCCAAAATAGAGTGTGCCTTAGTTACACTTGAATAGAGCGAGTCAAGGTTTTCCTTTATTCCTGCTTGCTCTTTAAGAACACTGCTAGATATTTTATCCATTTCATGCCGCAATCCTTCTTGTTTTTTTATTGCTGTTTTAGATAACTTATCAATTTTTTTCTGAATTTTACTTAAATCAGTCTTTGGGGCTGATGGTGCAGGGGCAAAAAAACCAAAAGCAGCCACAGCTAGTGCAATTAAAGAAATAAACATTGCATTTTTTCCACTATTATTTGCAGCAGGTGCGACATCTGTAGGTAATTCAGTCATTATTTCTTGATCTTCCATAGGCTTTTTCTCTTCTTCCTTAGTTTCTACCTTATTTTGCTTACCTTTCTTTTCATTTGCCATTCTTTTATTCTCCTATTTCATCAGTTCTATCAAAATATAATTTTATAAGTATTTGTATATTAAGTATAAATAGATTTATTTAGTCTAATTAATGTCCAAACAATAGCTGTTTGATTCTTTTTCCGGGGTTCTTTTTCAAGGCCGTAAGGATTCCGTAAGTATACTAGATAAACTTACTGTATTAAATCTTGTTAGAAGAAAATATGTATAAAATATGGAAAAGAAGAATAAATAGGTTAATAAAAGTAAAAACCTTACTAATACAATATTGAAAGTAGTTCATTTTTAAGATAAATTAATAATTTACTCTGAAAAGAAAAAGTTTGATGTCGCTACTTAGCTAAACAAAAACTATTAGCATATTTTTGCCATACATAAGCTACGCACAATGAATCTTACTATACTTATGGATTCTACTGATATCATGCTTTCTCAATGAATCTGACAATGTTATAAATCATGGATATAGACATAGGGTTAACTATTTTATTTGTTCTTTTTATCTGTGTGCTTTATGGGGTGTATTGGTACGCAAAAAATCATAAAAAGGGAAACGATCTCTTACCATTGCGGGTAAATGAAGATCCATATTTACAAGAAGTAGCCTCTTTCAAAGAAAAAATTGACAAATCTGTTGCTGCCGCTGTTCGACAACACGAGCAAGAGCTGGAGCACCGCTATGAAAATGATGCTGCGCACTTGCATCGAAAGGAACGGCTATCCCAGTTTGCACGAATCTCTGATCTGGACAAAGCGCTTATCATAATCTGGGAAGAGATTGAGCACTATCCTATATGGCTAGAACGTGACGATTCTGACAAATGGAATAAACTAAGCTTAGAAGCTATCAATAGCTCAAATAATGAAGATTCTTATTCGGTAGAGTTTCTATATAATTCTCAGCAACTAAAAATAACTGAAAAAACTCAGAGCAAGACAGGAGAATTGAACTCCATTCTTTCTTTATTTGAAAATAATATTGAGGTCTTTGCTATTGAATGTTCAATTAATGCTATAGATGAAAAAACTAACCATATATGCCAGCAAATATGTGCATTTAAGGAGAGAGGAAACTGGCCAAAGACGCTACTTGAATTATATGGTCAGATCAGGATTGAAGAGGGGAAATCTGCAGATGAAGTTAAGTATTTCCGTGCAAATGAATTTAAGTCTAGTTTTGAAGGTTAGTCAGATACTGGCGATCTAAATATCCCATAAAACCAAACTTTTATAATTCTACATACGAGTTCTTATTTCTTCATATTAGAATTTAACCTTTGATGTGATATATAGAATACATACAAAGAATTTTAGATACGACTAGAGAGATTTTATTTCTTAATTTCCGTTTATTGTATTATTCATTTTATATCTATTCTATTTTACTCAAAAAAATAATTATTGCCGTCCATAACTACGGGGTAGATATACTCTTATTAAGATTCTTCTAGGTTTCAATATTTATTCATACTACAAATAAAAATTGAATGAACTAATTCAACTGGAGAGCAGGCATGATAAGAATTCTTCAAATTAATTTTTTTATGATTCTACTGGCCACACCTATCTATGCCTCATCGTCTAGTAGCCAACTAGACAAATCACTCCAAGATATAAACAGCTCTTTTATTAATGCACATTCTGCAGCCAGAAAGTTTGATCTGGCTGAAGGCCCCGTCATTTTATATCGTAACGGGCAGCTTATTCTTATAAAAAATGATACTAAAATTACCGCTAATGTCATATTTCAGACCTATCATACATTTAAAGTATTTGCACATATCCCGGTAGCAATTTATCTCATGCTCTCTCCTCAAGGAGAAGGATCGATTGAATCTAAAAATTTGCAATTACTTCGTAGCTACTACAAGAAATTAGAATATGTGCATAAAAATATGCATCAAATTAAACTAAATAGCACAGAACTTAAAAAACAAAAAATTATATTATCCAGGTCAATAGAATTTCTCAAAACTATTCTTGATAATGAAAAATTTAACAACAAGGAGCTAATTTCTTTTACACAAGGCATGCTCCCTTTTATCAATGCCAACATAGAAAATGCAGCCAAAAATCAGCTTGATGCGATTCATTGGCAAGTTATGGCATGGAAATCAGAAATGGCACCCGAGTACTGGAAGAAACTACGTGTGGCTATACAAGGAGCAGTACTAGCAAGAAACGGAGACCTTACTAAGCAGTACTTTAAACGCCTGCTTAATATCAAAAAAGAAGGAT
>CALSMH010000002.1 GCA_943787405.1 uncultured Nitrosomonadaceae bacterium | reverse complement strand
TGCAGTTAGTCTACAAAGAATTATATTTTCCACCAACACCAATGCTAACTTTACTAGCGACACGATCAGTTGATCAAAGAATCAGTGTTGCTATATTTAATAATCCGGACCGAATGTTCAGGGATGTACTATCGGATGCTGCAGCTTCCTATCTTAGGACAATGAAATTTGACTAAGTTTAATCAAATTAAATATTTTATATACAGAAATAAACTTTATTTAGTACAGGCTGCCTCCCAAAGAGTCAGTCCGCTACTTCCTGGAGAAGAAACAATTTTCCATTCATTTGGTGAGGTGTCTCTATAAAGAACCCCTCCTGTACCCATGTTTCCATGGTAAGTATTAAAGGCTAATATTCTTTTTTTCACAGCGTTGCAGTCATATTCCTGTACTACCTTTATAGATAAGAATTTATCATCAAGAGCTTCTCGTTTGGTTTGGTAGTCAATCAGATTGACCATTCTGACTTTGTTTTTATTTCTTTGAATTGTAGTGACATCAACATAGCGAGTTATACCCTCGCTATTATTTTTCTCTATTTTTGTCCACTCAGCAAGTACACTAGTACTTATGACAGTAAGAAAAGCCATTAAAAATGATTTCCACATTACTCTCTCCCGATATGAATAGTTATCATATACCAGTTTAATCAGCTTGTGGCATCACGTTACAGAATGTCGTTAGTATCATGAGAACACGTTAACTTATTATGTGTTTCCTAAATAATAGTTTGCACCCACATCACCCCACTCTATTTAATACGCATTAATAACTCAGACTATTGTTTTTTTATCCTTCTCCACTTACATAGCAGAAATAAATTTACTATTATTTGAAGACATGGACTCTAAATCAGAAATGCCATCAGGACTAGTAACATCAGATTCACCAGGATATGCTCCTATAATGTGCTATAAGCTGATTAATAAAAATATTATCGTTTAAGGAAATAATATATGCCAATTAAATATGATATTAAAAATAAAACTGTACTAGTTACTGGTGCGAATCGTGGAATTGGAAAAATAATAACTGAAACCTTTCTAGAAAAAGGAGCTAAAAAAGTATATGCCGCCGTGAGAAATCCAGATACAGCTCTATCATTGATCGGACAATATGGTAAAAGAGTTGAAGCCATTAATATAGATTTGGAAAGGCCTGAAAGTATTATTGCGGCATCTCAGCAAGCAGGAGATGTTCAAGTGGTAGTTAATAATGCCGGGGTTAATACTCGTTCCACACCCTTAGATATGGAAGCTGTAGACTCTCTAAATTATGAAATGGAAATAAATGTTAACGGTCTTATTCGTATGGCACAGTCATTTTCCCCAGTCCTGAAAAGGAACGGAGGCGGTGTATTTATTCAGATTAATTCAGTAGCATCAATTAAGAATTTTATTCCAATAGCCACCTACTCAGCATCAAAAGCCGCTGCCTATTCAATTACTCAAGCTTTACGTGACATGCTAGATAAGCAAGGTACATTTGTAATGAGTGTGCATCCTGGCCCCATTGCAACAGATATGATTGCCAATGTTCCGGAGGTACTAGAAATAGCAGAGTCTCCCCAGGTTGTTGCAGACAATATTGTTGCCGCACTTAACAGCGGGGATTTCCATGTATTTCCTGATAAGATAGCGAGAGAAATGAAGAAGAGCTATCAAAGCTTTGCAGAAAATACTATTGAAGCAACCATATTTGATAAATAATATTAGATTATGTGGTGCCCGACCCGGTTAAGGAGCCCATGAATGAAATATATAGTCACCTTGTTATACGTCTTTGCAATTATTTCCTCTCCGGCCTCGGCTACTGATATGCAGGTGCCGTTTGGAAGCGAACTACAAAATCTGATTAAAAACTATAATCGTGCCACGCCAACACTTGCCACATCAGGTACTATTAGTGCAGGTGCTGTGAAAGAATTAGCTGAAAAAGGATTCGCTACAGTTATTGATTTGCGTACTAAGAAAGAAGGCACTACTGAAGAGAAGAAAAATGTAGAATCAGCAGGGATGAGTTATATCAATATCCCTGTTACAGGCGCAGGAATCAATCATAAGCAGCTTGCGATCTTCACTAAAGCAATTGAAAATACACGGGGCCCTATTTTAGTACACTGTGCTTCAGGAAACCGGGTAGGCGCTTTATGGACAACCTACCGCCTTAGTATAGGAATCAATTCTAAAATCGCCTTTGAAGAAGGCCGTACTGCTGGAATGAAACGGCTCCTTGAAGAAAAAGTCAGAGCATCATGCCAAACATGCTAATTTTAGTTATCTCCCAACTTTATTACATTGAGAAAGAACATAAATATGTTTATTAATAGAGCTTCCTTGCTTTGTATACTTTGTTACTTTCTCACGGCCTGTGCTATCAGTACACCCGATAATATTTTACCTGTGAATAATTTCCAGGCAGATCGCTATATGGGGAAATGGTATGAAATTGCTAGGCTTGACCACTCTTTCGAACAAGGACTAAGTGATGTTTCAGCACACTACCAATTACTTCCAAATGGCAATGTTGAAGTAATAAACAGAGGATACAATGCCGGCAAAAAAGAATGGCGTGATATAACCGGCCTAGCTAAATTTCTTGGTAAATCTACAATTGGCTCACTAAAAGTATCATTCTTCTGGCCATTTTACGGTGGTTATCATATCGCAAAACTTGATAAACAAAATTATAGCTGGGCTATCGTAATCGGGCCTAGTCGGGAGTACCTCTGGATCCTGGCAAGAGAAAAAACCCTCCCTCCTAAATTGCTGGATCAGTTAGTTAAGAAAGTTTCGAAACTGGATATTGATACAAAAAAACTAATCTGGGTATCTCAGGAACAGCCGGATAAAGGACAATAGTATTCTTCTAATGCAACCTATGTTTATAACATTTAATACAAATTCTCATGTGGAACATTAGGAGACAGATGCTCTAAAAAATAGTTGACCCTCTTATCATTAAAATTTTAAAAAATAAACAAGTGAAGAATTTACAATAGCTCGTATATGAAAAAACAACGTGTAATAGTCAATGATCTTATGCAGTCAGATTACACATACCTTCTTACAGAGCCAGCTGGTAAGAATTTTGATTTTGGATTTCGCCCAGAACTTACACCTGAAAAAATGTTAAAACTCGGTATTTTTGGCGGAAAATATATGACTGACTGTGCTTCTGAATTTCCAGAAAAATGGTTTGAGGAAGCTAAGCTTTGCTCAGATTATCATGACCCAAATTTAAATTATTTTGGGGTAAATGCATCACAACCCCTTATAGTATGGAAATCAAAAGGATGGATACATCCTGAAGATCCACGAGGATGGTTCCAGTGGTACTGCCGCTATTTTATGGGGAGAAGGTTTCCTGATGATGAACGTCAAATTAAACGATGGCGTATGATGCGAAGACATATTTCTCAGATAAGACAAAATTGTACTAGCGGAGATATTAATTGCAGAAGAAAACAAAGGCAGGCGGTTCTTCACTGGAGCTACGACTCAAGAATAATTTAAAATATCTTTATACCTGTTATTTCTGATATATAAATATTATATTCTATGTGAGTTATTCATTTTTCTTTGAGAGATTTTGTATTAGTCTTACCATGGCAAGGGTATCCATCTCACAATATTCAGAGAGAGAGTTAGTAAGAGAAATCTTGCGCTCTTTTGTGGTCTTTACGTTAATTATTTCCAGGTAAGCCTGTTGCGCCATCATACCGTCTTGCACATCCAGCAGATCTGAATATTTAAGATCAGGCACAACAGTCGGCAATACATTTTTGATTGAATAACTCCCCTGTAAATTACGGTGAAAATAATGTGTCTTTATCGGTTGGAATAGGTCAAATAGACGATCAATAATACTTTGTAAGCTTTCTCTATACTCCGGATAACGTTCCTGCAGATTTCGTAAAACTGTCTTTTCAAAAGTTGAATAAACAATAACAGGACCTGAATCTCCTAGTGCATTAACTAGCGCTTCAGAAAATGACTGCATAGGCGGATTCCCTGAGGTATCTAAGAACCCAGTATGGCTTACTGCCATAGACTTAGCTTCAATATGACAGGACCACTGGAAAGGTAATTGCTCATACGGTCTTGTACCGCTCCATTTAGGAACAGCAAATCCGATTGTTTCAAAATCTAGGTAATATCGTGGAAATTCTAACTGTGCTAGCTTATTTCGTAATTCATCTGGAATAAGTCTCTTCCCTGTATGGCAGGCATTTAACCTGGCCTGTAATGTATCGTCGCCTAACAGGCCGTCAGGAATATCCCGTATATCTTCATAACCTAATTTTATCAATTCGGTAACTTTGCTTCTTTTAAGTCCCGGAAATTTTGTAATAGGATATTCTATTACTGGGATATCTTTCCAGCAGTGTTTGATAAATGGGCATGAATATGGTTTTGTACAATGTTCGCCTACTTCTATTCTAGGTAGATCTCCAGCAATCGTTTTATTAGCCGCTTCTATCCATTCAGGCACCTGCTCCGCCCTTTCTGAAACTTCAGATGTGAGATCAACGACTTTAAATAAATCGTTATAGTTACTATCTCCTAGGTATACAAACTTATTATTAATATGTGCAAGGCTAATTTTAGCTGGAGTAAACCCAGCCCCTGCCATCACCGAATACTGAATGGCACTATCCACAAGATATATTTCTTTTATACCGGTTGAAGACTTTACTTCCACTACATGGATATCATTCTTGATTTTATTAAGAAGATCAGCACGAATCTGAATATTATGAGTCTGTAATGTGGCCTCATATAAGGTAATATCAAACAGATCATTTAGAAAGTTATTTGTAGTCTCTACAGCCTTACGCAAACCACGGTCATACTCAATCAGAATGCCTTCTGGCATTAATACTTTTCGTGCAGTTTCACCAACCTCATCCCCAATACGGAATGCAGCTTCAGAATGAGATGAATATTTTATTAGATTCCGGTGGTGTACCTCAAGGTATAAGCGCTTGGAACATTGCAAAAAACTTAGAATACGTGATTTTGATAAAGTCCATTTCATAACAGAACGTTCATTTATAATGATTGCTTAATTAATTAAGCCTTCTATTAACAATCCTTGTATTTTTTCTTTTTACACTCTCTTGCCATCTTCTGCGAATCATTAATCTGAGAGGGGGATAATTTTCTTGCAATTCTGTCACGTTCATCTTTAGCTATTATATTTTTTTCAGAAGCCAGACTGAACCACATATGTGCTCGAGTATAATCCTGCTTTATACCATCACCTTTTTCATACAAAGTAGCCAGAAAATACTGTGAAGGGGCGTACCCCTGTCCTGATGCAAGACGGAACCATTTTATTGCTTTTCTGTAGTCAGGTTCCCCGAGCAGACTACCAGAGTAAATGCTCCCAAGCTTATGCTCAGCAAGAAAATATCCCTGTTCTGCTGAAAGATTCATAAGCTTTATCGATTGTTTATAGTCCTTCTCGACAACCTTTCCACGAAAATACATCAGACCAATAATATATTGTGCAACTGCATTCCCCTCTATTGATAAGGGCTTTAGTAAATCATGAGTCAGTATATAGTTACCTTTTGACCATGCATCTACACCTGCCACAAGGTCGGCAGGATTATTCTTCTCATGCTCCAGAAGATCACTCGCCCCAGAAACAATACTGTATGAGAATAATATAGTCGCTACTAATAAAATCCATTTATTCATAATTTATAAGAAGTATTAAGTGAAATTTCGGAACAATAGCCAATATTATCGGAAATATGGTCCTGAATGACTATTTGAGTGCCTGTGACAATATCATTCTAGAAGGAGAAACAGAGTTTATATATTATTCCTACCCCTATGGGTATACTTAATCTACAGAATCTCAAATTACTGGGACTAGTGAGGAAAATAAAAGCGATACCGCTATAAAGAATTACAGATCAATACCTTTTTGCGCTGTGATTCCAGCTTGAAAGGCATGCTTATTATCATTCATAACAGTTACAGTGTCTGCTACCTGACAAAGCGACTCTGGCGCTCCCCGACCCGTAATGATTACATGTTGCATAGCCGGCCTGTTCTTAAGGTCATCCAGAACTGTTGTCATATCTAGCCAGCCAAATTTTAATGGATAAGTAAGCTCATCCAACACAATAAGCTGTTGTGACGGATCCTGAAGCATTTTCTTTACAATAGCCCAGCCACGCTGTGCAGTTTCGGTATCACGAGCCAAATTTTGTGTTTCCCAAGTGAATCCTTCTCCTAGGACATGCCAGGTCACATTGTTCTGTAGACGAAAGAAGGCCTCTTCCCCAGTATCAGAACGACCTTTGATAAACTGTGCCACACTAACTCTCATACCGTGCCCCAAGGCACGTGCGATCATGCCAAAAGCAGAGCTCGATTTACCCTTACCATTACCGGTCAGTACCAGTAACAGGCCTCTTTCTATATCTGCACTTGCAATAGCCTTATCAACGACCTCTTTTTTACGCTTCATGCGCGTGCGATGGCGCTCTTCCCGGTCAGGTTTATCCATTCTGATTTATATCGTTCTGTTGTTATTTGCCCTAAATGACCCTTGAACAATTAAAAACATAGTGTGGATAACGGCGGCAATCCCAATATAAAAAATTAGGGATCCAAAATATTGGGGGAAATACTGTACCAAACGGTGTCCGAATTCAATTAGAGTTGTTTCTTCAAAACGTCCCGAAAAGAAATAAAATCCGCCACTTGAGAAAACCTCACAGACTATTGCACCAGTCATTAGGCTGAGAAAAAGGGGTAGTAATGTCTGCCATTCAAATTGATACCGTCGGGCATACCAGCTACCGGCATACCAGAGTGCACTGTAGGCTGGTAACAAAAAAACATAGGAAGAAGTCAGGCAGTAACTACTGGCGCCCCCCCAAGTATAAGCTGAGAAATCTAGCGCCCATGTCAGTACAAAAAGTCCCGCCAGTGGCCATATAGAACGCAAATATAAACCAGCCAGAAAGAAGATTGCCCAAGAAGCCCCAGGCAGACTATGTAAAGATGAAAAATGATATTCTCGTGTAAGAATCATTAATAACACAAGACCAGCACCTATAGTCAGCTGATTACGAACAGATAAATTCATTATGATAAGTCCTTAACAGATTATGAAGGCTGATAACGAAGAGTAATAAAAAAATTTCGGCCCGGTTGATTATAAAATGATGACGTCTCATAACGTTCATTTGAGATATTTTCGATACGCCCCTGTACACGCCAGCTCTGATTCAAATTGTATTCTCCCCGTATGTCTAGTTTAACGTAACCATCCAGTTTACGCGTATTAGCCAGATCATCATAGCGTTGACCCACAACAAGCAGTTGTGTGCCTATCATAGATTTGTTAAATGATAAGCCAAACAGCTTAAATTTATCAAATTTTCTGTTTACATCAAAACGGAAAGATTGTTTGGCCCGGCGTGCAAGAGTATTTCCTCTATTGATTCCAGATGATCTATCCTGAGGATCCAATAAAGTTAAATTGGTATTAATTTGGTATTTTTTAATACGTGTGGAGATCATTCCCTCAAAACCACGAATACGTACTTTATCAATATTACTCAACAAACCAGGAGGGTCATAGCCAATGAGATTGTCAATCTGAGTCTCATAAACACTAAAAGTCCAATTTGTCCGTTTAATTCTCCCACTGGTTCCAAATTCGTAACTCACGGATTCTTCTGGTCGGAGGTTAGCATTGCCTCCCCACATACCACCCCACCCCACTGGGTAATATAGTTCATTAAAATTTGGAGCTTTAAATGCAGTCCCAAAATTTGCAGTAAACCTCAACCATTCTGTTACAGTATATCCCCAGCCAGCACCACCGGTTACATTTCCACCAAATTGTTCATTTTCATCATACCGGATAGAAAGCTCTAAATCTTGCTTAAAGACTGTTGCCTGATGCTGAGCGAATGCCCCCCAATTATTTCGTGAAGTAACCGTGAAATCTTCACTGGAGCTAACAGTATCATTTTTATAATCAGCACCTACTGTAAATAGGTGAGCTTTGTTTAATGTAAAGTCATTCTGTAAGGAGATGGTATCGCGCCGTGAATCAAACCTACTTTTAAAGTCCTTCTCTTGCCCCAGATAACTTCTGCTATTCTCCCGACTACGACCTCCGGCTAAAGTAACCTTCCAGAATGTAAAAGGAGAATAACTTGCCTTGCCACCAAAAACCTGCTGAACTAGCTCTGATTTATTTAAGGATGTCCCATCATAATTAACCTTACCAGAAGACCGCATGAAGTTTGTTTCAACATCCAATCCGTTTTTAAACAGATATCCTGCTCGGAAAGAACCTGCTATATTTCGATACCCATCCCTATCTGGTTCACTGGTATAACATCCAGCTCCATTTGGAAATGGTTTGCCCGAACAGGCATTAAATCCCTTTGTTTTTTTTCCACTGATGTTCATATTAAACCAGCCACGTTTACTTCTTCCTGAGAGGCCGGCAGAACCGTTAAACGTACCGTAACTACCACCACCATAACTGAAATTTGGGGTAACCCCCTCTTTATCTCCCTTACGGGTAAATATTTGAATCACTCCTCCAATCGCCTCAGAACCATATAAGCTAGACCTGGGACCTCGTACAATCTCAATACGTTCAATCTGTTCAATCGGAATATTTCCATACGCAGCACCACCAGATGTTGCAGAGCCTGCTCTGATGCCATCTATAAGTACTAAAACATGGTCAGAGTTAGTGCCACGTATAAAGACTGATGTATTCTTACCAGCTCCTCCAGAATTGGCAATGCTGATACCTTGTGTTCCGCGCAATAAATCCTCTACAGATCTTACCTGCCGGCGTTCAATATCTTTACGTGATATAACAGTAACTGAAGAAAGTGTTTCATCTACTGTCTTTGCGGTACGAGTCGCAGTAACAATAACAGTCTTCCTCTGCTCATCATTACCTGCTAATGCAATTCCTACAAGACTCAGGTACAGACACTACAACTACTAAAAAATGGTATCTGTTCATTACTCTTTTCCCTGTACACACCCGCACGCGTTAATAAATATTGCGGAAGGAATCAGAAATAAACAGTCAGATCAGGCTAACAGCCTGTCATAGTGTTGTATATTGCCCAGCCGCAATAACACATATTGACTTCAGGCCGGTCTCCGGACTCATGAGCGGATTACTCCTAGATTTGCACCTTCCCATGACTAAGCACAGTGGCATTAAGCAAATCCTTTCCTCATTTACCGTTGCGGGGGCAGTGCCGGCATTGCTCTGAATTTAATCAAAACGCACCGGCTTCCCGTTTAATTCTTTAGGCGGATGCCGTCAGAACACCTCAAGTAGTAATCTTTACAATACAAGATCATATTATAAAGAAATGAGAGATAATACTACATTAAGGATTATTATGTTAAGTGATGCCCAAGGGCAGACAACATTGGGAACTGATTAATATTACTTCATAGATTTACTACAATATTTCTCTGAATACACTGCGACAATTCTTTCCAACGGATGCTGTACCAATACATTAATGTTTACTTTCCCAGCAAGCCTGCCTAAGGAACTAGACAAGAGCCATCGCTGCTTTCTCTGAAGAATAATGCTCTTTTTGGAATCTTTCTGAGCAGCTATTTACAACAAAAAATTTAATTAGGTAACAAACTTCCATGCAGCTACATTACTAGACCTTAGTAGGTCCGTTTTTTTCTTTATTGGCCGTAATGATACAAGCAAGTTCACCAGACCCTTTACAGGCATTATTTTGCCACTGAAGAGGACGAAGATTATTTAAATTTTTTGAGGCCACATGATCTACAAACTCAATATGATCAATTTCCCACCCATACTGGGAGTTTCTATTACTATAGTGTGAGAAATACATCCATGCACCACATTCATCTTTTCTGTACTCGTCTGGATTATTGCTTCCAACCACTTCTCCTTTAGCCCAGACATCCCTAATTAATTTTTCATTGAATGCCATAACAAGGTTATCTTTTGTTAATCCCTTGTTTCCTCTGTCTCGATAATAAGTGAGCGATTTTCCAATTATGCTCTTAGCAGAAATTTTATTTCGTTTCATATGGATAAGTTTACACTGTTTATTTCAATAAGTTTGTATATTCTCATCTGGCACAGGGTAGATATTCAAATTTTTAGATTATCTAGTATGGGAAATAACAAACAATCATACATATTATTGGAACTCAGAATACTTATTGCTAACTTTCCAAATAATATTTTGTGAGGGTAATTTTTCCCTAATCGAAGGTGCTTTATAACATACTAAAGATAACCCTCCAGGGATAAGAATTTTGTGTGTTGAGTATGGTGTAGAACTCTCGCTATGATGTCTTGTAGAGTATTCCCCCTGATAGCTTGGAAAGGACTCATAGTCAACAATATTACTACTGGATCCCTTAGCTGTAACAATGATATTCCAACTAACCTTATTAACTATTTTTTTACTGTTATTTTTAATTTTAAAAGATAGTGGAGAATCTTTACTGCAAGAGCTAGGGTCATATGAAACAGCTACTGAAACTAACTTTTGTTCCTTTTCTTTTTGGTACGAAACTAAGTAATCAATTAATGCAACTATACAAATACCAACTAAGAGAACAAATAATAAGAGTCCTGTTTGCTTTGGATAAATAAACAGCAATACTATTATTACTATTGTTACAGCCCAAATCATCTGGACCTCCAATTGTGTTTTTCAGTATCAGCAATAATTACCATGTTTATCATCACAGTCACTTCTGGATAAACCATCAAATGTTCTTTTATGTCAGTGTACCCCAGAAATAAGAGCCTATGCTTTATAGCGTAGTCTAACCACTAATAACTATTTCTAATACAGAAAAATCCTCCAGAGGCATGCTCCAACCTAAATAGATTCCAACCAGTTGACAGTTTTATAACTACTATTCATTCCTTCATCAAGAGATATTCACCGATATAACAGAATGTTACTGAATAACAACAAAAATTATCCCTTAATTGACTTGATAGAAATAAATAATTTTAAAAATGATAGCAACGTAGCGCTGACTTATATTTATTAGGAGCTTTAAATTTCACCTGTTAATTGCTAACCGATGGATAATATAAAGTATTTTTCATTTTTTACTATTAACCATTTAGCAAACTATAAAAATAATTATATTTAGGGAACAAAATAGAAGTTTAGCTTTCAAAGTAATATCCCCGTTGGACGGGATATAAGTCCTTCATTTTGATTCCTCCCAATATTAAAATGAAGGCCGCCAGGTAAGATACCCTGGTGCTGTTACGGTGACTACCTGTCCAGTGAGTTGCTCCTAATCTGGGCAGCTGGCTGGATATGGCATCACCCTCTAATTAGCTCACCACTAAATCTTATCTCTGGACTATTTATAATTAATGGCGATTTCTAGAAACAGGTAAATTCTTAGTTGGTGATTTTACAAACCTTCGTTTCTTCGACATTTTAGGTTTAAATGTTACACCACGAGGTGCCCTACTACGTCCATTCTTTATTGGTTCAGCTTTAATTTTTGGATCTGGCTCAAATCCCTTGATAACCATGCTAGGTAAATCGCATTTAATAACCCTCATAATATCTGCCAGTAATTTGTGTTCATCCACACACACTAGTGACACAGCATCGCCTTCTGCTCCAGCTCGACCGGTACGACCAATACGATGGACATAATCTTCTGCAACACTAGGAAGATCGAAATTTACTACATGTGGCAGCTCGTTGATATCGATTCCACGTGCAGCAATATCTGTTGCAACCAGAACTTGTAAGCTTCCTGTTTTAAATTCTGCTAGTGCCCGGGTACGTGCTGATTGGCTCTTATTTCCGTGTATCGCAAGTGATCGTATGCTATTTGTAACTAAATATTCTGCCAATTTATTAGCGCCATGCTTTGTCCGAGTGAATACGAGTACCTGTTTCCAACGATTTCTCTTAATAAGATGAACAAGTAAATTACGTTTTCGCTCACGATCAACCGGATGAACCACATGCGTCACCTTATCAGCAGTAGCATTTCGCTGTGCTACCTCAATCATAACTGGTTTATTGAGTAGGTCTTCAGCTAACAATTGAATCTCATTAGAAAGAGTGGCGGAAAAAAGAAGATTTTGACGTTGCTCAGGCAGTAATTTAAGTATCTTTCTGATATCACGAATAAAGCCCATATCTAGCATGCGATCGGCTTCATCCAAAACAAGAATTTGAATATGAGACAAGTCTAAATTTTTTTGCTGAACATGATCTAGTAGCCGCCCTGGAGTTGCAACTAGAATATCAACACGACTTCTTAGGCGGGAAATTTGTTTCTTAATGTTGATCCCACCAATCATTACCATCGAATTTAGTTTCAGATACTTGCTGTAATCATAAACACTCTCTTCAACTTGTGCCGCAAGTTCTCTGGTGGGAACAAGAATAAGCGAGCGTATTGGTGGCCGACCGCTAGAAGGGCCCTTAATATTTTTATCCGACAGTTTATGCAGAATTGGCAAAGTAAACCCTGCAGTCTTACCAGTTCCAGTTTGCGCACCAGCAAGCAAATCTCTACCAGAAAGTATTGCGGGAATTGATTCCAGCTGAATAGGAGTAGGAATTGTGTACCCTCGTTCAGTGACGGCCCGAATAATATCATCGGACAAACCAAAAGAAATAAAAGACATAGAACCCTAAGAAATATATATTACCCACACACCCTAGATGCATAAAATTGCACGTTCAAGCCGGCAAATAGCGAATAAATGAAATAAAAATAACCCTCTAATTTAACACTTTTCCTGTGTTCAAGCTGAGTTTATATAAATTCTCTTACTAAACTTAGTTTACTAATAAATAAAGAAATATTACTTGGAATCTATAATTAATAAATATATTTACTTTCTATAAAAATAAGAGTAAATTAAAGTAGGTATTTGTTTAAGAGTTTTTGCAGTACTGTTATTCCGTGTTATTCCTTGTGAATCCGTGTGAGTCCTTGTAAAAACTTCGAATCAGATAGTTCTCGGGAGTTTTTCCCGTTATTTTTTAAAAAGGAAGTAATTACATGGCAACAGGTACAGTTAAATGGTTTAACGATTCTAAAGGTTTTGGTTTTGTTACTCCTGATGATGGTGGTGAAGATTTATTCGCTCATTTTTCAGCAATCAATATGGGTGGTTTTAAAACTCTAACAGAGGGTCAAAAAATCTCCTTTGACGTAACACAAGGTGAAAAAGGTAAGCAAGCATCAAATATTCAAGCTCTTTGATCATTTTTTGTCTTAAAAAAGCCCAGCATTTTTATGTTGGGCTTTTTTAATGGGTAAATTTATTTGGATAAACTAAAATATCTCTTCTTCCCTTACAAAAAGTACGAAATTACTGGCAAGTCTATATTTTAAAGAACAAGAAAGTTCTAAGTTCCAATTTTAGAAAAAGAATTACAGCAATTAAATTTCATTCATCTTTAGTGACAGCATTCCGAATGCCGTCACTAACCTTTTCAATTTTCTCACTCGTTTCCTTCGCAGCTTCTACTACATTAAAAATATTGTCACTAACTTCTTCAACCCTCTTACTAGTCTTCTTTGCTGCTTCATCAAGTTTCTCAGAAGCGGCTTTTACTGCTTTATCAAGTTCTTTAGAAGTATTCTTTGCCGCTTCATCAAGCTCTTCCGTTATACTTTCTACAGTATTATCAATTTTCTCTCCAATTTTCTCTGCGGAACCTTTTTCGTTACAGCTCGGCAATAAAATCAGCAAACTACTGATTGCCAATACCATGGAGATAGTTTTAATTCTGTAATATCTAGCCATTAATATTTCCTTGAGTAATCACCTTAACTTAAACATTAAATTAATTATATAACTATATATTTTATATTAAATAAAAATGGCGCATCTGAGTAAAACTATACTAAATAAGCACCATACCTGAACTTTAATTTAATATTAACGCTACCATCAGTAAAGGTCTGCAAGTGAAGCATTTTTTAAAGTTAGTTCAAATTTACCGAGGTAGAGTTACCTTCCTCTACTATTTGAACCGGTACTTCGCATACGATCTGCACCTCTATTTTTAGATTTATCATTCAATCCTAAATTAGATGGGTATTTAGCCTGTGATCCAAAATATTCTGTTGCTGGTTTTTTAGCCATTGCAACATTCTTTCTAGCAGATGCAGAAGCTTTCTTTTTAGCAGATGCTTTGGCCTTTTTTTGTGACTGACTCCCTTTCTTTGCTGCCGCCATAAGAATTTTCCCAATTAAATAATGAAGGTAAGTAAGGATTTAAAGAGCAAAAATCATTTTCTCATTTAATGAATCTTATAATACTACAGCTTAATGGGGATACTTTTCCTTAGCAATTAATCTTTATTTATCATAATATTAACAATTATGATACAGATAGTTTGATCATAGTTAATGCTGTCAGTCTTCCCTTTGCCGTCATCTTTTTTAATGACTTATCTACAATATCCTTAATCTTAGTTTCATCAAAATTACCATGCTTATTGGTAAATTCTTGTAAATAATTTTCTATAAATACCAACACAACCACATCCTCCAAAGCCTGAGATTCGATATCTGTTTTCAATCCCTCTTTTTTAAGTAATGCACAAACGCGATCAATTATATTTTCTTCATAACCTACTTCTCTAAGAATTTTTTCAGCTGTCTTTGCATGGAGCTCTCTAAGACTTGTGCGCCATTGATAATATCCTGGCTTTGTCATAGGGAAACTTTTACGCTCAATTTTCCATCGCTGTATATGCTGGCATCTAGCAGCTAACTGCAATACTTCTGATGGATTTGACACATAGCCTTTGAGCATCGTTGTTACTCTTTGCGCATAAAGAAGCTCTTTTGGTTCTTCTTTTCCGTTTATAAATTCACGATTAGGGTCTTCTCTATTTAGCTCATCAAATAGAGATATAGCAAGATTAAATCTATTATGATCAATTTTCATTCCATTTCACTTGATTTATGGAAAATATTTATATGTAGAGGCGTTCAATAGCTTGGATCGTACATCGTCTCCTCAATCATTACTTGGAGTGATGGTGGCTGTGGTTTTCTGGCAAGCCCTTGTTTATAAGCACACTCTGCCACTGCTATGGCTATTTTTAAAGAAATATATCGCATTTGAGATAATGGTGGAAAAACATTTCCTGACTTAAGGTCAGCCTCATCTACTAATTCTGATAGAACTTTAGCCGCAGCAAGAAACATTTCTTCACTAACTCTGATTGAATCGCTAGCAATGATGCCCAAACCAATCCCAGGAAATATATATGCATTATTGCCTTGACCTGGATTCAGGATATTATCCCCATAGACAACGGGGAGAAATGGGCTCCCACTAGCAAAAACAGCTTGACCGTCACTCCATTGATAAGCTTGCTCGGCCGTACATTCAGATTTCGATGTAGGATTAGATAGGGCAAAAATAACGGGGTTCTTATTAATTCCAGCCATTAACTTCACAACATCTTGGGTAAAAGCACCTGAGGCCCCTGTCGCACCAATCAAAACGTGCGGTCTAGCCATCTCGATAGACTTATTTAGAGTAATTTGTTGAGTAGCCCTTGCGTAAGGTAAATTATGTGAAGCCAAATCATCACGATCGGCAACAATCAGGCCGTACTGATCAACAAGCCAAAGTCTATCTCTTGCTGCTTCTTTAGAAAGTCCTGTATTGCGTAAAGCAGCCTGAATGAGGTTGGCAATGCCTGTCGCTGCAGAACCGGCTCCCAATAGCATAATTCGGAGATCTGAAAATTTTACACCCGTAATTCTGCAAGAGGCCAGCACGCCAGCAAGAGCCATAGCTGATGTGCCTTGGATATCATCGTTAAAACAGGCTACGCTGTGTCGATAACGCTGTAATAATTTATAAGCATTAGGTGTCAGAAAATCCTCAAACTGAATCAGCACCTTGGGGAAAATATTTTGGACGGCGCTAACAAACTCATCAACTAAAGAATTGTATGCTTCGCCCTTTAGGCGCAACCGATTGATCCCGAGATATAGTGGATCATCACGGAGCTCTTTATTATTTGTTCCTACATCTAGTATGACCGGCATACACTGATGTGGTGGAATACCTGCACAGGCAGAATACAATGCCAATTTTCCTATCGGAATACCTATGCCGTTAACGCCTAGATCACCCAAACCAAGAATACGCTCACCATCAGTTACAACAATCAGACGAATATCCCTCTCAGGCCAATTACTAAGCATTTCCTCAATCTGACCGCGATCATCTGGCGTGATAAAGAATCCACGGGCACGACGAAAAATATGTCCATATTCCTGGCAAGCCTGCCCAACTGTTGGGGTATATACTATAGGCATTAATTCTTCTATATTTTCAATCAACACTTTGTAAAATAAGCGTTCATTGCGTCCGAGCAATGACATAAGAAAATTGTAGCGTTCAATATCGTTTGTTTTACAGCGCAAATTTTCTAGAACCCTAGTCATTTGTATTTCCTGTGTACAAATTGCAGCAGGCACAAGACCATGAAGATGATATTCTTTACGCTCCTCAATAGTAAAAGCAGAACCTTTATTTAACTTGGAATTAAATAAGATTTCACGACTAATAGACTTTCTGCTATTTTTATCAATAGTCATTCTGGTAAATATCCCATCGTCTTAAAAATTATAATTGTTACAAGTAACTAGGAGCTTCATAAATACACAAATCGCTAGGGGTTTATTCTTAAATATGATGTGGATATGGATTTGTATTCTTTTTCTTTAAGATTAATTGAGCTAGCATTATATGTTTCTTCTATCTTTTCTAAGCACCAAAAACATCATCCTAAGCTAGACTTGGGTGAGTCATAAATAGTAATCATACTTAATTATCCTTATTTTCAGATCTTTAGTCATTAAATACTGGAGCGTCCTTAAAGCCTAATCGGCCTACAGCTGGCAGCTTAATAGCCGGACTTAAAATATCCAACCCAAAACTAAGACCCAATATATTGAATTCTATCCCCTCAGCAAGGCCTAGTGTGACCCCTAAAAGACCAAAAATTGAAACCTGAACACCAGTTCCAGATTCTGACATAGCAAATAACTTCCCGCCATTCAGCCAATCTTTACCTACAGCATTCGGTGGCAATTCCACCTGAAGCTCGTCTACATTCCGAATGATATGTGAAATAAACGAATTGCTATTTGGGCCTGGGTACAGTCTATAAGAATTTTGGTATTTATAGGACTGAATGGCAGCTTTAATTTGGGAAATTGCAGCTTCAGCTTTCTTACCACGAACATCTGTTATCAGTTCGGGAATACTACCAAACCATTTTCTGTCGGGGATATCCTTTTTACCTATAACGGATTCACCTCCATTACGTGCACGCCAGCCGATGACATGATAGACCATATACCCCTTAGCATCCTTTTCTTTAAAAGCCACCCATGAATGAACAGCTAAATATTTATGCCAATTAAAAGTTCGGGCCACATAGATATGAACGATAGCTTCTTTAGTTTCAGCAGGTAGCGGCGCAATATTGGCACTGCTACGATCAGCAGTTCGCCAGTCAGAGTGAGCGCAGCTGGTAAGAAATAAAGAAAGAATCAAAATCAGAAATTTATTCATAGAAAACTCCGCTCCCTGATTTATTTTGAATTGGATAGAACGTGATACACCATGCTCTTATAGATTAATGAAATACAAGTGTGTACTTTTTGGTCTTACATAAAATAGCCTAGATTACAAAGAATGATGGGTAGCGAGAATTCCACTGACACTAACGTTGAAACCAAGTAGCCAGCTCCTAGCTATCTTGCTCAAGGAAATGATCCACTAGCCGCCGTGCTATAGAAATACGGAAAGGCAGCTTCATGCCTTCAGTACTAAGCTGTTCTCGAGTAAACCAGCGAGCATCTTCGAGCTCACCATCATTTAATTTAATATTCTGACTCTCAGCCTCCGCAGTAAAGCCAAGCATCAATGCTGCTGGAAATGGCCATGGTTGCGAGCTATGATAGCTAACTTTTCCGACTTGTACATTAGTCTCTTCAAATACTTCTCGGCGCACACCATCTTCAAGGCTTTCACCCGGTTCTACAAACCCAGAAATAGTTGAATACCTCCCTTCTGGCCAATGTTCTTTTCTTCCAAGTAAACAGCGCTCACCATCAGATACCAGCACTATAATCGCCGGGTCAACGCGTGGAAATAACCTCTTGCCACAACCAATACATATTCTGGAATTTCCACCACTATCTTGCTTTGTCTGCGATCCACATACACCGCAAAAAAGCTGTGACTGATGCCACAATACCAACGCACGCGCATGTGCTGCTAGATTTGCTTCGTCATGTGGCAAGCCCGCGCCAATAAAGTGTAGGTCTTGGAAAACACCAAATTTAGAGAATGGTAGCGCCAGCTCAGAGACAATCGCGACAGCAAATATTGCTTGGTCACGAAATAGACCAAGAAAGATCAGGTGTTCATGATTGATGTAGCTTTCTATCTGCACCCTTTGTAGTAACACTAAATGTGGCGAATCACCGCCAACCAGACATTTTTCTCCCCAAACTACAACGAAACGACTATCTGTGCTCGTGGCGGCCTGTTCTAGCCACACAGAATCTCTTCGTCTTTCGCTACTTCGGTTTACGAATGCACCGGCAAAAATGTTGAAGTCTTTTATTACCAGGTGTTTGTTATTCATGAGTTGTATGGCCCACAAATTAATTTGGGCCAATGAATTTTGACAGTGATGGACAGTAGAGGTTAGAAATCAAAAAGTATAACTAAAACTGTATTTTTATTTATTATTTTTGCAACTTATAATCACCTGTCGCAAAAGCATTTTATAAAAATTTACAATGTTATAACTATTATTTTGAAAGCGCATTTTTTATTGCAGCAATCACTTTATCTGCATATGGCCTAGTACTAGGACTGAAATCAGTAATTAGCTTGCCATCTCTTCCAATTAAATATTTATGAAAATTCCAAGTAGGATAGGTTCCAGCTCTGGCAGCTAACGCGACATAAAATGGATGGGCATTCTTTTTAGTCACTGTCGTTTTCTCAAACATTGGAAATTTAACTCCATAGGTTAATCGGCAGAAATCCTGAATTTGTTTCTCTGCCCCCGGCTCCTGTCCAAGAAAATCATTAGATGGAAAACCAATGACAACTAAACCTTTGTCAGCATATTCTTCATAAAGTTTTTCCAAGCCTTCATATTGCGGCGTGAATCCACATTTTGATGCGGTATTTACTACAAGGATTACTTTATCTGAGTATGCCTGACCGAGATTAATATCCTCAGTTGATGCAAGGCGACGAACATCGTGATCCAGTAGTGATTCTTCACTAGCCATTACTGGCAGGCATATAAAACCAAATAAAAGAAAAGCAACTGTTCGCATTTTTTTCTCCTTAATTACAGCAGTGGTGTGAAAAAATTCTTCTTTTTAAGATTACTTTTAAATCAAATAAGTTCAATTTATTAAGGTGAAAACTCGCCTTAAACTAAGAATAATCACCAAATTATCTGTTGGTTGGCATAAAGATATAGTATTTTTATACATTAATTTATGTAATTCTATAGAGAGCTAATTCTATGGTTCAATTTCCTCTCCGTCCCAGGCAAAGAATTTTCCACTATCTCTTGACGTAAGTTTTTCTAATACTTCAATCAACTTTTTTGCTGAAAATTCTGGGGTAAAAAGTTTTTCCTTAGGCACATTTGATTGAAATGGTTCCGATAAATAACTGGTCACAGTACCCGGATGAAGGCCGACAAAAATAGCTTGTTTATTTTTTCTTGCTGTTTCGATAGCCACATTTTTAATAATCATATTCAGAGCTGATTTTGATGCTCGATATGAATACCATCCGCCCATTTCGTTATCTGAGATACTCCCAACTCGGGCGGATAAAGCTGCAAAAACCGATCTCTTTTTTTTGTTCATTCTAGGAACAAAATGTTTTGCAATTATTGCCGGAAGAACACTGTTAACTGAAAATAAATGAATAAATTTTTCAGCGGATAAATCTTTCAATGATTTCTCTGGCATAAGAACCTCATCATGCAGAATACCGGTAGCCACTATGACCATATCTAAAGGTAAATATTCTGAAGCCTTCATTGCTGCTGATTCGATAGAGATTTCGCTCTCGTATTTAATTTTAGTATGAATAATATTCTCAGAGTATTCCTTAGGATCGCTCCGGGAGAAAGTATAGATAGTTGCATCAGGGTGTATTGCCGCTAATTGATGCATTAATGCACTACCAATGGCTCCCGAACATCCAATAACTGCAATGTTCTGAGGTGCCATACTTTTGTAGCTAATTGTAGTTTGTTCCATTATTAACGGCTTCTCCTTCCTTGTTGACTCATAATCCTACTATTTTGGCGCCTCCACTATTTTACTTACAAATATATTAAATTAGTTCTTGGGGTTTCTAAACTGTTAAGCAGTGCTACCAATACATTTTCCAGAGATGGCAAGTCCAAATGAATGTAGTTGAGCAGCTATGTCTGTACGGGCACGAGATAACCTTGATCTTACCGTGCCAACAGGGCAACCCATAATTCTTGCAATTTTCTCATAGCTTAACCCGTCAATCTCTCTAAGAGTAATTGCCGTACGTAACTCTACTGGCAACCTATTCAACACACTAGAAATAGTTTGCTTGGATGATAGAAACCGCTCTGGATTTTCACCATCTGCAATCTCAGAAACTATAAGTTCGTTAGTAGCCGAGTTAACCGGCGGTTGATAAAGTGGAATACGTCTGCGCTCAGCGTTCAAAAAGTCTAAGGCGGCATTTACCCCAATTCGATGTAACCAAGTAGAGAATTTGCTATCTTCTCGAAACGCCATGATTCCGAGGTATGCCTTAATAAAAGTATCCTGAACTACATCCTCAATTTGCTGGGGCAATTTAAGATAACGAGAAATAACGCTTGCAAGCTTATGCTGATGCTTGACCACTAATATATCAAAGGCGTTACGATTTCCTAACTTGCTTTGCCTAACTAAATCCAAATCGGTAGTAGCAATATTCATTTATTTTTTATCATCCAAATTGAAAGAAGGGTAAAAATGAGAGTGGGTATTACAAAAATGAACATCCCTCCCATATAAAATAGCCTACTTAATACTTCTTTACTAGAAGTCTAAAGTATTCTAAGCATGGCGAGAAGACAGCCAATTCTGTACTTTTTTTGTTTTTGTTAACTTATAGCCAACAAATATCAGTACTAGCAGAGCTATTGTAGGCCCTATTGCTTTTTGAAATACCGCTGAATAATTTACCATTTGTACCCGCAATGGGTATTCATAATGCACAGGAGGAATACTCTCACCGGTAATAAATACCGTATAATTTCCCTGCTCTAGGTTTGTTCTTCCTCCAATTACCCCATCTGGATAGTAATCTGAACGTACGATAGATACAGTTTCATCTTCTGTCTCACTGGTACCCCTGACAATCCGCATAGTGACTGGAATGTTACGTAAGGCCTGGTCAATAAGATCCACTACAAAGAAAATCTCTCCCTCTGTCGGAATCTCACTGCAATAATGCGCAGTAGGCTCATTCTGGGGCTGATAAGTACTGAGATGCAACTTACTTCCCTGTTCTCCCCGAACGCAGCTATCTTGGTTCAAGGGTACATTTCCATGCGCATCAGCCATGCCGGCATAAAGCCCTACTATAAGTATCAATATTACCGTAATATTTAAATGTAGTAACTGCTTATACGTCATAGTCATATCCTTTTCTGGTTAATTCATTCCTAGAGAATCAGAATCCCTGCCCGCCCTCTTTTCCTCAGAGGGCGGAAGGGGTGAGAAGGATATAGTTAAAGATCAGAACCAGTTGTTAGGGTTTGATCCTGTTATTCAGAATGATAGGATCAGAATTGTTCCAGATCACATCAGTCAGATTGGAATAACGAGTAATTATCTGTGCTGCAACCCCGCCTGCGAACAGACCAGACCAACCCAGAATTACAAATCCCCAATGCAATGGTGCACTGAATAGTTCTTCCATGAACCAGAAAGCATGTCCCCATTCGTTAAGACCAACGTTTGGCAGAATCATCAGCGGACCAGCAATCGCAAATACTAAAGGAAACGATGTGCCTCTGCTGTACTGTGGCAAACGGGTTATAGCGTAAAGATAGCTAGAGATTCCGCAAACAATGTACATTGGGAAAGAACCATAAAATACTACGACATGACTAGGTGTGAAACTAGTATCGCGTATGATTACCTGATGCCATGAAGCATCTTGCTCGGTGAAGAAGCTACCGCCCCAATACACACCGAATAGGTATACGCCTAACCACATCATCCAATAGAAATAGCGTTTGATTTCTAGTTTTGGATCCAGGTTATCCAATTGTTCTTTGGTATCCCTTGTTTTCCAGATCCAGCCCCAAGCAATCAATGCAAAGGTAGGCATTACTGTCATGTGAACGCGCCATAGACCCATCCAGACTTTTTCAAATTCAGGCTCCATCGAATCCATGCCATGTGAATAAGCAAAAGTACGTTGGTACCAAATCCAGAAACACGCTACTAATAGCATAAGTGCCATGCCAAATTTATACCACCTTGAGTCATACCAAAGTGACTGATCCCAGGCAAGAGAACCTGTTTCTTTAGCTACCGACCCAGTTTTCTTATATATCGCGGCCATTTTTAATTCCTCCTTGATATTTTTTTCTCAAAAAAAATTTTTTTACATCACGCTGCATATTATGTAATATTATTATTATAAATAATAATCAATTCTTGTTATCGATATCATTGGTATAAATCTATACATAGAAGGAGTACCTAATGCGCCATAGTAGCTTACGCCAACTTGAAGTATTTGAGACTATTACTAGGTTAGGCAGCTTTACGCGCGCTGCAGAAGAGCTATGCGTAACTCAACCGACGGTATCAATGCAGATTAAAAATTTAACTGATGCTATTGGCTTGCCGCTATTCGAACAAATTGGCAAAAAAATGTATCTAACTGAAGCTGGGCGAGAGTTACATCAAGCTTGCCTTGGTATTTTTGAGCATCTAACTCAGTTTGAGATGATTGCAGCAGATATGAAGGGTTTAAAGGCGGGAAGATTAAGACTTGCGGTGGTAACTACCGCAGAGTACTTTGCTCCACGCCTACTTGGAATGTTTTGCCAGCAATATCCAGATATTGAAGTATCTCTAGAGGTTTCTAACCGTGAGCATATATTAAACCGCCTAGCTAATAATATGGACGATCTCTATATTCTAGACCTCCCACCGAAAAATGAAGAAATAATAGTCCAGAGCTTCCTGCAAAATCCTCTGGTTGTTCTTGCATCTGTCAATCATCCACTTGCCAAGAAGAAAAAAATTACACTAAAGCGTATAGCTGAGGAGCCGTTTATATTCAGAGAGAATGGTTCGGGAACACGTATTGAAACAGAAAGTTTTTTTACTAAACAGAATTTAAAACTAGAAACCAAAATGACCCTCGGAAGCAATGAGGCAATCAAGCAAGCTATACTTGGTGGTTTAGGAGTTTCAGTATTGTCACGCCACACATTAACTCTTGGTTCACACAAAAATCAGCTAGCCATACTTGATGTAAAAGGTTTCCCTATTAATTGTCAGTGGCACTACGCCTACCCATCAGGAAAAAACTTATCAGTTGTGGCGCAGACATTTTTAGCATATTTACAAAACCCACCACAGCTTATAGTAGATCTTGCGCTAACAGGAGTCGGCATTATAACTTTTCCTGAGCGATAGTATTAAATTTTAACACGCTTACTATGCAGTTACAGGCGCCTATTACAAACAGAACAATAATTCTTTAATTCTGTCTTTCTGAATCAATCTTATCAATCCAAATTATTTGAGAAATTTATTTTTAATACGACGCGTGATGCGCCAGACTACAAACAATACTAATGGGATCATCACTCCAGTAATTAGCTCAGGATGGTCTAGTAATCCTGCGGCCTTACCAGCTTTTGTTAAATACAATATTAGGCTAACTACATAATACGAGATGGCCGCAATCGACAAACCTTCCACGGTTCGCTGTAGCCGCAATTGTAATTCTTGACCACGCGTAAGTTTCTCAAGTAATTGCTGATTCTGTGCTTCAGTCAGTATATTAACCTGCGTACGCAGTAGTGCGCTCGTATGGGAAATTCGTTCAGAAAGCGAGCCCATTCGCTGCGCAGTATCTTCTACTTTTGCTATAGCAGGAGAAAGACGATGCCACATGAACTCGCCAATGATTTGCGTGCCAGGTATAGCTTTCTCTTTTAATTCAGCAATACGTTGAGTTATCATCTTGTCATAGGCACGTGTGGCAGTAAATCGGTACATATGTTCGATAGTGATACGTTCCATATCCACTGCTAGTGCAACTAGTCTATCCAGTAACTCTTGCTCAGAACTAATTTTATTTTTAAGCTGGTCTGTGATACTGGCTAATTGTTGCTCAGAATTTGCTAACTCAGAATCAAGTTTCTTGGCCACGGGTAGGCCACGCAACGCCATGACACGATAAGTTTCTATTTCTAATAGCCGCTGAGCAATGCGCCCAGCCCGAGTCACCGATATTGTAGGTGGCGCTATCACCAGCATTCTTTCAAAACCACTGTCTCGAAGCATGAAATCTGTCACTACAAGCGAGTGACTGTTTCTTCCAACCAGAGATGCCACTATGGGGCGCTCACCAAACCAATTACGTGCCGACAATAACATTTCCTCTGGACTCTTTAGATTTCCATGCACCATAACCAGTTTAATAGCAGTAAATGTTCTTCCAGGAATTCCAGTTAACCAACCATTCGGCAAGACTAAGGATGAAAGTAAGTCAGGATCTGTCGCGCCCAGCTGCGCGCTCTCTGGCAATTGTTGTACAAGCGTATAACTTGTAAATTCAGTGTGGCGCTCCCACCTCAGGGCATATCCCTGCAACCGTAGGCGGAGAAAGTTATGCTGTAAATAATCGACCGTAAGCCCCTCCTGTCCAGGTAGGCGGCGCAGATGCTCACACTCTTTCTCAAGGGTAATATCATTACTAAGTACTGCGATATAGACAACTAGCGCAGGCAAATGGATGCGCTGACTTTGGCGGGTATGCACCACGTTATGTAACAGCTCACGTTGTGGGTCGTCAGGAGGCAGCCATTCACTCTGAATAAAATTAGTATTCTGATTCATACGTATGTATAGAAGAATAAATTATTGCAATTCTATGTTTTACAGTCTCGCGCCATATCTTGTGCCTCATCTATTTGAGCAGATGTCATTCCTTTAGCTATTTTATCTAGATTTTGTCTCGCAATTTTGTGTCCATTGCTAGCAGCAAGGTTGCACCACATGTGAGCGCAAACATAGTCTTTTATTACACCTTGACCAATAGCATACATAAAACCAAGGTTAGATTGTGCTTTTGCATGTCCCTGCTCCGCAGCAAGTCGATACAAATTCACTGCTTCTTTATAATCTTGTATTACACCTTCACCATTCTTATACATCAAGCCAAGATTATATTGCGCTCTTGCATGCCCTTGATCACTAGCTAGTCGGAACCATTTCGCTGATTCTTTATTATCTTGAACCACACCCTGGCCATTGTCATACAACAAGCCAAGGTTAAATTGCGAACCCGCATCCCCTTGCTCCGCAGCAAGTCGAAACCACTTTACTGATTCCTTAAGATCTAGGCTCACCCCTTTGTTATTCTTATACATCAAGCCAAGGTTATATTGCGCTCTTGCATCTCCTTGATCGCCAGCCCTCTGATACCACTTCGCAGACTCCTCATGGTCTTGAAGTACACCTATCCCCTCATTATATTTCGCGCCAAGAAGATATTGCGAGCTTACATCTCCTTGATCACCCGCCTTCCGATACCATTTAGCTGCTTCCTCAAAGTCCTGAGTTATGCCTATGCCCTCGTCATATATCGTGCCTAGCTTATATTGCGCTCTTTCATGCCCTTGATCAGCAGCTAGGTGGTACCATTTTGCTGATTCTTTATTGTCTTGAATTACGCCTTCACCACTCTCATACATTTGAGCAAGGCTAAATTGTGCCCCCACATCCCCTTGATCACCAGCCAAGAGATACCATTTTGCTGACTCCTCGGAGTCCTGAGTTACACCTTCACCATTCTTATACATCAGGGCAAGATTAAATTGCGCGCCTAAATCACCTTGATCACCAGCTTTTCGATACCATTTCACTACTTCTTTATAGTCTTGGGTTACTCCGTCGCCAGCGGAATACATCAGACCAAGATTAAATTGCGAATTTGTGTCTCCTTGATCAGCAGCCTTTTGATACCACAGCGCCGCTTCTTTATAGTCTTGCATTACACCTTCACCATTCTTATACATCCAGCCAAGGTGCCACTGTGCAGCCGCATTTCCTTTAGTTGCTAATGGACGAAATAATTCAATAGCTTTAACGTAATTGTTTTTATTATATGCATCTGTCGCATCTTTGAAACTATCAGTTTTCACAACGCTATTTTTTGGCATCAAAATAGAGGCTAAGTATGAAATATATTTCTTCATGTCGTATTTCTTCTCATCTAATAAAAAATATCATGAGGCAAGGTGAGTGGCGATTTAGGTTGAAATCCGCATGCAAATTGCAGCATAGCTTCTACCAAGCTACCCCGCGGAATTTCTTCCCAGTCACCTCTATCATTATGGATCAATACCGTTTCACCTTTATTCATGTGTCCAGAATAAAAAACTATAAAAAGCCTCCGCTGTTTCCTTTCCTTGCAATCATATTCATCTTTCTGCCTTGCTGATGCAATCCCATATTCCTCATTAATTATTTTGTAATCAGCTAGAACCCATAGTCTTACTCTATCACCAGTTTTTCGAATGGTGTCCGGGTCAGCATAAGCGGTCATGGTGGCTTCTTCTCCCGCCTCTCTAGCACTCACGGCAACTTTCACCCACTCTGCCATCGCACTACTACTCGCAGAAACTAACAGAATCATCAGTATGGCTTTATGCATTGCAATCCTCTAGACATGGGCTAACTAACCTCACATTCTATTGTTAGCAACAAATTTTTCCAGCTAGCTTATTTCTACAGAATTACTATACCCTTTTTTTAATTCATTGGTTATCAGAAGGAGAAGCCTAACTTAGGCTAAATTCTAGCCACGCCCAACTGATGAATCATCAATATTGTTTTAAATATCCAGACCTAAGGTCAGACCCATTTCCGCCAAGCATTTTTACGAATCTTGCGCCTCCTTCCATTTTTTATATGCTTCATCACGTGTATCCCCCTCAAAAATACAATTTAACTCATACGTTACACGAAACACGTTTTTACGTGTTCCATGATGAAGCCAAATACAAACCAACCAGATACCAAAAATTAGAAAGAAACCTAACCAGCCCACATAAATACCATCATCAAATGCAGCATCAACGAAAGACATCAACGCTATAAAGCCCACAATCCAACCAGCTAAATAAAAAATACAAGCAAACGATTTAGCAACCATTAATCCTTTAAATATATTCTTCTCACCCTCATTCATTTCATTATATTTACGGTTTAATTTATTCATTTAATTCTCTTTTTATATTTTGCTAAGACTCACTGAGCCTTTCATTGCTTTTTTCTTTTATTCTCCGAACACCGAATGTAACAGTTGGAGGGACTCCCATACCCAACTCAATGTCCGCAACACGGTAATTAGATCCTTTTTGCCTTAAAATTTCATTAATTTTTTCTTGTTTCCCAACCGCCTTAATAACGGTGTTAGCTATTACCTCATCACTACTAAATGCTGTAATTGAATCATTAACCTTGTCACTAAGTTCTTTTGCTTTATCTAGGATTCCCATTAGATTTACTCTCAATAAATTCAAAATAACAGTTTATTAAAAGAACCGCTTTTATAATGCTAGCGCTTCACACGAAAAAATTCTTTCTTGATAATGCAACTTTGCATTCCTCTTTAGTATTGAATATCGACTTTCTAGAATCGTTATACTGCAACTTTAATTTCTAGTTATCAACCTTATAGTCTGAGCCTGAACCAGATAAACCATCTTTAGGCTCAAATTCTTTTTTTCTATCTTTCTCCTTGTGCGAATTTTCTATATTCTGTTTCTGCTCTTCTACACTTTGATCAGACCCAGAGCTCCAATTAGTATAATTCTGTCCTGGTCCATCACCTGATCCATATCCTCTGGCTAAAATAGTCCCCGCAAAAATTGAACTAGAAGCTAATAAGGCTAGTACTAATAGCTTGGTCATCATTTAACTCCTCCACATGCATATTTAAACGAAGCCTCATTTGTACTTCCAGCAACGATACTCTTCCAAGGCCTCGTGTCATTATTAGAATAAACTATAGTGCCCTTTCCCATATTTTTAGAATAAAAAATTATAGATAATCCTCTATATTTTTTTTTCTTACAATCATGTTCTTTTAAGCTCTTAAATGACAAGACCTCCTTGCTCCTTAATTGCCTACCCTCATCATAGTCAAGCATCTCCCACAGGCTTATCTTGTCACCTAATTTCCTGATACTACTACCTTCAATATACATAGTAGTAGAACGGTCTGCAGCCCTAGCTATATATTTCCATTCTACGGGTACATTGCTACTAATTGGGCTTGATGCGCAGGCTGCTAGTGTTGTAAGAAGTATTAACCAGCATAAAATTTTCATGTGTGCGCCTTAAGGATAATTAAAAAAATTAGTTTTGAAATGTTTCACATGAGAAAGGAATTAATTTCTTATCTGTCTCTAAACTATCTAGAAGTAAAGTAGCCCGGATAACCCTACTACACAGCACCAAATAACAGCTATATATGGCTTATATACTTTATTTCTTACAGGCGAATTCAAAATGAGTTTCTCCCGCGCTCCCTGGAACTACAGACCTCCATTCTCCAGGCTGATCAAAGGTATGTATTATCTCACCCTTACCCATATTTTCAGTATATAAGACCTGATAAATTGAGCGAGTTTGACTTTCTTTACAACGGTATTCAGCTTGATCTCTAATTGAAGAGTTTATTACACCATTTTTCAATTTCTGAGCTTCAATGAAGTCACCGAGAATCCACATTTTTACAGAATTTCCAGATCTTTGAATAGTCTCGGGATTAATGTAGTAAAAAGCATCAATAGACTTATTGATGTAAACCCACTCCGCCATTGCGCTATTACTAACTACAAACAACATTAAAATTAATAGTATCTTTTTCATCTTTTGTCTCTTGAATATTAGTCATAATGTTTATATTTCCTATCCTGTAATTTTCTGCCATATTCTCTATCTCTATAAATTTTGGAGGTTGACATTCATTAAACCTCTAATTCTCGGTTTTTCCCCAGGTTCATTTCCAGTATTAGCAGCACGCTTGAGGCAAAATTATGCAGGAATATTCTCCTATTTTTCATCTAGGCCTCTCGCATATATATAGACAAGGAGATATTAAGTGGTATATATGACGTGGTATATATTACGTGGATTAATACATTTTATCTAATAAAATAAGTTCCATTTTTCTAATTCGCGATAGAGATTTTATCGATGCCTCTCTCCTAGAAGCTTCTGCCCGACTATTACAATACTCCATGTACTTCAAATTTAAGGGTCCACGACCTCTAGTATACCGAGCACCATTACCTTGCTCGTGTTCTGTAATTCTACGTGCTAAATTTGTTGTGATCCCGGTGTAAAGGCTGTTATCACCACATTCCAAAATATAGACTACCCAACTCATTTTTTCTGTCATTTTTTTGTCAAACAATCTCATGAGTAAAATTAGTGCTATAACCTATTAACCTATAATAGGCTCATATCGATATTATTTCAGATAGATCTTAATCAACCACACTATATTTTCCGATTAAATATTGCCTGCCGCCTATGAAACTCTATTCTGAATCTTGTGAACGAAACCAAGAGCCTATCCTCAAAATTCTACAAGAGGTACTAATTAAACAACAGTATGTATTGGAAATAGCTAGTGGAACCGGCCAGCACGCTGTCTATTTTGGGCGCGCACTACCCCACCTGTCCTGGCAGACCAGCGAATTAACAGAAAAACATGAAGGAATCCTAGCCTGGCTAAACGAAATTAAACTGCCCAATGTACTTCCACCTGTAACCATCAACGTAAATGATGTCAAATGGCCAGTTGGAATAGTAGATGCCGTATTTAATGCCAACACGGTGCACATCATTTCATGGTTGGAAGTGGAACGGATGTTTGCAGGCATAGCACATGTTTTAAACGCCAATGGCATCCTGTGTCTATATGGGGCGTTTAAATATAAGGGGGAATTTACTTCTGAAAGCAATGCACGTTTCGATGCATATCTAAGATCAAACGACAGAAACAGCGGTATACGAGATTTTGAAAATATTAATCGGCTCGCCGAATCGTATGGCCTATTTCTAACAAGCGATGTGAGCATGCCCAGCTACAACCGTACCTTGATATGGCAACGCGCCCAAAAGGTTCTTAAACCACTATAGGCATAAACTAATAGAACCAATAGCGAACATTTATTGATATATCAATATTATGGTGTCCTATTGATTCATTCACGAACGAAGCAAATAGCCGTAATCTTGTTCCCATCAGGGTCCCGCAAATAGGCTGCATAGGCATTTGGGGCAAAACTACGGGGGCCAGGCCCGCCTTCATCGACGCCACCGCTGGCAAGACCAGCTTCATGAAATTTATGTACTGCATCCCTGCTAGTTGCTACAAAACCTACAGTTCCACCATTTGCGCTACAGGCAGGTTCTCCATTGGAGGGTGTAAGAACCACAAATTCAAATGATTCTTTACCATAAGTCATAGCCGTATCGTGAAGCTTGCCAAGATTATTGATATCCAACGCACCTAATACAGAATCGTAAAAACCAACTGCCACATCAAAATTGTTTGTACCTAATGTAACGTGAGTAAAAATTGCCATTTTAGTTTCCTTAATTAAAATAATACCTAATAAACTTTTCATTGGCTCTTCTTTCTGCTTGAGCATTCTACGCGATTTAGCCCCCAGAATAATATATGTACTGCCTCCTTTACCTTAGATTCACTTTTTTAGAATAAAGAATTTTAGAGGGGAAATTTACGTATAGATACTATCTTAACCTTGAGTCAACGCAAATCTAGCTGTAATTGACCTGCATTCGCAATCAGAAGAAATGTTTTCTCAAGCGTTGAAAATAAATTTTGATATTATTTTAGATGTCATTACACAAATAATACTTGCATCATTAGACAAAGAAGACTATTTTTTCTGTATGCATACGTGTATTTGATACTTACTAAAACATACCGTTACAAATATAATGAAAAATCATGAAACGGAGAACTATTAATATGGCACGAATAGAATTTGGATTTTATAGTTTGATAATTGCTCTTACCTTTAGTGTTTATACAACTACAGCGATAGCTGGTAGTGTAGAGGAAGAAAGAAAAGAATATATTGTCATGAAAAATAAAACTCTTGATGACCTGTATAAGGTTCAACCAGAAGCAAAAGATAGGATTGAGAAAGCACCTGGCTATGCAGTTTTTAGCAATGCAAATGTTAATTTGATGTTTGCTAGTTTTGGTGGGGGATACGGAGTAGTGCAGCCAAAAGGAGTCAAGCCTGTCTATATGCGTATGGGTGAGGTAGGTTTTGGATTCGGATTAGGAGTTAAAGATTTCCGCTCTATATTTATCTTTCATGACAAAAAAACCATGGATAAATTTATTAACAGCGGCTGGGAGTTTGGTGCACAAGCTGATGCTGCAGCTAAAACTAGCGACAAAGGAGCGGCTATAGGGGCAGAAATCGTAATTGACGGTATAAGTATTTACCAATTAACAGAAGCTGGTCTGGCACTGCAAGTTACGATTAAAGGAACTAAGTTCTGGAAGAATAATAAATTGAATTAAGTAATTACCACCCATCAACGTCCATGACTATGCAATTTATCTGGTAGCATCAATCACCCTACCCAAGATATTCAAGTCCAGTTGCAGTAAAAATAGATTATCTCCTCAATCCCTTATCTGATACCTAAAATTTTATGTGTCTGTATACTAAGCCGCCATTGAGGGTGTGACTTACAATATTCAATTGCTTGTAGCGTATTTTTTTCAAGATCAAGACCGTCCATTGGCTGCAAATAAAAATTTTCAAAAGCCATTGCTTCGTATAACTCAGGAGTAGCTCCCTCCTGTGGAAAAACAAATTTTATTTCATCTCCTTTTTTTAACAGTAAATTTGCATTAGCCTTAGGGCTTACGCATAGCCAATCAATCTCTTTTGGGACAGGTAAGGTTCCGTTAGTCTCAACAGCAATCTCAAAACCATGCATGTGAAATGCACTTATTAAATTTACATCTAACTGAAGAAGTGGCTCTCCTCCCGTACAAACTACAAAAGGTTTCCCATTTATTTTCTCCGGCCACTCCTTAGCAACTGCCAGTGCAAGATCATCAGGAGAATTAAATTTCCCCTCGCCTGGTGTGCCATTCAACACAAAATCCGTATCACAAAACCTGCAAACTGCTATCTCACGGTCATGTTCAAGGCCTGACCAAAGATTGCACCCTGCAAACCTACAAAAAATAGATGGGCGCCCTGAGTTTGCACCCTCTCCTTGAAGTGTGTAGAAAATTTCTTTTACTGTATATGCCATATTAGATAGGTAATGCTGGTCCCACACCACCCCAATTAAGAATAACACCGCACCCTCTAACCTCGTATAAATCGATCCTGTCTAACTGGGGTAGTAAAGACGAGCCCTGGCACTTAATCCACTTAACAAGGCTAGCCGCATCTGTATCAATAAGACTAGGTATCTCATGCAATGGTTGATGATCTAACTGTTCAAATATAGGATCAAATAATCGCTTTACATCACCAAAATCTACAGTCCATCCTAGCACCTCGTCTAGCTCGGCGTGAAGATGTAAACGTAAGCTATAAGTGTGCCCATGAATTCGCCTTCGATTGTCCCCTTTTGGTGCACACTTGAGTTGAACCGCGCTATCAAGTGTCATCTCCTTCCAGATACGATAGCTTTGTCCATCAAAATGGGCGCCACAATTTGCAGTTTCATAAACAGTGACCCAAGAAAGTTCTGGTAGCTTAGGTTTTAGACGATGCCAGATCCAATTAGAAATATTTTCGCTGGTAGGGTTTTCTAAGCCTGGAATATCATTGAGGCATGCATGGTCTAGATCGTTAGAAAGGGGAGCCCATAGGGCATCCAAATATTCGTAATCTATCCCAATCTCACTGGAACCAAGATCCTGATTAGCATGGAGAATTACTTCAAACCCATGACCATGCATCCGCCCGCACTTATGACCCTGCGGTACATTAGGTAACCTGTGAGCAGATTGAAAAACATAGCGCCGCCAAACGTGAGCGTGCTCTTTATTATCTAGATCAACACCCTCATGCAAAGTACTTTGAATACCAACGCTCTCGATTCCAGGGAGAGCGGCCTGGGCCCTCACCCAACGAGCAAGATTTTCATCCGTAGGCTGTTCTAATTTCTGGTTAAGTTCGTTGTAATCAAGAGGGGCAATAATCGAAGCAAGCCTCTCCCTAAGTTCTCTCACTTCCCCCCCAGGAAAACTTGCCCACCCATCAGGTAGAGCACAACGTACCTTAGCAAGAAAACTGTGGCCATGAAAATTCCGTGATCGATGCCCCTCAGGCAGAATTGATACGCGCCTGGCTGCCTCAAAATTTGCTGCCACTGCATACAGAAGTTTTTCTGTCATGCTTCAGAACAATCCAAATTTTAGATTAAGAGGGTCTACGATACCAATTTCTGCAAAACCCTTAGTACGTAACAAGCAAGAGTCACATTTACAGCAAGGGGCGCCATTAGATGACGGATCGTAACAAGAACTGGTAATTGAGTAGTCAACATTCAACGCAAGCCCTTTTTGAATGATTTGAGCTTTGGTTAAATCTATAAGGGGCGCATTAATATTCATTCTATCTGATCCTTCTACTCCCGACTTCGTTGCAAAATTAGCCATGTGCTCATACGCTTCAATAAAATCGGACCTGCAATCAGGATAACCAGAATAGTCAATTGCATTTACACCAATAAAAATATCCAAACATCCAATAACCTCTGCCCATGCCAATGCGTAACTAAGAAAAACTGTATTTCTTGCGGGGACATATGTCACCGGTATCCCATGAGGCATATCCTCCGTATCACGACCCTTCGGCACCTCAATGTCATCTGTCAAAGAAGAGCCGCCAAATTGACCAAGATCAATATTGACCAATTTATGATCAGCAACTTTCATGCTCCTGGCAATTATTCCTGCACATTTAAGTTCGTGGGTATCTCGCTGCCCATAGTGAAAACTCATAGCGTAAATTTCAAATTTCTGTTCTTTAGCAATAGCAAGTACTGTAGCTGAATCTAATCCTCCGCTTAACAAAATGACTGCTTTTTTATTCAAAACTCCTCCGAACTAAGCATTGCAAATACTAATCTTTCATCACTTTCCACAGGCATATTTCCATAATTCCCTACCTATAGAATTAGGTGGAACCGCATTCCAACTATTAGGAGTATTATCACTAAAAGTTACCTTTCCTTCTCCCATATTTTTAGCATGATAGGAAGTGTAAAGTTCTCTCATTTGTCCTTCCATGCAGTTGAATTCATTTTGCCTGTTTATTGACATATATAGTGGTAAAAAAGCACGTTCTTGAGCCTTTTTGTAATCAACTAAACTCCATATTTTTACTGTTCTATCAGACTTTTCAATAGTAAAAAAATTAACGTAAGTTGTGAAGCCATTACCACTGTCATAGTCAACCCGAACCCACTCTGCCATTACACTGCTACTCATAATAGCTAACACTAAAATTAATAGTAGTTTTTTCATTTAACCTACTCTGTATTAATCACAGTTCTTATATTTTCTATTTTTGCAATCTTTTGCCATATTCTTCGCTTTAGAAATCTGGACCGGTGTCATTTCTTTAGCTGTTAAATCACGCCCCTTATTTCCAATTTTTTCTCCATTGCTAACGCTAAGGTCAAACCACATATATGCATGCAAATGATCCTTTATTACACCTTGTCCATTACCATACATAAATCCTAAACTATATTGTGCCTTTGCATGACCTTGTGCCGCAGCCTTTCGATACCATTTAACTGATTCCTTGTAATTCTGTACTGCTCCTTCGCCTTTAGCATACATAAAGCCCAGGTTAAATTGCGCACCAGCGTTCCCTTGCTTAGCAGCTAATCCATAATACTTCACTGCTTCCTTATTATCCTGATTTACGCCATCTCTGCCATTGTCATACATTAAAGCTAGGTTAAATTGCGCAGATATATCCCCTTGGTCTGCAGCCTTTTGATACCATTTAATCGACTTTTTATAGTCTCGTTTTACACCTTGGCCTTCCTGATACATCAAGCCTAGGGTAGATTGCGCATATACGTCCCCTTGGTCTGCAGCCTTTTGATACCATTTAATCGACTTTTTATAGTCTCGTTTTACACCTTGGCCTTCCTGATACATCAAGCCTAGGGTAGATTGCGTATATACGTCCCCTTGGTCTGCAGCCTTTCGATACCATTTAATCGCTTCTTTATAGTCTCGTTTTACACCTTGGCCTTCCTGATACATCAAGCCTAGGGTAGATTGCGCATACACATCCCCTTGTTTTGCAGCCTTTTGATACCATTTAACCGCCTCTTTATAGTCTCGTTTTACACCTTGCCCTTCCTGATACATCAAGCCTAGGGTAGATTGCGCATATACGTCCCCTTGGTCTGCAGCCTTTCGATACCATTTAATCGCTTCTTTATAGTCTCGTTTTACACCTTGGCCTTCCTGATACATCAAGCCTAGGGTAGATTGCGCAGATACGTCCCCTTGGTCTGCAGCCTTTCGATACCATTTAATCGCTTCTTTATAGTCTCGTTTTACACCTTGGCCTTCCTGATACATCAAGCCTAGAGTAGATTGCGCATATACGTCCCCTTGGTCTGCAGCCTTTCGATACCATTTAATCGCTTCTTTATAGTCTCGTTTTACACCTTGGCCTTCCTGATACATCAAGCCTAGGGTAGATTGCGCATACACATCCCCTTGTTTTGCAGCCTTTTGATACCATTTAATCGCTTCTTTATAGTCTCGTTTTACACCTTGGCCTTCCTGATACATCAAGCCTAGAGGTAGATTGCGCATATACGTCCCCTTGGTCTGCAGCCTTTCGATACCATTTAATCGCTTCTTTATAGTCTCGTTTTACACCTTGGCCTTCCTGATACATCAAGCCTAGGGTAGATTGCGCAGACACATCCCCTTTCATTGCTAACGGGCGCCACAATTTAAGGGCGGTGGCATAATCTTTTTTTTCATATGCCCTTATCCCATCATTATAATTATCTGCCTTAACAACACTGCTGTATATGACAGATAACAATAAGATTAATAGCAGTTTTTTCATCTAAATCTTCTTAATTAATACTACACAGAAAATATTCGAATCATTCTCATTCGCAATTAGTTCAAGCCCTGCTGATTATAAATCAAATATGTAAATATACCTGCTCAAAATTAGCTAAACATTGGAAATTTATGAATTTTGGAGGGCTTTTAGCAGCGAAAGATAGTAGTAGTAATAAAAGTTGCATTCACTAGAATTATTTATAGTATAGTCAAATAGAGCAAAGCGCTTAAGAGAATTACCCTTGCTATAGAGTATCCAGCCTTTCTATCCCAACCATCCCGGGATGAAATGTAAATCTTGTAAATGACATAGGCACCTGATATATAAATATATATTAGCGCTAAAGTATCGAATATTTCCATATTTTCTCCATTTGTCGGTATTTACGACGCTTCATACCTTTAAATAGTTCCTCACCTACACTTCTGAAATAAAATTTCAAGATTAATCACAGTTCTTATAATTTTTCTTTTCGCACTCATTAGCCAGCTTTTGTGCTTCTACAATTTGAGCAGAAGTCATTTGTCCGGCTACTATATCTCGGTTATGGGTTCCAAATTTATCACCATTTCTAGCGGCAAGATCGTACCACATGTGTGCTAGTATATAGTCTTGTTTTACCCACTTGCCCCCTTCATACATCAGAGCAAGATTAAATTGTGCTTTGACATATCCTTGCTCCGCAGCCATGCGATACCAGCCAACTGATTTCTTAAAGTCTTGTACCACACCTGTACCATTTTCATGCATCACGCCAAGATTAAATTGCGCCGTTGCATTCCCTTGATCAGCTAACGAAAAGAATAACGTTAGAGCAGTAACGTAATCTCGTTTTTGGTATGCCTTTGCAGCAACATCAAAGTCACTTGCTCTGGCTACATTGCTACATATAACAGCTAACACCAAAATTAATAATAGTTTCTTCATTTGACCTTTTAGTATTAATAGCAGTTCTTATACTTCTTCTTTACGCACTCTCGTACCATATCTTGCGCTTTGGCAATTTCAACACTTGTCATTTGGCTGGCTATTATTTCTTGGGCCTTACTTCCATCTCTATTCCCATTTCTAGCAGAGAAATTGAACCACATGTATGCACGCACATAGTCCTTTGGCACACCATTATTGCCTTGGAAATACATCGCCCCTATGATATTTTGCGCATTTGCGTTTCCTTTTTCCGCTAACGAACGTAATAATTTAAGGGCACTAAGTGCACTATCAGAATCATCTGCCCCAGCAACACTGGTGCACATAAAAGCTAGCATTAAAATTAGCAGTAATTTTTTCATTTTATCCGTTGGTTTCTGTATTTCAGTATCATATACATGTAATTAAATTTCTTTCTTTAAGTGCTCCTCACACGCGTGGTAGATGCTATTCACTATTCGGGAAGAAGAGAAAAACAAGTATTTTGTATTAATGCGCCAAAAATTTTGCACGGCACAGTTAAATTTTAGGTTTTTACTAGTAAAAAAGGACATCTTCAATGCAATATGAGAAGCTCACGCACCCCATAACAATTGGAGGTCAGAGTTTACACTAGGATATGCAGCGATTATTCGGTTTAACAAGTAACATATGTACATCACTTATTACCCGCTCTATAAATCCACCTTCGCAATAGCATAAGTAGAACTCCCACATTTTCATAAATTCATCGCTATAGCCTAATTCTTTAACCTCATCTATATTAGCATCAATATTTTTTCGCCAATGATTAAGCGTCGTTGCATAATGTGGGCCAATATCTTTCAGATCGTACAAACGCAAATCACTTGAGTTTGTAATCGCTTGTTGCATTGCTGTTACTGAGGGAATACAACTTCCAGGAAAAATATAGCGTTTAATAAAATCAACAGAGGTTTTTGCTGCTTCATACTGTTGGTCAGAAATCGTAATCGCCTGCAATAACATCATGCCCGTAGGTTTTAGCAATTCGCTACATTTATTAAAATAGGTTTCATAATATTGATGCCCAACAGCTTCAATCATTTCAACTGATACCAGCTTGTCAAATTTTCCATTTAAATGGCGGTAATCTTTAATAAGAACAGTGATTTTATCAGACAAGCCTTCTTTCTCAACTCGCTCACAAGTAAGATTATACTGTTCGCGCGAGATAGTCGTAGTTGTTACATGGCAGCCATAGTTTTTAGCAGCATAGATTGATAATGCGCCCCAACCGCTGCCTATCTCAAGCAGTTCATCTGACGCCTGTAGGTCTAATTTTTTACAAATTACATCTAATCTGTTTATTTGTGCATCATATAACGACATATTTTCATCGCTAAATATGGCAGATGAATACATCATTGTTTCATCGAGCATAATTTTAAATAAATCATTACCGATATCATAATGTGCTGCAATATTCTTACGGCTGCCTTGTTGAGTATTCCGATTGAACCAATGAAAAATTTTCTGAAGCGGAACAGTGATATAAGCAAGCCCGCCTTCAATAGTATCTAAGGCTTCTTTATTCTTAGAAAAAACTCGAATCAAATTAGTTAAATTGTTTGTCGTCCAGTAGCCATACATATAAGCTTCGCTTGCACCTATTGAACCACCGAAACATACATCCGCATAAAAGCGTGAATCTTTTATATCAATAGTAACTGACAGGTCACATTCTTCAGATTTACTACCGAAATGATAAGTATCTTCACCATCATTAAGGATGAGTTCACCTAAAGTTATTAGTAAAAACTGTTTCAAAAGAATCTTTTTCGCTAAAGCATCAAGCCTTCTTGGCTTAATCTTCATCCCCGATTCTATGGAATCATAACTATTTTTTTCTTTAACTATCGTTATATTATTATTTAACTTTGAACTTGATATATTCATAATATATTCGTCTATAAAACGCCTTTTTCAATTTTATTCTCAATATTTTTTTTGTGATTGTGAACAGGAACTTTTTTCAAAAATAGCTTTAATGCTTGCCAATATATTCCAACAATCACTTTGACTGTCATCAAAGGAAAGAGAATTAATATTCTTGTGCACTGATATGCTGACATCTTCTTTTGATTTAACCGAAGGGTCGCATCAAATATCTTTTCCTCATTATGATAATTTATCATGTGCACATTCAATGTTTCACTTGGTATTGTGAATCGCCAGTCATATTGCAAGTCCATCTGCATAAAGGGTGAAACATGAAACTCTTTATCAATATCAAACTGAAGTTTTTGATTGCTGTCATTTACATTTAAAACATAACTGTGCCTTTCTTTCCATGGCGTGTTTGTTATTTCAGCAACTACGGTCTTGACATAGTTATCAGTTTTATCAAAACAGTAATAAAAGGTAACGGGATTAAATACATAACCAAAATAACGCAAATGGGTTAACATTCGCACACGGCCTTCAATTTCATTTCCTGTTTCTTCTAACACTCTTTTATTAACTGCATTTTTTATTGATAGAGCTGAATCACCGATATAATCATCTCGTTTTAACCTGGCCAGAGCCGGACGTTTACTTGACCAAAACCAACGCTTATCAAACACACTATCTAATTCATCTAGGTCGATATAAGCCAAATAAAGCTTATAGTTAAACTCATGAATGGTCGGAGAAAAACGGCGGTGTCTAATTTGCCCTTCGTATATACAGCTATACATGATGACTTTCCTCAAAATGCCTCAATGCTTCAAGCGCACTCCACACCCCATCTTCATGAAAACCATAACGCCAATATGCCCCACAGAAATAAGTATTCTGCAAACCATTAATTTCACCTTGTCTTCTTTGTGTGGCTATACCATCTGAAGTAAAAATAGGATGAGAATATTTTATTTTTTTGATAATTTTGTCAGGATTAATTGCATCTTCGTTATTAAGAGTTACACAGAATTCTTCATCTGAATCTAAAGACTGCAAGATATTCATACTATAAGTTAAAGCAACTTTGTTTTGTTTGTTCCCAAGGATATGATAATTCCAGGCCGCCCAAGCAAGCTTTTTTTTTGGCAAAATAGATTTATCAGTATGTAATATTGCTTCATTTTCTTGATATGGTATTTTGCTTAAAACTAATTCTTCTAAGTCAGAACAATCTTCTAACATAGCCAAAGCATGATCACTGTGTGTTGCGATAAAGATATCATCAAAAAATTCAGCCTCGCCATTTTTTAATGTCAGTTTTACGCCAGCATCTAAACGTTTAACTGATTTAACTGCAGACTCAGTGTGGATTTTATCTGCAAATGATGCCGTTAATTTTTTAACATACTCTTTCGAGCCGCCTTTAATTACGTACCACTGTGGCCGGTTATTAACACTAAGCATTCCGTGGTTATGAAAAAAGCGAATGAAAAAGCCTGCTGGAAAGTCCATCATCTGCTGAGGATCGGCCGACCACACTGCAGCACCCATTGGTATCAAGTACTGTTCAATAAATTTTTTTCCATAATTTCTATCTGATAAATACTTACCCATTGAAACATTGGCACTTCCTGCCTCAAGGTCCTCTACTGATTCTTTATTAAAACGTAAAATATCTTTTATCATTTTATAAAAACTGGGTCTGAATAAATTTAATCGCTGTGCGAATAATGAATTTAATGATGTGCCGTTATATTCAAGCCCAGTTTCTTCACATTTCACACTAAAACTCATATTTGATGGCTGTATATCAACTTCGAGCTCTTCAAGAAGCTTAGTAAAATGAGGATAAGTTTTATAATTAAAGACAATAAAGCCTGTATCGATAGCATACTCACTATGATTCATTACTATGTCATGCGTATGCGTATGACCACCAATGTAATCATTTGCCTCATACACTTTAATATCGTAGCTTTTGTTCAGATAGTAAGCGGCAACATTTCCAGATATTCCTGTTCCAATAACAGCTATCTTCATTTTAATACTTGGATAAGAGCAACTTGATCTTTAACTCGAGCAGGCAATTCTTTCAAGTCCCAAACCAAACCAACCTTCTCAAATAACTTCAAAATGTAGTAAGTCAGATCAATTTCCCACCAGAGAAATCCCTGTCGTGCTGAATTAGGATAGAAATGATGATTGTTGTGCCAGCCTTCACCAAAAGTAAAAATAGCTAAGAACCAATTATTACGACTATCGTCATTTGTATCAAAACGACGACTACCAATAGTATGAGCTAGAGAGTTTATTGTGAATGTTATGTGATTAAGTACAATTGTTGATATAACGAAGCCCCATATAAACATCTGCCAACCATTCGTATTTAATTCTGGATATAAGTTATACAAAACTTCTCCAAAAATAAATAAGCTCGTCCCTAATATAATGGGAATAAAAACATCGTAACGGTCGATAAGTTTTAGTTCAGGAAATTTCGCAAAATCTTTAATATAATCCAATCTGGACGGGAAATTTTGTTTTGCTAGAAACCATCCTGTATGGCTCCATAGAAAACCATGCTGTTTAGGAGAATGCTGATCACCACCTTTATCTGAATTTCTGTGATGCAATCTATGATGCGAAGCCCACCACAGAGGCCCTCGTTGCACCGCACTTGCCCCAATCACAGAAAAAATAAACTGAGTTATTCTGGATGTTTTGAAAGCTCTATGTGAAAAATATCGATGATAAAAACCCGTAATAGCAAACATACGCACTGCGTATAATATTATTGCTACGGCAACTGCAATAGGACTCCAACCGACGACAAATGCAAATAAAACTGCAAAGTGTAAAGCAATAAAAGGAGCTGCCCTTAACCAGTCAATCTCCATTTTATTTGTATCGCCATCTATATCTTTAGTAGCGTAGGCATCAAACCAACGAACGATTGAGTAGATTAATTTGTAATTATTAATTTTGGAATCACTCATTTCTTCCTGTCCTTAAGTAACTGCTGTGGGACAAGTTTTATTTTCGAGATATCATAATTGCTATCTTTGATAATACGAATCAGATTTTTATATTCTTCGGATCCAATAACAGGTGTTCTGGACATTATCCATACGTAGTCTCTTTGAATTCTTGCAATAATGGTATGTTGGTAATTTTTATCAACATATAAAATTCGATAGTCTGCTTTAAATGGCCAGATAAACTGCATCTCCCATATTGCATTTGATTTTTTATCTGTCACGAAGCCTTTAGGGTGATATACCTTTATATCACCGTCAAAACTATCCGCATTAAAAGTAAATGTTGTTGCAATAGTTCCGTCATTATTATTCTCATATGATTCAATAGCATTGTGCGCACCTTTTTCTATAAAAGTAGGAATATTTGCAATCACATACCAGTCGCCCATAAAACGATCAATATCTACATATTCCTCAGACTTTATCGGCGGGTAACTGGTACAGCCTATAAAAGAAAAAAAGCTAATTAATACAGTTATATTTCGCATAATATTCATTCACTTCATTTGGTAACGTAAATTCGTGCCATCTTTTGTAATTGAATTTAAAGCTAGCCACTGATTCTCTTCTGAATACCATAAATCGATATTTAATTTATCGCTTTTCAATTTATATCTTTTTGCATTGACCACCTTATTTCGTACTAAAATCTTCTCATCTGCTACGAAACTAATATCGACATCGACAATTTCACCAGTTTGTGAGTTAAGCAATACTTCATTATCTAGAAAACTTTTATCCCAATAGGCAAAGGTATTGACACAACCAACCACTTCATTAGCACCCTGTTTAGAATTAATCTTAAAAACACCATCTTTATATTTCCCGTTTGTAATGAATGCCTCACCGTTATCATCTGTTATTGACTCGATAGTACTCAGGCAAGAACCTTCCCATATTTCGGTATTTTTATGTTTATAGCTGTAAACATTAATAAATAGAATATCAATATTAAAGTCTGCCTCAATCATCACTCTTCTCTTATTTCCTTCTTTTTGAAGAGAAAAATGATGCTCTCCTATTTCTTTATCCCCATAGAAAACTTTAAAATTCCATGAATTCATAGCAAATGAGCTCTGGCTCCATACCAAAAATAGAAGCAGAATCATAAGTATATTTTTTAACTTATTTATCGCTAACATTTTCAGCCTTTTACTCGCCCAGGGAAAAATGCATTTGTTTTTTCAATATACGCTTGATACTTTGGTCTTCTTTTAACAATCGTTTCCTCGAGCATAACGACGCCTGAGAATTTCAATAACAACCAAGACATAAGTAGAGGGGAAACGATGACCCACCATGGTCCACTGCTAAAGGCATAAAGATAAAAACCCCACCAGATTAGAGTTTCACCAAAATAATTTGGATGACGCGTATTTCTCCATAGACCAATATCCATTACTTTATCCGCATTACCTTCATCTGATTTAAATTTTGCCAGTTGCCAATCTGCAATGGATTCGTACAAAAAACCAATTATCCAAATAACGATGGCAATATATTCTATATATCCAATATTGGAAGAATCGTTTTGCCCATCCATCACAGCCACAACAGATAAAGATACAATCGAGGCTAGTGCTGCCTGAAAAATAAAAACAATAAACAAGCTTTTAAATTCAAAATTAGGCGAATATTTTTCTCGAATTTTTTGATAACGTCTATCTTCAGGTTCACCCCAGTTCCGCCACGTTAAATGGATCGCTAAACGTAAAGACCATAGAATTAACAAAGCAAAAAAGATATTTGTTTTTAAGTTTGGCGTGAGATTACTTTGAAAGTAATAAATTCCTGTGGCTAAGAACATCAAAGACCAAGCACTATCAACAATACTGACATCTTTCAAATAAAGACTTAGCAACCAAGCCAAGGACGCTAAAATAACAATAACGAGAAGACCATCTATATAGAGCATCCAGTTCATGTTAATTCACCACCTATCAGAAAAATTTATGATGCTGTTTATTAATCTGCCCTGACCTATCTACGGATAATTTTAATAACAATGGAGTACATATTGCCCAGCCGATTGATAAAGAAATAAGCGCTTTCATTTCATTAATAAACTCGACAGCCCCGAGTTTCATGCCAGCATAATAAGCAAGTGGCCCAGCAATTGCGCCAAGCACAACAGATACTAGTAATTTATTTCTCATCCAGCTTAATGAGTAATTCAATGTTGTAGCAAACAAAGCCCACATCAAGACAATCCAATACGGAGCGATAAAATCATTTAACATTCCTGACGTGTAAGTGATCCACCCTGCTGAAATAATAAAACTATCCAAAAAAAGACCTATTACCATTGCTATAACAATAATTCTTATTTCCTGTTTATATTCTCTAGACAGGAGCACGTGAGAAACAATAATAAATAAGGAAATACTTGCACCCACTAACGGATGATTATTTGCTGCCGACAAGACACAAGCAAACCATCCTATTTGAAACAAAATGATATTGATTACAATCTTGATCATTTTCTACTAATTTACTTTCGGTTTTTGAAACAAATAATGACTTACCCACCATTCTTGACCATTGTTGTAGCCAAACAACTCTGCACAGGCCATAAAAAACATACGCCATCTTGACCACCATTTATGCATGTCATTGTTGCTATATACTTTTTTAAATAAAGGTAATAATGCTTGTTTATTGTTATCCATATTTTCCAACCAGGCGTTAGCTGTTTTTTCATAATGGCGGCCATCCCAGCGCCATCGTTGGATAAAAATAAGATCTTTTTGGAATGCGAGAGGGAGATCGTCACTAGGCATAATGCCGCCGGAAAAGAAATAACGACTCATCCAATCGCTTGGACCGTTATCAACAAATTCATAAGCTGCTGTTTTGTGTACGAAAATATGCTTAAAGAAATATCCTTCAGGTTTTAACCAATCGGATACATTTTCGTAAATTTTTTCCCAATTACGCATATGCTCGAACATTTCGACTGAGACAATACGATCAAATTTAATTATCTCAATATCAAGATCGTTCATATCACAGGTAATAATATTTACATTCTTAATACCATTCTTCTTTGCATGCGATTCAATATGTTCGCGTTGAGAATGAGAGTTAGAAACAGCGGTAATGTGCGCATTTGGATAATGTTCTGCCATCCATAATGTGAGTGAACCCCAACCACAACCTAATTCTAAAATTTGCTGTCCGTCTTCCAAACGAGCATGCTCACATGTTTTAGCTAAGCCTGCTTTTTCAGCTTCATCTAATGTAGTTACGCCTTCTGGCCAATATGCACTGCTATATTTTTTTCTTGCACCTAATGCTCTTGTGTAAAAATCCGCGGGCACTTCATAATGTTGTTCATTGGCCTTCTCTGGAACAAGTGCAATAGCCGACTCTTTCATAATTTTAATGAAATCACTTTGCATCTCCGCCATGATTTCTACATCTTTACTATCTATCTCTTTTAAGCGCTGCTTAAGTAATAGCTGTATCCCTCTACGCAAAACAACATCTGGTATCATGCCCTGCTCAGTTAAATCAAAAGCTAGTTGGCTAGTTGAATTCATGCTCCCTACTCCCTGTTTTCATGACAAGACCCCCGCTAAACCTAAAGAGAATGTTATTAGTCTCATTCCTAATAACATTGATATTGCGATTAATATTAATTTGATCATCTTTTTTTAACTCCTTATATAAATTTTTCTACCAACCGACTCTTTTTTTTATTATTATGAAGAATACTTACCATAATTAATAGTCAATAATAACAACTGTTACCATAGCTTTAAGTCTATGTTAAAATAATAATAATTTATGGATAAAAATGATATTTATTTACGGGCATTAACACCTGCTGATTGGGAAGGATTTAGAGCAATCCGGATACGTGCCGTCAATATGCACACTGGGTACGTTCTTGTAAGACCCGATAAAACAGAAAACCAGACATCTAAATATTGGAAGGAAATGTTGGATGATAAAGGAAAAAAAGTATTTGGCTTATTTGACAAAGATAAATTAATTGGAATTACTACTGTCTTTACATGGAATAAAGACCCAACAGGAAAAACAGGGATTATGGCTATGAATTTCATCGAACCTGAATACCGTGGCAAAGGATATTCTAATTTTTTATACGAAGCCTGTATTGGTTTTGCAAAAAATTATTTTAAGTGGGACAAATTGACCATAGGCCACCGTAAGGGTAATGAGGCTTCTAGGAAAGGCATTATAAATCATGGCTTTCAGTTCAAGGAAACAGAGGAAATAGAGTGGCCTGATGATACAAGGGATATTGAATATAGATATGAATTAAATTTAAGAGGGCTGAGGTGATCGGTAAAATGCAACAAAAAGCCCTTATGCGTTTATTCATAAGGGCTTTTATATTTTATAGTGCTAATAAGATCAGCATCACCAATCCATAGGATCAACATCACCAGTCCAGATGGGATCATCATCTTGATTACCTATGCTATTTTCGTAAAAATTACCTCCTGCATATTCATCCAGATGCATACATCCCGTATTTATTAGGAGTCCTAATATAGCCACTAATAATAGTTTCTTCATTTGATCTTTAAAAATTAATCGTCAAACCCTTAAATAAAGTTGGTTCCAGATTAAAATGTAATTTGCCCTTAATTTTCTAACCTATCTTTTCCCACCTCTAATAAATAAGAACTAATTATTTGAGCTTTCTAAGTTCAATATTTTTGGTATAAGAAACAGCTAATTGATACTTTTATAAACGACATTTACTGCTCCTAGGGCTAGAAAAAATATGTCATAAGAATAAATTAAGAATAGCCACCTAGATTAAGTTGGTATTAATTCACTTTTTTAATTCTAGGCGGGAAAAATTTCCACATTAAAAATGTCCATACTAAAAACACAAAATATAAAATGATAAAAAATTGAGTTGGGAAATCCAAATAAATAATTTTCTTAATCCAATAAGATACAAATGATGTGGATTCATAAATTCCACGTAAATTATTTTCAATGGAAGTCAGTGGACAAGTTTTTCCCAATAACGTTTCGAGAGTAACAAACATCATCATTCCACAATGAAATATTCTTAATTTTAAATTCGTAATCCAAACCCAGCCAAACTTGTAACCAATTGGTATAAGAAAAAAACCAAAAGTTATAAAAATTACAACACAGAAATGAAAAATTAGAACAATGTCAGCAATCAAGATCATCTGCCTTAGCAACACCGATGCACATAACAGCTAGCACTAAAATTAATAGTATTTTTCTCATGAATATTCCTTAATTTCTGCTCGGCATTTAATTAATCCTAATACCCACCGGGGTCTATTATCGTTAATGGATTTGTAGCATAGGGGTTATGAGGAGTTATCATTGTTGTATTCAGAGCCATATTTGCCGTAAGGATTACTTGCCGAGTTTGGGTCGTACGGATTAGCGTTAAGATCACCTAAATACTTCCCTGATTGCTGATCAACAAGAATGAGGGGGCGCCCTATTGCCGACAGAAGAATAGAGTATGAATGCAAGTGAGACGAACGAAAAAAATTATAAACCAAGTTATCTTATTCATTTTATCTCCTCATATCATAAGGACAAATAATGCTTAGCTAAACTCAGCCATACTAATAATGAATAGTCTTCTTATTTCTAAAAAAGGCTACTGAATACAAATAGCCATAACGTAAATGCTGCAATAGTGAGCAACAGATTGACAAACCAAGTTATCTTAATCATCTTATCTCCTCATATCATAAGGACGCATAAGGCTTAGTTAATCTCAGCCATACTATTATTGAATAGTACTCCTATTATTGAGGAAGGTGCTTATTATGAATATAAATTTAGACTGAGCCTAATTACATTAGACTACAAAAAGCCCCTATGCATTTATGTATAAGGGCTTTTGTATTTTACAGGGCTTGGTAAAACTCTAAATTGGTATGGACGGTGAAAATTGAATAGCAGCCTATAGCCGTTACGATATATAATATTATGAGCTATAAATAAGATAAAATTATTTATAAGGATAAGGCGCTAGAAAATAACCATGACAGTTACGATTACCCAGGAGAAAAATGAAAATCATATCACTAATACTAATAGCTACTTTAACTGGATGTTCTACGTTTGCAAGCAAGACCCAACAATTTAGCGTAACTGCCACGCCAAAGGATGCATCTATCATTATTAATGGACAGCTTAGGGGCAAAGGTCATGCTGTTGCGGAGGTTAAGCGTGATAGTTCCGTATCTGTAATGGTAAGTAAAAAGGGTTGTCAGCCCATGCATCGGGCGATAGGTCACAGCATTAATGGTCTAGGCATACTGGATGGAATAGGAACTCTAATTCTTCTCGTTCCAGCTTTTGGACTAGCCAGTGCAGGTGCTTATAGCCTAGATGAAGATACATTACACTTCACACTATTGTGTGATGGGGATGAAAGTTAACTCATTTAAATAATCACCCCTTGATATTAGTATTAAGGTCTCCCACACTGGGAGCTATAGCGAACTAGACAACAAAAAGCCCTTATGAATAAAAGCCCCTGTGCTTTTATTCATAAGGGCTTTTTGTATTTTATAGTGCCTGGTAAAACACTAAATTGGTGGAGGCGGCGGGGAGTTTCGTCCACTTTGCGAGAGTTTCAAACAACTCGGCAGATGCGCTTCCACTAAAACCAAGTAACAATGTTGAACAAATTAATAGGAATTTTTTCATTTCCATTCTGCAACACCATATGCCTGACAAGAAGTAATTCCGGTTAAACCATTTCGACCCATTGAAACTCTAATACGTTGTTCATTAATCTGTTTAATAGGCCGGCCTGACTTATCTGCGTGCTCCCAAGCGATTGAGGTTAATTGACTTTTGCATGCAATAGAAACTGCGCTACTTTCTGGAATAAACTGATAACGCGAGTAATACACAGTAATACCAAAACCCGTCTTTGTTTCTTCAATGCCATATTCAGTGTCTTTATCGTAAGTGGAAACCGGGATATTTGTATGACTGACTGGCGTGGCACATCCAGTTACGAATAATACAAATACAGATAAAAGAATTAGGCTTTTCATTTAATCTTTCCTAAATAACATTACATAACTATATACCTGCAATGATATTTGTCTAGATAGGAAGTACGGTGATTTGATGATGATTAGGAAATCAGTGCACCGAAGATACATGTGATAGAACTGGTGGCAGGTGTTAAGAATTAATATTAGGAATTAGTTTCCCTTATAATGTAAACCCACCCCCTGTCTCTTTCCATCCCTTTCCCCTCATACATCCATCATAAACTGGCATGCTGAAGATAGTGCCTGCCTCTGAATGCGCACAAGCTATGCCTGCGGTAGCTTGGCAATCTGCCGCTTCTCTGGAGAAGTCTTGTTCGATTGCTCCTTTTATATATAGGTTAATATCAATGATATCGGTCAGAAGAATTGATTGTTATTTATAACAATAATATGTAATAAGTTACAACATGATGTAAAAAGTATTTTTTGTGTAAGACTGAGATGTCTCTTGTCATTTTTTATAACGTTCACTTAATTTAAAAAAGGAATTTATGAAAACATTACTTGTAGCTGTTGCTATGTTATTTGCATTTACCGGTGCCGCATTAGCCGGTAATTGTCCAAATGAACTAAAAACAATTGATGCAAAATTGTCTGCGGTTAAATTAGCTCCTGAAGAAATAATTAAAGTTAAAGCTTTGAGGAATAAAGGTGCGCAGGAACATATGGATGGCAAGCATGGAGACTCAATGAAGTCTTTTGCCGAAGCTAAAAAAATGCTAGGTATTTAGTACTTCCTATTTTAAATCGAAAAATAAAGATTTATGATTGTGTCAGATAATTTCATACAAACACCTCATTTGCTGGTATATTGCAATAGATGGGGATGAACGGCAGGAAACAAAAAACCCGCTAATCACAAGGATTAAAGCGGGTTTTTTGTACGTCTTTGGACTGTATAAAACAAGTGACTGGTCGCGGCGGGAATCGAATTACAGCTTGAATCCCTTATAGAATAACACTCTATAATTTTTTTATTTTCAAGATACCAGCAAATGTACCGTGAAATACACCTTATACAAAATAGGTGTTAAAGCCTAAATACCAGTGAAGTTGAAGTTGATACCAAACTTAGCAGTGTGTATGCCTGAGGTGGTGTCGCGGGTAGTAGCGAGAATTGCGGGATCTTCAGGATCATGACCTCTAGAAGTCTGACTTCTCCCAACACCAAGGTAGAGATATTCAAGCTTAATAGAAAAATGCTTAGCATGCTTAAACCAATTTTCTGGAAGGGCTTGTTCGATACCGCAACCAATGCCATAGCCTACCCTTGTTTTGCTACTAGAAGTGTTCAACCACCCTTGTATTGGTGAACCCATACCACCACCTGAGGCAGATGTGTCTCTATAGCCACTTTGCTGTTTAGTAAATACTGCACCACCCTTAATAAAAAAGAGGGTCTTCTTATGAGCATACCCTACACGACCGCCAAGCATAGCATAGCCAAACGAACCGCCCATTTTAGTTTTGTGGTAACTAGCGGGAGAGTCACCAGCAGATAATGAATTAATGTCGTTGTTTTTCCCCTTCGAACGGAAATGCCCTACTTCAGCTTCTAAGCCGGCTATATAAGGTGTTTTCCCAATTCGAAAATTATAGCCAATCGTACCCCCACCTATAGGGCTTACCCTAGTATTGTAGTTCTGAGACCCAGCAGCTCCATAATGGACACCAGTCTTATGGTCATAGGGGGTAGTTGTATTGACGTTAGTACCAGAAGCACCGCCAACAAAGGCACCCACATAGAGACCATTCCAATTATGATTTTCTTTAACAGGATGAAGTGCAGTAGTAGACATCGCTACCAGTAATTTGTTGGAGGCGTTATGTACTACATTAGGCACAAACTTTTTTGTCAAATTTTTTATTACATGGTCAGCAAGTGCATTACCAGATAGGAGTGCTAGTGCTAGTGAGATAAATAGAGGAGCGACTTTAATATTCATTAATTTCCTAATAGATACATAGTTATTATTAGACATAGTTTCAGTTAAGAAATATACCTTATATAAACAACTAAAGCAACGTATTAAATAGCATAACTACCATTGCATTTGTCTAGATAGGAAGCGCGGTGAAGGGCTTAACCAGAGTTTATTAACCCCCGCGCTAACTCAACAGATACCCTAAATCTTAAAAAAACAATCTAGCAATATTGAACAGTCCCAAACCTGTCACCGTAATCACCACCGCAACACCCAATATATTGCTCACAAAACTATTACGGTACTCACCTAATAAATTTTTTCGGTTCATAATGATCAGCAAGAAAACAGCCGTTACCGGCAACAGTAGCCCATTGGCCGCCTGGGCAAAAAGAATCGCCATAATAGGCTTAGCACCCACTGTAGAAAAAAGAGTTCCAATAAATAGGACCGACATACAAATAGCACGAAAGCGCCTATCGCTAAAATCCGTCGACCAATCCAAAGCACCACTCACCGCAAAGCCCGCCGCCAATGGCGCAGTGATAGCACTAGTCAAACCAGCCGCCAACAAGCCAAAAGCAAAGAAACCATTAGCAGCACTCCCAAGAACGGGTTCCAATTGAGTCGCTAGGGATGACGAAGAAAACTGCTCACCAGTTTGGAAAAAGGCCACCGCAGAAGTACTCATCACAGCCAGAGTAATCAAACCACCTAAGCCGATAGAAACAATGGTGTCAGTGCGAGACTCAGTAATAGCCTGACGTATAGGTACACCACACCATTTTTTCTGCACCAGATTAGCGTGCAAAAATAGATTGTAGGGCACCACCGTCGTACCAATTAGGGCAATAACAGTTATGGCAGACCCAGTTGGCATAGAGGGCGTAAACACTCCAGATAGCAGTGCACTTACATTTACATCGATCATGAGCATAGTAAATAAAAATACGCCGCTCATTATCAATACCAGCAGGATCAGGAGAGCCTCCAGAGATCGATAGGCCCCAGTGCCGAGCAGTACAGCACCAACAGAGCCAATAAAAATAGCACAGATCCAGAGAGGCATGTCGGTCAGTGATTGTAGGCCCATAGCGGCACCAGAGATATTACCGGCCTCGTAAGCGGCATTGCCTAGCCCAATAGCAGCAACCACCAAAATAACGGCACAGCGGCTGATAACCGGGTTTTGAAAAGTAGTGCGCAGGGCCTGGCTCAATCCCTCTCCAGATACAAGGCCTAGCCTTGCAGCCATCTCCTGAAGAACAATGGTGGCCACTATGGAGAACACTAACGCCCAGAGTAAAACAAAACCGAAATTAGCGCCGGCGGCGCTTGCCGTAGCAATGCTGCCCGGACCAATAAAGGCGGCGGTAACTAAGAAGCCTGGTCCAAATCTTTTCATTATTGTTATCAAACCTTTGTGGCGTAGGTGAATCGTTATCGTTTACTACTTTTCGCTACCGCACAACTGGTGTTTTTGTGTGGTTTTACAGATCAGGATTCTGGTTAGAGGGATTATCGAGCTGCCTGACTACTCATTAAAAGTGAGACCTAAGCCAGTCTTACTTATTACAATATTTTGAAGCCTCATCACTACCAGCTAGAACCATATTGGGTGTAGAAGTAACGCCCGCGTAGAACACAGCAATTTCAACAGGCCCATCGATTGCTATGCCTCGATGTATCGTTTTAAGCACTTCAACAAATGAATCCCCTTCTTGGAAAGTCACCTTCTTGCCTTTATTAGTCTCGACTTCGAGATGACCTTTTTCAATATAAGCTAGCGTTGGAACAGGATGGCAATGAATAGGCTAAATTGGAGAGACGGATTTTAAATTAGTTGATTATTCTAAATGTTAAATTAAACCTCAGTTCTTTAATTTTTAATTCTTTCGGTACTCCGTGTTGCCAAAAATGTTGTATTTGTCCACGCATAAGTAAAAAAGATCCATTTTTTAAAGGAAGCTCAAGCTTCTCTTTATGGTTGTCAACCCGTCTTAATTTAAAGCGTCTTGTAGCACCGAAATTCACAGAACCAATAATTGGATTTTTTCCTAATTCTCTCTCATCGTCTTTATGCCAACCCATATGATCCTCTCCATCTCTGTACCAATTCATCAAAACACTGTTAAATTGGACCTTCGCAACTTTGTCAACTTTGTCTTTGATGAACAACAGTCCTTTGTTCCAAGCGTTAGGCTGTAATGTTAAACCTGAATAGGTGTAGGGTTTGTCATTGTCTCCATACCAAGCTGTATAACGTGGTAAAAAAACTTCTTTTCCATAAATATTTAGTTTGTCGTGATTCCAATCTATATTTTTAAATTTTACTTGTGACAATTGCTCTTTGTCCAATTCTCTCCAATTAGCAGTCTTCCAATCATTCGAATCGTTCTCTAAAAAATATTCAATACTTCTGTCACTAATTTTCTTATCAAAAAAATTCTCTGAATAAAATAATTCTCCATTTGGAATTGTAATAAAAAAACCATTTAGAGCTTCATCAAATTTAAAACTGTATCCCGGCTTGTCTGGCAAGACAAATGGTAGATTAGTATTATCGTTTGCATTAAATAAGTCCATATTTAAACTTTTCTATCCTAGCAATACTGATATCCTTCATTAACAAAACACGTTTTAGTTGAAAGTTTACTTTAGCTAATAGATATCTGCCAAAACCCTAGCAGCAGCCATGATTTAGCACTTTAAAAACACGCTCATACCGTTTAATAGGCTTTTTATTAACCTTCCGAGGTGCGGTATCATTTTCCCTTTGAGATAAATATATAACTGTCTCCCACACTGGGAACAATAGGGAAATAGACTGGGTAGGATTGCATCAGACAACAAAAAGCCCCTATGCGTTTATTTATAAGGGCTTTTTGTACTTTATAGTGTTTGGTAAAACACTAAAATGGTGGAGGCGGCGGGAATCGAACCCGCGTCCGCAAATCCTCTACAATCAGATCTACATACTTAGCCATGCTCTTAATTTGACCTGAAAACCGTCAACAGGCGAACTGAAGTCAGGCGAGTCACCTATTATTTAGCACTATGCAAAGTGACCCTACAAAGTGCGATCCTCGCTAATGGCTCCACTGTCTGTTGCCAGACCCGACGTTGAGGCCCATCGGTGCGGAGTCTAACCGGATTAAGCGGCTAGAGCGTAACTATCTTCGTTTGCAATTATTGCTTTTTCCAGATGTATTTACGAGGTAGCTGGTCCTCGGTATGCCCTGCGTTGCTTTGAAACCCACGTCGAAGCCAGGTCGCCCCCGGATTCTATGTTTACGGTTATTTGATTCCTCTCCTTCATGATAGTTCAACCGCCAACTCGATGATTCTAACAGATTTTAAAGATATCTGAATAAATCCTGAGGATGTTCAATCAAATGTTCCGCACCCCACGATTCCGGGGCTACTCCACAACTTCCAAGGTAACCATACATAGCAACAATCGGCTCGATACCCGCTGCCAGACTTGCTTCCACATCCCTGATGTCATCGCCTAAGTAGATACACTCGGACGGAGCAACATTTAATATATTAATTGCCGCTAAGAGTGGCTCGGGATGTGGCTTAAAATTAGCCGTATCTCCCCCACAAATCACACAGTTGGTGCGGGTAGTTAACCCAAGCTGATCTAAAAGCGGATCTATAAACCTTCTAGCCTTATTAGTAACAATACCCCAGAGCAAATTGCGCGACTCTATCTCATCCAACAGCTCATTAACCCCTGGAAATAATATAGTATCCTGGCACAGGCGCTCTTCGTAAAAATTCAAGAATTCATTACACATTCCTTCATAGTCAGGATCACCTGGCTTAATCTTAAATCCCAGCCCTAGCAATCCACGGGCACCGGAAGAAGCCTCAGTCCGAATCAGATCAATCGGAAGACTCGACATACCACGGTTCATACGCTGCCGATTAAGTGCATGACCTAGATCAGGTGCGGTATCAGCAAGCGTACCGTCAAAATCAAAGAGAACCGCTTTTATCATAAAAAGATGACCAGCTAGGAATTAAACAGGAAAAATTAATTTTTGTACTTAAGAAACAGAGTTGCTATATCCCCGTAGATATTAGGCGCGATACACCATAATATAATTCACACTCGAATCCTTACCTAATGAGTACACTTTCGTGAAAGGGTTGTAGGTCATGCCCGTAATTCCTTCCATTTCCAACCCAGTCCTACGGGCCATACGCGCTAGCTCAGATGGCTTAATGAATTTTATGTAATCATGCGTACCCCGTGGCAACAGGTTTAATACATATTCTGCACCAACTACTGCCAACAGGTAGGACTTCGGATTACGATTTAACGTTGAAAAAAAAGTCCACCCCCCAGGTTTAGTCAGTTTGGCGCAAGAATGCACAATACTTTCTGGGTTTGGTACATGCTCCAACATTTCCATACAGGTCACAACGTCATAATGATGGGGTTGTTCTTTTGCCAGGTCTTCTACCGCAACTTGACGATAGTCCACTTTGTTACCAGACTCTAATAAATGCAATTTAGCAATTTTAAGCGGCTTATCCCCCAGGTCAATTCCTGTCACATTGGCTCCGCGCTCCGCCATACTCTCTGACAGGATTCCTCCACCACAACCGACATCAAGCACCTCCTTACCAGAGAGTCCTGATAGCTCATCAATGTAATTTAGCCTCAGCGGGTTAATTTCATGCAAGGGCTTAAATTCACTATTAGGGTCCCACCAATTATGTGCGAGCTGGTTAAATTTTTCCAGCTCAGCTGGATCTGCATTTACTTTATTTTCTATATTGTTATCCATTTTTCTTAATTTTAATTCTATTTTCCCAGAAAAGAGCTTTTGCTGAAATTTCTTGCTCATTCAAAGTTGTTAGCTTTCCTTCCTTTACAAGTATTTTACCATCTACCCAGACATTACTCACGTGCTCACGTCCAGCCGAATAAACAAGATGAGAAACTGGATCATAACAGGGAGAAAGTTCCGGTGCTGAGAAATCAACCGCAGTAATATCCGCCATCTTACCTTTCACCAACGAACCAATACGATCACCTAGTCCCAGAGCCTTTGCGCCATTAAGCGTGGCCATTTGTAAGGCCTGATATGCTGGCAGCTCATCTGCCCTATTACTTTGCCCTTTAGCAAGCAAAGCTGTAAGCCGCATTTCCCCAAACATATCCAGCCGGTTGTTACTGGCGGCGCCGTCAGTTCCCAGCCCTACATTAATACCCTGCCTCAGAAGGGCAGAAACCGGTGAATATCCGTTAGCAAGCTTCAGATTGGATGACGGACAGTGTGCAACACTACAACCCTGACTTCCTATCAATTCAATCTCTTCCTCAGCAAGGTGGATCATGTTAACTCCAATGAGGCCAGGAGATAACAGTCCCAATTGATGCAATCGTGCGAGGGGGCGTATGCCGAAATTTTCTAAACTATGCTTAATTTCCGCTTCAGTCTCATGCAGACGCATATGAACGGGTAAATCAAGCTGCTCCGCATAAGTCAGAATACTAATAAGCGTCTTATCACTTACCGTATAGGGTGCATGCGGTGCGAAACAAAAAGATAATAGAGGATAATGACGGTATTCATCCCTCATCGCCAACCCTCTAGCCAAATAATCTTCCGAATCATTTGCATAAGCTGTTGGGAAATCAATTGTAAGCATACCAATTGCCCCCCTCATCCCTGAAGCTAACACAGCCTTTGCAGATTCTTTCGGGAAAAAATACATATCATTAAAACAGGTAGTGCCCCCTTTCAACATTTCAATACAGGCAAGATTAGTTCCATCCAATACAAAATCTTCGTTCACATGCTTAATCTCTGCCGGCCAGATATGATCATTCAGCCATTCCATCAATGGCAGGTCATCAGCTAGCCCACGAACCAGTGCCATAGCTGCATGGGTATGAAGGTTGATTAACCCCGGAATAAGAACGTGCTGAGGCAAAACAACATGTTCTACAGGAGAAAACTGCCGACTGATCTCAGAAGCTGGCAAGACTGCCTGAATCACACCCTTGTCAATAGCAATAGCATGATTTTCAAGCACTAAGCCATAAGGCTCTGCTGGAATTATCCAGCGGGCCTCGATTATCGTATCAATTTGGGTGCTGTCCATTCTTTATATATTAAATTTAGAGCCGAGTTTTCCTGTAACAACCAGAGGCAAGAATCAGTGCTTTTCACATCACATTATTACACAACTTAATTTTGTATTGTTTATGGCATTTTATTTCCTAATTTATAACAAATTAGCTGCTTTTTTTAAGCTCTAGCTTATAGATTATTCAGGTGACTTAAACAGGCTTAATATGGTAGAATTACAGTGTCTTATATAGCCTTATCTAGCAGCCTTATCTAGCGTACTATTAATATCCTTACTTACTGTTTCTAATAGAGAAATACAATAATGGATCAATTCGCAAAAGAAACCATCCCCGTCAGCCTTGAAGAGGAGATGCGTCTCTCCTATCTAGATTATGCTATGAGCGTTATTGTAGGGCGTGCGCTACCGGATGCACGTGACGGCTTAAAGCCAGTTCACCGACGTGCCCTGCTCGCGATGCACGAGCTCTCGAATGACTGGAATCGCCCCTACAAAAAATCTGCACGTATTGTCGGTGACATTATTGGTAAATATCATCCTCATGGTGATACGGCAGCTTATGACACTATAGTTCGTATGGCGCAGGATTTCTCCTTACGTTATACCTTAGTACAAGGCCAGGGCAACTTTGGCTCTATTGATGGTGATAATGCTGCGGCAATGCGTTACACAGAAATACGTATGTCGCGAATTGCCCATGAATTACTGGCGGATATTGAAAAAGAAACGGTAGATTTTGTTCCAAATTATGATGGTTCTGAAAAAGAACCAGTAGTCTTTCCAGCAAGAATTCCTAACCTACTGATTAACGGTTCTTCCGGCATTGCAGTTGGCATGGCAACAAATATTCCTCCGCACAATCTGGGCGAGGTAGTGGCAGCCTGTCTGGCATTACTTAAAAACCCAGACCTCAGTATAGATGAACTTATTGAACACATACCGGCGCCGGACTTTCCGACTGCTGGCATTATTTATGGGGTTGTAGGAGTCAAGGCCGGCTATCAGACTGGGCGTGGGCGTGTGGTAATGCGTGCACGCACACATTTTGAAGATCTAGAAAAGGGTAACCGCCAAAGCATAATTGTTGATGAGCTTCCCTACCAAGTAAATAAAGCAAACCTCCTAATCCGTATTAGCGAACTGGTTCGTGACAAAAAGATTGAAGGAATCTCTGATTTGCGGGATGAATCAGATAAATCCGGCATGCGTATAGTAATTGAACTAAAACGCGGCGAGGTTGCTGAAATAATACTAAATAATCTGTATAAGGAAACACAGCTACAGGATACCTTTGGTATGAATATGGTTGCCCTGCTAAATGGGCGCCCGTTAGTGCTTAATCTCAAGCAGATGCTAGAAGCATTTTTGAGTCACCGTCGTGAAGTAGTAACACGGCGTACCAAGTTTGAACTGAAAAAAGCACGTGAGCGTGGCCACCTACTAGAAGGATTAGCTGTTGCACTGTCCAACGTTGATGAGGTCATCGTATTAATCAAAAAATCTCCTACCCCAGCAGTTGCTAAGAAAGAGTTAATGACAAGAATTTGGCGGTCCAAATTGGTGAAGGAGATGCTCGCCCGTAGTTCCGTTAAAGCTGAAGAATTTCGTCCGGATGGGCTGGCCCCAGAATTTGGCTTATCTGGAAAAGGTTATCGTTTATCTAGTTCACAGGCCCAGGCAATTCTAGAACTGCGCTTACAACGCCTCACTGGGCTGGAGCAAGATAAAATAGTCTCTGAGTACAAAGATATAATGGAAAAAATTGCTAATCTCCTGAATATCCTTGCTAAGGCCGAGCTAATCACAAAAATTATTGCTGAAGAATTAGCTGCAATTAAAAAACAGTTCGGGGATAAACGTCGTAGTGAGATTGTGATCGACACCCAAGATTTAAGTATGGAAGATCTCATAACGCCAGAAGATGTGGTCGTAACGCTTTCCCATACTGGCTATATTAAATCACAACCACTGCAGGATTATCGGGCTCAAAAACGCGGTGGGCGAGGTAAACAGGCGACTAAAACGAAGGAAGAAGACTTCATTGACAATATGTTTATCGTCAATACGCATGATTATATACTTTGTTTTTCAAACCGAGGGCGGGTCTACTGGATTAAAGTGTATAACGTGCCGCAAGGTGGACGTGGGTCACGCGGAAAACCAATTGTTAATTTATTAAAACTAGAAGAGGGAGAAAAGATAAATGCTATTCTCCCAGTTAAAGAATTTGATGAAGATCGTTTTGTCTTCATGGCCACTTCAATGGGCACTGTGAAGAAAACCTCACTATCTAGATTCTCTCGTCCGCGTGTAGGTGGCATCATTGCATTATCTTTAGATGATGAAGACTATCTAATTGGCGTTGCAATTACAGAAGGGAAACATGATGTGATGTTGTTCTCTGACGGTGGCAAAGCTATGCGATTTGATGAGAATGATGTCCGCCCAATGGGTCGTAGCGCACGTGGTGTCCGCGGAATGAAATTAAATGCAGGGCAAACGGTCATCTCCCTGCTAGTTGCTGAAGATGAGGAATTGTCGGTACTAACAGCAACTGAAAACGGATTTGGTAAACGCACTCCGATTAGCGAATATGCACGCCATCGTAGGGGTACCCAAGGTATGATCTCGATCCGGACCAGCGAACGAAACGGTAAAGTGGTCACCGCAAGACTCGTGAAGCAATTGGACGAAATCATGTTGATCTCCAACAAAGGGGTGCTGACTCGCACCCGTGTTAAAGAAATTCGTAAGATGGCCCGTGCCACGCAGGGAGTCAAACTCATGAATCTGGATGAAGGTACCAAACTCGTTGGGCTAGAAATAGTAGATGGAGCTGATGAAGATTAAAAATTAACTTGCCAAATGTAGGCGTTAAAAAATACATTTAACAGACGGAGTGCTTTCTGATCGTGGAAAGAATATTTAACTTCAGTGCAGGACCCGCAGTGTTACCTGCTGAAGTACTCAAACAAGCACGTAATGAAATCCTGAACTGGCATGACAGTGGCATGTCAATCATGGAAATGAGCCACCGTGGTAGAGAATTTACTTCTGTTGTCCAGAAAACTGAAGCTGACCTGCGCGAATTAGCGAGTATTCCTGAAAACTACAAAGTACTATTTCTCTCCGGCGGCGCTACCAGCCAGTTCTCAATGGTGCCAATGAATTTGCTGCGAAAGAAAAAGAATGCTGACTACATCAACACCGGAATATGGTCTAAAAAAGCTATCAAAGAAGCGCAAAAATATTGTCATGTAAATATTGCTGCTTCATCAGAGGACTCCGGTTATACCTATGCTCCAACACAGGACCAGTGGGCGCTGGACCAGAATGCAGCTTACGTACATTACACTTCTAACGAAACTATCGGTGGTGTGGAATTTAACTGGACACCAGACCTGTCCTATTCAAAAAATAATATTCCACTTGTAGCCGACATGTCTTCTAATATTTTGTCACGGCCGCTGGATGTCACCAAATACGGATTAATTTATGCCGGAGCTCAAAAAAACATCGGCCCTGCAGGTCTAACCATTGTCATTGTGCGTGAAGATTTATTGGGAGAAACCGTTCAAAACACACCGAGTGTATTTAATTATAAAATTCACGCCGACAACTCCTCTATGTATAACACTCCACCAACTTATGCTATCTACATTACCGGGTTAGTACTTGAATGGTTAAATAAAAAAGGAGGTCTGAAAGAGATTGAAAAAATAAATATTTCTAAGGCCTCTTTATTATATGACTTAATTGACACAACAGATTTTTATAATTGTTCGGTTGAAAAATCAGACCGTTCACGTATGAACGTACCATTTACGCTAAAGAATACAGATTTGGATACTGAGTTCTTAAAACAGGCCCAGGATTGCGGTTTGATACAGCTAAGAGGGCACCGTGCAATAGGTGGAATGCGTGCTTCTATATATAACGCCATGCCAATTGAGGGCGTTCTTGCCCTAGTCAGTTTTATGAAAGAGTTTGCCAACAATCATGCCTGAACATTCACATAAAGCTTTCCGAGTGCATACGCTCAATCAGATCTCTGCAAAGGGCCTGAATCTCTTTTCAGAGAAACGTTATACCATTGGCAATCAAATTACTGAACCAGATGCAATCTTGGTGCGCTCACATAATATGCTTGGAATGGATATCCCTGAGAGTGTCTTGGCAATCGGAAGAGCTGGAGCAGGAACTAACAATGTTCCAATACAGGATATGAATGTACGTGGAATTCCAGTTTTTAATACTCCCGGTGCAAATGCAAATGCGGTGAAGGAACTTGTATTGTCCGGCATGTTATTAGCAGCAAGAAATTTAATTCCTGCTATACATTTTGCTGAGAATCTCAAAGGTAGTAGCAGCACACTTCACAAACTTGCAGAAAGAGGAAAAAAACAATTTTCTGGCGTAGAATTACCAGGACGTACCTTAGGTGTTATCGGATTGGGGGCTATAGGAAGACTTGTTGCAGATGCAGCTATCGGACTTGGTATGCGGGTAACCGGTTACGATCCTGAGATTACTGTAGATGCTGCGTGGAATCTTTCCTCTGAAGTAAAAAAATCACTTAATATTGAGAATCTTCTGCAGCACAGCAACTTCGTTACACTGCATGTTCCTTTGCTTGACGCAACACGTCACCTGATTAATGATAAGCAGGTCAGGAATATGAAAAAGGGAATGATCCTGCTTAATTTTTCCCGTGATGGTATTGTTGATGAAGATGCAGTTTTAACAGGAATCGAATCTGGGATAATAAAATATTATGTTTGCGATTTTCCCAGTCAAAAACTTCAGCATCATCCGGCAGTAATTACAATGCCTCATTTGGGAGCCTCTACTCTAGAAGCAGAGCAAAACTGCTCGATAATGGTGGTAAAGCAAACTATTGATTATCTGGAAAACGGAAATATCACTAATACTGTCAATTTTCCAAATTTAACAGTAGAGAGAGAATCTCCCTATAGGATAGCAGTGGCTAATTCTAATATGCCGAATATGCTGGGACAAATTTCTACTGGTATGGCAAATGCAGGGCTTAATATTCGCAATATGGGTAATAAATCCCGTGGTGAGATGGCTTATACTTTAGTGGATGTGGATAGTCCTGCTCCACAGAAGGCAATAGAAAAACTTAGATTAATTCCCGGTGTTCTGATGGTAAGATATTTACCTGCACTGGCTGACTGATCTTTATTAACAAGGAATTAATTTTTAATGGCTGATCAACTTAATAAAATGCGTAATGAAATTGATGCGATTGATGATGAATTGCTCAGACTTGTCAATACGCGTGCTGATCTTGCGAAGCAGATTGGGCAGGCTAAGAAACAAGGAGAAATCTATCGCCCTGATCGGGAAGCGCAGGTTCTAGACCGACTACAGAAACTTAATGCGGGACCTCTCTCTCCAAAGTATGTTACCCAATTATTTACAGAAATAATGTCATTGTGTCGCTCCATGGAAAAGCCTATGAGCGTGACTTATCTCGGCCCAAAAGGGACATTTTCAGAAGAAGCCGTATTAAATCGTTTTGGTAAATCAGTAACGGCGGTTCCATGCGCATCGATAGATGAAGTATTTCATAAAGTCGAATCTGGCATGGCAAGTTATGGAATAGTTCCTGTGGAGAATTCTAATGAGGGTGTAGTTGGAAAAACATTAGACTTATTATTACAAACCTCATTAAAAGTTTGTGGAGAAGTTCTATTACCTATACACCAATGCTTACTTGCTCTACATACTGATCCAGGGCAAATAGAAAAGATCTATTCTCACCCTCAGTCACTGGCGCAATGTCATGAATGGTTAAATACAAATTTTCCTCTCCCACAGGCAAAACGAGTTGTTGCAGCAAGCAATGCTCATGCAGCGATGATTGCTGCCGATGATATGAATGTTGCTGCTATCGCCAGTAAAAAAGCTGCCGAAGTATACAAATTATCTATATATGCTGAAAATATTGAAGACGATCCTAGAAATACTACTCGCTTCCTAGTAATTGGTACTCAGGATGTTGCCCCATCTGGTAATGACAAAACATCACTAGCCATGTCATCTAGGAATCGCCCCGGTGCAATACATGAATTATTATCGCCTCTTGCACAGCATGGTGTAAGTATGAGTCGTTTAGAATCCCGCCCTTCCCGTTCCGATCTATGGGAATATGTTTTTTTTGCAGATATTAGGGGTCATCAACAAGATGAAAAAGTCTCAAAAGCATTAGATGAAATACGGGAAAAAGCAAACTTCCTGAAGGTATTAGGGTCTTACCCTTCAGCATAACTATATTTTATATGTCAGGTAGAAACATAACTATGTTATTTTCTACTTTTTATTTTTTTAGTATCTGACTTTCATCTCTTAATGGTACCGGCTCTATGAATCTGTGTGATCTTGCCCCTGAATATATACATTCTATTGCACCCTATCAACCGGGAAAACCTATTTGTGAGTTGGCACGAGAAATGGGGCTTGATGAATCTTCTATTATAAAACTTGCATCGAATGAAAATCCGCTCGGGACTAGTCCCCTTGCACTTGAAGCAATGGAAAATGCGCTGAATGAGGTGATGCGTTACCCTGATGGGAATGGCTTTGAATTAAAAAATACATTATCTAAAAAATATGCTGTAAATAGTGAGCAGATCGTACTTGGAAATGGATCAAATGATGTGCTAGAGTTGGCGGCCCGAGTATTTCTGAACCCTGGAACGTCCGCAGTTTTTTCTCAGCATGCTTTTGCCGTTTATCCTCTTGTGACCCAAGCCACAGGTGCAACTGGAATAGTGGTTCCTGCTAAAAATTATGGTCACGATATCGATGCGATGCTGGATGCTATAACTCCTGATACACGTATAGTATTTATTGCTAATCCTAATAATCCAACTGGCACATTTGTGCCCGCACCAGATGTCCTAAGATTTTTAGAACATATTCCACGTGATGTACTGGTAATATTGGATGAGGCTTACAATGAATATCTCCCAGATACATCAAGAGTTGACACTATTAAATGGTTAGATATTTTTCCAAATCTACTTATTACACGTACTTTTTCTAAAATTTATGGCATGGCGGGTGTCCGTATCGGATTCGGACTTGCACATGCTCAGCTCTCCGGGTTAATGAATCGGATACGCCAACCTTTTAATGTTAATAGTATCGGGCTTGCTGGAGCTTTAGCAGCAATAAATGACACAGAATTTGTTAAACGTTCCTATGCTCTTAATCAGGCAGGAATGCTTCAGATAACCACTGGCCTTCGCCAGCTTGGCCTAACCTATATTCCATCCTATGGAAATTTCCTTAGTTTCAAAGTGGAAAACGGCAAAACTGCTGCTGTCTATCAGTATCTCTTACAGAGAGGGATTATCGTTCGCCCAATTGGTATTTATGAAATGCCAGAATTTCTACGTGTTACTGTCGGCCTTGCATCTGAAAATAATAAATTTTTACAGCTACTTGAAAGCGCAATTAAAGAGAGTTAGTTCTATCTCCAGAATAATATCTTTAATATAATTAGGTGTCTGATAACGTATGAGATATAAATCTTTATCAGGCTAATACGGGAATAAATACATTTAAAATATGAAAGATTCTATGATCAATAAATTGGTAATTATTGGTGTCGGGTTAATCGGCGGTTCATTTGCACTTTCGCTACGTAAAGCAGGACTGGTAAAGCACATTACTGGTTTAGGCCGGAGTAAAGAAAATCTGCAACAAGCACTGGAACTTGGAATTATAGACGAGATCTCAGATAATTATTCACAAGCTCTGAATAAAGCAGATCTTGTATTACTTGCCGTACCGGTTGGACAAACTGCCGAAATTCTTAAGAAAATTAACCCCTACCTCGAACCTCAGACAATTATTTCTGATGTAGGGAGTACAAAACAGAATGTGATTGCAGCTGCCCGCTCTTCAATACCAGAATATTTTAAAAATTTTGTACCGGCTCATCCGATTGCTGGGGCAGAGTTTAGTGGGTCTAGTGCAGCAAATGCTGAATTATTCAGAGATAAAAATTTAATCCTGACACCATCAGATGAAACCGATATTGATTCAATAGAAAGTATACAAAAACTATGGAAAGGGTGTGGTGCACATACCTCATTAATGTCCCCATATCAGCATGATGAAATGCTTGCTATGACAAGTCACCTCCCTCATATTCTAGCATTCACATTTATGAACCATATGCTTTCAAACAGTACTGAAAAGAATGAAGATACACTGCTTAATTTTGCTGGGAGCGGTTTTCGCGATTTTACTCGTATTGCAAGTAGCTCTCCTGAAATGTGGAAAGATATTTGCCTTGCAAATCGCAGGCTATTACTACAACAAATCAGGGTCTATCAGAACGAATTAGCACGTATGAATGAAATACTGGAAGATGGTGACGGGGCAGCGCTGGAAAAATTTTTTCTTAATGCTCAAATAACTCGTGGAAAATTCCTGAAAGACAAACACTAATTTAACCTTGTATTTTTTGAAAAAATATAGCTCCCTACCCCTCCTTTAAATAGTAATGGATAATACAGCTATAACTCGATCCAAAGTTTCGTTAAATATGTAATGCTCTCTTGTCCACAGCTAAGGCCGCCTCATGTAAAACTTCAGACAAAGAAGGATGGGCGTGGACAATGCGGGCCAAGTCTTCGCTGCTAGCAGCAAATTCAATTGCTACTACTGCCTCAGAAATCATCTCTGAAACATAGGGGCCAATCATGTGCACACCAAGAATTCGATCCGTATCCGCATCCGCAAGGATTTTAATAAACCCATTAGTTTCACCTAGTGCACGTGCGCGTCCATTTGCCATAAATGGGAACTGCCCTGCTTTGTATTTAACTCCAGACATTTTCAATTCCTGCTCTGTTTTACCTACCCAAGCAATCTCTGGTGATGTATAAATTACCCATGGTATGGCATCCAGATTCACTGCGGGAAGCTCTTTTTCCTGACCCGCTATCTTCCCGGCAATTTCCTCTGCCACTGCCACACCTTCTTCTGAAGCTTTGTGTGCCAGCATTGGCCCTCGGACAACATCACCTACAGCATATACATTTAATAGATTAGTGCGACAGTGCGTATCAACTTGAATGCGGTCACCATCATCAATTTGTAAGCCAACGGAATCTGCGCCTAGATTAGCAGAATTTGGAACTCTGCCAACCGATACAATCAGTTTATCCACTTCTAGCTTCTGTTCTTTATTCTCGGAATCAAGATACTCCACCGTGACTATATTTTCAGTAGGTTTAATCTTAGTAATGTTAATCCCTGTCTGTATCTCTAGTCCTAGCTCTCTTGTAAATATCTTTTTTGCTTCTTTTGCAACCTGTTCATCAACAGCTGAAAGAAACCCTGGCATTGCTTCAAGAATAGTTACTTCTGATCCGAGTCTCCGCCAGACGCTAGCCATTTCCAGACCAATCACACCCGCACCAATTATTCCTAACCTTTTAGGTGCTTCGGCCAGTGCCAGTGCCCCTTCATTATCAAGAACACATTTATTATCGATTAATAAAGATGGTAACTGGCGTGGTGCCGAGCCAGTTGCAATAATTACGTATTTCGCTTCAACTATCTCTTCTTTATCACCATTCTGAACATTAACTCTCCAGCTTCCCTCAGAATTTTTCTCCTTAACAAGCCTTCCTCTTCCATGTATTGAGGTAACTTTATTCTTTTTAAATAGCATAGCGATACCACGAGTAAATGCCTCCACAATTTTTTCCTTACGGGAAATCATTACAGGGACATCAACTGACAAACCTTCCACGGTAATTCCATGTGCAGAATATTTATGCGCAACACGCTCATAATTCTCTGAAGATTCGAGTAAAGCCTTCGAAGGAATACAACCTACATTCAAACAGGTACCACCAAGGCTTGCTTTCCCCTTTGGGTTTTTCCATTCATCAATACAAGCCGTTTTGAGCCCTAATTGGGCACAACGAATTGCTGCTACATAGCCTCCGGGACCTGCTCCGATCACAACTACATCAAAAATTTGAGTCATTTTATATTCTTATAAGTTAATGTTAAATACTAGCTATATAGTATAGTTTATTGTTTATTAATGATTATTGTAAATTAATCTTCTAATAACGGACTCATCGGAGACTCGAGCGTCTCTTTCATTGCTGCAAGAGAAAGCACTGCTTCACGTCCATCTACAATCCTATGGTCATAAGATAGCGCAAGGTAGTTCATCGGACGAATTACAACTTGACCATTTATTGCTACCGGACGCTCTTTAATGGCATGAACACCTAGAATTGCACTTTGCGGAGGGTTAATAATGGGGGTAGAAAGCATCGAACCAAACACACCGCCATTTGTAATAGAAAAAGTCCCCCCCGTTAATTCTTCGATCTTAAGCTTACCTTCCTTAGCTCTTTGACCAAAATCATTAATCTGTTTTTCGATCTCGGCTTGTGAAAGGCGGTCCGCATCACGAAGAATCGGCACAACTAATCCACGCGGGCTCCCAACTGCAATACCAATATCGTAATACCCATGATAAATAATATCTTTACCATCCACCGAAGAATTAACAATAGGAAATTTTTTTAATGCTGCTACTACAGCTTTAACAAAAAATGAGGTAAACCCAAGCTTTACTCCATGCTCTTTCTTAAACCTTTCTTTATATCGGGCACGAAAATCTATTATTGCTTGCATATCTACTTCATTAAACGTTGTAAGGATTGCTGCCGTAGATTGTGACTGAACCATCCTCTCAGCAATACGCAAACGTAATCTAGACATAGCCACACGTTTTTCAGGCCGATCACTACTTGCTAGCAGGACCTCCTCATCTGCAGTAGTTTCCTGAACAGACTGTGGCCCTGCATGTTCAGCTATATCTTCTTTTATAATACGCCCCCCACGACCACTGCCACGAATCGTACTGACCTCATCTGTACCAAGATTTCTCTCTGCAGCTATTCTCTTAGCCGCCGGCATCATCACAGATTTTTCTGTCTTAGTAGATTTCTTACTAGTAGTTGTTCCTTTTTTAGGAGGAGCCATAGCCTCAGAATCTATGGTAGCAATAAGCTCACTACTAACTACTGTAGCGCCATCTCCCTTAATAATTCTTGTTAATTTGCCGGATACCGGTGCCGGTAATTCCATTACAACTTTATCAGTTTCGATATCTATTAGATTCTCGTCGCGCTCAACATACTCTCCCTTCTTTTTATTCCAAGAAACGAGAGTAGCCTCTGCTACTGACTCAGATAAAACCGGAACTTTTACTTCAACTTGCATGGCTATTCCTTTATGTTAAATTCTCTCGCGAAATGCCGTCTCAATCAATTCCTTTTTCTGAAAATTATGCTTTGCCAAATAACCCACAGCAGGTGATGCTGAGGAAGGACGCATTGCATTACAAAGGGCTTGATTAAGCCCAAGATGTCGCAACAAATAATGCTGAATTCGGTGCCATGCACCCTGATTTCCTGGCTCTTCTTGGCACCACAGCACGTCTTTTGCCTGCTCAAAACGAGCAACTTCGGCCTGAAATTCTTCATGAGGAAATGGGTATAACTGTTCGATGCGGACAATTGCTATGTCTTGAATTTTATGAGACTTACGGAAAGCTAACAGATCGTAATAGACCCTTCCGCTACAGACAATAATACGTCTTATTTTTTTAAGTTTAAGTTCTTCAGTCTCTGGGATAACAGGCTGAAATTCTCCGTCAGTCAAGTCCTCTAGACTAGATACTGATTCTTTCTGGCGTAACATACTTTTTGGGCTCATGATTATAAGTGGCTTACGTATCTTACGAATCATCTGACGCCGTAATAGGTGAAACATTTGAGACGGAGTTGACGGCACACAAACCTGCATATTGTATTCTGCACATAATTGCAGGTAACGCTCAAGCCGGGCCGAAGAATGCTCAGGACCCTGTCCCTCATATCCGTGAGGAAGCATCATTACCAGTCCACATAACCGGCCCCATTTTGCTTCTCCGGATGCAATAAACTGATCAATCACTACCTGTGCACCATTAGCAAAGTCTCCAAATTGTGCCTCCCAAACTACAAGATCATTAGGTGCCGCTGTCGTATAGCCATATTCAAAAGCCAAAACTGCTTCTTCTGAAAGCATAGAATCAATAATCCCAATATCTGGTTGTTCTGGTGAAATATGACGAAGCGGGATATAAGTACTGTCATCTAACTGCTTTACACTTTGATTATGTAGTACTGCGTGCCGGTGAAAGAATGTTCCTCGCCCCGAATCCTGCCCGGAAATTCGTATAGGAAACCCATCACTCAGAAGTCCCGCATAAGCAAGGTTCTCTGCCATACCCCAATCCAAAAATAATTTACCTTCACCCATCAAACGACGATCGTCAATAATTTTTTTGACTCGAGAATGCAAATGGAAAGTTTCAGGTATGTCTGTAAGACGCTTAGCCAGATGCTTGATCTTCTTCATGGACATACCCGTTTTTACTTTCTGATTCCACTTAACTGACTTCAGATAAGGTGCCCATTGCGTCGCACCAGAATATTTTTTTCCATTATATATAGTCTTATTAGGATTAATTCCTGAGTCCATACTGTCACGATAGCTGGAAAGCATCACGTCAGCTTCACCGGCTGCAATGATTCCCTGAATTTCTAATTTATTAGCATAAAGCTTACGTGTACCAGGATGTTGGTCAATAATTTTATACATCAGTGGTTGCGTTACCATTGGCTCATCCTGCTCATTGTGGCCAAGCCGACGAAAACATACCATATCTATGACTACATCTTTCTTAAATTTCATCCTGAAATCTAGAGCAATTTCCGTCACCATTACTACTGCCTCAGGATCATCACCATTAACATGAAATATCGGAGCTTCAATCATTTTCGAAACTTCCGTACAATACAATGTGGAACGTGAGTCTCGAGGGTCTGATGTGGTAAAGCCAATCTGATTATTAATGATGACGTGTACCGTTCCACCAGTACCATAACCACGAGTCTGGGATAGATTTAGTGATTCCATCACTACCCCCTGACCGGAGTATGCGGCATCACCATGCAGCAATACTGGCAGTACCATTTCACCCTTTTTATCAAGTAAACGATGTTGCCTAGCACGTACCGAACCTTCCACAACAGGATTAACAATTTCAAGATGAGACGGATTAAATGCCAATGTTGCCCGCATAGTTCCACCAGGAGTTGATATGGATGAAGAAAACCCCTGGTGATACTTAACATCTCCCGCAGTCAATTCTTGAACATGCTCATTCTCAAACTCTTTGAACAAATTAGCCGGCATTTTACCTAAAATATTTACTAGCACATTGAGCCGCCCTCGATGGGCCATCCCAATAACTACTTCCTGTACTTTCATTTTCCCTGCACGCTGTAATAAATTATCTAACAACGGAATTATACTTTCACCCCCTTCACCAGAAAAACGCTTCTGCCCCACATAACGGGTATGCAGATATTTTTCCAATCCCTCTGCTGCACAGATACGTTCCAGAATATGTAACTTATAATCATTAGGAAAATCTGGCTGAGAGTGTGTTCCTTCCAGGCGGGCCTGTATCCACCTCTTCTGCTCTGTATCAGTGATGTACATGTACTCTACTCCAATGTTTCTACAGTAGATACGCTGAAGTAATTGCAAAATTTCTCTTAAAGGCAAAAATTCCGGAGCAACCAGTGAACCCGTATTAAATACGGTGCCCATATCTTCTTCAGTTAATCCGTAGAATTCTGGATCAAGTGCAGGAATATATGGCTTCTGTAACTGCTTAAGCGGATCAAGATTAGCTTGACGCACCCCAAGAAAACGGAAAGCGTTGATCATCTGTAATACCGATATTTGCTTTCGTTCATCTATATTATCCTGCGCATATTGAGATGAACTGTGGCCGCGCTTGCGTCTCTCTTTCTCTACCCGGATAAATGACTCAATTACTGAACTGTGTGGAACATCTTTCTCAATCTCACCTTTCCCTAGCTGTAATCCGTCAAAGTATCCACGCCATTCTGGTGGAACCGAAGTTGAGCATTGCAGATAATTCTCATAAAGTTCTTCAATAAATGGCGCATTCGCACCATATAACACTGAAGTCTTAAATAGTTCCTTAATCATAATTACAGGCTTATTTTAGAGAAAACTAGCAGAACATATTATGTGCGTTCTGAAATTGGCAATACTTTTCGTGTGCTCTTACCAGTATATAGTTGGCGTGGACGCCCTATTTTCTGCTCAGGATCAGAAATCATCTCACTCCACTGGGCAACCCATCCTACTGTACGTGCAGTAGCAAATATTGCGGTGAACATAGATGCCGGAATGCCCAGTGCACGCTGAACAATGCCAGAATAAAAATCTACATTTGGGTAGAGTTTTCTTGAAATAAAGTATTCATCCTCCAATGCAATTTTCTCTAATTGCATCGCAAGTTTGAACAACCGATCATCCTGTAATCCCAGCTCATCTAGCACTTCATGACAAGTTTCACGCATCAGCTTTGCTCGAGGGTCAAAATTCTTATATACCCTATGACCAAATCCCACTAACCTGAAACTGTCATTTGAGTCTTTTGCCCGAGTAATATACTGGCTGATACGGGACTCATCTCCAATCTCTTCTAGCATATTTAAGCATGCTTCATTGGCTCCACCATGAGCCGGCCCCCATAGACAGGCAATACCCGCAGAGATACAAGCAAATGGATTTGCTCCACTGGACCCAGCCAAGCGAACAGTCGATGTAGAAGCATTCTGCTCGTGATCAGCGTGCAGAATTAAAATTCGATCTAACGCCCGTGCTAAAACAGGATTAGGCTGATATTCCTCAGCAGGAACAGCAAACATCATATGCATAAAATTTTGAGCATAGCTAAGATGATTCTGTGGATAATTGAAAGGATGACCAAGATTATATTTATATGCCATCGCCGTAATATTTGGTAACTTTGCAATTAGATGAATAGCTGAATCCTCACGATTTTGTGAGTCCGAAACATCCAAGGCCTCATGGTAAAATGCCGATAATGCACCAACTACTCCTACTGTCACAGCCATTGGGTGAGCATCACGACGAAACCCCTGATAAAATTTTATCAGTTGTTCATTAACCATAGAATGCGCATTAATTGATTTTACAAATGAGTCTTTTTCATCAGCTGTGGGCAACTCGCCTTTCATTAGCAACCAGCACACTTCCATAAAATCACAATGCTCAGCTAGCTGCTCAATTGGATAGCCCCGATAAAGTAATATTCCCTTTTCACCATCAATAAAGGTTATTTCAGAACTGCTACTGGCTGTAGAAAGGAAACCTGGATCATAAGTGAACATGCCACTCTTCGCATGTAATTTACGAATATCTATTACATCAGGTCCCATGCTCCCTGATAGAATCGGAAATTCGGCGGGTAGCTCATTATTTTCCAGGTTCAGCTTGGCTACTTTTTTTTGATCCATATAACATCTCCACTATTTAATGCTTATTGAACAATCATCAAAGATTGAATCAACTTATCTGTAAAAGTTGTAATACAGGTTGCAGTTTTATATCTTCCACTTTCTTCTTGGACGTAATCATATCCCATAAATCATTATCAGGAAGACTCAGCAATGTATCAAAGTCCTTCAATTCAATATCATTAAGCTGCATATAATGCTTATCCACAAACCCCTGCAACACAATGTCTAGCTCAAGCATACCTCGACGGCAGCGCCAGCGTATACGGTCCAATTCTTTCATACTGTTCTTTTTACCATCATACCCTTTATTTTGTTTATAGCTTTGGTTGGATTTAACCCCTTAGGACAGGTATCGACGCAGTTCATAATAGAATGACAGCGGAACAGACGGTATGGGTCCTCAAGATCGTCCAGCCTCTCAGCTGTTGCCTGATCACGACTATCGGCAAGGAAGCGATATGCCTGTAACAATCCGGCAGGACCAACAAATTTATCAGGATTCCACCAGAATGAGGGGCATGCTGTGGTGCAACAGGCACAAAGCACACACTCATATGCGCCATCAAGTTCTGCCCTTTCTTCTGGTGATTGTAACCGTTCAGTTTCTGGGGGTGGATCATTATTAACAAGATAAGGTGTAACTGACCGATATTGCTTGAAAAATTGGGTCATATCCACTATCAAATCACGTATTACAGGCAATCCTGGAAGAGGCCGTAGCTCTACCGGCTCTTTTAAACCGGCAACTGGCGTAATACAAGCTAACCCATTACGTCCATTAATATTCATCCCGTCTGAACCACACACACCCTCCCTACACGACCGGCGCAGGCTTAGGCTGTCATCAACCGTCTTAATACGTATTAACACATCAAGCAACATTTTATCAGCCGGATCCAGCTGGATATCGTAGTCCTGCATATAAGGCTTCTCGTCCTTATCAGGATCAAACCGGTAAATTGAAAAACGCATACGTAACCCCAAATAAAAATTAATTAAAATACCATTAAAACAACAAGATAAATATCTATATTAATCCATTATATAATAACTATTACTTAAATATTTAGTAAGTTCTCGCTTTAGGTGGGAAAGATTCCACAGTTAGTGGCTTTAAGCGAACTGGCTTATAATCTAGCCGCCGACCTTCGCTAAAGTACAGCGTATGCTTAAGCCATTTATCATCATCCCGTTTAGGAAAATCTTCACGAGCATGGGCGCCGCGACTTTCATTACGTGCTTCTGCTGACACCATGGTAGCCAAGGCGACCTCTACCAGATTATTAAGCTCTAACGCTTCCACTCGTGCAGTATTAAATACCTTGCTTTTGTCCTTAATTTCAGTATGTTCTACCCGCTCAGAGATCTCATTTATTTTTACTACGCCTTCTTTCAACAAATCAGGAAAACGAAATACTCCACAATGCTCCTGCATGGTCTTGCGTAAAGCCTCACCAACCTGAGCTACATTCTCACCGTCCTTTTGATTATCCAGCCGATCAAGCCGAGTTAATGACCTGTCTATGGCAGCTTCATTCAATTTCTTATGATGTGGATTCTTTTTCAAATCCTCAATAATCTGTTTTCCGGCAGCTCGTCCAAATACGATGATATCAAGCAATGAATTAGTTCCTAGGCGATTGGCCCCATGAACTGAGAGACAGGCGCACTCACCAACTGCATATAATCCCTGCACCACTTCCTCAGGTCCTGTTTTATATGGAGCGACTACCTGCCCGTATAAATTTGTGGGAATTCCACCCATCATGTAATGTGCCGTAGGTATTACTGGAATTGGTTCATCAATTGGATCCACCTGAGCAAACTTAATAGCAATTTCACGAATACCGGGTAACCGCTTATTTATAACATCTGCATCAAGGTGATTAAGTTTTAGTAACAAATGGTCCGCATTATTTCCACAGCCTCGCCCTTCTTTAATTTCCATTGTCAGCGCACGCGAGACCACGTCGCGACTTGCAAGATCTTTCGCGTTAGGCGCATATCTCTCCATAAAACGCTCGCCATCCTTATTGAGAAGGTACCCGCCTTCTCCGCGCACTGCTTCACTAATAAGCACACCTGCTCCATATACTCCGGTGGGATGAAACTGCCAGAATTCCATATCTTCCAGCGGAACCCCACTACGCGCCGCCATACCAAGACCATCACCCGTATTTATAAAAGCATTAGTGCTGGCCTGAAAAACACGACCACCACCTCCTGTAGCCAACAATACTGCCCGTGCCTGCAGCGCTACAACATTCCCTGTTTCCATTTCAAGTGCTGTTACTCCAGTTACATCCCCCTGCTCATTCCGGATCAAATCTAGCCCCATCCATTCAACAAAAAACTGGGTATTAGCATGTACATTACGTTGATATAATGTATGCAATAAGGCATGTCCAGTACGGTCTGCTGCAGCGCAGGAGCGCGTTGCTTGTGCTCCTCCAAAATTCTGAGACTGCCCTCCAAATGGCCGTTGATATATTTTTCCGTTCTCCAGCCGATCAAATGGCATTCCAAAATGCTCCAGTTCGTAGACCACTTCACTTGCCTGGCGACACATAAATTCAATGGCATCTTGATCACCGAGGTAATCAGAACCTTTTACCGTGTCATACATATGCCAGTGCCAATTATCCTCAGTTACATTACCTAGCGATGCAGCGATTCCTCCTTGCGCTGCTACAGTATGTGAACGAGTAGGAAAAACTTTAGACAAAACTGCAACATTAAATCCTGCTTCCGACAACTGCAGGGCAGCACGCATCCCAGCACCACCTGCTCCAACTATAACCACATCAAATTTTCTTTTTACTATTGCCATATTAACTAACCCCACATGATTTCAATAGCCCACACGGCATAAAAAAATAATGAAAAAATGACCAACACCTGAATAGTCAGACGTATATTAGTTTTGTGAATATAATCCATTAAAATATTACGAATCCCAACCCAGGCGTGCCAACAAAGACTTATGAAAAAAATTAAAGTAACAATGCGCACCCATTGATTTGAGAATATTGTTTTCCAACTACTATATTCATCTGGCGAAAAAATAAGTAATAACGTAGATACTAATAGAATATAAATTGCCATCACAACAGCAGTAACGCGCTGAGCCAGCCAGTCTATTAATCCATAATGAGCTCCAGTTACAATTCGGTTTGCCATATTATCGCCCCAAACAATATTGTTAAAATGATTCCTACTATCAATACGAGCCTGCCGCTTACTCTCGCCTGTTCTTTCCCCTCACCATAATGCAAATCAAGGGCTAAATGTCGTATGCCTGCACACAAATGGTGCATAAGAAACCACAATAAAACTGTTAACCCGATTTTTACCGGAATATAGCCCAGAATTGCGTGGAAATCATCATGACTTTGAGGGGAATCCAGCATCATTTGCAGGCTGTATAGAAGTATAGGAATTCCCGGGAAAAAGAGAAGCGCCCCACTCACACGATGTAGAATCGAAATTACTGCTGGTAGTGGCAGCTTAATCTCCATAAGATTAAGATATTTAGGTCGTCTTTTATACAATATTTTTCTCAATCAGGTTCAAATCAGAATCGAGTGTAGCCCGTTAAACAAGTGGTTACAAGCACGGTGTTTTAGCAGGTTCAATCAGATCAACCATAAAAAATAATTTAATCCATGTCGGCCATGCGTAATTGTAAAAATATTTATATAGTTACGCTCACAATGCATGTGATAATGTGCAACAAATTTTGAACAAGTATGTTTCTAGAAGCCACCTAAGTATCATGTGCATTTAGACTTGCTATAATACGATTTCGTTCAACACTATACTTGTTCTGCAGAATTGTAATAAAAGTCCGTTTAATTATTAAAAGTAACTTTCGTATGAACCAGCTATGTTTGGAAAAAAAAATGAAGCTCCCTATTCGTGTTGCAGTAAGTGGCGCTTCAGGTCAGATTAGTTATAGCCTTCTTTTTCGTATTGTAACCGGTGATATGTTGGGTAAGAATCAGCCGGTTATTTTGAAATTACTTGATATAACTGAGTCTCAGCCCGCTCTTAGGGGCGTAGCAATGGAACTGGAAGATTGTGCCTTCCCACTCCTATCAGATTTAGTGGTTACAGATGATCCTAAAATTGCTTTTTGTGATGCGGATATTGTATTGCTAGTAGGAGCACTCCCACGTAGCAAAGACATGGAAAGAAAAGATCTATTGAAAATTAATGGAGAAATATTTGCTGCTCAGGGAAGAGCATTAGATGAAGTTGCAAACCGAGATGTGAAAGTCACAGTAATTGGCAATCCTGCAAATACCAATACGCTAATTACAATGGAGAATGCCCCTGGATTAAAACCTTATAATTTTTCTGCCATGATGCGCTTGGATCATAATCGTGCCCTTTCACAAGTGGCTATGAAAATAACAAGGTCTGTTTCTGATATTAGTAGAATGGTTGTATGGGGAAATCATTCTGGCACCCAGTATCCTGACTTAAGTTTCGCTGAGACAGATAATTTATCTATTAATACTCTTATTAATAATCAAGAGTGGGTAGAGAATTACTTTATCCCTACTGTACAGGGTCGGGGAATGTCAATTATTAAGGCCCGGGGACTATCAAGTGCTGCAAGCGCTGCAAATGCCGCTATAAATCACGTTCATGATTGGGTTTTTGGAACAAAGAAAGATGACTGGACATCTATGGGTATACCTTCAAATGGTAGCTATGGAATTCCTGAAGGTGTAATTTACAGTTATCCAGTTGTATGCGAGAACGGTTCCTATAAAATATTTCAGGGGTTGGAAATAAATAAATTTAGCAAGAAAAAAATGAAAATAACCTATGAAGAACTAGTGGAAGAGAGAGCACTGATATCGCATCTGCTCAATAAATAAGTTTATTCCTGCACTCTTTTATTCATCTATTAATATACCTAGATTCGTCATGTAGTTTACGTTGAATACAAATTCAAGAAAAAAACATAATAGCTAATTCATATGCCACATAATCAATTCAACAACCTAAAGAACCTTACCCTTCCCCAGGGAGGCAAAATGAAATTTTATTCCCTACCCGCATTAGAAAAAATGGGATTTGGTAAAATTTCACGGCTACCAGTTTGTATCCGTATTGTTCTAGAATCAATTGTACGTAATTATGACGATAAAAAGATTACTGCTACGCATGTAAAGCAACTTGCCGGATGGAAACCTAATGCCGCAAGAACTGATGAAATTCCTTTTATCGTAGCCCGAATAGTCTTGCAGGATTTTACCGGGATTCCATTATTGGCAGATTTGGCAGCTATGAGGAGTGCAGCTAAAAGATCCGGAGGAGACCCGAAAATCATTGAACCTTTGGTGCCTGTCGATCTCGTGGTTGATCACTCAGTTCAGGTCGATCATTTTGGTAACAATAAGGCGCTTGATCTCAATATGGAAATTGAATTTCGTCGCAATAGCGAGCGATATCAGTTCATAAAATGGGGTATGCAGGCATTTCAAACATTCAAAGTTGTACCGCCGGGTGTGGGTATTGTTCATCAGGTGAATCTTGAATACCTAGCACGCGGAGTTCATCAGAAGAATAATGTGCTCTTCCCCGATACTTTGGTTGGAACTGACTCACATACCACCATGATAAACAGTATTGGAGCAGTTGGCTGGGGCGTGGGTGGTATTGAAGCTGAGGCCGGCATGCTAGGTCAACCTGTTTATTTTCTGACACCAGATGTTATAGGTGTAAATTTAACTGGCAGGCTACGAAGAGGTGTCACAGCTACTGACCTCGTATTATCTATTACCGAGTTACTCCGAAAGGCAAAAGTAGTTGGTAAATTTGTTGAATTTTTTGGAGATGGCACTAAGTCTCTGTCTCTGCCGGACAGAGCAACTATTGCTAACATGGCGCCTGAATATGGTGCAACTATGGGGTTTTTCCCAGTAGATAGAGCAACCATTGATTACTTCAAAAATACTGGACGTAGTGATGAAGAAATTTCTATGTTCCAGTCCTATTTTGAAGCACAAAAATTATACGGCACTCCTCTTAAAGGAGAGATCGATTACACCAGTGAAATAGATTTTGATTTGGGCTCAGTTGCTCCGTCATTAGCAGGGCCAAAACATCCGCAGGATCGCATAGAAATTGGAAAAGTGAAAGACACATTTACTTCTCTCTTCACCAAACCAGTTAAAAAAAATGGATATGCGAGAGATAGGAAAATTATAAATAAACGTTACTCCGAAAACTCTATAAACTTAGGTCATGGCGACGTCTTAATTGCCGCGATTACGTCATGTACAAATACTTCTAACCCAAGCGTATTGATTGCTGCAGGGCTACTGGCAAAGAAAGCGGTTGAGAAAGGCCTAAAAGTTAAGCCACATATTAAGACATCACTTGCGCCTGGTTCACGTGTAGTAACAGAATACCTGAAAGCAACTGGTTTATTACCCTATCTAGAAAAATTAGGTTTTAATCTTGTGGGTTATGGCTGTACAACTTGCATTGGAAATTCTGGCCCTCTACAAGCAAAAATAGAGGAAACAATAATAAAAAATGACCTAGTATGTGCAGCAGTACTCTCAGGAAATCGTAATTTTGAAGCACGTGTTCACCCGAATATCCAAGCAAATTTTCTTGCCTCACCACCATTGGTAGTATCGTATGCAATTGCTGGAACTATGCTTAAGGATCTAATGACCGAGCCTCTAGGTATTGGCAAAGATGGTGATCCAGTATGGCTTGGTGATATTTGGCCAAGTAATGAAGAAATTAATGGACTGATGAAATTTGCAACTAATGCAGAAACTTTCCGAAAACTATACTGCAATCTCACTAAGGATCACTCGCTATGGAATAGCATATCATCGGCTACTGGCGGGATATATAACTGGCCGGAATCTACTTATATTGCTGAGCCGCCATTTTTTCAAGATTTTAATATTAAGCCCGTACAGCTAGATAAGAATAGTGAAATTATTAATGCTCGTGCACTGGGAATATTTGGAAACTCACTAACTACCGATCACATCAGCCCTGCTGGAGCTATTAAAGATAATTCTCCTGCAGGGAAATATTTACTCGCAAATAACATAGCTAAAACTGATTTCAACAGCTATGGCTCGCGCCGTGGTAACCACGATGTGATGATACGCGGAACATTTGCTAATGTACGCATTAAAAATTTAATGATACCAGGTAGTGAAGGCGGCATTACCCTATACCAATCTAAAAAATCAAAAAGTGTACAGATGAGTATTTATGATGCCGCAATGAAATATATGGGGAAAAATAAACCTACAATTATTTTTGGTGGAGAAGAATATGGTACCGGATCAAGCCGTGATTGGGCTGCCAAGGGAACTCAATTACTTGGTATTAAAGCAGTAATTACTAAAAGTTTCGAACGTATACATCGAAGTAATCTGGTTGGGATGGGTGTATTGCCCTTACAATTTAAAGGCAATGATAGCGTGGAATCATTAAAAATTAATGGTTCTGAGCAGTTTGATATTTTAGGTTTGGATGACATTCGCCCGCAACAAGATGTAACTCTTATAATTCGCGATCAAAATGGGACTCGTAAGGTTAAGCTTCTATGCAGGATAGACACTCCTATTGAAGTGGACTATTTCATGCATGGTGGCATCCTACCTTACGTACTCAAGGAGCTTATGACTGTATAGATTTAGCCCCTTCTCCAACCAGTACCTTGTGGATTATCCTCTAAAACTACACCTGCATTAAAGAGATCCTTACGGATCTGATCCGCTCGAGCATAGTCTCCTTCTTTACGTGCAGTAACTCTTTCCTCAATCAAATCTTCAATCTGCTCTGATGTATATGCTGAATCTCCAAGTGATGCATCATCCTGAAAATATTGTTGTGGATCTTGTTGCAATAAACCTAATATTCCACCTAGTCCCTTCAGTAAATCCGCTCCCTGCTTCAAGCTTTTTTTATTGGTTTCATTAGCAAGGTCAAATAATACTGCAATAGCTTCAGGGGTATTAAAGTCATCATTCATCGCTCCCATAAAGCGTTGCGCATGGATATTATTCCAGTCTAGTTTAGGCTTATTAGTAACTATATTTCCTTTAAGCGCAGTGTAAAGTCTATCTAACGCGTGTTTAGCATCCTCTAAATGACTATCCGAATAATTTAAAGGACTACGGTAATGTGCGCGCAGAATAAAAAAACGAACCACTTCCGGCTGATAATTCGCCAATATCTCACGTACAGTAAAGAAATTTCCCAATGACTTAGACATTTTTTCATTGTCTACACGAACAAACCCATTATGCATCCAATAATTAACGAAAGGGGTGTCGTGTGCAGCTTCACTCTGCGCAATCTCATTTTCATGGTGAGGAAACTGCAAGTCCTGCCCGCCCCCGTGTATATCAAAATGCTCTCCTAAATAATTTTCACACATTGCTGAGCATTCAATATGCCAGCCAGGTCGACCTTTCCCCCAAGGGGCAGTCCAAGAAGGTTCGTTAGCTTTGACTGCTTTCCACAATACAAAATCTAATGGATTTCTTTTATGTGGATTAACAGCAACGCGTTCCCCAGCATTTAGATTTGCCGCTACCTTACCGGATAGCTTCCCATAATTAGGAAACTTATCTACGGCGTAAAATACGTCACCATTCGCCGCGGCATATGCGAAGTCTTTCTCTATCAATATTTGAATCATAGAAATCATACTTTCTATATACTGAGTAGCACGAGGCTCGAATGAAGGCGGCAATACACCCAAAGCAGAAGAATCTTCATTCATTGCGCGAATAAAGCGACCTGTGAGCGTCTCAATGGTTTCCTGGTTCTCTTGTGCTCGTATAATGATTTTATCGTCAATATCAGTAATGTTGCGCACATAAATAACCTCATATCCACTATCCCTAAACCAGCGAACAATCATATCGAATACCACCATTACACGCGCATGGCCCAAATGGCAGTAATCGTATACAGTCATACCACATACATATAATTTAACTTTATTTGCGGTTAACGGAACAAAATTCTGCTTACACTTGGCAAGTGAATTATAAATTTTCAACATTTAATAAATTTTGAACTTGACTAGCTTATTGATAAAATTTGGATGCTCTTAATTAATCTTTTTACGTGGTAAAATATCCCTTGAAGTATAGCATGACAGAATTCCTGTAAATTCTCTTATTCAAAAATACTAAACTCTTTACTAAAAATAAACGGCCTTAAAACCATCTTATATAGAACCTCTAACCACAATAATTTTATGCATACAATTAAGTTATTTTTTATTTTCTCTATTTTACTATGCAACTCAGCATTTGCAGCTGGCCAACAAGTTGAAATTAAAACTAATCTTGGGAATATTTTGCTGGAAATCTATCCTGAGAAAGCGCCTAAGACCGTCAATAATTTTCTTAGCTATATAAAAGAGAAGCAATATAAAGACACAATCTTTCACCGCGTCATTCCTGGATTTATGATTCAGGGTGGTGGATTTGACAAATCGATGAAAAAAAAGCCAACTAGACAACCAATCAAGAACGAAGCTGACAATGGGCTCAAAAATGATACTGGCACAATAGCAATGGCACGCACAGGTGACCCACACTCAGCTACAAATCAGTTTTTTATAAACGTTAAGAATAATGTATTTCTTAACTATACTGAGCCAACCCAAAGAGGTTATGGCTATACTGTATTTGGAAAAGTAATAAATGGAATGGATGTAGTAAATAAGATTTCAGAAGTGCCCACCGGAAGAAGAGATACACCTAAAAAAATGATTGTAATCGAATCCATTTCAACTATAGAATCTGTCTCTGAAGAAATGAAACCAGTTAAATAAAGATAAGGACAAATATGATTAAACTACACACTAGTCATGGTGAAATCACCATAGACCTTAATAATGAAAAAGCTCCGATAACAACTAAGAATTTTATTGAGTATGTAAATAGTGGGCATTTTGATAATACAATATTCCATAGAGTAATTAATAATTTCATGATTCAGGGTGGCGGATTTGAACCCGGGATGAATCAGAAAGAAACCCGCGCCACAATTGAAAATGAAGCTGCTAACGGCTTGAAAAATGATGCCTATACTGTTGCGATGGCGCGCACATCAGATGTTAATTCAGCTACAGCACAATTTTTTATAAATGTAGCTGACAATGGTTTTCTTAATCATACAAAGCCTACTGCTGAAGGCTTTGGGTACTGTGTATTTGGCAAAGTTGTAGAAGGAACAGATGTAGTAGATAAAATAAAAGAAGTAAGAACTGGAAATAAAGGTGGCCACCAAGACGTGCCATTAGATGATGTGATAATTCAAAAAGCAGAAGAAATATAAATATTACAGTAACTGATTAAGGAAAGATTTAATTACTGACTACAATGTTTTTAGTCCTATTGCTAAATCTTCCTTAATATCCTTTACTGACTCCAGCCCAACAGCAATACGAAGAAGAGCGTCAGTAATGCCAGCAGCATCCCGCTCACCTTGACTAATACGGGAGTGGGTCGTGCTGGCAGGATGCGTAAGAGTACTTTTAGCATCCCCAAGATTAGCCGTAATGGAAAGCATGCGAGTAGAATTGATTATATGCCACGCTTCCTTCTTTCCTCCCTTCACCTCAAATGAAACTATACCGCCACCACTCTTTTGCTGTTTCTTAGCTAAAGCATGCTGAGGATGAGAAGGTAATCCAGGGTAATATACTTTAGTTATATTTGGCTGTTTCTCAAGCCAAATAGCCACCTCTAATGCATTAGCTGAATGAGCCTCCATACGGATTTTGAGCGTCTCCAGTCCCTTAAGTAGTACCCAGGCATTAAAGGCACTCAGGGTTGGCCCTGCGGTACGAAGAAAACCAAACACTCCTTTCTCCATTATCAGGTCCCGACTACCTAGAACGGCCCCACCTAAGACTCTCCCTTGTCCATCAAGGTACTTAGTTGCCGAGTGAATTATTATATCGGCACCAAAATCTAACGGTCTTTGTAGTATTGGCGAACAGAAACAGTTATCTACCACTAACCAAGCACCAGACTTCTTTGCTAGTGAAGATAATTCAGTTATATCTGAAATTTCAGTAAGAGGATTAGATGGCGTCTCTAAAAAAAATATTTTTGTATTGGCTTTTACTGCTAGTTTCCATTCTTCCATTTCAGTTAACGATACAAAGGTAGTTTCTATACCGAAACGCTTAAGAATATTATTAAATAAATTAAGCGTGGAACCGAATAGGCTCTTTGAAGCAACAATATGATCCCCTGCAGATAATAATCCCATTACACATGCAAGTATTGCGGACATTCCAGAAGATGTAGCAACACAGGCCTCTGCTCCTTCCAATGATGCAAGACGCTCTTCAAAAGCAGTGACAGTAGGATTAGTGAACCGTGAATATACGTTACCTGGTTCTTCACCAGAAAAGCGTGCAGCCGCCTGTTCAGCGCTATCAAACACATAGCTTGATGTAAGATATAAAGCTTCTGAATGCTCATTAAACTGGCTACGATGAATTCCTGTGTGTATCGCAAGGGTCTCCAGTTCAAAATCGTCAGACATGAAAGTTTTCCTCCAAATAAAAAACCCGTTCAGCATTTGCTAAAACGGGCTCCCCCCGCTTTAGCTGAATTTATAAGGCGCCCGCAAGCTGAAATATCAAATTGGCGCATATTTGTAAGTTACGCTTAGTGCTAAGTTTTGTCAAATACCCCTTAGTCAGCCGTTACTAAACTTAAATCCAGCTGCGTGCTATTCTCTGTTCCTGATAGTACTGCACCAGTATTCCGTTTAGACTCAATCATCGCCAAGTATTCTGGCGTAACATCACCTGTAACATAATTCCCATCAAAACAGGACGTCTCAAAATTCTTAATTGATGGCATCATCTGACGAACATCTTTAGTAAGTGAATCAAGATCCTGATAAATAAGGTAGTCTGCTCCTATTTCTTGGCGTATATCATCATCATCACGTCCAGTAGCAATTAGTTCCTGACGAGTCGGCATATCTATTCCATAAACATTAGGATGCCTTACTGGAGGCGCAGCAGAAGCAAAATATACTTTGCGTGCACCTGCTTCTTTTGCCATCTGCACAATTTCTCTACTAGTAGTCCCACGTACAATTGAATCATCAACCAGCAAAACATTCTTGTTACGAAACTCTATACTCATAGCATTGAGTTTCTGGCGGACTGTTTTACGGCGCTGCTGTCCCTGCATAATGAAGGTTCGTCCAATATAACGATTCTTGACAAAACCTTCGCGAAAATTAATACCCAGTTTATTTGCTAGTTGTAATGCGCTAGGACGACTGGAGTCAGGGATTGGAATTACCACATCAATATCTAAGTGATGCATGTCTTTTTTAATTTTATTCGCCAGACTCTCACCCATATTAAGCCGTGTTTCATATACTGAGATTTCATCCATTAGCGAATCAGGGCGCGCTAGATAGACATACTCAAATACACATGGGTTTAGCGAAGAATTATCAGAACACTGTTTACTATAAAAATTACCGTCCTCATCAATAAAGATTGCTTCGCCAGGTGCAATATCACGCACTAATTTGAATCCGAGTGTATCAAGTGCCACACTTTCAGATGCAACTAGATATTCAACACCATGCTCTGTCTCTACAGAACCAAATACAAGCGGGCGAATTCCATACGGATCACGGAATGCGAGCAGCCCATAACCTGAGATCATTGCAACTACTGAATAGGCACCACTACAACGATTATGAACCCCAGAAACTGCATTAAAAATAGCAGCAGGATCAAGCTGTTGACTTTTTGCACTTTCTTGCAGCTCATGTGCGAGAACATTAAGTAACACTTCGGAATCAGAACTAGTATTTACATGGCGCAAATCTGCTCGAAAGAGCTCTTGATTGAGCTGTGCTGCATTTGTGAGATTACCATTATGCCCAAGTACAATCCCAAATGGAGAATTTACATAGAATGGCTGTGCTTCAGCAGTTGATTCAGGAGCCCCAGCTGTAGGATACCGCACATGTCCAATTCCCATATTACCAGCTAGAGCACGCATATTCCGTGTGCGGAATACGTCTCTTACCAGTCCACCACCCTTATGCATGTGAAAAGCATTATTCTGAGCAGTTACAATACCAGCAGCGTCCTGTCCGCGATGTTGAAGAACCAGTAGACCATCATAAAGCAGCTGATTTACAGGAGACCTTGATACTACCCCTAGAATTCCACACATGATTGCAACCTGAAAATATAAATAAGACTATCCCTGTATATAAATTGTGATATACGATTTATCCTACTAAGCCCTCTATCACATGACTAAGACCACTCTACTCCAACGTTATTTTTATAAAGGTATTATCCATTGTTTATGATTTAATTTCCATAGTTGAGCCGTTCAGATAGCCCCTGCGGCAACCAAGGCATCATCATTATAACCCCAGCTTCAAGAGGTTTACTCAATAATGCTTGCCGCCAGAATGATTCTTGTGGGAGCGAAGTTAGCCCAGCTGACAGTACAAGTAGCAATACTACCAGTAGTCCGCGTGCAAAACCAAACAATGCACCAAGCAGCCTATCAACTGAACCCAGTCCAACAGTTCTAATTAATGCAGATGCAAGCATAGTAACCATACTCATCACTATCAATGTAGCCAGAAAAATAGCAACAAAAGATATGATCATACGTAAAGATTCATCAGTGATAGTAAGTGGCAACACACTCACAAAATCTTTTGAAAATATTTTTGCCGCCATATACGCGACAACCCAGCCTGCTAATGACAAAGACTCTCGCACTATGCCACGAACAATACTTAATAATACAGATATGACAACTATAATTAAAACAACAGAATCAAAAATAGTCATTTATTTAATGCTAGCAATAATTTTATTAAGAAACAAAATAAGCTGTATGTAGTAATTAATTACTATTACCTTGGGGTACTAATTCCAAATTTATTTATCTATTACAACTCCATTAATTCCAAGTAGTCTTATTCTTATCCGTTCATTTTCTGCTTCATCACGAGTAGAAAAAGGGCCAACACGGACTCTGGTCACCTCTGTATTCTCATTTTTTATCATTTCCGTATAAGCCTTACTTATACCGTTAGCCTCTAGGCTACGTTGTTGATCTTTTGCTTTAGTTGAATCAGAAAACGCGCCTAATTGAACTACATATTTCTCAATGGTTTTAATTAATTTTTTATCTTTAGAGTTACTCTCAAAATCCTCCTTACTCCCTACTTCCTCTATTAATTGCTCTGATTTAATTATTACTTCTTTAGGGGCGTTACTACTTATATTAGGTTTTATAGAAGCAGAAACCTTATCATCAACACTCATATTCTGAGGAATCACTTCGAAAGATTTATCTAATACATTCTCTGAGAGCATAATAATCTCAATTTCTTTCCTTTCATGCTCTGGTACATGTTCAAGGATCATTGGTAAAAATACGATAGCCATTATTACAAGCACAACCGAACCGACAAGTCTTCTTCTAGCACGCTTTCTCAGCAGAAGATCCTGTTCATTTTTAATCCTAGCCATCTAAACCCGTCCAATTACTACCCATATTTTTCCTGTTCCAAATACTCCATTACTTTCCCAACCACATAAAACGAGCCGAATACACAGATTCTATCATTTATGGTCGATTGCTTATAGGCGAATACATAAGCTGCAACGGGGTCAGGAAAAATAAGAATTGATCCGTTTGTTTTGCTTAACCCTGCACTCTCTAATGCTTCAACTATTTCATCAGAAGATGCTCCACGTGATGAATTGATGCCCGCAACAAGCCAAACATCAATTTCAGAAGTGATCGCCTGTACTACTCCATCTATATCTTTATCTTTAAGAGCAGAAAAAACCCCATAAGTTTTCTGATGATCAGCCATACCTGAAAGACTAGTACTTAAAATATGTATAGCACTGAGGTTATGTGCCACATCAAGAATTATTCTTGGCTTACCAGGTAACACCTGGAATCTTCCGGGAAGTTGGGCCTTTAGCAACCCTTGGCAAATATTATTAGTTGTAACTGGCAAAGTGCTACAAATGACATCTAAAGCAGCTAAGCAAGCACTAGCATTACGTAATTGATGGGGAGTATTTCCTAATGCCGGATAGGGAAGCGAATAGTGCCTATTACTGTCTCCCCAATAGTCCCATACAGACTCCTTAACCAAATAACCAAAATGCTTCCCAATAAAATTGAGTTCCGATCCAATCGAAATTGCACGTTGGCTTATGGAAGACGGAGGAGAGATATCTGAACAGATTGCAGTCTTACCACTTCTAAAAATCCCTGCTTTTTCAAATCCTATTTTTTCCCTTGTATCTCCAAGATATTCCGTATGATCATAGTCAATATTAGTCAGTACTGCACACTCGGCATCAAAAATATTAACGGCATCTAATCTTCCTCCGAGCCCAACCTCAAGAATAGCTATATCTACTTCAGCTTTAGCAATTAACTCCATTGCAGCTAATGTTCCAAACTCAAAATAAGTCAATGGAACATTACTATTTAATCTAGCCACTTCTATTATCTTAAAAGCCTCACATAGCTCATCGTCACCAGCTTCTTTCTGATCTATACGTATCCGCTCGTTATAGCGGAGTAAATGTGGTGAGGTATAACACCCGACACGATAACCAGCATGGCTTAAAATAGATTCTAATATTGCACAGACTGAACCCTTTCCATTAGTACCGCTAACAGAAATAATTGGAAATGAAAAAGAGAAATTTAAACTAGACTTAACCAGATTTAATCGATCCAAGCCCATCTCGATATTACTTGGATGAATACGCTCAATATAATCCAACCATTCGCATAGAGTTCTAGGCTTAGGGATAAGTTCGATCATATACTGTCACATTTGCGTTACTTGAACATAGAAACAAGATAAGGACTACAGGTCTAGCTTCAAAGAAATTGGATGAATAGGAGCTCTCATCAACAACGTACACAGGTTTACAATCCTGTCACGCATATGTCGTCTATCAACGATCATATCTACTGCCCCATGCTCTAATAAGAATTCCGCACGTTGAAAACCTTCAGGCAAAGTTTGTCTCACTGTCTGTTCAATTACTCGCGGACCAGCAAAACCAATTAGCGCCTTGGGCTCTGCAATTACAATATCGCCAATAAAAGCAAAGCTAGCAGATACACCGCCCATCGTTGGATCTGTCAAAACAGAAATAAAAGGAAGCTTCTCTCTTTTTAACTTAGTAAGTGCTGCTGTTGTCTTAGCCATCTGCATCAATGATGTCAGCCCTTCCTGCATACGTGCCCCTCCACTAGCAGAGAAGCACACAAACGGCAGATGCTGCTCAACACAAACCTGCACTCCACGTGAAAATCGTTCGCCTACTACAGAACCCATTGATCCGCCCATAAATCCAAATTCAAAAGCGGCTACCACCATAGGCACTGCCTGCACACTACCTTGCATAACAACCAATGCATCATCCTCTAATGTTTTTTTCTTTGCCTGTAATAAGCGATCTGAATATTTGATACTATCAGTAAATTTAAGAGGATCTAAAGGCAATACCTCGACGCCAATTTCATTACGCCCCTCGGTATCCAGAAAAAAATCAAGACGGTCTCTTGCAGAAATACGATTATGATAGCTACATTTCGGACAAACATTAAAATTATTACCCAAGTCTGAGTAATACAGGACCACTTCACAAGATGCACATTTGCTCCATAATCCCTCAGGAACGACTCTTTTATCGCCATTTTCATTGCGCTTTATTTTGGGTGGAAAAAGATTCTGGAACCAACTCATAGTTTTATCGTTTAATCCTTATGATTTTTTATTTTAAAAAATATTATTTATCAATAGCAGTACGTAAGCTTCCTACAAACTCAGAAATATTTATTAATATTTTTTCTCTGGGAGACTCTTCAATCTCTTTCATAATACGACTACCAACTACTACTGCATCAGCTAATTCAGAAACAGCTTTTGCCGTTACGCTATCATGAATACCAAAACCGACGCCAATTGGAATAGAGATATGTGATCGCAAATCAATCAATTTATTTGAAACCTCATTCAGATCAAGATGCGCCGAACCGGTTACACCTTTTAGTGAAACATAGTAAACGAATCCTTTCGCTCTTTTCGCTATCTGCTGAATCCGTCTCTCTGGGGTAGTAGGCGAAAGAAGGAAAATTGCATCCATCCTATTTAATTCTAGACTTTCTAACCATTCTTCACATTCCTCAGGGGGATAGTCAACAACTAAAACCCCATCTACACCACACTCCTTAGCTCTAACTGAAAATTTTTGACGCCCTATTGCTTCAATTGGATTTGCATACCCCATCAATACTACCGGTGTCTCAGTATCTGTTTTCCTGAATTCTGCCACTATTTCCAATACATTCTCTAAGCTTATATTATGCTTTAGTGCACGTTCATAAGAACGTTGTATAGTTGGTCCATCGGCCATTGGGTCCGAGAAAGGAACGCCAAGCTCAATAATATCAGCACCAACATTTACCAGTTCATGCATCAATAAGATAGTCATCGCCTGATCAGGGTCACCCGCAGTAATAAACGGAATCAACGCTTTTCTATTATTCTGCTTTAAATTTTTAAATGTAGCTGCAATACGAGACATAAAAATAAAATCCTAATTAAAAAACAACCCCGGAAGCCTTTGCTACGGTATCTATATCTTTATCTCCCCGCCCCGAAAGATTTATTAATAATAATTTATCTTTATCAAGAGTAGGTGCGATTTTTGCGGCATATGCAAGTGCATGACTAGACTCCAATGCCGGGATAATGCCCTCATGGCGACACAACATATCAAATGCTTCCATAGCCTCATCATCGGTTATACCTACGTACTGAGCCCGGCCAATATCCTTTAGCCATGCATGCTCAGGACCTACGCCAGGATAATCTAGACCAGCTGAAATAGAATGAGTTTCAACGATCTGACCGTCACCATCTTGAACCAAATAAGTACGATTCCCATGCAGCACTCCCGGCTTTCCTGTCAATAAAGTAGCCGCGTGTTTTCCCGAATTGATTCCAAGCCCTGCTGCTTCAACCCCTATCATGCTCACATTCTTATTGTCTATGTAGGGATAAAATAATCCTATGGCATTTGATCCACCGCCTACACAAGCAATTAATGTATCTGGCTGACATCCATATTCTTCTTGCATCTGTAATATTGACTCACGCCCAATAATAGCCTGAAAATCTCGCACCATCATTGGGTAAGGATGTGGGCCTGCCACTGTACCAATAATATAGAAAGTATCTTCAACGTTAGTGACCCAATCACGCATTGCCTCATTTAACGCATCTTTCAGTGTCTTTGAGCCCGAATCTACCGGGACTACAGTTGCACCCAGAAGCTTCATCCGATAAACATTAGGCGCCTGACGCTTCATGTCTTCTGAGCCCATATAAACTACACATTCCATACCATACCGCGCAGCAACTGTAGCGCTGGCCACACCATGCTGCCCCGCCCCTGTTTCTGCTATTATGCGTTTTTTGCCCATGCGTTTTGCTAAAAGTGCCTGACCAATAGTATTATTGATCTTATGCGCACCAGTATGGTTTAAATCCTCACGCTTTAATAAGATCTGTGCGCCTCCGAGCAGTTCTGACCATCTCTTTGCATGATAAATAGGGCTTGGCCGCCCTACATAAAATTTTAACTCCCGGGCATATTCTTGCTGAAAATCAACATCGTTTCGATAATATTCATATTGGTCACGCAGCTCTTCTAATGCCGCGATTAGGGTTTCAGCAACAAACGTACCTCCATAAGAACCAAAATGGCCCTGCATATCGGGAAGATTATAATTTTTCGCCATTTCTAACTCCTGTCATGAAAGCAGCAATCTTATCTGCATCCTTGATACCCTTAGTTACCTCAACCCCACTAGATACATCAACAGCCCAAGGCTTTGCCTCCCTAATAGCTTCACATACATTCTTAGGATGAAGGCCACCAGAAACTATCAATGGTAGCGACAAATTCTTCGGAATTAAGCTCCATTCAAAAGTACGCCCTGTACCGCCCGGGACACCTTCAACATAACTATCTAGTAACAAACCATTTGAACTAGAATACTGAGCTGCGTATTGTAGCAAATCTATTCCAGATCTGATTCTCACGGCTTTTATATATGGCAATGAGAATTGACTGCAGAATTCTGGTAATTCATCTCCATGAAATTGCAATAAATTTAAACCAGTAATGGAGCATGTTTCTTCCACCCACTCAGAACTAGGGTTAACATATACCCCCACCACGGTCACAAAAGGTGGCAGAGCCATTACAATCTTCCGAGCTTCTTTCGGGTCAATATAGCGGGTACTTTTATCCCAAAATATGAAGCCAATGGCATTAGCTCCTAATCGTACAGCCGTTAAGGCATCCTCAATACGGGTAATGCCACAAATTTTTACTCTAGTTGACATGAATTGCAGTTCAAAATGAAATGAATATATACGAAAAGTAGGATAGATTCATTCTTAAATATATAAAGAACCTATATTTTACTAATAAGTCATTACTCGTGTGCGTCTATTTCATTAGGATGAAAGTTATTATTTGCCCCTAGACATCCTAGGTAAAACTGCTGTGAAAGGCGGCTCTATAAAACCCGGCAATTTCCATTCTGGATCATAGTTGATTCCACCTAAATATAGCCCTGCTGCAGAGAAGGTTGGCGCCGCAGAAGCCCTATCACGTTCCTTTAATATTTCTTCTATCCAGTTAGGAGGGTGATTTTCCTTTCCAACATAAACTAATGAACCAATAATATTCCGTACCATATGCTGTAGAAACCCATTTGCACGTATTTCAAATGTAATAATATCGCCTTGTTGAATGATTTCCAGCTTAGTTACATTTCGTACCGGTGATTTAGCCTGACACTCTGAAGCTCGAAATGTACTAAAATCATGTTCACCAAGTAAAAATTGAGCAGCTTCCCGCATTTTCTCAATATTCAGAGGCAAATGAAACCACCCAACCTTACCATGATAGAGTGCAGCACGTACTGGATGATTAAGTAATAAATAAAAATAGCAACGCTCTTTCGCACTATAACGAGCATGAAAGTTATCTGATAATTCTGATGCCCACAGTACCGCTATGCTACTAGGTAACAATGCATTCACTCCCCTTACCCAGGCGTTTAGAGGGCGCTGTACCAGCGTATCAAAATGTACAACTTGATATGTGGCATGAACACCCGCATCAGTACGACCTGCAGTGGTAACTCGAGTATTGCTATTAGCAATTTTAGATAATGCAATCTCTAGTGCATCTTGAATTGAACAACCAGCGGGCTGGCTTTGCCAACCACAAAAAGATGCTCCATCATATTCTAATCCCAGAACGATTCTCACTAACTGGATGCCATTATTGTTAGAAAAATTTTGCTTAGGATCAAAGTGGTAAGAAATAGAATTTTTAAGAAATAAATACTCGAGTTTAATTTATGGTTTTATAAAAATATCCAACAACAAGAAATTTTTATGAGATCAAAAACCAAAACATTAAGTAATTTACTATATTTAATAGCAGCTAACTATAATCTATCCAGTATAATCTTGGCACTTTTCTGCTGCTCAATATCTCCATCCTTTAGGACTTCCTGGAGGGCTTCTTTAGCACGATCACTATCACCCATCTCCTGATAGGCACGGGCCAGATCAATTTTAGTGGCTATTTCATGCCACCGCCCACTCTTCTCTGCCGGCTTTACACCCACTGGTTCAGTAGTTACCGAGTCATCTATATTTAAATTTATATCAGCTAGATCTTCCTCTGGCAATACTGGAGCAGGTGTAGCTTCTTCAGACTCTGATACACCAGAAAAATTCATGCTTGTATCATTATCTTTTGTATCATCAGAAACCAGAGAGTCAAGGATAACAACATCATCAGAATTATTATTCTTTTCTGAGTTGCTAGAATCCGCCCTGGGGGTTGTATCACTATTTACTACTTCTTTTTTCCCCTTCTTCATAGCAAGCAAGCCAATCAAAAGAAGGATGAGTGCTGCGCCTACATATTCAATATTTTCAATCAAGCTATCTATCATAGGAACCTTTTCCGCAATTATTAGGGGTGGATTCTTCACTGGAAGGGGTGCCGGAACCACCTTATCGTTAGGCATATCAGTCCCAGCGGCAGATAAGTCCGCACCTGGTTCTTCTCCTACATATCCACTTGAGTCTTTATCTTCTTGAGCAGATCCCATGTTATCTGAAACTGATTCTTCAGTTAGTACAGGGGGAGACCTAATTTCTGTTGCCGCGTTAGATGTATCTTCTGCAGGAGTCTGTAGCTCCGATATGCCAACATTTTTTAATTCAAGTAATTGCCGTAGTTTCTCAATATTCTTCTCAAGAATCGCTATATTCTCATTTGCTTCATTTAATTCTTTTGCTTTAGAAATAGCACTATCTTCCAGAGCCGCAATATAATCCTGAGAAGAATTCGTGGCATTATCGCCAGTACTTCCTTCTATTATTCCCTCTCCGTTGGAAATACTTAGCTTTTCTTCAGGCTGTTTTACGGAAGCTTTAGCAGAATCATCAACCTTAGTAACAATCTTTCCAGCCGCTGTTTGTGCTGACTCCTCATCTACGAAAGTAGTAGAGCTTACTTCTGCTGCTAATTTCTGCCGATACAGCTCCCAATTATTTGTCTGCATTTTTACTTCTTTATCGGCCTCACCCGGGGAAATAGCTGCGACTTCGCTTGCATCAGGTATCCGTAGTATAGGACCTGTCTTAAGCCTATTCATATTATTGCCAGAAAAAGCCTTACGATTAGCGCGATGAAGTGCAACAAGCATCTGATTTAATTGTACGTTAGGGTATGCAGCCTTCTGTGCGATTTTAGTTAAATTATCACCACTTTTTACCGGAATATAGGTAGTTTCTGGTTTTGCAGCAGACACTGGCTCAGACTGAGCAGCACTTGGTGCAACTTGGGCTTCAACTTCAGCTTCAGCCTCAATTTCAGCTTCAACTTCAACAGCTGGCAAAGCCACCTCAAGTGAATCCCCTGGTGGGTCAAGCAGGACTGCATATTCTCGGGTTAAGTGACCCGAAGACCAATTAAGCTCAACCAGAATGCTCAGAAATGGCTCAACAATCTGCTGTGGAGAAGTGATTCTAACGTAAAGCTGACCATTTATCCGATTCTCGATACTAATTTCAAACTCAGACAAAAAGGGTGCGTAATCAACACTTAAATGCTCGAATGTTTTACGCGAAGCAAGTTTCGCTGATAAAGTAGGAATATCTTCCTTATTTATAGAGACAATATCAATTTCAGCCCTAAATGGTTGACCCAAATAAGAGTTTAAAGTGAAATTTCCCAAACCTGCTGCATGTACGGTAAAGGGCGAAGTCAATATAAACAGATAAAAACACGCTCTAATTATAGATCGGTGCACTATGGTACCCTTAGGTTCTAGAGAAGAAAAAATAGAATAACATCACGTATTTATCGATTCAAATTAAACCTTAACTGTTTTAGAAGAGCCCAAAATATTTACCTTTTAATTGAAACTCTATTTGCAAAATAGAAATAATTTTCACTAAACCTATATTCTAATAAATTTCTAAAGTTTGGCGCTGCAATTAATTTTAAGTTTCAACCAAAATTCTTAACATTCTACGCAATGGCTCTGCTGCACCCCAGAGTAACTGGTCTCCTACTGTAAATGCAGATAAATAATCTTTACCCATTGTAAGTTTTCGTAAGCGACCGACTGGTATAGATAGTGTCCCAGTTACAGTAGCTGGAGTAAGCTCATTTAACGTACGGTCCCGCTCATTAGGAATAACACTGACCCAACTATTGGATTGAGCAATAACATCCTCAACCTCATCTAAAGGGACCTCTTTGTTCAACTTTATAGTCATCGCCTGGCTATGACAACGCATCGATCCAACACGAACACAGATCCCATCAACGGGAACTTCATGACCACTGGTTCCCATAATTTTGTTAGTCTCCGCCTGCGCCTTCCACTCCTCTCGGCTCTGGCCATTGCCAAGATCTTTATCAATCCAGGGTATTAAACTTCCAGCAAGTGGAACACCAAAATTCGTAGTAGGGAAATCCTCATCCCGCAAGGACCCCGACACCTTTCTATCTATATCCAATATGCCAGAAGCAGGATCATCTAATAGATTTTCTGCAACGCGATGAGCCTCCCCCATCTGCACCAACAATTCACGCATATTTTTTGCACCTGCGCCGGAGGCTGCTTGATAAGTCATAGCGCTCATCCAATCAACCATATTATTTTTAAGCAATCCTCCCACTGCCATAAGCATCAGACTTACCGTACAATTCCCGCCAATATAGCTTTTCTCGCCATCATGTACAGCCTGCTTAATGATTGGCAAATTTACCGGATCGAGTATAATTACCGCACTCTCTTCCATCCGAAGAGTAGAAGCAGCGTCAATCCAGTAGCCTGTCCAACCTGTCTCTCGTAATTTTTTGTAGACTTTAGAAGTGTAATCCCCACCCTGGCAGGAAATGATAATATCCATTCCTTTTAGTTGACTAATGTTATACGCATCTTTAAGCGGCAAAACTTCCCTACCAACATCCGGACCAATATCACCTAGCTGAGATGTAGTAAAAAACTCTGGCTCTACCAGTTCAAAATCTCTCTCTTCGCGCATCCTCTGCATTAGTACAGATCCGACCATGCCGCGCCAACCAACAAAACCTACCCGCTTCATTCAAACTCCTTTTTTTCAAAAACCAGACAAGATAAAAATTAAACTAATAAATAAATTTTTTATCTCTCTGTACTTATAAATTCTTTAAAACAGCATCACCCATTTCTACCGTTCCAATTTCTCTCATTCCAGATTCACAAATATCTCTTGTACGATAATTCTGAGCCAGTACTTTCTTTACTGAATTCTCAATACGTACAGCCGCCTCTTCTTGATTGAAAGTGTAGCGCAACATCATTGCTACCGACAAGATAGTTGCCAATGGATTAGCAATATTTTTACCTGCTATATCCGGAGCTGAACCGTGTATGGGCTCATACATTCCTTTATTTTTATCATCCAGAGATGCTGACGGCAGCATACCTATGGAACCAGTGAGCATTGAAGCTTCATCAGATAAGATATCACCAAACATATTTCCTGTAACTATCACATCAAATTGTTTTGGGTTCAATACCAACTGCATCGCAGCATTATCTACCAACATATGTGAAAGCTCTACATCACGATATTCTTTGGAAACCTCTATTACAACATCGCGCCAGAGTTGTGAGCATTCAAGCACGTTCATTTTATCCACTGAACAAAGTTTTTTATTACGCTTATGCGCCACCCGGAAGGCAACATGTGCAATTCTATATATTTCAGCCTCACTATAAATCATGGTATTAAATCCCAGGCGCTGATCATCACTCAATTTGATTCCACGCGGCTCACCAAAATAGATATCGCCTGTCAGCTCGCGAATAATTAAAATATCCAGGCCTGAGATAACTTCAGATTTTAGTGTCGAGGCGCCCTCAAGCTCTGAATAAAGCATCACTGGACGCAAATTGGCAAAAAGATTTAGATCTTTACGTATGGATAGCAAGCCTCGTTCCGGACGTTTTGCACGTGGAAGTTTGTCATACTGTGAACCCCCAACAGCTCCTAATAACAAAGCATCTGATTCTATAGCGAGCTTGCGAGTAGCCTCAGGAAATGGGTTGCCGGTAGCGTCAACTGCACACCCACCCAATAGGGCTGTCTCTAATTCAAATTTCATTCCATCACTCTTGAGCACTTCTAATACACGCACTGCTTGAGCAACAATTTCAGGGCCAATTCCATCGCCAGGCAAAACTGCAATCTTCATAATTTTTCTCAGCCAGTAGTTCTAGATATATATGTTAGATAAATAACCACGGTTGCTCAATACGCCTCTTATCTTCAAAGCTCTTTATTTCGCTTGCATACTGCAACGTAAGTCCAATCTCATCCAGCCCATTCAACAAATTTTCTTTCCGAAATGAATCGATATCAAAGGTGTGCACCTCACCAGCAGGTGTAACAACTGTCTGCTCTTTCAAATTAACAGCAAGGGAGTACCCCACATTCAAATCTACCTCACGAAATATCTGATCCACAACGCCCTCTTTAAGGACAATAGGCAACAACCCAACTTTAAATGAATTATTAAAGAAAATATCAGCATAGCTAGGTGCAATTATCACTTGAAACCCATAGTCCTGAAGAGCCCATGGGGCATGCTCTCGACTTGAGCCACATCCAAAATTTGCGCGGGTCAATAAAATTTGCGCCCCCTGAAATCGATTCTGATTAAGAATAAAATCCGGGTTCAGTATTCGCTGAGCAACTTCTTTTCCTGGCTCTCCATGATCCAAATAACGCCACTCATCAAACAGATAACGACCAAAACCAGATCGCTCTATTGATTTTAAAAATTGTTTTGGAATAATTGCATCTGTATCGATATTTGCACGATCCAGTGGGGCAACTAGCCCGTTACAACCAATAAATTTTTCCATTAAATAAATTACTCTTCTTTTTATTTTAAAAAAACATGCTTGTCAGATTGACTAACAACTCGCAAAATTAAATTAATTCAGGCTCTAAATTACTTATAAAAAAGATTTCTATGTACTTATTATATATTCTGAATATCTGTAAAATGGCCAGCCACTGCTGCTGCTGCTGCCATCGCAGGGCTTACTAAATGGGTGCGACCAGCCTGTCCTTGTCTGCCCTCAAAATTACGATTGGATGTAGAAGCACAGCGCTCCCTCGGTGAAAGATAGTCATCATTCATCGCAAGGCACATTGAACAACCTGGTTCACGCCATTCAAAGCCTGCCTTAAGAAATACTTTATCTAACCCCTCCTCTTCTGCCTGAAGCTTTACTAAACCAGAGCCCGGAACAACCATTGCAAGTTTAATATTCTTTGCAATATGTCTTCCTTTTACTACTTCTGCCGCCACTCTTAGGTCCTCAATCCGTGAGTTAGTACAAGAGCCAATAAAAACTTTATCTAGATAAATTTCTCTGATCAACATGTCAGGTACAAGCCCCATGTAATCTAAAGCGCGTTGCATATCATTACGTTTCACTGGGTCAGTAATTTTTAACGGATTAGGGACTCTACCATCAACCGTTGTAACCATTTCAGGAGACGTTCCCCAAGTCACCTGCGGCCTTATTTGTGTTGCATTAATATTTACAACATGATCGAATTTTGCACCTTCATCGGTTCTAAGTGTTCGCCAATAACTAACTGCTTTTTCCCATAAATCTCCTTTCGGGGCAAATGGTCTTCCGCTGATATATTTAATAGTAGTATCATCTACAGCAATCATTCCAGCGCGAGCACCTGCTTCTATTGCCATATTACAAAGCGTCATACGAGCTTCCATGGAAAGATCGCTAATAGTGTCCCCAGAAAACTCAATGGCATACCCAGTACCTCCGGCTGTTCCAATTTCTCCGATAATAGCAAGCGCCACATCCTTAGCAGTAACGCCGGGGCAAAGCTTTCCTTCTACTAGAATTTGCATCTCTAATGCTTTTTTTATCGACAAACACTGAGTTGCAAGCACATGCTCCACCTCAGATGTGCCTATTCCAAATGCAAGACAGGCGAATGCACCATGTGTACTGGTATGCGAATCACCACATACTACTGTCATACCAGGTAGTGTTGCGCCTTGCTCCGGACCAATTACATGAACAATTCCCTGACGCAGATCGTTCATCTTGAATTCAGTAATACCCAATTCCTCACAATTTCGGTCAAGCGTCTCAACCTGTAACCGTGAGACTGGATCACCGATTCCATTGGTACGATTGGTAGTTGGCACATTATGGTCTGCTACAGCAAGAACTGAATCTTGGCGCCAGGGTTTACGGCCCGCAATTTTTAATGATTCAAATGCTTGCGGACTAGTAACCTCATGTACCAGATGACGGTCAATATAAATCAGTGCCGTTTCATCAGCCCCGCCATGTACAACATGATTCTTCCAAAGTTTATTGTATAAAGTTTGCATTACTAAAAAACGTCTTATTTAAAGTAAGATTATCTCATAATGTAATTATATAAATAATATAACCCACTATTTTTCTATCTTATTTACTATTTAATGTTAACTTTCCATATTATTAACCCTAGGCCCAGGAACGCAGCTAGTGCACTTATACTAAATGTAAATTCTGGCCCCATCCACTCCCAAGCATAACCACTAAATACCCCACCAAGTGCCCCACCAATCCCGAAAGTAAAACTCGTATAAAAAGTCTGCCCTTTAGCTTGATGGCGCCCACGAAAGAAATGATGTATCACCATCATCGCTGCAACATGGTGAGCCCCATACGTTGCAGCATGCAAAACTTGTGCCAACAGAATAGCTGCAGGCCATTCCACGCCCCAACCTATCATTAAAAATCTTATTACCGCACAACAAAAACTAAATGCGAGCACCTGCTTTAGGCTAAACCAGTTCATTAGTCTAGGTATAAGAAAAAATATACCTATTTCACATATTACGCCAACTGCCCAGAGCAAACCGATAATGCCTTTACTATATCCATACTCTACCAAATAGATCGAGTAAAACGTGTAATAAGGGCCATGAGCAAAGGCCATTAACAAACATGCGATAAAAAAAGCCAATACACCAGGCTGTTTAAGTATCTGTTTGACAGATAGACTATCAGTGGAGTGAGATGTTACTTCCGCCTCAGGAATTCGCCAGGAGAAAATAACGATACCTAATTTAAACCCTAAAACCCACCACAATAAAGATATAATTTCTGTTGTGTCCAGCAAATACCCTATACCTATCACTGCACAAATGAATCCTAACGAACCCCATGAACGGATACTCCCGTATCTAGCTGTATTTTGTCCAAGATGGGACAGAGTTGTTGCCTCAATCAATGGAAGTGATGCGCTCCAAAAAAAGCTCATCAACGCCATTATGATAAACAACCAGTAGAAGGAGTCGCCAAAAAAAACGCCGCAATAGCTTACTAATCCGGTAATTGCAGCTAGCTGAACAATCAACATCCGTCTGCCAGTGTGATCAGCGAGCCAACCCCATGCATTTGGGGCAAAGATGCGCATTACGTGTAGTACAGACATCAATACGCCAATCTGGAACGCATCAAAGGAAAGAGATTGAAGATAGAGGCCCCAATATGGCGCAAAAGCACCTATAAATGCAAATTGAAAAAAATAAAATCCGGAAAGGCGCCAATAGGGGAGTGATTGCATCAGATCATTCTTTTATAAGCAACTACTGTTAATAAATCAGTACTGCTCCAAATAAAATTAATAATGATCAGGCGCGTTTCTTAAATTCGTTAGTACGAGTATCAACTTCAATCATGTCACCAATCTCAACAAAAGCAGCGACCTGAATCTGATAAGAAGTTCCCTTCAATCTCGCTAACTTCATTATTTTTCCTGAAGTATCTCCACGAACAGCTGGCTCAGTATATTCAATTTCACGAACAACTATAGTTGGAAGCTCAACTGAAATAACCTTATTGTTGTATGACGTCAACTTACAAATATCTTCCATGCCATCAATTAAATAATTCATCACTTCTGACATACAATCTGCTTCAACCTCAATTTGATTATATTCACTGTCCATGAATACATATAGTGGATCAGCATAATACGAGTAGGTACAGTTTTCCTGCTCAAGCGCAGCCATATCAAATTTCTCATCAGCTCTATATACCGCTTCTGTTACAGTATTAGAAAGCAAATTCTTTAATTTCATTCTGACTACAGATGCATTCCGTCCGGATTTATGAAATTCACATTTCTGTACGACCATTGGGGCACTGTCGACCATCGCGACGTTACCTACACGAAGCTCCATTGCTGTTTTCATGTCTCACCCTAAAATTTTAAGTCAAGAAAAATTACTTGCTTGAATAACCACAAAAACAATCTATATATTTTATATATTTCAGATTATATCTGATCTTTTCTACTAAACCTTATCAGATTAGACGTAAGATCCCCTATTGGCAATAACTGTCTAATCCATTTATTACTATATTCAGTCAATTCGGTCATCTGAGCAGCAAAAATAGGCCATGCATTTATCATCTGGCCATTACCATTCCATGCATTCCACAAAGAACAAACGGCGACAGACATCTCTGGAGACATTCTTTCTGTATAAAGATTTAGAAACGCCTCTAACTTTAATCGATGCGACTGCTCCGCTTGAGGATAAATGTTCCATATAAAGACCCGTTTCGCCCATTGAGCACGAACAAAAGAATCTTCGCCGCGCACGAAATTAATGTCACAAGCCCAAAGTAACTGGTCATACTTATCCTGCTCTAAAAAAGGAATAATACATACTTTTAATTTGGCAGACTGTAATACCTGTCCAACTGTTGGAGAGTCAATACCGAAGAACATACCAATAGCATTATTGACAGAGTGTTGTGGAACCAGTACACGTATTGGAACGTCTGATATGACACATGCTGACAAAAGCTCTTCTATTGGCGCATCATCGTAACAAAATAATGAAATATATAGCTCCCCATCTCTGCGTGATTGCAGTCCTAACTCCTGAAAAAATATATCTTGTGAAATATTATTAAATGAAACTCGAGCAGGCAATAAACTCTTTTCCAGTAATAAGCCCCCTGTCCCTTCTACAAATCCCGGAAAGAAAAAATATTTTGTCAAAGATAGATGTGGGTGAAATGACGGAAGGCAGTGACAATCTAATGTCCAATTCTCGGCACTAAGATATTCAAGGTTTATCCAAACTGGCTGCTGTGGAAGATCTGCCATGGCTAGAATATAGTTATCAGGCAATGTGCAGGCAAATGTCTCAATTACCACATCAGCAGGCTGAGTGTTGACAAATGATTCTCGCCAGCAACATACCTCAACAGCCCGAAGACATTGTTTATCTTCATCAACATCTATGGCCGGTTCAATCTGGGAAAGAATAGAAAGGTCATCTAACCATAGCCTTACTTCGAGTCCATGCTCATTCGCTAATTGACGTGCAAGTCTCCAGCAGAAGCCAGCATCACCAAAATTATCAATAATGGTACAAAAAATATCCCAACGTGGTTTTTTGAGCACAACAATGATGCTTCCAAATATTCCCTATAAGACTTCTCTATAGAACAGCCTATCTTATTATTTAGCTGTTAATGACAATTAAAAAACTATAGCCATTTATCATTTTTACCACTGCAAGCAAGAAAATTAAATTCAAGCCTCATCAGGCTCAGGATTCTCTGTGGTTTCCGGTTTAACTCTACTGCCACTTGATAAAGATTCTTCTTTAAGAGTCTTACCCGATATTTTCGGTGTTAAACACTCCACATCAGAATTTTGAGCACGATGACGCAATGCATGATCCATTAGAACAAGAGCCAGCATTGCTTCAGCAATAGGAGTAGCACGAATCCCAACACAGGGATCATGCCTGCCATGAGTTTCTACAATTACAGGATTTCCGGATTTATCAATCGATCGCTGCTCTAAACGAATACTTGAAGTAGGTTTAATAGCAATATTCACAGTAATATCCTGTCCTGTTGAGATTCCCCCTAATATCCCACCCGCATTATTACTAAGAAATCCCTCAGGTGTTATTTCGTCAGAATGTTGGGTCCCTTTTTGTGTAACACTATCAAAACCTGCACCAATTTCAACACCTTTTACTGCATTAATGCTCACCATTCCATGAGCTATATCGGCATCCAGTCTGTCGTAAACAGGCTCGCCCCAACCAACTGGTACGTTTTCTGCTACCACAGCGATCTTTGCACCTACTGAGTCACCAGATTTACGTAGCTTTTCCATAAACTCCTCAAGCTGGGGAACCATCTCAGCATTTGCAGAGAAAAATGGATTACTATTTACTGTATCCCACTGTTTAAATGGAACCTCTATTGGGCCTAATTGTGCCATATAGCCATGTATTGAAATGCCAAATTTTTCATGCAACCATTTTTTTGCTATCGATGCAGCGGCTACCCTGACTGCCGTTTCCCGAGCAGAAGCTCGCCCACCACCACGATAATCTCTAATCCCATATTTTTGCCAGTAGGTATAATCTGCATGCCCAGGACGAAAGGCTTCCATTATCTTGCTGTAGTCTTTGCTGCGCTGGTCCTCATTACGAATTAATAACGTTATGGGAGTACCAGTAGTTCTACCCTCGAAAACACCGGAAAGAATTTCCACAGTGTCAGATTCTTTTCGCTGAGTTACATAACGAGAAGTACCGGGCTTGCGTCGGTCCAGTTCCTGCTGGATATCGCTAGAAGATAACTCCATACCCGGCGGACACCCATCCACAACACAACCAATAGCCGGACCATGAGATTCACCGAAAGAAGTTACACAAAAAACTTTACCAATTGTGTTGCCGGACATTTCAACCCACCTATTAAATCAAGATATCAATTTTAGCACGAGGAATTAAAAACATATCTATCTGTTTTTCAATATTGTTTGTATCATTTGTAACCCCCACCCCACCCCAAAACCTGTAACGTCGCTACCAACTGCCCCTAATCCACCGGTGTTTCTACTTGCGGAAAGATCCATATGAACCCATGGGGTTTTACCAACAAACCTGCTAAGAAATAGTGCGGCAAGTATATGGTCAGCTTCGGGCTCCATTGAGCACTGCTTAATATCAGCAATTGTACTTTTCAGGGCTATTTTATAATCTAAATCCATAGGAAATGCAGAAACTCTTTCACCACAAAGTTTCCCCGAATCTACAGCTTGCTTTGTAAGGTTGTCACTATTACTAAAAACCCCACTATACCGCGAACCTAGGGCTACCCACATTGTACCGGTAAGAGTTGCAAAATCTATCATCACATCAGGATTCTTTTTGGTTGCCAGGCTCAGCGTATCCGCTAGCACCATGCGACCTTCGGCATCCGTATTTATAATCTCGATTGTGTCTCCATTTAATGCAGTAACCACGTCGTTTTGCTTATATGCACGGGGGCCAATATGGTTTTGTGCTATCGCAAGCCAACAGTCGATGTTTACATCTAAGTTAGCGCGAGATACTGCAAAAAAAATCCCTAGAGCCACTGCTGATCCGTTCATATCTTCATGCATCCCATACATGTAGCGTGCTGGCTTAAGGTTATGGCCTCCAGTATCAAAACAGATGCCCTTCCCTACTAATGCCACAGTTTTATCTGACCCTTTAACTCGTCTCTGCAGATGGACGATACCGGCGTCTTCTGAATCACTACCCTGTGCTACAGCAACAAATGCACCTGCACCCATTTTACGAAGTTTTTTTAAATCATATTTCTCATATTTCCATCCTTCACTCTTTGCAAGTTTTTTGATGCGACTGCAATATAAATCTGGAGTTAGCTCGTTTGGTGGTAAAACAGTAAGCTCACGTGAAAGTATATTACCCTCTGCTTTACTACGAAGTAATGTAAAGCCGCTAGCATCTTTGTACCCATGCAAAATAATTTTAGCGAGCTCGTTTCTAAATGGTTTTTTCTTATTAGTTTTTCTAGATGGCAGCATTGCGCCATTTACCCATGTCACAAATACTGCTAATTCAGCAAGCTTCCTCTTCTCCTTGGCATTTCCATAAACACTAATTTGGATCACCTTAGGCCCCTCATCTAACAATAATTTTAAAGCCTTACGTATACATGCTTGCTGTTCAAAAACAGGCTCTTTTAGGTCGACCATGACCCATGCACATAAAGAACCATTTTTCAGATTGGCGCTAACTGGATCCCCACAAATTTCTACGGATTTCATTTTGCGCCGCAGCAATAAAGCTTCCAAGGTATCTTTGCCATAAAAAGAACACTGATTTAGATTTTTTCCTAACAGCTTGTCTTGTTTTGGTAGTATTACTAATAATTGATTTATTTTGTCAGACTGGTTTAAAGGTGAATTTTTTTGTATGAGTTTTGCAATCATTTGTATCAATCCTATAAATAATTAACTGGTATTATATACGTCATGTCTCATAGACAAATTAAAGCTCTTTTGCATCACTTTTTTTAACCCTACTACAATCACTTTCTATCACATGCGTCAGTACCTAGAATTAATGCAGCATGTTCTTGAACAAGGTCACAAGAAATCAGACCGCACCGGAACAGGCACGCTTTCGGTTTTTGGCTATCAAATGCGTTTTAACTTAGGGGATGGGTTTCCTCTAGTAACTACTAAAAAATGTCACCTGAAATCTATTATTCACGAATTACTCTGGTTCTTGCAAGGTGGAACGAATATAAAATATTTGAATGACAATGGTGTCTCTATCTGGGATGAGTGGGCAGATGAAAATGGAAATTTAGGTCCTATTTATGGATGCCAGTGGCGTTCTTGGCCGAAAACAGATGGACAGCATGTGGATCAGATTACTCAGATAATTAGGCAAATTAAAGAGACTCCTGACTCGAGGCGCATGGTTGTTTCAGCATGGAATGTAGGTGATTTAGATAAAATGAAACTGCCACCATGCCACGCATTTTTCCAATTTTATGTTGCTGATGGCAAGCTCTCTTGCCAGCTTTATCAACGTAGTGCGGATATTTTTCTTGGTGTCCCTTTCAACATTGCCTCTTATGCACTACTTACATTAATGGTGGCACAAAGTTGTAATTTAGAACCTGGTGATTTTGTCCATACTCTGGGTGATGCTCATCTATACCTCAACCATCTTGATCAAGCGCGGGAGCAACTTTCTCGTCAACCAAGAGCACTACCTTTAATGAAGCTAAATCCAGCGGTTCTGAATATTTTAGACTACGATTTCACAGACTTTACACTGGAAAATTACAACCCTCATCCAATAATTAAAGCCCCAATCGCTGTATGAAACCAAAGATCTCATTAATCGCGGCAGTAGCACCTGGAGGTATAATTGGGTTCGAAAATAAAATGCCTTGGCACTTGCCTCGTGATCTGCGCTATTTTAAAAGAACAACCTTAGGTCACCCAATAATAATGGGACGAAAAACTTTTGAATCATTAAATTGCAAAGCGCTCCCTAAGCGAAGAAATATAGTAGTAACAAGGAACCATAAATATAAGGCGCCCGGATGTGAGATTGTCTATTCACTCAATGAAGCCATTAATCTTTCCGGCAATGTAAAAAAGATTTTTATCATCGGTGGGGGACAACTATATGCATCAGCTATTTCATTAGCGGATGAGATACATTTAACTAAAATTGAAAATAAAAACCAAACTGGAGAAATGCTTGAGTTATTCAAAGGCGATACATTTTTTCCGAAAATTAATTCATCTGACTGGGAAGAAACCCACCAAGGACGGCGGTTCATTGCTACCAAAATAACTCAAGGACTAAAGCTAAAAAAAGATAGTAAAATCTATTTTCAACGCTTTATATATACCCGAATATCTAAGAAAGAAAATGCCTGACTAATTACATAAAAGACCTAATCAGAGGCCCTATAAAACGTATACACTCGGTAACGGGAAACCATTAAGATTCATAGCATAGACGATAGTATATGTAACAATCCACACAATCCTTTTTTATTTACTTATTCTCCGCAAAACAAAATACATCTCTTATAGATTAAACCTATATTCTTGGCAAAGTCACACCTTTCTGACCCTGATATTTTCCACCACGATCTTTGTATGATGTTTCACATTTTTCATCCGACTCAAAAAATATAACCTGCGCAACTCCTTCATTCGCATAAATTTTGGCAGGAAGAGGTGTGGTGTTTGAGAATTCTAATGTTACAAAACCTTCCCATTCTGGTTCAAACGGGGTTACATTCACAATAATTCCACATCGCGCATAAGTAGATTTACCAAGGCAGATTGCTAAAACATTACGAGGGATGCGGAAATATTCAACTGTTCGAGCCAAAGCAAAAGAATTGGGTGGAATGATACAGACGTCATTTTTTACATCAACAAAAGAATTAAAATCAAAGTTTTTAGGATCTACGATTGTAGAATTTATGTTAGTAAATAATTTGAATTCATTCGAGCAACGTATGTCATAACCATAACTTGAAGTGCCGTAGGAAATTATCCTTTGATCATTAGCATGCTTAATTTGATTTGGCTCGAAAGGCTCAATCATGCCTTTCTCTTTCACCATCCCTCTAATCCACCCATCTGATTTTATTGTCATAATATTGGTAAATAAATTATTAATTACAAAAATAATTAGCGTAAATTATTGTCGCCTCTCTTATTCTGGCATACCTAATTAGGTATTTTGTATCACAATATCTGGGAATGAAGAAGAGTGATCCTTTGATAGTTCCGCCACTTTTGCTGCGGCACGACGAGCAACTCCACGATAAATCTGTGCTATATTTCCCTCAGGATCTGCTACCACAGTAGGAGTACCCGAATCTGTTTGTTCTCGAATTTTAATATCAAGCGGAAGAGCCCCAAGAAATTCTACATCATAATCCTTACACATTTTAGCACCTCCGCCCTCTCCAAAAATATGCTCACTAAAGCCACATTTTGAGCAAATATGTGTGCTCATATTTTCAACAATGCCTACAATAGGGATACCCACTTTCTCAAACATCTTTAATCCTTTGCGAGCGTCTAATAAAGCTATATCCTGCGGTGTTGTAACTATTACAGCACCTGTAACAGGCACTTTCTGTGCAAGTGTCAGCTGTATATCGCCTGTACCAGGAGGCATGTCAATAATCAAGTAATCTATATCTCTCCAGCGAGTATCATTAAGTAATTGTTGAAGCGCCTGCGTTACCATTGGACCGCGCCATACCATAGGCGTTTCTATATCAACCAATAGTCCAATAGATATGATCTGTATCCCGTGCGCCTCCAATGGCTCCATATGTTTGCCATCTTTCGATTCCGGCCGACCACTAACTCCTAGCATTTGCGGCTGTGAAGGACCGTAAATATCAGCATCTAAAATCCCAACAGAAGCACCTTCATAAGCCAATGCAAGCGCGAGATTAACTGCAGTTGCAGATTTTCCAACCCCTCCTTTCCCAGATGCCACGGCTATAATATTTTTGACCTCAGGTATGTGCTGTACCCCAGGCTTTGTTGCCCGCGAGATGATTTTACTGGAGATTGTAACCTCTATTTCTCCTATATCTGGAATCATTCTGAGTTTTTCAATAACCTGACTACGAATATTCTCAAACAAGCTTTTAGCCGGGTAACTCAATACAATCTCAAGTGATAAATTATTAGAGTTTATTTTGATCTCGCCCACCTCTCTGCTAGTTACATAATCCTTACCAGTGTTTGGATCAATAATCTCGCTGAGCGCAGACTGTACCTGTAATTCTGAAATTGCCACTTTTTGGTTCCTTTTTTTGTACGCATACAAGTATTGAGAATATTAAATTTTAACAAATATCAGATCATGGCATACAGTTTGTTACAATTTGTATTTGTCACGCCTCAATACACAATTAATGAACAAGCGAAAAATCCTAATTACTTCTGCATTACCCTACGCTAATGGCAGTATCCATCTCGGTCATCTGGTGGAATATATTCAAACTGATATCTGGGTACGTTTCCAAAAAATGCGCCTGCCTAAAGAAGAGGGGCATGAGATTTATTTTGTATGCGCAGATGATACACATGGAACACCCGTAATGCTCCGAGCAGAAAAAGAGGGAGTTACACCTGAAGAATTGATCAATCAAGTACATGCTGAGCATCTGAAAGACTTTACAGATTTTCATATTAAATTTGACAATTATTACACTACGCACTCTCCGGAAACTCGTAAACACTCTGAAGATGTTTATACAAAGCTAAAAACTGTTAACCCAAGTCTAATCACTACAAAAAATATTGAGCAATTCTATGATCCGGAGAGGGGTATATTTTTACCAGACCGCTTCATTAAAGGTGAATGCCCGAAATGCGGTACAAAAGATCAATATGGCGATAATTGTGAAGCATGCGGCGCAGCATATGCACCTACAGATTTGATAGAACCTTATTCCACCGTATCTAATGCCGCTCTGGTAATGAAGACTTCAGAACATTTCTTTTTTAAATTATCTGATGACCGTTGTGTTAATTTTCTGAGGAGTTGGATACAAGAAGAGAATCACCTGCAATCAGAGGCTGCAAACAAAATGCAAGAATGGTTAGGGGAATCAGAAAAAAATAACCTATCTGACTGGGATATCTCTCGTGATGCGCCATATTTTGGATTTGAAATCCCTGACGCTCCTGGTAAATATTTTTATGTATGGCTAGATGCACCAATCGGTTATATGGGAAGCTTCCAAAATTTGTGTAATAGAAACAGCATTGATTTTGATGAATTCTGGAAGAAAGGTTCTGCCACAGAACTTTATCATTTTATTGGCAAAGATATTCTCTACTTTCATGCATTATTTTGGCCAGCGATGTTGGAGTGCGCCGGTTACCGCACCCCTACCCAGATTTTTTCCCATGGGTTTCTTACTGTGAATGGTGAAAAAATGAGCAAATCAAGAGGTACATTTATTACTGCTAAAAACTATATTAATCAGGGATTAGACCCTGAGTGTCTACGATATTATTACGCAGCGAAATTGAACGGAACAATGGAGGATATTGATCTGAATCTGGATGATTTTATAGCTCGGGTGAATAGTGACTTAGTTGGGAAGTATGTCAACATTGCTAGCCGTGCTGCCGGTTTCTTAGTCAATTATTTTGATGGCCATCTCGCAGATATAATATCCCTGGACTATGGAAAATCTATTGAATTAAGACAACTTGAATCTAACAAGCATGGATTGCATCATGAACTATTAAATAAAGTAGACCTTATCCAAGCGCATATGGAAAATCGCCGTTACAACCAGGCAATCTCCGTTATTATGGCACTTACTGACAAAGTAAATGAGTATTGGGACCAGCAGAAACCTTGGGAAAAGGCAAAAAAGATAAAAAACTCACCGACAGAACTCGCTATGGACCACCCGATAAGACTTTCTCTACACTTAGTATCCAGCATAACAATTGAGTGTTTTAGAATCCTTACTATTCTTCTTAAACCAGTTTTACCGGTACTAGCCGAGAAAGCCGAATCATTTCTGAATGTTGAACCTTTACGATGGATTGACTTGAAAAAAACAATGAAGCCAGGGCACCAAATTAAGGCATATGAGCACCTGGTGACTCGTATCGATCGAAAAAAAATTGATGCTATGATTGAAGCTAGTAAGTAAACCTACAGATGCCAGTGAATCTCTCTCCTGCCACGAAATCATATCTTCTTGGAGATCTTTTATCTAAAGTATCGCGGTCATTTTATTTAACTCTTGCAGTTTTACCCGCATCAGTGCGCACCCAGGTTGGACTTGCCTATCTCTTCGCCCGTGCAGCTGACACTATCACAGACACAGATTTGATAGAGCAGTCTGAACGCATTGTTCACCTGAAGAATTTTCAGAAGCTTTTTACTCTGGATACCATAGACTGGGGAATAGTTCAGTCTATTCAGGCTTCCCTAATTTCACATCAAGCATTACCCGCTGAACGGATTCTTCTTGAGAGACTAAAAGATTGCTTTCAAGCATACCTTGAATGCGAGCTTTCAGATCGGATTCGTATCAACGATCTCATGACGACTCTCACAAAAGGCATGGAGATGGACCTTGAATTATTTCAGGGCAGTACTCCTGAAAATATAATTTCACTCGAAACACAGGATGACCTTAACCGTTATACTTACTATGTCGCTGGATGCGTGGGGGAATACTGGACGAACCTTATGTGCGCCCATTTACCTTCATTAAACAAGTGGGATGTAGAGCAAATGAGTAATATCGGCATAAATTTCGGCAAAGGACTTCAACTGACTAATATCGTAAAAGATGTTGCTAAGGATCTAAATCGGGGACGCTGCTACATTCCGACATCCTTACTAAAAACGGCAGGACTTTCTCCGAACGATATACTACAGCCTCAATCCTGGAAATCTTTTCAGCCCATATTAAACACGCTTATTCAGCAGGCCGTAGAATACCTCGACCAGGGATGGGAATATACGACAGCCATCCCAAGATCCGAGATAAGGCTTCGTCTTTCCTGTATGTGGCCAATTCTCCTTGGCGGAGAAACGCTTAAATTGGTTCGTAATTCCCCCAACGTACTAAACCCAAATTGCCAAATAAAGATTACACGGAGCTGCGTATATAAGGTGATTAGCTTAACGACGATTAGCGGCGGATCAAACCTTATAGGAACAATTTATTGGAAGAAACTCTACAACCAATTAGTAATAGCATAGACACCTGTTTTATGTAATAGATATACTGGAAGCCAATTATTTATTTAAAGCAATGTTATTCTGAAGACCTTAAGCCACATTCTTGCAATTTTTATACAAAACAAAATGCATAACTCGCACCTTCATTCCTACCCCCTATACCTAACAGGTAAGATTTCTCCATTTCACTATAATTACATGTGCGTTGAACTTGTTTTTTCTTTTACCAGATCTTCGGTTATACCCATTAGATAATATATACAAATCAATTGAACCTTTTTAATTCCCCTGAAGTCGTAAAAGTATGATTCCTGGTAACGCAGGAAATTTTAAAAGGGAGGTTTTAATGAAATCAATTATCCGAAAGATTATTTTAGCAACGGATTTCTCCGAATCCTCTGAAGAGGCTAGTTACCATGCAGTATCACTAGCTCAAACTTTCAATGCGGAGTTGCAAGCTTTACACGTATTTACCCCAAGACCGATTGGTACAGATTACAAATCAGTACAAAAAGAAAAGCAAGAAAAGGAAGATTTTGTACTAACTCGAGAACGTGGGGAAAAAATGCTTAATAAGCTAGCTAAATCTTTCGATGTAACAGCTAATACTATTTTTGCCGAAGGCCATGCAGGTCCTGAAATAATTCGGATTGCTGCCGAGCAAAATGCTGACTTACTTGTTGTTGGTACGCACGGATATACTGGTTGGAACCGCCTCGCTCTGGGAAGTGTCTCAGAATATATTGTAAGACACTCTCCTTGCGCGGTCCTTACCATCAAGCCAACTGAGCAAGAGATGTACAAGACTGGTTAATTTTCTGTCGCACTTCGACAGTAGACAACTTTATTCCAGTGTAGTTATATCTAGGAGTGTTGAAAAGTTTCTTATAGAAACGTTCCCTTCAAAAGGCAGCACCCCCAATAATGGGCAATTTAATCGCTGCTTCAGAGTATGCAGATTCTCATCAAATGAATTCATCTGCGGATCAACCTGATTAGCTACCCAGCCAGCAAGTTTTAGCCCATAAGCTTGTATAATTTTTACTGTTATCAATGCATGATTAAGGCAGCCAAGACGCATACCAACCACTAAAATTACCGGAAGACCTAGGGTACAAGCCATATCTGCAACATCATTATGATCATTAAGTGGAACCATAATGCCGCCTACCCCTTCAACAACAACAACATCTGAAATCTTTTGCAAATTGCAACATGCCTGGCGAATGACCTCAATATCTATTTCCATGCCAGCCTGTTTTGCTGCAAGATGTGGTGAAATTGGTGGAATAAATGCATAAGGATTCACCCATTCCATAGGAGCAGCTACAGAACTTGCCGCAACAATTGCTTTCACATCTGCCCATTCACCGCATACACGACCAGTTACGACTGGCTTCATGCCTATGACAGCATTACCACGTGCAGAATAAGCGCTTAATAAAGCACAACTTACTATTGTTTTCCCTATACCAGTGTCTGTACCGGTAACAAAATAACTTTGTGGCATAGATTTCTATTTAATCAATTGTTATAGATCTTTTCTCTGAGATTAAGCACGGACCATTCTGGCCTTAGGATCAAACTCTATTATTTTTTGATCATCAATGCTTTTTTTAGATTCTAATTTCCATGCATGACCATAAACTAACTCAAAAGTAGCGGGCAGCTTTCCATCTTTTCGAAAAGCTTCATAATTCTTTAATACTTTCCCCCATCCAACTTTCCCCGTCAATCCGCGCTTTCTATTCTGTAGAACATTATGTGCTCCCATAGCTTTGAGCTCACGCATCACGCTAATTACATCATCATAAGTAAGTGTTATATATTCCATATCCATTACCGGCATAGAGAATCCGTTATGAACTAAAATATCGCCAATATCATGCATGTCGATAAAATGGTTAACATGGCTATTATCATCCATGCCTAAAAATGCCTGACGTAATTCATGTAGAGTATCTGGACCGAAAGTACTAAACATAAGCAACCCTTCGGGCTGTAAAACACGATGCATTTCCGAAAATGTCTGCTCTATATTATTGCACCATTGCAATGACAAGTTAGACCAAACCATACCAATGGAAGAATCTCGTATCGGTAATTGCTCAATGTCTCCGCATACATAATTTGTAGTATTCTTCTGAATAGAAAACATCTGCCTCCACCACGAGGGAGCAGTAGGGCGCGCCTGATAATGCATTGCTAGAGCAAGATCAAGTGCTATGATTCCGGAATCTGGATAACGATTTTCTAATTTACGCCCCCCATAACCAGTACCACTACCAGCATCTAAAATCGTACGGGGATTACATTTAATATAATCAAGCCTTGATAACATCCGGTCATTTACTTCCCTTTGTAGCATTGATGCATCGTCATACCCAGCAGATGCACGCTCAAAAGAATTTCGTAACTGGCGCTTATTTAAAATATGATCATTACTCATATACGGGTCGCCTTAAATATACTGCTTAGAAATTGATCCTCATGGGATAAAAATGGTATATGCCCACAATCTGAGAACATAATTAACTTAGAGTCTTGTAAATTATTATGCAGCCATTTTGCTGCATCTGGAGGCACGATGGCATCATTTTTTCCATGCAGTAATGTTACCGGATGATTAATATTCTTTATATTTCTACGCAGATCAGTTGTAAGTAAAATTTTCATCCCTATCTGTAACCCATCCCAATCAGGAACTCCTTCTTTAGAAATGTATTTTCGTAATCTCCTTAACAACAAAAGAGTATTGATCTCACCCTGCATCTGCAAAGTAAAAAATCTGTTTAAAGTAGAAATACAATCCTGGTTTAAATTTGCAATGAATGACTCTAATATGGCCTCCTCCATCGCCCATATCCAATCTTTGCGCTGAATAAAACTAGGCGTTGTGGATATCAGAATAAGCTTATTAATTCTTTCTGGTGTATCCAACGACAACTTCATTGCTATCTGACCACCTAATGACCACCCGCAGATTATACTGCGCTCAGGCAAACTATCCGCAATCATTTCAGTCATATTTTTTAGGAAATCAGGTCCATGTATCCATGGAGTTGGACTAGCTCCATGGCCCGGGAGATCTAACAAATGCAAACGAAAATGTTGTGCTAACTGGCTACGAACACTCTGCCAAATACCACTGTGCATCGCCCAACCATGCAACAATACAAGATCCGGACCTTCACCAAGTGTTTCAACGTAAACCTTTTTCATAGCACTGCCAACGTTAAATTCATTCTAATTCTTGCAGTGCTGCTGATAATCGCTCAACATCTTTTATGGTATGTGCTGCTGATAAAGATATTCGTAATCTTGCCGAGCTCTTTGGTACCGTTGGGGGGCGAATCGCTGGAACTAAAATGCCCCTGTTTTGCAATTCATTCCTAACCTGCATGACTTCCCTATTCTCCCCAATTATTACGGGCTGTATAGGCATATCAGAAGGCAATAAAGTCCAGCGAAGAAACTTTAGATTATTCTTTAAGGTTTCCGTTAGCTGCGTTATTTTTTTACGTCGCCACCCTTCCCGTCTAATTAACTCTATGCTTTTCAATAAAGCATATGATAATAATGGCGGCATAGCTGTAGTATATATATAGCTCCGAGCATATTGAATTAGGGCCTCAATAACTACCTCTTGCCCTGCAATGAACGCACCGGAGACACCTGCTGCTTTACCAAGAGTTGCCATATAAATAATCCGAGGCGAACTAAGACTATAGTGTGAAACTATTCCCCGCCCCTCGTTACCAACTACTCCAAAACCATGTGCATCATCAAGTAGTAACCAGGCATTATATTTTTCACATAATACTAATAATTCAACAACAGGTGCGATATCTCCATCCATACTAAAAACTGCATCGGTCATCACTAATTTACACTTAGCCTGGGACATGGACAATCGGTTCTCTAAAATTTCCAAATCAAGATGTGGGTATCTTATCCACTTTGCATGAGAAAGCATTGCAGCATCATTGAGAGATGCATGATTGAGCTTGTCAGAATATATTTCATCCCCACGCCCTACTAGCGCAGATACTATTCCGGCATTAGCCATGTACCCTGAAGAAAACAACAACGCTCTAGGAAACCCAGTAAAATCCGCCAGCATTTCCTCAAGGTTATGATGAGAAATATGGTGTCCGATGATTAGATGTGATGCGCCTGCTCCTACGCCATATTGTTGAGCACCTTCACAAACTGCCTGAATTAACTCCGGATGATTAGCTAGACCAAGATAATCGTTGCTACAAAATGAAAGATAGTCCTGCCCGGCTATCGAGATATTGGCTCCCTGCGACCCTTCTAAAGTCAAACGGTCCCGATACAATCCTTTGCTTTTCCGACTATGTAACCGTCTAGTAGACTCTGAGTACATTCTTGCTAGAAGCTATAATGATTGAAGGCCTAGTTTTCTGAACATAATTTTATCTTGCTCGGCTTCTGGATTACCTGTAGTCAGCAATTTATCCCCGTAGAAAATTGAATTGGCACCTGCAAGAAAGCATAATGCCTGTACTTCTTCAGACATCTCGCTTCTACCAGCTGAGAGCCTTACCATCGCCTTAGGCATTGTGATTCTGGCAGCCGCAATTGTTCGTATGAATTCAAAAGAATCAAGTTCATCTGTGCCATATAGTGGAGTGCCTTTAACCTGTACCAGTTTATTTACAGGCACTGATTCTGGATACGGATTAAGATTCGCTAATTGTGCGATTAGCCCCGCACGTGCGTTACGAGACTCTCCCATGCCAACGATGCCACCACAGCATACATGCATCCCTGCACTACGCACGCTATCAAGTGTATTCAGACGATCCTGATAAGCTCTCGTTGTAATAACCTCACCATAAAATTCTGGTGCCGTATCAAGATTATGATTGTAATAATCTAATCCTGCATCACTCAACTGCTCAGCCTGCCCTGGTTTCAACATTCCCAGTGTAGCGCAGGTCTCTAAACCAAGTCCCTTTACTGCACTGATAATTTCTGTAATTTTTTCTATGTCACGTTGTTTAGGCCCGCGCCAAGCTGCACCCATACAGAAACGAGATGCACCTTGACCTCTTGCTTCTTTAGCCGCTGACACCACCTTATCCAATGACATCATATCTTCATCATTCACCTCGGTATGGTAGCGAGCCGCTTGGGGGCAATAACCACAATCTTCCGAACACCCGCCTGTTTTAACAGAAACCAACGTAGAAAGTTGTACCTTATTAGCATCATGATATTTCCTATGGACTAACTGCGCCTGATAAATTAGATCATTGAATGGCAGATTTAACAGCTCTTCAATTTGAGAAATACTCCAGGATGGCAAGGTGTCGTCTTCTTTACTAGCGGTCTGAGCAAACTGTTTTTTAGTTATGCTATTTGTATGATTAGATGGCTGCTGATTCATTCTAAATTGTCTATTGTTAAGAGTGATTTAAATCATCAGGGATTAAGCTAATGTTGTCAATTTTTTACTTAATATAATTTGACGATTGATTAAAAAATATGCAACATTCCTAAAAAATTTTGCATATATAAATCATATTGTTACTCGTAGTGTCTTATAGCTATCTGTCTTTAGCGAATTTCACTGCATATTAAAACAGAATATTTTCTATTTTCTGCTCACGACTCAATAAGGCCTCCAATGCTTTTTTAGGTGGCACCTCATCATTGAGTATGCTACATACTGCTTGAGTAATCGGCATATCAATATCAAGATCCTGGCTTAACTTCAGTACTGCTCGCGCCGTATAAACCCCTTCTGCTACATGGCCAAGTGCTTGTAGAATATCTGATAGTGACTTTCCTGCTGCCAACATTAATCCGACTTGTCGATTGCGTGAAAGATCTCCAGTACAGGTAAGCATCAGATCCCCTGCTCCCGTTAACCCCATAAAGGTTTCCATCCTGCCACCTAATTTTATTCCTAATCGACTGATTTCAGCGAGCCCCCTTGTGATTAATGCCGCACGGGCGTTGTGCCCTAACCCCATGCCATCAGAAATACCGGCAGCAATAGTAATTACATTTTTAATTGCTCCACCTGTTTCTACACCAATAGTATCGTTACTTGAATACACTCTTAATCTGGAAGAATGTATTTGTGCCGCAGTATTTTTTGAGAACTCCTCATCACCTGATGCCAAAGTCAAGGCTGCCGGCAATCCCTGAGCAACCTCTTGGGCAAAACTAGGCCCTGACAATACACCATAAGGGGCGACCCCCTCATATTCCTCGAGTACAATTTGATGTGGCAATTTAGCTGACTCGGCTTCAAACCCCTTACCCCCCCAGACTATAGGAATGGCTTTACCACATGAAACAATTGCCCGTAATGTTTCTCTCAGTCCAGCAGTAGGAACAACAATTAGCGCAAGATCAGCTTTAACAGCAACATTAAAATCAGAGGTTAATTTCAGAGATTCAGGTAATGAGAAACCAGGTAAAAATTGTCTGTTAGTACGTTCTTGTATGAGTTCGGCGCAATGACCTGGGTCATTCGTCCACAGGGTTATTTCGTGTCTTGAATTGGAATTTTTTAAAAGATTGATAGCCAAGGCGGTACCCCAGGCACCTGCACCTAAAACAGCTATTTTCATGAGCCCCAAATCTGATTCGTCTTTACGTAACCAGATTGTCCGTTACGATGTCGCACCTTCACCCATCCATTCGAAGAGTCCTCCAACCACTCAAAAACAACATCTTTTTGAGCCAAAAATAACAATGTTGAATTAATATCTGCTGCCTGATAAATCTGCGCCTGCTGCTCAATAACTACTACAAAACGTTTGCCACTTATTGCCTTCTGTTCTACCCATGAAAGAATGCCACTACTATCACGAACCTTTATCCACCCCTCAACTCTAACAACTGCTTCAACCGGCAGGTAACGACTAGCCACATATAATTTATCTGCCTTTATTGAAGGGGCGTTATACATAATCACTGCATTATCAGCTAAAGAGAGATACTCTAAAGCTGCACCGGCATGTGTGTTAAGGCCAAACAATAAAACTAGCAGCGTTGCTCGGACCCGATATTTTCTGAGTCCTAAATCTTTACATATCTTAAATTTCATTATCAATAAAATTCCTATGATATTGACACGCATATTATTGCTTTGTTGTATTTACAGGCTGATCTGACCCGTTTGCCATAGCTTTTTGTTTGCTCTCATTGAAAAGGGCCTCGAAATTAACAGGGCTCAAAATTACTGGTGGAAATCCAGCACGCGTAACTATGTCTGAAATTGTTTCGCGCATATAAGGAAATATTACGTTAGGACACACTATATTTAATATTGGAAGCATTTCTTCCTCTGCAATATTAATTATCTGAAAGACTCCGGCTTGCTGAACTTCAATCAGAAATAAAGTTTTGTCCTTGGTTTTCGCAGTAATAGTTACCGTTAGCACTACTTCATACATACTTTCTTTAACATTCTTATCATCAATATGCATTTGCATATCAATTTTTGGAGCCTCAGGTTCCATAAAAACCAAAGGCGCATCCGAGATCTCTAAAGACAAGTCCTTGACGTATATCTTTTCAATGTTAAAAATTCGCTGCTGCTGCTGTTCTTCCATTTTTTATCCTATTTAGAGCCATACACACAAGCAATAATACTGTCCACAGGCATATGACATGAAACACATTTAATAAAACTATGTTTACTTGCTATGTAAACACCCACTCTCTAAATATACTCGCAACTAGCTCCATAATAAACAAAAACCCTAAACTGCCAGTAATTTTGTCAATTCATTGTTTTTATTTAGAATAGCCAGATCATCATACCCCCCAACATGGGTTTCTCCGATATATATTTGTGGCACGGTACGCCGGCCTGTTTTCTCCAACATTTCAGTTCGCCGCTCTGGCTCCAGATCAATTCTGACCTTCTCTACTTCAGCACCCTTTGAACGCAAAAGTTTTTCTGCCATCACACAATATGGACAGAACTCAGTAGAGTACATAACTATTTTTTTCATAAATTTTCTTTTAATTCTTTACTATTGGTAAATCTGCATCTTTCCATGTATCTATTCCACCTGCGAGATTATGTATAAGTGAAAATCCATTCTTATGTAATGTAGCACCTGCAGCCCCAGATCGAACTCCACTTCGGTATACAATTACAATCGGCTTATCCTTGAATTTTTCGAGCTCTTCTAAGCGGTCTTTAATTTCAACTGCCGGTATGTGCATAGAGTTAGGAAGGTGACCATCGTCATAGTCACTTTCCTCTCGCACATCTAATACTAGCGCATCCTTATAGTTAATAAGTTGCACTGCTAATAACGAACTTATTTCCCTACCAGAACGCCGCGAAAGCAATTCCCACAATAGAAGACTGCCACTCAGCACGAGGATTATAATCAACAAAATATTATTCTGAACAAACGCCAATTTAGTACCCTTTCATTTTCAAAAACATAGATTTTATCAGAGACCACGGCACTCCGGTGCCTTCATATTCAAGCTAATATTTGATCTCAATATATTTGTTGCCAATTATATTATTTTTTTTCATAATATCAGTATTTTCAAACGTGACATTTAAAAAATTACCAACAAAAACAAAGGCTAATTTAATTATGCCGAATAAGATCAAAACTCTTACAAGTTAGTAACCTCTTTGAAATAAATGATTAATATTGCTGTAAACCGTTATTAGTCTCATCTATATCATGCAGTATTTGTCTAAATATACTAAAATATAGTGGTATTCCAAGTTTCTCTATAGAAAATCTCGTCCTTTTTATACAGGCAAATATGAAAAAAATTGTTCTCCTACGACACGGGGAAAGCATTTTCAATAAAGAAAATCTCTTTACCGGCTGGACAGATGTGGATTTATCAGAAAAAGGTTTAGAAGAAGCTAAAAACTGCGGCAGATTATTATTAAAAGAGAATTTTATTTTTGATGTCGCTTTTACTTCAGTTTTAAAACGTGCAGTTCGTACACTATGGATAACTCTAGATGAGATGGATCAAATGTGGATCCCTATCAATCATTCATGGCGACTTAATGAACGGCACTATGGAGCATTACAAGGCTTAAATAAGGCTGAAACTTTAGCTAAATATGGTGAAGAACAGTTCTTAATCTGGCGACGCAGCTATGATATTCAGCCCCCTGCTTTAACATTTGATGACGATCGTTACCCTGGCTCAGATCCAAGATATAAAGACCTAATAAAACAAGAAATTCCTCTTACTGAGTGTCTTAAGGATACTGTTAATAGGTTCCTGCCTTATTGGAAAGAATCTATTGTTCCTCTGATACAGTCAGGACAACGCGTAATCATTGTTGCCCATGGAAATTCACTACGAGCACTTGTTAAATATCTTGATAATATGTCTGATCAAGATGTTTTAAAACTTAATATTCCTACTGGAATTCCATTAGTATATGAGCTTGATGATAATTTAAAACCTATTCAGAATTATTATTTAGGCGATCAAGCCGAAGTTGAAAGGGCAAAGAAAGAAACAGAAAATCAGGGCAAAATATATGAGAGCGAACGAGCTATTTGCTCAAAAGTATATAGAGAATAATGCACTTTATATTCCTCTTCGAACCAGAAAAATATTTATATATTGTCGAATCATAGTTTTTCTGCATAAATAAATGATTAATTAATATTTTCCTTATTAATTTAACTAATATGCGTTCAGATATACCTCCCTGGTTATTTTTTTTATGTAGTTTATTACTACCAAACATACTCTATGCCGATAGCAATGAAGAAGGATTAGGTCAGCTCCGTGATCGCATTGAAACTCTTACAAAAGAGCTATCAGACAAGGAGGAATCAAAATTAGGACTCTCAAATTCCTTACATGAATCTGGGCAAGCTATAGAAGAAATCAACAATAAATTAGTTAACCTTAAAGAAAAGAAACATGAAGTCAAAAATAGACTTAACCAATTACAAATTGAGCTTGATGTAACTCAAAATAAAATTCTAGATCAACAGACACATATTGAAAAATTATTTTATCAGCAATACATAGATGGAGAGCATGAGTATCTAAAACTACTATTAGCTCAAAAAGAACCTGATCAGATTTTCCGTGAATTTTATTATTACGGATATATTTCCCGCTCACGTACAGAAGATATCAATAGATATCGTGCTGACCTCAAGAAACTCCAAACTATAGTTGAGGAGGCTAATAGAAAAACTACAGAAATCATTTCAATTCAGGCAAAACAAGCCGAACAGAAAGAAACTCTTGAGAAAGAGGAAATGAAATATAAGAAATTATTTGCTGGTATATCTAAAGAAGTTGTGAAGGGACGAAGTGAAATTCTTAAACTCAAGGATGATGAAAAACGCCTATCTATTTTGGTAACTAAAATTATTAATGCCAAAAACCGTTCTCTTAAAAGAAATAAAGAAAATTTACCAGATGTATCATTAGGTATAAAAAGTTTTAAAAGACAAAAAGGGAAATTAAATTTACCTGTAGATGGGAAAATCGTAAATAGTTTTGGTAGCCAGAAAAAAGGAGGGGTTACCTGGCGGGGGCTATTTATAAGCGCACCTGTTGGCATTGATGTAATAGCTATCGCGGATGGAAGGGTGGTTTACGCTAACTGGATAAGAGGATTTGGTAATGTTCTAATAGTAGATCATGGTGACAACTATATGAGTCTATATGGTAATAACGAGATTCTTACTAAAAAGGTAGATGAAACTGTTCATGGTGGTGATATTATTGCAGCAGTGGGAAATAGCGACAGAAACCTAGATTCAGGCTTATACTTTGAGATAAGCCATGAAGGGGAACCATTTGATCCATTAAAATGGATCAAATTAGATTAGAAAAAAAATTTATTACTTATGCTGCAGGACAAGTTCTGCAGCATAAGTACAACGTTGAACGAAATTGTAATATAGCAAGTCTCATAGCAGATACTTAGATAATTTATTGAAACATATAAAGATTGGAGAAAAAGTAATGCGTAACAAACCTCAGAAATTTGGCCTGCTTCTTATAGGTGCTGTTGCAGGTGTAATGCTTAGTATTAATTTTTCTGCAATTGCTGATAAAGAAACCAATAAGACTATGCCCCCTCTTCCGGTTGAAGAGTTACGAGCATTCTCAGAAGTATTTGGCAGAATTAAAACGGATTACGTTGAGCCAGTCGAGGATAGCGAACTAATTACTGAAGCTATTAATGGCATGCTAACAGGCCTTGATCCACACTCTGCATATTTAAATAAAGATGCCTACAATGAATTACAAATTGGCACTCAAGGAGAATTTGGTGGCCTAGGTATTGAAGTTACTATGGAGAGTGGGTTTGTCAAAGTGATTTCGCCAATAGAAGATACTCCTGCATTTAAAGCTGGCGTAAAAGCTGGCGATCTAATTATCAAACTCAATAAAAAGGCAGTTAAAGGAATGACACTAACTGATGCCATTAAAATTATGCGTGGCAAGCCTAATACTCCTATTACTATTACTGTGCTACGTAAAGGTGAAACAAAGCCAATTGTCATTTCTATAGTTCGCGCCATCATCAAGATTAAAAGTGTAAAGTCGAAATTACTTGAACCCGGATATGCATATATCCGGGTTACACAGTTTCAAGAACTGACTGGAGAAAATGTAGCTAAAGCTATAAAGAAATTATTTACTGAAAGCACGGTACCTATCAAGGGACTAATTCTGGATTTACGTAATGACCCTGGTGGACTACTTAATGGTGCCGTAGCTGTATCTGCTGCTTTTTTACAGCCCGATTCGCTTGTAGTTTATACAAATGGGCGCACACATGACGCCAAAATGAAACTTAAAGCTAGTCCTGAGTTCTATCTTCGTAATAGTTTGAAAGGAGATTATTTAAAGAGCTTACCACCGGAAATCAAAACGGTTCCTATGGTGACATTAGTAAACGGTGGGTCTGCTTCAGCCTCAGAAATTGTTGCAGGAGCGTTACAAGACCATAAGCGCTCTGTAATAATGGGCACTCAGACCTTTGGCAAAGGATCAGTACAAACCATACTGCCGTTAGGTAATGATACCGCGATCAAACTCACCACCGCCCGTTACTTTACGCCTAATGGCCAATCAATCCAAGCCAAAGGAATTACCCCAGATATTCTAGCCGAATCAGTAGGAGATGATTCTGGGCGCTTACGTGAAGCGGATCTAGAGGGCCATCTGCTAAATGGACCAGATAAAGAGAAAAAAGCGATTGAAGAAGCTATAGTCATACTAAATCAAGAGAATGAGACGACCGAGTCTAAAACCAGCGACAATATGGATAAAAAATCAAAAGAGCCAATTGTTCTTGGTTCCGACAATGATTTATTATTGAAGCAAGCTTTAAATCATTTTAAAGGAATTACTACACAAAAAAAAGATTCTAAAGAATTAACAAATAAAGGTGCAAAAAACTGAAAAATAATGCCGTAGTAAATCATGAATGATGATCAATTACTGCGTTACAGTCGCCATATTTTGCTGCCGCAAATTGGCATATTGGGACAAGAGAAGTTAACTAGATCTCGTGTTCTAATTATTGGCTTGGGTGGATTGGGATCTCCAGTTGCAATGTATCTTGCAGCTAGTGGGATTGGTGAGTTGCTTCTTTGTGATAATGACAATGTAGATCTAACTAATCTACAAAGGCAAACTATTCACAATACCGAGACTATTGGCATGTCAAAAGTCCAATCAGCTACAAAAGCAATTGCCAAAATAAATCCGGAAATAAGCGTAGTTCCAATCCAAGAATATGTAGATGAGAAAAGACTACAGAAATTAGTTAAGGAAGTAGATATAGTAATAGATGCAAGTGATAATTTTGCAACTCGTCACACAATAAATCAAGTCTGCGTAACTCACAAAAAACCTCTTGTATCCGGTGCTGCTATCCGTTTTAAGGGGCAGATCTCTGTATTTGATTTAAGTAACAGTGCCAGCCCTTGCTATCATTGCCTTTTTTCAAAAGATGGCAGCAACGAAGATATGCATTGCGCAACAATGGGCGTGTTCTCACCTTTAGTTGGGGTTATTGGTTGTATGCAAGCAATGGAGGCAATTAAGATCCTACTTAATATAGGAAAAACGCTAAATGGTCGATTGATGTTGCTTGATGGTCTTACTATGGAGTGGCGCTCAATTAAACTAAATAAAGATCCTGAATGTAATATATGTGGCATTAACAATCCAAAAATAATTTAGATTCAAATTACGTTAACTACATTAGTGTTTTTATCCAGATACTACTAAAATTATTTTTCTGTAATTAGAGTTCCAACACCAGTATCTGTCAATACTTCTAATAACAATGCATGCTCTACTCGTCCATCAATGATATGGCATGACTTTACTTCATTTTTAACAGCCTCTACAATTGCCTCAATTTTTGGCTGCATTCCACCTGAGATTGTTCCATTTAAGAATAATTCATCTACTTTCTTTACAGTCAGTCCTGTTAACAAGTTTCCACTTTTATCCTGAACACCAGGTATATTGCTAAGAAATATCAGTTTTTCTGAACTCAATATTTCTGCAAGCTTGCCAGCTACAAGATCAGCATTAATATTATAAGACTCACCATTTTCTCCCACACCAATTGGCGCAATAACAGGGATAAAGTTACGAGTATCTAATAATGAAATCAAGGACGGATCAATACTCTCAATCTCTCCTACTTGACCAATATCAATCCATTCCTCTCCTTTTCCTCTATCCTGAATCTGCATTTTTTTTGCGCGAATAAAAGGCCCATCTTTTCCAGTTAAGCCAACTGCATGGCCACCATTTTGGTTAATAAGATTAACTATATTTTTATTAACTAATCCCCCCAAGACCATCTCAACTACATCCATAGTCTCAGTATCAGTTACACGCATACCCTCAATAAATTCTCTTTTCTTTCCAACGCGTTTTAACATGTTGTCTATCTGGGGCCCGCCACCATGCACAATCACAGGATTCATTCCCACCAACTTTAACAAAACCACGTCCTGAGCAAAGCTATGTTTCAACTTTTCTTCTGTCATAGCATTGCCACCATATTTAATAACGATCGTCTTCCCATGAAAACGCTGAATATATGGAAGCGCCTCAGCCAGAATTCTAGCTTTCTCATTCGATATTGATGATGATTGTGACATAGTTCCTCTCAGGAAAGTTTTAACTATTTTACACTGTGAATTACTATCTTGGACATTCCATCGCTCATTTAGAATAAGCACCCAATAATACGTATATTATTAATCTAATAAAATTAACAGTAATTTTTAAGATAAATTATTTTCTATAATTTGATGATCATCAAACCAACGGTACAAAACAGGCAGAACAATCAAAGTCAATATGGTTGAAGTAATCAATCCTCCAATAACTACAATTGCAAGAGGCCGCTGCACCTCTGATCCAGGGCCGGTAGCGAAAAGAAATGGCACCAATGCAAACATTGCAACAGTAGCAGTCATTAGAACTGGGCGGAACCGTTGAGAGCATCCTTGTACAATAGCTGAAATTACATCCGCACCCTCATTACGGAGTTTCTTAATATAAGAAATCAGAACCACCCCGTTTAATACTGAAATCCCCCATAATGCAATAAAGCCAACTGAGGCAGGTACAGATAAATATTCACCTGTAATAAATAATGAAACCACCCCGCCAATTGAAGCGAATGGCAGAACTAAAATAATAAGGCCTGCAAGCCTAAATGAATTAAACAATAAGTACAAAAGGAAAAATATTCCTGCAATTGTCAGCGGGACAATCACTGATAGTGTCTCCATCGCACGCTCCATACTTTCAAATTGCCCCCCCCATTTAAAAAAGTACCCGGATGGTAATTTAATTTTTTCTGCTACACGTGTCTGCACTTCTTTAACAAAACCATCTAAATCTCGCCCACTAACATTAGCACCGACAACAACTCTACGCTTTGCATTATCCCGAGAAATTTGTGCAGGGCCATCAATAATCTTAATTTTTGCAAGCGCATTTAATGGAACCAAAGCACCACTAGGTGCTAGTAACAATAGATCATGAATTGAATCAATATTATTCCTCAACCGACCTGGCAACCGTAGAGAAATTTTAAATCTTCTTTCCCCTTCAAACAAACTAGTAATTTCCTTTCCTCCTATAGCAGTTTCAATCAACTCATTCACATCTGAGACGTTAATTCCATGGCGCGCTATAGCCCGGCGGTTTATTCTAATCGCCAATGACTGCTGCCCAGAAAGCCTTTCAATACGCACATCGCGCGAACCTGGTACGACTCGAAGGATTCGTATAACCTGCTCTGACAACTGACGTAATTCTCCAATGTCATCACCAAATATTTTTACAGCTATCTGGGAACGGACTCCTGTTACCATTTCATCTACTCGCTCAGCAATTGGTTGCGACATGACAATTTGTACACCAGGCAGCTCTTCCAAACGAGCCCGGATGTCGTCAGCTACCTCATCTTGACTAAGACCAGTATCAAGATCTAAAGTAACAATTGGATCAGATTCATTTGGGCCTACTGGATCTGCTGGGGATTCCCCCCTGCCCAGTTTAGATACTACGGTCTTTACGCCAGGTACCTTCATAATCATTTTCAGCGCTTCTTTTTCCATTTTGATCGACTCACCAAGTGAAATAGATGCGACACGATTGATCTGTGGCACTAACGATCCCTCTTTCATAATCGGTATAAATGATTTTCCCAATAATGGGTAAAGTACTAATGCCGACCCTAATAAGCACAATGCAAGAAAAATTATAATCTTCTCTTTTCTCATTGCTAAATTTAATATGCGTTTATAGCCCCCCCTTAAGAAAGAAGTAATCCTAGTATCATGATCAGTAGCTCCACCTTTTAGGAAATAAGAGCATAGAACCGGTGAGAGTGTTAATGAGAGAAATAAAGAAATTGCCAGTGCAATCGCAATTGTAAATGCCAATGGACTAAATATTTTTCCTTCCATACCCTGTAATGTCATTAATGGCAAAAAAACAAGAATAATGATAAAAACGCCAAAAATTACGGGCATTCCTACTTCAGAAACTGCATCAATAATTGTATGTATCCGGAGATTGCTTTCATTTGAAACAGTAGGGTGACAGAGGCGCCGGTATACATTTTCTACAACTACAACGGTAGAATCTACCATCAATCCTATAGCGATTGCCAATCCACCTAGAGACATAAGATTAGCAGAGAGTCCCTGCTGATTCATTACTATAAAGGTAAGTAACGGCGTAATAATTAGTGTAACTACAACGATTAAACTAGAACGAGCATCTCCCAAAAATATAAAAAGAATAAAAATTACGAGCAAAACTCCTTCTATCAGAACTTTAGTTACCGTCCATAAAGCAGAATCCACCAGATTAGTCCGGTCATAATAGGGCGTGATCTGCAATCCATTTGGTAGTAGTTTAAGGCTATTGATCTTTGCTATTTTTTCTTTAATCCGTCCCACAATCTCTTTAGCATTTCCCCCTCGCATCATCATTACAATGCCAGATGCCGATTCGGTATAGCCACCTTTTAGGACAGCTCCCTGGCGAACTTCTGTACCAATTCTTACCTCTGCTATATTCCGGATAAAGATTGGTACACCATCATCTTCTTTAAGAACTATATTTTCAATATCTTCCACTGTGCGGAGCAGCCCAACACTACGTATTAAATATTGTTCTGCTCCTAATGGCAGTATCCCTCCACTAGCATTAGCATTATTATTACTTATTGCTTCATCAACCTGCTCAATTGTCAAATTGTAATGACGCAACCTAATTGGATCGACTAATACTTGGTATTGCTTAACATATCCGCCTTGCGAATTGATTTCTGCAACACCTTGAATTGACCGTAACATAGGTCGAACCACCCAGTCTTGGACTACACGCCGGTCTGTCAATTCCTGTATGGAAAGCGCACGCTTTCCGTCATCGGGATGATCAATTGTGTATTGGTATACTTCACCTAGACCAGTAGAAATCGGCCCAAGAATAGGTCTTATGCCATCAGGCATAGAACTTGTTACCTTAAGTAATCGCTCCAATACGAGCTGGCGTGCGAAAAAGACATCCGTATCATCGTTAAATACCAAGGTAATAACAGATAACCCGCTTTTATTTAATGAACGCATGTCTACCAGACCCGGCAAACCTGTCATTTCAATTTCTATCGGTATAGTTACCAGCCGCTCAATCTCTGCCGGACTTCTACCTAATGCCTCAGTCGCAACCTGCACCTGTACGTTAGTGACATCTGGAAAAGCATCAACTGATAATTTTTGTGCTGCACGTATGCCCAAACCCAATAAAACAAAAGCGATCACGATCACTATAAGTCGATGCTTAATTGATTCGCGTACAATCAGGGCGAGCATCTTCTATTCCAGATCAGCGCGCTTGCGCTCATTATTTAAATGAAAAGCCCCATCAAGAACAATTTCCCGATCCTTATCGAGTCCTTCAAGTACCGGTCTCACTTGACCAATTGCCTCACCTAACTCTACGGGCACAAGGAGAAAGCTATCATTTCCCTGCGCAATAAAAACATGATCACGATTATCCTCACGCACTACTGCCCCCTCTGGAATTACCAATTTCTTATTTTGTACGCCCGTAATATACATTCGTGCAAGCATAGCTGGCTTCAAAGCACGAAACTCATTATCTACTAATGTACGCACCATAACTGTTCGGGTCTCAGGATCAACGGTCTCTGCAACAAATACAATTCTCCCTATTAAACGCACATCACCTAGTGCCGGAATATATATCTCTACATGCTGGTCAATTCTTACTCCTCTTGCACTTTGTTCAGGTACATCTCCTACTACCCAAACCGAAGATAAATCTGCAACCGTATATAGTTGATCAGAAGGTTCTACCACTTGACCAACTGAAACCTTACGTTCAATAACAGTACCCTCTATCGGAGAACTAATCTCAACCGAAGGAAGAATACGTCCAAATTTTTTAAGAGTATCAAGAGACTCGCTACCTATTCCTAATAAACGTAATTGATCCTTAGCTGCACTTTGCTCAGCTCGAAGAACTTGTAATTCAGATTCGCGACGTTGTAATTCTGCGCTCCCAATTACATCAGCTAATAATAACTGAGTTGCACGCTCAGATGCGCGCTCAGCTAATGTTGTCTCAGAATTTGCACGTAAAAATGCAAGCTGAGCTTCGGTAAATTCTGGACTAGATATCTTTGCCAGAACACCCCCAGAGATTACCTCGTCACCCAGCCTTGAATTTACTTCGACAATACGTCCGGTTACATTAGCACCTATACGAACAAGCGCTTCCTCATCTGGCTCTATCCGGCCAGGTACCCGTAATCTATCAGCAAGTTCCAGCGATACAGGCAATCCAACTTTGAGGTGCTTAGTCATTCCAGGCTTAAGCTGAATACTAAAAATATCTTTTTTAGATACAATCGCCTTCTGCCCTTCAGGAAGGATTACAGGTTCACTATCACCACATCCGACTACAAATAGCGCAATGAAAACGATAGCACCAGTATTTAAAACAATTGACTTCATTTTATACTTTGTTCCTTTGGATATTGACCACGAAGCCGGAGAATCTCAGAAACGGCTACCTGGTACTCAAATCTAGCTTGCAATAAATCTGCTCGCACGCTACGTAGTACACGTTGCGCATCAAGCACATCCAGTAATCCACGCTCACCAAAACGATATGCTGCCTGAGCCACACGAAGCGCTGATTCAGCTTGATTAATTATTCCTGTCTCAAACATCTCTACTTTACGTTTAGCAATCTGCCTCCGCTGCCAAGATGATTCAAGAAGTTGAATAATCTCAAACCTACGGTAGTCCAGAGTTTCCTTCAACCGTGCCGATTCTGATACAGCCTCTGCAATAGGCCCCCGACGACGATTAAATAATGGTATTTGAACATTTAAGCTGGCTATATTATAAGCAAACTCAGGATCTCGTTGCTGCCCAAATTTTAGTTGTAGCGATGGAAGTACTGCAGCACGCTCCTTATCAGTTGTAAGGAGCGCGCTATTTAATTCAGCCGTCAACTTAGAGATATCGGGATTAAGTAACTGCACTTCATGGCGAAGGGTTTCTAACGGTGGCAAGTTATCTTTATCGAGCAAAGAAGCATTGATATTAAAATTAGTACTCAATGCTCCAGCAGTAAGCTTTATTAAATTTACTCTTGCACGCCGTGCATCTAATTCGGTGGTTTCTTTACGGCTTTGTGCGGTCAAAACCTCAGCGTCCGCTTTAATTAATTCAAAACGTGCTGTTTCTCCAGTATCTACACTTACTTTAACGCGGTGGCGTATCTCTTCGATTAACTCAAGAACCCCAGCTTCGACACTTGCTATTTCTTGTCGTAACAAAAGCTCATATGCTCGTACACGTAACGCAGAAGCCAAGTCAGCCCGCGTCCGATCCAAGCCTGCCTTGCTAGCTTGAACACTAGCTTCAGCTGAACCAATACGAGCAATACGTAAAAATGGATTTTCAATTTGTTGACTGACATACGCCCCATAACTATTACCAGATATCGGCCCAGGGGCCCTAGCGCGATTATGCCCTCCAACAAATTCTAATTCAGGGTTTGGGTACGCACCGGCACTAACCACACCTGCTTTAGCCACATCTACTCTAGATTCTGCAGCGCGAATTAATCCGTTCGCTTCTAACCCTAACTTTTGAAGACTGATAATAGAAATAGATATGGAAGAATTATTCCTCGGCTCAGGTATAATCTCTTCGGCATGAGCCGATGTTAGTAACACTATAGCCAATAGCAAGACGCGATAAAGAAAAAAAATCCTAACGTGTCTATTTTTCATGTTTTAGAAGTATTAATAATCGGCATTTTTATCTATGGTTATTCATAAGTAACATAAACAAGAAATAGATTTCTGAAATTAATGCCAATATTTCTATAATATAGAGAATATAGCCCTAGTGGAGACACATTTTTAAATTAGAATTCTAACTAGAACAGGTCTCCAAACAAGAAGATAGATATTAGCACACCTCCAATAAACAATATTTTACATGCTCTAAACTGATTGCAATAACAACTCATTGATCCTTTTGACAAATGAAGCCGGGTCTTCTAAGTGTCCCCCCTCGGCAAGCATCGCCTGATCAAACAAAACATGGCTCCAATCATTAAAACGTGACTCTTCATATTTTAATTTCTGCACCATTGGATGGCGGGGGTTAATTTCAAGTATTGGCTTAGAGTGATTAATTTTCTGCCCTGCTGACTTTAACAAACGCTCTAAATTTCCACTCATATCATTACTATCAGCGACCAGGCATGCAGGAGATTCAGTAAGGCGCAAAGTAATACGCACATCCTTTACTTGCTCACTAAGAACGTCTTTTATTTTACCGGTAAGATCTTTATAATCATTTGCTTCTTTTTCTTGTTCTTTTTTCTCTTCCTCACCCTCAAGGTTACCTAAATCAAGATTGCCTTTTGCAATTGATTGAAGTGATTTTCCTTCAAACTCTGACAGATTAGATGCAAGCCATTCGTCCACACGATCAAATAACAATATAACTTCAATACCTTTCTTCTGAAAAACCTCCAAATGCGGACTATTCCTGGCAGCTTTTAAGCTATCAGCAGTAATAAAGTAAATCTTTTCTTGCCCATCCTTCATGCGACCAACATAATCGCTTAATGACACTATCTGTTCATCGCTATCAGTATGAGTAGATACGAAGCGAAGTAGCTTGGCAATCTGCTCTCGATTTGCATAGTCTTCCCCTACCCCCTCCTTAAGGACTTGCCCAAATTCTTTCCAAAAAGTTTGGTATTTCTTTTTATCAGCGCCTTTCTTACTTTTTGCTAATCCAGCAAGTAGGTTCAATACTTTTTTGACTGAACCTGATCGTATTGAATCAATATCTTTAGACTCCTGCAGGATCTCACGTGAGACATTCAAAGGAAGATTATTTGAATCAATTACACCACGTACAAATCGCAGATAATTTGGCATTAATTGCTCAGCGTCATCCATAATAAATACCCGCTGCACATAAAGTTTTATTCCATGGCGATGCTCCTTGTCAAATAAATCAAGTGGCGCATGTGATGGTATATAAAGCAATTGGGTATACTCCTGCCTTCCCTCAACTTTAGTATGTACATAGGCTAATGGCACCTCAGAATCATGCGCCACATGCTTATAAAATTCTTCATATTGCTCTGGTGTAACTTCATTTTTTGGACGCGCCCACAACGCGCTTGCTTGATTAATAATTTCATCTTCGTCAGTAATGATATTTGTCTTTTTTTCTTCAGACCATTCCTCTTTCTTTAAAACTATAGGTAGGGGGATATGGTCAGAATATTTGCGTATAATGGACCGCAGCTGCCAACCATTTAACAAATCATCCTCACCCTCTCGCAGATGCAGAATAATATCTGTGCCACGCTCAACTTTCTTGACTACTTCCAACGAATAGTCGCCCTCGCCAGCAGACTCCCAACGGACGCCATGCTTTGCTGCCAATCCAGCCCGACGAGTTATAAGAGTCACTTTATCTGCGACAATAAAAGACGAATAAAAGCCAACCCCAAATTGGCCAATCAGATGAGTATCTTTAGTTTGATCGCCTGTAAGGGTACTAAAGAATTCTTTAGTACCAGACTTAGCTATAGTTCCAATGTGATCAATTACCTCTTGCCTGGACATGCCAATACCATTATCTGAAATGGTTATGGTGCGTGCACTGGCATCATAGCTAACACGAATTTTTAAATCTGAATCCGATTCGAATAATTTAGCCTTTGTCAGCCCTTCAAAACGGAGCTTATCAGCAGCGTCGGATGAATTAGAAATTAATTCTCGCAGGAATATCTCCTTGTTACTATACAAGGAATGAATCATAAGCTTTAGTAGCTGTTTAACTTCTGTTTGAAAACTAAATTGTTCTTTGGTAGCTGCAGCTTTCATAAATAATTCTCCTTGAAATAACGCAGTAACGTTATGGGGTCAAATTAGGATTCTTCTGAGCCTAAGGCTATAAAACTTACTATTCATTAAATGAATTTTAATAGCAAAGGTACTGAATAAATTTATATATTTTTCTAAAGGCCAAGAGTACTCAGGTAGTTTTTATTTTTATCTAAAAGACTATCTTTAGTATTTAATTTACTAATGAAGAGCATAAAAACAAAGCGTCATAAGTGTCTGAGGAAAAATGCCGAGAATGAGAACAGCCATTCCGTTTGTACTTATAAGTAACCCAACATCGCCAGCTGGCGCAATGGCGGCATCAGATTCTGGTTCGTCAAAATACATTAGCTTAACAATACGCAAGTAATAGAATGCGCCGACTAGGGAAAATAATACTGCTATTATGGCCAACCAAATATAGCCTACGCCCATAACTGCCTGCAACACTGATAACTTGGCATAAAATCCAACTGTGGGCGGTATTCCTGCCAGTGAAAGCATAAACAATAAGGTAATGAAAGCGTACCAAGGGCTTCGTTTGTTAAGTCCCTTGAAATCGTCAATTTTTTCTACCTCGTATTCTTTACGTGAAAGCAGCATGATCATGCCAAATGTACCTAGCGTAATTACCACGTATACAATCATATAAAACATAGCAGAGCTATAACCATTACTATCAGCACTGATAATTCCCAAGAGCATAAAGCCCATATGCGAGATAGTGGAATAAGCGAGCATTCGTTTAATATTTGTTTGTGCAATTGCAGCAAAATTACCAACTAACATTGACAGCACCGCAATAATAATGAGCATCTCTTGCCAGTCAGCGGCCATCCCGCCCATTCCTTCAACCAACAGACGCATAATAAAACCAAAAGCTGCAATCTTAGGTGCTGAACCAATAAATAATACTACCGCTGTAGGGGCGCCATGATAAACGTCTGGGACCCACATATGAAAAGGCGCTACACTCAGTTTGAAACTAATTCCAGCAATAATAAAAACTAGCCCTACCACAAGTACCTTTGGATTATCGACACCACCTTGGATCATTTCTGCAACACGAGTAATGTCCAAAGCACCGCCAGTCGCACCATAAACTAGCGACATCCCATACAATAAGAAACCAGAAGCGAGTGCCCCCAGAATGAAGAATTTCATGGCAGCCTCAGTTGCCACAACTGAATCACGTCGTAAAGCAACCATTGCGTAGAGTGACAATGACAAAAGCTCCAGTCCTAGGTAAAGCGTTAGAAAGTGATTGGCTGATATCATAACCATCATTCCAAGTGTAGCGAATAAAACTAAGCTAAAGAATTCGCCACTAAACATATCACGCATAGCAACATATTTATGAGAATACACAAGAAATATAGATACCGTTATATAAACAATCATCTTTAATATATCGGCTAAAGTATCATCCACAAACATACCGGAGAAGGTATAGACAACTTCAGGAGAAAAAGTAAAGAAGGTAATAAAAGCGCAGCCAAATAACGCAATCTGAGACAATAAATATGAAATATAAGGTAGCTTATCTCCTACCAGAAGTTCAGCCAGTAACGCCACGCATACCATAATCAGGAGAAATATCTCCGGATAAGCTGGAACTAGGTTAGGTAACAGAAAATTCATCCATCTTCCTTAAATATAAGTTCATACTTTACTTATTTATAATTTACTGCGCGATAAATGCGCTAGCAAATCATCTACAGTAGCGTGCATTACTTCCGTCAACGGTAATGGATAAAGACCAATCCATAGAACAGCCACTGCCAGAATCGTTAATATAAATATCTCTCGATAAGAAACATCATTTAATGTCTCAACTTTAGCATTGGCTACCGCCCCAAAGATTACTCTTTTATACATCCACAGAGTGTAAGCCGCCCCAAAAATTAGTGTTGTAGCAGCACAAAATGCATACCAGAAATTTGTTTCTATTGCCGCCATGATTACCATGAATTCTCCAACGAAACCACTGGTACCAGGCAGCCCAGCATTTGCCATCGCAAATAACATAAAAAATGCAGCAAATACGGGCATTTTATTCGCTACACCACCATAATCAGAAATCTGACGTGAGTGCAATCGATCGTACATCACCCCTACACAAAGAAACATTGCCCCAGAAATAAATCCATGTGAAATCATTTGTACCATTGCGCCTTCAATACCATAGGAGCTAAACAAAAAGAATCCCAAAGTAACAAATCCCATATGCGAAACCGAAGAATAGGCTATAAGTTTCTTCATGTCTGCCTGTACTAAAGCAATCAACCCAATGTATACAACTGCAATTAATGAAAGTCCTATCATCATGCCAGAAAGATACTCGCTGGCATCCGGGACAATTGGTAAGGAATACCGCAAAAACCCGTAGCCACCTAATTTTAATAGTATTGCTGCCAATACAACCGAACCACCTGTAGGCGCCTCAACGTGCGCATCAGGTAACCAGGTATGCACCGGCCACATTGGTACCTTGACAGCAAATGCGATCAAGAAAGCAATGAATATAAGAATTTGCGGGGTTAGTGGTAGCGATAGTTTGTGATAGTCAAGTATCGAAAAACTACCACCTGAAACATTATAAAGATATATAAATGCAACCAGCATCAATAAGGAACCCATGAGGGTATAAAGAAAGAATTTAATCGCAGCATAAACACGGTTAGGACCACCCCAGACACCAATTATAAGAAACATTGGAATTAACGAGGCCTCCCAAAACACGTAGAATAGAATGGCGTCAAGCGATGAAAACACACCATTAACAATCCCAGACATAACAAGAAATGCCCCCATATACTGGGACACTCTGTTATTTATTACCTGCCATCCAGCAATTACTACTAACGGGGTAATAAAACAATTTAGTAAAATTAATGGCATAGATATGCCATCTATGCCTAGATGATAGTGAATATTAAAACTTTCAATCCAGGTATGATATTCAACAAACTGCATCCCAACCATAGTTGGATCAAACTGCATATATAGCGGGATCGCCACTAACAGGCCCATTATTGAGCCTATAAGTGCTACCCACTTGGCCAAGCGTGCGTTGTTATCGCCGCCAGTAGCAAACACCAAGATACCAATCAAAATTGGTAGCCAAATAACTAAACTTATCAAAGGGAAACCAAACAGCATATTTATTCCGTTTTATTTATCGGCCTTCAGTTGCCCATAATTTGTAAAAGCATGAAATTCCACCATGCTGAAACCTTATATCCTAATATAACCAAAAACTTAGAAGAACGAATACACCCACAATCATGGTAAAGGCGTAATGATAGATATAACCTGATTGAAATTGACGTATTAACGTAGCGGCCCAGACAACTACCCGTGCAGAGCCGTTAACAAAAAATCCATCAATAATTTTTACATCACCAAATTTCCAAAAACCACGCCCTAAAGTACGTGCGCCCCCAGCAAAAAGCCAAGAATAAAACTCATCAATATAGTATTTTCGATCTAGCAAAGTATAGATTGGTCCAAATTTCTGCTTGATTTTCCCAGGCATGTCAGTCTTCACCATATAAAAATACCAAGCAGTAAAAATTCCACCCAATAAAAACCAGAATGGTAATGTTGTAAGTGCATGAGTCATCATTCCCCAGATACCATGAAATTGTGCCCCCATTTTAGCGACTGCCTCATGCTGCGATCCGATTTGTATCGATTCCCCAAAATAATTACCAAAGAGCATTGATTCAATTAACCAACCTGCACCAATTGCTGGTATTACCAAGATAATAAGAGGCAATGTAACTACCCACGGTGATTCATGTAAGTGTTCTTTAGTATGCTGGTCCATACGCGGACTACCATGAAAAGTCATGAATAACATACGGAATGTATAAAAAGCTGTAACAAAGACCGTTACTAATACACAAAAATATGCAAAATTTGCACCAGCAATATCTGAGAAATGTACTGCTTCGATAATAGAATCTTTTGAGAAAAAACCAGAAAGCCCCGGAAAGCCTACATTGGCTAACCCAGCAATAAACATCGTTACGTACGTAACAGGCATATATTTTTTAAGGCCACCCATTTTCGTCATATCTTGCTCATGATGCATTGCGATAATTACAGATCCTGCTCCGAGAAACAGTACTGCCTTGAAAAAGGCATGTGTCATGAGATGGAATATTCCCACTGAATAAGCTGATACACCCAGTGCTACTGTCATGTATCCAAGCTGAGATAAGGTTGAATAAGCAACCACACGCTTTATATCATTCTGTACAATCGCCACCAATGCCATTGATAAGGTAGTGATGCTGCCAATTACCAACATCACTGTTAAAGCTGTATCAGATAGTTCAAATAACGGAGACATGCGTGCCACCATGAAGATACCTGCAGTTACCATTGTTGCTGCATGGATTAATGCTGATATTGGCGTGGGTCCTTCCATGGAGTCGGGTAGCCAGACATGTAGTGGAAACTGTGCAGATTTTCCCATTGCACCAATAAATAAAAGAATACATATTACTGACATAAGCATCCACGGCAATCCAGGAATAATTTCAACTGTCTGAGATGCAATCTGTGGCGCTTGAGCAAACACCGTTGCATAATCCAGTGAACCAGCGTGCATTAAAACCATACCTATGCCGAGAAGGAATCCAAAATCACCCACACGATTCACTAAAAAAGCTTTCAAATTTGCATAGATAGCTGTTGGCCTCGTATACCAGAATCCAATCAACAGATATGAAACTAACCCAACAGCCTCCCAGCCAAAGAAAAGCTGAAGAAAGTTATTGGACATCACCAGCACTAGCATTGAAAAAGTAAAAAGGGATATATAACTAAAGAATCTCTGATAACCAGGATCTCCCTTCATATAACCTATGGTATAGATATGGACCATAAGAGATACAAAGCTTACAACGACCATCATTGTAGCGGAAAGCTTATCGATCAAAAATCCAATCTCAAACTGAGCTGTACCGCTAGTCATCCAAGTATAAACACTTCCGTTATAGATATTCCCCTTTGAAACATCCATAAAAATGATGATAGACGCTGCCAAACACACAAACATCATTCCAATAGTAATACGATGGCTCCAGGTCGTGCCTATCACACGCCCTAATAACCCAGCAATAAGCGACCCAACCAGCGGGGCCAATGGAACCAATAAATAAAGTTTTTGAATTTCAATCATAGAGCTTGGTATTTATTCTTGAGGCATCTTATCGAATGACCCACCTAAAAATCTACCCCTTTAGTTTGTCCAGATCATTAACATTAATAGTACGCAGATTCCTAAATAACACTACTAATATCGCCAAACCAATTGCAGCTTCAGCAGCTGCCACAGTTAGTATAAAAAATACAAAAATTTGGCCGGAAACATCCTGCAGGTAATGAGAAAATGCCACAAAATTCATATTAACTGCTAGTAACATAAGCTCAATGGCCATCAACAAAATAATTACATTTTTCCTGTTAAGGAAAATTCCAACGATGCCGATGCCAAACAAAATAGCACCAAGTACTAAGTAATGTGACAACGATATCAAGCGAATTACCCCTTATTTGAAAAACATTAAAATATTATTACGAACTACTATTCTTTCTTCTCTGATGGCATTGATACCAACCGCACTCTATCTTTCTTCTTAACTATTACTTGCTTAGACGGATCTAAGAATTTTACTTTTGAACGAGTGCGTAAAGTTAATGCGATTGCTGCAACCATCGCCACCAAAAGAATTACTGCAGCCAACTCAAAGGCATATACATATTCGGTATAAAGCAACATACCTAGTTCCTTCGTATTACTGTAATCAGAAGCGTGTGGTGGTGGAGCAGGCATCTGATCAATACTAAAATTTTTATTAATTAAAACCATGACTACCTCAGCAGCCATAACTACAGCCAGAAGCCCCCCAAATGGAAACCATTTCCAGTAACCTTCACGTAAACGATCAAGATTAATATCTAACATCATAACTACAAAGAGGAATAACACCATTACCGCCCCCACATACACTAGCACCAGTGTGATTGCCAAAAACTCTGCCCCGAGTAATAGCCAGAGCCCTGCAGCTGTGAAAAATGCCAGAACCAAAAGTAACGCTGCATGTACAGGGTTACGAGAAGTTATAACTCCTAGCGCAGAAAGTACAAGTATTGCAGAAAAAAAGTAAAATATTATTTCTAAAAAATTCATAGGCCTCTAATAAAAAATTATCGATAGCTTGCATCCATTTCTCTATCTTTTGCTATCCGCTCTTCATACTTATCTCCAACTGCCAGCAGCATCTCTTTGGTATAAACCAGATCACCTCTTTTCTCTCCATGATATTCAAGAACATGGGTCTCAACGATAGAGTCTACTGGGCAAGATTCTTCACAAAATCCACAGAATATACATTTCGTAAGATCAATATCATAACTAGTTGTACGACGAGTTCCGTCATCTCGCTGCTCTGAATCAATAGTAATAGCTAGTGCCGGACATACCGATTCACATAACTTACACGCAATGCAGCGTTCCTCACCGTTAGGATATCTTCGTAACGCGTGCAATCCTCTGAAACGAGGAGACTGTGGTGTCTTCTCTTCAGGAAAATGCACTGTAATTTTCCGAGCGAATAGATACCGTCCAGTAAGCATCATGCCTTTAACTAGCTCAATTAACAGAAGGCTACTGAAAAAGTCTTTTATACGATTCATCTATTTCTCCAGTCTCAATGAAACCACAAATTGAGCGGGAACATATTTAATAAAGATGACGGTAATTGCATCACCCCACCCAAAATAACAATCCATACAATTGTTATAGGTATGAATACTTTCCAACCAAGGCGCATTATCTGATCATAGCGGTAACGTGGGAAAGTGGCACGAAACCAGAGGAAACAAAACAATAAAAAGGCAACCTTTAATAGCAACCAAATAAACCCTGGAATCAGAGTAAATGGAGCCATATCTAGTGGTGGCAGCCAGCCACCTAAAAACAAAAGACTAGAAAGTGTTGCGACCAGAATCATATTAGAATATTCAGCAAGAAAGAATACCGTAAAAGCCATACCTGAATACTCAACATGAAAACCTGCAACTATTTCAGACTCTCCTTCAGCCACATCAAATGGGGCTCGGTTTGTTTCTGCTACACCAGAAATAAAATAAACCACAAACATGGGGAATAATGGAATCCAATACCAGTTAAGAAGACTCCCGCCCTCCTGCCCTCTAACAATATCACCCAGATTCAAACTCTGAGACATCATCAACACACATACCAATGCAAATCCCATTGCCAACTCATATGAAACAACCTGAGCAGCAGTACGCATTGTTCCCAGAAAAGCGTACTTTGAATTAGATGCCCAGCCAGCAATAATAACGCCATAAACACCCATGGACGTCATCGCTAATATGTAAAGTAACCCAGCATTGATATCTGCTAAAACCATTTCTGGCGAGAAAGGCACTACTGCCCACGCGGCTAAAGCAGGCGCGATAGTTAAAATCGGACCTAATATAAATAAAACCTTGTTGGCACCATTTGGCACGATGATTTCTTTCATCATTGCCTTAACTGCATCCGCGATAGGTTGGCCCCAGCCACCTAACCAAGGAATACCAAAAAAGGTTACTCTGTTTGGTCCAACCCTAATTTGCATAGAAGCAATGATCTTACGTTCTGCAAATGTAAGATATGCGACCCCAAGCAATAATGGAATCACAATTGCAAAAATTAAAGCCAAATTTTTAGTAAGTGAGAATAGCATTAGCCCCCACTCTGCACCAAAGAACTGTCCGAATAATTGTTCTGCGTATTCCATTAATAAATCCTAGCCTTATTCATCACACTTCTTTACTGTTATATCTTCAAACATGCCCCCAAGACCAGCTGTCATCGGGTGTGCAGTAACAAGTCGAATGCAGTTAAATGGTATTTTGTCATCACAATCTACTCTAAGCGACACCTCTCCCTCACCTTGTTTTAACTCTGCCTTATCTCCTGCACACAAGCCAAGCTTTTCAAGTAGATTTCCTGACATCCATGCCACCGGTTCTTCAACAGCATCCTGAGTATGCTGCAATGATTCTGCATGCCGTACAATAGGGTCAGCCTGATAAATTGGCACTTCAGCAATACGTTGAATGCTGTTATTTTTCTGCCTAAATTCGTTTACTGTAAAACTATTCAACTCATTACCTAAATTATTTTTAATATCAAAATCTGGGGGCATAGCTTCCGCATATACTTGCTCAGGATTATCAAAATTAAACCCATCTAGCTGCAGCAAATTACCTAATACTCTTAATATTTTCCATGCAGGACGGGTATCTCCGAGTGGTGTAACAACCCCATTAAAATTTTGGACTCGTCCTTCAGTATTAATGAAAGTTCCTGAGGTTTCAGTAAATGGAGAAATTGGGAGCATCACATCAGCATAATCTGTAGCAGCAGAGGTATCTTGTTTGTATGCACTCATCATTACAACAAGGTCTGCCCCATCTAATGCTTTTATTGCTGCCTGCGGGTCATAAACATCAAGCTCAGGCTCAAGATTTAATAATAGATAAGCCCGACATGGGTTAGTCCCAGGTGTGGCAGTATCTATACCCAACATTTGGGAAGCATTAAGCCCATTGTTTGATGAATCTTCTAAAGAAACTTTATTAGGAATTGCTCCCGCAAAATACGCTCCAACACTATTCGCGGCTTCACCTAAAATACCGAAATCCGATTCTGCAAACTTTGCAATACACTGAGTCAATAACTGAATATCCGCATATTGTGGATGGTGCTGCGCCAAATTACCAAGAAAAATAGAAGAAGGGCTATTATTTATCAAGCTTACTGCTATTGAGCGTGCAGTGTCAGTTATCTCATTGACGTCTTTAAGCAAATTTTCTATGTTATCAGGAGATTTTTCTTTCTTTAATTCAACTATAACTTTCAAAATTTGCGCAAGCATCACAACCATTTCTGAAGGCGAAACGATTGCTTGATTAGCAACATCTGTAAGTAAATCATCATTTATAGGATTTATCAGATTCAATTCTGCTCCATCCTTTACTGCTCTACGTATACGCTGCGCAATAAGCGAATGATCTTTACGTAAATTACTACCAATTATTAAGATTGCTTTAAGCTCTGAAATACCTGCAATACTCATACCCAACCAAGGCACGCCACTCATATATTTATCCGAACTAAAATCTGACTGACGTAACCTATGATCTATATTTTCACTACCCAACCCACGAGTTAATTTTTGTAATAGATATAATTCTTCCAAAGTACTATGAGGCGAAGCTAATGCACCAATGCTCTGTGCACCGAAATTCTCTTTTATTTCTTTCAATCCATTAGCAATAAATTCTAGTGCAGTTTTCCAATCACACTCTTGCCATACGCCACCTTGTTTTATCATGGGCGTAGTTAGACGCTCTTCCGAATTAAGACCTTCATAGGAAAAACGATCCTTATCTGATAGCCAGCATTCGTTTATTTCTTCATTATCACGTGGCAACACGCGCATTACTCGGTTCTTTTTTATCTGCACTATTAAATTAGAACCAAGGCCACAATGAGGGCTTATGGATTTTCTGCGAGACAGCTCCCAAGTGCGCGCAGAGTATCTAAATGGCTTGCTCACAAGCGCCCCTACCGGGCAGAGATCAATCATGTTGCCAGATAATTCTGAATTCACTGTGCTACCAACAAACGATAATATTTCTGCGTGTTCTCCTCGGCCAGCCATACCCAGTTCCATAACGTCAGCTATTTCCTGGCCAAAACGCACGCACCTCGTACAATGTATACAACGAGTCATATCTGTTGAAATAAGTGGTCCCAGATTCTTGTTTTCTACAACACGCTTAGACTCCTCATATCTTGATGCAGTTGCTCCATAACCTACTGCTAGGTCCTGTAGCTGACATTCGCCGCCTTGGTCACAAATTGGACAGTCTAACGGGTGATTAATTAGTAGAAATTCCATCACACCTTTCTGCGCTGTAATTGCCTGTTCACTGTTTGAGGACACCTTCATTCCTTCAACAGCAAATGTGGCACAGGCTGGTAGAGGTTTAGGAGCTTTCTCCACCTGCACTAGACACATACGACAGTTTGCTGCAATCGACAATTTTTTGTGATAGCAGAAATGCGGTATATAAATACCTAACTGCTTGGCGCCGTCCATAACGGTGCCACCTTCAGATACTGATACCTGTTTCCCATCTATTTCAATATTTATCATTAGATAATAATCTTAGTATTAATATTTGCAATCACTGTTAATAAGTAGAATTTAGTTTTAAATTTAAGAAACACATACAAATCACACCATGCATTTTTTATGCTCAATATGATATTCAAACTCATCATGAAAATGTTCTATCATGGCCCGTACCGGCATAGCTGCAGCATCCCCTAACGCACAAATTGTACGTCCTTGGATATTATCGGCAATATTATTTAAAAGATCTAGGTCCTCAGCTCGTCCTTTGCCTGTCTCAATCCTATGTATCACACGATAAAGCCAACCCGTACCTTCACGACACGGCGTGCACTGGCCACAGGATTCTTCAAAGTAAAAATATGCAAGCCGTTCTAATGCTTTAACCATACAGGTAGTGTCGTCCATAATAATAACTGCGCCTGAGCCAAGGTAAGAGCCTGCCTTAACTATTGAATCGAAATCCATATCTGTCTGCATCATAATATCGCCTGGTAAAACCGGCATAGATGATCCTCCGGGAATACAGCCCTTTAATTTCCTTCCTCCGCGCATACCACCGGCCATCTCTAACAGCTTTGCAAATGGTGTTCCCATTGGTACCTCATAATTACCTGGCTTATTAACATGGCCAGATACTGAGAAAATCTTAGTGCCTCCATTATTAGGTTTACCAATCTGCAGATACTCTTCCCCACTATTCCGAATAATCCAAGGCACAGCAGCAAACGTCTCAGTATTATTAATTGTGGTTGGCTTACCGTAGAGACCAAAACTAGCTGGAAATGGCGGCTTGAAACGTGGCTGTCCTTTTTTACCTTCAAGCGACTCTAGCAACGCTGTTTCTTCACCACAAATATAGGCTCCGTAGCCATGATGATTGTAAAGTTTAAAACTGAATCCCGATCCTAAAATATTTTCACCTAACAAGCCTGCAGAATTTGCTTCATCAACCGCTTCTTCCATACGCTCGTATGTATCCCATATCTCACCATGAATATAATTATATCCGGTCTGAATCCCCATCGCGTAAGCAGCAATAAGCATTCCCTCAATCAGGATATGAGGATTGTGCTGCATAATGTCCCGATCCTTGAAAGTCCCCGGCTCTCCCTCGTCTGAATTACATACCAGATAGGTATCTCCTTCAAACTGTTTAGGCATGAAACTCCATTTCAATCCCGTTGGAAAGCCTGCTCCTCCCCGCCCACGTAGTGCAGATTTCTTCACTTCTTCTATAACTGTATCAGGCGAGATTTTTTCAGTTATAATTTTTCTTAGTGCGGCATAACCTTCTCTCTGCTCATAATTCTTAAGGCGCCAGTTATCGGGATCAGATGGATTAATTCCAGGAAGCAATACTCCGGGCGAAAGAATATTATTCGACTGGGTCATTTGCTCAATTCCTCGAGTAACTGATCAATCTGCTCATTAGACATAAAACTGCACATTCGTTTATTATTAACTAGCAATACTGGTGCATCTCCACATGCACCCATGCATTCGCCCTCTTTAAGGGTGAATTTTTTATCTGCTGTAGTTTGATTAAAATCAATTCCTAGCTTTCGCTTTAAGTGGGCAGCTGCATCAGTGCCACCAGACAAACCACACGGTAAATTAGTACAAACCGTGATCTTGTATTTACCCAAGGGCTCTAAATTATACATATTATAAAAAGTTGCCACCTCATACACGGCAACTGGAGACATTCCCAAGTATTCCGCAATGAAATCCATGGTTTCACTGGCCAACCAACCCTTTTCATCCTGAGCGATAGCTAGTGCTGACATCACCGCAGATCGTTTCTGATCGGCGGGATATTTCTTAATTTCATGATCAATCTTTTTTAGTGTCTGGGCTTTTAGCATTTAAATTAGTGGCCTATATATATTTCTATCTGTCTATTTCGCCAAATACGATATCTTGTGTACCGATAATGGCCACAACATCTGCGATCATATGCCCACGAGACATCTCATCTAATGCTGCTAAATGAGCAAAGCCAGGAGCTCTTATTTTTAAACGGTAAGGCATATTTGCACCATCTGATATTAGATAGATTCCAAATTCTCCCTTCGGGTGCTCTACTGCCGCATAAGCTTCTCCTGGTGGAACATGAAAACCTTCAGTAAAAAGCTTAAAATGGTGAATCAACTCTTCCATATTCTGCTTGATTCCAACACGTGAAGGGGGTGCAATCTTATGATTATCCGTTATTACAGGGCCAGGGTTATCACGAAGCCATTTAACGCACTGTTTAATAATACGGTTAGATTGTCTAAATTCCTCTATGCGCACTAAATATCGGTCGTAACAATCACCATTAACCCCTACCGGTATATCAAAATCTAACTGATCATAAACTTCGTAGGGCTGTTTCTTACGTAGATCCCATTCAACCCCAGAACCACGTAACATAGGTCCTGTGAATCCAAGTGCCTTAGCCCTGTCAGGCGAAACAACACCGATCCCAACCAAGCGCTGCTTCCATATTCGGTTGTCAGTCAGCAAGGTCTCATATTCATCCACATAGGTGGGAAAACGGTTAGTAAAGTCCTCAATAAAATCAAGCAAAGAACCTTGACGATTCTCGTTTAGTGATTTAGTTTTTTCTTCATTATGAACTTTAGATGATTTATATTTCGGCATTGAATTTGGCAGATCTCTATACACTCCACCAGGCCGATAATAAGCAGCGTGCAGCCTTGCCCCAGATACTGCCTCATAGCAATCCATAAGATCCTCACGCTCTCGAAAGGCATAAAGAAAGACCGTCATTGCACCAACATCTAACGCATGAGCACCTAGCCATAAAAGATGATTCAGTATGCGAGTAATCTCATCAAACATCACTCTAATGTATTGTGCCCGTAACGGCACCTCAAGATTAAGAGTTTTTTCAATAGCCATTACATAGGCATGTTCATTTACCATCATCGAGACATAATCCAAGCGATCCATATAAGGAACTGATTGGATATATGGCTTATTCTCAGCCAATTTCTCTGTAGCTCGATGCAACAACCCAATATGTGGGTCAGCACGTTGAACCACTTCCCCATCCAATTCCAACACCAAGCGCAGTACTCCATGCGCTGCAGGGTGCTGTGGACCAAAATTCATTGTGTAATTACGTATTTCAGCCATGTGCAAATAATCCCAAGAAAAACAGATTCATTTATTACCCCCATAATGTTCTTCACGTATTACACGTGGCGTAATCTCACGTGGCTCAATGCTGACTGGCTGATAAATAACCCTCTGTTGGTCTGGGTCATAACGCATCTCTACGTTACCTGTTAAAGGAAAATCTTTACGAAATGGGTTACCTATGAAACCATAATCTGTAAGAATACGACGCAAATCCGGATGACCATTAAAAACAATACCATAGAGATCAAACGCCTCACGCTCAAACCAGTTCGCTACTGGCCATACTTCAATAACCGAATCTAGGACAGGAACTTCATCTTTAGCAGTATAAGACCTAACCCGTAATCTATGATTATTGTTTATAGAAAGCAGATGATATACAACAGCAAAACGTTTATCATGACGGTCACCGTCAGTAATGGAGTCAGCTCCATAAGACAAGTAGTCAACCCCACATAAGTCAACAAGTATCTCAAAACCCAACTCAGAATTATCACGAAGAATTTTCATGACCCCAAGCAATTCACTGGGATCTACTTCTATAGTCAACTCACCCAGTTGCTCAGTTGCACTTACAATTTTACTGGCAAGTATGTTTTGTACACAAAGGGAGAGTGTTTCTAAACGAGAGCTCGACATAATATTACCTTAACGAGCTATGGTGTTAGTACGCTTAATCTTATTTTGCAATTGGATTATCCCATAGAGCAGAGCTTCTGCTGTTGGAGGACAACCCGGCACATATATGTCCACTGGCACAATTCGGTCACAACCACGTACAACTGAATAGGAGTAATGATAATATCCACCTCCATTAGCACAAGACCCCATGGAAATCACCCACCTTGGCTCTGCCATCTGATCATAAACTTTTCGTAATGCAGGCGCCATCTTATTACACAATGTGCCGGCAACTATCATAACGTCAGATTGACGTGGACTAGGACGAAATACAACACCAAAACGATCCAAGTCATAACGTGAAGCACCAGCCTGCATCATCTCTACTGCGCAGCATGCAAGCCCAAATGTCATCGGCCACATAGAACCAGTCCGCCCCCAATTGATAACTTTATCTAGGCTGGTGGTAACAAAACCTTTTTCTAATACGCCATCAATACTCATATTATCAATCCCAATCTAGTGCTCCCTTCTTCCATTCATAAATGAAACCAATGACGAGAATACCAAGAAATATCATCATTGAAACAAAACCGAATAGGCCAATTTCATTCAAAACTACTGCCCATGGAAATAGAAATGCAATCTCCAGATCAAATAGAATAAACAAAATAGCAACCAAATAATACCGCACATCAAATTTCATACGCGCATCTTCAAAAGCCTCAAAGCCACACTCATAAGGAGAGAGTTTCTCACTATCAGGACGATTAGGCGCAAGCAGCCAGCCCATTGCCATAGGTACTACACCTACAGCAAGGCCTACAAAGATAAATATCAAAATCGGGAAATAATTCTCAAGCATATATTACAACCAAATTAAAAAGAAGATCACGCATACATAACTTGTATCTATTCCTTATGGAACATCACCATCTAATGGTGCCGACGGCGAGACTCGAACTCGCACAGCTTTCGCTACAGCCCCCTCAAGACTGCGTGTATACCAATTTCACCACGTCGGCAGCTTAACTTGAAATCTGAGCGTAAAACTTATCAAATTTACAATGCTAATGTAGCGAATTAATTAAATTTATCCTCTCTAGGCTATTTTGGTATTTCCCCAGCCTTTGATGCTTCTTTATCTGTAGCAATTGGTGATGATGTAGCCGAAGGAATTTCTTTTGAAACTGAAGGCTGGCTAGATTCGACATTCTCCATAACACCCTTGCTCTCTGTTTTATTATTTGAAATATATGTAAGCCCTAGAGTAGATATAAAAAATACTGCCGCGAGAATCCCTGTAGTCCTACTCAAAAAATTTGCTGAACCACTTGAACCAAACAAACTCCCAGACGCACCACTACCAAAAGCTGCGCCCATATCTGCTCCCTTGCCCTGTTGAAGTAAAACCAACACAATAACACTAACAGCTGATGCTACATTAACAACCCAAATGAATGTTTCCAATTTTTACTCCATAAAAATCAATTATTTGCTGCCATACAAATGGAAATAAAGTCGTCAGCAAGTAGTGCTGCTCCTCCGATTAATCCCCCATCTATATCAGGCATGTCAAATAATTCAATTGCATTATTTGCTTTTACGCTACCACCATAAAGAATTTGCAGTTCTGCCGCAACCGTAGAATTTTGGCTTGCAATTCTGTTCCGAATAAAAATATGAGCATCCTGAGCTTGCTGAGGCGTAGCTGTTTTTCCAGTTCCAATAGCCCATATTGGCTCATAAGCTAACACTGAGTCAGCCAAAACCTCCGCCCCCAACAGTTCAATCACTGAATCTAACTGCTCACTTACTACTTGCTCCATAAGTCCAGCTTCTCGCTGATCCAAAGTCTCACCAACACATAAAATTGGAACAAAGCCAGCATCTAACGCCGCTTTAAATTTGTGGGCAACTGTACGATTATCCTCACCGTACAAAGTCCGCCTTTCCGAATGCCCAACAATTACATAACGACAAGAAAAATCATTCAGCATCATTGCCGAAACTTCACCAGTATAAGCGCCCTTATCATACTGACTTATATTCTGAGCTCCCCAAGAAATATGGGTATCTTTTAATAAAGAATGTGCCTGGGATAAATACGGATAAGGCACGCATACTGCATAAGTCGCTTTGTCTATCCCCATAGTACCCGCAACAATCTTGCTCAGTAAATCCCTATTTTGTTCAATCCCGCCATGCATTTTCCAGTTGCCGGCAACTAGTTTTTTACGCATAGCTGTCTTTCCTCAAAAGTTTAGGATATTACCTCTGAATAGATATTGGGTCAATCGTCGATAAACTGATATATATTGTACATTTAGAATAAAGTTATGACAATAGATTTTATCATATAACTAATTGACATATAAGTATATTTCATGCTCAGTAACAAAAAATTAGATTACCTCATCTTGCACAAAAATACAACCAACAAGAAAGACCATACACCACGCGACAATATTTTCCGCTTTTCAGTTTACCCAACGCGACCAGTTATATAATCTTCAGTCATTTTATTCTTAGGCTTTATAAAAATATTATCCGTAACACCAAATTCAATTAACTCACCTAGGTACATATAAGCAGTGTAATCAGAAACGCGTGCAGCTTGCTGCATACTGTGTGTAACTATAAGTATAGTAACCTGCCTTTTAAGATCTGAAATAAGTTCTTCAATACTCGCTGTTGCAATCGGATCTAGCGCTGATGTGGGCTCATCAAACAATAAAATTTCGGGGTCAGTGGCAAGTGCACGAGCAATGCATAGTCTTTGCTGCTGCCCGCCAGAAAGCTCAAAGGCAAGATTATTAATACGATCCTTTACTTCATCCCATAGCGCTGCACTACGTAAAGCCTCCTCAACTTTCTCATCTAATATTGAACGCTTTCTTATTCCCCTGACACGAAGACCATAAGCTACATTTTCGTAAATAGATTTAGGGAATGGATTAGGTTTCTGAAATACCATACTAATACGCATTCGTACTTCAATTGGATCCACGTCACGCGAAAGAATATTTACATTATCTGGGTGCAAAATTATTTCACCAGCATATTGATTGCCAGGGTAAAGATCATGCATACGGTTGAAGCATCGTAATAAAGTTGATTTGCCACATCCGGATGGACCAATTAGTGCGGTTACCCGTTTCTCATGTAGCAACATATTAACGTTCTTTAGTGCGTGAAATTCACCATAATGAAAGTTAAGGTTCCTAATTTCGGATTTCTGAGTCAGAATAGCGTTATCATCATCCTGTATGCCATAGTGAGCCTCTGCCTTAGTTTGAGGGCTTTTATTTCCTTCGCCACTTTTGGCTTCCACAATTCTCTCCTTTACCATTTAATTTTTTTACGCATATGATAACGAATATAGATAGCTAATGCGTTCATGGTAAGAGTCATTACTACCAGTACCAACCCAGCTGCCGCTGCATTGATTTGAAACTCCTCTTGAGGTCGCGAGACCCAATTAAACATCTGAATTGGCATTACGGTAAAAGGTGCGGTCAACCACTCAAATGATAAGAAAGGAAATTCTTCTTTGACCGGAGATGGTGGCAAAAAAGCAATAAAAGTTAATGCGCCAATAGTAATAATAGGCGCAGTCTCACCAATTGCTCTGGCTAGTCCGATAATTACACCAGTCATTATTCCAGCTGCAGAATAGGGAAGAAGGTGGTCAGATACAGTCTGCCATTTACTAGCTCCAAGGGCATAAGCACCCTCACGAATACTTACAGGAATCGTACGTATTGCCTCACGAGTAGCAACAATTACGATCGGCAGGATAAGTAACGCTAATGCTAATCCTGCGGACAGAATGCTCTGACCAAACCCTAATAGATACACAAACATACCCAATGCCAGCAAGCCATAAACAATTGATGGCACTCCAGCCAAGTTGGTAATATTAATTTCTATTATCTCGGTAATAATATTTTTAGGTGCATACTCTTCCAAATAAATCCCTGCCCCGATTCCAATTGGCACCGCAGTAGCTGCTGTTACTAGCATCACTAATATTGTGCCAACCCAGGCCGAAAGTATGCCGGCAATTTCTGGATGACGCGAGGGAAATGATATAAAGAAGTCCCATGTTAAACGAGGCATTCCATCAATAAGCATGTGAGAAAATAGCGCAACAAAAGTAAGCACTGCAACCATCAATGCAAGCACACCAACAAACATAAATAGCTTATCAAAACGCTTGTGCCGCGCAATCATAAGGCGAATCTCTTGAAGGTTTTTGGTCTTATGCATCAGCGCTAGTCCCGTAAATTTGAGCTAAGTTAGCTACCAAAACATTAAAGTAGAAATAACACATAAATCCTTTTTTTTAATGAAATCAATTACAAATATATCTAATATTATGAGCGATACTAATATACTTCACGATATCGTTTTCGCAGAATATGACCAAGTACATTAAAAGTAAGCGTTAATAGCAATAAAGTTAGGCCGGCGGCAAAAATAGTCTGATAGCCAATGCTCCCATGTGGTAAGTCTCCTAGACTTACCTGCACAATATAGGCAGTAATGGTTGCGGCTGGCTCCATTGGATCCCAGGTAAAATTAGGTTGCATACCAGCTGCTATTGCCACCACCATGGTCTCTCCTACTGCACGAGAGATACCAAGAATATATGATGCCGCAATACCTGAAAAAGCTGCCGGTATCACAACCCTAATAGCAGACTGAAACCGAGTTGCCCCCATTGCATAGGATCCTTCGCGCAGGTGCATTGGCACCGCACGCATTGCGTCCTCAGCCAAAGAACTAATATAAGGAATTATCATAATACCCATAACCAACCCAGCGGAAAGAAGACTAAAACCAGGAAGTTCTGGGAATATTTTTTGTAATAAAGGTGTAACAAACAATAATGCAAAATAACCATAAACGACAGTTGGTACACCACCAAGTAATTCTAGAAAGGGCTTAGCTACCTCTCTTACAGCAAAAGGTGCAAACTCTGAAAGATATATGGCAATTATAGTTCCAAGAGGAATCGCTACTGTCAGCGCAACTGCCGAACTAATAACTGTACCAGAAATTAATGGGAGTATTCCATAATGCGGGTCATCAAATAATGGGGTCCATTGTGTATCAGTAAGAAAATCCCAAAGAGAGACCTGCTCAAAAAAGACAAGAGATTCTTTAACTAACATTACCACAATTGAAAACGTAATAGCTACCGAGGTAAATGCCATTAAAAATAAAATTGTCTCAATAAAACGTTCACGTATATGACGACGATGACTATATCCAAGTTTTCCAGATTGACCTGTTTTGGAAAAGAATTGTAGTGGCATAAAAAGAAACCTTAGTTATAGATGGTATTTTGATATGTACTAGATATTACGTCGGGAACGTTACATTTTTGTGACATACAGAATATACCCACAAACTAATTTTTTAGAAGTTTGCAGCAATCATTTATGACACTAAAGTAAGTCAGCGCAGGATGCGCTACAGGAGTTATTCTCAGGAGCCTATTTTATGAAAAAAACTAGTGAGTCCTTGCAAGCCACATAAGACTAAAAATCAAATTTCAACCATAAATATGCGGGAAAATTTATTTCACAATTAAAAATTCCCGCATTCCACAGCTAAATATTCTTTCTTTATACAAAACACCAATTATAGATAAGAATATTACATTACAACCAAAACTTTCTATCATGATTCCAGAATAGAAAGAATTTATTACCCTGGGGACAATTAACTACCTATATCTAGACAGCTTCAATATTTTTCTCTTCCCCAGTATCCTCTTTACTAATAAAACTATTTTCTATGCCCTCTTTTACTCCCAATTTCTGTCTTTTGCGCAAATTATGAAAAGCCAAACCAGTCCCCGCTGGAATAAGACGCCCAACAATCACATTTTCTTTAAGCCCGCGTAAATTATCTTTCTTACCCATAATAGCCGCTTCAGTAAGCACGCGTGTGGTCTCTTGAAAGGATGCCGCTGAAATAAATGAGTCTGTAGAGAGCGATGCCTTAGTAATACCCAACAGAACAAACTGATATTCTGCCGGTTCTTTATCATCTGCTTCCATTGCCTCATTTTCGGTTAACAGATCAGCTCGCTCTACTTGTTCACCTAATATAAATCTTGTGTCCCCGGCATTGACAATTTGGACTCGACGTAGCATTTGACGCACAATTACCTCAATATGTTTATCATTAATTTTTACACCTTGCAGACGATAAACATCTTGCACTTCATCAGTTATATATCGTGCTAACGCCTCCACTCCCAATAACCGCAAAATATCGTGTGGATCAGCAGGGCCATCAACAATACTCTCCCCTTGAGTAACTACCTGGCCATCATGTGCTGTCACATGTTTGTCTTTTGGAATTAAGTATTCATGTGCAACGCCTTCAGGATCAGTAATTACCAATCGTTGCTTACCTTTAGTATCTTTCCCGAAAGATATTGCGCCAGTAACTTCTGCAAGAACACCAGCATCTTTTGGCGAGCGAGCCTCAAATAATTCGGCTACACGTGGCAAGCCACCTGTTATATCACGGGTCTTGGAGCTTTCTTGTGGGATTCTCGCTAGAACAGACCCAACCTCAACTTTCTGCCCATCACGAACAACTATAACCGATCCGGTTTGAAAAGTAATATTAACTGACAGGTCATCACCAGCTCGCTTTACTTCCTCTCCTTTTTCATCCAATAGCTTCACTAATGGGCGCAATCCTTTTGCTTGGGCCGCACCACGTCGCTTTGGATCAATTACCACCATTGACGACAATCCTGTAACATCATCAATTTGTTTAGCAACAGTTACCCCTTCTTCAACATTTTCAAAGAGCACTTTACCAGCATATTCAGTAATTATTGGCCTGGTATGCGGATCCCATGTTGCCATTGCCTGGCCTGCCTTTACTACTTCTTGATCGCGCACTAATAATGTTGCACCGTATGGAGTTTTATGCCTTTCACGCTCACGTCCATTATCGTCATGCACCACCACTTCTCCACTACGAGAAATGGCTATTAATTCTTTACGAGAATTTGTTACATAACGCATTGCGGGAGAATAACTTACAGTACCATTAGACTTACTCTCTATTTGACTGGCTACTGCAGTTCTTGATGCAGCTCCCCCTATATGGAATGTACGCATGGTAAGCTGAGTGCCAGGTTCACCAATTGACTGTGCTGCAACCACGCCAACGGCTTCACCGAGATTAACCATTGTTCCTCTTCCCAAATCTCGTCCGTAGCATTTTGCACACAGCCCATGACGAGTTGCGCAGGTGAGCGGCGTACGTACCTTTACCTCATCTATACCAAGAGACTCAATATCAGCTACAATATTTTCATCCAAAAGAGTTCCAGAGGCATAAATTGTTGCTTGGGTTTCCGGATTTATAACATCGATTGCCGCTACTCTACCAAGTATCCGTTCATGTAACGCTTCAATAACCTCACCTCCCTCAACCAGCGCTTTCATTGCTACGCCGTCTTCTGTATTGCAATCATTTTCGATCACAACAAGATCCTGAGTCACATCTACCAAGCGCCGAGTAAGATATCCTGAATTAGCAGTCTTCAATGCGGTATCAGCTAGTCCCTTACGTGCCCCATGAGTAGAAATAAAGTATTGAAGTACATTAAGCCCCTCACGGAAATTTGCAGTAATAGGTGTCTCAATGATCGAACCATCAGGCTTCGCCATCAAACCTCGCATACCGGCTAATTGACGTATCTGAGCAGCAGAACCACGCGCACCAGAATCAGCCATCATATAAATAGAGTTAAATGATTCCTGCATTAATAGCTTGCCCTTCTTATCTTTCCTTATCTTCCCGCTTTGTTTGTCATATACTGGCTCCGTTCCAAGTTGGTCCATCATAGCCTTAGCAACCTTATCCCCAGCATGCCCCCAAATATCAACCACCTTGTTATAACGTTCCCCCTGTGTCACCAAACCAGAAGTGTACTGAGCTTCAATTTCTTTCACCTCTTTTTCAGAAGACGCAATAATTTTTTCCTTCTGATCCGGTACCAGCATATCATCTAGACAAATTGAAATCCCGGCACGCGTCGAAAAAGTAAAGCCAAAATCTTTTAATTTATCTGCAAAAATTACGGTCGCACGTAACCCACAAAGGTGGAAACTAGCAGTTATAAGTTTAGAAATTTCTTTTTTCTTAAGCGCCTTGTTTATTAAAGGAAATGGCAGCCCATCTGGCAAGATTTCAGATAAAAGAGCTCTTCCTATAGTTGTATCGTAACGCGTTATTTTTGTACTCTGTCCGCCTTTAGCATCCGCTACATATTCCTCTATCCGAACCAGGATCCTAGCATTTAATTCCACCGAACGACTTTCGTAGGCACGTGATACTTCGGCTATGTTAGGAAAAATCATCCCCTCGCCACTTGCACCCATTTTCTCACGAGTCATGTAATACAACCCCAATACAATATCCTGTGACGGCACTATAATTGGTTCTCCATTGGCCGGCGACAGTATATTATTGGAAGACATCATTAAAGTACGAACTTCCATTTGCGCTTCTAAGGATAATGGAACATGTACTGCCATCTGATCGCCATCGAAATCAGCGTTAAATGCCACGCACACCAATGGATGTAACTGAATAGCCTTCCCTTCAATCAGTACAGGTTCAAATCCTTGTATACCCAAACGATGTAGTGTCGGAGCCCGGTTCAACATTACCGGGTGCTCACGTATAACATCTTCCAAAATGTCCCATACTACTGGGGTTTCATTCTCCACTTCTCTTTTAGCTGCCTTAATAGTACTAGCTACGCCCATTATTTCTAGTTTGCTAAAAATAAATGGCTTAAATAGTTCCAAAGCCATTTTTTTTGGCAACCCGCACTGATGGAGTTTAAGCTGCGGCCCAACTACAATTACTGAACGCCCAGAATAATCAACTCTTTTACCTAGTAGGTTTTGACGGAAACGCCCCCCTTTTCCCTTTATCATATCTGCAAGTGACTTTAATGGACGCTTGTTAGCACCTGTCATTGCCTTGCCTCGACGCCCATTATCCAACAAGGAATCTACAGCTTCTTGAAGCATACGTTTTTCGTTACGTACAATTATTTCAGGTGCCTTTAACTCAAGCAATCGTTTCAAGCGATTGTTACGATTAATAACTCTACGATACAAATCATTAAGATCAGATGTAGCAAAACGTCCGCCATCAAGTGGCACTAGTGGCCGCAATTCAGGAGGCAAACATGGTAAGACTGTAAACACCATCCATTCTGGCTTGATACCTGATTTGTTAAATGCCTCTAATATCTTGAGGCGTTTTGAAAGTTTCTTTATCTTTGTTTCTGAGTTAGTTGCACCCATATCACGTCGTACATTCTCAACTTCATTATCGATATTCAAATTACTTAATAAATCACGAACACCTTCAGCTCCCATACTGGCATCAAAATCATCCGCATATTCCTCCCTCTTGGCGAGATAATCGTCATCACTCAGTAACTGGCACCTTGTAAGTGGGGTCATCCCCGGGTCAGTTACTACATAGGCCTCAAAATAAAGAACACGCTCAATATCACGCAATGTCATATCCAAAACCATCCCTAATCGAGAAGGCAAAGACTTGAGAAACCAAATGTGTGCAACTGGCGAGGCTAATTGTATATGCCCCATACGCTCACGCCGGACCTTCGACAGAGTAACCTCAACACCACATTTCTCACAAATCACACCCCGGTGCTTCAGGCGTTTGTATTTCCCGCATAAACACTCGTAATCTTTTACTGGGCCAAAAATTTTAGCGCAGAACAGACCATCCCGTTCTGGTTTAAAAGTACGATAATTTATAGTTTCTGGCTTTTTAACCTCACCATAAGACCAAGAACGTATTTTTTCAGGCGAAGCAAGTCCGACTTTGATTGAATCAAATTCTTCCTTATGAGTAACCTGCTTAAATAAATCGAGTAGCGCTTTCATTTGTCACTCCTGTTAATCAGGGGTCAATGCAAAAAAAATTCGGCAATAAATTACAAAGAGCCAGAAATTAAAAAATTATCTCTGGTTAGCATTGTTAATGCCGGTCCAAGTCGATGTCCATCCCAAGTGAACGAATTTCTTTTACCAATACATTAAATGATTCTGGCATGCCGGCATCAATCTTGTGATCACCCTTGACGATACTTTCATATATTTTAGTACGTCCGTTCACATCATCAGATTTAACAGTTAGCATTTCCTGTAAAGTATAAGCAGCACCATATGCCTCTAATGCCCACACTTCCATTTCACCAAATCGCTGTCCACCAAATTGAGCTTTACCCCCCAGTGGCTGTTGAGTTACCAAGCTATAAGGACCTGTAGATCTCGCATGCATCTTGTCATCAACTAGATGATGTAGCTTAAGTATATGCATATAGCCTACTGTCACAAGACGATCAAATGCTTCACCTGTCCTACCATCATATAATGCAATCTGCCCTGATTTTGGCAAACCGGCGAGTTCAAGCATATCTTTAATCTCATCCTCTGTGGCGCCATCAAATACAGGAGTCGCAAAAGGTACGCCATTTTTTAGATTCTTTGCTAATTCCATGACTTCCGCATCAGTAAGAGAAGCAATATCTTCCTGCTTACCACTACTGTTATAAACCTTATCAACAAATTCTCTAACCTCAGCAGCCTTACTTTGTGCGCGAAGCATATTGTCAATTTTTAGGCCCAATCCTTTTGCCGCCCATCCAAGATGAATTTCTAGAATCTGTCCGACATTCATACGCGATGGCACACCAAGAGGATTAAGCACTACATCAACAGGAGTACCATCAGCCATATAAGGCATATCTTCAACAGGTACTATTTTTGAAATCACTCCTTTGTTTCCGTGGCGCCCAGCCATTTTATCTCCGGGCTGCAACCGCCTTCTCACAGCAATATAGACTTTCACCATTTTTTGAACACCGGGCGGCAGCTCATCTCCCTGAGTAAGTTTCTTCTTCTTCTCCTCAAAAGAAGCGTCAAAAGCCACTCTTTTCTGAGAAAGCCCCTCTTTTATTTGCTCTAACTGTATGCTTGCTTCTTCATTAGACAAACGAATATCAAACCAAAAATGCGGCTCTATACCATCAAGATATTCTTTGGTAATCCGTGCTCCCTTCGAAAGTTTATTAGGCCCACCATTAGCGACCTTGCCTTTGAGAAGGCGTTCAATACGCTTAAACCCATCAGCTTCAACTATCCGCATCTGATCAACAAGATCTTTTTTATAACGGCTTAGCTCATCATCAATAATTTGCTGAGCACGTACATCACGCTCTATCCCTTCACGAGTAAATACTTGAACATCAATTACTGTACCAGAGATTCCTGATGGCACACGTAAGGACGTATCCTTTACATCTGATGCCTTCTCACCAAAGATTGCACGCAAGAGTTTCTCTTCTGGTGTTAACTGAACCTCTCCCTTTGGAGTAACCTTACCTACCAATACATCCCCAGCCTCAATTTCAGCACCAATATAAATAATACCTGAATCATCTAAACGTCCAATCTGGACTTCTGAAAGATTTGATATGTCACCGGTAATTTCTTCTGTCCCTAATTTTGTATCACGACTTACTACTACTAACTCTTCAATGTGAATGGATGTAAATCTATCTTCAGAAACAATACGCTCAGAGATCAGAATTGAATCTTCGAAGTTGTAGCCATTCCACGGCATGAATGCAACTAACATATTCTGACCCAAGGCCAATTCACCCAAATCAGTAGAAGCGCCATCAGCGATTACATCACCAGCAGCAATTACATCACCTTCCTTTACTAGAGGGCGCTGATTGATATTTGTATTCTGATTCGAGCGAGTATATTTTGTAAGATTATAAATATCGACACCCACTTCGCCAGCACGTGTTTCAGCATCATGCACTCGCACTACAATACGTCCCGCATCAACATAATCTACTATACCAGATCGCCCTGCCATTACTGCAGTGCCAGAATCCATTGCCACTACCCGTTCTATCCCCGTACCAACAAGTGCTTTTTCAGCACGAAGACAAGGCACTGCCTGACGCTGCATATTTGATCCCATCAAAGCGCGATTCGCATCATCATGCTCTAGAAAAGGAATTAACGAAGCTGCAACTGAAACGATTTGTGCCGGAGCCACATCCATATATTCAATACGATCTGGCGCTGCCAATTCAAATTCATTTTTATGGCGACAAGAGACAATATCTTTTACAAATTTGTTATGACCATCTAGCTCTGCATTTGCTTGAGCAATAACATATTGCCCTTCCTCAATAGCTGATAAATAGTCGATTTCATCGGTAACTTTATTATTTTTTACTTTACGATATGGAGTTTCTAAAAAACCATATTTATTGGTACGAGCATATAGCGCAAGCGAGTTTATAAGCCCAATATTCGGCCCTTCTGGGGTTTCAATTGGACATACTCTGCCATAGTGAGTCGGATGAACATCTCGAACTTCAAACCCCGCCCTTTCACGTGTCAGACCTCCGGGTCCTAATGCAGACACTCGCCTTTTATGAGTAATCTCAGAAAGAGGATTGGTCTGATCCATGAATTGAGATAACTGGCTTGAACCAAAGAACTCACGTACTGCTGCAGATACGGGTTTTGCATTAATTAAATCATGTGGCATCAGGTTATCTGATTCCGCTTGACTTAAGCGTTCTTTAACAGCCCGCTCAACCCTAATAAGACCAGAACGAAATTGATTTTCCGCTAATTCTCCGACATATCGAACTCGACGATTACCAAGATGGTCAATATCATCCACCTCTCCACGGCCATTCCGAAGCTCTACCAATATTTGTATTATTCTAATAATATCTTCATTCGATAAAGTAGTGGGACCAGTCAACTCAGTTTTACCAACACGACGGTTAAACTTCATTCGTCCGACTGCAGATAAATCATAGCGGTCAGATGAATAGAATAATCCATTAAATAGGGCCTTGACAGCTTCCTCAGTAGGTGGCTCACCAGGACGCATCATCCGGTAAATTGCCACTTGAGCAGTCAATTGATCAGTAGTTTCGTCTATCCTCAAAGTCTGGGAAATATATGCCCCTTGATCAAGGTCATTTGTATATATAGTGTAAATTTTTTCAATATTGGCTTCACGGAATTTAGCAATAAGCTCTTCAGTAATCTCATCATTTGCCAGCGCTACAATCTCTCCCGTTTCTTGATCCAATACATTGTGCCCTAGCACCCGCCCCAGCAAAAAATCCTCTGCCACTGAAAGTTTTTCTATTTTTGCTTGCTCCAATTCACGAATATGCTTAGCAGTTATACGTTTATCTTTTTTAACAATTACTTTTCCGCTTTTAGTAACAATATCAAGACGAGCTATATCACCACGTAATCGTTCTGGAACTAACTCAAAATCAATGCCTACTTTGGAGACATGAAATAAGTCAAATGCGAAGAAGCCAGCTAGAATTTGTTCGGACGTGTATCCTAAAGCTTTTAGAATAATCGTTACCGGCATTTTACGACGACGATCTACTCGAAAATAAAGATAGTCCTTTGGATCAAATTCGAAATCAAGCCAAGACCCTCTATATGGAATGATTCGAGCTGAAAACAATAGTTTTCCAGACGAATGCGTCTTACCCCGATCATGCTCAAAAAATACCCCGGGTGAACGGTGTAATTGAGACACAATTACACGCTCAGTACCATTAATAACAAACGAGCCAGTTTTAGTCATCAGAGGAATTTCTCCCATATAGACTATCTGCTCCCTTACTTCCTTGGGAACTGGCTTGGAAGACTCTTTGTCCATGATAGTTAATCGCGCCCTGGCGCGTAATGGCGAGGCATACGTGAGGCCACGTTGCTGACATTCCTTTACATCAAAAGGAGGCGCCCCTAGTATATAACTAACAAAGTCCAGACGAGCATTTTTAGAATGACTTTCAATTGGGAAAATTGAAGTAAATGCTGCTTGTAACCCGCGATTTTCTCTTTCATCAACGGGAGTATGCTCCTGCAAGAAAGACCCATAAGATTCAAGCTGAGTCGCAAGTAAAAATGGGGTTGGTAGAACGCTCGCTCGCTTTGCAAAACTTTTGCGAATGCGTTTTTTCTCGGTAAATGAATAGCTCATAGAATTTCTCCGGGGGAGCAGAAAACAAAGTTTAAGCTTTAATTACTGTGTTAAAAACTTAGTGATACTTACTGCATTACAGAAGTAAAAACACAACATTGGCGACACATTCTTCGCCGCCAGTGCCGTTATTTTAGAACCATATTACTTAAGCTCACAAGTTGCACCAGCTTCAGCCAATTGCTTCTGCATAGCCTCTGCATCCTCTTTAGAAACTCCTTCTTTTACTGCTTTAGGCGCACCATCCACCAAATCTTTTGCCTCTTTTAAACCTAAACCAGTAATAGCACGAACAGCTTTAATTACACCAACCTTGCTCTCACCAACCGCGGTAAGCATTACTGTAAATTCAGATTGCTCTTTTGCTGTTTCAGCAGATGCGGCGGGTGCAGCGGCAGCAACTGCAGATGCAGCTGCTGAGACGCCAAATTTTTCTTCCATCTCTTTAATCAGCTCTGATAGTTCCAGCACGGTCATATTTGAAATTGAATCTAGAATATCTGCTTTGGCATCAGCCATAATTTTCTCCTAATGAATATTAATTTTTATTTGATCTTTGTTTAGAATCAGTAAATTGAGTTTCCGAAAGTCTGGATAAACCACCTATTTTTGGTCACGTACAGCTGCAAGACCACGCACAAATTTTGTTGGTACCTCGTTAAGCGTTCTAACAAAATTAACAATAGGCGCCTGCATTGTTCCCAATAATTTCGCAAGGAGCTCTTCACGGCTCATCATAGTAGCAAGACTTGCGATATCCTTATGAGACAACAGTAAATTAGGCATAGCTCCAGCTTTAATCACGAGCTTATCATTCTCTTTTTCAAACTCATGCAGCACCTTTGCTGTGGCTACTGGATCGTCCCCAATACTATAAACAAGTGGACCCACCAAATGCTTTGAAAGCTCAGAAAATGTCGTGCCTTCAACTGCACGACGTGCAAGAGAATTTTTTAGAACCCGAAAATATACACCAGAATGGCGCGCCTTTGCTCGCAACCGGGTCATATCTCCAACCTCCAAACCTCTATATTCAGCAACAATAACAGCCTGAGCCTTTACTATTTGCTCACCAACTTCAGCTACTACTGCCTTTTTTTCTTCAAGGTTAAGACTCAAGTTACGTTCTCCATCAGTTATTTTCAGTGAAAAGTCTTGGCTACAGGTACAACCATGCAACTCAATCCCCACACAACAAATCGGCGACCTTAAATCAGGAGAAAACAAATTCCTGTTCTCGATTACGCCATCTACGTTGGGCTAAAAACAAAAGACGGTTAGTTCTAGATTAAAGTAATCAATAATCTAGAATTTATAATCCCAGTTTTCTAACAATTAAGCTCTTAAAAGGATGGTATTACATGACATAGACTGCCTGCCTCTACCTACTCAAGAACCCCAACGGTCTTTGATAGCTAATTAGATTGACTAAAAACATCAAACCAATAGGCCCAAAGCCTTACTACAAATTCAAATAATATTATTAAAGTGTCAAGCTAGCCTGATCCACCCTCACTCCAATTCCCATAGTACTTGATACCGCCATTTTCCTTAGATACAAACCCTTAGAAGTAGCTGGTTTTGATTTATTAAGCGCTTCCACTAATGCCAATGCATTCTGCTTCAAATCATCTGCACCAAATGATGCCCGGCCTATCGTACACTGAATAATCCCCGCTTTATCGGCACGATATTGGACCTGGCCCGTCTTGGCATTTTTTACCGCACCAGCGACATCAGGAGTCACAGTACCTACTTTAGGATTAGGCATAAGACCTCGAGGACCAAGTATCTGCCCTAACTGACCAACAATACGCATTGCATCAGGACTAGCAATTACTACATCAAAATCCATTTTTCCCGCCTTTATTTGTTCGGCTAGATCCTCAAACCCTACAACATCAGCACCTGCAGCAAGAGCACTCTCAGCCTTTTCACCTTGTGCAAATACTGCTACACGTACGGCCTTACCTGTACCAGCTGGCAATACCACAGAACCACGAACCGTCTGATCTGATTTCTTTGCATCAATTCCTAGACTGACAGCAATATCAACAGATTCATCAAACTTTGCCGTAGCCGTTTCTTTAATTATTTCTAATGCTTCCAGCAAAGGATAAGTCTTTTGGCTATCTACTTTCCCAGAAATCTCTTTAAATCTTTTAGATACATGTCCCATGTTTATACTACCCCCTCGACCTCTACACCCATACTACGAGCGCTTCCAGCAATAGTACGAACTGCTGCATCAGTATCAGCAGCAGTTAAATCAGGCGTTTTTACCTTGGCGATTTCTTCTAACTGCACCCTTGTCAGTTTGCCAACTTTATCACTATGTGGCGTAGGACTTCCTTTTGCTATACCAGCTGCTTTCTTTATTAGAACAGCTGCCGGCGTTGTTTTCATGATGTACGTGAAGCTCTTATCAGCATAAGCAGTAATCACCACTGGCACCGGCAACCCCGGTTCCATTTTCTGAGTAGCCGCATTAAATGCCTTACAAAACTCCATAATGTTTAATCCGCGCTGACCGAGGGCAGGACCAATAGGAGGACTTGGATTTGCCTTTCCTGCTGGTACTTGCAGCTTGATATAACCAACTATCTTTTTTGCCACAACAATTCTCCTGTTAAGTGCACATGAATCTTAATTGCACCCATATAATAAATAATTTACATGCGAACAAAAACAAACTTAATAAATCTAACTACAAATGATTACATCATTTATGTTTTTTCAACCTGGCTAAAATCTAACTCTACAGGGGTGGGACGACCAAAAATTGACACGGAAACTCTAATTTTACTTTTGTCATAATTCACATCTTCCACATTGCCATGGAAATCTGTAAATGGGCCATCCTTAACCCGCACCGCCTCCCCATTCTCAAATAACACCTTAGGCCTTGGTTTTTCAACACCTTCCTGAATTTGTCTGAGAATATTCTGTACCTCTTTTGCACTGATCGGCGTTGGCTTCATGGCAGTACCACCAACAAAACCTGTAACTTTTGGCGTACTATTAACAAGATGCCACGTCTCGTCAGACATTTCCATTTCTACCAATATATAACCCGGAAAGAATTTTCTCTCACTAAGGTTCTTTTGGCCCGCCTTCATTTCAACCACCTCTTCTACTGGAACCAATATCTCCCCATACCTATCTTGCATGCCAGCTAAATTAATTCGCTCTTGCAAGGATCGCTGAATGCTTTTTTCATAGCCGGAATAGACGTGAACTACAAACCATCGTTTATCCATCACCCGCTCCATACGACATTAGGGACTTAATTGCCAACAGTAATCCAGCATCAACCAACCATAAGAATATTGCCATTACTACAACGAAGGCAAATACAAGGCCGGTCATCTGCATTGTTTCCTTTCTTTTTGGCCATACTACTTTTTTTGTTTCTTCTGAAGATTCCTTGCCAAAATTATAAAATTGCTTACCTTGAACGGTAAACCAAGCTACCGTAGCAGCCAGAATAAAACCTAATAGTACCGAAACCACACGAATCACCATGGCACTATCGCGAAGGTAATAAAACCCAGCAATACCAGCTGCCAATAGCAGAAGCGCGAATCCGAGTTTAATCTTGTCCACTCTATCCCACTCCGCTCATAATACTCATAAATTAAAAAAATCACACAAAACCAGACTTATGAAAATCACAGCTTCTGCATGACAAACCATTGCAACAACTTATATCTGCTACCTAAAACGCTAAATTCCCACCAAGTTACACTGAAATACTTAACTAGCCTTTCACTATAATCCTTGTTTGGCAGGCCAGGAGGGCATCGAACCCCCAACCTTCGGTTTTGGAGACCGACGCTCTGCCAATTGAGCTACTGGCCTATAATTCTTCTCATGAACTAGGAGCCAATGAGAGCCAAAAGTCCGGTATCCTGACAAACTAAATTTATGAGCACACAAAACTTCAACCCCTAGACTTAATCCCCTACCCCAACTTATTTTATTACTCTATAATTTTTGCTACCACCCCTGCACCAACTGTCCTGCCGCCCTCACGAATAGCAAAACGCAAACCTTCTTCGCATGCAATCGGCGCTATTAAAGTAACTGTTACCGACACATTATCACCAGGCATTATCATTTCTGTACCTGCCGGCAACTCTACCGCACCAGTTACATCTGTAGTGCGGAAATAGAACTGCGGACGATAACCTTGAAAGAACGGAGTATGACGCCCGCCTTCTTCTTTACTCAGAACATAAATCTCAGCAGTAAATTTTGTATGTGGAGTAATAGACCCTGGCTGAGATAATACCTGACCACGCTCAACTTCTTCTCGCTTGGTTCCACGCAGGAGAACACCAACATTATCCCCTGCCTGACCCTGGTCTAATAATTTTCTAAACATTTCCACACCAGTACAAACAGTCTTGGTGGTTTCTTTCAAACCAACAATCTCCAACTCTTCACCCACCTTAACAACACCGCGTTCGACTCGGCCAGTAACAACCGTACCACGGCCAGAAATAGAAAATACATCTTCTACCGGCATAATAAAAGAACCATCTATTGCCCGTTCCGGCTCAGGAATAAAACTATCTAGTGCTGCCGCTAATTTAATTATGGAAGGCTCGCCAATATCACTCTGATCTCCCTCAAGAGCCTTCAAAGCAGAACCAACAACTATCGGGGTATCATCACCAGGAAACTGATACTTAGTCAATAATTCACGAACTTCCATTTCAACCAATTCTATTAATTCAGCATCATCTACCATGTCAGCTTTATTCATATAGACAACAATGTAGGGAACACCTACTTGTCGCGCCAGCAAAATGTGTTCCCGCGTCTGTGGCATAGGGCCATCGGCAGCAGATACAACCAAAATAGCCCCATCCATTTGCGCCGCACCAGTAATCATATTTTTGACGTAATCCGCATGCCCAGGACAATCAACATGAGCATAATGACGGGTTTCTGTTTCGTACTCGACATGAGAGGTATTGATAGTAATTCCGCGGGCCTTCTCTTCCGGCGCAGAGTCAATCTCAGCAAAACTTCTAGATTCGCCGCCAGATTGTTTTGACATTACCATTGTGATGGCAGCAGTCAAAGTAGTCTTACCATGATCTACATGACCAATAGTACCTACATTTACATGCGGTTTCGTCCGCTCAAATTTACTTTTTGACATAATCCTTTCCTTTTCTTAATGTACCTTTGGCACCCTGGTCTGCAAACCAAAAATTATGGAGCCCATGGCCAGGATTGAACTGGCGACCTCTCCCTTACCAAGGGAGTGCTCTGCCACTGAGCTACATGGGCAAGCACTATTTACTATCTGATCAAAAACCTACCTCTCCAAAGCCTATTAACGTCTAATCTGGAGCGGGTGAAGGGAATCGAACCCTCGTCATAAGCTTGGAAGGCTTCTGCTCTACCATTAAGCTACACCCGCATCTAGCAATCAATTTAGATAAAAAACCAATTTTGTTAGCTTAGCTAGAACAACCCTTCTCATTAAAAATGCTCATATAATTACAAATAACGCCCTTCTTGCTTCCTTAAGCCACCTAATCTGGTGGAGGGAGAAGGATTCGAACCTTCGAAGGCGATGCCGTCAGATTTACAGTCTGATCCCTTTGACCGCTCGGGAACCCCTCCAAATGAAACCGTTCATTAACCACCCATTATGAATGCATTGCGCTTATAAGTCAACGTGTTCCTTGACCATAATTAAACTTTTACAGCTAATATCTGCAGCTTATCAAATTAAAGACTTCACGCTTATATTCAATAGGATTATTTAGTATTTCTGAGCCAATATTTCAAAGTGTGTGCTGATAACAAACTCTCTTCTGCGCCCCTTAATTCTCCCCTTATCTGATGTTTAACAAGATACGGCGCAGATTAATGCGAAAAATGTTTATTTTCAAAGAATTAAAAAAAAGCATTGATTGATTTCTTAACACTGCCCTCACAAATCTACTTTTGGGGAGCTATACGGAGATATTTTATAAAACCCAGAGAACTTCTCTTTTACATTTCCAGTTGTAACCTTCATTATCATTAGCATAATCCTAACCGTTGTCTTTAATTCCTTCGGATAAACAATGTGCCTGCAACCTTGACCCAAAAGTAGTATTGTCATATAACCCCAATCAAAGAATTAAATTTTTATACGCATAACTGTCAAATGACCTCAATAACATTAAGGAAATTATGTTTGGGTTTCCAAAGTCAGAATTAAAAGGTTATAAAATAGCTGATGAATATCTTGAGCATGGCTTAAGGCTAGGGGCGTTTGTAAAGCTCAGTAAAGTCATAGGCTATATTAAATTAATGCCTCTATCCAAAGCTGTAGAATATGGCTTTTATAAAAGGATGAATGAACTAGTTAAAAGTGGAGAAATAACCTGCTATAACTTTCAAGGTGGCGAACAAGTTTTTGTTCACCAAGACTATAAAGAGGCATTCCAAAGAGTATTAACTAGTTCAAGTAATAAAACAAAAAAGTAAGAGCTAAATTTTGAGGCTATAGGCTATATCGCTTCGGGCTAAGGTCGCCAATGCAGCTTAAATTTATCATACTAATGCATCAGTTTCAGGATCAAAAATATCCTCAACTACGACAATTTTTGGCTTTGGATAGTAATTAAAATCTGTTGCAGAAACGATAGTGTAAGCTCCCATTTTTTTGCTAACTAATATGTCACCGATAAACATTTCTGGCAACTCTATATCTTCTGCAACAATATCAATGCTGTCACAAGTAGGCCCTGCAAGCACACTAGAATGGAATTCTCCAGTTGGATCAAAAGGCTTTAAAGGTGCCAAAGGATAAATGGCATGATCATACATCTGTCCACTAAACCCACCATATACGCCATCATCTAAGTAATACCAGATTTTGGCCCCACGTTTAGCTTTACCCACAATAGAAACGACCTCAATCATTGAAGGGGCAGAAATAAAACGCCCTGGCTCAGCAAATACTTCAATATCTTCAGGCAATTCACTTAATGCTTCCATAACGGGAGCACAGAAATCTGATATCGATAAAACTTCCTCTTGGTAAGATATTGGAAAACTGCCACCTATATCTAAAAACTTCCAATTAACATCTTTCATCAATTTCATCGCGGCAATACTGGAGCGAATCGCATTGGCTTGAGTCATAGAGGATAGTGACTGTGAACCGACATGAAATGATAGGCCAACCACGTTAATACCGTAGTCTTTGGCCAGACTGACCAGTATTGGCAATTCCTCTAGCGCGCAACCGAATTTGCGAGAAAGATCAACAACCGCCTGCTTACTGCGGAAACCAACTCGTATAATTAGCTCTACCTGGCCGGCATAAGGAATAAATTTTTTCATTTCCTCAATATTATCGACCACCATACGGTTACAGCCAAACTCCAGCGCACGCTTAATTTCTTTGTCTTTTTTAATTGGATGCGAGTGCAGGCAGTGACTTCCCTTAATGCCAAGAGACTCTACCAAATCAATCTCACCAATAGTTGCCAGATCAAAATAACTGCCAAGACTTTTAAGTCTTTTCAGTAATTCCGGATGTGACAGAGACTTTAAAGCATAAAAAATCTTTACGCCGGGCAGAGCTGCCTGCAAAGATTTGTATTGATAATCTATTTCGCTTAAATCGAGCACCATAAAAGGTGTCTCATGCTTTTCTACCAAATCTCCCAGACTGGCACGATCAAATTCTTCCAGTACATCTGGGTGCGACTGCTCAGCGAAACTTTCAACAACATCTTGTTGTTCCATATTTTATGACTCCTGAAAATTAGGCAACAGTAGGGAAATACAAAATTCATCCATCTTCAATATCACTGGATACTGTAACAAGAAATGTTGTCTACACAAGAGTATTTATTATAGCGTTTACTCCTACTTTCTCCTGTTATTTATTGCTAAGTGGGAACAAAATGGGAACAAATAGAAAAGAGGTTACATCAGAACGATGCAACCTCTTGTTTTAATGGTGGGTCTGGAAGGACTCGAACCTTCGACCAAGGGATTATGAGTCTGGCAAATAGAGTAAACCAGAGCAACCCAGAGCAAATAACAACAATTAAATCATAGTCTTATCTATTCTCCTCTACTCCTGCTTTCTCCTGTTATTTGTGGCTGAGTGTGCCAGAATTGTGCCAGAAACGTGCCAATTGTTATACATATCTATTTATTTTATAATTTTGCGCGGCATTATTTCTTACCTGGCATTATGCCGAATCTCACAATCTTTCTAATCCACTTACACATGTAAGTTTCTTATCAGAGGAGATATAAATGTAATATATAAATATTTAGTTAGTTAGCTTTATTAATAATTTTTTTGTAGAAATATTGTTACGAGCTAGGAGTGTCAAATTCTTAGCGGCAGGTATAGACATGTCAAAACTTGAATTGATCTTTAGTAAAGAAATATTAATTCATTTCTAGCGTCATTCTCTGTAACAAAATTACATTTAATAACAAGAACTATTTAAACGGATCAATTGATTTGGTGTGGCCGATAGGTCTCTCTTTGTCTTCTCTGGTCTGGAATTTATTAGTTTTAATTTTAGGATATAAAATGAGAAATTATATTTCAAGGCATACAGTAATATTTTTATTCTTATGTGCCTCACTATTAATTAGTCCCTTTGCTTCTGCTATCACTCTTGAAGAGCTTGCTGCAAAAATTGACAAGATGGATGCAGAGAATCAGAAATTAAAAAAAGAGCTACAAGCACTTAAATCAGGGCAAATAAAAGTAATGAAGAAACAAACTGTGCAGGAAGGAAAGCTGCGCGGAGAGTTGAAAGAACAAAAATCTATTCAGAGGGAAGTTATAGTAAAGCAATCTACAGAAATTGGTGAATTGCGCGGAGAGTTGAAAGAACTTAAATCTGATCAAAAAAAGGTAATGGCGAAGCAAGATTCACTTAAAGAAACGGTCAGTTCATTACCTGGCGATTTCCTTAATGTTAGCCATCAGTATACCTATGACATGCTTGATCCCACCAGGAATATTAATCGCAAACAACTGCTTCTATTGCAAAGGAGACAGAATGGGGAAATTAAGAATAATAGTTTAACTTTTGGTGCTGGGGTTACAGCAATAGCTAACTGGCAGGGTAGTGATACAACGAATAAATTTGGTTATTTGATGCGTCACCCAACTTCAACAAATCAACTTGGCAAGAATACTTCAGAAGCAGCTCTACATTCTGTTCAAGTGGGTATGACTGCTGCCTTAGGAGACTGGATTACCGCTTATGGAGAGATGCTTTATGATCCACAGCAAAGCTTCGGTTCTGGTAATAATACTGCCTTAAATCGCAATCAAGTCCAAATGCGTAAAGGCTATGTCATGTTTGGGAACTTGGATAAGTTTGGCGGGTATTTTAGTGTGGGTAAAATGGCGACTCCATTTGGCCTTACCGATACGGTTAACCCATTTACAGCATCTACTGTCTGGCATGCCTTTGGTGGGCTTTCCTACGGAGCCCTCGTTGGTTACAGTGGTCATGGCTTAAACTTTTCATTCATGGGTGCACAAGGTGGAGCACAATTTCGAAGTATGAATGCAAACGTAAAGGGTACATCTGTGCCAAGTAAGCTTAATAATTTTGTTGTAGATATAAACTATACTCATAAATTTGGCGCCGTACCTTTTCTTGGGGGAGCTAATAACGATGTAATGCTAGGTGGTTCATATCAGAGAGGCACTGCATATTGTCAAGATTTCCCAGTGACACATTTCGCTAATTGTCAGAATGTTAATCCCGCTTATGATGTTTATGGGAAGCTAAATGTAGGAGATTTTACGTTTATTGGTGAATATGCTAGAACTCTTAATGCGATGCCAGGTTCGCATAATCCGGCCTCTCCACAATTTAAAGCTCAGGAAGTCACAAGTTGGGGCGTTGGCGGTAAATATAAGACAACTGATCCTTTCATAGGCAAGCCATTATTCCTTTCCGCAGAGTTTAGTCGTTTTAACGCAGGCGCTAAGGGCTCGCCTTGGGAAAGACAGGATCAAATGGTTCTAGGTTTAGCTAGTTTTGTACAGCCAACCGTGAAAATATTTGCTGAATATATCCGTGTAGATGGTTATGTTCCATTGAATTTTCTTAGTGGAACCACTGCTAGTAGTCCTGTGACACATAGTGTTAGGGGCGCTGATAGTAATATTATGATGTTTGGTGTGCAGGCGGCATATTAAAGCAAATTAAACCAAATAAAATAATAATATAGAATTAAAAAAGGCTGCTGATTTTCAGTGGCCTTTTTTATTGTATCGGGGGCAAAAGATCTGTTATATCTGAGTGTGCCAAAAATGTGCCAGAAAGACAAAGAGGCTACACCTGAATGATGTAACCTCTTGTTTTAATGGTGGGTCTGGAAGGACTCGAACCTTCGACCAAGGGATTATGAGTCCCCTGCTCTAACCAACTGAGCTACAGACCCTATTAGAAAAAATAGAATTCAAAAAATCAATCTTCAGTATCCAGAAGACTACGTAGTCGCTCAGAACGTGAAGGGTGCCGTAGCTTACGTAGAGCCTTTGCTTCAATCTGTCGAATACGCTCACGGGTTACATCAAACTGTTTACCAACTTCTTCAAGAGTATGGTCAGTATTCATTTCAATACCAAAACGCATTCGCAATACTTTTGCTTCACGCGGAGTTAACGAGTCTAATATAGATTTAGTAACATCCCTTAGACTGGTGAAGACCGCTGCATCTACAGGCGCCATAGTAGCCGCATCCTCAATGAAATCGCCAAGATGAGAATCTTCATCATCACCGATAGGTGTTTCCATAGAAATTGGCTCTTTAGAAATTTTCAGTATTTTACGAATCTTCTCTTCTGGCATTTCCATCTTTGAAGCAAGTAGAGAGGGGTCCGGCTCTTGTCCAGTCTCCTGCAAAATTTGCCGAGAAATACGATTCATTTTGTTAATGGTCTCAATCATGTGAACCGGGATTCTAATTGTACGCGCCTGGTCAGCAATAGAGCGTGTAATTGCCTGCCGAATCCACCATGTAGCATACGTAGAAAATTTGTAACCACGACGATACTCAAATTTATCTACTGCCTTCATGAGACCAATATTTCCTTCCTGAATAAGATCCAAGAATTGCAGCCCACGGTTAGTATATTTTTTAGCAATAGAAATAACCAAACGTAAATTAGCTTCGGTCATCTCACGCTTAGCACGACGCGCTTTGGCTTCTCCAGTAGACATCCTTCGATTAATTGCCTTCAACTCATTAATCGTAATGCCAATCTTCTCTTCTAATGCCGTTAAACCTTTCTGCTGCTCAATAATTGCTGGTTGATAACGTACCATAATCTTACTGTATGGTTTATCTGCTTTAATTTCCCCTTCTGACCAACCAAGATTTATCTCATTACCAGGAAAAACCTTGATAAAATGATTACGTGGCATTCCTGCTTTAACTACAGTCAGCTCCATTATTTTTCGCTCATAACCACGAATTTCCCGCACCATCTTACGCTGGACATCACAAAGCCGCTCTACCATTTTAGCTGAAAAACGAATAGCCATTAGCTCAGCAGATATAAGCTCCTGTATTTCTTTGTATTCTTTGCTTGATGAGCCTTTTTTCTTAACGATGCCCTGCATTTTGGCATATGCACTATGAATAGTAGAGAAGCGCTCCAATGAATTTATTTTTAATTTAAGTGCATTGGCAGCTGCTATCGCAGCATCATTATCATCATCATCCAATTCTTGCTCTAATGTTTTATCAGAAACCTCTTTATTAACTATCTCCTTAGCATCAGGGTCAAGCAAGCCGTCAACTAATTCATCAATTCGCATCTCATCTTGTGCAACTTTATTAGCTAATCCAAGAATAGCTGATATAGTAGTTGGGGACGCAGAAATTGCTTGGATCATGTGCTTCAACCCCTCTTCAATACGCTTTGCAATTTCTATTTCGCCCTCACGGGTAAGTAATTCTACTGACCCCATTTCACGCATATACATACGTACCGGATCTGTAGTTCGACCAAACTCTGAATCAACAGTAGAGAGTGCTGCCTCTGCTTCTTCCACAACATCTTCATTAATTCCAGCGGCAGGAGTTTCAGATAACAACATTGCTTCTGCATCAGGGGCCTCATCATGGACAGTAATGCCCATGTCATTAATCATAGCGATAATCCCTTCTATCTGCTCAGCATCCTGCATGTCGTCTGGCAAATGATCATTGATCTCAGCATATGTTAGAAATCCACGCTCCTTACCTTGAATAATCAAATTTTTAAGTCGCTTACGCCTAGCATCAAGATCACGAGGAAGAATGGACTTTTCAGCTTGTTTCGCTTGCGCCCTAGCTTCCTTTGCTGCCTTTAACTTCATTTTTTTGGTAACCGGATTTGATTCTTTAGCAGCCATTACTGCTTTTGCAATTTCAGCAACCTTTGCGGATGTTTTCTTGACTGACGTTCCTTTATTTAAGGAGCCTTTAATTACTTTCTTTGATTCTTTCTTAGCGCTTCCTGTAGTGGGTTTTTTGGCTACTGTTACCACCTTCTTCTTTACAATATTTTTTGAGGATTTCTTAGTAACCTTAGGTGTTTTAATTGGTTTATTTATAGCTTTCTTTCTGGGATTTTTCTCAACAACATCAATTCTCAGGTTTTTTTTCAGTACTGATTTTAATGATTTTTTAGAAGCACTCTTCACCTCTTTTTTTACATTTACTTTGCTTTTTACAACACGAGACTTAGCAAGGGTAGCCGAGGAGGCTGCGCTTTTATTTTTTGCTTTTATTTTAGTTGGGTTCTTAGCTTTTGTTTTAGCTTTTGTTTTAGCTTTTGTTTTTGCTGTTACTGTTGCTTTTGCCATTTTTGTTTCCAAATATTATGGATAACTGAATCTAAAACCTTCAATTATATCAAAATTTATCCTGTCTGAGTCAGCTGATCAACCTAAAAGTACTGCTAAACGTTGTAATTCTTTCTTCTCGTCAGAGGTAAGCATATTTAATGATTTATTTTGTAGCTTAGTCATACGTTGCTTGTATTTCATTTCCTTCAACCTTGCAAGTGCGCCATTAAATTCAGCCTCAAGGTCTATTTCATTATCCCAAGAAAGTGTTGAGCCCTCAGCTTTCTCCAGCAATTCACGATGGGGACTGTCGTAGAAATATGTAATAACAGATGGAATTGCCGTATTTTCTCCGACAATAGGATGAGCATCAATAAATTTAATTAATGATAATATTGCAGCTTTCTCATCTGAATTCTCAACACACTCTGAAAGTAGCTCTCTATCCAATTTCGAAGAGTAATCGGGGTCATGCAAGAGAATTTGAATTAACCAACGACATGGCGACATGGGACTTGGTCTCAATATTCTGCTACGGCGCAAGGGTGATGACACACGCTTGATCTGTAATAGACTCTCTAACTCCTCTTGATTGATACCACTAAGTTCAGCTAACCGCTTTATCAGCATCAAAGAGAGTATAGGAGCGGTTATCTGTGTCAGCAATGGCTTTGAATTTTCAACCAATTTGGTGCGACCCTCACTAGTTTGCAGATTAATTTTTTCTGACAATCTCTGGAATAAGAAAATAGATAGAGGCAAGGCTTGGTCAATTAATTCTTCGAAAGAATCCTTTCCAAACTTTTGAACATAGCTATCAGGATCTTCTCCCTCGGGCAAAAATAGGAAGCTTATGTTTTTTCCATCTACAAACTGCGCCAAACTATTTTCTAGAGCGCGCCATGCCGCCTTCTTGCCAGCATCATCACCATCGAAACAAAATACAATATTATCGGTCTGACGAAGAAGCTTTTGTACATGACGCGGTGTTGTTGCAGTTCCCAATGTAGCAACAGCATATTCGATGTTATATTGTGAAAGTACTACAACATCCATATAGCCCTCTACCACAAGAGCTTTATTTGCGTCACGGATTGCCCTGCGCGCTGCAAATAAATTATAAAGTTCTTGCCCCTTCTCAAACAAAGGGGTTTCAGGGGAATTCAAGTATTTAGGTTCATCTTTCTCAATTATCCGCCCACCAAATCCCACGACCTTTCCCTTCAAATTTAGAATGGGGAACATAATCCGATCACGAAATCGATCATAACGTTTCTTTTCTTCATTCTCCTTGACCATCCCAATCTTAACGAGTATTGGCGATTCATAATCAGGAAATATTTCGGCCAAATTTTGCCATCCGGCAGGCGAATAGCCTATCCCAAAACGAGCAGCAGTTTCTCCTGTTAATCCGCGTTTTTTGAGATAACTAATGCCACGTTCAGAGCACTTAAGCTGGTCTTTATAGAATTTTGTAATAGTACTCATTGTTTCAAACATATTCTGGGAAGAGCTTTCTTTATTCTCTCCGCTAGCTTTAAAACCAGAGGAACCCTCATATTCTTTTTTCTCTGAAGCAGGAACTTGCATTCCTACACGGGAAGCAAGGTCATTTATCGCCGAAATAAAATCCATACCTATGTATTCCATCATGAAGCTGACAGCAGTCCCATGCGCACCACAGCCAAAGCAATGATAAAACTGTTTAGTCGGGCTTACAGTAAATGAGGGCGTTTTTTCACCGTGGAATGGACAACATGCAATGTAATTTGCACCAGCTTTCTTAAGTGGCACGTGTCCTTCGATGACATCAACGATATCTATACGATTAAGCAGATCCTGGATGAACGATTGTGGAATCATTTGTTGGGAGAAAAACAGATAACTTTCAGCCCATTAACAAATAAAATTAAATCCGTGTAGTAATTATATGGCATTTTCTAAAAATACAGCAAGAGAGGATATTCTGCCAATAACTAGCGCTGTTATACAGCACATATATTTTAAAATTCAATAGTAAGCTCAGATAATAAGCCTGCTCTTCACAAGAGCAGCAACTTTCCCCATGTCAGCCCGCCCAGCAAGCTTTGGCCTCAAGGCTGCAATTACTTTCCCCATCTCTTGCGGCTTCTTTGCTCCGATTAAAGAGATCACTTCCTCTACTATACTCTCAATTTCAGAATCATTAAGCGCCTTCGGCATATAAGCTTGTAACACGCCAACTTCATATCTCTCAATATCAGCTAGATCCTCACGCTTTGCAGCAACATACTGAGTGATTGAATCCTTACGCTGCTTAATCATTTTTTCTATTACCACAATAACCATAGCATCATTCATTTCAATGCGCTCATCTACTTCACGCTGCTTGATGGCTGCTTGCAATAAACGAATAGCATCCCGTCGCTTGGTATCCCCTGAGCGCATCGCAGCTTTCATGTGTTCAGTAATTTCCTGCTTCAGAATTGATCCAGGTTTCATCTATATTTTTTACTGTGAATAAGGAAGAACTACAAAATCAAAAGATTTATTCTGATAATAATTACTACTCTAACTATTTAAGAATGAAGAAGAAGGTGAACCTATTCAGCATACAGACTCTAGCTCACCACTCATCTCATGTAGCTAATTAATATAATTTTGGTGGAAGCAATTGACTTCTTAAACGTTTATAAGTTCTCTTAACTGCTGCTGCAAGCTTACGTTTTCGTTCAGCAGTAGGCTTTTCATAAAATTCATTTGCACGTAGCTCAGTAAGCAACCCTGTTTTTTCTATGGTTCGCTTAAAACGACGCATAGCAACTTCAAATGGCTCATTATCCTTAACTTTAATTGTAGTCATAAAACGCGGTCCTTTTATCTTATTGAAAATATACTTATATTTAAAAAGTGTATTAGTAAAAAACAGTATAGTATATATCAGTCTAGTACTTTTTTGTGAAAGTGTATTATTAAATCTAATTCAGTGATTATTCTTGGCATCGAAACATCTTGCGACGATACGGGAATCGCGATCTATCACACCACGCGAGGCCTGTTGAGTCATGCATTATTTTCCCAAACAGAAATGCATAGTGACTATGGTGGTGTTGTTCCTGAACTTGCGTCTCGTGATCATATTAGACGAGTTTTGCCACTTGTTAAGCAAACGCTAAGTGAGGCGAGACTCGATCTCAAAAGCTTAAATGCTATCGCCTATACTCAGGGACCAGGATTAGCGGGAGCACTCCTTGTGGGCTCGAGTTTTGCGGCCGCCCTTAGCTTTTCGCTAAAAATTCCGGCGATAGGCATTCACCATCTAGAAGGGCATCTACTCTCTCCATTATTATCAACCAGCGCTCCTCTGTTCCCATTTATTGCGCTATTGGTCTCGGGAGGCCATACACAATTAATGGAAGTACATGGCGTTGGGCAATACAAGTTGCTAGG
>CALSMH010000001.1 GCA_943787405.1 uncultured Nitrosomonadaceae bacterium | reverse complement strand
GTGTAATCAACAAATCTGCGAATCATACCGTATTTCAAGAGGCCCAAAACTTGATTAGTAAAATTAGTGGCGTAATTTCTTTTTGGGGCCGTTCCTTGGCCAATACTGAAGCGTCACGTTTAACCACGTAGTGCTTAATCAACCGACTTACCCCTTGAATTTTAAGTCCTGTGCTTTATCAATTGAACCCAATAATAAATAACCAGCGCCCCGGTTTTACCCATTGAATTAATGGTGCGCCTGTAGTGATTCAAACGTCCGACCCCTTGGTTCGCGTAGCTAAGTATCTATCTAACTGAGCTACGGGTGCTTAAATAAATAATCTTTTATTAATTTAAGTATTAAATTATATCAGGCACTCACTATCAGAGTAGTTTCTTTCTATATTTCTTGACAAAAAGGCATTGAAACCAAATATTCAATGCACTGTGGGGGTATCGGAGCTTACAAACTCATCAAATGCCTCCTCAAATTCAGGCAGGTGCTTATTCATAATGGGATTAACTTGATAAGCGTCAGCAAGAGACAGCACTTCATCACTAAATTTTTCATCTCCAGTTAAAAATAAAAGCCTAGTCTCATTTTCTTTATTCAATTCCTTATCCCATCTTTTACGTACAAGCGTCCAAAATGGAGAAGTGGCCTCCCAATAATCAAGCCCAGGGCTGAAATTAAAACCAGTAATACGTCGATAGTCGTTAAAACCAAATTCACGTACTAAAATAGTATCTTCCCCATCCTTACGGATGACTTTAGTATTGTCCTGTTCATGCGTCCAACCCTGCGGGGTAATTGTGTGACGATTCTCAACATTTAATAGATGATAATCCTTACGCTTTGAATATTCACGTCTTGGCAATGGGCGCCAAGTACGCTCTGAAGTCCAAGTTGACACTCCGTAACGGTGGTTCCAGCGTCCACTACCTGCATAACGAGGCCCATCGTTGACCCCATATACCAGTTGTGTCCAGGTTCCCGGTACCGAAGCAGACTTGCGATGGTGAGTATCAAAACGCTGAACATCCACATAAACCCAATGTGAAGGCAATTCGTATACCCAGTCTTGTCGCCAGTGCTTAATTACCATGCCACTAGCCCCAACTAAAATATGCTGCATTGATATCTTTGAATTAGTATCTTCTGCCAACACTACTATCTCAAATCCTCCAGAATGTTTGGGGTCTTTTCTTGCATATCCAGACTTAAGTACTGTGGTCTCATGGAAATTAAAACTTACCTGATATTTGCCCAGCATTGACAGAATAGCGCGGCGATCACAGTCAAATGCACGCTCATTCACCTTACAACCAGCAACAGGACGCTCAAGAGATGGAAAGCCAGCAGACTCTCCGCTCTTTGCCAAATACGTCTTATTTGCACATGCAGTAAGTAGTAGAACAAATAAAAACAGGAAGATACGACGAATATTTTTAATGATAGCCTCTAAGAACTTAATTTATGTGAGTTAAATATCCAATGTATTAATTAATACTCTTTAATAAAGGCATCGTGCCATCTAAAATTTCATATGCAAAAAAAAATAATTCAGAATAACGCGCTTACATTATTAAGAGCATTCTGGGTGCAGAAAGTTCAAGCCATCGGCCCAATCACAGGAACCTACTTTACCTTATAAATATAACAATACAGAAAGACTATATTTTACTAAGGAAACATTGGAAAGTTGGGACTTAATTTAGTGTGCTCTCTTATCTGATACAGCTACCGCTCCCAATTCATGCATCGAATTTAGCCACGCCGGATACTGCTCAAGAGTTATTCCAACTGATTCTGCTAATTCAGCAGCATCTACCCAATCAACAGCACCGTCAGTACTTTCAGTTAGAACAAGAACACGCTTGTTTATTTCAGAGGAAAAAGGAAGTAATTTTTTCATATTATTTATATATGGGCATTCAAAATAATCACAAGGTTATTTATGATCCCACTCGAATCCCTTTTTTTTCATGCAAGTTAGCATGCTATTTCTTCTAGCACGCATCCAAGACGGGCCTATTTGGCTTCCATTCAAACCTTGAATTGCTTCTTCAGTTGCCTTTATTTGACATTGTCTTTTTTCAATACTGTAGTCAATATTCTCATCACCATTTAGCGTGTATTCTCCATTGTAGGGCGTTGATGCGCACCCGCATAACGTGATTAAAATTAATAAACTTACTCGTCTCATCTTTTGGAATTACTATGTATGCCTTTTAGTCACCCATAAAAATTTTATGTCATCAGGTCTTTCAATTCATTTCTCTTCTATCTTTTTTACTTGAAATACCCATAAATTTACGCACTATCCAGCCAATTACTGAAGTAATTATCAGAATAAAAAAGAGTCCACCAAATGTCACACTAGCAAAATAAATTGGATTGCCTTGCATATCGCTATCTAGCCCTCTAACAATCCAGAAAATAATCCAAATTGCGGCTACTATCTTTGAAATACGCCTAGCAGCTTCAAAAATATTGATCTTTATCATATGGTTTTATATTTACAGATATACTCTAGGACATCCCTTAGGAATATCAGTTCAATATCCTACACCTATATATTTTATAATTAATAAATTAAACTCTCGTGACATAATTCCTTCTTATTATGCAATCAAAATATAGATATATCCATATCTAATATATGGCTTACACTTCTACTTTTATCTGTTAAGAAATTATTCATATACATTGCATACAAATGTATATGAATAGCATTCTCCCTAAATTTTTTTCAACCTCTTAATAAATATAAAGGACCTGCACACATACTATGTTCATTGCCATAATGACTAAGTCAGAATTAACATTCTTCCCGTGCCCCACTTCACTTCACTTCACTTCACCACAATCTTAATATAAGAATATTTTGATAACTTAGATACAGGTTTCCAGTAATAATATGTACCAAAGCCTTACATTGACAGATTATCTTTAGCCCTTATTCAAAAATAAGCTTAGTAAGTGTATGCTCTTCGCCAACAATCCAGAGTTTACATGGAATATTCTTGATTGTTACCTGCTATAAGAGACAAATAAATTGTTAACTGAACAAAAAAATACTTTCCCAAGATCGGCCCTATTTATTGGTGCGGGAATATGGGGACTACTGTGGTATCCCTACCGACTCCTTGAACAGGCCAATATAAATGGGCCAGCCTCTGCAACAATTACCTATTCATTTGCACTATTACTTGGACTAGTGATATTTAGGAAAAATTTGCGAGCTTCACACCTATCTGACGGCAACCCATATTTATTATTCTGGATCGGATTATTAGTAGGGTGCGCTTGTATGGCCTACATACTTGGCGTAATTCACGGTGAGGTAATGCGAGTATTGCTGTTATTCTATCTTGCACCGCTATGGACGATTATATTCTCTCGTTTCTTGCTGAAGGAGAAACTAAGCACATATGGATATTGGGTAATATGTATTTCCCTGTCTGGCGCAACAACTATGCTGTGGCAGCCTGGAGATAATTTTCCTTTGCCTTCTTCCTATGGTGACTGGATGGGACTAGCAGGCGGATTTGCATTTGCGTTGTCTAATGTATTGATCCGTAAAGATCAAGGCCACAGTGTTCAGCTAAAATCTTTAGCAGTATGGTTAGGGGTAGTAGTAGTAGGGCTAAGCTACAGCTTATTTCTTCCCATGACTCATCTATTGACTGAGATTCCCCTGAACTCATGGCTATTGCTATTAGGAACAGGGTTAGCCGTATTTATTTTGAGCCTAATTCTCCAATACGGGTTGACTCATGTTCCTGCTAATCAGGCTATTGTACTTTTACTTTTTGAATTAGTAGTAGCAGCAGTTGCAGCATATCTCTTAACAAATGAGTCCATGACTCTCAAGGAATGGATAGGTGGAGCAATGATCGTCTCTGCCAGTTTGTTTTCCTCAAGGATGAACCGATAATCAGTAAAGTTGTCCAAGAAATCAGATACATTTATATGTTCTGTAACTTAATCTTCCTGTAATCTACATATAATTAAAAAATCTAATATTTTTGGAAAAAATATGAAAATATGTTTATACCTGTTTTGTCTATTTTTAGGTGCCTGTACCAACATACCAAAGGCAATACAGCATATGAATGTAGTAGACATTACCTATTCCCAGGCCAGCCAGAATATCGAGAGCCATAAGAATGTTCCTGTTCGCTGGGGTGGTATTGTTATTGATGTAGAAAATGAAGAGGACTTTAGCTTGATTCAGGTACTGTCCTATCCCCTAAACTTTTCAGGTCGCCCCCAATTAGATGAATTGCATGGCGGGCGATTTGTAATTAAAAGCACAGAATTCCTTGATCCCATGGTTTATGCCAAAGATAAAGAAATTAGCGTTGTAGGGACACTAGATGGTGATATTCAGCGTACCGTGGGAAAAAAAATTATCCAAGTTCCATTACTCCAATCTATAGGAGTTCATTTATGGCCAAAACAGCAGAGCAACCATTATGGATTTGGGCCACATCATTATTATTATAGTTACCCATTTTTCCGGGGAGGATACTATTACCCATATCGGTACTAAAAAAGACCAATAAAATTCTTTGTATCAAGATACTATCTTTTCATCAATCTCTGCTGCTACCTCTACTCCGCTCAATATCAATTTCCGTAACCAAACTACTATGATTCCCCCATGCATTTCTGATATAAGAGACTACTAGGGCCATTTCTTCATCATGAAATATTTGCTGGAAAGGCGGCATCCCATATGGCCTTGGATTTCCAGTTGTACTTGGAGGGAATCCTCCCCTCATTACACTCAGTATTGTGTTAAGAGGTGAAGCCATAGTTACACTTCGGTTTCCTGCTAATGACGGGTAAACACCAGGAATTCCTCTACCAGAAGACTGATGACAATCTTCACAATATTTTGTATATAGCTTGCCCCCTTGTGCAAGCCGATTTCGTATATTTTTAGATAAAATCGGGAAGCTCTCAGCAGATGCAACATCCGAATTTTCTTCTCCAATAGATTTAAGATAGATAGCTATGGCACGTATATCCTCCGGCAATACAAACTGAAGACTTTGTCTGATTACTGTTGCCATATGACCAGAAGCTACTGTATTTTTTGTTATACCAGATGTAAGAAGTTCAGTGATTTCATTTATCTCCAGCTCTCCACTACCTGCTTCTAATCTAGAGGTTAAGGACGGCGCATACCAGCTCACACCTGTCATTTTTTTTCCAATAAATTTTTCTTCCTGGCTTGCTCCTAAAAAGTTGCGAGAAGAATGACAGGCGCTGCAATGCCCGAGCCCCTGTACTAGGTAGGCCCCACGATTCCATTCTTTACTCTTAGAGTTATCCGGATTAAAAATCCCCTCTTTGAAATACAGTTTTCTCCAGAAATATAGAAGTGGTTTTAAATTATATGGAAAGAAAATTTTACTAGAAGGGTTGTCTTTCGAAACTGGCTCAAGCGACATAAGATAATCAAATATTGCATCTGTATCTTTCCTTGTTACTTTAGTATATTCAGTATAAGGAAAAGAGGGATAAAGCATCCGGCCATCTGGGGACTCACCCCGATGAAGGGCCCCCCAGAAATCCTCTTTACTCCAATAGCCAATACCTGTTTTCTTATCTGGCGTTATATTTGGTGTAATAAAAATTCCAAATGAGGTATACATCTTTTTCCCGCCAGCAAATGAAACCCCACCCTTAGCCGTATGGCACCCCATACAGTTTCCAACTCGGGAAAGATATTCACCAAGTGATCTATTCTGATTAGAAGCTGTGGGAATCAGTTGTATAGATTCTGCATAGACCGGAATAGGCGCAAATATTAAAGCAAATAAAACTATTATGATACTACCCACTGATACTATATATTCTTGGATATAGATTTTAGATAGTTGAATTAAGTATTTCATTCTGAATGCATATTTTCAGGGTCAATATTACTACAGCGATGAGAGAATTCTGATGCAAGCGCTCCGGGTAAACTTGGTTCGCCAGAAACAGTCTGAATAGCAAGCCACTTCGCAATAGCATTAATTTCTTCATCAGTTAGTCGTTTAGCAATTTCCGACATGCAATTGGAGTTCTGGCCTCGCATTAATCCTCCATTCCGCCAACTTCCAAATTGAGCAGAAATATAGGCATGTGACAAACCAAGCAAACCCGGAATAAATGGCTTTATTCCCATTAATGCCTCTCCATGGCATGATTTACATGCTGGAACATCCCTCCCTGGGTCTCCTAAATGAATAAGTGAATCAGCAAGCTTAATTTCTTCTGGACGAATACCAATCTTTTCAGGTGGTGGATATGACAGCTGCAAGGAAGAAAAATAACGTGCTATTTCTAGGATGTACTCATCAGACATATTTTCCAGAAGAATGGCCATAGGTTGATAGTATCGCCGTCCATCTCTGAAATTTCTCATCTGATTAAAAAGATACCCTGCAGGCTTCCCAGCTATTCTCGGGTAATATGCATCACGTCCTACTCTGTTTTTATTACTATGACAAATAGTACATGCCTTAACTCGTTCTTCCATTGTATCGGGCACAGTAACCGATAAGCTTTCTGAGGCACTCACTAAATTTGAGATAAAGAAGGAAATAATTAGACAGCAATGCTTCATGCGTAATATCAAGAATGATCTTATGTATTAAATGTTAGATGTGGTTATTTTTTGATATATTTTTTTAAACATACTTCATACTCAGGGCAACACATGCCATCGCGCAGACATACCTGCCAGCATATGATCATTAACGTGACAATGTAAAAGCCAACTGCCTGGTGAGCGGGGAGTCATATCAACTGAAACCATACTAGCAGGAAGCACTTCAATTACGTCAGTTCGATGCCCTTGGTTCAGTACTGTTTGTCCATGCCAGTGAACAGTATGATTGTCCTGTTCATTACCTAAGGCAGCTACGTGCCATCTCACACGATCTCCTATTTTGACCTCATACCCATTAAGGTTTCCAAAAATACGCCCATTAATCGCATGCTTCAACCCACTTTCTTCGCCACTCTCCTCATTAAAGATCATAAATAATGAAATAAATTCATGATCTACATCACGCGGAAAAGGATTCGAATGGGAGACTTCCATCCCTTTTCTGGTAATAATAATAGCGCCAACTAGACCCAAGTTCATCTCTTCTTCCCCTAGAACATGAGAATGATAGAGCCAGACAATTGATGAGGGATCATTGGGTCCTGGGCCAGAGTCTTCATCAACACCCCAAGTATATTTATAAGACTCTCCGGGCAAAACATTAGCCCCTTTGTTATGGCCATCAGCCCCTTCGTCATCTTTACTGTAAAGTACCCCATGAGGATGCATGGAAAGCGGCCGATCTGTTCTATTCAAAAAATGAACAACTATATTATCTCCCACTACACCCCGTATCTGTGGGCCCAATATTCCCATCCAATCTTCTTCGGGCAAAGGGATGGCATAGGTATTATCTGTGTAACCTATATAACGATATTTCTTGTATTTTAAGGAGTCTCCCCAAACCCCAAGACCTTCATCGGGATGAATCTGATTCCGAGCAGAGGGGGCATAATCCCAAGATACTTTTTCTGCAGCAATCCAATACTCTCTTACCGATGCTTCTACCTGGAACGAGGATAAAACACCTAATACCAGAAAGAATTGGATAATAGCCCTATTTCTATATCTAAGATTAATAATCACCTCTAATTTTGGTTGTACTAGAGTTGCCAAATCTATTAGATTTTAAAATAGGTCAAGCAGCGATAAGACTAAAGCTTCTAATGATTTGGCCAGATAAATTTCTCTAGAAGTATATCAGAATTAGAATTGCCCTCTAACTCCTATTAAAAGGGCACGCCCAGGGCGTGGTGCAAAAGCTTTTAGATATGAAGTATGGAGACGTACATCCTCATTCATTAAATTTTTGCCTTGTAGAAAAACTGTAAGCCTAGTAGACCGATTCATTCTCATAGTATAACCAGCAGTTAAATTTATCATCGTGTACCCACGAGTACTTGTTTCTACAGCTGCAGTTTTATTTTGCTTTAATACATGGGTAGTCATTAGATTAAGTTTCCAAGGACCAGACCTATGATTCCACTCTAGCCCGAATCTTTGTGGAGTAGTGCGGGGAACATTGCCTCCATTATGATTTAGTCTTGCCCGTACATAATCTGTAAACAAACGCAAGTCTAGCACCTTAGGCTTAAAAATAAATTTTACCTCTGCTTCTACACCATAAAAAGTTGCACCTCTCTGAGTAACATTCTGAACTAGAAGCTCTCCGTCTGGGTCTGCATCCCCTTCTTCATCAACACGGTCTGCAATACCATTACTATCAGCATCCGCGTTAGCCCAGTATATATAGTTCTCATAATAGTTATAAAAGAAATTGGTCTGCCATCTTATCCCACCCGAGGTTTTGCTCAATGTAAAGTCAAGATTATTTGAGGTTTCTTTTTTAAGTCTCTGGTTACCAGTTTGGAATGTTTCTGTGGCATGGTGCGCACCACTTGTATAGAGCTCTTCTGTTGCCGGTGCACGCTGCCCTCTCGTTCCAGTGAGTCCGATACTATATCCATCTATGGGTTTCCATTTCCCACCAATCGATACACCATAAAGGTCATATTTACGAGAATCGTTAGCAGACTTTGGATCTACTGATGCATGCTCATAACGCCCGCCCACATCAAGATGAAAATTATTCCAATGTCGTTCTTCAATCAGAAAAACACTGGTATTTCGTGATTTTGTTTTTGGTACGATCGTTTCTTCTCCTATTGCAGAAAAATCGCGATCTTTAACCTGGACACCAATTACGCCTTTGAAACCTTTTACTGGTCTATGTGTAAGCTCGGCTCGACTATCGATTCCCTGATTTTTAAAAACCGATCCCAATTCGCCTGACTTTTCAAACTCTGAATGCCGGTAATCACTATAACCCATCTTTATTTTCAATTTTTCAAAGCCAATGACAGGACGGTTTAATTCTCCAGCTATATCATAACGATTCTTTACAAGATCAATCTTCGGAGACTCTTCACTGGGAATACCATATTTACTTTCCGCTCGTGAAAGTGACCCTCCTATATATCCTCTTGAGCCTAAAATTGATCCGCCAATGGACCCTCCTCCCGAATTTGTACCGCTATTCTTGACCTTACCTCTTTTGCCGTGGTCTGGTTCATTTCTATTTTGATTTCCAGGAATACCGTAATCATTAGTTTTTCTTCTGAAACCACTGGCGTTTAACGATATATGATTACCAATACTTCCACTTGCATTAAAAGATCCTGACTTCTCTTGTGTAGATGTATTTCCACGCGCTCCAAAAGTACCAGTTAATTTCTTAAATATCTTCCTAGGAATCTTGTCAGTAACTACATTAACTACCCCGCCTATTGCACCCCCTCCATACATAAGTGTTGATGGGCCGCGTAGAATCTCTATTTTTGAGGCATTGATTGATTCAACTGTGACAGCATGATCTGCGCTGAGAGACGACACATCCAGCGTATCTATACCATTTTCCAAAATCATAATTCGTGGGCCATCCAGTCCCCGAATAAGCGGTCTACCCACTCCAGGCCCAAAAGAACTAGAAGCAACACCGAGCTCTCCTGATAGAGTATCTCCCAGACTTGTTTCTTGTTTATATCGTAATCGATCACCTTCTAATACAGAAACTGGCTGCGCCATATCTAATTCAGAATGATTCCCAAATGGGCTAGCCATTATTGTAACTTCGGGTAACGATGTTTCTTTATAATTATCATCAGCTTGTACATTTTGAATGCTTAGTTTCATACAAACTAAAACTAAAACTAAAATAGCTAATTTTTTTAATACTGCCAAAACAGGCTCTGCTTTATACCAAACAAAATATTTGCTTCTCATAAGCAAAGAATAATGAATTAATAGCAACTTAGTTGCATTAAAGAACGCAACACTTTTTAGATTTTGTAACACTATAAACCCCACATCAAAAAATTATGTAAGTTATAGCTTAGGTGCATTATCTCAATAAAAGGCAATGCATCCAAAGCAAAGATTAAAAACAAATTGAGCTGAAACTATGTTAGCGGGGGAGCCCGTTTGAGGTATATCGATAAGAAGTGAAGATGAACATGTCTCCTTCTTAATTCGCGCAACCATCCCCGTTTCATTAGATCAACAGAGAAAATAGTCAGAATTAAGAAGATAATGCTAAATGCAGTTAGGGCCAAACAATCAAGGCATAGTTGATCAAGATCAGTATCTTCCTGATCTTGATTATTATCCGCCTGAGATAGATTAATAATATCCGTGTCATTAACATGTGTTAATTCATGTGCCGCTTGGAAGACAGGCACCGATATGATAGCTATGGCGAGAATAAGATATAAAAAACTTCTTCGTATCATTACAGATCTTATTAGTATTAATTAAATTATGCGCACTCGGCACACAGCCCCTTTACAGTCAACTCCACTTCATGAGACTGGTAACCTGGTGGCAAAGGTGAGCTATATTTTGCCTTTACATCGCTTAAACATGTAACTGCTGCACAAATCGAACATTTAAAATGAGCATGCTGGTGTAAGCCTGTATAAATATTAGTACGAAAGCGCCATTTCCGGTCACCACTTATTACCTTATGAGCCAGATCTTTTTTATTTAACCACTCAAGGATACGGTACAGTGTGACTCGATTAATCGCACTGTCATCACCTAATTTTTCTTCAATTTCATGGTGTGAGATAGCCTTCTTCTCAGCAAGCAAAATACCAAGAACAAGAACCCTTCCACGAGTTATTCGATCACCGGTATGGCGGATCATTTCTTCCGCCTGTTCATAGAAAGTAGTTAGCATTTTATTTTACGCAACTTAGTTGCATTTAATATAAACGTTTAACCTAAAAATTGCAAGCCACTTGTCTCTAAAAAAAGAGGAAATTCCGAAAGATGCTGAACCGGCAGAAAATAGCGTCACATATATAAATATAATAAAGAAGAGAAGTACTATGTACTGATATTATCAAGACAAATGAAGCAAGCTAGATCGATTACTACTAATTTACGAAGGCAGTCTCAAGAACGCACCGAAAAATTCCTTTACCATTTTCTTCGATGCATACATGGCCACTGATAATTAGAAAGAATAGTTATCAGCATTATTATAAGGATAATTATTTCTCAATAACTTACTGAAAACAGAGTAAGATTTATTTGAGCATGGTTAAATATAGCAAACTTAATTTTATTCTTCGGAAAATTTACGGCTGATTCCTTTGTCCACAGTAACTGTGGATAAGTTTGTGGATAAATTGCATTTAAAGCTGTTAAGGTACCATTTAATAAGGATATTTATTAATTAGATTAAATTTTAAACTAAGAATTTATTCTTTAAAAACAAGTAGTTATTTTAACAATCAAGGCCCATGCGGGTTTGCGCCATATGTTGACACAATTAAGGCATTAAGTGTGGACTACTATGCAGAATATCTATCTAGCTGTGCCTCTATATGGCCCTATATAGACCCATTGGTCCAATTTATCGTCTAAAAATCATTCAAAATACCGACCAAGGCCACCGGAGCAATTGAATGCTAAATTGGTCTGCAGTGGTAGATTGCTTAAAAAAATTTACTCCACCAATATAATCTTAACCTGAGTAAAATTTCACCCCATTTTCAAAATTAACAGGAAATACCTGGCTCTTTAGATGTAATGAGAAGAGAATCTACCTTAAGGGGCAGATAAGAAAGCAAAGACTGTCAATAATAATTAATTGATATATGAAGAGAAGGTAATAATTAAATATGATTAATCGGCAGAAAAACCCTTAATCATCACTCATAATTAACGAATTTATTTAAAAACCTAATTCTTTTCAGCAGCAGCAGCAGCTCCCATCAGCTGTGCTTTCGATTTTCTACCAGGGGCTGCAGGAGGAATATACCCAGCTATCCGGCAACTGGTTCCTTCAATTGTCTTCCCCTTCTCATGCCTAATTAAATGGCACGTCATTATCTCTCCCTTCGTAGCAAGTTCTTCCAAATGAAGACGAACATTAGCGAGAGAAATGCCTGTAGCCGTAGCAATCTCCATATCAAGCTTTTCACCATTCTTTTTCAGGTATTGTAGAATTTCATCCATAAGGTCATCACTAAAACATTTTGGGTGGATAGGGCTTTAAATTGCATCTATGATACCGCCAATTAGTTTATACAAAATTGCTGATTATATTCTGACAGCCTAGAATAGCTTCAAGGCGGCGGCGCTAACTCTTATACAAATAAAATCAGGAGCCTATAATTCTACCATATTTTTATTTATCTGAGTAATGTGTTCTCTCTTTAACAGCAAAGATCAGTCCGGGTGATTCATTGCCACTAACATCATACTAGTACGCCTCATAAAGAATAAAGAGGACTGGGCTGGACTGGGCTGGGCTGGGCTGGGCTGGGCTGGGCTGGGCTGGGCTGGGCTGGGCTGGGCGGGAAATACTCTAAGTGTGCTTAATAGATAAAACCATAAAGAGATGATTGCTAATAAGTAATCTCATTAAAACAACCTGCTACAGAATAGCCCGCGCGCATGAAAATTATATCCATCATACTTTACCTAAGTGTTAGGCTGCCCCTAAATTGTAATAATAAAAATTAAAGAAGGATTCCCTATAGCAAAGAAAGTATTTATTGAAGCTGAATCAGCAAAATTAGAACCTAATAAAGACTCAATCTAATACCGCAATATCTTGACCATGTACTAAACACTAATAAAACTCTTTTGCAACAATCTGTCGCACTCAAAACTTATAAGAATTTATGCTAGAATCTCCAGCCAATTTGATAAGCTAGACGTTTATTGAGTTGGTTTGCCTAACTTGATTAACTTGATTAACTTGATTAACTTGATTAACTTGATTAACTTGATTAACTTGATTTTAACTAAGCTTTAAGGAGCGTACACTTAATGTTAAAAACACTATTTACGACGTTACTATCCTGTAACCTTTTTTTCTTCTCTTCTGTTTTATTCGCAGAAGAGCCTATTAAACCGATTAAAGCAGCCGCACCAAAAAATAAGGGGATGGTTGAGCTAGGAAAAATGCTATTTTTTGATCCGCGCCTATCTAAATCTGGATTTATTTCCTGTAATTCTTGTCATAATCTAAGTATGGGCGGGACAGACAATATAAAAACCTCTATAGGACACAAATGGCAACAAGGCCCTATTAATGCTCCAACAGTACTAAATTCTAGTATGAACTTAGCTCAATTCTGGGATGGTCGTGCCAAAGGCTTAAAGGAGCAGGCAGGAGGACCAATTGCCAATCCCGGTGAAATGGCATTTACTCATAAGCTAGCTGTAGATGTTTTACATTCCATTCCACAATACCGTGGTCGTTTTAAGCAAGTATTTGGAGCAGGAAAGATCTCTATAGATATGGTAACGGATGCTATTGCGGCATTTGAAGAAACTCTAGTTACACCTGATTCAAGATTTGACAAATGGCTTAAAGGCGACAAAGAAGCAATTAATCAAGCTGAGCTAGAAGGCTATAAATTATTTAAAGAAAGTGGCTGCGCTTCTTGCCACCATGGTTCAGCTGTTGGCGGAACCTCTTTCCAAAAATTGGGGGTTCTCTCTCCCTACAAAACTGCAAGTAAGGCAGAGGGACGCAAAGAAGTAACCGGAAAAAATACAGATCGCTTTGTATTTAAAGTACCAACTCTTCGTAATATAGAACTAACTTATCCCTATTTTCATGATGGTGCAGTAGCAACCTTAGAAGAGGCAGTGAATAAAATGGGCAAGTTACAATTAGGGGTTGATTTTAGTACTGAAGAAAATACCAAGATCGTGGCATTTTTAAAAACATTAACTGGGAAACAGCCTGATTTTAAATTGCCAGCCCTTCCACCTTCCGTAAATGAAACTCCGAAACCTGTACCATTTGATTAATGTATTAGAATAGGTCTCCTCTAAATACAATTGGCAACCTTAAGGTTGCCAATTGTCCTTTAGAAAAGGCAAATCAAATAAATTAATATGAATAAACTATTATTAGCTCTAATTCTAACAATCATAAGCAGTAACATATTAGCAGATTGGACACTTGTGCGAACCGGGAAAGAGTCCGATGAATATGTCGACACAGCAACTATCCGCATATCAGGTAATCAAGCTAAGATGTGGAGCCTAACAAATATTTCAAAGAATATAAAAAATATAAAACCGGGAGAAAAAGCTTTTGCCGTTAAAACAGTCCGGGAATATGACTGCAAAAAACATAAAAGTAGGGCGCTTTTTGTTGCTTGGTATAACGATTATATGGGAACTGGTGGAATTGAGCGTTCGTCTGAAAATCCTGATGCAAAGTGGAAAGAAGTAACACCAGGTATCAGAGAGTCTAGCTGGAAAATAGCATGTGGAAAATAGATTAACTCAGAATAATTAGGAGTTTTAGTCTGGGGGACTAAACTGCCTACCATTTAAATTATATTTACTCTTACCCCAACACTGACCACCTTCAAAAGTAGAAGATATTACACGTCTATCCTGAATCTCAAATGTAGTTTTGCAAGTAACTCTTTTTTCTATTAATCCAAACATAGCTGCATCTGATTTGGAGTACATTAGAAATCTACTGTCTCCAGACTCATGAATCTTAGATGGGATACCCCACGTCCTAATTAATTCAGCTTCAGGTATTCCATGATAAGACTCGACTATGTTGCTATAGGCTGTGAACGTTGCACAGCCAGATAATATAAATGCAAATATTATTATTTTCATCGTTATTAATTGTAACCCTATTAGTCTCAGTTAATTTTCGCAGCCAGTCATATATTATTAAGAGCCAATTTTCAATATAAAGAAGATATTTAGAAAAATTCAATTTATTCTAATAATCTACTGAAGAAAGAATAATGAAAAGAATTATAGTCGTAAATTTCAGAATCAATAATCGTAAATTATAGATTTAAACCCAGAACCAACGGATTCTGGGACCGAGAGTACTGGTGAGTCTTCTTATCGAGGGTGAAAATCCATGGGACTCCGAAAGTATTGTCCCCTATAGCACGTCTTATTAGGATAAATTTTTTAGCTTTATACGGCCACTGTGTGAATATCGAAATATGGTAGAAAAGAGCTGTTGGATTCCTTAATCCGTAGCGTGAGTAAATCAGAAAGGGATTGTTTGGACCTTGATAACGACCTCTGCTTGAATGCAGGGGACACATAATGTTAATATTTTTGGCTATATTCTGAAAGAAAATGACATCATCAAGCTTGATAATCAGCATGATGCATTTAAATGCTCAGATGTAGATATTACGGAAATACATTTTCTACTTCAGAAAAAATATTAATTTGTTGATGCCAAGGACAAAAAATGGAACAAGGAAATAAAATATTAATTACAGGTTCCTCTGGAATGGTAGGTTCTGCATTATCAAGATGTTTATCTAAGAGTGGCTTCACAAATTTGCTAACCCCAGAAAGAATAGAGTTGGATTTACAGAATTATTCAAGCGTAGATAACTATTTTAGTAAAAATAAACCTGAGTATGTCTTTATGGTCGCCGCAAAGGTTGGTGGTATTGCGGCCAACATATCCGATCCCGTAGGGTTTCTAGAAGAAAATTTGGACTTGGAACTGAATCTATTTAAAGCATGTTATAAGCATAAAACAAAAAAGAATTTATTTTTAGGGAGCTCCTGTATTTACCCTGGTAATGCCCCTCAACCAATAAGAGAAGAATGCTTAATGACCGGCGGCCCTTTGGAGCCAACTAATGAAGGTTATGCCCTATCCAAAATCGTTGGACTGAACCTCGCAAAATACTATTACGCTCAATATAGCATGAATACAGTTTGCCCCATGCCATGTAACATCTACGGAACAAATGACCATTTCGAATCATCTAAATCTCATGTACTGCCTGCATTAATTAGTAAATTTGTTAATGCCAAGGATGACTGTCTGGAAGAGGTTGTTTTGTGGGGTACTGGTATTGCGCGTAGGGAGTTTATTCATGTTGAAGATGCGGCAAAAGCATTAATTTTTTTAATGAATAGTAATTATAATCAACCAGACATTGTGAATATCGGATATGGCTCCGATATTTCGATTCACGAGCTTGCCGAACTAATCAAGATGAAGGTAGGTTTTACAGGAGAAATTTCTTGGGACTCAACAAAGCCTGATGGCATGCTACGAAGATGTATGGACGTAAGTAAAATGCGTAACCTTGGTTATTCCCCTTCAATCTCTTTACAGAAGGGTATTGAAAAAACCATCAAAGAATATATAAAATTAAAACATAAAAGGAAGTTTGAATGATACCTTTAATGAAAAATGCATTTCTAAATGAATATGAGACAAAAAAACAGCTTGCAGAATTTATTTTGCAAACCGAACGTTTAAGCATGGATCAAAAATGCCTTGAATTTGAAAATAATTTTGCCAATTACCAAGGTCGAAAACATTCCATATTGTTTAATAGTGGCGGGAGCGCCAATTTAGCACTACTTCAAGCAAGTAAAAATTTAGGGCTTTTAAAGAGTGGCGACCTGGTTGGGTTTTCTGCTCTGACATGGTCGACCAATACAATGCCTATCATTCAAATGGGGCTTGTGCCCGTACCAATAGACTGTAAAGTTGAAACCTTGAATGTTATGTCGCACAACCTGGAGGAAAAGCTTCAAACAGTAAATTTAAAAGCTCTTTTTATTACAAATGTATTAGGCTTTACTGGTGACTTAGGAAAAATCAGAAAAATATGCGATGAGCGAGGAATACTTCTTTTTGAAGACAACTGTGAGTCAATTGGCAGTGAATTGAAAGAAGGAAAAGCAGGCAACTTTAGCCTTGGCTCAACATTTTCTTTTTTTGTTGCTCACCATATGTCAACTATTGAAGGCGGCGCCATCTGTACGGATGATAACAATCTTGCTGAAATGCTTCAAATTGTACGTGCCAACGGATGGGATAGAAATCTAACTACCGCACAGCAAAAAAAATGGCGAGATAAATTTGATATTCGTGATGAATTTCAAGCAAAATATACTTTTTATGATCTGGGATTTAATTTGCGGCCAACAGAAATTACAGGTTTTCTTGGCCTGAATCAATTGAAATACTTGGATAGCACTATCAAAAAAAGAGAAGAAAATTATATACACTTGGAAGCAGCTATAAAAAACAATGATGAGTTATTTACTTTAGACAGAACTCATTTATCCTTATTGTCAAACTTTGCAATACCTGTCATTTGTAAAACCCCATCATTAAGAGAAAAATATCTTTCTCAATTCTCTGGTGCGGGTGTTGAAATTCGTCCTATGATTGCGGGCAATGTACAAAATCAACCTTTTTACAAAAAATATGTGGAGAAGGAGTACCCCCTTCCTAATACTGATTTTATTCATGACTGTGGCTTTTATTGCGGCAATTATCCCGAACTTACAGAATCTGATCTAGAAACCCTAAAAGGCTGTTTAAGCAAATACTGATTGATAATATTATTGTGCCTAAGTCAAACAGAGGGTTGGGAGGTTTTGACTGATACTTCTAAGTAATTGTTTTTAATTGAAAAGAATGGTGGCGAATCAGGGATTTGAACCCCGGACCAACGGATTATGATTCCGTTGGTCCGCTTTTAATAACTCCATTAAAACGATAACTTAACTATCTTTTATGCTTTGTGTCTAAATTTTGTGTCTAAGTAAAATAAATTTAATTAATTTTAATTTCTTAAATTTTACCAGTGTTTATATAGATATTGAGAATATCTTCAATCTAAAAGTGTCTAAGTTTGTGTCTAAGTAAAACACCCTCTCCTTGTTTCATCTACCAGTTAAGTAAGCAAAATTCTCTAGTGGTTGATTTCTACAATCAAGTTAGGTGTAGACTATAAAAATGAAAAAACTACTCCTGCTTCCGATACTTCTACTATCTCTTATCTCTACTCCTTGTCTGAGTGAGACTATGGGTGATTTAGTGAAACGAGATGATATTTACTACAAGAAATTCACCGAAACTCCTTTTACGGGGAAAGTAACTGGGAAAGCACAAGGAAGTTACAAGAATGGAAAGAAAGAAGGTGAGTGGGTTAGTCATGACGACAATGGACAGTTATCGGGGAAAGGAAATTTCAAGAACGGAAAGAGAGATGGTGAGTGGGTTTATTATCACGATGGACAGTTATGGAGTAAAGGAAGTTACAAGAATGGAAAGAAAAAAGATGAGTGGGTTAAGTATCACGGCAATGGACAGTTAAATAATAAAGGAAGTTACAAGAACGGAGAGAAGGGAGGGGATTGGGTTTGGTATCACGACAATGGGCAGTTAGAAGAAAAAGGAAGTTGGAAGAATGGAGTGATGGAAGGCGAGACGGTTAGTTATTACGACAATGGACAGTTAAGTAGTAAAGGAAGTTGGAAGAACGGAGAACCGGAAGGTGAGTCGTTTAGTTATTACGACAATGGACAGTTAGAAGAAAAAGGAAGTTACAAGAACGGAAAGGAGGAAGGTGTTTGGGTTTGGTATCACGACAATGGACAGTTAGAAGTAAAAGGAGGTTACAAAAACGGAAAGGAGGAAGGTGATTGGGTTTGGTATCACGACAATGGACAGTTAGAAGAAAAAGGAAGTTACAAGAACGGAGAGAAGGAAGGTGAATCGCTTTTCTATAATAAAGATGGAACTATTAAAAATTTTATTGACTAGTCCGATAGTAATCCTCTCTCGATAACTATTTCTCAGACTTATAATTTCCTGAAGGAATGATTGATAATATTGTGTCTAAGTGTGTCTAAGTCAATTTGAGGGTTGGGAGATTTTGACTGACATTTGTAAATAGTTGATTTACTTAAGAAAGAATGGTGGCGAATCAGGGATTTGAACCCCGGACCAACGGATTATGATTCCGCTGCTCTAACCACTGAGCTAATTCGCCACTTGAAACCACCTTTATTAAAAACGCCTTATGATTATAGAGAACATCATCAGGGCGCTAATTGTAACCCGAAATAAACTTGTTTGGCACTGTTACTGTGCGCACCTTTGGGCTATATGAAATTTAATACAATTATTTTACAATACTCCTACAGAATTTTTGCATTCAATCTTGGCATTAAATCGGCCTTGCTTTATCGCGACATATGCTAAGCACCTGTATAATCTATTTATGAAATTTGATGTTGTAATTATTGGGGGTGGAATTGTTGGCTCAGGCTTGGCTCTAGCACTTAAAGATAGTGGCCTAAATATAGCATTGATCGAATCACATCCCCCCTCCACCTTCCCTGATGATAAAAGCTGGGACAATAGAATCTATGCAATTAGCCCTGGCAGTGTCTCATTTCTAGAAGATCTAGAAGTTTGGACAGCAATTAACAGAAATCGGATTACTCCAGTCCATAACATGGAGATATTTGGTGATGATGCTTCTGCACGTCTAAATTTCAGTGCTTACGATACAGGAATAACAGAACTAGCATTTATAGTTGAGAACCGACAACTGCAAAAAGCAGCATGGAATGAACTGGAAAAACAGAGTGCAAAAATAAAAATTTTCTGTCCTATGCAGTGCACTTCCATAGGATGGGATGAAACTCACGCTAATGTTCAGCTGTCAGATGGAAGGTTATTACAAGCCGCACTGGTTATTGGTGCAGATGGTGTAAATTCGTGGGTACGAAGTCAAGCAAAAATTAAAGTCTCACAACACTCATATCAACAAAATGGAATTGTGGCAAATTTCAGCACAGAATTATCTCATCAGAATATTGCCCGTCAATGGTTCCATCGTGATGGGATACTTGCCTTATTACCTTTATCTGGAAAACTGGTATCTATGGTGTGGTCGGCTGATGAAGAGCAGTCTACTCGCCTAAACAGCTTATCCGAGGCAGAAGTTTGCCAACAGGTTGAAGAGGCCTCTAATCATGCCCTAGGTAAGCTACAACTCATGACCAAGCCTGTTTCTTTCCCACTAAACTCTGTACATGTAAGGAATTTGATAAGCCCTCGTCTCGCACTTATAGGAGATGCTGCTCACGGCATTCACCCTCTTGCTGGGCAGGGTGTAAATCTTGGCCTACGTGACGCACGTAAATTAGTATCAATTATTATTGAACGGGGAGCCAGATCTGACTGTGGCGATTATATGCTACTTCGCCAGTACGAGCGGGCGCGAAAGGAAGATATTTTGGCGATGGAGTTTACTACAGATAGCTTACAAAAATTATTCGGCAATAAAAATGCAACACTTATTCGTCTACGTAATTTAGGACTAGGGCTCACTAACGAATTCCCATTATTAAAAAAATGTCTCATACAACATGCACTAAATTAAAAATTAATATAATTATTCATAATTTGACTACGCGCCATGCACATTAAGATACTATTTTCCTCTCTACTGATATTTATATTTTCTAGCACAGCTAACGCGGATGAAGCATCATTAAAAAAATCACTCATCCCTTATTTTCCCAATGAAAAAATTGAAATACTAAAGAGAATTCCTTCTCTACAGCTATATGAAATCACGGTTGGAGATCAGCTTTTTTATGTTGATGAAAAGGCAAAATATTTTTTTTCCGGCTATTTGTTTGATTTAAAAAATGAAAAAAATCTAACTGAAGAACGTTTACAAGAAATAAGAAGCGCACGCAAGATAGATATTAATTCTCTACCCTTTGAATATTCAATCCAAGAAATTAAAGGAAATGGCAAACGTAAGCTTGTTATTTTTTCTGATCCTAATTGTGGCTATTGCAAGCGGCTAGAAAAAGAATTGGTTCATATTAACAATGTCACTATTTACACATTCCTCTACCCAATACTCAAAGGATCGAAAGAAATTTCTAAGGCAATATGGTGCTCGGATGATAAACTAGAATCCTGGAACAATTTCATGCTAAATGGTACAACTCCTACTGAAAGAAATTGTGAAACACCAATTAATACACTCCTTAAAATTGGTAAGAAACATGGATTCAATAGCACCCCGACAATAGTTTTCGCTAATGGAAAGATTGTACCGGGAATGATATCTGCAGAAATGATAGAGAAGAAATTAAATGAACCTATAAACTAATTAGGCAGGGAAGATTCCCTATGGAATCAGATTTTTCTGCATATAATCGCTTGGCATGAGTACCCACATTTTTCCGGTTTGTTTCATTTTACCGGCCTGGTCTGCAGCTTCTTTCCCAAAGCCCCAAAAAAAATCTCCACGAACACCACCTTTTATGACGCCACCGGTGTCTTGAGCTACCATTAATCGATCAAGTTTCTTACTACTATTAGGCCACGTAGTTGAAAGAAATACTGGCGCTCCCTGTGGAATAGCACGAGGATCAATTGCAAGGCTTCTTTCTCCGGTTAAGGGTACTCCAAGTGCCCCAATTGGTCCCGATATACCTGAAGGTAGTTCACGAAAAAATACATAGCTTGGATTCTGATGTAGCAGTTCATTCAATTTTTTAGGGTTCCTTATACCCCAGGCTTTAATTCCTTGCATAGAGGCCTTAGCCAAAGGTAGCTCTCCGCGTTTAACCAATAATTTTCCAATAGATTGATAGCGATGACCATTTTGGTTATGGTAGCCTACCCGCACAATCTCACCGCTATCCATTTCTATCCGTCCTGATCCTTGAATTTGTAAGAAAAACAATTCAACAGCATCCTCAACCCATAAAAATTCATGGCCTTGTAAAGGAGATGGATCACTCTCGATCTCTGCGCGACTGTAATAGGGAACTATTTTTTGGCCTTCTAGCCTCCCCCTTAACCGCAAATGTTTAAGCTTTGGGTGTACATCTCCCAAGTCCACAGCAAGTAATTCTTTGGGCGCCTTATAGAGAGGAAAGCGATATCGATCTGATAATTTACGACTACCTTTTAATAAAGGTTCATAATAACCAGTAATAAGACCATCGGTGCTGCCATTAGAATTTAATACCTGATACGGCTTAAAATTATGTTCAAAGAATTTATGTAATATAGCGTTATCATTTCTCTGTATTGAGGCCGCAAGTTCACAAGGCTTCACCCATAGCTTCTGATTCCTTAAAACTCTACAGCTCTGCAAAAAAGCATCTAAAGCCGGACGAATGTCGTCACCCCCCCACCCGGGCAATGTATTCCAATTAGTTACTTTTAATGTTGCCACATCTGGTGAGATAACATGAGGTGGAGTAACTCGCGAAACAACATGAGGCGGAACTACTGATGTTAACGATCCTTCTGGATCAGAAAAAGGAATTATTGGCCCAGTTGAACACGCATTAAGAAACAGTACGAGTGTGGCACTAATAAATCTTAATTGGTTTTTCATTGGATATTAGTTAAAGTTGTACTTTATAAATATACAGGAATCATGAAAAAATGTGGGTAATACTATTGGAAATATTTGTAGCAGTAACATTAGCATTCATTATCATATGGTGGACTGTCCCTCGAAAAAAAGATGAGAGGAAAAATGAGAAGAAAAATGAGAAGAAAAATGACTAATATTAAATACTAGAATATCTCTGATTCTTATTAATATCTACAAATACAATTTATGTTTATTTATAATTTTCTGTTAAAAAACATAATAAATCTCTATTTTCTTATAGTTGGTATCAGATTAATTCTGCATAAAGAATTTAATAGTAAGCATTCCCAGTACTGTCATTACCAGTGAACCAAAAAGATGAGAAGAAATTATGGCGAAAGCCCAGCTATACTGCTCGCGCAATAACAACGTTACAGCTTCAACAGAGAACGTAGAAAAGGTAGTCAGTCCACCTAAAAATCCAGTAATAATAAACAACCGAGCCTCTGTAGGTACTGTGGTGTTTTGAAAAAAATATTCGGCTGCTATGCCAATGAAATAGCAGCCAATCAGATTTGCTGCCAGAGTACCCAAAGGAAGAGTCGGGAAGATAGCATTTAACATCAAACCAAATCCCCAGCGAAGCCATGCTCCCAATGCTGCACCCACTCCTACTGCAATTAATGCGTAGACACCCATTCGTTACCCAGAAATTAATAATCCTTAAGGATACAGTAATGATAAGTACTAATTATCATAACGGAACCCACATAAGGCTCATGCAGGCATGGCCTTTAATTCTTACTCTCTCGTAACATCTCAGCTGCATGTTTACGAGTAGTCTCTGTAATTTTCACACCACCCAACATGCGTGCAATTTCTTCTATTCTTTCCCCATCTTTAAGTACAGTAACATGGCTCAGAACATTTTCACCATTATCCGAATCACCAAATTTAGCCACCTGCCACTGCTGATTACCTGCAGAGGCAACTTGCGCCAAATGTGTAACACACATCACCTGACGCTCTATCCCTAATTTTTTTAAAAGCCCTCCGACAATCTCTGCGACTCGCCCACCTATACCTGCATCAACCTCATCAAATATCAACGTTGGCACTGCACTAACCTCACTAGTAATGACCTGTATCGCGAGACTTATACGGGACAATTCTCCACCAGATACAATTTTTGCTAAAGGACCCAGACTCATACCCTGATGAGGAGACACTTCGAACTCAATTTTCTCCATACCGTGAACATTTCCTTGATCCAAAGGCACCTGCTTGACTGAAAATCTCCCACCTTCCATCGCTAAAGTCTGCATAGCAACAGTCACCTGCTGAGTAAGCTTTTGGGCCGCGCCGTCTCTCACTGCACTCAATTTTTTAGCAAGCTCTAGGTATATATCTTTAGCAATTGCCTCCTCCTTTATCATCGCTTTGCCATCACCAATTTGATTAAGTCCATCTAATTTATTAGTAAATATTTTTAATAAATTAGGTATTTCATCCGGGACAACACGATATTTTCTGGCGGCAGCATGAACGACAGTTAGCCGCTCTTCCATTTCTTGCAAAACTTTTGGATCTAAATCAAGACCCTGCTTATACCGTTCCAACTCATAGACTGTTTCTTGTAATTGAATTTGCGCAGAATCCAGCATATCAAGCACACCTTTTAAGTCGGCATCGTATTGAAGCAAACCTTTTAAATGAGAGATCACTAAATTAATCTGAACAAGAGATGCAGATTCACTCTCTGATAAAATCTCTAGACATTTATGAACAGCCTCTATTAGGCTTGCGGAATGAGCTAATCTACTATGATCAGACTTAAGGGTCTGCCACTCATTAGAGGAGAAATTTAATGACAAAAGTTCTCGACTTTGTAATTCTAGCTCCTCTCGCTCCTGCTCAAAGGAAGTGGTATTCTGCTCCCATTCTATCCGTCTCTTTTGTAAGTCCTGCCAACGAAGAAAACTAGTAGCCACCTCCTTTACAAGCTCACGACCTCCAGAGAATCTATCTAATAAGTCCCGTTGCTCTTCAGTACGTAATAATGATTGATGCTCATGCTGTCCATGTATATCGACTAGCTTTCCCCCTGCCATACGTAGTTGCTGTAGGGTGGCAGGACGACCATTAATAAAACCACGGGAACGCCCGCCAGACTCTATGATCCGACGCATTAAGCATATATTTCCTTCATCCCCATGCCCTTCTAGATCATTTTCACGTAGCCAAACCAGTAATTCTGGAGATTTGCTCACATCAAACTCTGCACTTATTTCAGCACGCTTAGTACCATTGCGCACCTGACCTGCATCGCTGCGTTCACCTAATGAAAGTGAAAGTGCATCTATCAAGATCGATTTGCCTGCCCCAGTTTCTCCTGTAAGAACAGTAAATCCTCGGCCAAACTCCACCTCCATCCTATCAACAATAACAAAATCTCGAATGTTTAAGAACTTTAGCATAATGATAATAAACGATTTGTTTTTAGGAAAACCCACTCCACCCAAGTTTTTCTCGCAACATACGATAGTAGCTGTGACTAGAGGAGTGAAGTAATCTTGCAGTGTGAGGAGATCGCCGAATTACAACCTTGTCACTTTTATTTAAATTAAAATGAGAATGGCTATCTGAATGGATACGAGCACCTTCAGCACGGTTCATCAAAATTTCAACCGTGGCCTCGGGCCCTACTACGATGGGTCGGTTACTTAATGTATGCGGGCTAACTGGTACCAAAGAAATCAAATCGAGTCTAGGATGTAGAATCGGCCCCCCACATGATAGGGCGTAAGCTGTAGAACCTGTAGGACTAGAGATGATCAGGCCGTCTGATCGTAAAGAATATACATATTCTCCATCAATATGTACTTCAAACTCAATCATACCTCTACCATTCCCTCTATTTACAGCCACATCATTGAATGCTAAAGCACTAAATGAACTATCCTTACCACGTATCACTTCAGCAGAAAGCAACATCCGCCTCTCAGTAACATAATTACCTTCAAAAATAGAACTTAAAGTCTCTAGCATGGTCTCAATAGAAAGGTCTGTGAGAAACCCAAGCCGACCCTGGTTGATGCCAACCAGCGGCACATCAAAAGGAGCCAGCCGGCGTGCAATATTGAGCATGGTGCCATCACCACCTAGAACAATTGCCAAATCAACCTTCACACCAATTTCATCTAAAGTCAGTATAGGGTATTTTTTCTCCGAAATATTTGATGCAGTAAGACTATCCAATACCACAATAAGATTGCGGCTTTCTAGAAATTTTCCTAGACGCAGAAGTGGCACCATAATTTCAGGATTCTTATACTTACCAATTAGAGCTATAGTTTTAAATAAAGAATTCATTACAAAGTTAAATATGAACCAACCATAATATAATTTAGTGGGGCTACATTTATGATTAAACCATATTGGGCATCACGTGACAAAGAATTCAAATTCAGAATAAACAAATTTTTTTACTTATCCTTGGGTCCAAGACCCCCAGTCCTCGTGTAGAATATTTAAATGCTTAATGAACGCGCCAGAATCTTACTAAAGACATTAATTGAACTCTATATCAGAGAGGGTCATCCCATAGGGTCTCGTTCTCTTTCCAAATTTCCAGGATTAAATCTAAGTCCTGCTACCATACGCAACGTTATGGTAAACCTTGAGGAAATGGGTTTTGTTAGCAGCCCTCATACCTCCTCTGGACGAATCCCTACTCCACTTGGCTATCGATTATTTGTGGACACCTTACTGGTTGTAAAGCCTCTTGACTCTATTGAAATTCATCATCTAGAAGATCAATTGCCTCCAAATACTCCATCTCGCTTGATTAATTCAGCGTCTCAGTTATTATCTGAATTAACACACTTCGCAGGCATAGCTGTAACCTCTAAACATAACAATACAGTATTTCGTTATATTGAATTCATGACCTTATTTGAAAAAAGAGTTCTACTCATTATTGTTACTCCTGAAGGTGATGTACAAAACAGAATAATTTTTACTGATAAAATATATAGTCAAGCCGAATTAATAGAAGCTGCTAACTTCATCAACCAAAATTATGCTGGCTGCGCATTAAACGAAATTCGGAGCCGCCTCCGTAACGAACTAAAGAAATTACATCGCGACATGAGTAGCCTTATGACCGCAGCTATTGAGGCAAGTAGTGAGGCAATTAATGATAGTAGTGAGACTATGGTAGTAACGGGTGAACGCAGACTACTTGATGTACAAGATTTATCAAATAATATGGTAAGCTTAAAAGAGTTATTTAGTCTATTTGAGCAAAAAACTGCGTTACTACGATTACTAGAATTTAGCCGAAAAGCACAAGGCGTACAGGTATTTATTGGGGGTGAATCAGATATGGCAACTCCAAATGAAGTTAGTGTTATTACTGCACCCTACGAGGTAGATGGAAAAACTATTGGTACAGTTGGTGTGATTGGTCCTATTCGAATGGCTTATGAACGTGTTATTCCAATTGTAGACGTAACAGCCAAGCTGCTCTCCAACGCGCTATCTCACCATTAATTAGCTGATGCGACCCATCTATAATGTTTTAAATTCCGTATTTTAAATTTCATTAGAAATGAACCCAATGTCTTCTCAATCTAATTATCAACATGGCTCTTCTAGTAAGACTGGTATCTTGCTCGTAAATCTTGGCACTCCAGATGCCCCGACTGCGAAAGCTCTGAAACCGTACCTTAAAGAGTTTCTAAGTAACTCAAGGGTAATTGAAATTCCTAAGTGGGTCTGGTGGCCAATACTAAATATTATCATCCTAAATACTCGCCCCAAGAAATCTGCAGAGAAGTATTCTTTAGTTTGGACAAAAGAGGGCTCCCCGTTAAAAGTCCATACTGAGCGACAGACCAAATTGCTGCTAGAACTCATTGGAGAGCGTATAAAACCAGCCCCATTGGTAGAATATGCTATGAGTATAGGAAACCCATCTATTTCAGAAGTACTGGCACGAATGAAACAACATGGTTGTGAACGTATCTTAGTATTACCTCTTTACCCTCAATATGCAGCTAGCAGCACTGCAGCAGCACTTGACGGTGTATTTGACCAGTTAAGAAAAATGCGAAATGTCCCAGCTATCCGGACGGTCAAACATTACCATGACCATCCTGGTTATATTAGCGCTCTCGCACAAAATGTACGCGATTATTGGATGAAGAATGGAGAACCAGAGAAGCTGGTCATGAGCTTCCACGGTGTTCCGCGATTCAGCTTGGACAAGGGAGATCCTTACCACTGCGAATGTCAGAAAACAGGCAGACTTCTAGCCGAAGAACTTAATTTGGATGCAGAAAGATTCCAAATTTGCTTTCAGTCCCGTTTTGGTCGGACTGAATGGTTAAGACCATATACAGCGGAGATACTAGAACAACTTGGCAAGAATAATACTAGAAGAATCGATGTAATTTGTCCCGGCTTTGTTTCTGACTGTCTTGAAACACTGGAAGAAATAGCTATAGAAGGAAAGACCACATTCATTCAAGCTGGAGGTCAAGAATTTCATTATATTCCTTGCCTTAATGAACGTGAAGACTGGATACATGCCTTAACTGATATTGCTCTCACTAATTTAGAGGGCTGGATTGGCTTAGAAGACTCAAAGGAAAATACCGAACAATCACGAAAATTAGCTATTGAAATGGGGGCAAAAAATTAATAAGAAAAATAACTAGTGCAAAGATTCTAATGATTCTCTACTACATATGCTTCCATTCAATACTCAATTTTGCTTTTATTCTTTCTGTTTTTCTCAAACCAAATTCGAACGAATTGTATAATTCCTGGAATTATTGAAATAAAAACAATCCCAATGATGAAGAAAGAAAGATTATCCTTAACTATAGGTACATTTCCAAAAAAATAACCACTAAAAACAAAGAGGTTAATCCAAAATAAGCCACCAATTGCACTATATGACATAAAAGTCGTATAAGTCATATGCCCAATACCTGCAACAAATGGTGCAAAAGTACGAAAAATTGGTAGAAAACGAGCAAATATTATAGTTTTCCCGCCATGCTTTTTATAAAATAAATTGGTTCTATCTAGATGCTTGCGATTTAATATGCGCGAGTCAGTCCGTGAAAAAATCTTGGGCCCCAAATAACGCCCGATCCAATAATTTGTATTATCTCCTGCGAAGGCAGCAAGCATTAAAAGCATCACCAGAAACTGCACATCCATTACACCATTTGCTGCAACTGCACCTGCAACAAACAACAAAGAGTCTCCTGGCAGAAAGGGCATTATAACCAGCCCAGTCTCACAAAAGATAATCAAAAACAACACAAGATAAACCCAACTCTCGTAATTTTCAATTAACCAGATAAGATGGCGGTCTAAATGCAGAACAATATCAATGAAGCCGGTAATAAGTTCCAAAATATCCTAGTAAAAAATGTGACAAATCAATAACTGAAATTAAGGTACAGCTTCTTCTTTTGTCTCTTTTTTTTCTATTTTAACAAGATCTTCACGTGTAACACCCAGTAGCATGACTATAGGACTTGCTACCAGCACCGCAGAATATATACCAAAACAAATTCCAATAGTAAGCGCTAAAGCAAAATAGTGCAGCGCCTCACCACCAAAGAAAAGCATTGAGCATACAGCCATCTGAGTGCAGCCATGGGTAATAATAGTACGCGACATAGTACGGGTAATTGCATTATCAATAACCTGCTCTACTGACGCCTTGCGCATTTTACGGAAATTTTCACGTATACGATCAAATACTACTACCGATTCATTTACCGAATAACCTAGAATTGCTAGTACTGCAGCAAGTACTGTTAATGAGAACTCCCACTGAAAAAAGGCAAAGAAACCAAGAATTATTATTACATCATGCAAATTAGCAATAATAGCGGCAACACCAAATTTCCATTCGAAACGCATAGCAAGATATGCAATGATTCCTAATGAAACAATCAGCAGGGCAAGCGCACCATTTTCAACTAATTCCTCACCCACTTGTGGGCCAACAAACTCCACTCGACGCATTTCTACTGTATTGTCTTCCTGACGCAATGCTTTCATCACAACCTCTGACAGCTGAGCGCTAGATATTTCAGGCTTAGTAGGCAAGCGTATTAGTACATCACTTGAATTTCCAAAATGCTGGATACTAGCATCCGGCATTCCAATACCAGCAAGGGTATTCCGTGCTTTATTCAAATCAGCAGCCTGACTGTAGCCAACTTCCATTACCGTTCCACCGGTAAAATCGACACCTAAATTCAATCCTTTAGTAGCGAGAAAGAACACGGCAATAATGAAAGTTAAAAGTGAAATAGTGGTCGTATATTTACCCCAACTCATAAAGGGAATATCACGCCTGAACCTGAAAAACTCCATAGAATACCTTTAAATTCTTACAAAACTATAGGTGCCATCTAATATCAAGGATATCATCGCTTGTTATTTGTCGGCTTCCATACCTGCCCAATAGGAACAGTCTCCAATTTTCGACGCTTCCCATACAATAGATTAACTAAGGAGCGTGACACCATGATTGCGCTAAACATCGAAGTCAAAATTCCCAGGCACAGCACTACTGCAAAACCTTTTATCGGACCGGAACCAAAAGCAAATAACGCGATTCCAGCAATTAGGGTGGTAATATTTGCATCCAATATCGTCCCAAATGCTCGTTCATATCCAGCACTAATTGCTGCCTGTGGCGAAATGCCATTACGTAACTCATCACGAATACGCTCGTTTATTAAAACATTAGCATCGATAGCCATGCCGATTGTAAGTGCTATTGCCGCCATACCAGGAAGCGTTAAGGTGGCCTGTAAGATTGAAAGAAGAGCGATAAGTAATAATAAATTTACACCAAGCGCAGTTACCGAGATAAAACCAAAAATTAAATAATAAACGGTCATAAAAATAGCAATGGCCGCAAAACCAAATAAAGTAGAATTAAAACCACGAGAAATATTTTCTGCGCCGAGGCTAGGGCCTACAGTTCGCTCTTCAATAATATCCATTGGCGCCGCTAATGCACCAGCACGTAGCAATAGTGAAATATCTCTTGCTTCCGAAATAGACATATTTCCTGTAATTTGTACCCGCCCACTAGGTATTTCTTCCTGTATTACTGGTGCAGTAATTACTTCTTTTTGATTTTTCTCAATTAAGAGTATTGCCATGCGCTTCCCGACATTTTCTCGCGTCAGTTGCTTAAAGGTACGAGCACCATTACTGTCTAAATTTAAATGTACGGCCGGCCGATTATTGTTATCGAAACCAGGTTGTGCATCATTAATACGGTCTCCCGTTAACATCACCTGTTTCTTTACTAACACAGGCCCGCCACCGCGCTCAGTGTAAAGTTCTGAGTCAGAGGGATTCTGGCCGCTCAATGCTAAACTCACATCATGCTCCTCATCAACCATGCGCAATTCCAGCGTGGCTGTTCGACCCAGTATATCCTTAGCTTTTGCAGTATCCTGTACGCCAGGTAATTGAACTACTACACGATCAGCTCCTGCTTGCTGAATAATAGGCTCGGCCACACCTAGCTCGTTAACACGATTACGCAGTGTAGTAATATTCTGCTGCACAGCAGAATCCTGCATACGTTTTAATGCTGTTTCCTTAAGAGATACTGCAAGGTGAAACTCATCTTCCAAATCGTGTTCACGCAGGCTTAGATCTTCATAATTATTCTTGATTTCATCAGTTGCTTTATCACGTGATTCAAGATCACGAAACTTCACAATAATCTGTAAGCCTTCTCTACTTACTCTCTTATAACGAATTTTCTCTTCTCTCAAGCTGGATCGTATATCAGCGCTAAAACGGTCAAGAGACTTAGAAAGCGCACCTTTCATATCTACCTGTAACAGGAAGTGTACGCCCCCACGTAGATCAAGTCCGAGATACATCGGTAACGCACTGATATCAGTTAGCCACTGAGGAGATTCTGAAAGTAAATTTAGTGCGACTACATATCCGTTACCAAGCCCTGCCTGCAATATATCTTTTGCTTTGAGCTGAATATCCGTATCTGAGAAACGAACCTTGACACTATTTAGCTCAAATAACATTCCGTTAACCGGTATATTATTCTTCTTTAGAATACCTTCGACCCGTGCAAGCAACGAAGTATCAGCCTTATCAGTAGTCCGCATAGGCGAAATCTGAATTGCTGGTGATTCACCATAAAAATTAGGCAACGTGTAAAGCAGTCCGAGCAGAACTGAAACTAAAACAATTAAATATTTCCAGAGTGGATATCGGTTCATGTTATAGGTAAGTACAAATAAAAAGACGATAGGGAAGGAATCGCACTCCTCCTCTTATGTTTCAGTTTCACTATTGCTATTTTTCTTTTCCGTTATGATTTTCTCAGCTTTATTTTTGTTATTTTTCTTTTTCATTGTGCCCTTCAAAGTTTCCTTCTCAATGGTTTTCAAAGTTCCTTTTGGTAGCAGAGTTTGAACTGCTGTCTTCAAAATTAGCATCCCTATTTCCGGGGAAACTTCTAGAACCACATGGCTCTCAGTAATTTTGGTTATCCTCCCTAACTGACCGCCACTAGTTACGACCTCATCACCCTTCTGTAGACCCTCAACCATAGCCTTCTGATCTTTTGTTCGCTTTGTCTGGGGACGAATTACCACGAAGTAGAATATTGCTATGACTAACGCTATCAGAGGTAGCTCCATTAACATACCTGCTCCAGCTGGGGCAGCAGCCTGTGCATAAGCGTCACTAATCAACATAGTATTTCTCCATGGGAGGTTCAAAGGAGATGCATTTTAGCATGATGCAACGTTAGCCTGAAATTCTTGTACATATTCTCCAAATTGACCACTCTCTATAGCAAGACGAATCTCACCCATTAATTGCTGGTAGTAATACAAATTATGTAACGTATTAAGGTGCGAACCAAGAATTTCGTTAATTTTCTGCAGATGATGTAAATAGGCACGAGTAAAATTGCGACAGGTATAGCAACCGCAATTTTCATCTGGTGGCGCTATTTCCTTACGATATTGGTGATTACGCAGCTTGAGCACCCCATTCCGGGTGAATAACCAACCATTACGAGCATTACGTGTTGGCAAAACGCAATCAAACATATCCACACCCTGAGAAACGGCATTGAGAATGTCGGCTGGAGTTCCGACGCCCATCAGATAACGTGGCTTGTTAACAGGTAACTGATGGACAGAATGTTTAAGAATACGTTTCATATCACTCTTGGGCTCGCCTACTGACAGTCCTCCTATAGCATACCCATCAAAATTTATATCCTTCAGCTCCGAGAGAGATAAATCGCGTAAATTCTCATACATTCCACCCTGAATAATGCCAAATAACGCATTAGGGTTTCCTCCATCACTATCATGAGCACACCTTGAGCGTTCAGCCCAGCGTAAACTTAACTCCATAGATTTCTTTGCCATTGACTTGTCTGCCGGATAAGGCGTACATTCATCAAATATCATTACAATATCTGAGTTTAGTGAACGTTGAATACTCATGGACTCCTCTGGAGTAAGAAAACATGCATCGCCATTTATAGGTGATTGGAATTTTACCCCTTGCTCGGTAATCTCTCTCATTTTCCCCAGACTAAAAACTTGGAACCCTCCTGAATCAGTCAGGATAGGCCTGTCCCAACCCATGAATTTGTGCAATCCACCGTGCGCATCGATTACGTCCAAACCTGGCCGAAGCCACAGATGAAAAGTATTTCCAAGAACTATATTTGTATTGATTTCCTTTAATTCTTCTGGAGGCATTGCCTTTACCGCGCCATAGGTGCCTACTGGCATAAAAGCCGGCGTCTCCACCTTTCCGTGAGCTGTCATTAAAGTTCCACGACGGGCCAAACCTTCACTAGCGTTTATCTGAAATTTCATATTTGTTTTTCTATTAACATAGCATCGCCATAACTAAGAAAGCGGTAGCTCTTGTCTATCGCATGCTGATACGCCTGACATATGTTTTCCGAACCACCAAATGCAGACACTAGCATCATTAGAGTTGAGCAAGGAAAATGGAAATTTGTTAGTAATCTATCAACTACATTTAAGCGATATCCTGGTGTAATGAAAATATCTGTATCACCATAGCCAGATATTAATTTACCATTACCAGCCTTGGCTGCGGCCTCTAATGCCCGTAGTGATGTTGTGCCGACTGCAAGTACACGCCCACCTAAAGATTTTGCCAATCGAATATCTTCGACTGTTTTTTCCGGTACATAATAAATCTCTCTATGCATTTTATGATCATTAATATTATCAACTTTTACCGGTTGAAATGTACCTGCACCTACATGCAATGTTACATACGCAATTATTATTCCCATCTCACGTAACTTTAATAGCATAGCTTCATCAAAATGCAACCCGGCGGTCGGCGCTGCAACCGCGCCCTTTTCTTTCGCATAAATAGTTTGATAACGGACCTCATCCTCCTGCGTTACTTCCCTTGGGATATAAGGTGGCAAGGGTAAATTACCATAATAATCAAGTAACTCAATTACAGTATTTTTATGGTCAAAACGTAATATGTAAAAGTCATTCTCTCGCCCTAATACTGTTACTGGAATCACTTCAGAGAGTTTAAATGTGGAACCATCTTTAGGAGGATGACTTGCACGTATCATCGCAAGCACACAATGCTCATCCAAAACACGCTCCACCATAACTTCTAATTTGCCGCCACTTTCTTTCTCGCCAAACAAACGCGCCTTAATCACACATGTGTCATTAAATATGATTACATCACCAGACTGCATGTATTTAGGAAGATCAACAAACATTGCATCTTGCAAGGTTCCCTTTTTTCCATCCAAACACAGCATTCGACTCCCTGCGCGTTTCGTAATTGGGAACTGAGCAATTAGCCCTGGTGGCAGAGAAAAATTAAAATCCTGAGTTTTCATCCGATATATTATAACGGCGTACTATATATCTACCCATACTGGTTGCAACTTCATATGTTCTTTATTTTAGTTATGATCTTATAGTCATAATATAGACGAAAAATTCTCTGCAATAATTAACTTGGTAATTACATAAAATATAGGCCGTATATATGTCACGGTATCTCTAAATGCAGGATTATGAATCCTAAAATCAACCATGTAAAAAATGCCATTGTTATGGCTATTATTTTGCTAACCAGCAAAGGAATATATGCACAAGAAATCATAACGATTGCAAATGACCTGATATCACCATTCATGATTAGCGGGTATGTTGAAGCATATGGTTCTACTGCTTTGAACAATCCTCCTAATAACAGAAAACCATCTCTATTTGTAAGCCATAACCGAAATAATGAGCCAGCAGTAAATCTGGCATTCTTAAAAACAGAATATGACACTGAAAATATTAAAGCCAACTTTGCATTGGCTGTAGGCACCTACATGCGTGCTAATTATGCAGCAGAATCAGGCTTACTGAAGAATCTCTATGAGAGCAGCATTGCACTAAAAGTATCAAGAAAAAATAATACATGGATTGAAATGGGTGTTTTTTCCTCCCATATTGGATTTGAAAATGCTAAAGGTAGTGATAACTGGACTTTAACAAGGAGCCTCACAGCTGAAAATATCCCCTATTATGAATCCGGTGCAAGAATTAGCCATACTTCAAATGATGAAAAATGGTTTATGAGTTTACTCATTCTAAGTGGATGGCAGCGTATTAAACCTGTTGATGGAAATACCCTTCCATCATTTGGAACACAAATTACTTACAGCCCTTCTTCAAGAATAACTTTCAACAGTAGTACATTTATTGGTACTGACTCACCTAATCAGAGAAGGCTGATGCGATATTTTCATGACTTCTACAGCACCTTTAAACTGAGTAGCAAGCTTGCTGCAACGATTGGTTTTGATATTGGCATGGAACAGAAGAGCAAAGGCTCGTCAACTTTCAACACATGGCTTAATTCGACGGCTATTATGCGCTACACCCCTACAACAAATACGGCTATAGCCGTAAGAGGAGAGTACTTCGATGACAGAGATAGTGTACTTCTATCTTCTACATCACCGAATGGCTTTAGAACATGGGCCTTCTCTGCAAATTTTGATTGGAACATCACGAAGAATTTTCTCTGGCGAGTCGAGGCGAGATCGCTTATTAATAAAGATAATATTTTTACCAGGCAGGACGGTACTATCACAAATAATAATACAATCTTCACGACAGCACTGGCCATAAATTTCTGATAAAACGCAGTTTAAGTATAGCTAATTTAGTCATCATAAAGTTTCCATTGCACCACTTCTTAATACCTTGAAGAGGGCAGAAAAATACATCGGAACCCTATAAAAAACCAATTATATATTTGTTATCACAACACTCCTGCGATAGTCTGAGTTACAATTAATCATAATCTCCTAGACTATTTATAAGCCTATATTTATTTGTATAAATTAATTTCTCAAGCTTCTAATCTGGTGAGATAGAGTTTGCCGGGATGGCGGAATTGGTAGACGCACGGGATTCAAAATCCCGCGAGGGCAACCTCATGGGGGTTCAATTCCCCCTCCCGGTACCAAATAACATACGGCACATTAAGAGCTATTGCCCATATCCCTGTTCTGAAGAGTGGCGCACTCGACCAAAAAAAACAAGAGGAAACAGAAATATATGAATTTATGACTCAATTTCTATTATTTACTCTGCATTACTTTAGAGAGAAATTCAGATAGGCTATATAAATAACCTGCATTACTAATTCTTGCCATTCAAAAAGCTTAAGAGTAAACTTGATTAATTGTTACTAAATCAAGTTTTACGATGACCGCTACTATAAGAACCCATGGAGGCAGACGCTCAGGTGCTGGGCGCAAACCAGGCAATAGCATAGCTCAACCTACTACAGTCATACGCGTTCCGGTAAACACGGCTAAAATTATCAAGAGCTTTATTTCTACTCTAAAAGAAGAGCGCCCATTACAAACAGACGCTAAGCTCTCTGAGCTAATCCAATTCGTACGAACTAAACAACACACCGTTTTTCCACTTTACACATCAAAAGTAGCCGCTGGCTTTCCATCTCCAGCTGACGATCATGTTGAGAAACGGCTCGATCCAAGCGACTATCTCGTGGAAAATGATGCTACAACTTTCTTCGTACGCGTCAAAGGTGATTCAATGACAGAGGCCGGCATCTTCGATAATGATGTGCTAGTTATTGACCGCTCAAAAACCCAGCAGAATGGAGATATTGTCCTTGCAATACTAGATGGGGAATTTACCGTAAAAATTTTGGGAAAATCTAAAAAAGGTGTAACCCTTATTCCAGCCAACCAAAATTATTCAGTTATTGAAATCAAAGAAGAACAGTCCTTTGAAATTTGGGGCGTTGTTACCGGATCCATGCGGAAATTTAAATGAACCGCTCTATCGCTCTCGTTGACTGTAATAACTTTTATGTAAGTTGTGAACGAGTATTTAATCCGAAATTAAGAAATAAACCAGTAGTGGTACTTTCTAATAATGATGGCTGCGCAGTTGCTAGAAGCGAAGAGGCAAAGGCACTTGGGATAAGAATGGGAGAGCCCTGTTTTCAGTTTAAACACTTAGCAAGAAAACATAATATTATTACCTGTTCTTCTAATTATGCATTGTATGCAGATATGTCCGATCGAATAATGAGCATACTCTTCAAATTTAGCCCCAGCCAAGAAATATACTCTATTGACGAATGTTTTCTAGATTTCACGGGATTCCGCAAAAATGGCCTGACTGCCTATGCACAAGAAATCTGTAGGTATATTCAACAACAAACTGGGTTACCTGTATGCATAGGAATTGGAGCATCAAAAACACTAGCAAAGCTTGCAAACTACATTGCTAAAAAAAATTTAGTATTCCAAGGTGTATGCAATTTCAATGCCATGTCAATACGGGAACAAAATAAATGGCTACACAGAATTAAAGTTGGAAAGATATGGGGTATTGGCAAAAAACTTTCGCCAAAATTACAACAGATTGGTGTTTACAGCATCAATGACCTGAAAAATATTAATCCGCGCAGACTAGATTTGCAGTTTTCTGCCTCTTTGAAAAAAACCATCTACGAGCTTAATAATATAGTTTGTTTTGAATTGGAGGGGACAACCGCGAAAAAAAAACAGATAACCTGCTCCCGCTCTTTTGGTGTATTGATAACTAGTTTCAAAAGTCTAGAACAATCCATAGCTCTCTATGTAAGCCGTGCTGCTGAGAAATTACGTCGACAAAATTCATATACGGGATCAATTCATATTTATATCTGTACTAGTCCATTCAATAAGAAAGAATCTTGTTACGAGAATAGCATAAACATTCCACTGCCAGAGCAAACAGACGATACCTTGACGCTTATACAATTTTCATTATTCGGATTGCGTAAAATTTACCAAAACGGATATAGATACCAAAAGGCGGGAGTTATCCTATCTAAAATTGTATCAAATAAAAAATACCAACCTGACTTGTTTAGTAAAAAGAAGGGTCGAAAAAAATCAAGCAGCCTAATGGCAGCACTTGATCAAATTAATACACTGATGGGAAAGAAAATATTGATAATTGCAGCCGAGGGAATAACACAACCATGGAAGATGAGACAAAATAACATGAGCCCAAGATATACGACTAACTGGAATGATTTGATAGTAGCTAGTCAGCTTATATAAAGAAGCTCTAAACTACCGCTGAATTTCCGTAATTTATACAACAGCGAATTCTCAAACCCCACACAATCTCCATAAATTGAATTTTCTAATAATTAAGCCAAAGCATCCCGTTAGCCTATATAGATGGTAGCCTCCCTCACGTTATCCCATATAGGTGGTATAGGCACTTATATTTAATTTGTGCAACTTACGTGCTAAAATATAGTCATATAGATTGTTTAACAAGGAGAACAATATAAAGACCATACTTGCTAATCCGAGAGGGTTCTGTGCTGGTGTAGTGCGCGCGGTAGAAATCGTGGAGCAAGCACTCTTACTTTATGGGGCTCCAATTTATGTTCTACACCAGATTGTTCATAACCAACAGGTAATCCAAGATCTGGAAGCACGCGGAGTCATTTTTACCGAAGACATGAAGAGCATCCCGCCCAGAACAGTAACTGTTCTCAGTGCTCATGGCGTATCCGATGCCGTTATGGAAACTGCCCAAGCTCAAGATTTGGAAATTATCGACGCGACTTGCCCGCTTGTTACCAAGGTTCATTTACAAGCTAAACGTTATAGCAAAAGTGGGCATGAAGTGGTAATTATTGGCCATCGGGGGCATGTTGAAGTAGAAGGGACTTACGGACGAGTACGGGGGACAGTCCATGTGGTTGGTACTGTAGAAGATGTTCAGGCTCTAGTGGTTTCTGATCCGAAGCAAGTATCCTATGTAACCCAAACTACCCTTAGTTTAGATGACACGCGTTCCATCGTGCAGGCCCTAAAGGATCGTTTTCCGGAAGTAAAGGGCCCTGAGTTATCTGATATCTGCTATGCAACACAAAACCGCCAGAATGCTGTGCGAAGCCTTGCAGAAAGAGTTGATGTTATACTGGTGGTCGGCGCTCGAAATAGCTCCAATTCTGCACGATTACAGGAAGTAGGCGAAATGAGTGGCGTAGATGCCTATTTAATTCAAGACGCTAACGAGATTTCACCAGACTGGTTTGCTAATAGCTCCGCCATAGGTGTAACTGCCGGCGCATCCACTCCTGAAATATTAGTACAGGGTGTTCTTGATCGTTTGCGAGCTCTTGGAGTGAGCAGTATCGAAGAGATGGAAGGAGTATCGGAAGACATCACATTTAAACTTCCCGCATCACTATTAAGAGAACAGAAACCTTTGTAATCATGCAATAAATTATAATATAAGAGTAGCTATTTTTTCTATGAATGACTATCATTTGGCCTATTAAATTAATCTTGGAGAGATTTGCTCATGGGAGTTCCAATACGTCAACAACTGGCTGTAGCCAGCTATTTATTAAAACAAAAATTTAACGGGGTAAAGAAATACCCGATGGTTTTAATGCTGGAGCCACTCTTTCGTTGTAATTTAGCCTGTGGGGGTTGCGGGAAAATAGATTATCCTGAGGAGACCCTGGACAAGCGTCTTTCATATGAAGAATGTATGCAGGCTGTCGATGAATGTGGTGCGCCGATGGTATCAATTCCGGGTGGAGAACCACTGATCCACAAAGAAATGCCGCAAATAGTCGAGGGAATTGTAGCGCGTAAAAAATATATCTACCTATGTACAAATGCACTTTTATTGAAAAAGAGAATTAATGATTATAAGCCATCTCCCTATTTAACTATGTCTGTCCATCTGGATGGAATGAAAGAAAGGCATGATAATTCTGTCTGTCAAGAAGGAGTCTTTGATCGGGCAGTTGAGGCCATAAAGATAGCTGTAGCAAAAGGCTTTAGAGTCACTGTGAACTGTACTCTCTTTCAGGGGGAGACCCCGGAAGATGTTGCTGAATTTCTTGATTACGCTATGACTCTAGGCATAGAGGGAGCAACTATTGCACCCGGATTTAGTTATGAAAAAGCACCCCAGCAAGATGTATTTATTAAAGGTGAAGACACCAAGAATTTGTTCAGAGGTATTTTTGAGATTGGCAAAAAACGGGACTGGAAATTAAACCACTCCACGCTATACCTTGATTTTCTTGCAGGCAATCAGAGCTATGATTGCACCCCATGGGGGAATCCAACCCGTAATATATTTGGCTGGCAAAAACCCTGCTATTTACTATCGGATGAAGGCTATGCATCTAGTTTCCAAGAGCTTCTAGAGGACACTCCTTGGGAGAATTATGGGAATACTAATAACCCAAAATGTGTGCAATGTATGGCGCACTGTGGTTATGAAGCAACTGCAGTTGAAGATATGTTGCAACATCCTCTGAAAGGACTACTTACATCTATACGGGGTCCAAAAACTGTAGGGGCAATGGTAGCTGAACCAGTTCCCAAATGGATAACCGAAGAACAAGGAAAAAAAAGTACACTTTCAAAAATTCCTGTTACAGTTAAGCTATAATTATCATTAGTTTATACTTGAATATCGATTTAGTAATTTTTTATAAAAACAGAAATGATTTGTTTAGTATAAACTGAACAAATCATTATCTCTTTCACCAGTTACACTAATTAGCGGTATTTTCTTCTTTTTGGTAAAAAAGTTTACTCAAACAAGCTATATTTTTACAAGTAATTTCCTTGCTCAGCCCCCTTACTATATACTTAAACATAATCAGGATTTATTAGCCATATTTTCTATATACATATATTATATGTTGAGATGCCAAAAATTATGAAAATTTCTCTAGAAGCCAGATTAACTTTGCATCTTCTTATAGTGATAGCAATGCTTCTGTACATGCCGGTGGCTTGGACCCAAGAACCAGACACTACTAACTCCACCAAAATCATAAAGAGTCTGCACGGTTCCTTGCTAGAGGCAATGCGGGGAGGAGAAAAACTTGGATTCCAGGGTCGCTATAAATTATTGACTCCAGCAATTGAGAACTCTCATGATCTTGACTTCATTGCAAAAACTATTCTAGGAAGACAATGGACTAAGCTAAGCGGTGAGCAGCAACAAATTCTTATTAGCCACTTCCGCGAACTCAGTATTAGCACCTATTCAGGGTGGTTCAAAGAATATAATGGTGAGCAATTTAAATATATTGAGCAAAAAAAAATGCCTAGAGATTATATATTGGTACGCAGCCAATTTGTCCGCTCTAATGGTGATACTGTAAGCTTCGACTACCTGCTCCGTCAGAATAAGAAAGGTTGGAGAATCATTAATATTTTGGCTGATGGCGTCAGTGACCTTGCATTGAAACGTGTAGAGTACCGTTCCGTTCTTAAACAAAAGGGCTTTAAAGATTTTATCGATATGCTCAAGAAAAAAATTGAGTTGACTAAAAAAAATTAAGAGCTAATCATACAAACCACTCCCTGAAGGACAACCCACAATAGTGGAAACTTCAAAAGGACATATCTACAGCATTTTTGGACGCTGGGCGTCCGCTTCATATCTATACGCACCATGGATCATTCTTGTAGTGGTACTTGCCGCTATGAGCTGTTCCGTATATATATCACGTAATCTTGGTATGAATACAGATACCACAGAGATGCTCGCAGAGCATCTGCCATTCCGTGTCAATCTGAAACACTACAATAAAACGTTCCCCCAGGAAATGGAGAGCATGTTAGTGGTATTAGATGCCCCTACGCCGGAACAAGCATATGATACCGCCGGTCGCCTTTCCTATCTCCTAAGAAATGATACGCAAAATTTCCAGGATGTATACGCCCCAAATGTGGATTCTTTTTTCATACAGAATAGCCTACTTTACGAGAGCATTCCTGAGCTGGAAAAAATTGCTGACCATATGGCTAATGCACAACCACTGATCTCCCATATTGCTCAAGACCCAACATTGAAAACTTTTATTTCTGTACTCTCTGGAGCGACAGATGAATTACGTAAGGGGCGCAATCTGGAACTAGGGCCTTTATTTCATAGTTTGAGTGAGACTTTAAATGCCAGGCTTACAGAGGTGCCGCGCGTTCTTTCATGGCAAGAGCTATTCCGAGGCAAGCCACAAAAGAACAGATATCAAGAATTTATTATGGTAAAACCAAAACAGGATTTTACCCAGCTATATCCTGCTGAGAAATCAATCTCTGCAATACAAGCTGCTGCAGCTAAAATTGGCTTAACAGATGATAGCCCTATACAAATGCGCATTACTGGTGAGGTAGCCTTAGCTGATGAAGAACTCAACAGCTCACTGCGCGGCATGGAATATGCGGGAATAATTACGTTTGTATTAATTTCATTAGTACTTTTTTTTGCAATGCGTACGATTAGGCTGTTACTTGCAGTAATAATCTGCCTTATCTTAGGTCTAATTTTTACTGCAGCTTTTGCTACGGCTGCAATCGGTCACTTGAATATTATTTCTATCGCTTTTGCAATACTGTACATTGGTCTTGGTGCTGACTTTGCAATTCATTTTCTACTACGGCACAGAGAAATAATAGAGAGAGGGGTATCAAAAAAAGATGCTATCTACGAATCCGGAATTGTAGCTGGGGGTGCATTAACTGTATGCGCTTTAACTAACGCTATTGCCTTCTATGCTTTTATACCTACTGATTTCAGCGGAGTAGCTGAATTAGGAGTGATTTCTGGAACTGGAATGCTGATTAGTCTACTGGTTACCCTTACTATAGGCCCAGCTCTGCTGCGCTATATACCTAAACAGTCTAAATTGAAATCCAACGTTGATGCCTCTCTTAGCAGAATACTCGAAATATCATTTAAATGGCAAAAATTAATATATACCACTATCTTCCTTGGATTATTATCTGCAGTCATACTCTTTCCTCAACTAAAATTTGACTATAATTTATTGAATATGCAGGACCGTACAGGAGAGGCCGTAAAAACCTTTAAGGAATTACTGTCGGAAGTAGATAACTCGCCCTGGTATGTAGCTGTATTAGCTAAAAATCGTAAAGAAGCGGATCTTTTGGTAGAAAATCTAACAAAACTAGAGGAGGTAAAAAGAGTAGTAACTATTCTTAATTTTGTACCGGAAGAACAGGAAATGAAACTCCCACTTATTGAAGAGATGGCGATTACCAACGGACCGATCACCATATCGATGCCATCGCATGAGAATAATAAACAAACACTGATAAAGCAACAAAAAGAATTAGATAGGCTTAGTAACACTCTAGGCCATTTCATTACTGAGAAGCCTGACCATATTTTATTGATTCCTGCCCGTGCTCTGAAGAATTCATTGGAAGCACTTTTTGAACACCTTAACAAAAATGATACTGCAAATAGAGAGAAGCTATTACATTCGGTAGAAGAAGATTTGCTCGTAACTTTACCTACTTCTTTACAACGTATGCAGACTGCTATTGGGGCTTCTACCACATTCAGTACAGAAGATCTTCCAGCACCTTTAATAAGCCGCTGGTACAGCCATGCTGACGAATACAAAATAGCTGTCTACCCGTCAGAGGATATAGATGACAACAATGCACTAAAACGCTTTGTTCGAGCGATCCAGAAAGTTGCACCGCAAGCTACTGGGGGTCCCATGGTAAGCCTGGCAGCTGGTGAAGCTGTCGTACAAGCATTCATACAAGCATTTTCATTAGCTTTAGCTGGCATAGTGATAGCACTATTAATCTTATTGCGGAGTGTGAAATATACTCTTCTGGTACTAGTCCCACTTCTTCTTTCAAGTATATTTATTGGTATTTTCTCCGTATTGTTCAATCTACCATTTAATTTTGCAAATATTATTGCTCTTCCATTATTACTCGGTATTGGATTAGATAGTAGCCTACATATGGTTCACCGGAGCCGTAGTGATAAACTGGTAGGCGAAACTCTGGCCCATACTAGTACGGTTCGCGCCGTTTTTTATAGTGCTCTAACCTCCCTTGTCACCTTTGCAAGCTTAATGCTCTCTTCCCATCAAGGCACTGCTAGCATGGGAATATTACTTACTGTAGGATTGACTTGCACTCTTATCTGCACGCTCTTTATATTACCTGTTCTGTTAAATGCCTCAGCCAAAAAAACAGAAGCTTAGAAATAGCCTTATACCCACCCGCGTACCCTTACAACAGAACCTTTGATGAATATCATGGTTAAAAGCAGCTCTTTTTGCTGTACAGAACCACTCGAAACGAATTACTATAACGAGAATATAGAAAAGGCTAAAAATAGGTATGAAACCAAGCTATTTAAATGCTATTTTGCTGATATTATTTACTGGATTAGCTACAGGCTGCGCCACAGTTTTATCTGAACCCAGAGTTGATAAGAGTACAGGATACTCTTACTCCGGGAAAAAATTTGATGCAAATAATCAAGAAATTGCATCTGCTGATAAAGAAATTGCATCTGCTGATAAAGAAATTGCATCTGCTGCTGAAGATCCCTGTTTAAAAGGGGATCCTTATGAAGATATTAATCGCCGTTTTTATGACGTAACCGAAGATATTGACCGGGGTATTTTCGAGCCAGTTGCTGACACATATATAGAACATGTCCCAAATTCGGTGCGAAAATCAGTCGGAAACTTTTACTCTAACCTTGCATACCCAAATGTAGTATTAAATGGCTTATTACAAGGTAAAGTAAAGCAAGGAGTAGAAGATGGTTTACGCTTTATTGTAAATACTACAGTAGGCTTAGGCGGGATATTTGACCCAGCAAGCTCTGTGGGTTTAGAAAAACACGATGAAGATTTTGGGCAGACATTAGGGGTTTGGGGTGTTGACAATACGTCTTATATGTACATACCTATTCTGGGACCAAGCAGTAACCGTGATCTAATTGGCCTTCCTGTCACCATAGCATCAAATATGTTATTTTATGCGGGGTTTTTTGTTGGTGCCCCAGTAACTGTTCCTTTAGGTCTTCTAGCTGCAGTTGATAAACGTGCGCAGCATACAGAACAGATGCGTATTCGTGATCAGGCTGCATTAGACCGCTATATATTCACTCGTGAAGCATATTGGCAATATCGAGAAAACCTTGTATTCGATGGCAAGCCACCAACTGAATCTTATGATAATCTCTTTCCTGATGAAGACTTTCTAGACCATGATGACGACTCTCAAGATACATCAGATAGATATTTCAAGGAACCCTGCCCTAAGAAATCTTCATAGTATTTTTATGCGCAATAAGCCTGACAAAATTCCTTCTTATACAAAAAAGAAATCGCATCAGACAGTATAATCTGACAGCCATAATAGAAACATTGTCAGCCTATTGTTTACAACAATAAATCGACTCAGCCTGATATACCAGAAGGAAATTTAATGAAAGAAACAGATAACGCTCTTACTAATCTGAGCCAGGAAGATACTAGTTTTACGTCTGATATAACCACCTCTGATTACCAGCAGCAATCAGATCTTGACAAGAAAAAACTAGTTGATGCCCTTGCATCAGCACGTAAAGCTCTACTAGCCTTACAAAAAGAAGATGGCCACTGGTGCTTTCCACTCGAGGCAGATTGTACTATTCCAGCCGAATACGTGTTGATGATGCATTTCATGGATGATATAGATACAGACCTTGAAATAAAATTAGCTCGGTTTATCAGGACAAAGCAGGATACAGAGCATGGTGGCTGGCCCCTATACTATGGCGGTCACTTTGATTTGAGTTGTACTGTCAAAGCTTACTATGCATTAAAGTTAGTTGGTGACTCCCCAGAGGCTCCACATATGGTAGCTGCTCGTACAGCCATTCTGTCACATGGTGGCGCATCACAAGCAAATGTTTTTACCAGGATTTTACTTGCGATGTACGGCCAACTCCCCTGGCGTGGCGTTCCTTTTATGCCAGTAGAGATTATTCTACTGCCGAAGTGGTTCCCATTTCATCTGAGTAAAGTTGCTTATTGGTCACGTACAGTGACCGTGCCGCTGACAATCTTATGCAGCCTAAGAGCAAAAGCTGCTAATCCACATAAAATTAATGTTCGTGAGCTTTTCACCATAGATCCAGATAAAGAACGTGATTATTTCCCAGTACGTACCCCTCTAAACCGATTATTCTTATTTATTGAACGTACTGCTTCACTATTTGAGCCATTTATTCCAAATGTATTACGTCGAATTGCTCTACGCCGAGCAGAGCGCTGGATAATAGAACGACTTAATGGCGAATGCGGTCTAGGAGCAATTTTTCCCGCAATGGTAAATGCAAATGAGGCTCTCTCACTACTAGGCTATCCTTATGAGCATCCGTACCGAGAACAGTGTCGCAAAGCTTTATTAGGGTTATTGGTTATTGACGATGAACAAGCCTGGTGCCAACCATGCACATCTCCTGTGTGGGATACTGTCTTAGCAAGCTTGGCATTACAGGAAGATACTAGTGCAGATCAAAAACATGTCCGCAGGGCCCTAGATTGGCTAGTCCCTCTCCAAATACTAGATGCTCCTGCTGACTGGCGGGAAGAAAATATAAAACTGGCTGGTGGTGGCTGGGCTTTTCAATACGCAAACCCACATTACCCCGATCTTGACGATACAGCAGCGATAGCCTGGGCAATGCACCAGGCAGACCCTCATATTTATCATAAAAGTTTATCAAGAGCTGCCAGCTGGCTTAGTGGTATGCAATCTAAGAATGGGGGCTTTGCTGCTTTTGATGTCGATAATATTTATTATTATCTTAACGAAATTCCATTCTCTGATCATGGCGCTTTACTTGATCCGCCCACTAGTGACGTAAGTGCCCGTTGTACTGGTTTCCTAGCTTTATATGGAAACCCTGAGCAACAAGATTCAATGGAGCAGGGATTATCGTATTTATTCAATGAGCAAGAACCGAGTGGTGCCTGGTTTGGCCGATGGGGGAGTAATTATATTTATGGAACCTGGTCAGTACTAGAGGCCATGAGACTAGCAAAAATAGATACTTCCCATGAGTCTATTACTCGTGCTGTAAAGTGGCTAAAATCAGTTCAGAGAGAAGATGGTGGGTGGGGTGAGAACAATGATACCTACTTTGCACCAAAACTAGCAGGGCTCTTTAGAACAAGTACTTCATTTCAGACTGCCTGGGCTTTACTTGGACTAATGGCAGCAGGAGAAACACATAGCGAAGAAGTTAGCAAAGGAATTAAATATCTTCTAAGTCGGCAGGATAATAATGGGTTATGGGCTGATCCATGGTTCACAGCACCGGGATTTCCGAGAGTTTTTTATTTAAAATATCACGGATATTCAAAATATTTCCCATTGTGGGCTCTAGCAAGATATAAGGCATTTACCCAGAAGGATATTAGGTGAATATTGTAGGCATTGTCGTTGCCATGCGAATTGAGGCCCGCTGCCTAACTAATCGCCACTTACCTATCGGGGAGATAATAAATCTAGGAAATAATTCAAAGATATGTCTGTGTGGTATGGGTGGAAATTCAGCAAGAAAAGCAGCAATAAAATTACAGGAAGAAGGTGCAACCTCTCTGATCAGTTTCGGAGTTTCGGGGGCACTAGACTCTAAGTTGCACCCGGGCGACTTGGTCCTTCCTCAGTCAATTTATAATGAACGCTTGTTACCTGTATCCTTAGCCTGGAGAGATCGGGTACAAAAGTGCCTACCTTCTAATTTACGCGTCATTGGTGGCAAATTAGCAACAAGTAAAAAAGTTCTTACTTCATTAAATGAAAAATGTGATTTTGCAAAAATTACCGGAGCTTCTGCGGTAGATTTAGAAAGCGGTTCAATAGCTGAAGTAGCTGAAGATTCAGATATTCCGTTCCTTGCGATACGTGTAATTTCAGACCCTATTGAATTTTCACCACCACTAGCCCTACTAGATGCAGTAAACCCTGATGGTAGCGCTAATCTAAGTCAAATAATATCTTTACTGCTACAGCGATCTGTGACTTTGAGTACATTACTACGCCTTGGGAGAGATGTACGCACTGCTCGTGCCACTCTGACAACAGTGGCATTACACGCCGGAATTGAATTAGGAAATCCCACCTAACAATCTACAGCTGCACACTAGGAATACATAATAGGAATACATAAGCCGTGAATTTAGGCCTAAGAAAACCAAATTCCGAATCACAAAGATATAAATATTTAGGAATAATATAAATGGGGTGGCTGATGGGGCTCGAACCCACGACAACCGGAATCACAATCCGGGACTCTACCAGCTGAGCTACAGCCACCATCTGAGAAACTAAAAAAACTCAGCCTTTGAAACCAAAAATAAACGGTTTCAGAAACTATTTGGTGTGCCCGACAGGAATCGAACCTGTAACCCCCAGCTTAGAAGGCTGGTGCTCTATCCGGTTGAGCTACGGGCACTACTCAAACCGGGTATGCCCAATTTAATTGGGTGAAATTGGTCGGGGTGGAGAGATTCGAACTCCCGACATCCTGGTCCCAAACCAGGCGCGCTACCAGGCTACGCTACACCCCGGGGAAGGCCGTTACTATACCTTTCCACCAATGAAAGGTCAATTTTTCTATTTAATTTATTAAGTTTTTTTGAGCATGAGAATTAGCTATGAGCAGAAACCACTTCCACCTAAATTAATTACATAACTAGATTTAGAAATCTTTATTCAAAATTATCTCTTAATCAAAAACCTTTACGGATTTTTTCTTACATTTATCTTAGACTTAATTTTGTACAGATCACTTAAAAAATTTCAAAACAACTTGCTGTATACTGCGATTTCTGATATTAAAGCGTCTTCGATTGAAATCAGACAAGAAAAGGAATGCTAAGAAATGCCGCAACAACAACCTAAACCAACTACTCCCTATAAAATGAAAAAGGGAGAAAGCTACATGAATAATAAGCAATTAGCACATTTTCGTAAAATACTTGAAGATATTAAACTTGAGTTAGGACAGGATATAGATCGTACAGTTCATACCATGCAAGATGAAGCTACAGTCTTTGCAGATCCTAATGACCGAGCAAGCCAAGAATCTGATATGGCATTAGAACTTCGCAACCGAGACCGCGAACGTAAGCTTATTAAGAAAATTAACGAGACTATTGTGAAAATTGATTCTGATGATTATGGTTATTGCGATACCTGTGGTATCGAAATTGGGTTGAAACGTCTTGAAGCTCGCCCAACAGCTACTCTTTGTATAGACTGCAAAACACTAGACGAGATAAGAGAAAGACAACTAGCCAAATAAAAAACTAAATACTGCAACTTAAACTAATTCTTTATAATCTATTATTATTTAAACTCAACTGTCTTTATCTTCTTCCGTAACTGCTTTCATACTAAGGCGTAGTCGTCCCTTGTCATCAGCTTCTAATACTTTGACACGTACAAGTTGGCCTTCTTTCAGATGATCAGCCACACTGTTAACACGTTCATTAGCAATCTGTGAGATATGCAACAACCCATCCTTTCCGGGCAAGACACTTACAATCGCACCAAAATCTAAAAGCTTTAGAACAGTTCCATCATAAATTCTACCTACTTCTACATCAGCAGTAATGTCTTCTATACGTTTTCTAGCTAATTCCCCCCCTTCAGAACTGATGCAAGCTATCATGACAACACCTTCATCTGAGATATCTATAGTCGTACCAGTTTCTTCAGTTAATGCACGAATCACTGCACCACCTTTACCAATTACATCACGTATTTTTTCAGGATTAATTTTAAGTTTAATGATACGCGGGGCATGTTGAGAAATTTCTTCACGAGTTGAGGGCTGCGCCTGCTTCATAATTCCTAAGATATGCAAGCGTCCTTCTTTAGCCTGATCCAACGCAGCCTGCATGATTTCCTTATCAACACCCTGAATCTTGATATCCATTTGTAGTGCTGTAATGCCATCTTCCGTACCCGCTACCTTAAAATCCATATCACCTAAGTGATCTTCATCGCCAAGAATATCTGTTAGTACAGCGATACGATTGCCTTCCTTAATCAAGCCCATTGCAATGCCGGCCACATGATTCTTAAGTGGCACGCCCGCATCCATTAATGCAATGCACCCGCCACAAACAGAAGCCATAGAGCTAGAGCCATTAGACTCAGTAATTTCGGATACAACTCTCAACGAATAACCAAATTCTTCAGCAGAAGGTAAAACTCCAATAAGCGCACGTTTGGCAAGCCGACCATGACCAATCTCACGGCGCTTTGGGGTGCCTACCCTACCAGTCTCTCCAACTGAAGAGGGCGGGAAGTTATAATGCAACATAAAACGATCAGTGTAATCTCCCTGCAGAGAATCAATTCTCTGTTCATCACGCCCTGTGCCAAGAGTTGCTACTACCAGCGCCTGAGTTTCTCCGCGCGTAAATAGAGCGGATCCGTGAGTACGTGGCAATACACTATTACGAATAGATATTGGCCGTACGGTACGAGTATCACGTCCATCTATTCGTGGCTCGCCATTAAGAATTCTAGTGCGCACAATTTTCGATTCAAGATCAAAATAAACTTTCTTGACGGCCTGTTTATCTGGGCCACCTTCCGAATCAACTGCCATCTCTGTACTAACTTTTTCCCAGACTTTATTAACGGCCTCGGTACGTGCTTGTTTCTGCTTCAAATCAAATGCTGCACATAAATCCGTCTCTGCTATCTGTGCAACCTTGTCAGTAAGACTCGCATCCTGCTCTACAGGCGCCCAATCCCATACAGTAACTCCAGCTTCATCAGCTAATTCATTAATTAAATTAATTACTGGTTTCATTTCATTGCGACCAAACTCAACGGCGCCCAACATCACATTTTCAGATAACTCTTTTGCTTCAGACTCCACCATCAGTACTGCTTGTTCAGTCCCAGCCACCACCAGATTAAGTTCTGTTTCAATAAGTTCAGTTGTCGTTGGGTTGAGCACATACTCCCCATTAATATAACCAACACGTGCGCCAGCAATTGGGCCGTCAAAGGGAATACCCGAAAGTACTAACGCTGCAGAAGCCCCAATCATTGCCGGAATATCTGCATCCACTTCATTATCAGAAGATAAAACTGTAGCAACGATCTGTACCTCATTATAAAAACTATCAGGAAATAGTGGGCGAACAGGACGATCAATTAAACGAGAAGTAAGGATCTCTTTCTCAGAAGGGCGACCCTCTCGCTTAAAAAAACTACCCGGTATTCTGCCTGCAGCATAACTACGCTCCATATAATCCACAGTTAATGGGAAAAAATCCTGCCCAGGCCTGACATTCTTAGCACCTACAACCGTAACCATTACCACTGTGTCATCCATAGAAACGATTACCGCCCCATGAGCTTGTCTTGCAATCTCCCCAGTTTCCAGTGTTAGTGTATGACGCCCGTAACTAATACTTTTCTTGATCGGTTTCAATTTTCTTTCCTTTCTAATGAGATTATCTTTATTTGCGCCCTTATCCAACTAGTTGATATGAATGTTCACATTCTCGTCCAATAAAAGACTACAAATAATTAGAATATTCCTGTTTGACTAGTTAGCAGGGAAAGTTTATTTACGAAGACCAAGGCGCTCGATCAGAACACGATAAGCATCGTTGCTACTGCTTTTCAGATAATCAAGTAATTTTCGACGACGATTAACCATACGTAACAAACCACGACGGGAGTGATGATCCTTAACATGAGCTTTGAAATGACCGGTTAAATCGTTTATACGGGCGGTCAATAATGCCACCTGTACTTCCGGGGAGCCAGTGTCCCCAGCGGCCCTTTGATAATCGCCTACTATCTGTGCTTTTTTATCGGTTGTGACAGGCATGCATACTCTCCAATTTAAACCCTTAATACGAAAAGGCGCTATTTTACTCTTTATTAAGGGGTATTCTCAAGTAAAGTGCCATTTTTTTTAACATTAATATATATTCAGAATATAAATAAGCCTATTATCTATTCCGCAGTTAAGTCTACAGTAAATGTTTAATCCCAGATAAATAACATCAAACTACGTTTAAAACTCTTATAATAAAGTAACTAGATTTGCATAAATTAAAACACTTCACTCGCTTATTTTAGCAAGCCATATAAATACAAACAAAATATTCTGATCTAGCGACAAGCACATATAAGATAGTTTAAGGCGTCCATCATGACAAATATCAAAGAAAGAAAAAACCATAAGGAGCATATAAATTAACAACTAACAAAGGGTTGACCAAAAGTCAGCTAACCGCTACTGTTCATCGTTCTATTTATTATATTTATGATTCTCAATGCAGGAAAATAAGAAAAAATGAGCGCAGAAGATTTAACTGGTGCTGAAATTACAATTCGCTGTTTACAGGAAGAAGGGGTAAAACATATCTTTGGCTATCCTGGCGGTGCTGTACTGTTCATATACGACGAGTTGTTTAAGCAGGATAAGGTAAAACACATTTTAGTACGCCATGAGCAAGCTGCGATACATGCGGCTGATGGATACGCCCGATCGAGCAAAAAACCTGGGGTCGCTTTAGTGACGTCTGGGCCCGGCGTAACGAATGCGATTACCGGTATTGCTACTGCCTACATGGATTCAATTCCAATGGTCATTATTAGTGGACAGGTGCCAACTCATGCTATTGGGCTAGATGCGTTTCAGGAAGTTGACACTGTGGGCATCACGCGTCCTTGTGTTAAACATAACTTTCTAGTAAAAGATATTACAGAATTAGCTGCGACCATCAAGAAAGCATTCTATATATGCTCAACTGGTCGCCCTGGACCAGTACTAGTAGATATTCCTAAGGATATAAGTGCCGAAAAATTTAAATTTTCCTATCCTGCTAGTGTTTCTATGCGCTCTTATGACCCGATTAATAAGGATCACCCAGAGCAGCTAAAAAAAGCGATCCGCTTAATCATGGGCTCAAAACGACCGATGGTTTATACTGGCGGCGGTGTAATATTGGGTAATGCAACCTCACAGCTTACACGCTTTGTACAAATGCTAGATTTCCCCTGTACAAATACATTAATGGGACTTGGCGGATACCCCGCAACTGACAAGCAGTTTGTAGGCATGCTTGGCATGCACGGTACCTATGAAGCAAATATGGCCATGCAGAATTGTGACGTGCTAATAGCTGTTGGAGCACGTTTTGATGACCGTGTAATTGGAAACCCAAAACATTTTTCTAACAAAGATAGGAAAATTATACATATTGATATAGACCCCTCATCCATTTCCAAACGCGTAAGTGTCGATGTACCAATCATTGGCGGCGTTTCAAATGTACTTGACGGACTTATTAAGTTATTAATGGCCAGCAAAGAAAAGCCTAAGCAAGAAGCACTCAAGTCATGGTGGGCACAAATTGATCAATGGCGTGCACGAGATTGCCTAAAATATGACCGAAAAAGTACTATAATCAAGCCACAAATGGTAATTGAAAAACTTTACGAGGTAACAAAGGGCGAGGCTTTTATTACATCTGATGTAGGCCAGCATCAGATGTGGGCTGCACAATTCTATAAATTTGATAAGCCCAAAAGGTGGATTAATTCTGGTGGATTAGGAACTATGGGGTTTGGTCTGCCGTCAGCAATGGGTGTTCAAATTGCCAACCCCAAAAATGTGGTAGCCTGCGTCACAGGTGAAGCCAGTATACAAATGTGTATTCAGGAACTATCCACCTGTAAGCAATATAATCTGCCACTGAAAATCATTAATCTAAATAACCGTTATATGGGTATGGTGCGCCAGTGGCAAGAATTTTTCCATGGCAATCGATACGCCGAATCATACGTAGATGCTCTGCCAGATTTTGTCAAACTGGCAGAAAGTTATGGCCATGTAGGCATAAAAATAGAAAACCCGAATGATATAGAGGATGCGCTAAAAGAAGCGTTTAAACTTAAAGATAAGTTAGTATTTATGGACTTCATTACCGACCAAACTGAAAATGTATTTCCTATGATACCTGGCGGAAAAGGTCTCTCTGAAATGATTTTGATATAAAAATGCGACATATAATTTCTTTATTGATGGAAAATGAAGCAGGTGCTTTGTCGCGCGTGGCAGGTTTGTTCTCTGCAAGAGGTTATAATATTATGTCTCTCACTGTTGCACCTACAGAGGACCCTACATTATCTCGAATGACTCTGGTTACTGTTGGGTCAGATAGCGTGGTCGAGCAAATCACCAAACAGTTGAATAAATTGATTGATGTAGTGAAGGTACTTGACTTAAGTGATGGGGACCATATTGAATGTGAGCTGATGCTGGTGAAAGTAAGCGCTCTAGGTAAAAACCGAAAGGAGATAAAAGCTACAACTGATATTTTTTGTGGTCGCATTGTTGATACTACTGACACATCTTATATTATTGAGTTGACTGGTACCTGTTCAAAGCTTGACGCATTTATCGATGCAATGGGTCACAGCACTATACTGGAGACAGTTCGTACTGGCGCCTCTGGAATTGGCCGTGGCGAAAGGGCCTTAGAAGTAAAATGAAATCTGATATAAATTGCAGGGGAAGAGTTTCTGTCTGCAGTAAATAGTCTTTCAACATCTATTCCAAATTATTTTAAGAAGGAAAATCTATGAAGGTTTATTACGACAAAGATGCTGATCTGTCGATCGTCAAAAGCAAGAAAGTCACTATTGTTGGCTATGGCTCACAGGGACATGCACATGCAAATAATCTTAATGATTCTGGTGTAAATATCACTATTGGCTTACGTGAAGATGGAGAATCTTGGAGCAAAGCAAAGAAAGCTGGTCTTACAGTAAAAAGTGTAGCTGAGTCTGTTAAAGATGCAGATATTGTAATGCTTCTATTGCCTGATGAAAAGATTGCTGAAGTTTATAAAGCAGAGGTTGAGCCTAATCTCAAAAAAGGAGCAACACTCGCATTTGCACATGGGTTTAATATCCACTACAGCCAAGTATCACCGCGAGATGACCTCGATATAATTATGATTGCACCAAAGGGACCAGGGCACCTTGTACGATCAACCTATATGCAGGGTGGGGGTGTTCCCTCTCTTATTGCCGTGCATCAAGATAAGTCTGGGAAAGCTCGTGAATTAGCTCTCTCTTATGCTGCAGCAAATGGTGGTACACGTGGAGGAGTGATTGAAACAAACTTCCGTGAAGAAACTGAAACTGATCTTTTTGGTGAGCAGGTTGTACTATGCGGGGGACTGACTGCCCTGATTCAAGCAGGTTTTGAAACACTAGTTGAAGCAGGCTATGCTCCGGAAATGGCCTATTTCGAATGCCTGCACGAAGTTAAATTGATAGTTGATTTAATTCACGAGGGTGGGATTGCCAACATGCGTTATTCTATATCTAATAATGCTGAATATGGGGATATCTCACGTGGTCCGCGTATTGTGACCGACGAGACCCGCGCTGAAATGCGTAAAATTCTTCATGAGATTCAGACTGGAGAATATGCTCGTGAATTTATATTAGAGAATCAAGCAGGTGCACCGATGCTTAAAACCAGTCGTCGCCTTGCTTCTGAGCATCAGATTGAAGTTGTTGGAGAAAAATTACGAAGCATGATGCCTTGGATCAAAAAAGATCAGCTTGTTGATCAACAAAAAAATTAATATAAAACAGCTGGCAGCATGTAAAGCATGAGCATGATCTATAGCATGCTCATGCCACTCTAATAATAAACGCACATTACTAAACTACTCACACCATGACGAATTACCCTCATCCGTTTTTTGCCCGTGAAGGCTGGCCTTTTATTGCGGGAGCTGCAGCTATCTCAATATTAGTAAGTATTTTTGCAGGTTGGATTTGGTCTGCCCCATGCTGGATAATCGCATTATTTGTTTTACAATTTTTCCGTGATCCACCACGCGTTGTTCCACAAAAAATTAATGCTGTATTGTCACCTGCTGATGGCAGAATAGTAGCGGTTGAAAATACACAGGATCCATATCTAAAGCGTGATGCCATAAAAGTAAGTGTCTTTATGAATGTGTTCAATGTCCATTCCAACCGAAGTCCAGTAGATGGAAAGGTTCATAAAGAATGGTATTTTCCTGGAAAATTTATCAACGCTAGCCTACCTAAAGCCTCACTTGAAAATGAACGCAATGCGCTATGGATAAAAACTGATAATGACCTTGATATAACCTGTGTACAAATCGCCGGTCTAATTGCAAAGCGTATAGTTTGCCATACAAAAATTGGTGAATACCTTGCGCGTGGGCAACGTTTTGGTTTTATCCGCTTTGGATCACGAGTAGATGTTTATTTGCCACTTAATACTAAAGTAAAGGTAAATATCGGAGATAAGGTTCATGCAACACTAACTATACTAGCAGAACTAGCACCTTGAATCTGTCATAACCTCATTTCTTAAGCCTCATTAATAACAAGTCTTCTGTTTACCATCCTAACGTAACGGTTTACCATTCATTAGTCTTTTATTGTAATGTACAAATAATGTACGATCCCAACCAATCTCGCATAATGTTCAAATCAAAGCTACGACGGCGTGGTATCTATTTACTGCCCAATTTATTTACTACGGCAGCACTATTTGCTGGTTTTTATGCCATCGTACAGGCAATGAACGGGAATTTTGAGTATTCTGCCATAGCAATATTTATTGCTATGGTACTCGATGGACTAGATGGGCGTGTGGCACGACTCACTCATACTCAAAGTGAGTTTGGGGCTGAATATGACAGCCTATCAGACATGATTTCATTTGGTGCTGCTCCTGCACTAGTTATATATGAATGGGCCCTAAAGGACATGGGGAAGATGGGTTGGATAGCAGCTTTTATTTATTGTACCTGTGCTGCGCTACGTCTTGCGCGTTTTAACTCAAAAACGGGAGAAACAGACAGACGATTCTTTCAAGGACTGCCCAGCCCAGCTGCTGCTGCACTTATCGCAGGATTAGTTTGGGTAATGTTAGAATTTAAAATTGCAGGGCCAGATATAAAATGGCTAGCTTGGGGTATCACGGTATTTGCTGGCTTTACTATGGTGAGCAACCTGCCTTATTACAGTGGAAAGGAAATAAACTTACGTAAGAGCGTGCCATTTATAACCGTTTTGTTACTGGCACTATTCTTTTTTGTATTAATTCCAAGCCAACCACCTGTTGTGCTTTTTTGTGTGTTTATGCTTTACGCATTATCTGGTTATATTATGTGGATATTACAGTGGAGAAAAAAGAAAAAATCTACTGACATTCAGGAAAGCTGACCCAGCCCTTGTTGCGTAAAAATAAAAAACCATTTATATTTAACCATATGAAACATATATACAGCCCTTTCTGGCGTCACCCTTCACATATCCTGCCACTACTGTCAGGATCTCTGCTGCGCCTTGCGCGCTGATTATTACATTTTATTCTAGTGTTTTATCCGGCAGAATTTGCTTTGCAGATTCTTCACTTCAACTCAGATTTTTTCTATATAAGATAGACGTATGGTGGAGAAAGAATGAAAGACCATTTAATAATTTTTGATACAACCCTGCGCGATGGCGAGCAAAGTCCTGGTGCGTCTATGACTCAGGAAGAGAAAATTCGTATTGCACGACAATTAGAACGTATGCGTGTTGATATCATTGAGGCCGGATTTCCAGCAGCCTCCAATGGGGACTTTAAAGCGGTAAAAGCAGTAGCTGACACTATTAAAGATAGTACTGTATGTGGGTTAGCTCGTGCCATTAAAGGGGATATCGATCGTGCCGGTGAGGCCTTGAAGAATGCGAATTCAGCACGCATCCATACCTTTATTGCCACTTCACCAGTTCATATGGAGAAAAAACTACGCATGTCTCCTGATCAGGTACTTGAACAAGCCGTTAAGGCTGTAAAATGGGCACGCGAATATACTGATAATGTAGAGTTCTCTCCTGAAGATGCAGGACGCTCAAATATTGATTTTCTTTGCCATATATTAGAAGCAGTTATTAAAGCGGGGGCAACCACCCTTAATATTCCTGATACTGTTGGTTACACAATGCCAGAACAATTTGGCAAGCTTGTACAAACTCTGCGTGAACGTATACCTAATTCTAACAAAGCAATATTCTCAGTACACTGTCACAATGATTTAGGCTTGGCAGTCGCCAACTCATTATCCGCGGTAATGAACGGCGCACGGCAAATTGAATGTACTGTTAATGGTTTAGGAGAGCGTGCGGGTAACGCATCTCTTGAGGAAATCGTTATGGCAGTTCGCACTCGTCAGGATGTATTCCCTTGCGAGACACTTATAGATGCCACTCATATCGTGCCAGCAAGCAAACTCGTTTCAGGTATTACCGGATTTCCAGTACAACCTAATAAAGCTATCGTCGGAGCAAATGCATTTGCACATGAAGCAGGAATTCATCAAGATGGTGTCCTGAAACACCGTGAAACATATGAAATCATGCGTGCTGAAGATGTTGGATGGGGAGCTAATAAATTATCACTTGGAAAACACTCTGGACGCAATGCATTCCGTAACCGCTTGGCAGAGCTTGGTATTGAATTAGAGTCGGAAGAAATACTTAATGCCACATTTATCCGTTTCAAAGAATTAGCGGATAAAAAGCATGATATTTTCGATGAAGATTTACATGCGCTAGTTTCGGATGAAACTATGAGTCTACAGGAGCATTACAAGCTTCTATCTCTGACTGCACACAGTGAGACTGGTGAAACACCATATGCAAAAATAGTAATTGCTGAGGGGGGTAAGGAATTACGAGCAGAATCAGATGGTAGTGGACCGGTGGATGCCACTTTTCGTGCAATTGAGAAAATTATTTCCAGTGACACAGAACTACAATTGTACTCAGTAAATAATATTACTAGTGGCACTGACTCGCAGGGTGAAGTAACCGTGCGATTACAAAAGTCAGGGCGTATCGTCAATGGTAGCGGGTCGGATATTGATATTGTGACAGCCTCTGCAAAAGCCTATCTCAGTGCGCTCAATAAACTACATAATAGTAAATTGGAAAGAGCACACCCCCAAGTATAGTAAACCTTTTAGTGATGCCCCCCGCAATACTCTAATAATATAAGTACCCTATTATTCAATAGGTATCACGGCTCATGATGAGTAGGCTCAACTATTCTGGATATAATATTGATTTTATAAAATCAACCGTCCCTTGTAGGGGTATAACCTTATGTTTATCATCACACCTACCTTTGTACTCGATATTTCCTTCTTTCAAACCACGCTCACCAATGACAATACGGTGGGGGATTCCAATTAATTCCATATCAGCAAACATTACGCCCGGACGCTCATTACGATCATCAAGTAACACTTCAATGCCAATAGCAGAAAGTTTTTCATATAGCCTCTCCGCTTCAGCTTTTATCAATGCACTCTTGTTCATTCCAATAGGTATAATTACCACTTGGAAGGGAGCCATCTCAAGTGGAAAAACAATCCCATGCTTATCATGCTTCTGTTCAATAGCTGCCGCTACGATACGTGATACACCAATACCGTAACATCCCATTTCCACAGGAACAGACTGGCCAGATTCATTTAAATAGCAAGCTTTCATTTCCTTGGAATACTCAGTATGCAACTTAAAAATATGTCCAACTTCAATCCCTCTGCAGATCTCAAGCTTACCCTTCCCATCGGGAGATAAGTCACCTGAAATTACATTGCGAATATCAAATACATGACTAGGCTCTTTCATATCCCGACCAAAATTAACACCAGTGTAATGGTAGCCTTCCTCATTTGAACCACAAGTAAAATCGCTCATTTCCATTACTGACACGTCTGAAATAATGGTTAGCTCTGTACCAATTGGGCCTATATATCCTGCACGACAATTTATTTTATTAGAAACTTCTTCCTCATTTGCCAGCCGAAAATCTTGTAATAATGGGATTTTTTGTGCTTTTAATTCATTTAAATTATGATCACCACGTAACAGCAACAAAACCATTTCATCGTTCACGACCACCGCTAGAGTTTTAACGATCCTCTTAATTGGCACATCCAAAAATTCCGCCACCTCTTCACAAGTTTCTCTGTTAGGTGTTGCAATTTTTTGTATGTGAGTCTTAGCTCTTTCTCGTAATTTATCCAGATGTAACGCCTTAGCAAATTCAATATTGGCTGCATAAGTTGAATCTGGACAGAAAGCAATGCTATCTTCACCCGAATCAGCCAAAACATGAAATTCGTTTGAACTGCCGCCACCTATTGCCCCTGAATCAGCTTCTACAGCACGAAAATTTAATCCTAATCGACTAAATATTTTAGTATAGGAGTTATGCATAGCATTATATGTTTTCTCCAAGCTAGCATTATCAACATGGAATGAGTATGCATCTTTCATTAGAAATTCACGTGCACGCATTACCCCGAAACGGGGACGAATCTCATCACGAAATTTAGTTTGAATCTGATATAGAGTAAGTGGTAGCTGGCGATAACTATTTATTTCTCTACGTAAAATATCAGTAATTACTTCTTCATGCGTAGGCCCAAAACAGAAATCTCGTTGATACCTATCTTTCATTCGAAGCATCAGTGACCCAAATTTATCCCAGCGCGCTGTCTCTTTCCATAATTCTGCCGGTTGTACTACAGGCATAAGTAGCTCTATTGCACCGCATCTGTCCATTTCCTCCCGAATAATACATTCAACTTTACGTAAGACTCTCAAGCCCAGTGGCATCCATGTATATAACCCACTCCCAAGTTTTTTTATGAGGCCGGCTCGCATCATTAGCCTATGACTCGCTAATTCTGCCTCGGCAGGGGCCTCTTTATAGGTAGAAATAAAAAATTGTGATACACGCATCACTTGGCTCCATTAGAAATGTTAAGTCTAAGAATTCTACCTTGAAAGGATTCAATATGTATTATTTACATGCAACATTCATACCTACAAATTTAGGCATGAGAGCTCCATATCGAATTTTATACACGTTGCACCCTTAAATGATCCTTAAGAGGGTTATTTATTATTATGCCATGAGGATCCATTTCAAACTCAGATAGAAAATTAATTCCAGAATTACTAAAAAATTTAGATTCAAATATAATAATTTAAGCTAAAAATATTTATTAATTTAACGATTACTTTCATTCTAGTATAAAGTATGAAAAAATCATTAATAATCTTATTGAAATAGATCACACGGGTGAACCATATGATCGACCGTAACGGATATCGCTCCAATGTTGGTATTATTCTTTTGAATAAAAAGAATGAAGTCTTCTGGGGGAAACGCATTAAACAAGATTCCTGGCAATTTCCTCAAGGCGGAATCAATCCTGGCGAAAGTCCAAAACAGGCCATGTACAGAGAATTAACAGAGGAAACTGGACTTCACCCCCGCCATATCGAGATTGTTGGCCGCACGCGTGATTGGTTGCGCTATGAAGTACCAGATCAGTGGATAAAGCGTGAATGCCGTGGAAACTATAAAGGTCAAAAACAAATTTGGTATTTATTACGTTTGGTGGGACGTGACTCTGATGTGTCACTGCGTACAAATGTTCGTCCGGAGTTCGATGCCTGGCGCTGGAATCAATACTGGATCAAACTCGAATCGGTAGTTGAGTTTAAGCGTCAAGTCTACTACCAGGCACTTACTGAGCTAGCGCGTTTACTGAATCACAAGCCTCATGAAATTAATAAATATGGAAAATATAACCGCATTTACTTACAAAAGATGAATTTAGACGCGGCCATACCTGCTAATAAATAGGACCGCACAATGCCAGGCTGAACCTTCTCCCTCTTCTATCTTCTAATGAGCAAATTACAGTAACTGTTTTATATTTTACATATAAAGCTCATTTTATATAAAATGAATAATGAACAATATTTTTCTAAAAGCATGACGAAGCCTAAAGTGTGAATTTATTTATTCATACTTTGAGGAGTATGGATTTACCACAAAAAATCAAGTAAAGTGAAATTTCGAATAATTAAAAAAAAAGACTCTCATGACAGCTAAAGGACAACTCTTACAAGATCCGTTTTTAAATGCCTTGCGAACAGAACATATTCCAGTATCAATTTACTTAGTAAATGGCATTAAACTGCAAGGACAAATTGACTCTTTTGATCAATATGTAATTCTTTTAAAGAATACAGTTACGCAGATGGTATATAAACACGCTATTTCTACCGTCGTCCCCACTAAAACTTTCTCTATCCCATTTGGGGAACCAGACATACCAGATGCTTGATAATTCTTTCGATAGTACTACCACTTCAGATGATCCAAATACAGCTATACTCGTCAATTTAAATATTGACAACAATAGACGCTCGGAGGAATTAGAAGAATTACGACAATTAGCGGTAAGCGCTAAACTTACAATTTTTGCCGAGGTCAAGAGTAAACACTATAAGCCCAATCCTTCTACCTATGCAGGCAAGGGAAAAATAGATGAAATTTCGGACCTACTGAAACAAACTGGTGCCAATTTAATCATATTTAACAATAACCTCTCTCCGATTCAACAGCGCAATCTAGAAAGATGCCTAGAATGCCGTGTAATCGACCGTACCAGTCTAATTTTAGATATATTTGCTCAACGCGCTAAAAGTCATGAAGGGAAGCTACAAGTGGAACTAGCCCAGCTTCAATATCTGGCTACTCGCTTAGTTCGTGGGTGGACTCACTTGGAGAGACAAAAAGGCGGTATAGGATTACGTGGCCCTGGAGAGACTCAACTTGAAACAGACCGCAGATTACTTGGGAAACGAGTCAAATTACTTAAGGAGAAACTTAAAAAACTTCAATCCAGACGAAACGTTCAGAGGCGTACAAGAAAGCGCGCCCGAGTTATATCAGTTTCCATTATTGGTTACACAAATGCGGGAAAATCTACCCTGTTTAATCGCCTCACTTGCGCACGTACTTATACTGCCAATAAACTTTTTGCAACGCTAGATGCTACCACTCGTAAACTCTTTATCCCGGAACATGGTTCGATAGTTATCTCTGATACTGTTGGCTTCATTCGAGAGTTACCACACACTCTAGTTGCTTCATTCAGGGCCACGCTAGAAGAAACTGTGCAGTCAAACATACTATTACATGTGGTAGATGCAAGTAGCCCTAATCGAGAAGAACAAATTGAAGAAGTTAACAAAGTACTGCAAGAAATTGGGGCCGATACAGTCCCGCAGATTCTGGTATTAAACAAGATTGATTTAGCAAAATCGTCATTAAAAACATCTGGGTATCAGCGTAATGAATATGGTAGAATAGGACAAATCTGCTTAAGTGCGAAAACCGGTGAAGGGCTTGATTTTATCAGGATGGCTCTAGCTGAAACAATTGAACAGCCTACGCCACATTGGTGTAAAATATTTCCTGATGTTGGAGCATTAGACGATGAACTGGCTATAGTCAATTAATGATTTATCAGATTGTAATTTTATAATTAATACTCATATCAAATCTAAACTTCAAAGGAACTTACTAGGCTATCTGTTCGTCGAAGTTAATTAACACAATAACTGGAAGAAATATCATCATGACAAATGACCCACAGTGGGGACGTAAAAAAAACGGATCCGGTCCACCTGATTTGGATGAAATATTACGCAACGTTAACAAAAAGCTTAACGATCTTTTTGGTGGGAGCGGGAAGCGCACCAGTAGCAATAACTCTGGAGATGGCAGTAATAGTGGCGGGGGTGATAATTTTAAACGGCTTGGTGGTGGTTTAAGTGTTGGCGTGCTCCTTGTTATTCTATTAATGTTATGGATGGCCAGTGGATTCTACATTGTGAATGAGGGTCAGCGAGGAGTAGTTCTGCGCTTTGGACAATATAGTGAAACAACCCCAGCAGGATTAAGCTGGCATTTGCCGTACCCGGCTGAGACTGTTGAGCTTGTTAATGTAAGCCAAGTGAGAACAATTGAAATTGGATACCGTAAGAATGTAACAAGTAAGGTGTTGAAAGAGTCACTGATGCTAACTGATGATGAAAATATTATTGATATTCAATTTGCTGTGCAATATATACTTAAAAGCCCTCAAGAATACCTATTTAATAACCGTGATCCAGATGAAGCAGTGCTTCAGGCCGCAGAATCATCTATTCGTGAGGTTATTGGAAAAAGCACTATGGATTACGTCCTATATGAAGGACGGGAAGATGTCGCAGCAAAAGCAACCGTATTAATGCAGAGTCTTCTTGATCGCTACAAAATAGGGATCGCTATCAGCAAAGTTACTATGCAGAATGCACAGCCACCGGAGCAGGTTCAGGCAGCATTTGATGACGCGGTTAAAGCGGGACAGGATAAAGAGCGGCAGAAAAATGAAGGGGAGGCTTATGCTAATGATGTTATCCCAAAAGCCAAAGGTAATGCAGCGCGCCTGATGGAAGAGTCTGAAGGGTATAAACAACGAGTGATAGAGAATTCTGCTGGTGATGCCAACCGATTTAAACAGATATTGGTTGAATATGATAAAGCTCCTGATGTAACTCGTGATCGTCTTTACCTTGATATGATGCAAGAAGTATTAATGAAGACCAATAAAATATTAGTCGACTCAAAGAGCAGTAATAATTTACTATATTTGCCGCTGGATAAGATGATAGAGAAAAGTAACACTACTACTGCTACACCTACTGTAGTAGCGCCAGCAGCTCCTCCTCAGGCAGTTTCGCCAGATCCTATCAACAATGCTGCTCGTACACAACGTTCTCGTGAAGCATTTCGAGTTCGCGACCGGGAGTCCAGATAAATGAAAAGTCAAACATTATTAGCTGTCCTTGTCGTATTGTTTCTTCTCGTCAGCTCTTCACTATATATTGTTGATCAGCGCCAAAGAGCGATTGTCTTTCAACTAGGTGAAGTTGTCTCTGTAAAGACATCTCCTGGATTATATTTTAAGATTCCTATGGTACAGAATGTACGTTTTTTTGATTCGCGTATATTGACCATGGATGCGGAAGAACCAGAGCGGTTTATCACATCAGAGAAAAAGAATGTACTGGTAGATTTATTTGTTAAATGGCGCATCGTTGATGTTAAACAGTACTACATAAGTGTACAGGGAGATGAGGCCTTAGCTAGAGTCCGCCTGGCACAAACTGTAAATTCAAGCTTACGAGATGAGTTTGGTAATCGCACGGTTCATGAAGTAATTTCAGGTGAACGTGACAAAATTATGGAGATAATGCGCCAAAAGGCGGACACGGATGCCCGTAATATTGGTGTAGAAGTTGTAGATGTACGTCTAAAACGCGTTGATTTACCATCAGAAGTAAGCGAATCAGTCTACAGAAGAATGGAAGCAGAAAGAAAGCGCGTAGCTAATGAACTACGATCAACTGGTTTTGCAGACTCTGAAAAGATCCGTTCCAATGCCGATCGTCAACGCGAAGTAATTATGGCAAAAGCATACCGGGATGCGCAAAAAAATAAAGGTGAAGGGGATGCAAAGGCTACAAAGATATACGCTGAAGCATTCAGTAAAAACCCTGAGTTTTACTCTTTCTATCGGAGCTTGGAGGCCTATAAGCAAAGCTTCCAGAACAAGAGTGACATGATGGTACTTGAGCCAAATTCTGAATTTTTCAAATACTTGAAAAATTCAAAGGCTAAGTAGATAATAAATAATTAATTTCAATTAGAAACATTTTTTTAAAAAAGCTTCAATATATGAAATTGTACTATTGGAGTTATTAAAAAAATGTGGGACACCTTAATAATAGCATTTGCTTTAATGTTGGTACTGGAAGGAATATTGCCATTTTTGCTTCCTAACATTTGGCGTGATACCTTCAAGAAATTGACAGAGACTAGTGACAATCAGGTACGTTTCATAGGATTAACATCTATGCTACTAGGTATAGGGTTGCTATACCTAGTTAAATAAACACATATCATCACACTTCTAACCAAAATTTTTCCAAATAATAAATATGCGTAATTGGGTCCTTCCCGAATACATTGAAGATATTCTGCCTGCAGAAGCGCAGCGTATAGAGTCAATGCGAAGAGAAATTCTTGATTTACTATTAGTACATGGTTATCAACTAGTAGCCCCTCCGATGCTGGAATTTGTAGAATCACTAACTTCTGGTAGCGGAAGTGATATGAACTTGTGCATGTTCAAGGTGGTTGATCAGTTAAGCGGTAAAATGATGGGGTTGCGTGCGGACATAACTCCTCAGACTGCACGTATTGATGCCCACTTGCTAAATTGTGAGGGTATCACTCGTTTATGCTATGCAGGTAGCGTGTTGCACACTGTGCCGACAGGATTAACTAGTACTCGTGAACCACTCCAGATTGGAGCAGAAATTTATGGGCACGTTGGACTTGAAAGTGATCTAGAAATCCAACGGATTATGTTACAAATTCTAGCAATATCAGAAATAGATAAGGTCCATTTAGACCTTGGTCATGTGGCTGTATTTCGGGGCCTCATTAGAGGTGCGAAAATTCCAGCTAATATAGAAGCAGGATTATTTAGTGCAATACAAGCCAAGGATATCCAAACGATACAAGATCTCTGCTCAGAATTTAATAAAAATATAAATAAGAAAATTGCCCAAGCTTTAATGTTATTACCAAAGCTATACGGAGATGACAATATACTGGCAAAGGCACGAAAATATTTACCTAATTATCCGGAAATTACAAAAGGACTGGATGAATTAGAAGTTGTAGCCGCTGAGTTGAAGGTGCCAGCAGGTACTTTAGCGTTTGATCTGTCGGACTTGCGTGGCTATCATTATCATAATGGTATGGTATTTTCGGCATATGCCAATAATCACCCTAATGCAATTGCACTAGGTGGGCGTTATGATGATATTGGAAAGGTGTTTGGACGGGCCCGTCCAGCTACCGGATTTAGTATAGATCTGCGTGAGTTATCAAGAATAAAAAAATCTCCTGATCCTTGCCCTAAAGGAGTTCTGGCGCCCTACAGAAAGAATGACAAGGTGCTTGAGAAGAAAATTGCACAACTACGCAAGAATGGAAATATTGTAGTAGTGAAATTACCAATGCATGGAAGAGAAAAAGATTCGTATAACTGTGACAAAAAATTAATACTGAAAGATAAAGCCTGGAAGATTATTAATATCTAGTTTTATTCCATAAATTTTATGTCTTGAAATATTTACAAAAGAAATAATTATTTTCTTAAAAATTCTAATGTTGACTCCCGATAGGAAACATCTTAATGCGTAATCAATATGACTAAAAATGTTGTAGTAGTTGGCACCCAATGGGGCGACGAAGGAAAAGGCAAGATTGTAGATTGGCTAACAGATCATGCACAGGGAGTAGTGCGCTTCCAGGGTGGGCATAATGCTGGACATACGCTAGTTATTGGTGGTGAGAAGACTGTTCTACATCTGATACCATCTGGAATTTTACGTAACAATGTAGCCTGCTACATTGGAAATGGCGTAGTGATATCTCCAAGAGCATTATTTGAAGAAGTAGATATGTTAGAGCAGGCAGGAGTCAACGTGATGGAAAGACTATACATCAGCAAAGCCTGTCCACTAATCTTACCTAGCCATATTGAACTTGATAAAGCCAGAGAGCAAGCTATGGGAGCCAATAAAATTGGAACTACTGGACGAGGAATTGGCCCAGCCTATGAGGATAAAGCTGCACGAAGAGCATTACGTATACAGGACCTATTTAATCAAGATTATTTTGCCACTAAACTTGAAAAAGTTTTAGATTATCACAACTTTCTACTAAAGAATTATTATCATGCTCCAACTGTAGATTTTCAGAAAACTCTAAATGACATGCTATCTTTATCAGAGCGCATTAAGCCAGTAGTTGCTGATGTCTCGCAACTTTTATTTGAGGCTAATAAAATAGGCAATAGTCTATTGTTTGAAGGCGCTCAAGGAACAATGCTTGACATAGACCATGGCACCTATCCATATGTTACCTCTAGTAACTGTATCGCAGGTACCGCAACAACAGGCAGTGGAGTTGGCCCGCAAGAATTACATTATATTTTAGGCATTACCAAAGCCTATACTACAAGAGTCGGCGCTGGACCTTTTCCTACAGAATTAAATGATGACATTGGGCAATATCTTGCTAAAAATGGGAATGAATTCGGTGCAACAACTGGTAGACCACGTCGTTGCGGTTGGTTTGATGCAGTAGCTATGAAACGATCAATTCAGATAAATGGAATCTCCGGGTTATGCGTAACTAAGCTTGATGTTTTAGATGGGATTGAAACTTTAAAGATAAGCGTAGACTACAAATTTAATAGGAATAGTAAAGAAGAAGAATCAAGAGGTGCCTTACCAATAGGTGCAGATGAATTGGCTAACTGCATCCCTATCTATGAAGAAATGCCCGGATGGACGGAAAGCACTGTAGGCGTTAAAAATTTTGATCAATTACCAAAACAAGCACAAAATTATCTAAAACGTATCGAATCAATATGTGAAGTTCCAGTAGACATGATTTCAACCGGACCAGGCAGAGAGGAAACTATTGTACTGCGGCATCCGTTTGATTAATTTTGGTTTCATATTTTAGTTTTCAACAATCTCTAAAATTAGATCTTCACCCTTCCCTAGGATTAACACATAAATTAGGAGTATCTAAATTGTATCTTTATGTGTATAAATTTATATCAAATTATGCCCAATAAAGTTTACTACAATAGTGCGTGCCCTATCTGTAATGCAGGCATTACAGATCAACGTAAACGTATGGAGGCCTGTGGACTTAATAACATTAGATGGATTGACGTGCACACAAACCCGGAGGCACTGACTAAAATTGATGTTTCGTTAGATCAAGTTCGGGAAAAACTTTATGTTGAAAATACTAATGGCCAGCTTAATGTTGGTTTAGATGCCTTCATATGCCTGTGGTCACAGACCAGAGGTCAGCGTTGGCTTGCCAAATTTTTCCAGCTGCCTATTCTCAATCAATTCTCGCGCTGGACTTACAATTCCTTTGCCAAACTTCTATACCGATGGAATTGTTCTAAGAAGCACTGGTGATGTCATATTTATTCTTTAGCTATATAGACATCTGTTCAAATTATCCCTTCTAAGTTATCACCCTACCTGGGATTTAACTCTCTTCTTTCTACCAATACATTTCTTATGTTTGCAGTAGGTCCTAATGGAATAGAAGAAAATAAAAACTACAGTATGTAAGTATATTTCTTTTTCCCATTACGTCTCTTAATTAGACAACTCCGTATTGTGTACGATAACTTTCTACAGCACGCAAATTAAGCACCAGGTCATCCCTACCCTGTAAATAACTCATCACATCATCCAAATTAATAATACTAATAACTGGAATATCATACATTTTTTTAATCTCTTGAATCGCTGACAAACCATCATTCCCCTGCTCCATGCGGTCAAGGGCAATGATTACGCCACAGGGTTTAGCCCCAGCTGCACAGATAAAATCTACAGCTTCACGTATTGATGTGCCCGCTGAAATTACATCATCAATGATTAGAACTTTCCCAGAAAGTGGTGATCCGATTAAATTGCCACCCTCTCCATGATCTTTTGCTTCTTTTCTATTGAAACAGAATGGGTAATTGTTTCCAATCTCCGATAAAGTGATAGAAATAGCACTAACCAAAGGAATACCTTTATATGCCGGACCAAATAGCATATCAAAAGGAAGCTGTGCGGTAAGAATAGCTTTCGCGTAAAATTGTCCAATCTTACGTAGGGAATCACCATCATTGAATAGTCCGGCATTAAAAAAATACGGCGACAGCCTACCTGCTTTGGTCTTGAATTCACCAAAACGTAGAATATCGCGGCTAATTGCAAATTCGATAAATTCTTGCTTGAAATCTGTCATAAAAATAGCTAGTTAAAAAAGGAAACATGAGAATTATAACGCTTAACCTAAATGGCGTACGCTCTGCCTCAAAGAAAGGTTTTTTCCTCTGGTTACAAAAACAGAAGGCTGATATTGTCTGCGTACAAGAACTTAAGGCCCAAGTTACTGATCTCAGCAATGAGATGCTTGCACCCAAAGGCTATCATGGCTATTTTCATTGTGCTGAACGAAAAGGGTATAGTGGAGTAGGCATATACTGTAAACATAAACCTAACAAAATTATTGAGGGTGTTGGCATTAATAAGATTGATACTGAGGGGCGATATCTGCGTGCTGATTTTGATAATCTGAGCGTAATCTCAGTTTATTTTCCTTCTGGCTCTAGTGGAGAGCATCGCCAAGAAGCAAAGTTCTTTTTCCTAAAAAAATTTTATCCCTTACTCAAAAAACTTACTGAAAGTGGTAGGGAAATTATTTTATGCGGTGATTGGAATATTGCTCATAAAGAAATAGATCTAAGAAACTGGAGACCCAACCAAAAGAACTCTGGATTTTTACCGGAAGAACGTGCATGGCTCACCAAAATTCTGGACAAACTAAAATTTGTTGATGTGTTTAGAACTATTAATCAAGAGCCAGACCAATATACATTTTGGTCCAATCGAGGAAGTGCATGGGACAAGAATGTAGGTTGGCGCATTGATTATCAAATAAGTACACCTAGTATCGCAAAAAGAACCACGGGGGCTTCAATTTATAAATCAGAAAGATTCTCTGATCATTCTCCTCTTATTATCGACTACGACTATAAAATATGATTCCTACCGCTCTCTCAGAATGGCTACATGCATTTCGCATTTACAGTCATCCGAGGGTGTTGGGAATGCTTACATTAGGCTTTTCTGCTGGGCTCCCACTACTTCTAATACTAGGCACTCTTTCATTCTGGTTAAGAGAAGCAGGAATTGACAGGTCGACAATAGGCTACTTTAGCTGGATTGGACTGGCGTATGGATTTAAATGGCTATGGTCACCACTAGTTGACCGCCTATCTTTGCCACTACTAACCAGGTTGCTAGGGAGAAGGCGCGCATGGATGCTGCTATCACAAATAACCATTACCATCGCATTAATTGGAATGGCTAATACAGATCCTGCAGATAACCTCACACAAATGGTGTTTTTTGCCCTAGCAGTAGCTTTTGCATCAGCAACACAAGATATTGCACTTGACGCATATCGAATTGAGGCTGTCGCACCAAGACTACAAGGAGCTATGGCAGCTACCTATCAGGCAGGCTATCGTATGGCCATGATCCTGTCTTCTGCAGGAGTACTCTGGATAGCAGCAGCTATGGATCCATCAGAGACTACTTATGACTATTCACCCTGGTGCATTGCTTATCTGGTAATGGCTGCATGTATGGCTGTAGGAATAATCACTACTCTCATCATCCGTGAACCAGAGGTTCCTGTTAATTTCCTTATTTCTGAGAATGAAGATCGTGCTAGAAAAAAGATTTCAAACTGGAATCTAAGTAACCAATTGACACAAATTCTGGTCTGGTTTTATGGCGCAATAATTGCACCATTCCGTGATTTTATTGTTCGTCATGGCCAACGTGCATTATTAATCCTTGCATTAATAGCTGTTTATCGTATCTCAGACGTAGTTATGGGAATTATGAGTAATTCTTTTTATGTGGATATGGGTTATACCAAAGATGAGGTAGCTACTGTAGCTAAAGTCTATGGGGTAATTATGACATTAGTAGGTGTAGCTATCGGTGGAGTCCTAACGGCGAAGGTAGGTATCATGCGAACACTTTTCCTAGGGGCATTATTATCTGCCGCTACCAACTTACTATTTGCCTGGTTAGCTGGACGTGGGCATGATGTAACCGGATTAATCTTTACTATCTCTGCAGATAATCTTTCAGCTGGTATTGCTACTTCTGCCTTTATTGCTTATCTTTCCGGGCTCACTAATTCAGCATACTCTGCCACACAATATGCATTATTCAGTTCGGTTATGTTGCTATTTCCTAAATTTGTCGCTGGATTTAGTGGAAATTTTGTTGATAATTATGGCTATACTAGTTTCTTTATTGGGACCGCGCTACTCGGTTTACCAGTACTAATATTAGTATGGCTTGCTGGGAAAGAGAAATTTGATACTCCAGAAAAATAGGATATGAATCACCCCCCTAAAATAAACTTAGGGGCAATTATTTCTGCTGTTCAAATCTGTAAAATGCGAGCGCCCCAAATAAATTTGGTGCGAAAGAGACCTGATGATTTCCGTTCATTATTCTACGCTCAAGAATATTTGCACCATGCTGCAGACAGAATCTCTCAAAATCGCCAAGGGTACATAAATGAATATTCGGCGTATCAAACCACTGATACGGTAAAAATTCTGAAACAGGCATGTAACCAGATAATATTTGCAGGCGATTTTTCCAATATCCAAAATTAGGAAATGATACGATACCTTCCTTGCTTACCCGCATCATTTCCTTTATCAAGTCCTCTGTATGTCTCATTGCCTGCAATGTTTGTGACAAAATGACGTAGTCAAAAGATCCGGACCCAAAACTTGATAGTCCTGATTCCAAATCATTCTGAATCACATTTATTCCATTTTTGAAGCATGCCTGCACATTCTCATCATTAATTTCTACGCCATAGCCATGAATATCTTTGGTGTCTCTCAAATAACGTAATAATGATCCATCACCACAGCCTAGATCAAGCACCTTTGAGCCAGTTTTAACTAAATTAGCAATGGCAGCAAAATCTGGCCTGGCTATATTGGATGAAATAATTGAAGTTGTAGTTGCCATTATCTTTGGTATTTAAAAAAATAATCTTATTAATGTAAAAATTAGTTAAAGGCTAGCAAATATATTAGTGCTGTTGTATTTTCAACCACATAATTTCTGCAAGGACATATGCATCCACTATTAACCCCCCCCCAGAACTAACCCTATACTCTAAACAATAATATTGTTCATATAGGCTTTCACCAACTCATGATAATAGCGGTCTCCCATTAAAAAAGAATCATGCCCATAGCTGGAAGTAATCTCTGCATAACTAACATTTAATTCATTATCCAATAGTGCTTTTACAATCGCATGTGAACGCTCAGGAGAAAAACGCCAGTCTGTAGTAAAAGATAACACTAGGAAATCAGATTTTGCAGCACTAAATGCCTCTCTAAGATTCCCATTGAAATCATGCGCCGGATCAAAATAATCCAGTGCCTTAGTCATTAGTAAATAGGTATTAGCATCAAACTGATCAGCAAATTTATCACCCTGATAACGCAGATATGACTCAATCTCAAACTCTACATCGAAACCAAAGCCAAGGGGACCATTACGCAACTCTCGTCCAAATTTCTCAGCCATCGAATGATCTGATAAATAGGTGATATGCCCTAGCATTCGCGCGAGCCGCAAGCCCCGCATAGGTACTGTATTGTGGGAGTGATAGTCTCCCCCATAAAAATCTGGATCTGTAATAATCGCTTGGCGCGCAACATCATTGAATGCAATATTCTGTGCAGTTAGCTTAGCAGCCGCAGCAATGACTAACGCATGCCGAACCCTGTCAGGAAAATCCAGCGTCCATTGCAAAGCCTGCATTCCACCTAAACTACCTCCAGCAATTGCTGCAAACTGCTTAATACCGAGATAATCTGCCAATTCAACCTGAGTAACCGTCCAGTCTTGTACTGTTACCATGGGGAAATCAGCACCATAAGGCTTTCCTGTCTCTGTATTGATGCTAGTAGGGCCAGTTGACCCATGGCAGCCCCCTAAGTTATTTACAGCCACCACAAAAAACTTGCCGGTATCAATAGCCTTTCCAGGACCAATCATATTGTCCCACCAACCGATATTCTTAGTGTCATCAGCATAATAACCGGCCACATGATGATTACTAGAAAGAGCATGACAGACCAACACGGCGTTAGATTTATCCTCATTAAGCTCGCCATAAGTTTCATATACCAACTCGTAGCTATCAAGGATTGCGCCACTTTTTAAATGTAGTGGATTGTCAAATTTAACTTTCTGTGAAGTGACAATTCCAACTGATGCTAAATCTTGCATTAATATATTTATAAAATCCAGTCAAATTGAATAACAAAAGAATCAATAATTATCTATTCTTTATCTTTAAGTTAGATCAAAACTATCTGTTTCTTTATTATATAAATAAAGATTATATCGTCAAATGAATTAGCTATTCAGCTTCGCCAACAATATACGAATGTTTTCTGGCCTATCAGATTTAAGTATTTTTTCTGCAGTATGGATAATATCTGGCAGATTGCTTCTTAATACTTGACGTTTTACTGTTAATAGCTGTGTTGGAAACATAGAAAATTCACGCAACCCAAAACCTAACAAGAGACGAGTCAAGGATGGGTCGCCAGCCATTTCCCCACAAACCTCTACAGGAATCTCTGCGTCATTTGCACTACGAATAATATGTGCTATTAACCGTAATACCGCCGGATGAAGTGGATCATACAAGTGTGCAACAGCATCATCTGTTCGGTCTATGGCTAATGTATACTGAATTAAATCATTGGTCCCAATAGATAAGAAATCTAATTTCTCCATGAAGATGTCTAGGCTTAGTGCTGCAGCGGGAACTTCTATCATTCCCCCAATCTGAATATCAGTATCAAAGGGAGTTTTCTCATCTTGAAGACTCTCTTTAGCACGCTCAATCGACCGTAATGTTTGGTTTATTTCAGAAGCACTAGAAAGCATCGGCACCAAAATACGTACGTTTCCATGAAATGAAGCTCGCAGAATTGCACGAATCTGTGTGTGAAACATTTGTGGCTCAGCTAAGCTAAGACGAATAGCACGTAACCCAAGTGCTGGATTAGCAGCAACACGTTTATCGCTCTCAATATTTTTATCAGCGCCCAAATCAAATGTTCGAATTGTCACTGGCAAACCACGCATTTTCTTCGCAACGCTACAATAAGCTTCAAATTGCTCATCTTCACTAGGCAAGTTATCTCGGTTAAGGAAAAGAAACTCACTACGAAACAAACCAATCCCAGTAGCGCCATTATCTTTTACCTGCTCAATATCCTGGGGCAATTCAATATTAGCGTGTAACTCTACTACTGTTCCATCAAGCGTTTTAGCAACTGTAGTTCTGATACGTTTTAATTTCTGTTCTTCAATTTTTAGTTGATTCTGACGTAACCGATACTCATCAAATACTGGCTTACCCGGATTAACAATTACTACCCCCTGATCCCCGTCAACAATCAAAACATCATTGTCACGAATCAGTTCGCGTGCATTATGCAACGCCACGACAGATGGAATATTTAAGCTTCGTGCAACTATAGCTGTGTGAGAGGTTGATCCCCCCAAATCAGTAATAAAAGCAGTAAATCTATGTTGCTTATACTGAAGTACATCAGCTGGACTTAAATCATAGGCAACCAGAATGCTATCGCCAGTACGCTTTATAGGGGGTGGAATATAGCCAGGATGCCCTAATAATGCCTTCAGCACCCGCTCAACCACCTGAATAACATCAGCTTTGCGCTCCCTCAAATAAGCATCTTCAATTTCCTCAAACTGTGCAAGCAGTACATCTGTCTGCTGGGTAACAGCCCACTCAGCATTACACAGATTTCGTGAAATGTAGGTTTTAGCTGCAGAAGAAAGAGTTGGGTCGTCAAGAATCATACAGTGCAAATCAAGAAAGGCACCAAATTCAGCTGAAGCAGGACCCGCAATAACAGAGTCATGTAGCGCCTTAAGTTCTTCACGTACTGCTGTAAACGCCGCATCAAGGCGGGATATTTCATTACTAATTTTATTTAGTGGCAATATATGATGTGCAACCTCCAATGCAGCATTCGATGTAAGGTGTGCATGCCCTATAGCAACACCTCTTGAAACACCGATACCATGTAGCACAAAGCTCATTCATCTTCCCCGAAGTAATTTTCAATTAGGGTAATAAGTGCGAGCATCGCTTCAGCCTCATCTGGGCCAGTAGTCTCAATAATTATTCTAGAACCTTTGTTTGCAGCCAACATCATTACCCCCATGATACTTTTTGCATTAACCCTAAGTTTATTTCTAGACAACCATACTTCACTTTGAAAGCTTCCAGCTAACTGCGTAATTTTTGCAGATGCACGCGCATGAAGACCCAATTTATTTATAATTTCAACTTCTTTAGTTTGCATTATTAGATCTAGAATAAATACGCATCACCCCTTCCTTTCCTCCAGATGACGCTTTTTCTACTAATGACTCAAGCGATTCGTCACGGTAAGTAAGCGCCCGTATCAGCATTGATAAATTTACTCCTGACAGACACTCGACTCTACCTGGATTCACTAATTCAGTAGCGATATTACATGGTGTAGCACCACAGATATCACTTAAAATTAATACTCCGTCACCACAATCCAATTGCTTTAATAATTCTAGTGCATTAAGAATAATAACGTCTGGATCATCCTGGATAGTAACGCCAAGATGTATTAGGTGCTCTGGTTTTTCCCCCATAACGTGATTAGCGCAATGTATTAAACTATTCCCTAGGTCCCCATGAGAAATAATTAGAATTCCAATCATTTTTTATCCTGCCAATAAACAATAAATCTCAATACATTACATTTTATCATTGCTGGTACTCCATGATTGATTAGATGTATATTTCCATCTCTACAACCGTAGGCAAAATTTCTAGTAACTCTACAAATACACATTATTTTCATGCTATAAATCTATCTACTGAAAAAATAGAATACTTTATAAAAAATTCTCAATGGAGTACTAACTGACGTGCTGGAAAATAAATATGATTAGCTATTCCTATCCAGAGACCTATGGTTTTTCTCAATTAGATCTATCATCATTCCGGCCACATTAAAGTTAGTCATATTTCTGATTTCTTGCATACAAGTAGGACTTGTGACGTTAATCTCAGTCAAATAATCCCCTATCACATCTAACCCTACCAACATTAATCCTTGATCATACAAATATGGCCCCAGAGCTTTAACTATTTCATGATCCCGACTAGTTAATGGCTGAGCCACACCAAAACCACCGGCCGCTATATTACCGCGAGACTCTCCTTTCTTGGGGATACGTGCCAGCACATAAGGAGTTGGCTTTCCACCTACCAATAAAATACGCTTATCACCTTGTGAAATTTCAGGTATATAACGCTGTGCCATAATCATTCGAGTACCATAATGTGTAAGAGCCTCGATAATCACACTAGTATTGTAGTCAGCGCAATTAACACGGAACACACCAGCCCCACCCATTCCATCAAGGGGCTTTAATATAATGTCATCATGTTCATTCAGAAATTCTCTTATCAGATGATCTTTCCTTGTCACAAGAGTGGGGGCGATGAATTGTGGAAATTTCGCTATGGAGAATTTCTCGTTATGATCACGTAGCCCCTGCGGACTATTAATAATACACACGCCTTGTTTTTCAGCTAATTCCAACAAATACGTGCTATATAAATATTCCGTATTGAAAGGCGGGTCTTTACGCATTAACACAACATCAAATTCTTGTAATGGCATTTCCGCGGTCCCCATATCCTTGTACCAGTTACTGCCAGCGTCTGTCTGTCCGTTTAATTCCAGCGCACATGAAAGTCCAACAGTTTTACCATTCTTCCACAACAAATCCCCTTGCTGAATTACAAACAACTGATGGCCTCGCGAGGCGGCCTCAAGCATCATGGCAAAACTCGAATCTTTATCAATTCTAATTGAACTCAGCTGGTCAAGAATAAATGCAAGTTTCATCATTAATTTTTAGTAGTTACTGCTTCTCTCTGCTAGTCTTGGATACAAAATCTATAGGTTCATTTGCACTTTTCTCTAGTTCTAACGCTGCTGTCAATAGAGCCAGCCTCGCTATTACACTGTAAGCATAGAATCTATTAGTGTCATAATCTCGGCTGGTTTTATTAGCTGGTAACAGGCACGATGGTTCAAAAGATAAAGGTACAAAATGCATACCAGAAGCATTCAGATTCTCATCCTTACCACGCCCAGTGTGTACCCGATAAAATCCACCTACAACATAACGATCAATCATGTATATAACAGGCTCAGCCACTGCTGCATTAATATTTTCAAAAGTATATACTCCCTCCTGTACCAATACTTTGGTTACAGGCTGACCTTCTTTTACAACTGACATTTTATTCCGTTGCTTGCGGTTAAGTTTACGCACTTCCTCGCCACTCTTGACGGTCATGACACCCATCCCATAGGTACCTGCATCAGCCTTAACAATCACAAAAGGCTCCTCTTTAACATCATATTGCTTATATTTCTCTCTAATCTGAAGCAAGATCTTATCTACATTCTTTGCCACACAATCCTCACCTTTTTTTTCACTAAAATTAATTTTTCCACACGATCCAAAATAAGGATTAATAAGCCACGGATCAATGCCAATCAGATTAGAGAATTCTTCTGCTACAGAGTCGTATGCTGTGAAAAAGCTTGATTTTCTTCTTGTCGCCCAGCCTGCATGGATAGGTGGAATAACTGTCTGCTCCAGATTTTGAAGAATATCAGGTACGCCAGAAGAAAGATCATTATTAAGCAACACAGCGCATGGATCAAAATTATCTAAAATCAAATGATTTTCTTTTCGCTGAACTGGTTCTAATATAAGACTGTCACCATTAGGAAGATCTATTGTTGAAGCTTTAGAAATTTCTGGCAGCAAGCTACCAACACGAACGTCCATTCCTGCATGACGTAAGATAGTTTGTAACACTGCTACATTTTGTAAATAAAAAATGTTACGTGTATGGTTCTCTGGTATCAGTAATAAACTATGAGTATCGGGACAGATTCTCTCCACCGCTGCCATCGTCGCCTGTACACATAATGGCATGAAATCTGGGTTGAGATTATTGAATCCACCAGGAAATAGATTGGTATCTACAGGAGCCAATTTAAAACCACTATTACGCAAATCTACAGAGCAATAGAATGGTACAGCATGATCCTGTAATCGGCCCCGCAACCAATACTCAATTGCGGGCATAGCGTCAAGTATACGTTTTTCAAGATCAAGAATTGCGCCGCTTAGGGCAGTGGTAAGATGGGGTACTGACATAAAAATGAAGGTAGCGCATAATAAAATTATATTTTAACACCACGTATTGATGGATACTGTGAATGTGCGACTTTTCGATACTATAGTATGTTTCTAGTTTAGATTAATTGGCGGACTAAACATAATGTCTTTTTCACAGAGTTTTACCTATGCATAACACGCTACAACTTGTCCTTATTCTTCTTACCACCGCTGTACTAGCTGTAGTTGTATTTCGTCTTCTACGTCTGCCGCCCATGCTCGGCTATTTACTTTCTGGCGTTATTATTGGACCACACGCATTAGGCTTGATACCTGAAGCGACAGAAACTCATCATTTAGCTGAGTTTGGTGTCGTATTTTTAATGTTTAGCATTGGCCTAGAATTTAGCCTGCCTAAGCTTGTTACCATGAAGAGCGTCGTATTTGGTTTTGGTACAGCTCAAGTCTGTACAAGCATGATCATTGTTATGATTGTAACTTGGATGATAGGGATTGACTGGCGCGTAGGGCTAGCATTGGGTGGGGTTTTAGCTATGTCTTCTACGGCCATCGTCAGTAAGATGCTTTCGGAAAAACTAGAGCTTAATTCGGGCCACGGCAGACAAATTATAGGTGTTTTATTATTCCAAGACTTGGCAGTCGTGCCACTTCTGATTTTAATTCCGGTACTTGCAAGTACCGTAGATAGCGGTAATGCAGACCTTGGGGTTACGATTGCCCTAGCCCTGCTTAAAGCAGGAGTCGTACTTGGGTTGATCCTATTCCTGGGACAGAGACTGATGCGTCCTTGGTTTCATCTGGTAGCCCGACAGAAATCTTCTGAGTTATTTGTACTAAATGTGCTGCTTATCACCTTGGGACTAGCCTGGCTTACTGGGATTGCAGGTTTATCATTAGCCCTTGGCGCATTTCTTGCAGGGATGTTAATTTCTGAAACTGAATATCGTTATCAAGTTGAAGATGACATCAAACCATTCCGAGATATATTACTAGGCCTATTCTTTGTAACAATAGGCATGCTTCTGGATATACAAGCAGTATCAGATAATTTTTTATGGATAATGCTGCTACTCATAGCCTTAATTGGAATAAAGGCTTTGTTAATTGCGACTCTCTCACGCCTATTTAGATCCGATTCGGGTGTTGCAATACGTACTGGCCTGAGCCTTGCCCAAGGAGGAGAATTTGGATTTGTTCTGCTAGCCGAAGCTAATTCTCTAAACATAGTTGATAACGCTACCATGCAGCCCGTGTTGGCGGCGATAGTGCTATCTATGTTGATAGCGCCCTTCCTCATTGAGTACAGCGAAAATATGGCCCGGCGTTTCTCTGCCACTGAATGGATGAATCGTGCTACGCAACTTACTAACATAGCTGCACAGACTATGGCTGAAGAGCAACATGTCATTCTTTGTGGCTATGGGCGTAGCGGGCAGAATCTTTCCCGTTTATTTGAAAAAGAATCAGTGCCCTTTATTGCCCTGGATCTTGACCCAATACGTATTCACGATGCAGCCGCAGCTGGTGAATCAGTAGTATATGGAGATGCGGCAAGATATGAAGTACTTGTTGCTGCTGGATTGATGCGTGCCAAGTTGATTGTAATAAGTTATAACGACACTACTTCAGCCCTTAAGGTTCTAAGACAGGTTCAGGCAATACGCCCGGAGCTCCCTGTTGTTGTACGTACATTAGATGATTCAGATATTGATCTGTTAAAAGAAGCTGGTGCAGCAGAAGTAGTGGCAGAGATCATGGAAGGCAGCATCATGCTTGCATCTCATGCGTTCATGCACTTGGGCGTGCCACTTACCCGTGTACTAAGTCGCATGCGTGAAACACGAGAGCAACGTTACAGTTTATTTCGTGGCTTTTATCATGGCATCTCTGACGAAGTAAAAGACTCCGAAGAAAAAATGCAACTACGCTTACTTAACGTGATGATTGTACCTGGGTCGGCAGCAATCGGAAAAAAATTAGGAGAATTAGATTTAGAAGGCTTCTTAGTAGAGGTTCCTGCTGTACGAAGAAGGAATGTACGAGAATTATTGCCTGATAAAGAAACTAGGCTAGAGGCCGGCGATGTACTTGTATTACGTGGAATACAGGAGAATTTAGCTGCTGCTGAAATAAGATTACTGCAGGGATAATTTTATTTCAGCAGCGCTACTAAGCATAGCAAAGAATTTCTCTAAATTTTAAGTATGCTGGCGCTATATAATTTTCCAATTCCTGAGACCAGAAGATCTCTATATTTAAAAGCTAGGGGAGCAAAAATAACGCCTAACGCAACATGCACGCCTTGTTTTAATCACTATCGCTAGAGTATAATCACTGATTATCCGTTTGCACCAAAAAAGAGCGCGCCTGTTGCGGCAATTCCGACAAAGGCGTACACGAGATAAACTACCGTAATCTCTCAGGTAAAAATGATAGAGGGGTGAAGCCATAGAATTATGGCCTCACCTTTTTTTTTTAAAAAATATTTGCAATGAAAACGACATCGCTTAATCAAGTCCACCGTGATATGAATGCAAAAATGGTAGATTTTGGTGGTTGGGACATGCCTCTACACTACGGCTCCCAACTTGACGAACACCATAGTATACGGAAAGACGCGGGCATGTTTGATGTGTCACATATGCTTGCTGTTGATATCAAAGGTGAAGGGTCACGAGATTTTTTACGCCAATTAGTCGCTAATAATGTTGATAAGCTGATTCAACCAGGTAAAGCGCTATATACCTGCATGCTCAATCCCGAAGGTGGAGTAATAGATGATCTCATCATTTATTTTCTATCTGAGTCATGGTTTCGTATGGTTGTAAATGCAGGAACCTCAGAAAAAGATATATCTTGGATACAGGCCCAGCGCAATGAACTTGCTCCAGAATTGAAAATTACCTCACGCAGGGACCTTTCAATGATTGCAGTACAAGGTCCGAACGCCCGCGCTAAAGTCTGGCAGGTTATTCCAGGGTCCCAAGCTGCCACAGAAGATTTAAAGTTATTCCAGTCAATTATGTTTGAGCAATATTTTATTGCACGTACTGGATATACTGGTGAAGATGGATTTGAAATAACCCTGCCTGAGAGTGATGCCAAGCATTTATGGAACTCTCTCCATGCAGCAGGAGTTGCGCCTGCGGGACTAGGTGCACGTGACACGTTACGGCTTGAAGCTGGTATGAATCTTTATGGGCAAGATATGGATGAAACTACTAATCCATTAGAGTCAGGTCTATCCTGGACGGTCGATTTAAAAAGTGAACGCAATTTCATCGGCAAAAAAGAACTTATAAAAACACAAGCTAAATATCAATTATTCGGCTTGTTACTATTGGACCGTGGTGTATTGCGAAGCCACCAGAAAGTATCAGCTCAACAAAATTCCGAACGTAGTGTAGGCGAAATTACTAGTGGTGGTTTTTCCCCCACACTAAATTCATCTATCGCACTTGCGAGGCTATCAGCTGAGGTGTCTATAGGTGATGAGGTTCAGGTATTAATACGGGATAAAGCACTACGAGCAAGAATAGTAAAATATCCTTTTGTCCGGAATGGAAAGAGCCTAATTTAATGAAATATAAAGTGACCTTATTTAATATTGGAGCATAGACATGAATATTCCAACCCATCTTAAATATACAAAATCCCACGAATGGGTAAAACTTGAAGAAGACGGTACTGTTACGACTGGAATTACAATTCATGCCCAAGAATTACTTGGTGACATGGTATTTGTAGAAATTCCTCAAGCAGGACGTCACCTAAAGCAGGGAGAAGAATGTGCTGTTGTTGAGTCGGTTAAGGCTGCTGCTGACGTGTATGCACCAATATCAGGAGAAGTAATTACAATCAATCCTGAGCTCGAATCAGCACCAGAAAAAATTAATGAAGATGCCCATTCAGCATGGCTGTATAAAATAAATCCCTCTAATATAGAGGAGCTAAATGACCTGCTTGACTCAAGTGAGTATCAAAAAATTCTAGAAAGTGAAGCACATTGAGAATGCTGTAAAAAAATAAATACTGAACGAATAACACTCTATATATTATATTCCGGCGTTTATATTTAGTACCTATTAAATACGATTTATTGAATCAAACTATGCCATACATTCCACATACTAAAGAAGATGTAACTGCCATGCTTGCAAGCATAGGCGCAAACTCAATTGAAGACCTATTCGATGAGATTCCACCTGATCTAAAAAATGGGAAATTGAAAGAGGTCCCATCAGGATTAAATGAAATGGAAATCTCTAGGCTAATGTCGGAACGAGCCGAAACGGATGGTCACTATCTCAGCTTTATTGGTGCAGGTGCGTATGAACATCACATCCCTGCTGCAGTATGGCAAATTACAACTCGGGGTGAATTTTATTCCTCTTATACTCCATATCAGGCGGAAGCAAGCCAAGGAACGCTGCAACTACTTTACGAATACCAGACCATGATGGCATCCCTTACCGGCATGGATGTATCAAATGCAAGTATGTACGATGGTGCCTCTGCACTAGCTGAAGCAGTATTGATGGCTGTACGTTCTCACAAAAGCTCACGTAGAGTATTAATGCCATCTACGATTCATCCTGTTTATCGTAAGGTAGTAAGTGCTATTGTAAAAAATCAAAATATTGAAATTATAGAAATTCCTTACTGCACAGAATGTGGTCATATACTTTTAGAAAGTCTGGCCCCCTTTGTTGGTCAAGACATTGCAGCACTAGTTATTCCTCAACCGAATTTTTTTGGAGTACTCGAGCAAGTTGATGCACTAACTGATTGGGCGCACACAAATAACGCATTAGCTATTGGCGTAGTCAACCCGTTAGCCTTGGCAATGCTTACTCCCCCTGGTGAGTGGGGTAGCAAAGGTGCAGATATAGCAGTTGGTGAGGGCCAGCCATTAGGTATTCCACTATCGAGCGGCGGACCATATTTCGGCTTTATGGCCTGCAAACAGAGGCTAGTCAGACAAATTCCTGGTCGTATCATAGGTCGAACCACGGACTTAAATGGAAAGCCCGGCTTTGTCTTGACACTTCAAGCACGCGAACAACATATAAGACGCTCTAAAGCAACCTCCAATATCTGTACCAATCAGGGGTTAATGGTTACAGCTGCAACTATTTATATGGCTCTGGTAGGGCCCGAAGGATTGCGGCGGATAGCCGAGAAATCTCATGCAAATACTATGATTCTTTTAGAGCAACTAGAAGCTATAAAAGGAGTAAAAAGAACTTTCAGTGGGTCTATGTTTTATGAAGCAGCAATAACGTTACCCATGCCGGTAGAGAACGTATTACAAAAACTAAAGGTACAAAAAATATTGGGCGGACTAGATCTAAAAGAATATTACCCTGAACTTGGACAAACAATATTAGTATGCGCAACTGAAACAAAAATTCCAGCTGATCTGGTTAAATTTACAGAGTGTCTGAACCATGTATTATCTGAATAAGGCACATTTAATATTGAGTCAGCGTAATTTTGATTGATTCTATTTCACTCTTAGTTAAGGAGAAAAATTATGGTCACGTTTGCAGATAACAACGTCAGAATAGAAGGAAATTTTCCACGCGTAGGAATTAAGGCCCCAGCTTTTTCATTGGTCGACAAAGATTTAAATGACATTTCGCTGAACAATTTTACTGGCAAGAGAAAGGTACTCAACATAGTGCCTAGTCTAGACACGCCAGTCTGTGCAATTTCTACCCAAAAATTTAACAAGAAAGCTAGCTCCCTCAGTAATACTGTTGTATTAATAATTTCGGCTGACCTGCCCTTTGCAATGAGCCGTTTCTGCACAACTGAAGGCTTAGATAAAGTAGTAACATTATCTACCATGCGTGGTGCAGACTTTAAGAAGGATTATGGTGTTGCCCTTAGTGATGGCCCTTTAGCTGGCCTTACAGCACGTGCTGTTATTGTATTAGATGAATCGGATAATGTGATTCATGCTGAATTAGTATCAGAAATAAAAGATGAACCAAACTATGATGCAGCTTTGGCTGCTTTAAAATAATCTCCAGATAAGACAAGAAATTTAACCATGCTGATATTTGAACACTCTCGCCCAGGAAGATGTAATTATTCTCAATCTCCGACGGCAGAAACAAGAACTAGCAACATTCCACAAAATCTTATGCGTAAGAAGCCTCCTATGCTGCCAGAGGTCTCTGAAATGGATGCGGTGCGACATTACACCCGACTATCACAAAAGAATTTTTCAATAGATACGGAGTTTTATCCACTTGGCTCTTGTACAATGAAATATAACCCACGGGCATGCAATTCATTGGCCATGCTCCCGCAATTTCTTTCTCGACACCCACTTGCCCCCGAAGATACCGGGCAAGGGTATCTTGCTTGTATGTATGAGTTGCAGGAAATTCTGAAGGATGTTACTGGTATGAAAAGTGTCAGCCTTACTCCAATGGCCGGCGCTCAAGGCGAGCTTATTGGTGTGGCAATGATACGCGCTTACCATGAATCCCGCGGAGATCGTGCTCGTACTGAAATTATCATACCTGATGCTGCTCATGGTACTAATCCTGCAACAGCAGTAATGTGCGGCTATAAAGTAGTAGAGATCTCTACTGATAAAGAAGGTGACGTTGATATGGACGCCTTGAAAGCAGCAGTTGGCCCTCAAACAGCAGGATTAATGCTAACCAACCCATCCACACTTGGTGTATTCGAAAAGAATATTGTAGAAATGAGTAGGCTAGTCCATGAAGCAGGAGGATTGTTATATTATGACGGCGCAAACCTCAATGCAATATTAGGCAAGGTAAAACCTGGTGACATGGGGTTTGATGTAATTCATATGAATCTCCATAAAACGTTCTCTACTCCTCATGGCGGAGGTGGCCCAGGTTCAGCTCCAGTAGGAGTTGCTGATCGTTTGCTTCCATTCATACCTGTTCCAGTAGTAACTATTGATAAAGGAATATATCGCTGGGTAACTGAAAAAGAAATACCTCAGTCCATTGGTAGATTCTCTGCGCATATGGGAAATTCAGGAGTGTTGTTACGAGCATATATTTATTCTCGTTTACTAGGAGCTGAAGGCATGCACCGTATAGCTGAGTTTGCCACTCTCAATGCGAATTACTTAATGAAGGAATTGAGCAAAGCCGGCTTTGAAATAGCCTATCCTAATCGCCGGGCCAGTCATGAATTTATTGTTACACTAAAAGATCTGAAAGAAAAAACTGGCATAACCGCAATGGACGTAGCTAAAAGATTAATTGACAAAGGGTTCCATGCCCCTACTACTTATTTCCCACTTCTGGTCCCCGAGTGCTTACTAATAGAGCCGGCTGAAACAGAGTCTAAAGAAACCCTTGATTCTTTTGTTCTATCTATGAAAGAAATCTTAGAAGAAGCATATACAGACCCGGAGATGTTAAAGACCGCACCTCACACTACCAGCTTGCAAAGATTAGATGATGTTAAAGCTGCACGTGAGTTGGATTTAACCTGGAAACAATAAATTTTTAATAAAAATGAAGACAGGTCACCGTACCCTCGTTTCTATTAAAAGAGCCTCCCTCTGAAACCTGGATTTGTTTAAGCCTTTACTAATAAATTTCTGATGTTGAACTAAAAACTATGCGTACTCTCATTTGCGGATCCATTGCCTACGATACGATCATGGTGTTCCATGATCATTTTAAGAATCATATCTTACCTGAAAAAATAAATATTCTAAATGTGGCTTTTCTGGTTCCGGATATGCGACGTGAATTTGGTGGTTGCGCTGGCAATATTGCCTATAATTTAGCGATGATTGGTGGGGCACCACTTATTATGGCAACGGTCGGTGAAGACTATCAACCATATGCCAATCGGCTAGAAAAATTAAATCTGGCTCAGACCCATATCAAACATGTAAAAGATACTTTTACTGCACAAGCATTTATAACAACTGACCTGGCAGATAATCAAATTACAGCATTTCATCCCGGCGCGATGAATTTCTCACATAAGAATCATGTGGCAGATGCAAAAGATATTGGCCTTGGTATCGTTTCTCCGGATGGACGTGATGGTATGCTACAACATGCACGAGAATTTCATGAATCTGGAATTCCTTTCTTATTTGACCCAGGCCAAGGACTACCAATGTTTAGTGGTACAGAATTACATAATTTTATTAAGCAATCAGATTATGTCACTGTTAACGACTATGAAAGTCAGTTACTACAAGAACGAACTGAATGCACACTAGAAGAACTAGCAAAGCTTGTTAAAGGATTAATTGTAACAAAGGGAGCACAAGGATCTGTTATTTTCTCCAATGGCAAACAGATTGATATCCCATGTGTAAAGTCAGATGAACAGCTCGACCCAACAGGGTGTGGTGACGCTTATCGTGCAGGGTTATTATATGGCATTGCTAATCAAATGGACTGGCAGACAACCGGGCAACTTGGCTCACTTATGGGGGCATTAAAAATCTCTCAACGCGGGGGACAGAATCATAGTTTCAGCAGCGAAGAAATAGCTCAGCGTTATTTTGAAGAATTCGGCAGCCGTATTCCATAAGAATTATTTCTTATGGGGTGGCTCTACTCCACCTATTATTAATTATATTTACATATGAATTAATACAGCTAGTATATTCTTAACGAGGTGGTTGTATTTTCTTCTTGTTATTACAATAAGGCATCTATTATAAAAACTCTAAATTACAATTTCTCAGAATTTCTCACCATTATTGACAATAGGTCATGAGAAACACTACTAGCAAATTGACACAAATTTTTCGTGCCATACGTCTAATATTTCATATCATTTCAGGATTGGCGCAATCTGCAATTTATCCACGTCTCAGCCAACCAGCTCAGAAAAATATGTCTAAGAATTGGTCCGTGGGCCTACTTTCTATTCTTTCTATTAGATTACGCTTAAGCGGTACCCTACCTGATGCCAAGGATCAACCGGTAATGCTGGTAGCTAATCATGTTTCTTGGTTAGACGTATATTCTCTAATAACAGTTTGTCCTTCTCGTTTTGTTGCTAAATCAGAAATTAGAGGCTGGCCATTCCTTGGTTGGTTGAGCCGAAATGTAGGAACATTATTTATCGAGCGCAAGAAAATTACTGATATTGTACGTATTAATCAGGACATTAGTAATGCGCTAACTACCGGGGACCTTGTCGCAATATTTCCAGAGGGAACTACCAGCGACGGAACTACAGTTAAGAAATTTCATGCTTCGCTATTACAATCTGCTGTTGAAGTTGAGGCCTCATTATATCCAGTAGCAATTCGTTACTATGATACATCAGGAGTGCTTAGTAAAGCACCTGTATACGTCGACGTTTCATTACTTGGATCAATAAGAAAAATACTCCAGCAACCATGGATTGAGGTCGAATTAATATTCTCTGACCCCGTAAATAGTAGTGGAAAAAATCGACAGGAACTTGCCCGGATTACTCAACAAGTTGTTACTAATGCGTTATCTCCTTAAATGTCGCCGCACAAGGAACCTGAAAAATCTTCCTGTCTTCCAGTCGAATAGCTGTTAGGCTCCCGCCCCACATACAGCCTGTATCTAGCGCAATCAAATTACTTTTCACCTGCAAAGAAAGTGCAGACCAATGACCACAGATAATAATTGCTTCTTTACTAACTCTGCCCGGCACATCAAACCAAGGTAAGTAGTCAATTGGAATATCCTCTGTCCGACCTTTAAAAGTAAACTCCATTCTCCCATCATAAGTACATACACGCATACGAGTCATAGCATTGATAATTACTCGTATGCGCTCATAGCTTTCTAAGTTAGCGCTCCATTGATCAGGTTGATTTCCATACATATGAGAACAGAACTTGCGAAATTCCTTGTGATCTTTGCTATGTAAAAAAAACTCAGCTTCCTTCGCCAGTTTGATAGCCTGAGTTACACTCCATGAAGGCAATAAACCAGCATGCACCATGACATATTCACCGGAAGCATGTAGCAGTCTCTGATGCCTTAACCAGTGCAATAATTCATCTCGGTCAGGTGCGTTGAGAACGCCCTGTAAAGTATCGCCAGATTGCACCTTAGCAAAGCCTTCTGCAACCATAAGAAGATGCAAATCATGATTTCCGAGTACAGCAATGACCGCATCATTCATTTCTCTGAGAAAGCGTAGCAAAAGAAGAGAATCTGGCCCTCGATTGACAATATCGCCAACCAACCAAAGCTTATCTTTTGCATTAAAATTGATCAAATCAAGGAGCCGCCTAAACTCATTGTAACTACCTTGAATATCTCCAATTGCATAAGTAGCCATAAATAATGTGTCCTACTAAAAAGAGGGGCAGCTAAAGCTACCCCTCTTTTAGATATTAAATTCTAATAGACTTACTCAGCTTTAGTCACCATATAATCTACTACTGCCTTAACATCTTCATTTGATAGACTAATATTACCACCTTTTGGTGGCATTGCTTTTTTACCTTGAATAGCACTATTGTAAAGTATTTCACTACCACTCTTTATGCGTAGTGCCCATGCTTCTTTATCCCCTAATTTAGGGGCACCTGCGGCCCCACTAGCATGACAGGCAGAACAACTGGAAGAATAAATTTCTTCGATTTTTCCTGCTCCACTAGAAGCTGCATTCGGGGGTACCATAGGCTTTACTTGGCCATTTTTTTTATTTTGTGAACTTTCAGCCTGTGGTGAGGAATTTACCAGTACAAGCGATCCCACCGGCATAATCCTCTTAGCTACAAGCTCCTTATACATAATCGAATCAACTTTACCCGCAGAAATACCTCCGGTTACATACTGAGCGAGTAACACAATTATAGTAATTGGAAATACAAAAGCACAAAGAACAACTGTAATTAACTGTTTTGGTGTTTTTATACTCGGCAACTCTTCTTCATTTTTACTCACTACGCACCCTTCCTTTCAATAAAATTGATAATTAATAATGGGATAAAATTAGATGATTACATCTGATTAATACAAGAAAAATATATCTACTTCATAGGACAACAAATAGAACAGAAAGTGCTATTGCTGCTAAATATAATATCTGCCACACTATCATGTTAATAGCGCCCATAGCTCAGCTGGATAGAGTACCGCCCTCCGAAGGCGGGGGTCACACGTTCGAATCGTGTTGGGCGCACCATTCTCATTAAAATTAAAAAGAGTAATTTAAAATAATTCTGTTGCCCATATCAAATCGCGTTAGCTTCAGGCCAACAATTAAATTAGTCCCATAAAACAACTAGAAATATGTACCAGATCTAATAAAAATTAGGCCTCTAGACTAATTAAGGCTGCAATATTAAACCACATAAATTAAATGGCCAATTAATTAATTATATAAAGTCCCATCCATATAGCCCTCCGCTGGTTGATTTTTTTAGCGATTCAGGCGATACTCGCGGTACTCGAAATGGCGGTATGACTGGTTTGCTGTGTTTACATAAACTTAGCGTAGAGTTCAAGCGTTAAATGAACTATAACTACCAATTCTAGTCAAATTCTAAACATATTTTTATTGAAGGAAGAACTATGAGACATCCTGTGACATACGCACTTGCTGCTGTAGCCCTTTTTGCATTTCTAGCAGGAAATGCTGCTGCTGATCCAAAGTTTGAAGGTCGAAAGAAATGTAGTTCATGCCACAAAAGCCAGGCTAAGTCATGGAAAAAAACTGCTCATGCTAAAGCAATGAATTCGCTTAAGCCGAATAAGAAGGCCAAAGCTAAGAAGAGAGCTGGGCTGGATCCTGCTAAGGATTACACTAAGGATAAAGACTGTGTCGGCTGTCACGTAGATGGATTTGGTCAAGAGGGTGGTTACGAAATTGAAGATCCGAGTAAATATAAAAAAGGTGTAGGTTGCGAATCCTGCCATGGAGCAGGTTCTAAATATCGCGGAATTCACCGTAAAGCGGGTGCGAAATTTGAGAAGAAAGGGAAAACAACATCACGCAAGAAGCTTGCAGCTACCGGGCAGGACATGGATTTTGTTGAACGTTGCAGCGCCTGCCATCTAAATTATGAGGGTTCAGGGTGGAAGGGAACGAAAGAACCGTATACCCCATTTACTCCAGATGTACATAAGAAATATACATTTGATTTTGATAAATATGTAGCAGATGCCAAAGCTATGCATAAACATTACAAACTACCAGGTGCATTTACAGGAGAACCTAAATTCAAATTGCATGACGAATTCCAAGCTACAGCTGAAGAATCTAAAAAAGGTAAATAATAATGGGACGCGGAGCAAATATATTCGGTAGTAGTCTGATTATTGGTACGGTACTTGGCATCCTTATGACTGCCGTAGTACTAGCTGGTGAAGCAGCTGTTTCTACCAATGAGTTTTGTACCAGTTGTCATTCCATGACCTACCCAGAGAAAGAATTAAAAGACTCTTCCCATTATGGTGCATTGGGTGCCAATCCAGGATGTAAGGACTGCCACATCCCTCAGGGTCTTGGGAATTTGCATCTAGCAATAGCAACACATGTGGTTGATGGAGCAAGAGAGCTCTATTTAGAGTTCGCTAATGATTACTCTACTTTAGAGAAATTCAATGAGCGCCGTCTAATCATGGCACATGATGCGCGCATGAATCTGAAGAAATGGGATAGTATTACTTGCCGAGAGTGTCATCGTAATCCACAGCCACCAGGTGAGGATGCCCAAGCAGCACATAAGAAGATGGAAACAGAAGGTGCTACTTGCATCGATTGCCACCAAAACCTAGTACATAAAGCGGTTGATGAAACCGATCTCAATGCCAGTAAGTTACAGGGTGAAATGGTTGTGAGAGTAGAAGAAGAGGAAGAAGAGGAAGAAGAGGAGGAAGAAGAAGAAGAGGAAGAAGAGGAAGAAGAGAGAGGAAGAAGAAGAGGAAGAGGAAGAGGAATAATATGAGAAGAGGAACGTAAGACTACGTTCCTCTGATAGCGTCTAATTACTAGGCCTCATTCTCTCTAAATTATTTCCTATTAATAACTACCAAAGGAATTTCCAAACTTTCAGTCAATGTAAATTGACTACTCAGTCTAATGATTTATATCAATTTGCATACGAATAGTTAATTCTCTGTGCACGGGACAAATTCAAGTCCCCGTCCCCAATATAAGCTCTACTTAAAAATTCGGTAAAAATAGATGTTGCATTATTTCCCTGAAAATAATATTAACTATGCTCATAAGAAACGAGATTATGTGATCGCTGCATTTACTTTTATTTGCGTTGCAATAAGTTTAAACGTTGATGCAAGTGGAAGCCTAGAAAACCAGAATTTTATGGGTGTTATTGCCTGGATTTTCTTAATAGGACTACTGGTTGGTGAAAATAAAGATGTGCGAACACAGGTTGTAATAGCAGTTGCTTTTGCAACAGTTGGTGAACATTTTGCTTCTATTTATATGGGTGGGTACATATATAGATTTGATAATGTGCCGGCTTATGTCCCACCTGGGCATGGTATGGTCTATCTAACCGCTATTGCGCTTGCCCGCTCTGGGTTCTTCTTGAAATATGCAAGGGAAATTTCTGTATTTGTAGTGCTAGCCTGTGGCACATGGTCAATTTGGGGAATTAGTGGAATTCCTGAGCAGGGAGATGCCGTGGGGGCAATACTGTTCTGTGTTTTTCTGATTTATCTATTTAAAGGTCGGTCACCGCTAGTTTATCTCGGTGCTTTTTTTATCACTACCTGGCTAGAATTAATTGGCACAGCAGCTGGGACCTGGAGATGGGTTGAATTAGAACCTATTTTTGGGCTGCCACAAGGAAACCCTCCAAGCGGTGTTGCTGCCTGGTATTGTTTGGTTGATGCAGTTGCAATTGGCGGTGCTCCCCTATTATTAAAGTGGATTCAGAAAAATAACAAATGGATTACAAAAAAAGCTAGAAAGGGAGTTCCTCAGGAAACAACGGAAAATGAATAAATTTGTAATGGTACAAAATAGAATATGAATAGCATCCTTATTAATGGCTTATCCTCGGCAAAGCATTGCAAATTGTTGAAGAGTAATATAAATGTCATTTGAACGACTAGGCCTATCTTCAGAGATTCTTCGTGCAATCGAGGATCAGGGGTATACAGATCCTACGCCTATCCAGGCTCAAGCGATTCCATCAATACTTGATGGAAAAGATATTATGGGTGGAGCACAAACAGGGACAGGAAAAACTGCAAGTTTCACTCTGCCAATGCTGCACCGGTTACAGCCCTATGCAAGCAAAAGTGTATCACCTGCCAGACACCCAATACGCTGCTTGATTCTGGTTCCTACTCGTGAACTAGCAGCTCAGGTATTTAAGAGCGTCCAGACTTACGGGAAGTATTTGCCGCTCAAATGTACTGTAGTTTATGGTGGCGTCAGCATGGACCCACAGGTCAAGGAGCTACGTGCCGGAGTAGAAATTTTAGTAGCAACTCCAGGAAGATTGCTCGATCATATACAGCAAAAAACAATGCGACTTTCTCAGGTGGAAATTTTGGTACTGGATGAAGCTGACAGAATGCTAGATATGGGCTTCTTACCAGATATAAAACGTATCCTTGCATTGATGCCGGAGAAACGACAGAGTTTAATGTTCTCCGCAACCTTCTCCGAGGAAATCAAGAAACTTGCTAATAATATACTAATACAACCTATATTGATTGAAGTAGCAAGACGCAACTCCGTATCTAACCTAGTGACACATGTCGTACACCCTGTCGATCGAGAACGCAAACGAGAGCTGCTATCTCATCTAATAAAATCTAAGAATCTGCAACAGGTACTAGTATTTGTGCGAACGAAACATGGTGCGAATAACCTTGCCAAACAATTAAAAAGAGATGGGGTTTCTTCTACAGCTATTCATGGAGATAAAAGCCAACCTCAGCGCACCCAGGCTTTAGAAGAATTTAAAAAAGGGGAAGTAAAAGTTTTAGTTGCTACTGATGTTGCAGCACGTGGGCTTGATATAGAAGATTTACCGCATGTAACAAACTTTGAATTGCCAAACATACCGGAAGATTACATTCATCGTATAGGTAGGACTGGTCGTGCCGGCACAAAAGGATGGGCAACCTCACTAGTATGTGGAGATGAGCAAGAATTACTTGAAGGTATCGAGAAACTTATAAAAGTTAAACTCACAAAAGAAATAATTTCTGGGTTTGAACCGGGAGCAGAAAGTGGTTTGGTAAAACCCACAAGAAAGCCTGGTGAAAAAAAGCTCCGTGGCCACACTAAAGAAAAAGTAAAAGATACTCATACAAACAACAAAAAAATCTTGGAACCTGGTTCGCAGAAAAAAAATTATTCCAAAGAAACACAATCAAATGAACAGAAGGACCCGTTATTCAGCCAACCTTATGTTCCCACCACAAAGACTAGCCCAACAAAGAGCAAGTCAGAGCCCGTGACTACAGCCGTAGCATCACTATCTTTAGTTAAAAATAAACCTGATTCTCATCCTAAGAATCAACGGAAAGAAAAACCCATACCCGCATTATTTCTGCCTATTTCTTCAAATAGCCCCAAGCAAAATAAATAAATCCTTATTCTCGAATAAAATCGCTATCCATCCTCTGTACTGTGTCGTAACCAACAGGCGAAAAAGGAGTCTTTTTAAATTATAAGAGGCATACTGGTCAATCAAAAAATAAAGCCCTAACTCTTGGAGAGAACTATAAGAGCCAAATTTCAATTGGAAAGCATGCATGATGTTATTAAACAGCTATTAATTACTTTTCTTTATGCTTAAAGCTTTCAAGTATTAAAAGCAATGCCCCTACACATATTGCCGAATCAGCTACATTGAATGCTGGCCAATGGTAGCCACCATAATGAAAATCTAGAAAATCAACTACGTAACCAAGGGCTATTCGGTCCCATAAATTTCCTAGAGCACCACCTAATATAAAGCTTAATGAAACACAAAATAGTTTTTCTAAAAAATGTTTTTTTAGAAGATAAATAATCAAAACTGAAGCGCATATAGAAATTCCACTAAAGAGCCACCGCTGCCAACCAGACTCATCACTTAAAAAACTAAAAGCTGCTCCAGCATTAAATGCCAGAACTAAATTAAAGAAACTTGTTAATGGAACCTGTTGCCCATAAATCAATTCTGATTCGACCCAACGCTTAGTAACAAAATCCAGTATAAGGATAACTAATGCAAGGATTAAACTAGTACGAAATTTCATTTCGATCCATTTTTTATGAATAATTAATATTCAAGCTAGCCCCTACTAGGGCCATAAAATATAATTACTATACTTATCTTACAAGAATTAAATAAATACTCGTTTAATTTTAAGCTCAGGCAAATTTACGTTCTTCGCCCTGCCCAAAAAGATTAGAAACACATCTAGCACAGATAGTGGGGTGATCTACCTTATAGCCGACATCTTTACGATAGTGCCAGCAGCGCTCGCACTTAGAGTGGGGGCTCGGAGTCACAAGAATACTTCTTTCTGAAGAATCTTTAATTCTCGTTACCTCTACTTCTGAAGCCACAAAAACTAGTCTTAAATCGTCTCCAAGGCTATCTAGAAGAGAAAAATCATCACCAGCAGCAGAAATATTTACAACTGCTGAAAGTGATGAGCCAATGATTCCCTTCGCTCTCGATTCCTCTAGTTGTTTTTGCACCGCAGAACGTAATTCCCGGAGTCTTGTCCAGCGCTGCACTAATAATTTAGTATCCGTTGTTTGTAACGGAAGTTTATACCAAGTATGCAGCAATACACTGTCACCCTCTTTGCTTGTAAGGTTTCCCCACACCTCTTCTGCAGTAAAACTTAGAATAGGTGCAAGCAAGCGTACTAGGCTATGTGTAATATGAAATAGTGCGCTCTGCGCTGAACGTCGCGACAAACCTGTGGGTTTAGCCGTATAAAGCCGATCTTTAAGAATGTCTAGATAGAATCCACCCAAGTCTTCAGAGCAGAAATAGTGTAATTTATTTACTACTACATGAAATTCATTGCGGTGATAACTCTGTATCAGGTCATCCTGAAATGACCTAGTAAACGTTAGCATATAGCGATCAATCTCTAGCCATTGGTCTTCTTCCACAAAGTCTTTATCGAAATTAAAGTCTGACAGATTAGCTAGTAAAAATCGTAGTGTGTTACGGATGCGGCGATAACTTTCCACCACTCGTTTCAGAATTTCGTCTGAAATAGAAATCTCACCAGAGTAATCGGTTGATGCTGCCCATAACCTTAAAATATCAGCACCTAAAGTATCTACCACTTTCTGAGGAGCTATGACGTTACCTTTTGACTTGCTCATTTTATGGCCATTGCCATCTACTACAAAACCATGAGTAAGCAATGCTTTGTAGGGGGCCTGACCATTATTAATAGCGCAGCTTGTTAGAAGAGAAGACTGGAACCAACCCCGGTGCTGATCAGAGCCTTCCAAATATAAATCCGCAGGAAACCCTATCTCTTCAGATAATTTCAAAACGGTATCATGTGTAGTACCGGAATCAAACCAAACATCTAAAGTATCTGTTAATTTTTTATAGTCTTTTGATTCTTCTCCCATAAACTCTGTTATATCCAAGCTAAACCATGCCTCAATTCCTTTCTGTTCAACCATTTTCGCAATCTTTTCAATAAATAACTCAGTATTTGGATGTGGTTCATGAGTTTCTTTATGTACAAAAATCGCCATAGGAACGCCCCATTTTCTTTGGCGCGATACACACCAATCAAAACGATTCTTAATCATCGACTCCAACCGGGCACGGCCCCAAGTCGGAAAAAATTCAGTCGAAGTTACTGCAGAGTTAGCTCGGTTCCGAATATTATCCTGGCTATCTGGTAGCCCTGCCACAGAACTTAAATCTTGTGAAACATCATTGCAGACTGGAGGAACATCCATACCAATGAACCACTGCCTAGTAGCACGAAATATAATTGGTGTCCTGTGTCGCCAACAATGAGGATAACTATGTTGAAATTTATCTGAATACAATAACAAATTATTTTTGTTCAATTCTCCAACCACCACTTCGGTAGCCTTCCAAACTGACAATCCACCCACAAGTGGTATGTGGTTGTAAAATTTACCCTCATTATCAACCGGGTTATCTACCGGCAAACTATATTTCTGACCAACAACATAATCATCAACACCATGTGCAGGAGCAATATGTACTAGTCCTGTTCCCGCATCAGTTGTAACATGCTTGCTACAAACGATTGGTACAAACCGATCATCAAATGGATGTTTCAACTTGATCAGATTAAGTGCTGACCCCTTACAGGCACCAACCACTCCTAAATTTTCTAAGCCATAATTTGTCAAACAAAACTGACTAAGAGATAAATTTTCTGGAACGTCTTGGGTTGATTCCTTATCGATTACAGATGACTCAACAGACTTGCTTCCGGTATAAATTTCACCTGACAGAATCAATAGTCCCTTATTCGTACGAATCAAATGATAATTATGGTCTGGGTGTACACTTACCGCCTGGTTAGCTGGTAAGGTCCAGGGTGTAGTTGTCCAGATTACAGCAAAAGCTGGTTCACTGATAACCGGCACACCTATTGCTTTGGCAAGAGCGTCATTATCGTTTACTAGAAATGCTACATCTATTGCTGATGAAATTTTATCCTCATATTCTACTTCTGCTTCAGCAAGCGCAGACCTACAGTCAATACACCAATTGACAGGCTTTTGTCCCTGATAAAGATACCCTTTCTTATGAATCTTTCCGAGTGCACGAATGATTCCAGCCTCAATCTGATAGTCCATAGTTAGATAAGGCCTGTCCCAGTCCCCCAACACTCCAAGCCGAATAAAGCCAGCTTTTTGCTTCTCAACCTGTTCTTTTGCAAAAACCCGACATAATTCTCGCATTTTATCTGCGGGTAAATTCTTGCCATGTTTCTTTTCTATCTGATGCTCAATTGGTAGGCCATGGCAATCCCACCCAGGGATATATGGCGCATCAAAGCCATCGAGTGTCTTACTTTTTATAATAATATCTTTGAAAATTTTATTGGCTGCATGACCAATATGGATATCACCATTGGCATATGGTGGCCCATCGTGCAAAATAAATTTTGGCCGCCCTTTACAAACTTCACGAATCCTCTGATACAGTTCTTTATTCTTCCAGTTCTCTAGCATAACGGGCTCACGCTTAGCAAGATTACCGCGCATTGGAAAAAGTGTATCAGGCAAATTAAGCGTTTTTTTATACTCTGTCATGAAATTTTCTTTATATTTACTGGTGATTGAGAACTTAAAAAATAATTCTTTGCATTTTCTACATCATATCCAATTTGCCTAGTAAGCTCCTCAAGGTCCGAGTATTTCTCTTCATCTCGAAGTTTTTGTAAAAATTCTACTCGTAAATGACAACCATATATCTCTTTCTCAAAGTTGAACAAATACACCTCAAGAACTGGCTTGCCATTTTCACATACGGTGGGCCTGACACCTAAGCTAGCCACACCATGTACTTCTGTTTGTGGAGATGCTTCATCCGTACCATATACTTTAACTACAAAAATACCAGATACTGGTGGCCGATTATGCCTCAACTGAATATTAGCAGTAGGAAAGCCTATTTTTCTCCCTAGCCTGTTACCTCCGATAACCCGGCCACTAATACTATAAGGGCGGCCCAAAAGATATTTAGCCCTCTCTAAATCTCCCGCTGCCAACGCCCCCCGTATTGCTGTGCTTGAAACCCTTAAATTACCTAAGGTATAACTGTCCATTTCTTCTACTTCAAAGCCATATTGTAAGGAAGAAGCTTTCAACATCGCGCAGTCACCTCTACGAAGAGCACCAAATCGAAAATCATCACCCACCAATATCCAGCGAACAGAAAGTCCACGATTTAGAATTCTTGCTATAAATCCTTCCGCACTAATTGATGCAAAATCAGAATTAAAATGACAGACCTGCACACGTTCTACGTTCAACTCCGCCAATAATTCAAGTTTCTCCCGAAGACTGGTAAGTCTTATTGGCGCCTTATCTGGTGTAAAAAACTCACGAGGATGGGGCTCAAAAATCATGACACAGGAGGCAAGGTTAAGCCGAGAAGCTGCTTCATTCAGGCGAATGATCATAGCCTGATGGCCTAAATGAACTCCATCAAAATTACCTATAGTAAGTGCAGTAGAATCTTTAGCCAGAATAGGGATCCCACGAGAAACATGCATGATACTAAGATTCCCTAAAAGCTAGAATTGTAGCCTGTTCATGACAGACAAGTCTAGGTTTTATCAACTAAATTCCTAACGATTAATTGCGTAATAATAACCCAGATGAGGTATTCTTTGTGGAAGACGGTGCGCTACACGAATCCACCTTCAGGTGTTGCTTCGAACTTGAATCTACCCCTTATAAAAAACCGTGGAATGAAATAATTAAATAACCACCTAATTAACCACCTAATAATATTTGTTTATCTATCAATAATTCTTTCAAAATGTCGAATCTTGTACATAAATTAATTTATAAATCTGCGAATCAGACCCCTGATTTAGATGCACTTGTCTATCAAGGAACCAAAAAGGACTACGCTACCCTGTCCGAAGAGGTAGAGAATGTAGCTTCTAACCTTATTTCCCAGGGACTGTATCGGAATGAACGTCTAGCTGTATATCTAGAAAAACGTTATGAAACAGTGATCTCTCTGTTTGGTGCAGCTGCAGCTGGCGGGGTATTTGTACCCGTCAACCCTATTCTCAAACCAGAACAAGTTTCCTATATCTTATGTGATTGTAATGTAAAGATCCTGGTGACCTCAGTTGACAGACTGAATTTACTTATTACTGTGCTACCACAGTGCCCTGATCTACATACTATAGTAGTCGTTGATTCAGAAGAGAAGCTACCTGTAATTTCTGGCCTGAATATTATATCTTGGGATCAATTATGCTCTCCCTCTGCCTCCATTAGGGGATTTAGAATAATTGATAGCGATATGGCTGCGATTCTCTATACATCAGGTAGCACTGGTAAGCCCAAAGGAGTAGTCCTTTCCCATCGAAATATAGTTGCAGGAGCTGAAAGTGTGGCTCAGTACCTAGAAAATGGTCCCGATGATCGAATTCTGTCAGTTCTGCCACTAAGTTTTGATTATGGATTTAATCAACTTACTACGGCATTTCATACAAGCGCCACATGCGTTTTATCGAACCATCTTTTTCCACGGGAAATCATTGAAATAATTCAGGCGGAAGAAATTAGTGGCCTAGGAGCTGTTCCCCCTTTGTGGATTCAATTAGCACAGCTAGATTGGCCAAAAATTACCTCATTGCGGTATATTACAAATTCGGGGGGCACAATGCCGCAGGCTACACTCGGTATGCTCCGTGGCATCCTTCCCAAAACCAAAATATTTCTAATGTATGGTCTTACCGAAGCTTTTCGTTCAACATACCTATCTCCTCAGGAAATAGATACCAGACCTAATTCCATTGGCAAGGCTATTCCTAATGCTGAGGTTCTGGTATTACGGGAGGATGGAACGGAATGCGCTCCTGGCGAACCAGGAGAATTAGTACATAGAGGAGCTTTAGTATCTATGGGATATTGGAATAACCTTGAAAAAACTTCAGTACGATTTCGGCCTTTTTTTCATCAAAAAACTGGGCTGCCCACCCCGGAAATAGCAGTATGGTCAGGTGATACAGTACGTTCTGATAAAGAGGGCTACTTATATTTTATATGCCGCCAAGATGAAATGATAAAAACTTCTGGTTATCGTGTAAGCCCTACCGAAATAGAAGAAGTAATTTATGCGACTAAACTTATAGATGAAGCTGCTGCTATTGGAATCCCCCATCTCGTTCTTGGACAAGCCATAGTCTTGATTGTAACGCCTAGAGAGGGTACAAATGTTGATGCAGATGCATTGCTAGCAGCCTGTAAACTTAACCTTCCTGCTTTCATGCTGCCCAGTCAAATTATATTTAAAAAGGCACCATTACCACATAACTCTAACGGTAAAATAGATAGAAAACTCCTTTCCAAGGAAATACAAGAAAATACTGTCAAAGCTAAAAAATGAAAAAAATACTTTTAAAACATGCCCCTATGACCCAGTTTTCTTTGATTGAAGACAGTCTTCAGATTGGTGGTATGTCACTTTCCCAATTGGCACAGCGAGTAGGTACGACTCCGTTCTATGCATATGACAGACAACTTATTACAGACCGGGTTGCTCTTTTACGCAAATATTTACCTCCTGAGGTACAAATCCGCTATTCGATGAAAGCCAATCCCATGCCTGCTGTCGTGCAACATCTAGCTGCCATAGTAGACGGAATAGATGTGGCGTCAGTAGGTGAATTAAGAGTTGCCCTTGATACGCCAATACTTCCCGGTCAAATTAGTTTTGCTGGTCCTGGAAAAAAAGATAACGAACTCAGCTGTGCTATTGCCTCTGGCGTTACCTTAAATATGGAATCAAAACAAGAAATGGAGCGTATCGCAATACTTGGCCAACATCTTGGTATCTGTCCTAAAGTAGCGATACGGGTCAACCCTAATTTTGAATTGAAATCGTCTGGTATGAAAATGAGTGGGGGGGCCAAACAGTTTGGAGTTGATGCAGAGCGTGTCCCATCTATGCTGGCAAGAATGCATGGACTTAAGCTGAATTTTGAAGGATTTCATATATTTTGCGGCTCACAAAACCTGAATGCTGCTGCTATCCAAGAGGCACAAGAAAGAACTATACAACTCGGACTTTCCCTGGCCAAACAGGCTTCTTGCCCAATCCGACTGCTTAATATCGGCGGCGGATTTGGTATCCCTTATTTTCCTGGTGATAAAGAACTGGACCTAAAATCAGTATGCAAAAATTTACATCGCCTAATTAATGAAACAAAGAAACATGCTCCTAATACAAGAATTGAAATTGAGCTTGGACGATATATCGTGGCTGAATCAGGTATCTATGTTTGCCGTGTTCTTGAGAGAAAAATATCAAGGAAGCGAGTTTTTCTAATAACGGATGGTGGGTTACATCACCATTTAGCAGCTTCTGGCAATTTTGGTCAGGTAATCCGCAAGAACTATCCTGTGGTGGTCGGTAATAAGGTAGTCGGCCATGAAAGAGAAAGCGTTACGGTTGTTGGCCCACTGTGCACTCCTCTGGATTTATTAGCAGACGAAGTTGAAATGGCAAAGGCTGATGTCGGAGATTTAATTGTTGTATTTCAATCCGGCGCTTATGGATTAACAGCGAGCCCAACTAAGTTCCTTAATCACCCGGAGCCAGTAGAAGTATTAGTTTAGTAAAAAATCTAATAGCGCTCAGCCTAATTAGCTATCTTTATTCATATTTCACTCTATATGGAACTCTCTAACCCATATATGATACTTCCTCCATCTTATCATGGCATAATTCTGGCTAGCTCTACTTAATGACTACAACATGGATAGAATAACATGCTGCTGATGATCGATAATTACGACTCCTTCACTTATAACTTAGTGCAGTATTTCGGGGAGCTTGGAGAGGATGTAGCAGTATTTCGTAACGATGAAATTACACCAGACGAAATAATAAAGCTGGAACCATCATTTATTGTAATTTCTCCTGGCCCCTGCACACCTATGGAAGCAGGAGTATCGATATCGTTAATTGAACGCTATTGTGAAAAAATTCCAATATTAGGCGTTTGTCTGGGTCACCAAAGCATAGGACAGACATTTGGTGGAAAAATTATCCATGCTAAGCAGTTAATGCATGGGAAAACTACGTTAATTTCTCATAATGATACGGGTGTATTTCATAACCTACCTAATCCATTTACTGCCACCCGCTACCATTCTCTGGCCATTGAAGAAAAAAGCCTGCCAGATTGTCTGGAAATAACTGCAAGGGCAGAAGATGGTGAAATTATGGGTGTACGTCACAAAGATCTGGCGATTCAAGGTGTACAGTTTCATCCAGAATCTTTTCTGACTGAACATGGACATAAATTACTCAAAAATTTTCTTACCCAATAATTGATAGAAGCAAATAATATTAGAATATCTTAGCAGAGGATTTAATCATGACCCCGCAAGAAGCTCTTATGCGTTTAATAGATCACCATGAAATTCTTCATGATGAGATGCGCTCACTCATGGACCAGATCATTGAAGGAAAGATCTCGCCTGAGCTTACTTCTGCCATCATTGTTGGCCTAAGAGTTAAAAGAGAGACTATTGGAGAAATTGTTGCAGCCTCGCAGGTAATGCGTAATCTTGCTACAAAAGTAGATCTCACCAATCCTCAAAATCTGGTAGATACTTGTGGTACTGGTGGTGATACTGCCCATACCTTCAATATTTCCACTGCTGCAGCATTTGTTGCCGCGGCGGCCGGAGCCCGCATTGCTAAACATGGAGGGCGTTCAGTTTCAAGTAAATCAGGAAGTGCTGATGTGCTTGAAACTCTGGGTGTCAATATTAATCAAACGTCCGAACAAGTAGCCCAGGCTGTTAATGAAATTGGCGTGGGTTTTATGTTTGCTCCTAATTTCCACGGTGCTATGAAAAATATAGCACCGGTACGTCATAAGCTAGGAGTGCGCACCCTATTTAACATACTAGGCCCATTAACAAATCCTGCCGGGGCAAAAAATCAGGTGCTAGGAGTATTTAGTCCTGAACTTGTTGGAATCTTAGTTCGTGTCCTGCAACGGCTAAATAGCCAACATGTGTTGGTTGTGCATGGCCATGATGGACTAGATGAAATCACGACTGCATGTGAGACCAAAGTGGGAGAGCTTAGGAATGGAGAAATAACTGAATATTCTATTAAGCCAGAAGATTTTGGTATTAAAGTATCTGATATTTCAACCCTTGCAGTTCAGAATAGTGAGCAATCTAAAGACGTAATACTATCTGTTCTGGAGAATCAATCTGGACCAGCGCTGGATATTGTGCTGCTTAATGCCGGGGCAACAATTTATGTTTCCGGCATAACAGATTCTCTGGAGCTAGGTGTGGAAAAAGCCCGTATAGTAATAGAAAATGGCTTAGCCAGAGAAAAATTACAAGAGCTGATACAATTTACCAATAGAAACTAATAGTAAACTTATCTTCGTCTAATACTCTTCCTAACCCAATATACTTTTACTTATCAATTTTTGATAAAGACTGTAGATGACCAATATCCTACAAAAAATACTTACCGTAAAAATAAAAGAGATTTCTGCTGCAAAGGATAGAAAGTCTCTAGCAACAATTAATGCTAACGCTAATTCTGCTTTACCGCCCCGTGATTTTACAGGTGCCATCCGTAATAGCATTGCTTCTGGGTCTCCAGCAGTTATTGCAGAGATTAAAAAAGCAAGTCCCAGTAGAGGCTTATTACGAGATCATTTTGATCCCGCTAGCATTGCCCGCAGCTATGCTGCTCATGGTGCAACGTGCTTATCCATACTTACTGACAAGCAGTTCTTTCAAGGTGATGCAGAAGACTTAAAACAAGCACGTGAGGCATGTAATTTACCAGTTCTGCGCAAAGACTTTATGCTTGATGAGTATCAGATTGTCGAAGCACGTGCCATGGGAGCAGACTGTATTTTGCTTATCGTATCGGTTTTCTTAGATTTTCCTCAGTTTACAGGGGGAAATGGAGAGAAGGATAGTGCGGTCCCTCAAATGCTAAAACTAGAATCTCTGGCCCATTCTCTTGGTATGGCGGTCCTAGTAGAGGTACATAATGAAACAGAGTTGGCACTTGCTCTTCAATTAAATACGCCTTTAATTGGTGTCAATAATCGTAACCTGCAAACTTTTGAAACTAAGCTAAATACCACTTTAAATCTTCTTGACCATTTTCCAAAAAATATAACCGAAGATTCTGCAGCGCATATCGTCATCACTGAAAGTGGAATATTAGAACCATCTGATGTGACTATGATGCGTGATCATAATATCCACACATTTCTTGTGGGAGAAGCTCTAATGCGTTCAGACGATCCCGGTATCGGATTAGTCCGGTTATTTAAGTAAATTTCACATAAAGCAGTAAAACTAAAAAGACTTTAAACAGAATCTAAGTAATAGCGACAATAAATTTTATATTCTATAAAACGTAAGATTATGGCAAACATTGGTTTTATTGGTCTAGGTATTATGGGAAATCCAATGGCTTCTAACCTTATAAAAAGTGGTCATTCGGTATCCCTCTATTCTAGAAGTGGCATACCTAAAGGATTAATCGAACAAGGTGGAAAACCTTGTGTCTCTGCCAAACAAGTAGCACAGGAAGCTGACATTATCATCACTATGTTGCCGGATACACCAGACGTAGAAAAAGTGCTATTTGGTGAGAATGGTGTTGCGCAAGGATTGAGCCGGGGGAAAATTGTAATGGATATGAGCTCAATTTCTCCTGTTGAAACCAAGAGGTTTGCTTCCGACATCAACCGTCTTTATTGTTATTATGTAGATGCTCCGGTATCAGGAGGTGATACCGGAGCAAAAGATGCAACGCTTACCATTATGGTTGGTGCTGAAGAGAAAATTTTTATACAAATAAAGCCCCTTCTTGAGTTAATGGGCAAAAAAATAACTCTGATAGGAGACAATGGCGCCGGACAAATCTGTAAAATTGCAAATCAGATTATCGTTGCGCTAACTATTGAAGCAGTAGGTGAAGCACTGCTCCTTGTATCTAAAGCAGGTGTTGATCAGAACAAAGTACGTCAGGCACTAATGAGTGGATTTGCATCATCTCGTGTTTTGGAAATTCATGGTGAACGCATGATCAACCAAGCGTTTGAACCAGGGTTTCGTGTGGAACTACATCAGAAGGACTTGAATATTGCACTTTCCAATGCACGTGCACTAGGAATAAATTTACCTAACACTACAGCCACACTAGAGCTTCTTAATGCCTGCACCGCTCAGGGTGATGCCAAATTGGACAGCTCTGTAATGATCCGATCTCTGGAAAAATTAGTCAGTTTAAATGCTCAGGAAACCTAAATCCATGCATCCTCCCGAACTCGTCAGTAATCTACGTAATTTTTTACCGCCTGAATCTGTTCTTTATGAAACAGAAGATCTAAAACCATATGAGTGTGACGGTTTATCAGCATACCGGCAAACACCAATGATTGTAGTAATGCCTGAGACTGAAGAAGAGATTATAAAAATTCTGCGTGTTTGTAACGATTCAAAGACTCCTGTTGTTGCACGCGGCGCAGGTACAGGGCTGTCTGGGGGCGCGCTACCTCATGCCAAGGGAATTCTATTATCGCTTACCAAATTGAAGAAAATACTTGAGGTTGATCCAATTACACGAACAGCACGAGTACAGCCAGGGGTTCGTAATCTTGCAATTAGTGAATCTGCAATGGCGTACGGTCTTTATTATGCACCTGACCCCTCTTCACAGGTTGCTTGCTCCATTGGTGGCAATATAGCTGAGAATTCTGGTGGTGTGCACTGCCTAAAATATGGACTTACCGTACACAATATTCTTAAACTTAGAGTAATTACTATTGAAGGGGAGTGCCTCGAAATTGGTGGGGCCTGTTTTGATACTCCGGGCTACGATTTGTTGGCACTTATGACAGGTAGTGAAGGTATGCTAGGGATCGTTACTGAAATCACAGTGAAGCTTTTACCTAAACCGGAAAAGGCTCAGGTAGTTATGGCTGCCTTTGATGACATTCAAATGGCTGGGAATGCGGTGGCTAATGTGATCGGAGCAGGAATTATTCCCGCTGGTATGGAAATGATGGATAAACTAACTACTCGCGCTGTTGAAGAATTTGTCCATGCCGGCTATAACCTTGATGCAGAAGCAATTCTGCTATGTGAGTCTGATGGTACAGAAGAAGAAGTGGCGGATGAAATTAAGCGTATTAATGAAATTATGAAAAAAAGTGGTGCAGTAGATATCAAAACATCACATAACGAGACTGAACGGCTTACATTCTGGGCCGGACGTAAAGCTGCATTTCCAGCAGCTGGCCGTATTTCACCTGACTACTACTGTATGGATGGCACTATACCGCGTAGAAATCTTGCGCGAGTATTAGCTGGCATTGAAAAACTTTCTATAAAATATGGGCTTCGTTGTATGAATGTTTTTCATGCAGGTGATGGTAATTTACACCCATTAATTCTATACGATGCCAACCAGCCGGGAGAACTAAAAAGAACAGAGGAATTTGGAGCGGAAATACTGGAGATGTGTATAGAAGTTGGCGGAACAATTACCGGTGAACACGGCGTTGGCATAGAAAAAATTAATCAAATGTGTTCCCAATTTAATACAAAAGAATTAGAAATATTTCATGCTGTAAAATCAGCATTTGACCCTGATAGGTTGCTAAATCCAGGAAAAGCAGTGCCGTCTTTGCGCCGTTGCGCCGAACACGGCGCTATGCATGTACATAAAAATCAAGAAAAATTTCCAGATTTACCTAGATTTTGAAGAACTAACTGGACAAATTAAGACAACCCTCAAAATAAAATCTATGCAAGATATTATTGACCAGTATACAAATACCATTCGCACAGCAGCAAAGTCTAAAACACCATTATTTATACGTGGCGGGGGTAGTAAAGACTTTTATGGAAACTCTATGAATAGAGATGGTCATGATATTCTTAGTACTACAGCTTATACTGGAATTATTGATTACGATCCAACCGAACTAGTAATGACTGCGCGCACTGGAACTTCCCTTGCTGACCTTGAAACTGAACTACAGAAACAAAATCAAATGCTAGGCTTCGAACCACCATATTTTGGGCCTGAAGCTACGCTTGGTGGATGTGTTGCCAGCGGATTATCTGGTCCGCGCAGAGTATATGTCGGCGCTGCCCGAGATTTTGTATTAGGGATACGCATGTTAGACGGCAATGGAAGTAACCTAAATTTTGGTGGAAAGGTTATCAAAAATGTTGCGGGATATGATATTTCACGTTTAATGACAGGTTCAATGGGAACACTTGGACTGCTGTTAGAGGTTTCTATTAAGGTGCTACCGATACCACCTTTTGAGCTAACATTACGCATGCAAATGAAAGAAGCAGAGGCTATTGAAAAAATGAATCAATGGGCGGGAAAACCACTACCAATCTCTGCAACATGTTTTTATGAAAATAATCTGACACTACGACTCTCTGGTGCTGAATCTGCAGTACATGCGGCCCGTGCTAAATTAGGTGGCGAATTAATATCCGACGGCACTGTCTTTTGGAATTCGATACGCGAACAAACTCACCCATTCTTTCAGTCTAGCAGCTCATTATGGCGTTTGTCCTTAAAGTCTAATTCCCCTCCACTGAAATTGTTGGGTCAGCAGTTAATTGAATGGGGTGGAGCACTACGCTGGCTGGCTTGTAGTGGTGAGGGTATGGATACTGAAGAAAATATTATTCGTCCAGAATCAATCCTAGCGGGTGGGAATGCTACTCTATTCCGTAGTAATGAGAACTCTGATTCTGCCTTTCATCCTCCGGGGCTCCAGATGATGAAAATATACCAACGTATAAAAGAAAAATTTGATCCGGTAGGTATATTTAATCCTGGCCGAATGTTTCGGGAACTGTAAGAAATGCAGACCAACCTAGCTGATCTAGTCAAAGATACCCGTGAAGGAAAGGAGGCTGACGCTATACTTCGGACCTGCGTCCATTGCGGATTTTGTTTAGCCTCTTGCCCCACTTATCAGTTACTCGATGATGAGCTAGATAGTCCACGTGGCCGCATTTATCTTATGAAGGAAGTACTAGAAGGACAGGTAGCAACCCAGAAAACACAATTACACCTGGATCGCTGTCTTACCTGCCGGGCATGTGAAACGGCATGTCCATCTGGAGTACGCTACGGGAGGTTAATAGATATATGCCGTAATGTTGTTGAAAAGCAAGTTGAGCGCAGTGTAAAAACTAAGATAGTACGATACGCCCTGCGGCAGATATTACCCAACCTAAACGTTTTCATGGTATTCCTCAAAATAGGACAGGCTGTCAAACCCTTATTACCTAAAGAAATTAGAGGTTTAATTCCTTCTAAATCTAGAAATTCAGGGATATGGCCGCCAGCAAGACATAAACGAAAGATGTTGGTTCTTGACGGTTGCGTGCAACCTTCAATAGCCCCTAATATTAATACCGCTACTGCACGAATATTAGATAAAATTGGTATTTCACTAATTAAAGCAGAAAAAGAAAATTGTTGTGGTGCAATCTCTTACCATCTAAATGCCCAGCAAGAGGGACTGGATTATATGAGACGTAATATAGATGCCTGGTGGCCGTATTGTGATAACAATGTAGCATGCGGAGTTGAGGCTATTGTAATGACAGCAAGTGGTTGTGGCGTAACTGTAAAAGAATATGGGAATTATTTAATAAATGACCCTATTTATTCAGAAAAAGCTGCGCGCATTTCGGAACTAACCAAAGATATTAGTGAAATCTTGGAAGATGAGGCTGAACAACTCATTACTCTTCTCAGTAACATGGAATCTTGTACTAAAAGATCAAAACTAGCTTTCCATTCTCCTTGTACTCTACAACATGGCCTTCAGATTAATGGGGCAGTGGAAAATATTCTTACAGCAGCAGGATTCAATTTGACTTTTGTTCAGAATAGTCATATTTGTTGTGGGTCAGCAGGAACTTATTCGATCCTGCAGCCTAAATTATCTAAACAATTATTGAGAAATAAAATAAGAATACTTGAATCTGATAAGCCTGATCAGATAGTCACTGCAAATATTGGTTGTCTTGCGCATTTACAAAGTGGCACATCATTGATTATTAAGCATTGGATCGAAGTGCTAGATGAGAAACTACATAATCATTAATATATAAATGGCAAAGAAAAATAAATCAAATACATCTCCGCCAAAGTTCATAAGGCTTCTACGCGAATGTAGCTCGCTTGCACTACTGGGTATTTCACTTTATCTGGTACTAATATTCTATGGTTATGACCGCGCAGATCCTGGTTGGTCATCTACTAGCGGAGCTAATCCTATACAGAATCAAGGCGGGCATGTAGGGGCTTGGTTAGCTGATGTACTTTTGTACTTATTTGGTATCTCTGCATGGCTATGGGTGCTATTTTTCATCAGCCTGGTATCGTTGGGTTATCGTAGTATTAATACAGTAAGAATTTTTGACCGCCGCCCATTATTAGTCTCAGTAGCAGGTTTTATTGCTTTTTTAGCTTCAAGCAGTGGGCTTGAAGCACTTCAGCTTTATCCTCCTAACATATACCTGCCATATAAGCCTGGTGGAATGTTAGGTAATATAATCGCAGAAAATCTTCCTCAAGCACTAGGTCTTACTGGATCGACCCTTGCATTATTAACATTGCTTGCTATTGGTTTTAGCTTATTCACAGGACTGTCATGGTTACGGCTCGTTGAAAAAATAGGAAGCATAATTGAAAATTTTTTCGTTGGACTTAAAAATCATTGGCAAAATAGAGAAGATAGGCGCTTAGGTACAGCTTCAATGAGAAAACGTAAAGAAATGGTGAATGCAGAAAAAAAACGTTTCGAGAATCATCCCCCGCTTTATATCGCTCCGCCCATAAATAAAATTTTAAGTTCGCCACGTGTAATTAAAGAAAAACAATCTCCTTTGTTTGCTGACCTACCAGATTCGCCATTACCGCCTCTCCATTTATTAGATGCACCAGAGAAAAATATAGAAATACTATCTTCCGATACACTTGAATTTACATCACGTCTGATAGAAAGAAAATTAATCGATTTTGGTGTAGAGGTTAAAGTAGTTGCTGCTTATCCTGGTCCCGTTATTACTCGCTATGAAATTGAACCTGCAGTAGGGGTAAAAGGAAACCAGATTCTTAACCTAGTGAAGGACCTTGCAAGATCATTGTCGGTAGCGAGCATACGGGTTGTAGAAATTATTCCTGGAAAAACAAGTATGGGATTAGAAATCCCCAACCCAAACCGACAAATAGTACGTCTGTCCGAGGTCTTTAGTTCTCAGTCCTATGCCGATATGACTTCGCCGTTAACGATTGCTCTAGGAAAAGATATTGGGGGGCACCCGATTGTAGCGGATCTTATAAAGATGCCGCATGTACTTGTAGCAGGAACTACAGGGTCAGGGAAATCAGTAGCAATTAATGCCATGATCCTAAGTCTTATTTATAAGGCAACTCCTGAACAAATACGCCTAATTCTGGTAGATCCGAAGATGCTAGAGCTATCTGTCTATGAAGGCATTCCACACTTATTAGCACCAGTTGTAACTGATATGCGCCAAGCAGCAAATGCATTGCGTTGGTGTGTAGCAGAAATGGAACGACGGTACAAACTAATGTCATCGTTAGGTGTACGTAATATAGGTGGCTACAATCAGAAAATCCGTGATGCAATTAAAAATGAGGCCCCACTAACCAATCCATTTAGCTTGACACCTGACATGCCAGAGCCATTAGAAGAAATGCCATTAATTGTAGTAGTAATTGATGAATTAGCTGACCTGATGATGGTGGTGGGTAAGAAGGTAGAAGAGTTAATAACAAGACTTGCTCAGAAAGCTCGGGCAGCAGGAATACATTTGCTACTTGCTACTCAACGTCCATCAGTAGATGTTATCACCGGCCTAATTAAAGCAAATATTCCGACACGAATTGCATTCCAGGTATCAAGCAGGGTAGATTCACGAACTATCCTTGACCAAATGGGAGCTGAAGCATTACTAGGACAGGGAGATATGCTCTATCTTCCTCCTGGAACTGGCTATCCACAAAGAGTGCATGGCGCTTTTGTCTCTGATGAGGAGGTACACCGGGTAGTTGAACACCTTAGAAAGAATGGTGAACCACATTTTGTAGAGGGCGTACTTGATCCCTTAGAAGAAGACAAAGAGAGTGATGAGAATAACGGGATATCTTTAAAAGAAGATGGTGAATCTGACCCATTATACAAAGATGCAGTTGCGGTTGTAATGAAATCTCGCCGCGCCTCAATCTCACTTGTACAAAGACATCTACGAATTGGTTATAACCGCGCAGCACGGTTAATTGAGAAAATGGAAAACAATGGGCTTGTATCTCCCATGCAAAGTAATGGTAGTAGAGAAATTCTAGTTCAAAATTCAGATAAATAAATAGCTACTCTAAATTAATCTTTATCTAAAGTAATCCATAAATAAACTTTATACTAAAATTGGAATGAATCTTTATCAACGAACTCTATTTTTCCTTTCTCTCCTAATGTTTTCATGTATGGCGCAAGCTGGCGCCATGGAAAGTTTAGAATCATTTGTTAAAGATGTACGCAAATCGCGTGCCATATTTTCACAAATTATGCTTGATAAGAATGCAGAAATAATTCAAGAAGCAAATGGCACCATGCTGTTTGAACGTCCTGGAAAATTTAGGTGGGATTATGAAAAGCCATATGAGCAATTAATTATTGGAGATGGTGAAACAGTCTGGTTTTATGATATTGATCTGAATCAAGTAACAGTTCGGAAGCTTGACATAGCGATTGGCAGTAGCCCAGCTGCGCTACTTGCTGGTGAGAATGCAATCGAAGCCAATTTCGACCTAGATGAAATTGGCTTACAAGGGGAGTTAGAATGGCTAGAAGCAAAACCTAGAATAAAAGAGGGCTCTTTCGAATCGGTACGGCTTGGCTTTACGCAAACAGGCTCCCTAAAGAAAGTTATTTTGCATGATAGTTTTGGTCAGACAACAGTTATCATCTTCTCAAATATAGAAAAAAACCCCTATCTAGAACCAGAATTATTCAAATTTACTCCACCCAAAAATTCGGATGTCATTAGTGACTGATTTTTTCGAAACACAAAATATTTTCACCCCTTTAGCAGAACAATTACGCCCCAAAAAAACAGAAGAGGTAGTTGGTCAGGATCATTTACTTGGCCCAGGCAAGCCGCTGCATATTGCATTTAAATCTGGGAAGCCCCATTCAATGATCCTATGGGGACCTCCTGGAACTGGCAAAACTACACTAGCAAAATTAATGGCACTCAAATTTGATGCTAATTTCATAGCATTATCAGCACTACTATCAGGAGTTAAAGATATTCGTGATGCAATTGAATTAGCTCAGATAACGTTGCAACAATCGAACCGACACACTATTTTATTTGTAGATGAAGTACATCGCTTCAATAAGCTTCAGCAAGATGCTTTCTTACCATACGTTGAAAAAGGGCTTGTAACATTTATTGGCACCACTACCGAGAACCCTTCATTTGAAGTTAATGGCGCACTTTTATCACGTGTTCATGTTTACGTACTTAAGGCGCTATCAGAAAATAATCTTCACACTTTATTTAATAAGGCGGGGAAATTTGCCTTAAGAGGATTAAATTTTTCTAATGATGCCGAGTGTCTACTAATAGGGTTTGCTGATGGAGATGCCAGACGTTTACTAAATTTACTGGAACAAACAAAAACTGCAGCTGAGACTGAGAATATTGTAAATATTAATGCAGACTATATTCGTAATATGCTTACCCATGCTTCGCACAATTTTGATAAGGGAGGCGATCAATTTTATGACCAAATTTCTGCACTGCATAAATCTACGCGCGGATCTAATCCAGATGCTGCACTTTACTGGATGTGCCGTATGCTTGATGGTGGAGCTGACCCGCTATACATAGGTCGGAGATTAGTTCGTATAGCAACTGAAGATATCGGTCTTGCTGATCCTCGTGCCTTACAAATGGCATTAAATTCCTATGAAGTATATGAACGACTCGGAAGCCCAGAAGGAGAGCTTGCTCTTGCACAAGCGATATTATATTTAGCTTGTGCACCTAAAAGCAACGCTACTTACCTCGCGTATAATAAAGCTCGGACTCTTATAAGCGATAATAAGTCATATCCAGTACCTAACCATTTACGGAATGCACCAACTAATCTGATGAAGAAATTAGATATTGGATCTGAATACCGCTATGCTCATGATGAAACAGAGGCCTACTCTGCGGGAGAAAATTATTTTCCTGCAAATATGCCAAACGTAACATTGTATATGCCTACTTCTCGCGGATTTGAAGAGAAAATTTCTGATAAATTAGCGCATTTACGAAAACTAGATCAGAAGGCGAGAAAATAAAAAGAAATCTATATTAATAAGAAAGTACTTATTCAAAGTAAAAAATTAGAATGATTTATATTTAGGAACCACCTCCATGTTAGATACCAATTTGTTACGCACTACTCTAGATGATACAGCCAAAAAACTTGATGCGCGTGGATTCTCATTAGAAAAAAAATACTTTGTAAAACTAATTAATGAGCGCGGACTTATACGTACTGAAACACAGAACCTAGAAGAAACAAGAAATAAGATTTCACGAAAGATTGGTCAGCTTAGTATGGCGGGAGATGAAAGTGGGCAGGAAGAAGCTAAGTCTTTAAAGAGTAAAATGAAGGGGCTACATAAAGAGCTTAGCGAAATTAAAGCCAGACTAGATATAATTGAGCATGAATTACAGGTATTCCTGGAGCAGATACCAAATCTTCCACACAGCACTGTTCCAACCGGAAATGAAAATAAGGAAGTACGCAACTGGGAAATAAAAAAAATAGCTACTCCATTGAATTTCGCAATAAAAGATCATGTGAGTATTGGTGAGGATCTGGGATTATTGGACTTTAGCACTGCAACAAAAATTAGCGGTGCACGTTTCAGCTTAATGGTTGATGGACTTGCCCGGCTGCATCGAGCACTGGGTCAATTCATGTTGGATACACATACTCAGGAGCATGGTTATACCGAAACTTATGTGCCATATCTGGTAAATGCAGATAGTCTGTATGGAACTGGTCAATTGCCCAAGTTTGAAGAAGATCTTTTTAAAATAGATCAGAAAAAAAATGACAGCGTAGAAAATAAAAATGAGAAAGGGTCACAAGAAGAGAATTTTTATTTAATCCCTACTGCAGAAGTCCCGTTAATTAATACTGCACGTAATGAGATTTTTTCTTTAGATTCTCTACCAGTCAAACTTACAGCGCTCACACCATGTTTTCGTTCTGAAGCAGGAAGCTACGGAAAAGATACGCGTGGCCTGATTCGGCAGCATCAATTTGAGAAGGTGGAACTTGTGCAGCTTGTTCATCCTGAAAAATCTTATGACGCGCTAGAGCAACTGATTGGCCATGCTGAAAAGATTTTACAAAAATTAGAATTACCTTACCGAGTGGTATTATTATCTTCTAAAGATATGGGTTTTGCCGCAGCTAAGACCTACGATATTGAAGTCTGGCTACCAGCACAGAATACTTATAGAGAGATCTCTTCTTGTAGCAACTGCGAGGCATTTCAGGCTCGGCGTATGAAGGCACGCTTTCGTAATGAAAGTGGAAAAACAGAACTGTTACATACTCTGAATGGGTCAGGTCTAGCAGTGGGGCGCTGTTTAGTAGCAATCTTAGAAAACTACCAAAATTCTGATGGTAGTGTCTCTATACCTAAAGTTCTGCATCCTTATATGGGGGGCATTACTCAACTTAGTGCAAAAAAATAATAATGCTATATTTAATATAATACTGTTGTATTGCCAAATAAAATGACCAAACCTCTATGGTTACTTCTAAAAATTCCTCTGAAACCAATTTCCTATTCGTTCGAGAATAAGCTTGAATGAATTTCCCTGTAGCCTGGCTTTCTGATGGTGCCGATTCTGCTCAATACCAGCAATAATTAGCCCAACGCCAGTAGAGAATCTTGGAGTACGTACTACCTCAGCTAAGCTTCCACGATAAAGTGGAAGTCCCAATCTGACTGGCATATGAAAAATTTCTTCCCCTAGTTCAACCATGCCCAATAAAGAACTACTACCACCTGTAATAACTATTCCGGAAGAGAGGAGTTCTTCAAAACCGCTACGACGCAGTTCTTTCTGTACAAGTAAATAAAGTTCTTCAACTCTTGGCTCAATTACCTCTGCAAGCGTTTGCCTGGATAACTGACGTGTGCCACGTTCACCCACACCAGATACTTCTATCATTTCTCGACTATCTGCCATTCCTTTTAAAGCACAACCGTAACGGCACTTAATATCTTCCGCATCTTTTGTAGGAGTACGTAGTGCCATTGCAATGTCATTTGTTACCTGATCTCCAGCAATTGGAATTACTGCTGTATGACGGATTGCTCCTTGAGTAAATACGGCAATATCAGTGGTCCCCCCGCCGATATCCACTAAACATACACCTAGATCTTTTTCATCTTCAGACAAAACTGCCATTGATGAAGCAAGTGGCTGTAATACAACATCTCCCACCTCTAGCCCACAACGACGAACACATTTCATAATATTTTGTACGGCTGAAATAGAGCCCGTAACAATATGTACTTTTACCTCAAGTCGTATTCCATTCATACCAATTGGCTCGCGCACATCCTCCTGCCCATCGATAATAAACTCCTGGTTGAGAATATGTAGAACCTGTTGGTTTGCAGGAATATTCACTGCTTTGGCAGTTTCCATTACACGCTCGACATCTAACTCTGATACTTCCCTGTCTTTTATCGCTACCATTCCATGAGAATTAAAACTCTTAATATGATTCCCAGCTACACCTGTATATACATCATGTATTTTACAATCTGCCATTAATTCAACTTCCTCTAGTGCACGTTGAATTGCATTGACTGTGGTTTCAATATTAGCTACTACGCCCTTTTTCAGACCACTAGAGGGATGACTCCCCATGCCAATAATTTCAAATTCACCATCAGAAGTAACTTCGGCAGCAATGACAACAATTTTTGAAGTCCCGATATCAAGGCCAACGATTAGATTTTTATTTCCATTTGCTTTATTCATTTTATTTTATGAGTCCTAATTCTCATTACCCTACCTTCTTAGGGATCTGATCATGAATTTTTTTCTGAGCTGAATTTATTACACGTACAGAGAACCCATTTGGATAGCGTAAATCTACATATGTAATCTTCTCTTTAAACTGTGAAACTATATGATCATATGCAGACACATAAACCCCTAATCGAGCCTCAACTTTCTCGCGTCCTAATTCCAGCACAACTCCATCTTCCATATGTATACGCCATGCTTGACGCGGCGAAAAATTTATCTTAGAAATTTTTTTCTGAAGCGGCTGCAATAGCTTTTGAAAAGCTACATACTTCTGCGATACTTCATACGAACCTTCTACTGGTCCAGTAAACTGTGGCAGCCGTTTGTCAGTCGTAGCCGTAAATATTTCTCCATAAATATTTACAAGTTTTAAATTTTCTCGCCTTGCAAGCACCACCTGTTCTTCTAATTCTATCTCTAGGCCATTCGGCCAATTCCGACGTACACTTACAGCACGAACCCAAGGTATTTTTTCAAATGCATTACCTATCTCATCTAGCCCTACTGTAAAAAAACTTCCGTTTACCTTGCTACTTACAAGATTTCTAATTTGCTCTCTGGTTATATATTTTAACCTTCCATCAGTTTTATTAGTTCCGATAATATTTATCTCTTTTAGTGCAAATACTGGCAAATTTATTACTGAAGGGCTAATGGCAGCAGCAGCAGCTAACGCAACAAGTGCAAAGAAACAACTTGCTAATATATTTAGTAACCGATAGTTATCCCACATGCGCTAACTCCAGTATTTTTATTACAAGATCATCAAATGATATTCCTGCGGTTTTTGCTGCCATTGGTACAAGACTATGGCTAGTCATACCTGGTGATGTATTAGTCTCAAGAAAATAAGGTTTATCAGAGCTATCTAGTATTAGATCTATTCTCCCCCAGCCCTCACACCCCAGAATCATATGCGCCTGTAAAGCTTGATCCTGTATTATTCTTTCCAGCTTAGGAGGCAAGCCGCTTGGACAGAAATATCCCGTATCAAGAGAAAGATATTTGGCTTCATAATCATACAGCTCTCCTGCTACCTCAATTCGCACTAGAGGTAGCGAAGTATCCCCAAGAATTGCAGCGGTTAACTCCACGCCTTCTATAAACTGCTCAGCCAAAACTGCCTGATCATGTTTTGCTGCTGCTTGATATGCATCTCGCAAATCTTCTGCCGAGGTTACTTTACATAAACCAATTGTTGATCCCTCTCGAGAAGGCTTAATAATCAGCGGCAGCCCCAGTTCCTTTATTACTGTATCTAAGTTACTTTCTGCATTAAGCATCATATAGCGAGGAGTATTGATACCTATTGATTGCCATAACAATTTGGTCCTCCATTTATCTATAGCAATCGCACTTGCCAAAACGCCACTGCCTGTGTACGGCAAGCCCATAAACTCCAGTACGCCTTGTATAGTTCCATCCTCACCATAGCGCCCATGAAGGGCTATATACGCTATATTAAATTTCTTCCTTAAAAGATCCTCTATCGGCTCGTTAGCCGGATCAAATGGATGTGCGTCAATCCCTCTTCGTTTTAGTGCTTCAAGTACAGCACGGCCACTCTGGAGTGAAATTTCACGTTCGTTAGAACGGCCTCCAAGCAGAACTGCAACTTTTCCAAAATTATTTTTACTCACAACTCACTATCCGTAAAAATAATTTGAGCCCATAAGAATTCACTTCGCCTCTCCTATGATCCTAATTTCTTGTGCCAATTTAATACCTGTCTTTCTCTTTACTTTCTTACTTATCTCTGCAATTACAGCCTCAATATCTCCTGCCATGGCATTACCTGTATTAACAATAAAATTTGCATGTTTATTTGAAACCATAGCCCCGCCAATGCTGAATCCCTTTAATCCACATGATTCAATTAATCTGGCGGCATAATCTCCGGGTGGATTACGAAATACTGAACCAGCACTAGGCAAATTCAATGGTTGACTGTTAATGCGCCTAGAGAGTAATTCTTTAATCTTTTTTCTAGATGTTACATCATTTCCTTTTTTCAATCTGATCCATGCACCTACAAACCATTCCTCACTAGAGGAATCCACAAGCAACCCAATATCTGATTTTAAATTAACCTGTCGATAGCTGGTTTCATATTCTTTTGAATCTCGGTCTTTCAAGACGCCTGAACGATTAAGTGTCCTTACACCCTCAATAATCCCCCATGTTTCCGAACCATAACAACCTGCATTCATTGCCAGAGCCCCTCCAACAGTACCAGGTATTCCAGCTAAAAATTCAGCCCCAGTTAAGTTATTTAATGCAGAAAATCGCGCAACTTTTGCACAAGTCACACCCGCTTCAACATAAACCAGTCCTTCCTCATCACTATGCTGCTCCAGCTGAATATTATTTAACTTTCCATGAGGCAATATCACCGTTCCACGTAATCCACCGTCGCGTACTAAAAGGTTGCTACCTAATCCAATAACATGCACTGTCTCACGCCCAGGTATACTAAGCAGAAACTGAGATAAATCAGATAAATCAGCTGGGATATAGATTCGATCTGCCTGGCCTCCTGCACGCCATGAAGTATATTTTTTCATTGATTCATTCATACGCATCTCCCCACGCAGGGCTGCTTCCATCCCCATCTTAGAAAGGAAGGACTGAGTATGATTTAATTTAACTGTTTCTGGCATATCCATTTATCATTCGCATGAAAAACTCATAAGATTTTGTGCCACGCTACCCACAGAACCTGCTCCCATAATTAAAACTACATCCTCATTTTCGATAACATTAAAAATAGCTGCAGGCAGTTCCTCTACAGTTTCAATAAAAATTGGCTCCACCTTTCCCTGCACTCTAATTGCCCTCACAAGTGACTTTCCGTCAGCTGCAACAATTGGCGTTTCCCCCGCTGAGTAAACTTCAGTTAGCAGCAATACGTCCGTTGTAGAGAGAATTTTTACAAAGTCCTCAAATACATCTCTTGTACGGGTATAACGGTGTGGCTGAAATGCAACTATGAGACGACGGCTAGGAAATGCGCCTCGTGCCGCATTAATTGTGGCCGCGATCTCTACTGGGTGATGACCATAATCATCAACAAGAGTAAAATTCACATTCTTATTTCTTCCAGATAACTCAATATCCCCACAGCGCTGAAAACGTCGCCCCACTCCTTTAAATTTATTTAATGCTTTAATCATTGAGGTATCCGAGACCCCTAATTCATTACCTACTGCAATTGCAGCAAGTGCATTTTGTACATTGTGTAATCCCGGTAAATTAAGTTTGATATCAAGCTTACGAGAATTTTCATTAACTCCAATCAAAGCAGTAAAGTGCATTTGTCCCTTACAATGACTGATGTTTGTAGCTCTAATTTGTGCTGTATCCGACAAGCCATAAGTCGTTATAGGCTTAGTAATGGCAGGGATAATTTCACGTACATTAGGATCATCAACACATAACATGGCCATTCCATAAAATGGAAGATGTTGTAGAAAATCTACGAATGCCTTTTTAAGCTTATTAAAATTATGATCATAAGTTTCCATATGATCAGCATCTATATTAGTTACTACTGCTAGCATAGGCTGTAGATATAGAAATGAAGCATCGGATTCATCTGCCTCTACCACTATAAATTCACCACTTCCTAATTTTGCATGAGAGCCTGCAGCTTCAAGCTTTCCGCCAATAATAAAAGTAGGATCCATTCCAGCTTGGGCAAGGACGCTGGCAATTAAACTTGTAGTGGTAGTCTTACCATGGGTTCCTGCAACACCAATGCCCTGGCGTAGCTTCAATAGTTCAGCCAGCATTATTGCCCGTGGAACCACCGGAATATTATTTGCACGTGCTGCAAGTACTTCCGGGTTATCTGATTTTATTACGCTAGAGGTAACTACTGCGTCTGCTGATTCTATATAATGCCCTGCATGACCAATATAGACAGTTGCGCCTAAGCTACTTAACCGTTTTGTAGTCGTGCTATCTGATAAATCTGACCCACTTATCTTATAGTCTAGATTTAATAGCACTTCGGCTATTCCACTCATTCCCGACCCACCAATCCCAACAAAATGAATATGTTTAACTTTGTGTTTCATCTTTTATCTTTACAAGATGTTGAAAAGGTTTTAATGACTGAAAAAAAATAACCTTATTATTCATTATTTAATTATATCCATACATTCTTCTGCCACAATTCTAGTTGCATTAGGTTTTGCTAATTCACGTGCCTTAATTGCCATTCCCAATAACCTCTCTCGAGTTAATTCCAATAATAGATTCGCCAAACTGTCTGGAGTTAGTTCATTTTCCGGCAGTAACACTGCAGCATTATTATTACTTAAAAAGTTCGCATTATATGTCTGATGATCATCTACGGCATAAGGGAAAGGAACAAGAATACTTGCTATACCTGCTGAGGAAATCTCTGCAACAGTAAGAGCCCCAGCACGACATATAACTAAATCACATTCAGAATATTTAACTGCCATCTCTTCAATAAAAACAACTAGCTCACCCTCTACGCCGGCTTCTACATAGTTCTTATTTAAACTTTCAAGATGCTTCTCTCCAGCCTGATGAACTACTAATGGACGAACACTATCTGGGATCAATTTCAGTGCCTGTGGAACGATAGTGTTTAATACTTTTGCACCAAGGCTACCTCCTATTATTAGTAATTTTAAATTTCCACTTCGCCCTTCATACCGATGCTCAGGGGAATCTAATTGACTTATTTCATTACGTACTGGGTTACCAGAGAACACCACCTTCTTATCTTTAATTGCATAAGGAAAGCCTATTAGAACTTTATCTGCAAACTTAACTAATATCTTATTTGTAAGGCCAGGTATTGAATTCTGCTCGTGAATTAGTAATGGTTTATTTAGCAATACGGCCATAATACCCCCTGGAAAAGAGGGGTAACCACCCATACCTAATACTACATCTGGACGTAATTGAAATAACAATTTTGCACTTTGCCAGAATGCCAACATCAGCCTTAATGGAAGAGTAAACCAAATTATTAAATTTTTTCCACGCAAACCGGAAAAATCAATACACTTAATCTCGTACCCTTTTTGTACAACCAATGACTCCTCCATCCCACCTTTTGTCCCCAGCCAAACTATTCGCCAACCAGCTTTCTTCAAATAATCTGCCACTGCCAGCGCAGGAAAAATATGCCCCCCAGTTCCTCCGGCCATAATTAAAATAGTACGTGTCAACCTAAAACTCCTGGTACTATTTTGTGGCAACAGCCTTTATTCATATCTTGTACCCTTTCATTACCTGACGATTTTCCCAGTCAATTCTTAATAGAATTGCCAGTGCAATACAATTTGCAACAATACCGCTACCACCAAAGCTCATTAGCGGAAGAGTCAATCCTTTCGTTGGCAAGATACCCATATTTACACCCATGTTGATGAAAGCTTGTATTCCTACCCACACCCCAATACCCTGAGCTACCAGTGCAGGGAAAAAGCGTTCTCGTGTCGCAGCTTGGCGACCTATCACGAAGGCACGTATCACTAACCATGCAAATAAGATTACTACAACCATTACTCCTATGAAACCAAGCTCCTCTGCTATTACTGCAAGAAGAAAATCCGTGTGCGCTTCTGGCAGATAGGATAGCTTCTCTACACTTCCACCTAGTCCGACACCTTCCCATCCACCTCGCCCAAATGCCATCAAAGAGTGAGATAACTGATACCCTTTTCCGAATTCATCATCAAATGGTTTCCAGGTTGAGATAATTCGTTGCAGGCGGTAAGGTTCAAGCCAGATTAACGCCAACACAGACACAAGTAGTACCCCGATAATTCCGCCAAAAATTTTTAGATTCATTCCGCCCAGAAATAAAATCGCCATTACAATAACGGTAATAACAACAAATGCTCCTAAATCTGGCTCTTTAAGCAGCAAAATTCCTAGCATCACCATTACCATAAAGATAGGAAGGAACCCCCTTCTAAAATGGTCTAGATATGCAGCTCTTTTAATCGTATAACTAGCAACGTATATCACTATAAATAGTTTCATAAATTCAGAAGGCTGCAGATTTACAACAAATAATGATAACCAGCGTCTGCTGCCGTTTACTTCATTCCCTATGCCAGGAATCAATACTAGTACGAGCAATGTCATACCTATCAAAAATGGATAAAGCGAGTATTTCTGCCATAATCTCATTGGTATTTGAAATGCAATTAACCCAATAAATAATCCTACTAATAAATAGATTCCTTGGCGAACAAGAAAGTAGGCTGCATAACCATCTCCACGACTCGTCTCAGCTATAGAAATAGAGGCTGAATAGACCATAATTAGACCCAGACTCAGCAAAAATATTGCAGACCAAATCAGACCCAGATCAAAATCAGATATACCTTTCTCGTTACCGATGCTAGCTTGATAGATCATTAATAGTTATCCAAAAACTATCTAGTGTGTGACTCTTTCTGCAGCTAATGTTTTTAACTCTAAAGTCTTAATTGCTGAAATAAAGGTTTCAGAACGATGCACATAATTCCTAAACATATCAGTGCTTGCACAAGCAGGAGACATCAACACAGCATCTCCCATCCTTGCTAAAATGAAACTTCTTTGTACTGCATCCTCCATTGTTACTGCACTATGCATTGGTACCCCGCACCCTTCCATTGCAGATGCAATTTTTCCTGCATCCTTACCAATCAAAATTACTGCCCTTACATGTTCTGAAATAGCATTTTTCAATGGAGAGAAATTCTGTTGCTTTCCATCGCCACCTATAATCAATACCTTTTTTTGAGCAATGCTATTAAGCGCTGCAACTGTTGCGCCTACATTCGTACCCTTTGAATCATCGTAGAATGTAATGCCATTGAGCGTTGCAACTTTCTCCATACGATGAGGTAACCCACCAAATTTGCGTAAGGCATTGAGTAGTGGGCTATACGCTACTCCCACAGCATGACATAAAGCCAAGGCAGCTAAAGCATTAGCCACATTGTGTGAACCAGAAACACCAAGCTCACTGGTCTTTATTAGCCGATTATTACCTTGTACTAGCCAAGATTCATCGTCTATCAGCAAACCAAAATCATTTTCATTGGCCGGGGCATCCACACCAAAAGTTATCTGCTTCTTACTAGCTAATGCCATGGCACTTACAATAGGATCGTCACGATTTAATATCTGTAGCATCTTTCCGTCATCAGTTTTTCCTGAAAATATTTTCGCCTTAATAGCAGCGTAATCATCCATGCCCACATAACGATCAAGATGATCCTCACTCAGATTTAAAACCACAGCTGCATCAGGATTAAAGCTTTGTGTAGATTCCAATTGAAAACTTGAAACCTCTAAAACCCATGATTGAGGCAGCTTCCCAGAATCAATTCTCTGCATAAGTTTATCTAATACCGCCGGACCTATATTCCCAGCCACTTCCGTGTCCCATCCTGCCTCTCTTAACATTGAACCAACCATAGCTGATACAGTTGTTTTCCCATTGGAGCCAGTAATCGCTATAATCTTTGGCTTTGAGCCATCACATTTATTAACCGCTAAAGAAAATAATTCAATATCCCCAATAACAGGAACGCCGCGCTTAATCGCCTGATTAATTAGAGGTATTGTTCGCGAAATACCTGGGCTGATAGCAATAAGGTCTATCCCCTTAAAAATTCTCGCCAAGAAAGGGCCCGTGAATATCTGATCCGCAGGGATGACTTGCTCCAACGTACTAAGATTTGGTGGCACAATACGATTGTCAGCCACGCTAATATCTGAACCTATGCGTGATAACCACTTCACCATGGATAATCCAGTTTCTCCCATTCCAAGCACTAGAATTTTTTTTCCATATAAATTCATCTCAATTTCAAGGTAGCTAATCCAAGTAGCACTAACATCATAGTTATAATCCAGAACCGAACTACTACTTGATTCTCCTTCCACCCTTTTAATTCAAAGTGATGATGCAGGGGTGCCATACGAAAAATACGTTTACCTGTTAATTTGAATGAAGTTACCTGCACTATTACCGATAAGGTTTCTACTACAAATATTCCGCCCATAATAAGAAGTATTATTTCCTGACGTATAATTACGGCAACAACACCAAGTGCAGCACCAAGTGCTAGAGCACCAACATCACCCATAAATACCTCAGCCGGATAGGCGTTAAACCATAAGAAAGCAAGCCCTGAGCCTGCCAATGCGCCACAAAATACGGCAAGCTCACCTGCATGAGGAATATAAGGAATACCTAGATATTTTGCAAAAACTGAATGGCCGGCCACATAGGCAAAGATCGCCAATCCGCTACTAATCATCACCGTTGGCATGATAGCCAGGCCATCAAGGCCATCAGTTAAATTTACTGCATTGCTGGTACCAACTATGACAAAATAAGACAGCGTTACAAATCCGACTACACCCAGCGGTATTACAATTTGCTTAAAGAAGGGCACAATCATGCTCGTTTGTGCCGGAGAATCTGCAGTAAGAACTAGATAAGATGCAACAGTAATTGTAATTAAAGATTGCCAGAAAAATTTAACGCTAGCAGAGAGTCCTTTTGGATTGTTATATACCACCTTCCGGTAATCATCTATCCAACCAATGACACCAAAACCTAATGTTGTTAGCAGGACTACCCATATATAGCGATTACCTAGATCTGCCCACAATAACGTGCTAATTGCAACAGACACCAATATCAATGCACCGCCCATAGTCGGGGTGCCAGCCTTGATAAGGTGTGTTTGTGGGCCATCATCACGAACAGCTTGACCAATTTTATACGCGGTTAGTTTACGTATCATGATCGGGCCAACGATAAATGAGATCATTAGAGATGTCAGTGCCGCCAATACTGTTCTTAATGTAATATAGTTAAATACATTAAATGTTCGGATATCGATCGCCAACCATTGCGTGAGTTCTAATAGCATATCTAACCTAATAGGGCTCTTTACCCTTGCTTTCTAATCTCAGTCTTAATTAATTTATAATTTTTTTACAAGTAATCATTTAATTTACATCTATTTAAAGATTTGCCACAACTGAAACTATCCTTTTTATATAAGATTTACCTGACTGAACCATACAAGGCTTAATCTGCCTGTTTCCGTAAAAATGCAGGAATTTCTAATTCATCTACACCGGATTGCTGCATTGCTTGTACTGCTTCACGTCTGCCATTCCGACGGGTAACAGCAGGAATATCAATATTTGTCCAATCGATTCCATCTGTTGATGTAGCGTCATCAGTTCCAGTTCGGGAATTAATAATAGCTAGTGGTGGTTTAGTCTGAGCGCCATTTCCTAAATCACCAAGTCCCGTTGCTACAACCGTAACACGTAGATCATTCTGCATATTTTCTTCTATCACTGTACCCATAATAACGGTAGCATCATCATCAGTAAAATCCTTAACTGTATTCATTACTTCATGAATTTCACGCATCTTTAGACCTGAACTAGCAGTAATGTTTACTAACACGCCACGTGCTCCAGAAAGATTTACATCTTCTAACAAAGGGCTTGCAACTGCCTGTTCGGCCGATAAACGTGCACGATCAACCCCTGTTGCAGATGCAGACCCCATCATAGCCATACCAGCTTCTGACATTACAGTCTTTACGTCTGCAAAATCTACATTTATAAGACCCGGACAGTTGATCACCTCTGCTATTCCTGCAACCGCACCATAAAGTACATTATTTGCTGCCTTAAAAGCATCGTCCATAGTTACATCGTCACCCAGTACTGCCATTAACTTGTCATTTGGAATCACGATTAATGAATCAACATGGTTTGATAGTTCCTTCATTCCAGATTCTGCCGATTTTAAGCGTGTGCCCTCAAATAAAAATGGCTTTGTCACAACCGCCACAGTTAGAATTCCCATTTCCTTTGCTATCTCTGCTACTACCGGTGCTGCGCCAGTTCCGGTTCCACCTCCCATGCCTGCAGTAATAAATAACATATCTGCACCTTCAATTAGCTCAGAGATACGCTCACGATCTTCCATTCCAGCTGCACGCCCAATATCAGGGTTTGCACCAGCTCCTAGTCCCTTAGTAATATTGGTCCCTAACTGCAATAAAGTACGGGCCTGATTGCGTTTGAGTGCCTGTGCATCGGTATTAGCACAAATAAACTCGACACCTTCTACACCGTTCTGAATCATGTGATCCACTGCATTCCCGCCGCAACCACCGACACCTATAACTTTTATAACCGCCGCTTGATCTTCTGCCTCTAGTACCTCGAATTTCATAACAGTCCCCCTTTGATAAATTAATAAAATAATTACATTATTCCAAGTACCCAGCCTCTAAATATCAGATGCCTCCATTTCAAATTTTCTAACTATCCGATCCATTTGCATAAAACGAGATCCTTTTATCAACAACGTCACATTGGGAGCCAATGTTGACTCCATTACAGCCATAAGATCTTCAATATTTTTAAAGTGCTGTGCCCCAGTACCAAATTTTTTCACAGAATGAGCGCTTAATTCACCCAGAGCAAACAGCCTGTCTATACCAATAAAACGAGCCTCTTCGCCAATACACTCATGGAAATCCACAGCATTATCACCAAGCTCTCCCATATCCCCAAGAATCAAGATCTTTTTCCCAAGAGTGCTTGCTAATACTGATAGTGCAGCTCGCACTGATTCTGGATTAGCGTTATAACTATCATCTATCATCGTTGCACCATGCTGACATTTCTTTAACTGTAACCGGCCATCTACCCCGCCAAATAATTCCAATCCAGATGCAATATTCTCCTTACTTATACCTATCGCATTTGATGCCGCTGCTGCTGCAAGAGCGTTGTATACATTATGTTTTCCCAGAACCCTCAACTTCATTTCTATAGCTCCATCGGGAAGCTCCAATTTCAATCTGGTATCGGCCAAATTTAATTGATAAGACCCACTCACTTTTGCTTCCTTACTTAGCCCGAATTCAATTACTGACCTACTACCAGCAAGCTTATGCCATAGCTGCGTATTTAGATCATCCGCATTAATAACAGCTGTGCCTAGCTCATCTAATCCCTCAAAAATTTCACCCTTAGCACTTGCTACTGCCTTCACAGAACCGGTCCCTTCAATATGCGCAGCCCCTGCATTTGTTATCAAAGCAACGGTAGGCTTTGCTAGACCGGTCAAATAAGAAATTTCACCTAAGTGATTCATACCCATTTCTATTACTGCATATTTATGCTGCTTACATAATTGGAGTAACATTTTCGGAACACCAATATCATTATTAAGGTTACCAGTGGTTGCCAACACCTCGTTGCTATCTTTTCCAACCAACTGCGATAATATCGATGCGATCATTTCTTTTACTGTTGTCTTTCCATTGCTACCTGTCACTGCAATCAAGGGTATATCAAAACACCCTCGCCAATATGCTGCTAGCCGCCCTAACTCTAGCAAGGTGTCTTTCACAACTATCATGGGAATTTTTGAATCCTTATTTTTCTTGATATCTGAGCCTTGATTCACCATTGCAGCTACAGCGCCCCTATCCTTTGCTTGAGAAACAAATTTGTGCCCATCAAAATTCTTTCCACTCAGAGCTATAAATAAATCACCGCTTTTCACGCTACGGCTATCAGTACTTACCCCGGTAAAGAGCACATCCTTGCCACACCACTCTGCACCTAACATACGGGCCGCTGCTTGCGCCATCATCATTCCTGAGGCCCCTTCACTTTGCCCCTTAATTCCTTCAGGATTAATCGCACCACCTTCGCATCACTAAAAGGAAGCCTTTTTCTTCCTATTTCCTGATATATTTCATGCCCTTTCCCTGCAATTAAGATGATGTCTCCCTTATGAGCACTATATAATCCTCGACGAATAGCTGCCTCTCTGTTTTCCTGAACAAGATAATTAATATCTGCACCTGATACTATTTCATTAATAATGGAAGAAGGGTCTTCGTTACGCGGATTATCACTAGTAATAATCGTCTCATCAGATAATTCTGTCGCTATCTTCCCCATAAGCGCCCGTTTATCTTGGTCACGATCGCCTCCACAACCGAAGATACAAATTAGCTTTGATTTCTTATTTTTGATCTTTGAAATATCTTTAGCGCTATTAATTACCACACGAAGTGCTATTAATGTTTTTTCTAAGGCTTCTGGGGTGTGAGCAAAGTCAATAACTACTAATGGCAAACTACCGCCACCGAATTTTTCCATCCTGCCAGGTATTGGCTGTATTTCTTGCAAGGACTTTGCTGCATCGCTTAAGCTGAGGCCACATGCTAATAAAGTGGAAAGAACCGCGAGTAAATTAGATGCATTAAACTCTCCAATTAATGCTGTTTTAACTTTTATACGCTCACCCTCAAATACAACATCAAATTCTAGCCCCTGACTACTTACTCTAAGATTCCGCCCATGAACCATCTTGAATAATTTTGGATCACGCTCTTTTATTGCCAACTCTTCAAACCCATACCCGATAATATTTGTAGCTCTACCGGTAAGTTGTTTTGTCAATTCAACACTAAATACATCATCAAAATTCAAAACTGCGTATTTAAGTCCGTCCCAATGAAATAATCGTGCTTTAGTAGCAGCATATGCCTGCATATTTCCGTGATAATCTAAATGATCGTGTGATAAATTTGTAAATAATGCTACTGATAATGTAGAACCATTTATTCTGCCCTGCTCTATGCCGTGAGACGACACTTCCATTACCACACACTGGGCACCATGTTTCAAAAAGCTAGCTATTCTTTGTTGCAATAGAACTGGGTCTGGCGTTGTATTGACAGCGGGCCGAAGCTCATCAGCAAAACCATCCCCCAAGGTGCCTATTGAAGCAGTTTTTATATCAAATTTTGTAAGCGCCTGGGCTATCCATTGGACACATGATGTTTTACCATTTGTGCCGGTAACACCAATTAATCGTAATTTTCCTGACGGGTTTCCATATACGTGACTAGCAATTGCGCCAACCTTAGCACGCAATTTTGATACCGGTAAATTAGGTGTATCGCCCCACCTTGAATTCCATACAAAGCCGTTACGCTCCCATAAGACTGCATTTGCACCGGCTTCAATTGCCTGCGGAATAAATTTGCGTGCATCAATTTTTTCTCCAACATAAGCTAAGAATGTATCCCCCGGTTTAACCATACGACTATCAGTAGCAATATTTTCAATATCAATACCCAGACTATTGAGCAAACTTGGGTCAAAATTTTCTTCTAGCTTATCTTTAGTTCCCGGATTCATACATCACCTTTTAATTCAGGTCTTACCGGTGACAAAACTGTTTTATTAATGGGGGCATCATGAGGCACACTCAAATTTCTTAATGAGTCAGCCATAACTCGGCTAAAAACAGGTGCGGCCACTTGGCCTCCATAATATTTTCCGGCTGAAGGTTCATCAAGCATCACCGCAATAATAAGACGCGGATTCGAAGCCGGTGCATAACCTACAAATGAGGCCACATACTTCTTTTTCTCATAGCCACCACCAGCTTTAACCTTATGCGTGGTACCAGTCTTACCTGCCACCCGATAACCCTCAATTTGTGCAAGAGGTGCTGTTCCACCCTTTGCCACTACCATCTCCAACATTTTACTCACAGCAAGAGCTGTTTTACGTGAAATTACCTGCTCACCAGCCGGTGGCGTATCAATTTTTAATAAAGATACCGGCTTCAATTTCCCTTCTTCTGAAAACAAAGTATAAGCACGTGCCAGCTGCAGCAGATTCACTGCAATCCCATGACCATATGACATTGTTGCTTGCCTAATGGGGCGCCATGGTGGGAGATGAAGCATCCCTTTAACCTCGCCAGGAAACCCCGAGCCGGTAGACGTACCAAAACCAGAGCTATTCAAAGTTTCCCACATTGTTTGTGCTGGTAATAATTTAGAAATTTTTACAGTACCAACATTACTAGATCTCTGGATTACCTGTTCTACGGTTACAAGACCTTCCTCAATAGATACAGCATGTGCATCTCTGATTGTTCTTCTACCAATAGTTATAGTCCCGGGAGCTATATTAAATTCTGTATCTGGCTTAATTTTTCCTGCTTCAAGTGCCGATGCTACTGTAAATGGCTTCATCGTTGAGCCAGGTTCAAATATATCAGTTAGCACTCTATTTCTGGCTTTCCTGCCATTCCTTCCAGTTCTATTATTTGGGTTGTAAGTTGGCAAGTTAACTAACGCTAGCACTTCTCCGGTCTGTGAATCCAAAACGACAATTCCTCCAGCTTTAGCTTTATGAGTATCCATAGCACGCTTTAATTCTCTATATGCATGATACTGAATTTTGCTATCGAGAGATAAAGCTATATCTTTCCCAGGCTTAGACTTAAGAATGCTTTCTATATTTCCTACAATACGACCCTTCCTGTCCTTGATGACACGACGGCTGCCAGACTTACCAGCCAAAATGTCTTGCCATCCTAATTCGATTCCTTCTTGCCCTTTATCGTCTATATTAGTAAATCCAAGCATTTGGGCTGTTATTTTGCCTGAAGGATAATATCGACGAAACTCCGGATTAGAAAATACTCCGGGAATATTAAGCTCGACCACTTTGGCTATTATTTCTGGTGCTAAATGTCGTTTTAGATAAACAAAGTCTCGTTTCTCGTTGCCTATTTTTTTGCTAATTTCAGCAACATCCACCTCGATCAATTCTGACAGTTTTTTTAACTGGCTATAAGTTGCACTCACGGCAGCTGGATTTGCCCATAACGATTCAACTGGTGTGCTAATTGCAAGAGGCTCACCATTTCGATCAGTAATCATTCCACGATGTGCACTTATCTCGACTACGCGGCTATAGCGTGACTCTCCTTTCTGCTTGTAGAATTCATTTTGACTTATCTGTAAATAGGCTGAACGCCCAACTAAACCAAGAAAGCTTAGCAAAAGAAGAATAACCAATACTCGCGAACGCCACGCAGATAAAATTATATGTGGCGCTAGATTGTGAGTCATAATTCTTTCTCATCCACGGATCCTATTGAATTATCAGGTTCCATTAAAGAAATAATTCTAATTTTCGACCCACCCGGGATTCTCATTAACAAATCCTTAGTAGCAATCCTCTCAATACGTTCCCGCGTTGCCTGAGCACCTTGTTCGAGCAATAACATATCCCACTCTACGGCTAAATTCCTAGCTTTTTCCTGCTCCTTTTCCAATTTTGTAAAGAGCTTGCGTGCCTCGTGTTGTGAGGTCACGACACCTAGTGCACAGGCAATAACAATCAGTGCAAGAAGAATATTAAATTTAGTCACTTTAACTTTCCCCTATAAAACGATTGAGAATAATTCTTTCCTAGAAGTCATCCGTATTTACCCTCTCCGCTACCCGCATTACTGCACTCCTAGCGCGTGGATTAATTACTAGCTCTCTTTCTTTAGGTCGTATTGCCTTTCCAACTAAACGTAGTTTGGGGCGAATAAGACGCCGTACCTCTTCATCTCGTACTGGCAATCTAGACGGCAATTTATCAGGACATGCCGCCTCTCTTATAAAACGCTTAACTACCCGGTCCTCCAATGAGTGAAAGCTAATAACTACGAGCCTTCCGCCTTCTTTCAATAACCCCATACATTCCGGTAGGATCAACGACAATTCTTCAAGCTCCTGATTGAGGTAAATCCGTATAGCCTGAAAAGTCCGTGTCGCTGGATTATGATTTTTCTTGTTTGGGTGTACAACCTTTGCCACGATCTCAGCAAGCTGAAGTGTAGTAGTAATAGGCTGCTTCGATCTTGCTGCAACAACCTCTCTGGCAATTTGTTTTGCAAATCGCTCTTCTCCATAATCTTTTATTACCTCTCCTAAATGCTTCTCAGAAACTGAAGCAATCCATTCCGTAGCAGTCTGCCCCTGACTCGTATCCATACGCATATCAAGTGGCCCATCTAAACGAAAACTAAACCCTCTTGATGTATCTTCAAGTTGTAGTGATGACACCCCTAAGTCCAGCAAGATTCCATCCGCCTGACCCACACCCAACCTCTCTAGCTCCTGCTTTATTTGCGAAAACCTGCTATGTGTAATATGAAAATTCGTATTTTTAATAGTCTGCCCTGCAGTTACTGCAGACATATCTTTATCAAATGCGATTAGCCTCCCGTTTTCATCCAATTTTTCTAAAATCAGTCGACTATGACCACCAAAACCAAAAGTCCCATCAATATAAACTCCGTTTGATTTAACTCCCAGCGAGTCCACCGCCTCCTCTAACAAAACCGTGACATGCATCTGAGGTCACCGCCACAACATCACAAAGAGAAGCCATCAAGTTCAGGCGGAATGATTCCATTTTTTAATGCCAGAGAATCCTCAACCTGCTGGTTCCATTTCTCTTCTTCCCACAACTCAAGCTTTGCGCCCTGTCCAACCAACACCACATTCTTGGTTAATCCTGCAAATTGACGCAAAGGAGGCGGCACTAAAATTCTCCCGGAACTATCCATCTCTACATCACTGGCATTACCAACGAGAAGCCGCTGCAAACTACGGGTTTGTGGATTAAAGCTAGAAAGACTATTTAGTTTCTGCTCTATTGGCTCCCAAGCAGGCTGAGGATAAACCAACAAACATTTGGCTGGATCGACAGTAAGAACTAGATGGCCCGCACAAAAAGCCATGAGGGCCTCCCGATATTTCGTAGGTATCGCCAGCCTTCCCTTATTATCAAGATTAAGTTGTGTGACCCCACGAAACATATTGTCCCTTGTTTTTTAAATAAAATTTAAAGCCGACGACTTGACTCAATTCAATAATTTTCCCCACTTTCTCCCACTAATGCCCACTGTAATTAAAAAATATAGCCAAGTCAAGAGAAATTACTGAATTTTTGTTTATGTGACAAAGACTTAAGGAGAAACTTAGGGAGACTTCTTTGTATATAGAAATACGCTATGTAAATAAAAGAGATAGCGCTTTAATTGCAGGTAATTTACAACTTAATAAACTTTTTAGGCCTATCGAGGGTCGTAATAGAATCGGGAAGGGAGATAACTTAAAACTCTAGCCAAATAAATATGACAAATAAAATTATATAAATAAATGAAGCTGGCCGATAAGCCGGGTTCTGTCGTGGACAGTCATTCCTCTAGGCGTACGGTTACTCGTACGCTCAAGCAACCTACCCGCAGACTCGGCGAGCAACGTCAAAATCTGCCTATTTGGTTTTGCTCCGGATGGAGGTTACCGCGTTTCACCGTAACTTAATACGCTCGTCTCTGTGGCCCTATTCCTCACCTCACGGTGGCCGGCCATTAACCGGCATCCTGCTCTTTGGAGCCCGGACTTTCCTCTCCCAATTTTTCATTACTGAAAAAAGGCAGCGACTGTCTAGCCAGCTTCAAAAAGAATATTATCATTAAACTTAACTAGGAAGAATCTTTCTTCCTTAGGCAAGATTTAAGTTTGTATCAAACATACACTTTGAGACTAATTGCAGGTAAACTTTATTAATATTTATGGCTCTAACACAACTTTATTTCATGCTCTTTTCTCTTATTGGAGATAACCATAGAACCTACCAGCCCGACGCCCACCTCGTTTACTAATTTCTTACTAGCAGAAACTAACAGCTGCGTCTCTTGTGGCCTATGCCTGCCACATTGCCCCACCTATCGGATAACCATGTCAGAAGCTGACTCTCCTCGTGGGCGTATAGCCCAAATGAGAGGTGTTGCCAGTGGACATATTCCGATAAATCAACGCTTTATTCAACACATAGATCGCTGTCTTACCTGCCGTGCCTGCGAGGTGGCCTGCCCAAATCACGTTGCGTATGGTCCGTTAATAGATAGAACACGCTCTATGATAGCCACATCTACATCATTAAATGGTAAAACATTAACCAAGAAATTTTGGTTACGAAAATTAATAGAAAAAGAATTTATTACGAAGCCTACACGTTTTGATAAATTGCGCTTAATCCTGTTTCTCTACCAAAATATTGGTCTACAGGGACTACTAAAGAAACTGGTAATTTTAAAAAAAACAAAGCTTTTTGAATTAAATGAACAGTTACCTAAAATTAAATTCCCTCGTACTATTTCTAGTAAAACAGATACGTCTGGATCCTGGAAAAAGACTTACCTACCGATTGGAAAACCTTGCGGGGAGGTTGGATTATTCCTTGGTTGTGTTGCGAGACTTACAGATACGGAAACAATCAATGCATCAATATACGTACTCAATCGTCTTGGTTATACAGTACATATACCGCCCATACAAACCTGCTGCGGTGCATTACATCAACATGGAGGCGATACAAAAATTGCGATGCAACTAGCACAACAAAATGTGGCAGCTTTTGATGGGCTAAATGTAAAAGCTATTATTACAACTTCCTCCGGTTGCAGTATACGACTTGCAGATTATCATTCTGAATTTTCAGCCAAAGTAATAGATATTAGCAAGTTCTTAATATCTGCAGACGGGTGGTACGATATAAAGATAACTCCATTACAGAACAAGGTCCTAGTTCATGACCCATGTACGCTACGAAATATTCTACGTAGTTCAAAATACCCCTATGAATTATTAATGCGCATACCTGAGGTACAGGTTACACCGCTTACTGGTAATGACCAATGCTGCGGAGCCGCCGGAACATATTTCCTCGATCAACCGGTTATGGCAAGAGCGCTCCTAAATGATAAAATATCTAAAATAGATAATGATGCACGCTATCTGGTCACTTCTAATATAGGTTGCAATATGCACATTGCTAGCGCATTACGGGATAAAATCCCTGAACTTGAAATACTACACCCGGTAACTTTGTTGGCGCGTCAAATGAACATGCCAACTTAACTATATTTCCAATTTGGAGATCTTCATGTTAAATATTGAAAAATTTATTATTGGTTTCGATGGGGCCCTACGTACACTTTTAGCGCCCGCACAAACGGTGCGAATAGTTCCAGGGAAAAATATTTCCGAAAATGAGCTTACCAAAGAAGAAAGGAGAAAATCTTCAGCCTTGATGCGCATCAATCATACCGGAGAAGTCTGTGCTCAAGCACTGTATCAAGGACAGGCCCTTACTGCCAAAGATGCCGAGGTTCAACGAAACTTAAATCAGGCGGCATGTGAAGAAATTGAGCACCTTGCTTGGACTGAGCAACGAATTACAGAATTAGGTGGACGAAAAAGCCTTCTAAACCCTATATGGTATAGCGGATCATTTTTTATTGGTGCAGCAGCAGGTATGCTCGGTGATAAATGGAATTTAGGTTTTCTTGCTGAAACTGAACGCCAAGTTGAGTCTCATCTTGCAAAACACTTACATTCCTTACCTTGTCAGGACGAAAAAAGCCGCGCTATTGTTGCTCAAATGCAAATTGATGAAGCAGGCCACGCCAATGCTGCCATGTCGCACGGAGGCATAGATCTGCCAACACCTGTCAAGATTGTTATGAGGTTAGGCTCGAAGGTAATGACTAAAACAACATACTGGATTTAACAAGAAGGGCTATCCCCCAAGATCTCATAGTCATGAGATATGATTGCTGTTTTTCCTAGCATAATTGAAGCAGAGCAATACTTCTCTGCAGACAAATTGATTGCCCGCTTTACCTTCTCTGGCTTTAAATTATTTCCAGTTAAAATAAAATGATAATGAATTCGGGTGAATATTTTTGGCTCCTCTGTTGCTCGCTCTGCCTCAATATCTACCATACAATCAATAACTTCCTGGCGACCTCTTTTTAAAATCATCACTACATCTAAAGCAGTACAACCACCAGCACCCATCAGCACCATTTCCATTGGTCGCAATCCAAGATTTTTTCCGCCAATCTCCGGTGCCCCATCCATCAATACTGAATGACCGCTTTCTGCTTCACCCAGGAAACTTACTCCATCCCTCCACTTAACACTCATTTTCATGGCAGACCCTATTGGTAAACATGCAAGTATTATTTTACGCTGAATATTAAATTTTCTTTTATTAGGAATAAATCTTAGAACTTATCCGGGGCTGGAATTAACCGGTACCATAAAGTTCCAATAACTTCATATATAAAGAGCCTGCTTTTCAAAAATGCATCAGCAGATGGAATAAAAGAAAATAAATTTTTATTTCTCTGGGTCACATAGACAGTAGAAGCAGGCGTAACTTTAAATCCAGCTTGCTTAAATTCTCTACTTGCCCTTGGCATATGCCAGGCATGGGTAACCAATGCAATGTGAGTAATTTTATTTTTGATTAAAACAGAGAAACTGTTATAAGCATTCTCACGAGTGTCTCTTGAATTATCTTCGCTCCATTCAACCGGAACATGAAAATCATTCTCCAGCACCAACTTCATCTGTTCCGCCTCTGAGGAACCAATACCCAATAAATCACCCCCTGTCACTAATATAGGTTTCCCTGTATGCCGATGTAAATATGCTCCATAACGAATACGTTCTAATCCATACTGGCTTACTGTATGGCCACCATATTCCGGAGCCTCGATATTAGCTCCACCACCTAATATTACGATTGCCTGTGCTTTATTAATTTCAGAATTAGATCTAGTAGGGACTTCTAAAGTTTGCAATGCTCTTTCTGCGAAAATTGGAATGGATAATATATAAAACAGAATAAATGTGGAAATTATAATAGATTTACCCAGTACTGGATGATTTTTCAAAAACAAGATTCCCGTTATACCTAAAACAATAAGACTTAATGGGGGCAATAAAAAAGCGCTTAACAAGTTTTTTAAAAACCAGATCATAGCCTTAAGTTAAATTTATTTAAGATTTAATACGATAGCATGAAAATTTCATACAAAGATTCTCAGGGCGTAGAAAATAAAAAAGCCGACACAATTATGCATCGGCTTTTTTGATATGAATCTAGTTTACTTTAGAGATAAAATCCAAGCCACTAATTTTCCAATGTTTTCATCATTAACCATTGTATTTGGTGGCATAGGGATCGGACCCCAAGTACCCTTGGATCCATTCTTTACTTTTCCAGCTAACATTGCTGCAGCACCTGCATCTCCCTTATACTTAGCAGCTATTTGCTTGAATCCTGGCCCGACCATTTTCGCCTCAACCATGTGGCAATTCAAACAGCCACTACTACTAGCCAAAGCAGAATCTGCTTGCGCGGTACCAGTCAATAAAAGGGCTGATACTGCAACTACTCCCATCCATGCAGCTTTCATATTCACTTTCTCCTAACAAAGTTAATAAATAAACTAAAATTCTATATTTTACCCTGAAGTTCGCATCTCTGTAACCATTACTGCGGATCACAAATTTTCGGTTCACATTTTAGACTTAATTTTTACCCTGAAGTTCGTATATCTGTAACGATTCCTACAAATCACAACTTTTCAATTCACATTTAGACACAACTTATGAATTTATTAAGTTATGAGGAATCCGTTATTGCGCCTGTACTGGCAGTGGAAACTAATTTTGCATATTTTGCTAGCACACCACGTGTATAACGTGGTTTAGGTGGCTGCCATTTTACACGGCGACTAGAGATTTCTTCCTCGGACACATTTAGCTGTAACAGTCTGTTTTCTGCATCTATAGTGATTGAATCGCCCTCATGCACCAATGCAATGAGTCCACCAACAAAAGCTTCAGGCGAAACATGCCCAACTACCATACCGTATGTGCCACCAGAAAAACGACCATCGGTGATAAGTCCAACTGAATCTCCAAGCCCCTCACCAATAAGAGCTGCAGTAGGCGAGAGCATTTCCCGCATACCCGGACCACCTTTTGGACCCTCATAACGTATTACTACTATATCCCCGGGCTTAATTTTTCTCGCCACTATGGCGGCCATGCAACTTTCTTCTGATTCAAATATCATTGCAGGACCAGTTATTTTTGGCGTTTTTACCCCAGTAATTTTCGCCACACAACCCTCGGGAGAAAGGTTTCCCTTAAGTATGGCAAGGTGTCCCTGTTCATATAAAGGATTATCCCATTGACGAATAACATCCTGATCTTTTCTTGGAGTTGCAGGAATATCCTTCAGTATTTCAGAAACCGTCTGACCACTAATAGTCAGGCAATCTCCATGTAGCAGATTATGCTCTAGTAGCATCTTCATTACCTGAGGAATACCGCCTGCAATGTGCAAATCGGTCGCAACATAACGCCCCGAAGGTTTCAAATCACACAACACAGGAACTTTTCCACGTATTCGCTCAAAGTCATCAATTGAGATTTCTACTTCCGCTGCATGTGCAATCGCAAGAAAATGCAATACTGCATTAGTCGAACCACCTACTGCCATAATAACAGCAATAACGTTTTCAATAGACTTTCTAGTGATAATGTCACGCGGTAATATTTGATTCTTAATTGCATTGACTAATACTTCTGCAGAATGAATAGAACTCTTACGCTTCTCCTCATCTTCTGCAGCCATAGTTGAAGAGTACGGGAGGCTCATCCCCATTACTTCAAATGCAGACGACATGGTGTTTGCAGTAAACATTCCTCCGCAAGATCCCGCACCAGGGCAGGCATGACGCTCAACTTCAAGCAACTCTTTCTCATCAATATTATTTGCAATGTATTGCCCTACCGCTTCAAAAGCACTGACAATAGTTAAATCACGTCCCTTATATTTACCGGGCTTGATCGTGCCCCCATAAACAAAAATGGATGGAATATTCATCCGTGCAATTGCAATCATTGCACCTGGCATATTTTTGTCACAACCTCCAACCGTAATTACACCATCCATACTCTCGGCCTGTACTGCAGTTTCAATCGAGTCTGCAATAACTTCTCGGGATACTAATGAGTATTTCATACCCTCTGTTCCCATAGAGATGCCATCAGATACAGTAATAGTGCCAAACATTTGTGGCATTGCACCGGCTTTCTTTAATGCCTCCTCAGCATCTGTCGCCAGCTCATTTAGCCCCATATTACAAGGTGTGATAGTAGAAAACCCATTAGCTATACCTACTATGGGCTTAACGAAATCTTTGTCGCCGAAGCCTACAGCTCTGAGCATGGCCCGATTTGGGGAGCGCTGCGTACCTTTGGTAATAGCTTGGCTACGCTTGTTATCTGACATAATTTCTCCTGGGAAATATGGAATCTTATAGCCGCAAATTCTCTCTCGCATATGTTTAGCATTTTCGAGAACGTGCTTGCCGTATAATCTATATTTTACAGCAAATAAAGCTAAGACCTATGCTCGTTCATCCACAGTTTGATCCTGTTGCCATTTATCTTGGGCCGCTTTCTATCCACTGGTACGGGCTGATGTATTTACTTGGATTTACAATGTTCATGCTACTGGGTCGTTATCGTATTAAACATAATCAGCAAGCGCCCTTTAATAACATAATACTTGATGACCTTCTATTTTATGGGATGCTTGGAGTAATACTTGGTGGCCGTTTAGGGCATATTCTGTTTTATCAATTTGACTACTATTTGCAAGAACCACTAGAAATTTTTGCCGTTTGGAAAGGTGGAATGTCATTCCATGGAGGCTTTCTAGGCGTTATTGCCACAATGGCAATATTGGCACATAAATTCAAATTAAAATGGCTATCTGTCACAGATTTCATTGCCCCACTGGTGCCGTTAGGGCTGGGAGCAGGTCGTATCGGCAATTTTATTAATGCCGAGCTATGGGGGAGGCCAACTGATGTGTCTTGGGGAATGATATTTCCTAATGCAGATGGGCTCCCTCGCCATCCTTCCCAAATATATGAATTTGCACTTGAAGGTGTACTATTTTTTATACTGTTATGGGTTTATTCAGCAAAACCAAAACCAGTTGGGGCTGTCTCTGGGATGTTCCTAGTTGGCTATGGCGCATTCCGTTCAATTGCTGAATTTTTCCGCGAACCTGAAGATGGGTTTATGGGTGTACTTACACTGGGCATTAGTATGGGACAATGGCTCTCACTGCCAATGATCGTTGTAGGAATATGGATGATAATCTGGGCCAACAAAAAACAGAGACCCTAAATAAATTCAAAACCTAAAATTTAAGATTAAATTTATTTTCCGCTACGGAATCAATACAATTTTTCCAAGTACTCTACGCTGTATTATGTCATTGAGAGCCAAATTCACCTGCTCCAAAGGATAAGTTTTCGAAACTATCGGATTTAGCTTTCCTTCCAAAAACCATGAAATTAAATCTTGCACTACACAAACATATTCCTCTTTTTCTCGTTGCATAAATTCACTCCAGAATACACCAACAATAGAATTACCCTTAAGCAATGGAAGATTTAAAGCAATTTTTGAAATTTTCCCACTGGCAAAACCTATTACCATGTATCTACCTTTCCAGCTGGTAGAACGCAGCGCCCTTTCTGTGATCTCGCCTCCAACAGGATCGCAAACAACGTCGACTCCCTTATCATTCGTAATTTGGCTAATAGCGGCACGAAGATCCTGAGTAGTATAATTAATTAATTCATCTGCTCCAGATCTCTCGCACACCATTAACTTATCATCAGTCGAAGCTGAAGCGATGACTCGCGCGCCCATTATTTTTCCAAGCTCTACTGCTGCAAGCCCCACCCCACCTGCGGCCCCAAGCACTAAGAGAGTCTCTCTAGGTTTAAGTTGTGCTCTATATTTAAGTGCGTAATGAGAAGTTCCATATGTCATGATAAGAGCAGAAGCAGTCTTAAAATCCATATTCTCTGGCATATGAAAAATCTTATCAGCCGACACTAAAACTTCTTCAGAAAATCCTCCGCTTCTGATAAAAGTAAAAACACGATCTCCGATTGCAATATCACTGACATCCATTCCCACTTCTTTAATCACACCAGCAATTTCAGCTCCTGGTGAAAATGGGAAATCAGGCTGATATTGATATTTTCCTTGAATAATTAAAGTATCGGGAAAATTGACACCACAAGCTTTTACACTAACGATTACATATGCATTTTTAATCTTTGGAGAAGGAATATCTTCAACTACAAGACTATCAGGTAAACCAAATTCTTTACATAAAACTGCTTTCATTTTTTCTTACCTATACCATTGGAAGTTAAATTAGATTATTTATCCTTACACTATTCTACGATATAAATTACAGTACATTTTATTACTTTATGTGTGGCTTATATGAATCATTTTTAAGATATTAATCTGTGAACCCGCTATACTTATATTTCTAAAATTTAAGTACCGAATGAATAAGAATTGGAGATTTATATATGTCAAAAAATGATGCCGAAACAAATAATGAAGTAACATCTGAAACTAGCTCTATTTGGAAAAGCCATGCTTCTGCTCCTAATACTCCAGATGGGTTTACTTTAAGAACCACATTCCCCACCAACCCTGATGGCGTTGAAGTAATGTTGGAAAAATGGGAGGCGGGCTCAGAGGAACCAATACATTCGCACCCTGGTGATGACATGACTGTTGTCATCGAAGGAAAAATGTCTATTCAATTCTTTACAGCTGGATCAACCGGACTCATTCCTGACGGGGATCGTATTTTTTTAAATAAAGGTGACACTGGCTATATTAAAGCTGGAAGAATCCATGATGCTAAATACATCGAGGAATGTAAGCTTGTATATGTTCATGATAAAGCCTTTGGCTTCACCGCACATAATTAATCAGCTTCCCAAACAATAAATAAAATCTATTGTTTGGGAGATTCTAGGTTCTAAATCATAAAGATATTTTTATCCTTGTTAGTAACCTCGCAAATCACCCCTAGTCCTCTGCATATAAATTACAGAGGCATCAACAGTTCCAATCCTTTTTTTGATCAACCAAGAATTTTCCATATCATACTTTTCCCTGCGCGCAATGGAACTAAAGTTTCTCCTGCAAATTCAAACTCTATAGGAACGTTCCAGCTCTCTTTTGTAAGTGTAATACTTTCTCTATTCCGTGGTAATCCATAAAAGTCTGCGCCAAAAAAACTAGCAAATCCTTCCAGCTTTTCCAGAGCACCTGCCTGTTCAAAAATTTCTGCATAAAGTTCGATACCTACATGGGAGGAATAGATGCCGGCACAACCGCAATCAGATTCCTTGGTACTTTTAGAATGAGGGGCACTGTCAGTTCCAAGAAAAAATTTTGGATTGCCGTTGATAGCAGCTTCGATTAACGCTAAGCGGTGAATCTCCCGCTTAAGTACTGGTAAACAATAATAGTGAGGATGGATTCCACCCTGAAGTATAGCATTACGATTAAGAAGCAAATGATGGGCCGTAATGGTCGCGCCAATATTCTCTGACGCCTCTTTAACAAATTCTACTGCTTCTTTAGTTGTAATATGTTCAAATACAATCCTTAAATTTGGGAAACGCCGGACTATCGTAACAAGCACTCTATCAATAAAATATTTTTCTTTATCAAAAATATCTATTTCGGGATCATTTACTTCGCCATGCACTAACAAGGGCATGTTTTCCTGCTCCATAGCTTCTAGTACAGGAAAGCACTTGGCTATATCAGTAACCCCTGTATCAGAGTTTGTGGTAGTGCCAGCAGGATAGAGCTTCACTCCGCGGATCATGCCGCTTGCTTTAGCTTTCTTAATTTCAGAGCATTTTGTATTATCAGTAAGATACAACGTCATCAACGGTTCAAATTTCATCCCTATATTCGCTGCCAATGCAGAAGAAATACGTGAACTGTACGCTAATGCTAAGTCTGTTGTTATTACTGGTGGCCGGAGGTTAGGCATTACAATAGCACGAGCAAATCGTCTTACAGTGTCAGGTAGCACTGCTTGCATTTGCTCACCATCCCTAAGATGTAAGTGCATATCATCTGGGCGCGTAAAAGTAATAGTGTTCAAATTTATATTTACTGTAATTGTTACTTTTGCAAACTAGAGCAGTATTCTAGCATGGCATTATTTTATGGTTCTGGGGCTGCATATGTTCTGCTAATATTAACGGCATCTGTTTGCCTCTTTTAGATAAAGCCTTCCTTGACGAATAAGAAAGGCCTAACTACTATTGGTAAAAAAATTTTTCATAGGAACCTATAATGTTAGATACAAGAACTGATACTCGTGAGGGTCTTGCCCCTGAATTACAAACCTCCGATTGGATCAACACATTAGAACCAATTACACTTGCCTCATTACTTGGAAAAGTTGTGGTAATACATTCTTTCCAAATGCTCTGTCCAGGTTGTGTGCAAGTTGGTATTCCGCAAGCACAAAAAATTTACGATGAATTCGATCCAGAGAAAGTTGCGGTAATTGGCCTTCATACTGTTTTTGAACACCATTCTGTTATGGGAAAAGAGGCGCTTGAAGTATTTGTTCATGAATATCGGCTTCGCTTTCCAGTTGGAATCGACAAATACGGCGACCATGATAAGGGTTTACCGCTAACTATGAGCGCATATCAGATGCAAGGAACCCCAACTCTTATTTTAATCGATAAAGCGGGAAAACTGCGTTTACACAAGTTTGGCCACATAAGTGATCTAACACTTGGGCACTCAATTGGAACATTATTATCCGAAAGAATTGTATCAACAGAGCCCCCTGCAGGATCACAAACAAATACTGCTCTTTGTGATGAGAATGGATGCAAAATCTAAGCCAAAAATATTAAAAATTTAATTCTGCCTCTAACTAAGAAACATTTTATAAGCTGGATTTTTACTCTCATCCCAATAACGGTAGCCAAGCTGGCTAAGAAATTTTTTAAATTTAGCGTGATTCCCAGGTGGCACGTCTATACCAACTAGCACACGACCATAATCAGTACCATGATTACGATAGTGAAATAAGCTAATATTCCAATTATGACCCATACTATTTAAGAACTTCATCAGCGCACCGGGACGCGCAGGAAATTCAAAGCGATAAAGAACTTCATTTTTTATTCCACTGGCATGTCCCCCAACTAGATAGCGTATATGTAATTTTGCCATCTCATTATCGCTAAGATTCTCAGTATGCAAGCCATTTTTTTCCAGAAGTTTGATTAATTTTTCGGTCTCATTACGATTCCGAACTGATACTCCCACAAATACACGCGCTTCTTTCGGATCATCATAGCGATAATTAAATTCAGTAATACTTTTTGTTCCTAGCATGGAACAAAATTTCTTGAAGCTGCCCGGCTTTTCAGGAATAGTTACTGACATTACTGCTTCACGTTCCTCACCTATTTCAGCCCGCTCAGAAACATGTCGTAACCGATCAAAATTCATATTGGCACCGGAGGCAACTGCAACGATAGTTTTACCTCGAAGCTCCTCCCGACAGCAATATAGTTTAGCTCCAGCAATTGAAAGAGCTCCTGATGGTTCCAACATAACACGTGTGTCTTCAAATACATCCTTAATAGCGGCACAGATGGCATCCGTATCAACCAGAATTATTTCATCTACCAATTCACGACAAAGGCGGAAAGTTTCTTTGCCCACTTGTTTAATCGCCACACCATCAGCAAATACTCCAACTTGGGGAATCTTAACGCGACGACCTTTTTGTAATGAAAGGTACATTGCATTTGAATCAACAGGCTCTACCCCAATAATCTTTATTTCCGGATGCAAACTTTTGATATATGCAGCAATGCCAGAAATAAGACCGCCACCACCTATTGGCACAAATACAGCATGAAGAGGCTTAGTGTGCTGTCGCAAAATCTCCATCCCTATGGTTCCTTGCCCAGCAATAATTTCAGGGTCATCATACGGAGGAATAAAAGTTAATTTCTTCTGTGTTGCAAGCTTCATTGCTTGAGCATAAGCATCGTCAAAAGAATCTCCATGAAGAATTATATTTGCTCCATAAGCTTCAACCGCTTGTATTTTAATTTGTGGTGTAGTTACCGGCATTACGATTGTAGCTTTACAATTTAACCGCCTTGCTACTAGCGCTACCCCCTGCGCATGATTTCCAGCAGAAGCTGTCACAACACCTCGTTTAAGTATCTCAGGAGAAAGCTTGCTCATTTTGTTATGGGCGCCGCGCAACTTAAATGAGAATACCTCCTGCATATCCTCACGCTTCAGTAACAACTGATTGTTAATACGTTTAGATAAACCTGGCGCAAGTTCTAGCGGGGTCTCTATTGCCACATCATAAACTTGGGCAGTAAGAATTTTTTTAAGATAATCAGTTTTCATTTGTACAAAAATTTAAGAAATCATAAATATTAAGGAATTTTATCATGCTAAAGCCAATGCTTAGTATAGAGTTAATTGTTAAAATCTTCAGATAGAGCTATTCTAATGAATCAGACACGCTATTATGCATAGGAAAATCATGACCCAAACACAAGATGAACAAAAACGTGAAGTTGCCCAAGCTGCTATTCAACACATTCCTATAGGCAGTATCGTAGGAGTAGGCACAGGTTCCACTGCAAATTATTTTATAGATGAACTAGCTAAGGTCAAACATAAAATTGATGGAGCAGTAGCAAGTTCTGATGATACAGCTCAGCGACTAAAAAGCCACCATATTCAAGTACTAGAATTAAATAGCGTCAGTGAAATACCAGTTTATGTAGATGGGGCAGATGAAATTACTGAACATTTACATATGATAAAAGGCGGTGGGGGAGCATTAACAAGAGAAAAAATCGTTGCTGCAACAGCAAAGAAATTTATTTGTATTGCCGACCAGAGTAAGCTTGTAAGCGTGCTAGGGGAGTTCCCATTACCAATAGAAGTTATCCCAATGGCGCGTAGTTATGTCGCACGAGAATTAGTACGGTTAGGCGGCCACCCTGTTCTCCGCGAAGGGTTTACGACTGACAATGGAAATATAATTTTAGATGTACACTGCCTAAAGATTCTGAATCCAGCTGAACTAGAGATGGACCTCAACCACATAACCGGTATCGTAACAAACGGTCTGTTTGCGAAACGCGGGGCGAATATGTTAATACTTGGCACTAATAACGGTGTTCGTATTATAAATATATGACTTGGGACATAAGAGAATTTTGACAATTTATTCAAATTACAATTTCCTCAATAATGTAGAGGTGCAAAATGGCAAGTAGGAAACATATATCTAAACAATTTGATGCCGATCTCAAATCGGTACGAATGAGTGTGCTAAAAATGGGTGGAATTGTTGAAGAACAAATCGAGCACGCAGTTAAAGCACTAACCACAGCAGATCAGGATTTAATGGAACAGGTTGTAGCCAATGATCATCGTGTCAACGAAATGGAAGTTTCAATTGATGAAATTTGCAGTCAGACCATTGCACGCAGACAGCCAGCTGCTGGTGATCTACGTATGATTATAATGGTAATCAAGATTATTACCGATCTAGAGCGTATGGGTGATGAAGCTGCAAAAATTGCGCGAATGGCACAACTAATTTATGCCGATGATCGTATTCACAAACCTCGTTTTAACGAAATCAGACATGTTGCTAATATTGCGATGGAAATGTTACGTAAATCATTGGATGCTTTTGCCCGTCTTGACGTAACAGAAGCAGCTCAAGTAGCTCGTCAAGATGAATTGGTCGACGAAGAATTCCGTTCTATTATCCGCCAACTTGTTACCTTTATGATGGAGGACCCGCGTAATATTTCTTCTTCAATAGAGATTCTATTTGCCGCCAAAGCGATTGAGCGCATTGGAGATCATGCAAAAAATATGTCCGAATATGTAATCTATCTGGTGAAAGGAAAAGATGTTCGTCATGCAGACATCAAAGAAATAGAACGGGTAGCTCAGAAATGAGCTACCGCGAAGAAAAAGATAGTATGGGGATGGTACAGGTGCCTGCCAAATCATTGTGGGGAGCACAAACGCAGCGTTCTTTACAGAATTTTAGAATCTCAAATGAGAGAATGCCATATGAACTAATAAGTGCACTTGCCCTAGTTAAACGCATTACCGCTAAAGTAAATAATGACTTGGGGCTACTCAGTTCAGATAGTGCCGCTGCTATCATTCAGGCTGCTGATGAAGTGATCGAGGGTCGTCATGAAAATGAGTTCCCATTAGTAATATGGCAGACTGGGTCCGGCACACAAACAAACATGAATATGAATGAAGTATTGGCAAACCGCGCTTCTGAACTACTCGGCGGTGAACGTGGCACTAGTCGTAAAATTCACCCTAACGACGAGGTAAATAAAGGACAGTCGTCTAATGATGTATTTCCAACAGCAATGCATATTGCAGCAATACAAACTATTGAAGATAGGTTAAAACCTGCCATTTGTGCACTACGCCAAACTCTTGATACCAAGGTAAAAGAATTTTCAAGCGTCATAAAAATCGGGCGCACACATTTACAAGATGCCACGCCACTTACTCTGGGGCAGGAGTTTTCAGGTTATGTATCTCAACTAGATCATGCGATGGATCACCTGGAGTCATCCCTCCCTCATTTATGTGAATTGGCGCTTGGTGGTACAGCAGTAGGTACTGGCCTAAATACTCATTCTGAATTTTCTGAAAGAACAGCAGCTGAATTGGTAAAGCAAACAAACCTGCCATTTATTACTTCACCTAATAAGTTCGAATCATTGGCTGCAAATGACGCGCTGGTTAATACACACGGCGCACTTAAAACTCTTGCCGTATCTTTGATAAAAATTTCTAATGATATTCGCTGGCTAGCATCTGGCCCCAGATGTGGCATTGGAGAACTAAAGATTCCTGAAAATGAACCTGGTAGCTCCATAATGCCAGGTAAGGTCAACCCTACTCAATCAGAGGCATTGATCATGCTATGTTGCCAAGTTATGGGTAACGATGTGGCTATCAATATGGGTGGAGCTATGGGGAATTTTGAGCTCAATGCGATGAAGCCACTCATAATCAACAATTTTCTACAAAGTGTACGCCTGTTATCAGATGGGATTTTGAGCTTCAACAAAAACTGTGCGCTGGGAATAAGGGCTAATGTTGAAAATATTAATAAGCTAATGAATGATTCACTAATGCTGGTAACAGCACTTAACCCACATATCGGTTACGACAAAGCAGCTGAAATTTCCAAAAAGGCATACATTGAAGGTACAACTTTAAGAGAGGCTGCGATTACGTCAGGTTATATAACGTTAGAGCAATTTGATGCATGGGTAGATCCAAAAAATATGGTGTGAGATGAGCTAGATAAAGTTAAGCCTCGTCTTCTTTTAAAGTAACAACTTTCTCTCGCCGCCACCTTATCACGATCTAAATAAGAATTAATGACTTTGCTTGTTATTATAAGTAACATTAAGTGCTGCGTAATCTACTAAGTGTATGTAGCCTTCCTCTCGATCCCTGCTCCCAAAGCCAACACTCTTTCCAGAATGCGCAAGTATCTCAGCCTATAAGCTTTTAAATGATAATAGAATACTAGTATCTTCTGCTAATACTGAAAATACTAAATAGGAAATTTATCTCTACTAGCCACCTAAGGTTAACAAATAGATACATTAATATGAGTCTGATATATAAGACCGTGAAGCAAACAAGTATTAGCATTGACTTCATCTATACACTGATTCTGATTCTGTTATATTGCATATACTGATGCACTGCAAAAGAACACGGGGAGAAAGATAATGAATCATACGAAACAAGAACTAGAAGCTTCTATGCTACAAGCTGAGATTGAAATACTTATGAACGAACGTCAAAGTTTACTCAAAACAACAGGCGCAGCAGCAGTCTTTATCGCTAATCTGGACTGTAGAAAATTGCCAGAAGGAAATTATGAGGCTGCTGAAATGTTGTCCAACTGTCTGAATGACCTTTCTGAAGAAACCTTACAAGACGCGCTTAACAAAGCAAAAGAAGACTGGCTTTAAACTAATGAGATTAGTATTAAAATAAAGTAAAAATTTTTTGAGATCTATGAATGGACATCGCTAGCCCAGAATTCTGGGTCGCAGTATTACAAATTATTGCTATTGACATAGTGCTTGGTGGTGACAATGCAATTGTAATAGCACTCGCCTGTCGACGACTACCAGAAGATCAACGTAACCGGGGTATTTTTTGGGGAGTATTTGGTGCTATCACCCTGCGTGTATTCCTAATCTCATTTGCACTTACTTTACTGACGATTCCCTTCCTAAAAATCATCGGGGCCCTGTTGCTAGTCTGGATTGGAATCAAGCTACTTCAACCTGAATCAGAAAATAGCACACATGAAATAGATGCCAGCACAACATTGCTGGGCGCAATAAAAACTATCATTATTGCTGATATTGTAATGAGTTTAGACAATGTCATAGCAATCGCCGGTGCAGCCAAAGACAGCGTTGGTTTAGTAATCTTCGGCCTAATAGTCAGTGTGCCGATTATTGTCTGGGGTAGTAAACTAATAATGAGACTAATGGATCGTTTTCCAATTATCATCATCGTTGGTGCTGGACTACTTGGATGGATAGCGGGTGATATGGCAATAACTGATGTGGCTATCAATGAATGGGTAAGTGCCAACGCACTCTTTTTACACTGGTTCTCACCGGTTTGTGGTACTCTTATAATAGTAATAACTGGGAAGCTGCTGGCAGCCAGATCACTAAAAAATTAAGTAAACCTTAAAAGATTATTACTCCGGCAACATAAGCAGAAACAGCCCATACAAAATTTCTGTTAGCAATAGATGGATCATAAACCTTAAACTATAAACGCAATCAATAGTACTAGTACTTATTCTTCAGAAAATGATAATCGGCGTCGAATCTCTTTAAGACGAGATTCCGCACTAGATATCTCATAAAAATCCCCATCCTCGCTACTCAATGCAAGTTCTAATTGGTTGATTGCCCTAGGAAAATCTCCCTGAAGAATATAAGATTCTGCTAATGCACGATGTAGTAACATTGTATTCCCATCTGCTTGATAAGCTTGAGCTTGTAATTGATATAAGCTTATATCATTAGGTGTAAACCGCAGTTGATGGTTTATGAATTTAAGCGCCTCTTTTTGAGATCCGTCATATAATAAAGCGGCAGCATAATCATAGATCAATGCTCGATGCTGTGGATAAATTATTAACGCCGCCTTATAAATACGGAGGCCTTCTGAATGAAGACCAACAGAGAATTTGACACGAGCTGCAAGCGTTTCAATCATTGCGCTTGAGTATAATCTTTTCTGTTCAATCTGAACCAGATTCCCTAGAAGATGATTTTCTTGTAATTTAATCATTGTGTCATAATGAGGAGACTCATAAAGTAGTGTCAATTCCTTATCTGCCTGCACATTATTTCCTTCCCGCAATAAAGCACTTATTAGTCCATATCGTTCTGCCGTCTCATTACTATAACGCCTCTCTTTCAGGTTAGATTCAAAATACTTCACTGCCTCTTCTGGCTTTCCCTCCGATGCCCGCAGCTTAGAACGGACTAATTGATAATCAATGCTATCAGGAACTTGCTTATAAGGTAAATCTTGAGTTCGATTCTCCATGTCAGCTATACGCTCATAAGTCAGTGGGTGAGTACGTAGATAAGAAGGTGCCCCATTATCTTGGAATCTACCAGCTTTCTGTAAGCGTCCAAAAAAATCTGCCATACCATCAGGATTAAATCCGGCCTGCATCAGTACACCTAAGCCAATTCGATCTGCTTCTTTTTCATTTGCACGAGTAAAGTTTAATTGTGACTGAGCTGTAATAGCTTGAGAAGTAGCCATAATTGCAGTGCCTGCTTGTGAATTTGCTCGTGCTGCCAGAAGCGCAAGCGCTATAGATCCCAGTGTAGTCAGCAGAGTATATTTTTGATCTGAAATCATGCGGGCAAGATGTTTTTGCGTGACATGTGATATTTCATGTGCCATCACTCCCGCTAATTCTGATTCACTCTGAGATGCAAGTATAAGTCCGCTGTTAAAACCCATGAACCCCCCCGGCAAAGCGAAAGCATTGATTGACGAGTCCCGAATAGCAAAAAATTCGAACGCTTGATCTGGATGAGCTTCATTTGAAGATAAAATTAGCTTATACCCCAAATTAGTGAGATACCCAGCTATTTCAGCATCATCAAGGTACCTACTATCAGCACGGATTTGAGACATTATTTGCAGACCAATTTGCCTCTCTTCATACGGAGAAATAGTAGCCTGAGATGAATCGCCCAGGTCAGGCAAGTCATTTGCAAAAATATTCTTTGCAAATATAATTAATAGCATCATCATTACAAAATTTATTTTCATACTTATTTGAGGTCCCCTCTCATACTAAGTTTCACGGTACTTCGAAAAGTCTAAAGATAATAACCCTGAAAATATAATAATGGACAATCTGGAATATTTTCTACACAACACTTTATAAGGCAAAAAATAATCCTAAACAACTAGCGATTAATAAATTCATATCTATACTTTGAATTAAAGATTTATGGCGCTATTTTTAACTGTTATTAGCAAAATTAGATTGCCGCCTCATTTAATTCCCCGGTACGTACCCTTACTACTTGTTCTACTCGAGTAACAAAAATCTTCCCGTCCCCAATTTTACCAGTACGAGCAACCCTTATAATGGTTTCTATAGTGCTATCTACAAGACTCTCAACTACTACTGTTTCTATTTTCACCTTGGGCAAAAAATCAACAACATATTCTGCGCCGCGATAAAGCTCCGTATGACCTTTCTGCCTACCAAACCCTTTAACCTCAGTAATGGTCAAGCCGTTTACTCCAATTTCATTAAGAGCCTCACGAACCTCATCAAGCTTAAAAGGCTTAATTATGGCCTCTATTTTTCTCATATTACATTCCTTTAATTAGATTAATAATTTAACTTGTATATTAGGATGATCATATAAAGACTTATGAATCTTATTCTGAATCTATAAAAATTTAGTAATCAGTCACACCTCATCTTTATATTTTGACGTTATCGGATAGTGCCAATCCCTACTGAAACTATGTTGTTCAATACAAATTCCCATAGGGGATTGACGTCGTTTGTACTCATTTTTACAAATTAAATTTACGATATGCCGCACATCAACTTTGGAATAGCCCATACCAATAATTTCATTTAATGATTTACTTTTCTCTACATATGCCTCAATAATTCCATCAATAACATCGTAAGAAGGAAGACTGTCCTGGTCTGTCTGATCAGGGCGCAATTCCGCTGAGGGTGCGCGCTGAATAACACGCTTTGGAATTACCATACTTAAACTATTACGATACTCACAAAGCCTATAAACCATGGTTTTACTTATATCCTTTAGTACCGCAAACCCACCTGCCATATCACCATAAAGCGTACAATACCCTGTTGCCATTTCAGACTTATTACCAGTTGTAAGTACAATAGAACCGTATTTATTTGATAGTGCCATTAAAATGGTTCCACGAATACGCGCCTGTATATTTTCCTCAGCAACTCCCATATCATTATTTTTTTGATCTGCCCAAAACTCGTTCATAAGTGAATTTGAAAATTGGTCAAACATTGATTTAATTGAGAATTCGCTGTAACGAATACCAAGAGATTTAGATATAGTTCGTGAATCCTCCATACTTATATCAGCCGTATATTCTGATGGCATCATTACTGCCCATACCCTATCAGGGCCCAAAGCATCAACTGCAATTGCTAGCGTAAGGGAGGAATCAACTCCTCCGGATAGGCCAAGCAATACACTAGTAAAATTATTTTTATCAATATAATCTCTCACTCCAAGGCAGAGTGCCCTGTAAATACTTTCTTCTTCAATTCTTAATTTCGGGATTATCCCCTTAGCAGGAGCACCATTCTTAAATTCAATCAGGCCTAGCGTTTCAGTAAATTCATCAAACTGATTAGTGAGATCACCTTTGTTATTTGTTACAAAAGAAGCGCCATCAAATATTAATTCATCCTGCCCACCTACTAAATTTACACAAATAATTGCTATTCCTATTTTATGAGAACGCTGACATACCATCTTATGAAAAAGGGATAGCTTGTTAGAATGATAAGGTGTGGCACATAATAGTATTAATACTTTAGCCCCTTCCTCTTTAGCAGAAATTACATTAGTTTCTTTCCATATATCGGTGGATATATTTACTCCAAATTTTATTCCCTCAACACTAAAAATACAGTTATCCGAACCGGCCTTAAAATAACGATTTTCCCGAAATAAATTATCATTTAGGAGGTCGTTCTTAAAATATGTAGAAACAATTTTTCCATTACAAATTAATGAAGCAGCATTGTAAATATGGTCATTGATAAAGTAAGGGTGTCCCAATAATAGGGAGATCCCATTTATTTCTTTTACTAGATTATCAAGCGTCTTTATGCAGGCCTTACGGAACTCGTCTCGCAACAGTATGTCTTCTGTAGGACAACCGGATAAGCATAATTCAGGTGTGATCACCAATGACGAACCCTTGCTTTTGGCCTGATTGGTGTAGTCTAAAATCTTCTTAGCATTGCCAGTAAGGTCGCCTACTGTACAATTTATCTGGGCAATGGCGATTCTCATGGTGAAATATTTGACTTGATTTATTAAATATATAACAGATCATATCAGAATTAAATTTCCTGCGCGGATACAATATTAACTTATATTTTCCTCATTAGTAGCGACTGTAAAAGAACATATTTCTACGTGTTAAGATAACATTGGTAATTCAATTTTATGCGCGGCCTGTCACACTGAGATATTTAGATGAAATATTGTAGTAACTGCGGAACCCTTGTAGATATTCGTGTCCCGGAAGGTGACACACTTCCCCGCCATGTATGCCCAGCATGCAATATCATTCATTACCATAATCCCAAAATGGTGGTAGGTTGCATACCAAGATGGGAAAATAAGGTGTTGCTGTGCCGTAGGGCCATTGATCCTCGTCATGGTCTCTGGACTTTACCTGCTGGGTTTATGGAAAATGCTGAAACCTTAGAACAAGCTGCTGCCCGTGAAACTATGGAAGAAGCTAATGCCCGGGTAAAAATTGGCAATCTCTATACTGTTTATAATCTTCCTAATATAAATCAGGTATATTTTTTATTTCTAGCAGAGTTACTAGACTTAAATTTTGAACCGGGAATTGAAAGTCTAGATGTAAAGCTTTTTAAAGAGGAAGATGTTCCTTGGGATGAAATGGCCTTCCGTGTTATAAGCATTCCTTTAAAACGTTATTTTAAGGAATGTCATGCAGGCCAGCCTAATTTCTATTTAGATACTTTAGAAAATATAAATCGTTAATAGTAATTTCACAGTACATATATGAATTAAATTATTTAGGAAAAGAAATTCTAAACATTAATTTCCTTCACCTTCTTTCAATAACAAAGCCATTTTATATAATTGATTTTTATTTTCATTAGTAATATCTGATGTGAGCTTTACTGCCTGCTTTAAAGGCAACTCCTTTAATAGTAATTTTAGGGTGTGTTCGGCCTGATTACTAATCCTGCTTTTATCCGGTACTTCTGCACCAGAAACAATTAGTACAAATTCACCCCTCTGTTGGTTAGTATCTGCATTTAGCCAGACTAACGCATCACCCAAGGCACAAGTGTGAATTGTCTCGAATAATTTCGTCAGTTCCCTACCTATAGTTATTTCTCGATCTGCTCCCAGAACTTCAGTTAAATCCTCAATACAATCAAGAATACGGTGCGGCGCTTCATAAAATACCAGAACGTATGGTGATGATTTTATTTCTTCTAGTTTGCGTCTGCGTGTACCTTTTGAAGCAGGAAGAAACCCGTAAAATAAGAAATGTGCTGTTGAAATTCCGGCTGCGGATAGGGCACATAATGCAGCATTAGCCCCAGGCACCGGCACCACGCAATACTTCTCTCTTGCCAGATTAACTAGAATTGCACCGGGATCAGAGATTCCTGGTGTGCCAACATCAGTAATATAAGCAACGGATTTTCCTGCCTCAAGCAGACCTAAAATTTTCTTTGAGGCTGCGCGTTCATTGTGCTGATGCAAAGCTATCATCTTTTTGGTAATTGAGTGGTGAACCAGTAATTTTCTCGAGTTCCTAGTATCTTCAGCAGCGATTACATCAACTGCCATGAGTACATCTAGCGCACGCAGACTAATATCTCTCAGGTTTCCAATCGGAGTGGCAACAACATATAATGTGCTTTCTTGTATCATTTCTAGTTATATAAGGTTCATATTAATTTTTTGGTAATGTTCAACATACTATACGATAGCTAGACGGCATTTCCCATTCAGCATGGTAAATAATTATTAATGAATACTTTTCTTGCCCAAATTCAGTCTTTGTTGCCCCCCGATCGAATTTATACAGATCCGGTAGATTGTTATGCTTACGCTTACGATAATAGCCAAAAAATATACCCGCCTGATATAGTGGCATTTCCACTTACCACCGACGAAATTCAGGCCATAGTTTTACTATGTAATAAACATAAAGTTCCACTCACCCCACGTGGGCGCGGTACAGGAACTGCGGGGGGGAGCATACCCGAACAAGGTGGAATAGCTCTATCACTGGAACGTATGTTACGAATTAATGTAGTCGATCCTGCTAACCGTGTGATTGTAACTGAGCCGGGCGTACTCAATCAGACAGTGCAAGACACGGTCAGACCTCATGGGTTCTTTTGGCCGCCCGACCCTTCTAGCGCAGCATATTCCAGCATTGGTGGGAACCTTGCCACCTCTGCAGGCGGCCCTCACGCAGTAAAATACGGAACCACTCGTGATCATGTGTTGGGGGTGAAAGCGGTAACAGGAAAGGGCGAAAATATAAAGACTGGTTGTTACACTACTAAAGGTGTGGTTGGCTATGATCTAACAAGGCTTCTGATTGGTTCTGAGGGGACATTAGCTGTAATTACAGAAGCAACACTAAAACTTACCCCTTTACCAGAATCTATTGGTGGGCTAGTTGCACATTTCCGTAATACCTCAAGTTGTGCCGCAGCAATAGTCTCAATTATGTCTCTTCCTCAAATTCCTAGTGCACTTGAATTTCTGGATAAAGGCTCACTTAATCTTATTCGCAGCCACTCTCCAGAAATACTGCCAGATGACAGTGCTGCAATGCTGATGATCGAAGTTGATGGGTCTTCTCGTGAAGTTAATGAGGCCAGTATTGCCATACTCTCAGCCTGCCAGAATGAAGGGCTATTACAAGCTGAGCGAGTCACAGATACTGAAAATTTGTGGCAAATACGCAAGGCACTATCACCATTACTGAGGGATATTGCACCAAAGAAAATTAACGAAGATGTAGTGGTACCAGTTTCTACGCTACCTGAGTTTCTGAATGGACTTACTAAGTTAAGTTTACAACATCAGATTAGTAATGTTAATTTTGGTCATGCTGGGAATGGAAATATTCATGTAAACCTACTGGTAGACCCAGACAATACGAAAGAAATGGATCGAGCCACAAGCTGTCTAAATGAAATTTTTGATTTGGTAATTAGCCTTAATGGTACACTATCAGGAGAGCATGGCATTGGAAGAGAGAAGCGTGCCTATGTTGACAAGGAGATTGATCCAACAACGATGAATTTAATGAAGAATATTAAACAGGTTTTTGACCCAAACAACATACTAAATCCAGGAAAATTATTTTTACAAGATTCTTAGTAGCTCTAAGATATCATGGGAAATTATTTCCATGTCTGTATTAGTATTCATATACAAACGAAGCTTTCCTTCCTGATCTAAAATATAAGTTCCCGCAGAGTGTTCCATTACGTAACTATCTTGAGTTTCTTCTACTTGCTTTTGGAAAGCAATTTTAAATTCCTTAGCGATATTTCTTGTGGTTTCTATATCGCCTGATAGGCCAAGGAAATTAGGATTAAATGTAGATACGTATTGTTTTAATAGGGCTGGAGTATCGTGCTCAGGATCAACTGATATAAATAATACTTGAACGTGATTACTATCTTTCCCTATATTTTTTACGGCACCAGCAAGCTTAGCCATGATACTCGGACATATATCCGGGCAATTTGTGTAACCAAAAAACAGCACTATCACATTGCCCCTGAAATCAGCTAGAGAACGAAGGTCCCCATTGTGATCAAAGAGTTTAAAGTCTTTTCCAAAACTGGCACCTGTGATATCTGTAGAAAGAAAGTCTGGCTCTATTTTACTATCACAGCTTGATAAAAAAACTGGTGCTGACAACCCAACTAGAAGTGCTAGAAATCTAAAACACTTCATAATACTATTTAGAAATAGAAGTAATGGTCAACCAATAATGCCGTGAATAAAGCTGCCAGATAAAAAATCGAATAGCGGAAAGCCTTACGTGCAAGTTGATCACTATAATTCCAATAAATTTGTACTGCATAGTATAAAAATACGGCATCTAGGATTACTGCACTAATAAGATAAATTAACCCACCCATTTGGGTAGCATATGGCAACAGTGTGACTGCACAGAGTATGAAAGTGTAAAGAAGCACATGCAACTTAGTAAATTGATCTCCATGCGTTACTGGTAACATCGGCATACCAACTTTAGCGTATTCATTCTTACGGTAGAGTGCAAGTGCCCAGAAATGGGGCGGGGTCCATGCAAAGATTATTAAGAATAAAAGCAGGGCGTCAGCTGTGACTTCTCCCGTTACAGCTGTCCAACCCAATACTGGAGGCATTGCACCAGATGCACCGCCAATAACAATATTCTGTGGCGTTAAAGGCTTAAGTACCACTGTGTAGATAATGGCATAACCGACAAACGTGATTAGTGTGAGCCACATTGTTAGTGGATTCACCAACTGATGTAGCATGTACAGGCCACCTCCACCTATCAACGCAAGGAAAAAGAAGGTTTCTGGAGAGCTTACCTCTCCCCTTGGCAGAGGCCTGCCACGTGTACGCGCCATCACAGAGTCAATTTTTTGTTCCACCAAGCAGTTCACGGCGGCGGCTGCACCTGCAACTAATGCAATTCCTATAGTGCCAAAAATTAGAGCGTCTAATGGAACTGCACCTGGAACTGCAAGGAACATACCAATGAATGCAGTAAACACAATAAGCGAAACAACCCGTGGCTTGGTTAGCCGATAGAATTGGTGCACTCGTGAAGCTGTATTTTGCCAAGTTATACTTGTAGTCATAACACGTCCTTATCCTATTCGTGAAACCTTAAGTAAGCGCTTAATATCTTTTGCCATTTTAGCTGGGTCAATATTTTTTGGAAAGCGCATCATTAAATTTCCTATTGGATCAATTATATAAATATGATCCCGCTGAGAAATTTTTGCTGGAATTTCTTTAAGTAGTTTGCTTTTCTGGGCATTTATAAATATTGTTCCCTTAAAATCTTCTTTGATACCATTTGCTGGAGCCTTATTATCGTCTATCAACCAAACTCTTTCTATACGGTCCATTTTCTTATTTTGCATAAGGCGTACTTGGCGCATATAGTATAGTTGCTCACGACATAACTCTCCGCATTCTCCAGAGTCTACAGCTAGCATTACCCACTTTCCACGTAATTGGCCAATATTAAATGCTTCACCATCCGTCTTATGCAAACCAATATTTGGTAAAGCTTGTTCTACTTTGAGCAACTCTCCATAATTCACACTGGTTGAAGGCGCCCCCCAATAGAAGAGCATATAAGATAGCGCTATCGGCGCAATCATTATTGCCATCAACAAAGATAGCTTTTTCTTATTTGTTCTTGTGGTGGTTTCTTTTAACATTCAATACCAAATATAATATTATTATCGTCAATGCCATGGCAAACCACTGAAATGCATAACCTAAATTTCTGCTAGACCCTGAATCTGGCCGGGTCCATGCACGAAGCAAGCCATCCTTTACTTTATCTTCTTGCAATATTACTAATGGTTGTAGCTGCAGTCCCGTCGCTTCCCGATAACGTTCTAGATGAAGGTTTTCCCATACCTTACCGGATACTGTTTCCTTAGATAGCTCCAAAGTTCTCATTGTTGGTGATTCTGCTATTCCTGATATCATCACCTTGCCAGAAGGGGTCAATATTTCAGGCAAATCATTTCTAGTACGACCTGCAGCTATCCATCCACGGTTAATCAGAACATGCATAGAGCTTTCATCTAACTTAACTGGTGTAATAATCTGATAGCCAGCCCTGCCTCTGTTTATCTTATTATCTAGATAGATAGTATGGCTTGGATCATATGTACCATAGACCTCAACCTTACGAAACTGATAGTCTTCTATCTTAATTAGTGATTTTGGTATCGACACAACCGGCTCTTGCGAAAGCTGATTTAGCTTCGCCTGTCGATCATCTTTTTCTTGGGCTCTAGAAAGCTGCCAATTGCCTAAATTTATCGTAAGAACAATAAAGAATATTGCAGCAACTGTTGGCCAAAAACTGCATTTGAACTGCCAACCTAAAATATTCATTGGTTTGAATACTAATCTCAGCTAAACTTGCGCCCAGAACCTAAATTTATAATACTTTCGGAATTTAATTTGAAAACTATTGCAGTCCTATTTTTTCTTTTCATAGTTTATAGTCTTGCATCCGCTTTGTACTACATGGTTAAAGATAAAGGTCAGAATACGCGCATGCTTAAGTCTTTAACGTTACGAATTAGCCTATCCGTTATTCTATTTATTATAATGATGGCAGGTCTATATTTTAATATATTACCTGCCAATCGGTAAGATTCGCCTATATACGCTGGTAGTTTATTCTTATAATAAATAGACAAATACGAAAAGGCCTAACCAAACCACGTCCACAAAATGCCAATACCAGGACACCCCTTCAAAGCCAAAATGGTTCTCTGGTTTGAAGTGGCCAGCTAAAACTCGAAAATAAATTACCGTTAGCATTATTGCGCCAAGAGTCACATGAAAGCCATGAAATCCGGTTAGCATGTAGAAGGTTGCGCCATAGGCGCCAGAGGTAAGCTTAAGATTTAACTCGGAATAGGCGTGCATATATTCATAAGCTTGGCAACCAATAAAGATAGCGCCTAATGCAATCGTCAGAAACAGACTCCACTTTAATTGGCTACGTTTATCAAGCTTAATCGCCCAGTGTGCCCAAGTACATGTTACGCCTGAAGTTAACAGCAATGCAGTGTTAATCGCTGGTAGTCCCCATGCGCCCATCGGAGTAAATTGGTCTGTTATTCCTGGACCAGATGTAGGCCATCCTGCTGCGTACTCCGGCCACACTGAAGCTCCATAAGCCATTTCCATTTCACCAAGCCATGGCACTGATAATACCCGCATGTAGTATAGCGCGCCAAAGAAGCCAGCAAAGAACATTACTTCGGTAAAAATAAACCAGCTCATACCCCAGCGAAAGGAGCTGTCGACCTGCTTATTGAATTTACCACCTTCACTTTCTTTTGCTACCGTTCCAAACCAACCAAATAGCATATAAATAAGAATTGCAAACCCTATTGCCAATAGCCCATATCCAATTGGAAGCTTATTGACGGTAAATGCAGCTCCAAACCCCATAAAGAAAATGGCAATTGCCCCTGTCAGAGGCCAGGTTGAAGGTGTTGGAATATAGTAATGGTTTGCTTCTTGGTTCATGGGTATTCTCCTGCGAATATTTTAATCAATTCTTAGTTTGTTATTAAATTAACCAATAATAATAAAATTCCTACAAATATAGCAGCACCGATAATTCCTCCGATTACTACTTGCTTCATTGTTAATGATTCTACATCAGCAGCATGATCAGTATTTTTTCTTATTCCAGAGAATGCCCAAAATACTGCTTTTGCAACTTGTACATACCCGGCTTTATTAGACTTTTTATCTTTTACTCTCAAATTTTACTTTTAGTGCGCTTATCCTAGTTAGTGCCTGCACCATTACTGAGACCAATTTCGAAAAATGTGTACGAGATTGATAAGCTATCTATATCTCCCGGAAATTCAGGTTCTATTAGGAACTGTACCGGCATTTGCTTTACTTCATTAGGTTTTAAAACCTGCTTTGTAAAACAAAAGCACTCTAGCTTCTTTATATACTGCGAAACCAATAATGGCGCATAGCTTGGAATCGCTTGACCGATTATTTCACGTTCAGAGTTATTCTTAATCTCATACATTACTTCAACTAATTCACCTGGATGAATCTGTACAGTTGATTGCAGTGGTTTAAATTCCCATGGCAAGCCACGGGTATTTGCATCCAACTGAACCGTCAACATGCGGCTTGTATCCACAAGCTGAGTTTCTTCTGCTAATGTGTCTGGTTGTAGTAAGTTATTTAACCCTGCCACTTCACAAATCTGCTTGTAAAATGGAATCATTGCGTAGCCAAATGCAAACATTACCACAGCAAGTATCAGCAATTTCTTTAACAGAACTAGATTTAGCTGTAATACATTCATCCCCAATGCGTATTAAAGAATAAACCTACAATTAATAACACAATTGCCCAAAGAACCAGCGCAGTTTTAATATTCTTGTTACGCTGATTCTTTGATTCTTTGTTCATACTATTTCACCTTTGGCGCTGTTTCAAAGCTGTGATACGGTGCCGGTGAAGGTAAATCTGTAAACTCTAATGTATCAGCACCTTCCCACACTTCATCAGTTGCCTTTTGTCCGCCACGAATACATTTAATTATGCAGTAGAGGAAAATCAACTGGCTGAAGCCAAAACCAAATGCTCCTATGGTTGATATCATATTGAAATCAGCAAACTGCAACGCGTAGTCGGGAACTCTCCGAGGCATCCCTGCTAGTCCCAAGAAATGTTGCACAAAGAAGGTAATATTAAAGAAAATCATAGAGCACCAAAAATGTGTTTTGGCCAGACCTTCGTCATACATGTTTCCAGTCCATTTCGGTAACCAATAATATGTACCGGCAAATAAGCCAAATAATGAGCCTGATACCAACACATAATGAAAATGAGCTATCACATAGTAGGTTTCTTGTAACACGATATCTACAGGTACGATTGCAAGAACTATGCCGCTAAATCCTCCAATAGTAAACAGAAAGATAAATCCAATAGAAAACAGCATCGGAGCTTCAAATGTCATGGAACCACGCCACATAGTGGCAGTCCAGTTAAATACCTTTACTCCGGTTGGAATCGCAATCAGCATAGTAGCGTACATGAAGAACAGCTGGGCCGTAACTGGCATACCTACTGTAAACATGTGATGCGCCCAAACGACAAATGAAAGAATTGCAATTGATGCTGTAGCGTACACCATCGAAGAATAACCAAACAGTTTCTTGCGGGCAAATGTTGGAATAACTTGAGATACGATTCCGAACGCCGGCAGAATCATGATATAGACCTCAGGGTGCCCGAAGAACCAAAATATATGCTGAAACATGACTGGATCACCACCACCTGCAGCATTGAAGAAGTTGGTTCCGAATTGTCGATCTGTTAGCAACATAGTTACCGCGCCTGCTAATACCGGCATAACTGCTAATAGTAGATATGCTGTTATCAACCATGTCCAAACAAATAGAGGCATTTTCATCATTGTCATACCTGGTGCACGCATATTTAGAATAGTTGTGACAATATTGATTGACCCCATAATGGATGAAGCACCCAGTATATGAACAGCAAATATAGTCATATCCATACCCATACCCATCTGGACAGAAAGTGGTGGATATAGTGTCCAACCACCTGCAGCTGCTCCACCAGGTACAAAGAATGAACTAATCAGTAATAAAGCTGCCGGTGGCAATAACCAGAAACTCCAGTTATTCATACGAGCAAAAGCCATATCTGGAGCACCGATCATCATTGGTATTTGCCAGTTAGCAAAACCAACAAAAGCCGGCATAATTGCACCAAACACCATTACCAAGCCATGTAGTGTGGTGAGTTGATTAAAAAATTCCGGCTCGACAATTTGTAACCCAGGCTGGAATAATTCAGAGCGAATAGTTAGCGCCATTACGCCACCAGTTAAGAACATCGCAAAGCTAAACCAGAGGTATAGCGTACCGATATCTTTATGATTAGTAGTGGTTAGCCAGCGCATGATTCCGCTAGGAGGCCCATGATGCTCATGTTCATGGTCTATGCCATTATCAGGATGGTGTACTGCTGCCATAATATTCTCCTCGTTCCTTAATTTCTGAATGCTTTAATTTCTGAAGGCTGCACTATGTCGCCCGTTGTATTGCTCCATGCATTTCGTTCGTAGGTAACTACTGAGGCAATATCAACATCTGACAAATGTTTAAATGCAGCCATTGCAGTACCTGCCTTACCATTTAATACCATTTTTATATGGTCATCCTTGGGTCCAACTGCAATTTTTGATCCATCTAGACCGGGGAATGTCCCAGATATCCCTTTACCATTAGCCTGATGGCAGGCGGCACAATTACCGGCATATACTTTTTCACCGGCAGCTTTTAGCTCATCCATTGTAAATTCTTTATTAATATCAACAGCTGGCTCTGCTGACTCTTGATTTTTGGAAGCCACCCATTTTGTGTATTCGTTTTCTGCCAATACTTCCACAACTATTGGCATAAATGCATGTTCTTTACCACATAACTCTGAACATACACCTTTATATATTCCTGGTTTATCTGCTTTAAACCAGGCATCACGTATGAATCCTGGGATAGCATCCTGTTTAACACCTAGTTGCTGTACCGACCATGCGTGAATAACATCATTTGAAGTAAGAAGGACACGAACCTTTTTCCCAACTGGAACCACCACATTGTTATCAACTTCCCTTAAATAGTTTTCGCCCTTAGGAGCTTCATTTTTGATTTGCTCCCTAGGAGTAGACATTCTACTGAGAAATTTAATACCCTCTCCTTCCCCTGCAAGATAATCATAACCCCACATCCACTGATAGCCAGTAGCCTTAATAGTAATATCCGGCGTAGAAGTATCCTTCATATCGACAACTGTTTGCGTAGCAGGAAAGGCCATACCAAAGAGAATGAAGAACGGGATAATAGTCCAGATAATTTCAACGGTTGTACTATGGTGAAAATTTGCCGCTTTGAAACCCTTTGATTTTCTGTGAACAATTACAGAGTACAACATAGTCCCAAACACACCAACAAAAATAACCACACATATCCACAGTACATACATATGCAGGTCATACATTTCATTAGCAATTCGAGATCCTGGCGCTGGTAAGTTTACTGTACTTAATATCCCATCAGTTCTCTCAGCTGTCGCCATGCTCGGGTATAGAATAAGTGTTGAGACCCACACCAATATAGCCGTTACTTTGCTGCCCATAATTTCTCCCACTTAATTTCTCCACTTAAAATTTCTACTTTTTGTAGTGAAGAATATAATTTATTAATTTAATGTCTGTATTTATCTATTATTCTGAACGTTTGCCAGATTCAGTTATGGTTCATTGGGCCCAATATTTTTATAAAATTACCTGCCCACCTAGTTAAATAAATAACGGCGGATTTTATCACGCCGCTATTGCTCGCACAAGAAAGATTTTTAGTTTGTGTGTTTTATTATCGATATAAAAGAACTCTATTTATATCGTTGTCACTACTCTCACCTCAAATGAGAGAAACCTATTTGCCTGCAAGGATTGCGCCTTTAATATTACTTCTTTCTACTAATTACTAGATACTAAAAAATGACGAATTGTCGCATTAATTTATCCAAAATTAAGTATTCTTGCGATGTTTAAATGACAGAAATAAAGAATACGTTTTATCTTTTATTAGAGATAATTTAAAATTATTGGCCATACATAAGGTTAACCGGCCCGCTAACTATCTTAGTTAGTTTGATTACTCGGTTTTTTCGATATGGCTTTCTTAATAAAAATGTAGACAGCTAATTCCTCTATTTTGTTCATAATATTTAAAATATGCTACTTTTATGATTATATTCATGCCTTAGTTGCCTTAGTTGCCTTAGTTTCGTTAGGTGTGTTTTAGCTTCCGCCTAGATTCATGCCTGGAAAATCTTTACTGTGGCAACTGCTTTAACAACTTTATTTTTAATCTTTAAGAATAGCTTGAATACTAGCCATTTAACAAGTATGCAATACCGAGCTTGGTTTAATAATGAAATCACAAGGATAGCCTTGGATTTGCCCAAATCTCCTATTAAGTGAGGATCTATGCTGTAATTTGCTCCAAAGCAGCATGATTAATTGTTTTTAGATTAGAGGATTGCAATGGAAATAAAATCCAGAAAAGAAAAATATGATACCAATAAGCTTCATAAAAGATTAAGGCGTCTTGTAGGTACAGCGATCACAGATTTCAATATGGTTGAAGCAGGAGACAGAGTCATGGTGTGCCTATCCGGAGGCAAGGACAGCTATGCGTTGCTAGACATACTGCGGAATCTTCAGATACATGCGCCATTAAAATTTGAATTGATTGCCGTAAACCTGGATCAGAAGCAGCCCGGATTTCCTGAACATATATTGCCAGAGTACCTCACTAAAATTGGCGTTCCTTTTCGTATCATTGAACAAGATACTTATAGTGTAGTAAAAAAAATCATTCCTGAAGGGAAGACCACCTGCAGTCTATGTTCACGCCTAAGGCGCGGTGTACTATATCGTGTGGCGAGTGAAATTGGTGCAACTAAAATTGCGTTAGGCCATCACCGAGATGATATTCTTGAAACATTGTTTCTTAATCTTTTTTATGGTGGAAAGCTTAAGGCTATGTCCCCTAAATTAATAAATGATAGCCGGCAGCACATTGTGATTCGTCCACTTGCTTATTGTAAAGAAAAAGACCTAGAAGCTTATGCAGATACTGAGGAATTTCCCATTATTCCTTGTAATTTATGCGGATCACAGAATAACTTACAGCGTCAGGTAATTAAAGACATGATGCGGGAATGGGACAAAAAATTTCCAGGAAGACTGGAAACTATGTTTACTGCCTTACGTAACGTGCAACCCTCACACTTGGTCGATAATGTACTTTATGATTTCCAGGGACTGCAAATTGATAATGAAAATATGGTTAATAACGCTGCCACAACTAATCAAATGCCATTTGATCCTAAGCACGAAGAAACAGAAATGATTAAATAATACTTCAATCTGGGCTCAACTATTGATGAAACTGTAGGCTGGTTTCCAATAGAAGACCTTAAGCCTTATATATTCTGAAACCATTGTTTTGTATCAAGTTATTTTTAGCTAGTCTCTGGTCTGGCTTGTTAGGACAGATCAGATTAAATCTGTTCTGTCCTATTTAGATCAGATAATTTTGTTTCGATTCGTCTGTAAGCTCTGTTGCTTTAAAGCCCATTGCACATGCTCACGAACCAAAGGCGAATCATCGTTATATCGAGCTTTTAATGCATCAGAGATATTTTTGGAAGATGAAGCGTTGCCTAATCCTACTGCCAAATTTCGGAGCCATTGTTCATACCCGATTCGGCGGATTGGGCTACCAGCAAGCCTAGTATTAAATTCTTCTTTGTTCCAGCTAAATAACTCAACTAGGGATGCGTTATCCAAGCCATTACGTACAGAAAAATCACTTTCCCCGGTAACCTCAGCATATTTATTCCAAGGGCAAACTAGCTGGCAATCATCACACCCATAGACCCGGTTTCCAATAAGCGGGCGCAAGGATTCTGGAATACTGCCTTTATTTTCGATAGTAAGATAGGAAATGCATCGCCTTGCGTCTAATCGGTAGGGCCCTATGATGGCTTTAGTAGGACATATATCAATACACTTCCTACAAGTTCCGCAGTGGTTATCGATCGGATCGTCTACAGGTAGCGGCAAATCAGTATATATTTCCCCAAGGAAAAACATTGAACCAGCTTCACGCGAAAGCAATAGAGTGTGCTTCCCGCGCCATCCAAGGCCAGACCTTTGCGCCCACTCCACCTCCATAACAGGAGCGCTATCAGAAAACACACGATAGTTACAATGGCCTATTTGAGCGGTTATTTTATCAGCAAGCTTTTGTAATCGACCACGCAACACCTTGTGATAATCTCGGCCAAGAGCATAACGAGATATAAATGCTTTCTCACTATCTTCTATCACTTGCCAGCTGTTTTTTGTTTTAGGCGGCGAATAATTCATCCGTACCGAAATTACTCGCAGCGTGCCTGGTATTAATTTATCTGGATGAGAGCGCTTAATGCCATGTTTTGCCATATAATCCATGTTGCCGTGATAACCTTCATTTAACCACGCCAACAAACCCCTCTCAACATGTGATTTCTCGGCCTTGGCATCAGAGATACCGGTTTCTTGAAACCCAAGCTCTCTGCTCCAAATTTTGATATCACTTGTCAAAGAGACTAAGTCTGTAAGAGGATAATTGGAAATATTATTTTGCATAGTTCTTATCATAACAATTCAGGTACAACATGCCACCTTGAGAGTGAGCCTATAACTCTGACTTTTGGTGCAGAAATTGCAACTATATTGCGTCCAGGGCTTATTATTTTTCTAAAGGGCGACCTTGGCGCAGGCAAAACAACACTTGCAAGAGGAATCTTACGTGGCTTAGGTTATGAGGGAAAAGTAAAAAGTCCTACATATAATTTGGTTGAGCTTTATAAAATATCTAGGTTATACTTCTATCACTTTGATTTCTATCGCTTCATTGACCCGATAGAATGGGAAGAAGCTGGTTTTCGTGAATATTTTAATGAAAATTCAATTTGTCTGGTGGAGTGGCCCGAAAAAGCCGAAAAACTATTGCCTATAGCCGATATACAGATTTCTTTTACTATAATCGAAACAGGACGCAAAATTGAAATTCAGGCTGGCACGGAGGTTGGCAGACAATGTTTGAAAGATTGGCAAGTCAAAAGGAGTCCTTAATTAGAACATCAATTGATTGTCTGAGGGCTCTGTTTTCAGCAAAATTTTATGCCCTATTGATTCTAGTGGTATCCCAGCTCTCTTTATTTGTTTCTTCTGTTTCTGCTAACACAACGGTTAATTCTACTCGTATTTGGCCGGCATCAGAATATACCCGCCTTACACTAGAATCAGATGGCCCTATAAATTACTCCCTTATTTTACTTAAGAACCCAGATCGAGTGGTTCTGGATTTAATAGATGTTACGCTCACATCTGAAATAAAAAAATTACCTGGAAAGGTAAGTGCCGATAACTTATATATTCGTGCACTTCGTGTTGGCCAATTTAAATTAGGAGTTTTACGGCTTGTACTGGATCTAAAAAGTGAGGTTAAACCACAGGCGTTTACACTTAAACCTGTAGGAGATTATGGTCATCGCTTGGTCCTAGATATTTACCCTACTTCTCCACCAGACCCTTTAATGGCATTAATAAATGAAGGGGCAATAAAATCCGCACAGGCTAGTGCTTCTGAGCATATCCAGTCCGATAGAAAACCAAATACAACTATAGCTGGCAGCAAGGAACCTTCTACAGCCATAAGAGTCATAACTGTTGCAATTGATCCCGGTCACGGGGGAGAAGATCCTGGAGCAGTGAGTAAGAGGGGTACGCACGAGAAGAATATTGTCCTTGCCATTGCGCGGAAATTAAAAGCTAAAATAGATGCCGAACCCAATATGCGAGCAGCGTTAACTCGGGACGGGGATTATTTCCTGTCACTACCAATGCGCCTAGAAAAGGCACGAAAACTAAAAGCAGACTTATTTGTATCAATTCATGCCGATGCTTTTGTTAAACCTCATGCAAGAGGTTCTTCTGTATTTACGTTATCTGAGCGTGGCGCAACTTCAGCAGCTTCGCGCTGGCTAGCAAAAAGAGAAAATGATGCCGATCTAATTGGCGGTGTTAATCTTGATACCAAGGATCCCTACCTTAATAAAACTCTTCTGGATCTTTCGTTATCACAGACAAGAGAGGATAGTCATACTCTTGCTAAGGAAGTATTATCAAAAATTGGTGAAATAAATCATTTACATAAGAGTGATGTAGAGCAGGCAGGATTTGCTGTGCTTAAATCTCCTGATATTCCTTCAATTTTAGTGGAGACTGCTTTTATTAGTAACCCAAATGAAGAGAGAAAGCTTCTAAAGAAATCCTATCAGAACAAAATGGCCCAAGCAGTGCTCGATGGGATTAAACGTTACTTTTCTAAAAATCCACCCCTTTCACGCTCAAAAATCGTAAGTTCTGCACCATAATTAATACATTAAAATTTCAAAGGCGTTCTTGTGGCTAACGAAGATTTATCCAAATTAAAAATTGACAGGGGCGGAAGCACTGACGTAACTAAACGCAAAAGAAGAAAACGCCCCATGGTTACTCTTATAGCTGCCGCAGCATTGGCGTTATTTTTGTTTCTATATTTCAGAAGTATCACAGCTATTGAGATAGAGTCTGCTACTGTTACTACAGCTTACCCCTCACAATCCTTCACACTACTTAATGCCACAGGATATGTAGTTGCACAAAGAAAGGCAGCTGTAGCGTCTAAGGCAACTGGACGCGTTGAGTGGCTAGGTGTAACTGAAGGTAGTAAAGTAAAAAAAGGAGAGGTAATTGCGCAGCTAGAAAATAAAGATGTTTCTGCCACTATGGAACAGGCGGCAGCCAATATTAAAGTAGCTGAAGCAAACCTTCACCAGGGAGAGGCTGAACTAATAAATGCACAGGAATCACTTAAACGAACCGAGGACTTGTTAGCAAAAAATTTTATTTCTCAGGCTATATATGATGAGGCTATAGCTCGTTCTCGCAAATCAAAGGCCGCAGTCATTGGGTATCAAGCCGCAGTCGGAGCGACTCAAGCGGCATACCATGTGGCACAAATCTCAGTGGAACATACATTAATACGTGCGCCATTTGACGGGGTAGTCTTGACAAAAAGTGCCAATATTGGCGATGTAGTAACGCCCTTTTCTTCTGCACTTAATGCAAAAGGTGCTGTGGTAACTATGGCAGACATGGATACGCTAGAGGTTGAAGCTGACGTATCTGAGTCAAATCTACATAAAGTAAGACTTGATCAGCCATGTGAGATTCAGCTGGACGCCCTTCCAGAAACAAGATTACGCGGTGTTGTACAGCGTATAGTTCCGACAGTAGATCGCTCAAAAGCAACTGTACTTGTAAAGGTAAGATTTGTTGATCATGACCCTAATATATTGCCAGAAATGAGCGCAAAAATAGCATTCCTTGAGAAAGAAATGCCGGCTGGTCAGCGTACTTCTCGTACAGTAATACAACCTGACGCTATAGCTAAGCGAGATGATAAAAAAATAGTATTTCTTATTAAAGAAGGGAAAGTAACTGAAATGCCAGTTGAAACCGGCCAAGAAATTGGAGATATGATAGAAATATTAAATGGCCCAAAGCCAGGAGATAAAATAGTATTAAGACCAAGTAAGGATCTTGATAATGACGACATAGTTAAAGCTATAGTGAAATAAATGGAATCAAATTAGTAACATGGGAAACTCTTCAGAAGCTATTGTCCATATTAAACATCTCACAAAATCTTATCGCCGAGGTGAGCAAACAGTACCTGTATTAACTGATATTACTTTTGATATTCCCACAGGAGAATTTATTGCTTTAATGGGGCCATCTGGTTCTGGTAAAAGTACTTTACTCAATTTGATTGCAGGAATTGATAAGCCTGATAGCGGAATATTGAAAGTAGGAGGAACGGATATTGCCCTTTTATCTGAGGGGGAGTTGGCTGACTGGAGGGCGGCTAATATTGGTTTTATTTTTCAGTTCTACAATTTGATGCCGGTATTAACAGCATTTGAGAATGTGGAGCTGCCATTATTATTAACACCACTTTCATTTAAAGAGCGGCAGGAGCGTGTGGAATTAGCATTAGTAATGGTCGGGCTTTCTGATCGTATGGAGCATTATCCATCTGAATTATCTGGTGGACAGCAGCAACGTGTGGCGATTGCTCGTGCCTTTATTTCTGATCCGGTGATATTAGTTGCAGATGAGCCTACAGGTGACTTGGACCGCACATCAGCAGAAGAGATTCTCGCCATACTTGATCGTCTAAATAAAGAGATGGAGAAGACTATTATCATGGTTACACATGATCCCCATGCCGCTAAAACCGCACATTTAATTCGACATCTGGAAAAAGGGGAATTAGATGTGGAAAATTAATTCATATAAATGAAATTTATTATTTTATTTATTTTGGAGAAGAATCTTTTTTCATTGCATATGTACTACAAAAAATGCATTTTTTAAAACTTATTCTTCGTAATACTTTACGTCACAAGTTGCGGACTGGCTTGACTATTCTGGGAATTATAGTAGCAATAGTAGCTTTTGGACTGTTGCGAACAGTAGTAGATGCTTGGTATTCCGGTGCCGAGGGCTCTTCAGAAACAAGGTTAGTAACACGTAATGCTATCTCACTAGTATTCCATTTGCCCATCAAATATCAGGACAGGATAAAAAAACTCCGGGGAGTTACAGAAGTTACTCATGCCAGTTGGTTTGGGGGAGTTTATATTACCGAAAAGAATTTTTTCCCTCAATTCGCGATTGATGCCAAAACATACTTTGATGTTTACTCTGAATATATTATTCCACCAAAAGAGCTAACTGCCTTCACAACTGACCGCAAAGGCTGCGTAATAGGGCGTAAGTTAGCGGATGTATACGGTTTGAAAATAGGAGATACGGTGCCCATACGAGGCACCATCTATCCTGGCACATGGAAATTTAATGTGCGTGCCATCTATGATGGTGCCGAAGCAAAAACGGATACCTCTCAGTTTTTTTTTCATTGGGACTATCTAAATGAATCGAGAAAAAGAGTAATAGCCCGCTCAGCCCGTACTACTGATTGGGTAGGTGTATATGCTATCAATATCTCAGAGCCAAGCAGAGCATCTGAAATATCAGGTGAAGTTGATAAATTGTTTAAAAATTCACTTGCAGAGACTCGTACAGAAACAGAAAAAGCTTTTCAGCTGGGGTTCGTTTCTATGACCGAGGCAATAGTGGTGGCTATTCGAATTGTTTCATATGTAGTTATCTTAATTATCCTTGCTGTTATGGCTAACACTATGGCAATGACAGCACGTGAGCGAACAAGTGAATATGCTACTTTGAAAGCATTAGGATTTAGCCATCTATTTATCTCAGGATTGATTTATGGCGAATCTATGATCATTGCATTTTTAGGCACATTAATTGGCATTCTATTAACTTTCCCCGTTGCCGCCATGTTTAGTGCAAAGGTTGGGACACTTTTTCCTGTATTTGGCGTATCACTAGAAACAATTTACATGCAAGCTATAGTTGCACTTTTAATTGGCATTACAGCAGCAGTCATTCCGGCATTTCGCTCAGCACAGGTTCCGATTGTAGAGGGCTTAAGGAGCATAGGATAAAAGTTCTGTGAATATAAAATATGGCCATTCCATTCTCATACATAATTCGTAATTTAATAACACGTAAACTTACTACACTACTTACTGCCGGCGGCATGGCGTTAGTAGTATTTGTATTTGCTACAGTACTAATGCTGGAGGAGGGCCTTAGAAAAACTTTAGTTGAAACAGGGTCGCCTGATAATGTTGTAGTTACACGCCGATCTGCTGAAACTGAGATACAAAGTGTCATAAATCGTGATCAAGCGGCTATTGTTGAAAGTCAACCAGAGGTGGCATATGGCATTAATAATGTACGGTTAACTTCAAAAGAATCTGTTGTGTTAATTTCTCTTATTCGCAGGGGTTCTGATAAATCTTCAAATGTATTGATCCGTGGAGTCGGAAAAACTGGAATTCTACTGCGTCCACAAGTAAAAATTGTTAGTGGGCGTATGCTCAAACCAGGTCTATCAGAAATAATTGCAGGCAAAAGTATTGCAGATCGATACAATGGCGCGGGGATCGGTGAGAAGTTGTATTTTGGTAAGCGTGAGTGGACGGTAGTCGGTATTTTTGATGCAGGTAACACAGGTTTCGATTCAGAAATTTGGGGAGATGTAGATCAATTAATGCAGGCATTTCGTAGGCCAGTTTATTCTTCAATTATACTTAAGATGAATGATCCAACAAAATTTCAAGCCCTTAAAGCACGTATTGAAGGCGATCCTAGACTTACTCTTGGGGCTAAAAAGGAAAGTATTTTCTATGCCGAGCAATCACAAGTGCTATCAAATTTTATCCGTTATTTAGGGGTGGCATTATCAGGGTTTTTCTCTGTTGGAGCGATTATAGGAGCAATGATTACTATGTATGCTTCAGTTGCCAACCGCATAATGGAAATAGGAACATTACGTGCGCTCGGATTTCGTAGAAATAATATTCTGTCCGCTTTTTTGACGGAATCATTAATTCTTGGGGCAGTGGGCGGGGTAATCGGCCTAGTACTGGCATCATTCATGCAATTCTTTACTATTTCAACAATGAATTGGCAATCATTCTCTGAGCTCGCTTTTGGTTTTACATTAAATTCTTCAATCATAATAAAGTCATTTGTATTTGCATTAATTATGGGATTGATTGGAGGTTTTCTTCCTGCAGTAAAGGCTGCCCATCTTAGTATTGTGGATTCTTTAAGAGCAGTATAGCTTCATATTTAAAATTTATTTATTTAATAAAAAAATAAAATATCACACTATATTCATTTCTAAATTAGGCATATCTATAGTGGTATCGATTATAATTACAGTATCACTGTGTCGCATCCAAGTTGTTTATTGAGAATGTGAGCTTACCCATTTATTTTAATTTTTTTGGAGACCATCTATGAAAACATCTGCTATTTTTTATCATGCTGGGTGCCCTGTATGTATTGAAGCAGAACATCAAGTTGCTGAGGCCTTAGACCCTTCCCGCTACGATGTAAGAACCGTACATCTAGGGGAGCAGAAGAAAGAGATTGAAGCAGCTGAGGCAGCTGGAGTTAAATCAGTCCCGGCAATAGTAATTGACGGTACACCCTTCCATATCAATTTTGGCGCACCGATGTCTGCATTGAAGGGTTAGTAGAAAGCCACAAGAATACTTACATTAGAGCTTACACCCGATACCACATCCACAAATTATAATTTCTATTTCATGCATGTCTGTAGGAGAACATTATGTACAACAAAAAAACTATCACCTATATTACCTTGAGCCCTATTTTTGCAATAGCACTGAGCAGTGCTTCACTAAGCTTTGCAGCTGACGGTATTTTTACCTCACAACCTAAAAACACGAAAGGAGTCATGCTTGCCTATGCTGATTTAGCAGAGGCGGATAAATCTAAAGGGGCAAAATCAGGTGGTGGCGGATATGGGATGTCATTAATGGACACAAATAAAGATGCCAAAGTCACTAAGGAGGAGTTTCTCAAATATAATGAGGCTATATTTGATAAAGTAGATGCTAATCATGATGGCTCCGTTGACAAAAATGAGGCCGATGGCTACGTATCTAGAAGCAAGTCAAAGCCGGCCCCCGGCCACTAAAATAATGTAACAGAAAAATTAATATCTATACTTAGACTAATAGTTTAGTTGGCACGCCTGCTGGTTCATAATCAGCAGGCCAAATTTAATGTAAATGCCCTTACAAAACTACTTATTCTCCCCTGCATACCAAGGCCCATTTGCCAGATATGTTCTGAAGAATATATCTGATAACCAGCAAATCTCTCCCTGACTTAATTAACTCTTGGTTAAGTTACATCCGCATCAATTTTACTTTTGAAATATTATTACAAGAAACGCTTGCAATTTTTTTTCAACTAACTAGAATTAGAAAATCAACTGGAATTATAAAATCAACTATAGTTAGTTCTGGTTGACTTTACTAACCACTATATATAGTGGTTAGTAAAGTCAAAGAAACGACTGATTAAATTGATGGGGAATTGCAATTTCCCCCCGTAAAAATATTAGAACTAATAGGGGAGAAGTCAAATTATGCAACTTGCAACAGAAAGTACCAGCTCCACAGTAGCGTCTGGTTACGATTCCTCCTCTGCCTCTCCTTACCAAGATTCACATTACTCCCAATACAAAATTATTCGTCGCAATGGTTCAGTAGTTGCATTCACACCGAATAAAATTTCGATTGCTCTAACTAAAGCATTTATTGCTGTTAATGATGGTCAAAGCACCGTATCTGCGAAAGTAAGAGAAGCAGTAGTCCACCTTACAGGTAATGTGGTTAGCGCATTAATACGTCATCAACCTGTAAGTGGGACTTTTCATATAGAAGATATTCAAGATCAGGTAGAACTCGCTCTAATGCGTTCTGGTGAGCATGACGTGGCACGCGCTTATGTGCTGTACCGTGAAGATCGGACACGTGAACGAGAAAAACAAAAAGAAAACGCTACGGCAGACACGTCAGATAGTGCCCTGCATATGCTAGAAAATGGTCGAAAAATTCCATTAGACAAGAAGTTACTGCTTGCATTAATTGAAACTGCATGCATAGATCTCGGAGATACAGTAAGTAGCGAACTGGTATTAAATTCATCATTAAAAGATCTGTACGATGGGGTGCCGGTAGAAGAGGTAAGAAAATCAATTATTCTTTCAGCCAGGTCCTTGATCGAAAAAGAGCCGGCTTACCGCTATGTAACTGCAAGACTTTTATTACACAGTATTCGCCTAGAGGTGCTGGGAGAAGAAGTAGCTCAGCAAGAGATGACATCCCGTTATTCAGATTATTTTCCTAGTTTCATTAAGCGCGGTATTGATGCTGAGTTGCTGGATAAACGTCTCGCAGAGTTTGATATCCCACGTTTGGCTAAAGCGCTAGATGCTTCCTGTGACCTTAAATTTGATTATCTTGGTCTGCAAACCTTATATGATCGCTATTTCTTACATGTGCAGAATCAACGCATTGAGCTACCACAGGCATTCTTTATGCGCGTGGCAATGGGGCTATCAATTAATGAAGATGACCGAGAAGAAAGGGCTATTGAGTTTTATCATATTCTGTCTAATTTTGATTTTATGAGCTCAACGCCAACTTTATTTAATTCGGGCACCCGTCGCTCCCAGCTATCTTCATGCTATCTCTCAACGGTACCGGATCATCTTAATGGCATCTTTGAATCAATTAAAGAAAATGCCCTGCTTGCTAAATATGCTGGAGGATTAGGAAATGACTGGACTCCTGTACGGGGAATGGGTTCTTATATCAAAGGAACTAACGGAAAATCGCAAGGAGTGGTGCCATTCCTAAAAGTTGTCTCTGATACTGCAGTAGCAGTAAATCAGGGCGGCAAACGCAAAGGAGCTGTTTGCTCTTATTTGGAATCATGGCACCTAGATATAGAGGAGTTTCTTGAGCTGCGTAAAAATACTGGCGATGACCGCCGCCGAGCTCATGATATGAATACGGCAAATTGGATTCCTGATTTATTCATGAAGCGAGTAATGGACGGTGGTGAATGGACCTTATTCTCACCTTCGGACGTACCTGATCTTCATGAGAAATTTGGCAAAGAATTTGAAAAATCTTATCTTGCTTATGAAGAACAAATCAAACGCGGTGAATTTGGTCTCTATAAAAAAATACCTGCGACACAATTGTGGCGCAAGATGCTAAGCATGTTATTCGAAACTGGACATCCATGGATTACTTTCAAAGACCCATGCAATATCCGGTCGCCTCAGAATCATGTGGGTATCGTGCATAGTTCTAACCTTTGTACCGAGATTACCTTAAATACGAATGATCAAGAAATAGCTGTATGTAATCTGGGATCTGTCAATTTAGTGGCGCATATCAAAGACGGAGAGCTAAACATGCATAAGCTCCAACAAACCATCCGTACAGCGATGCGTATGCTGGATAATGTAATTGATATAAATTTTTACCCTGTTGAAAAAGCACGCAACTCTAATCTCAGGCATCGCCCGGTAGGGTTGGGTGTCATGGGCTTCCAAGACTGCCTGCACATGTTAAAAATTCCCTACGCTTCTGACGAAGCAGTAGAGTTTGCTGACCGTTCTATGGAAGCAGTAGCTTACTATGCCTACTGGACCTCTACAGAAATGGCTGAAAAACGTGGGCCATATACTTCCTATCAAGGGAGTCTATGGGACCGAGGAATTCTGCCACAAGACTCTCTTGAAGTTTTAAAAGAGGAACGTGGGGGCTATGTGGAAATAGACAACTCATCTACATTAGAGTGGGATGAACTACGAAAACGCATAAAAAAATATGGTATGCGCAACTCCAACTGTTTAGCAATTGCGCCGACTGCAACTATTTCTAATATTATTGGCGTATCTGCCAGTATCGAACCTACATACCAAAACCTCTATGTAAAATCCAATTTATCAGGGGAATTCACTATCGCCAATGGATCCTTAGTGGGGGACCTTAAAAAACTTGGCCTTTGGGACGAAGTAATGATCGCAGATCTTAAATATTTTGATGGGGCTTTAAGCAAAATAGACCGGGTACCAGCTGATATTCGTGAACTTTATGCTACTGCTTTTGAGATCGATCCACAGTGGTTAATTGAATCTGCGGCAAGACGACAGAAATGGATTGATCAGGCACAGTCACTCAATATATATATGGCAGGAGTTTCAGGAAAGAAGCTGGATGAAACCTATAAACTCGCTTGGCTACGTGGTCTAAAAACCACCTACTATCTTCGTACACTAGGTGCAACATCAGCCGAAAAATCTACAGTCAAAACAGGAGCCTTAAATGCGGTGCCGGCAGATGGGGGGATAACTGCAATGAGCGCAGAACCAGTCGTAACAGACCTGAAATATTGTGCAATTGATGACGAGGAATGTGAGTCTTGCCAGTAATGAATATTATATAAAGGATAAAAGGAGAAAAAATATGCTGACATTTGAAGACAAAAACTCACAACCAGAACAACCAATACGTGAGGGAGTGTTAAAAAATACTGATCAAAATTTGAGAATTGTTAGCTCAGCAACTAGTGCAAGTAGTGAGCAACCTGTAGATAATGCCTCCCATCGTCGTGTGGCCGTAGAAGACAAGAAAATTATTAACTGCCAATCAGATGTAAATCAGCTCGTGCCATTCAAATATAAATGGGCCTGGGAAAAATATCTTGCGGCCTGTGCCAATCACTGGATGCCCCAAGAAGTTAATATGAGTCGCGATATTTCTCTCTGGAAAGATCCTAATGGATTAACTGAAGATGAGCGTCGTTTAGTCAAACGTAATCTTGGATTTTTTGTTACTGCTGATTCTTTAGCAGCTAATAATATTGTACTTGGGACTTACCGTCATATCACTAATCCGGAATGTCGTCAGTATCTGTTACGCCAGGCATTTGAAGAAGCAATTCATACACATGCATATCAGTATATTACCGAATCCCTTGGATTAGATGAGGGTGAGATTTTTAATGCCTACCATGAAATAAAATCAATCCGTGATAAAGATGAGTTTCTTATTCCATTCATTGATACGCTTACCGACCCACAATTTGAAACCGGCACACCAGAATCTGATCAGCAGCTATTAAAAAGCTTAATCGTATTTGCCTGTATTATGGAGGGTTTATTTTTCTACGTTGGCTTTACTCAAATTCTAGCCTTAGGAAGGCAAAATAAGATGACTGGCTCAGCGGAACAGTATCAATATATTTTACGTGATGAATCTATGCACTGTAATTTTGGTATTGATGTGATTAATCAAATAAAGATGGAAAACCCACATCTTTGGACAAAAGAATTTCGTGACGAAATTAGAATTATTATGCAGAAAGGTGTAGAACTAGAATACCGCTATGCTGAAGACACAATGCCACGCGGTGTTTTAGGTATGAATGCGCCAATGTTTAAAGAGTATTTGCGCTTTATTACTAATCGCAGGTGTCAGCAGATTGGCCTAGATATTATTTATCCAGGGGCCAATAATCCATTCCCATGGATGTCTGAAATGATGGATTTAAATAAGGAGAAAAACTTTTTCGAAACCAGAGTTACTGAGTATCAGACTGGTGGCGCACTAAACTGGGACTAGAACAAAAAGATCAAACGATAAATCAGATTATATCTTTTATACTAATAATGATTACAGCCAGCAATCAAACCTTGATGAAAGAATAATAAATTTATATTATGTTAGAAAATAGTATACGAAAAATATAAAGACATTTAAGAAAACAATATTGATCTAAAAATTAAAATGATGTCATGGGAAGGTTGTATTAATTTATGCTCAAATGCTCCCATGAATATCTTGTTAGCAAAGCTCAAAAAGCTATGCTTTATTAAAAATGCTGCCGCGCAATTTAAGGAAAAAAATATCTAATAATTATTAGTTACTCTATAATTGAGCATGTGGTATGGGAGTAGTAAGCGTAACAAGTTATAATTTCATATAATTTTAATTTGGAGGTTGAGATGGCAACTACCAAGAAAAAACCAGCAGCTAAAAAGAAACCAATAATAGTTAAGAAAAAACCAGTGGCTAAAAAGAAAGTAGTCGCTAAGAAGAAACCAGTGGCTAAAAAACCAGTGGCTAAAAAGAAGGTAGTTGCTAAGAAGAAACCAGCGGCTAAAAAACCAGTGGCTAAAAAGAAGGTAGTTGCTAAGAAAAAACCAGCGGCTAGAAAAGCAGTAGCTAAAAAGAAAGTAGTAGCTAAAAAGAAACCAGTGGCTAAGAAAGCAGTGGCTAAAAAGAAGGTAGTAGCTAAGAAAAAACCAGCGGCTAGAAAAGCAGTAGCTAAAAAGAAAGTAGCAGCTAAAAAGAAACCAGTGGCTAAGAAAGCAGTGGCTAAAAAGAAGGTAGTCGCTAAGAAAAAACCAGTGGCTAAAAAGAAACCAGTGGCTAAGAAAGCAGTGGCTAAAAAGAAGGTAGTCGCTAAGAAAAAACCAGTGGCTAGAAAAGCAGTAGCTAAAAAGAAGGTAGTAGCTAAAAAGAAGGTAGTAGCTAAGAAAAAACCAGCGGCTAAAAAGAAGGTAGTTGCTAAGAAAAAACCAGTGGCTAGAAAAGCAGTAGCTAAAAAGAAGGTAGTAGCTAAAAAGAAGGTAGTAGCTAAGAGAAAACTAGCGGCTAAAAAGAAGGTAGTCGCCAAGAAAAAACCAGTGGCTAAAAAGAAGGTAGTTGCTAAGAAGAAACCAGCGGCTAAAAAGAAGGTAGTTGCTAAGAAAAAACCAGCGGCTAAAAAGAAGGTAGTTGCTAAGAAAAAACCAGTAGCTAAAAAGAAGGTAGTCGCTAAGAAGAAACCAGTGGCTAAAAAGAAGGTAGTCGCTAAGAAGAAACCAGTGGCTAAAAAAGCAGTAGCTAAAAAGAAAGTAGTCGCTAAGAAGAAACCAGTGGCTAAAAAAGCAGTAGCTAAAAAGAAAGTAGTCGCTAAGAAGAAACCGGCAGTAAAGCCTGCTCCGATAGTACCTAGTATAGCTACAAGCTGGCCATTTCCGCTTTCGGGTAAGCGCCCCTAAGAAGCAATGCCAACACAAAGCCATTACTGTGAACAAATCATGCTATATAGCATGATTTGTTCACAGATCTTATTCCTAATTTTTCTTTTTAAGTCTTTCCTTTAGAATATCATTAACCTGGGCGGGATTTGCTTTTCCTTTAGTTTTCTTCATAACTTGACCAACCAAGGAATTAAATGCTCTTTCTTTCCCTCTACAAAAATCAGCTACCTGCTGAGGGTTTTCAATAAGAACCATGTCAACGAGTTTTGTTATTTCATCGCTATTTGAGATTTGCCTCAAGCCCTTTATTTTAATAATTTCATCAGCTGAGGTGTGACTCTCTCCATCCCACATTGTGTTAAATATATCTTTAGCAGTTTTACCTGAAACAGTTCCATCGCAAATACGAAGAATTAATTCTGCCAACTGTTGTGGAGAAATTGGTGAAGCCGTAATATTTTTATTATCTTGATTTAAACGTGTAGCAACCTCTCCAATTACCCAATTAGCACAAAGTTTCGCTTCTTTTCTGCCAATAATTCTTACTACTTTTTCAAAATAAGTAGCTATATCTATATCGACAGTTAACATGGTTGCATCATATTTTGATAACGCATAGGTTTCCTTGCCATTCGAACCAATTTCTGAATCTATAAACCGTGAGAAGCATAAATCTGGAGGCTCTACCATAGATGCTCTGATCTCTTCTATCCAATCAGAAGATATTATTAGTGGCAACAGGTCTGGGTCGGGAAAATAGCGATAATCATGTGAATCCTCTTTAGTACGCATAACATGGGTCTCACGCTTTTCAGAATCAAATAGGACCGTTGCCTGTTTAATCTTGCCCCCGGTCTCAAGAATATATTTTTGAAACTCAGCTTCATATTCAATAGCCTGTTGTAAATAACGGAAAGAGTTCAAGTTTTTAATTTCACGACGAGTACCAAGTGTATCGTCCCCTAATCTACGAACTGACACATTCGCATCACAACGAAATGAACCTTCTTCCATATTTCCATCGCTGATACCAAGCCAACGCACCAAAGTGTGTATTTTTTTAGCAAAAGCAACTGCTTCAGCGCTACTACGCATATCTGGCTCTGAAACAATTTCTAATAAAGGTGTGCCAGCACGATTTAAATCAATGCCAGTCATGCCATGAAAATCCTCATGTAATGATTTTCCTGCATCTTCCTCAAGGTGAGCACGAGTAATATTTATTATTCTCTCATCTTCCTCATTATTTTTACCTGTTTGTATATTAATTTGCCCGCCTTCAACAATTGGCAGTTCAAATTGACTTATCTGATATCCTTTTGGAAGATCTGGATAAAAATAATTCTTACGTGCAAATATTGAGGGCGAGTTGATCCTTGCGTCTATTGATAGGCCAAATTTAACTGCTAGCTCAACAACGCCACGATTTAATACAGGCAAAACCCCTGGCAACGCTATATCAACCGCACAAGCCTGGGAATTGGGAGCGCCCCCAAAAGTTGTTGAAGCGCCAGAGAATAATTTTGATTGGGTCAGGAGCTGGGTATGTATCTCAAGACCGACTACGACTTCCCATTGCATATTATTTTCTTTATTAATTTAGAATTTCTTTATATCCGGCATTTTTGTATGCCAATCTGTTACCTGCTGAAATTGATGTGCAATGCTTAGTATTTTTGCTTCAGCAAAATAATTACCAATGATATGCAATCCTACCGGCCTATTTTTCTTACCAAATCCAACAGGAATGGACATCCCTGGCAGCCCAGCTAAACTGGCTGCAGCTGTATATGCATCTGATAAATACATCTGCAAAGGATCATTACTTCTCTCGCCTAAGGAAAATGCAACTGAAGGTGAGGTTGGTCCCATTATTACGTCACATTGCTTAAATACTCCAGTAAAATCCTGAGCGATTAGACGCCTTAATTTCTGTGCCTTTATATAATAAGCATCGTAATATCCATGTGATAACACATATGTTCCAATTAAAATACGCCTCTTTACTTCAGCGCCAAAACCCTGAGTACGACTTTTCAGGTACATATCATCAAGGTTATTATATTCTTCGGAGCGGTGGCCATAACGAACTCCATCAAAACGGGATAGATTACTTGATGCCTCTGCTGGAGCTAGCACGTAGTAAACCGGAATCGAGAGTTTAGTATTTGGCAATGACACCTCAATTATTTTTGCGCCAAGTTTACTATATTCTGCAACAGCTGCATCTACAGCGCGTGATACATCATCACTTAATCCTTCGGCAAAATATTCTTTTGGCAGACCAATACGCAGACCTTCTATTGGCCCTTTTAATTCTCTTGTATAGTCCTCATTCTCATGTTGCAAGCTTGTTGAGTCACGGGCATCAAAACCCACCATAACATTTAACATTAATGCTAAATCTGCAGCTGACTTTGCTATTGGCCCTCCCTGATCAAGACTCGAAGCAAAAGCAATCATTCCATATCTTGATACCAAACCATAAGTTGGTTTTATACCAGATACGCCACATAATGATGCTGGTTGGCGAATAGACCCTCCTGTGTCAGTGCCAGTAGCAGCTGGGGCCATACGTGCAGCTACTGCACAGGCTGAACCTCCAGAGCTTCCTCCTGGTACTGATAAAATATCCCACGGATTCTTAACTGGTCCATAAAAAGAGGTCTCATTACTAGACCCCATAGCAAATTCATCCATGTTAGTTTTACCAATATTTACTGTGCCAGCCTTATTGAAGAGCTCAATTACATGTGCGTCATAAGGCGAAATAAAGTTTGATAACATTTTTGACCCACAAGTAGTAAGCCATCCTTTAGTACAAAAAATATCCTTATGAGCAATAGGGATTCCAGTTAACGGGCTTCCTTCTCCTGAAGCAATCATTGCATCAGCAATACGGGCCTGATCAAGACTCATTTCTTCATTTACTGTAATGAATGCATTATATTCTTTGTTTAAACTTTTAATGTTTCTAAGAAAATCTCTGGTTAGTTCAATGCTCGATACCCGCTTAGTAGCAAGTAATGTAGAAAGCTGATTTAGGCTAGAATTAAACATGGTATATAAAATATGGAGAAATTATAAAATATTGCATTTATTCTTAAAATCTCATTCAATAACTTTTGGCACTAGATATAATTTAGCCTCTGTTTTAGGTGCCTGCAATTGAAATAATTTGTGCTGATCTATCTCTGTTACCTCATCTTTACGCAATCGCTGCTCAACACCTTGGGCATGAGACATGGGGGCGATTTTGGACGTATCTACTAGCTCCATTTGCTCAATTAAGGAGAAAATCCCTGTTATTTGATCCAGCGTAGTATTGGCTTCATCATTACTAATTTCAATCCGAGCAAGATTTGCCACACGTTTTACATCTTCAAGAGTCACTGCCATCAGCTAACACCCCTTACGTTCAAAAACATAATAGAGTATCATAAAGTTACGGTTTAAAACCGCCGTTATAGAGCATCAATAAATAATCTTTAAAACGTAGTCTTTTTGTGTAATTTTAAATACCATTGCCACCAACAGGTTTTGCTCTCATGACAAACTTTATTACCAATTTTAAGAATTATTTTTCAAACGATCTCGCAATTGATTTAGGTACTGCCAATACTCTTATTTATGTTCGTGATCAAGGAGTTGTACTAAATGAGCCGTCAGTTGTAGCAATACGACAAGATGGTGGCCCTAACGGTAAAAAAGTAATTCAGCAAGTCGGATTAGCTGCTAAGGTAATGTTGGGAAGGACTCCTGGGAACATAACTGCCATCCGCCCAATGAAGGATGGTGTAATTGCTGATTTCACTGTCACAGAACAGATGCTAAAACACTTTATCAGGAAAGTGAATCCGGCTCGCCTTTTCTCTTTTAACCCACGTATTGTTATATGCGTTCCTTACGGCTCTACTCAAGTAGAGCGTCGCGCTATTCGAGAGGCCGCATATGGCGCTGGTGCAAGTAAGGTAGAATTAATTGAAGAGCCTATGGCTGCAGCTATTGGTGCTGATTTACCTATTGAAGAAGCTACAGGCTCGATGGTAGTTGATATTGGCGGAGGCACTACAGATGTTGGAGTAATTTCGTTAGGTGGAATCGTGTATTCAAATTCGGTACGAGTAGGTGGTGACAAGTTTGATGAAGCTATTATCAACTATATACGTCGCAACTATGGCATGCTGATTGGCGAAGTTACTGCTGAATTAATTAAGAAAGAAATTGGCTCAGCTTACCCAGGATCTGAAGTACGTGAGATGGAAGTTAAAGGGCGTAACCTTGCCGAAGGGATCCCTCGCAGTTTTTCTATTTCTAGTAATGAAATTCTAGAGTCTCTAGCTGATCCTTTAAATAGTATTGTAAGTGCCGTAAAATCTGCGCTAGAACTTACTTTACCAGAACTTGGTGCGGATATAGCAGAAAATGGAATGGTATTGACTGGCGGCGGGGCATTACTACATGACATTGATCGACTCTTAATGGAAGAAACTGGCTTATCGGTAATCATAGCTGAAGATCCTCTTACTTGTGTGGCACGAGGCTCAGGTGTTGCATTAGAAAATATGGATCAAGGGGTTAGAATTTTTGCGAGTGATTAACAGTATCCAGGATTGAAGTGTTAGTACCAATGAACCGGATACTAGTTAGAATCCATGAAACACCGCGCATGTAATGGAAACAACCCCACAATTTTTTAGACATGGCCCTAGCTTGCTAGTCCGGCTGGTTTTTTTTATTCAGCTATCATTAGCACTGATGGTAGTTGATACTCACTTTAAATATCTCTATGAGGCTCGCCAAACTATTGCTGTAGCACTATACCCGATACAGAATTTGGCCCACTTGCCAACCGCAATTTCCAATTTAGCAAATGATTTTTTTATTACTCAGGACTTAGCTGATGAAAATGCGCGCTTTAAACAACAGCACCTTATTGACTCAGGCAAGCTACAACAACTTTCAGCCCTGACAATTGAGAATGAACATCTTCGTAACTTGTTGGAAGCTACCCAAAAAAATAAGAGTAAGACTATTTTGGCGGAAATTCGCTCTATTCCAAGAGACCCTTTTAACCTTACAGTTATACTCGACAAAGGCTTCCAGAATGGCGCTCAAAATGGCCAAGTTATAGTAGACCATTTAGGGGTAATAGGACAAATTACACATGCCTATCCGTGGTCTTCAGAGGCCACACTGATTACTGACAAAGATCACTCAATACCAGTCCAGATCTTACGTAATGGTCTACGCTCAGTAGCATCTGGTACCGGGAAATACAAAACACTTGAATTAAATTATATGGCAAACAATGTCGATATCCAGGAAGGGGATCAAATAGTTACTTCAGGTATAGGCGGCGTTTACCCTTCTGGCCTACCAGTAGCTTTGGTATCAAAAATAAAACGTGATATATCTTCTGCTTTTGCTTATATCATCTGTACAACTATTGCTGGTGTCGATCGCAATAAACAGGTTTTGATTCTTTCTCCACAGCTCCCTCCGGAAAATCTGATGGACTCAGCTAATATCTATCTTGAGGATAAGGAATCAGAAAAAAATGACGCCCACTAATTATTCCAAAGAAGAGATCACTCTTCCTGCAAAAAGTTGGTTTATCATCCTTAGTCTATTGGTAGGACTATTACTAAACCTGCTACCAGTAAATGAATCCCTGCTAATATTACGACCAGATTTTGTTGCTTTGGTACTGCTATTTTGGGGTGCTTATCAGCCACAGCGAGTTGGCATGAGTGTTGCTTTTGTTATGGGTCTCTTAATGGACGTAGTGAATAGCAGCATGTTTGGACAACATGCTTTAGCATACAGTGTGATGATTTTCATTGTATTGTTACTACGCCGACGTATACATGTATTTGGATTACTAAAACAAGCACCTCAAATTGGACTACTGTTACTCTTTGCCCAATTTATAATGCTTTTAACTGAGCTATTAAAAAGATCTGATTTTCCAGGTTGGCATTATTTTCTTGCCAGTTTTACTGGTATGCTGCTATGGCCGCTGATCTCGCTTCTACTTAAAATGTCCCATAGTTCAAAACATGATCCAAATGCACTATGAAACGAACGATAGAGATTCGCGATCACCTTAGTGAGTTGCATCATTTCCAGAACCGACTTGCTATCAGCGCAGGCTTTGTATTATTCCTATTCCTAATACTTTTTGCTCGCTTCTTTTATTTGCAGGTTTTAGAAAGTACGCGTTATCACACTCTGGCGGAAGCCAATCGCATATCCATCTCTCCTATTGTTCCTAATAGGGGTCTGATTCTAGATCGTAATGGCAATGTTTTAGCACAAAATTATTCTGCCTATACGCTTGAATTTGTACCCAGTAAGCTTGCTGACTTTGAAGCCACAATAAATGAGCTCACCACCATTATTCCCATTAAGGAAATAGATCGCAGACGCTTTAAAAAACTTATGGAAGAAAGTAATAAGTTTGAAAGTTTGCCTATTCGAACCCGCCTATCTGAAGAAGAAGTAGCGCGTTTTGCTGCTAACAGCTATCGTTTCCCCGGCGTAGAGATAAAGGCTCGCCTGTTCCGACAATACCCAAAAGGAAAGAGCTCTTCACATGTCGTTGGTTACATAGGCCGTATTAATAATAAAGATCTTGCAGAGTTAGAAGCAAACAAAGATTTAGCAAATTACAAAGGAACCAACCATATTGGAAAAATTGGTGTCGAACAAAGCTACGAGAAAGAACTGCACGGTATAGCTGGCTTTGAGAAAATAGAGACTGATTCAGCAGGGCGTAAAATAAGAGTTTTATCGCGCACACCACCGGTCTCTGGCAATAACCTTACATTGACTCTTGACACTAAATTACAAGAGATTGCTGAAAGGGCCTTCGGTGACCGACGGGGTGCTCTGGTAGCAATTAACCCTAATAATGGCGATGTACTTGCGTTTGTCAGTAAGCCAGGGTTTGACTCTAATCTTTTTGTAAATGGTATCGATTTTAAGAATTGGGATCGGCTCAATAACTCTATCGACAGGCCACTGAATAATCGCGCATTACGCGGCGTTTATCCACCAGGCTCTACATTTAAGCCGTTTATGGCATTAGCAGGTCTAGAGCTAAATTTACGAACACCCGGATATGCGATCAGTGACCCCGGGTACTATCAATTGCCTGGTAGCAGCAACCGATACCGGGACTGGAAAGCGGGCGGCCATGGAAAAGTGAATGTTCATAAATCACTAGTGGTTTCATGTGATACATATTATTACGAACTTGCTAATGAGCTTGGTATAGACAATATATCTAAATTTATTGGGCGATTTGGTTTAGGTAAGAAAACTGGTATTGATATAGAGGGAGAGGCCTCAGGTTTATTGCCTTCACGTGAGTGGAAAATGAGGCGTCATAAACAAAAATGGTGGCCAGGTGACACTATCTCTATTGGTATTGGCCAGGGATACAATCTGGCCACACCACTCCAACTCGCTTTTGCCACTTCAATAATTGCGAACAAAGGAACTGCATTCCGCCCACACCTTGTAAAGCGAATACAAAATAGTAAAACCGGTCAAATATTTGAAAGGGCCCCGCAAATATTGTATCAACTCAATCTCAATCCAGACAATCTTGCGATAGTAAGAAATGCACTTATAGGTGTCACCAAAACAGGAGGTACTGCAGCAAAGGCAGGAGTAGGAGCAGGTTATACCTTTGCCGGAAAAACCGGGACATCTCAGGTAATAAGTATTAAGCAGGGAGAAAAATATGATGAAGATGCTATAAATGAACGGCATCGTGATCACGCGTTGTTTATAGCCTATGCCCCAGCAGAAAATCCAAGTATTGCACTATCAGTATTAGTAGAAAATGTTAGCCATAGCAGCTCTGCTGCCGCTCCAATTGCGAGACAAGTAATGGATTATGCCCTACTTGGTAAATTGCCAGCCAACATGGAAGAAAAACCTGTAGATAGAAACAGGGAAAATGAGCATGACTAGATCTTTGCGTCTATGGCACTACTTCACGCGATATATAGATAGCTTCTTATTATTTAGCATCCTTCTAGTAATGGCGCTTGGTCTTGCAACGCTTTACAGTGCTACAGGAGGAAATTTAGCTCGCGTAACCAATCAGGCAGTTAACATGGTTGCAGCACTGGTCATCATGTGGCTAGTCGCTAACATTCCACTTCAGCACATGATGCGACTTGCTTTACCAATATATGTAGTCGGTCTAATTCTTCTAATTTGTGTAGCGCTATTTGGTGAAATTAACAATGGAGCGAGAAGGTGGCTAGATATAGGCGTTACTCGTATTCAACCCTCAGAACTGATGAAAATTGCCGTGCCACTAATGATGGCTTGGTATTTTGATAAACACGAAACTACTTTACTGGCCCGAGACTACGTAGTAGCGACAATGCTTCTATTCTTACCGGCAGCACTTATTTTACGCCAGCCAGACTTAGGAACTACCTTACTAATTATCTCTAGCGGCTTCTATGTTTTGTTTCTTGCGGGATTATCATGGCGCATAATGATTGGGCTAGTAATTGCCGGGGCAGGCAGCCTGCCATTACTCTGGTCGATGATGCATAACTATCAAAAACAACGTGTTATGACTTTATTTGATCCGGCGCAAGATGCATTAGGGGCAGGTTACCACACCATACAGTCGTCCATTGCAATAGGTTCTGGCGGCATTATTGGAAAAGGATGGCAGAACGGTACGCAGACCCATTTAGATTTTCTCCCTGAGAAAAGTACTGATTTCATTTTTGCAGTATTCTCTGAAGAATTTGGAATCGTTGGCAATTCGTTGCTGCTAGTATTGTATCTGGTAATAATTGGCCGCGGGATGGTTATCGCTGCCAATGCTTCAACTCAATTTACTCGGCTTATTGCAGGGTCAATCACATTAACTTTTTTCACTTATATATTTGTTAATATAGGAATGGTTGTTGGCATACTTCCGGTGGTAGGTGTACCACTTCCACTTATCAGTTATGGTGGCACATCTATGGTGACAATGCTTTTAGGTTTTGGTATTTTGATGAGCATACAAATGCACCCTAAATTAGTAAAAACATAATGAGAAATTATTCTAAGCCCAGTAATGCCTTACTCTATTGCTACTACACTCTCTAATTCTGGAATCTCCTCATGGTACCTTTACATCTAATGAAGCATTAAGTTACAAATTACAACAAAAAATTATATATTATCCTGCCATACCAAATTTAACTATAGATTAGTTCAGCACCATTGATAGCAAATTACTCAATCACTTGATAAAATCAATCCTTTTCTTTTAATTAATCAGTCGCGTCTTCTCATTCAGGATCATTTATGACTTCTACAGCTTGTTACCCTACTAAGAAAATAAGTACATTCTATCCACCACAACGTACCCTGATGGGCCCCGGTCCATCAGACACACATCCGCGAGTACTATCTGCCATGGCTCGCCCAACCTTAGGACATCTTGATCCAGTATTCACTGACATGATGGAAGAATTAAAAAGCCTTCTTCGATATTCTTTCCAAACTACCAATCTAATGACCTTTCCCGTATCTGGACCCGGTTCAGTTGGAATGGAAATGTGTTTCGTCAACATGGTAAGCCCCGGTGATAAGGTAATTGTCTGTCGTAATGGCGTATTTGGATCCCGTATGATGGAAAATGTACAACGCTGCGGTGGTGTAGCTATCTTAGTGGATAACAACTGGGGAGAGCCCGTTGATCCACAGAAAGTAGAAGATGCGCTGAAACAAAATCCTGATACGAAAATTATTGCTTTTGTTCATGCCGAGACATCTACAGGCGCTCTTTCAGATGCAAAAACACTTTGTGAAATTGCCCAGCGCTATAACTGTATGACCATTGTTGATGCGGTTACTTCTTTAGGCGGTTCCCCACTACTAGTCGATGAATGGAAAATAGATGCAATCTATTCTGGTAGCCAAAAATGTCTTTCATGTCCACCAGGCCTATCCCCAGTAAGCTTTTCGGAGCGCGTTATAGAGCTTGTTAAGAATCGCAAGACAAAAGTACAGAGCTGGTTTATGGATTTAAATTTAGTACTGGGCTATTGGGGTGAAACTAGAACCTATCACCACACCGCCCCAACTAATGCACTCTACGCATTACATGAGGCTCTGGTTATACTTTATGAAGAAGGGCTAGAACATTCTTGGGCTCGTCATCAGCGTAACCATGAGGCATTGAAAGCAGGACTAGAGACCTTTGGTACTAAGTACCTAGTTGATGAGGGATACCGCCTACCACAGTTAAATTCAGTATATATACCTGATGGTGTGGATGAAAAGGAAGTGCGTCACAGACTACTTGCTGAATACAACCTTGAAATTGGCGCAGGACTTGGGGATTTTGCTGGAAAAATATGGCGATTTGGTTTAATGGGCTACTCAAGCAAAATAGACAACGTCATGCTATGTTTAAATGCTCTAGAAACAGTCTTCTCGGATATGGGCAAGAAGGTTGATATTGGTTCAGCTCAGACTGCGGCACATAAGGTTTATGAAGAAAATACACTAAATGCCGTACCAGTAAAGACAATCTAAATATAGCCTCATTCGCTACCCGATTTATTAGGTGAGATAATTCATAATTATCCCACCTAATAAAAAGGTGTGACTCTAAAAGATTTAAACCCGTGCTTGTGCCAAGTATTATTTATTTGGGTCTTACTTGTAATCCCAACCTGTTCCAAATTTCAGTTGTCAGATCTGAAGAATTCATCGTATAGAAATGTAACCCTGGTGCGCCCGCAGCAAGTAATTGACTACATAAGTCAGTTACAACATCTATTCCATATGCTCGAATTGATGCACTGTCATCTCCATACCCGTTCATCTTTTTCCTAAGCCAACGTGGAATCTCTGCACCACATGCATCTGAAAATCTAGCTAATTGAGCAAACCTATTTATTGGCATAATACCTGGTACGATAGGAACGTTTATGTTTGCAGTTTCACAGGAATCTAAAAATTTAAAATATGCCTCTGCATTGTAAAAATATTGAGTGATGGCAGAATTAGCTCCTGCTTCTATTTTACGCTTGAAATTCTGCAAATCATCCTGAGCAGAATTTGCCTGAGGGTGGCATTCCGGATAAGCAGCTACTTCAATATGAAAAGAATCTCCAAATTCTCTGCGAATAAATTTAACCAATTCTGCGGCATAGCGGAACTCTCCTGGTTGAGCCATCCCTGAAGGAAGGTCCCCGCGTAGTGCAACTATATAATTGATACCATTATCCAAATAATTCTGGAGATGGGAACGAATGTTTTCACTGGTTGAGCCAATACAAGAAAGATGAGGGGCGGCTTCAGCATATCCCTCAGCCTGAATTTCTAAAACTGTTTCAAACGTGCGGTCTTGTGTAGAACCCCCAGCACCAAAAGTTACAGAAAAAAACTTTGGATTGTATTGTGCTAATTGTTGACGTGTAACACGCAATTTCTCCACACCTTTTGGCGTTTGTGGTGGAAAAAACTCAAAACTAAAAGCACGTATAGGTTGTTTTTGCGATTCCATTTTTACTATACCCATAAATATGAAAAATATGGAGAAAGCAGCTACTACTAACGTTAGCTTTTCTCCATATTCCTACAACTAGGTATTAATACCGATACGCCTCTGGCTTGAATGGCCCATTTTTATCCATATTTAGGTACTTAGCCTGCTCATCGGTTAATTCAGTGAGATTAACTCCTAGCTTTTTAATGTGCAAGCGTGCAACTTTCTCATCTAGTTGCTTTGGCAATACGTAAACATTATTTTGGTAATTTTCTCCATTTTTCCATAGCTCTATTTGAGCTAACACCTGATTAGCAAATGAACAGGACATTACAAAAGATGGATGGCCTGTAGCACAACCCAAATTTACCAGACGCCCTTGTGCCAACACGATGATCCGGCGACCTGTTGGAAAAATTACATGATCTACCTGTGGTTTAATATTCTCCCACTGATATTTCTGAACGGAGGCAATATCTATCTCTGAATCGAAGTGTCCAATATTACAAATGATGGCCTGATCTTTCATTTTCAGCATGTGATCATGAGCGATAACACGTAAATTACCCGTTGCTGTAACAAAAATATCAGCCTGATCGCAGGCTTGATCCATAGTAACAACACGGTAACCTTCCATCGCCGCCTGAAGAGCGCAAATCGGATCTATCTCAGCAATCCATACGGTAGCCCCAAGTCCTCGCAAGGACTGAGCACAGCCCTTGCCTACGTCCCCAAAACCACACACTAAAGCAATTTTACCTGCAATCATTACATCGGTTGCACGCTTGATTCCGTCCACTAGTGATTCACGGCAACCATATAAATTATCAAATTTTGACTTTGTAACTGAGTCATTCACATTGAAAGCAGGGAACGGAAGCTCCCCGTCTCTCTGCATTTCGTACAAACGATGAACACCGGTAGTGGTTTCTTCCGTCACCCCTTGAATATTAGCCAATACGTTGGAATACCACCCTGGCTGAACCTCCAGTCGTTTTTTGATTGATGCAAATAAAACCTCCTCCTCTTCATTGCCAGGGTTATCAAGAACTGATAGGTCTTTTTCCGCCTTACTTCCAAGGATAATTAGAAGTGTCGCATCACCACCGTCATCAAGAATCATGTTAGGTGCACTTAACTCTCCGTCGCCAGACCAATTGAATATCTCATGAGCATATTCCCAATATTCATCTAATGATTCACCCTTAAAGGCAAATACTGGAATGCCTTCAGCCGCCATTGCTGCTGCCGCATGATCCTGAGTTGAATAAATATTACATGAAGCCCAGCGTACTTCTGCCCCTAGATCAACTAACGTCTCTATTAATACGGCGGTCTGAATTGTCATGTGAAGCGAGCCCGCAATACGAGCGCCCTTTAAGGGCTTTTGTCCCGCGTATTCTTCACGTAGCCCCACCAAACCAGGCATTTCATTTTCAGCAATAGCGATTTCCTTGCGACCCCACCCTGCAAGAGATATATCAGCAATTTTATATTCGGTATTTTTAGTGCTAATAGATTTAAGCTCAACGTTCATAAGATTTCCTAAGATGAGAGAGCGCAGTTGTTACAGTGCCCTTATATACCAAGCCTCGAGGGGTTATACCCACTGCAGCGCTCCTCGGCATAAGGGGGGGAAACTAATATAACTTAAAACTAGTCCTGCTATCTCTCACGACTCTACCGCTCTCTTAATGCCGGCATCGTCACTAAGTTGCGCAGCTTTATCAGTTGCCTCCCAAGTAAATTCTGGCTCATCCCGCCCGAAATGACCGTAAGAAGCAGTTTTAAGATAAATTGGGCGCAATAAATCAAGCGAGTGAATAATCGCGCGTGGCCGCAAATCAAAATTCCGCTCAATTAATTTTGCAATTTTAACATCAGACATCTTACCGGTACCAAAAGTTTCAACCATCAAGGAAACCGGATGCGCTACACCAATTGCATATGCTATCTGTACTTCACACCTGCTTGCAATTCCAGCTGCAACAATATTCTTGGCCACATAACGTCCAGCATATGCCGCTGATCGGTCTACCTTGGAAGGATCCTTGCCAGAAAAAGCACCTCCACCGTGATGTGCTGCACCGCCATAAGTATCTACAATAATTTTACGTCCAGTTAGCCCACAGTCCCCCATTGGTCCACCAACTACAAACCGCCCGGTAGGATTAACTAGGTAGCGGATATTGCTATCTAGCATTCCCTTTGGAAGAACCGGTTTAATAATCTCCTCAACTACAGCTTCAGTTAAATCAGCATGTGAGATTTCAGGATTATGCTGTGTAGAAATTACAACAGTTTCAATGCTTTGTGGATTTCCGTTTTTATAATTAACTGATACCTGCGATTTAGCATCTGGACGCAACCACGACATACGTCCGCTTCTTCTCATCTCTGCCTGTCTCTCTACCAGCCTATGCGCATAGTGAATCGGCATCGGCATTAATTGAGGCGTCTCATTACATGCATAACCAAACATCAACCCCTGATCACCCGCACCCTGATCTAATTCATCTTCTTTGGTACGATCGACTCCTTGCGCAATATCTCGGGACTGCTTATTAAAAGCGGTTAATACCGAACAAGTACTAGCATCAAAACCAATATCTGAACTGGTATAGCCAATGCTTTTAAGAGTTTCGCGGGCAATTACGTTGTAATCTACTGAGGCATTAGTAGTAATCTCTCCTGACATAACTATTAGGCCAGTACTACATAACGTTTCGCAGGCTACCCGTGCGTCACTATCATGGGTTAAAATTGCATCTAAGACCGCATCAGAAACCTGATCCGACACTTTGTCTGGATGGCCTTCGGAGACAGATTCTGAAGTAAATATATACTCGCTCATGTTATTTCTTTTATATGGGATTTTATTTAGTTAGTTATAATCTTTCATGCACCCTACATTATACCAGATTTGGCAATATTTATCGTAATTAAGAAAAGATAGCTGATACTTTGTCTAAAAATATTGAGCTTAAATAATGAAATATAAATTTACTAAAATGCATGGCTTGGGCAATGATTTTGTTCTTATTGATTGTGTGAATCAATCTGTAAATTTAAGTCTGGAGCAATTACGTTACCTTGCGAACCGTCGTCTTGGCATAGGCTGTGATCAGATTCTGTTAATAGAAAGGACAGAAAGCGATGCTGATTTCCGGTATCGTATTTTCAATTCTAATGGTGGCGAAGTAGAACAATGCGGTAATGGTGCACGTTGTCTAGTAAGCTATGTTTATGACAAAGGAATGATTCAAAAAAAAGAAATTAGTGTGGAAACGCTTGGCGGAATCATTTTTTCTAAATTAGAAATTAATGGCGAAGTGACTGTGAATATGGGTACCCCTAAGTTCGAGCTAGAAAAAATTCCCTTTATCGCCGATAAACGTATGCTCACATATCTGTTAGAGGTCAATGAGAAACAAATAGAGTTTAGTATTCTTTCTATGGGAAATCCACATGCGGTACAAATTGTTGAAGATATCAATCAATCACCAGTATTATCTGAAGGCAGCTTAATAGAAAGCCACTCACGCTTCCCTAAACATGTAAACGCTGGGTATATGCAGATAGTAAACCGTGAACATATTAGTTTAAGAGTGTACGAAAGAGGCGTTGGCGAAACCCTTTCTTGTGGCACTGGTGCATGTGCTGCTGTAGTAGCAGGAATTACTCGAGGACTACTAGATTCAAAAGTTACGGTAAGGACTACTGGGGGTAATTTAAGTATTTGTTGGGAAGGGGGCAATAATCCAGTCTGGATGACAGGGCCCGCTATTTCTGTATTTGACGGAGAAATTGAGCTATAAATTTAACTAAGGAGGGAATATGAAGTTTAGTTCAGAAGACGTGGCTCAATATCTTAAACAACACCCACAATTCTTTGATGAATATGCTGATATGTTATCTGATATTTATGTTCCACATCCTCATGGTGGCAGGGCTATTCCCATCAGCCAACGACAAATTGTCACCTTGCGAGATAACAACCAAATTCTGCAGGATAAATTACGTGAATTGGTTAAATTTGGCGAAGAAAATGATGTTATTAGCGAGAAAATGCATCATTTGTCTATCATGCTTCTTGCCTTCTCCCATCTGAATGATTTACTGAATGAGCTTAATTCGATTCTACAGGATAATTTTTTAATACCTCATGTGGAACTCCGTTTATGGAATATAGACTATGACAATCTAGAAGCCTCTAAATTCATTAACACCAACACAGAAATTCATACAATGGCCAATAACTTACTTCACCCATACTGTGGGCCTCAGTTGACCGATGAAATTAAGCAATGGTTTGGTGAGAGCGCTACCAATTTGCGTTCTTTCTCAATAGTCCCTCTGAAAACTAAACAGACCATTGGCCTCTTGGTCCTAGCAAGTGAAGACCCTCAACGGTTCTACCCCGAAATGGGAACACTCTATTTACAACGGATGGGGGATCTTATAAGCACTGCTATTTCGCGATATCGTCTAGCCAAATGTAATAAATAAAGATAAATATGATATCTAGTAATAATCCAACCTCGCTGGTCGAAGCCTATATCTCTCACCTTACAAATGAACGACGATTATCGCCACTAACTTGTGAAAGTTATACGCGTGACATGGCGGCCCTACTAAAGCTCGCTGCAGAAACCCCCCTTTACCAACTAAAAATTCATCACATCCGTCGCTTTGTAGCTCAACTTCATAGCAAAGGGCTCTCTGGGAGAAGCCTGGCAAGAATGCTATCAGCATGGCGCGGCCTCTATAATTACCTAGCGCGTGACCATGGTTACACTCATAACCCTTGTGCAGGTTTACGTGCGCCAAAATCTACAAAACCTCTGCCCCATGTTCTATCACCTGACGAAGCTGCCAAGCTCCTGGAATTTAAGACTAATGATTTAATCACATCGCGAGATAGAGCTATATTTGAATTGTTCTATTCTTCTGGCCTACGCTTAACCGAACTCATTAGCCTTACACCTGAGGACTTAAATTTTACCGAAAGTACCGTACGTATTCATGGAAAAGGCGATAAAACTCGTATCGTTCCAGTTGGCAGTAAGGCGCTTCAGGCGCTAAGAGAATGGATGAAATGGCGTCCAGCATTACTCAAGCCCGGGGAGAATGCGCTGTTTCTCTCGCGAAATGGCAAATGCATCAGTTCGCGGTCAGTTAGTCAGCGCCTGAAAATGAGAGCATTGCAACAAGGTATCAGCCTGAATGTACATCCCCATGTATTAAGACATTCATTTGCCTCTCATTTGCTACAATCTAGCGCGGATTTACGTGCTGTACAAGAAATGCTAGGACACGAAAATATCAGTACCACACAAATTTATACCCATCTTGATTTCCAACACCTAGCTAAGGTCTACGATGCTACGCATCCAAGAGCAAAAAAGAAAGGCTAAAGCCGACAGAAATACTTTTCTCAGCAAATTGGCGCTATAATTCAATGTTTACTCAAGCTCAATCCCATTCAACGGACCAATTTCATGACAACCATACTCTCAGCACGACGAGGCTCACAAGTTGCGCTTGGCGGTGACGGCCAGGTAACCCTAGGCGCTGTAGTAGGCAAGGCCAGTGCCAGAAAAATTCGCAGGCTCTATCATGAGAAAATTCTTGCGGGATTTGCTGGTGGCACTGCGGATGCCTTCACATTATTCGAACGCTTTGAAGGTAAACTAGAAAAACACCACGGTCACCTTATGCGTTCTGCAGTAGAGCTGGCAAAAGACTGGCGTACCGACCGTGTTTTGCGTCGCTTAGAAGCAATGCTCGTCGTAGCCGACAAAGAAACTACTCTCATCATTACAGGAGCAGGTGATGTAATTGAGCCTGAATTAGGGCTTGCTGCAATTGGCAGCGGGGGTAGCTATGCTCATTCGGCCGCTCGAGCACTACTCGAGAATACAGATCTGGAGGCCCTGGAAATTGTCAAGAGATCACTCTCTATCGCTGGAGACTTGTGTATTTATACTAATCAAAACCATAATATCGAGGTCTTAGAATAATCTGGACCCAGATACAGAATATCTATTACATTTTTTAACAAATATTTGAATCTATGTCCCAAATGTCCCCACAAGAAATTGTAGAAGAACTCGATAAACATATTATTGGTCAAAATTCTGCTAAAAAGGCTGTTGCTATCGCGCTCAGAAATCGTTGGCGTAGGCAGCAGGTAGCAGACCCTCTACGACAGGAAATTACCCCGAAGAATATTTTAATGATAGGTCCTACTGGCGTTGGCAAAACTGAAATAGCGCGCCGATTAGCCAAACTAGCAAATGCTCCATTCATTAAAGTTGAAGCAACCAAGTTTACTGAAGTGGGTTATGTTGGGCGTGATGTTGATTCCATCATTCGGGATTTAGCAGAATCTGCTATCAAACAATTACGTGAGCAGGAAGCTCACATTATACGTCCAAGAGCTGAAGACCATGCAGAAGAACGAATTCTTGACGTACTGCTACCACCCGCACGGGATCTGAGTTCACAAACAGAAAATGAAGAGAATGATAACGCCACCCGTCAAAAGTTTAGAAAGAAATTACGTGAGGGCACGCTCAATGAAAAGGAAATAGAAATAGAAATTTCAACTACACAAACACAGGCGGAAATATTTGCCCCACCTGGAATGGAAGACCTTACCTCACAAATCCAGGGTATGTTTCAGAACTTAGGCGGAGAAAGAAAAAAACCCCGAAAACTAAGAATCCAAGAAGCAAAAAAAATTATCGCAGAAGAAGAAATTTCGAAACTAATTAATGATGAAGAATTAAAGTTAAAGGCAATACAGACAGTTGAACAGAATGGAATTGTGTTTCTAGATGAAGTTGACAAAATAACCAGTCGGTCTGAAACGTCAGGAAGTGATGTTTCTCGTCAGGGTGTACAACGTGACCTATTGCCACTAGTTGAGGGGACTACTATTTCCACCAAATATGGCATGATCAAAACTGACCATATATTATTTATAGCCAGTGGGGCTTTCCATCTTTCCAAACCTTCTGACCTCATACCTGAATTGCAGGGGCGGTTTCCAATACGTGTCGAACTAGCTAGCCTTAATACTGCTGATTTTGTACAGATACTTACTAACACTGACGCTTGCCTGACGCGTCAATATGAAGCGCTTATGAAGACCGAAAAAATTAAATTAGAATTTCTACCAGAAGCAATTCAGCGCTTAGCCGAAATCGCTTTTGAAGTTAATGAGAAAACTGAAAATATTGGGGCAAGGAGACTTCACACTGTCATGGAAAAACTTTTGGAGGAAATTTCCTTTGATGCTTCAAGTCACAGTGGAACTAATGTCTCTATAGATTCTTCTTATGTAGATAAAAGACTCAAAGACTTGTCTCAAAGAGAAGATTTGGCCCGGTACGTACTCTAAAAAAACCATGTGCCAACCATTTACATTGATACTATGATAATTTTCTAGCTACGCACAAGACTATTGATGCATCCATGAGCCTACCAAACCATACTAACTTTAAGTCTCATTTTGAAGATCTTCTACGCCACGCGTTGTGCACACTATCAGCCGCAGACTTAGGTATTAATATCGAGTTTTCTCGCCCAAAACAAATTGATCACGGAGACTACTCCTGTAATCTTGCAATGCAACTGGCAAAACCGCTGCGTAAAAGTCCACGTGATATTGCTACGATATTAATAAATGCGATGCCTGCCTCACCCCATCTTGAGAAGGTTGAAATTGCGGGAGCTGGATTCATTAATCTATTTCTAAAGACGGCTTCTAAGCAACAATTTCCGCGAATTGTGCTGGAGAGTGGTAAAAAATTTGGCTACGGAACCTTTGGTTCAGAAAAAAAAATTCAGGTGGAATTCGTTTCAGCAAATCCTACTGGTCCATTACATGTTGGGCATGGGCGTGGTGCAGCATTTGGCGCAAGCCTTTCCAACATACTTACTGCAGCAGGCTTTTCAGTATCACGCGAGTACTACGTTAATGATGCAGGAAGGCAAATGGATATTCTGACGACTTCTGTTTGGTTGCGTTACCTTGAATTAAATGGCCAAAATATACCCTTTCCAAGTAATGGCTATCAAGGGGAATACGTTCGTGACATGGCAAAATTAATATACAAGGCCCATGGGTCCAACTATGTGCCGCAGCATGAGATGCTTACGTCAACAGTTACTAGCGAAATAAAAGAAGAAGGTGCCGCCGAAATACTACTTGATCAATTAATATCAGAGGCCAAAAATAGCCTTGGGCAGGACTATGTATATATTCATAATTTCGTATTAACTGAGCAGTTGAGTGACTGCCGTAATGATTTAATGGAATTCGGAGTAGTTTTTGATGAATGGTTCTCAGAATTGTCTCTATTTGAAAATGATGCAGTATCTAAAGTTATTGCCTCACTTAAAAAAAATAATTTCTTATATCTGAAAAATGGTGCCACCTGGTTTCGCTCAACTGATTTTGGTGATGAAAAAGATCGAGTTGTGCAACGAGAGAACGGGAAATTCACATATTTTGCTTCCGACATTGCCTATCATCTCAATAAATTTCAACGTGGCTTTGAGCAAATAATTAATGTATGGGGCGCCGATCATCACGGCTATATTCCACGCATGAAAGCGGCAATGCAAGCATTAACACTTGACCCAACAAAACTCGAAATAGCATTGGTCCAATTTGCAGTACTTTACCGCGAGGGTGTTAAGGTACCCATGTCTACCCGTTCCGGAGAATTTGTAACTTTACGGGAATTACGTAAGGAAGTAGGTAATGATGCCGCTCGATTCTTTTACCTGTTACGTAAAAGTGATCAACACCTAGACTTTGATCTGGACCTGGCGAAATCACAAAATAATGATAACCCAGTATATTATATACAATATGCCCATGCACGAGTGTGCAGTGTTATGAAGCAGTGGGGTGAGAACCCTTCACTTTTGACCGCAGCAGATACAAGCCAACTCTCTAGTGCCGCAGAATTATCACTACTACAGAAACTGATCGATTACCCTGAAATAGTGGCGGTATCAGCAAGAGACCTTTCTCCTCATCTGGTTGCATTCTATCTTAGGGAGCTAGCAGCTGAGTTCCACAGTTATTATAATTCTTCCCGATTTCTTGTGCCGGAAATACCGATTCGACTTGCCCGGCTGGCACTAATTTCATCAATACGGCAAGTACTTGTTAATGGATTAACTCTGCTAGGTGTAAGCGCACCTGATAAAATGTAAGCATATAAAGCTGCAAAAAATTTATGAGTAGAGACTACAAGTCCCCATCAAGATCTAATTCTAGAAAAAAAGGCTCAAATCTTTTTTTAGGATTATTCATAGGCTATGCACTCGGTCTTGTTAGCGCTATTGGTGTATGGATGTATATTCATCAAGCGCCCAGCCCATTCATTCAGAATGAGAAGCCTGAAGTTAACACAAAAATAGAACCTTCTAAAAATGGAAATATAGCCTTACAAGAAATGCTAATACTAGATAATAGTCAGGGCCAAAATAAAGATCCAAATGAAAAAACACGATTTGAATTTTACGAGATGCTGCCGGGTAATGAGGAACCGGTCACTGAAATAGAGTTACAGAAAGCCGCAGAACAACCGATCCTTAAAGATAAATATTACCTTCAGGTAGGGTCCTTCAAGGATACAGAGGACGCAGAAAGCCTTAAGGCAAAGATTGCCATGCTTGGCATGGAAGCATACGTTCAGTCGGCAGATTTATCTGAAAAAGGTATGTGGCACAGGGTTCGAGTGGGCCCCTTTACGAAAATCGACACCATCAAAAAGACGAGATCATCTCTACTGCAGAGTGGTATTAAGGCAAATCTTATTAAAATACATGCAAAAACTCAGTAAACTATTTTATCCTGAAGAGTTAGCAGGATAAGAATTATAGAACTTCTCCAAAGGTAAAAATGAGCCCTACTATAAAATTCTTTACGGTCCTATCTTTGTTTATTGGCATCGGATTTACTGTTACCTCAGGCGCTCATGCTGAACTTGTTAAAGGCCGCGACTACGCTTTACTACTCAATCCCCAACCTACTACAAGCGGCGACAAGATTGAAGTTCTTGAATTCTTTTGGTATGGCTGTCCAAGTTGCTACAAACTCCATCCTCAAATCAAGCTTTGGCAGGAAAAAATACCTAAGGATGTAAGCCTTAGATATATCCCAACAATTTTTCGTAAAAACTGGATCCCTGCTACAAAAACATTTTATACATTAGAAATATTAGATAAAAAAAATAACCTACACGATAAAATTTACGACGCCATCCATATAGAAAAAATTGATTTATTTAATGAAAAAATATTATTTAGTTGGATTGAAAAACAAGGGATAGATCGAAAAAAATTTATAAGTATTTACAACTCTTTTTCCGTTGTAAATAAATCTTCTCAATCCTCTCAAATGTCCAGAAAATATGGTCTAAAGGGTGTTCCTTCGTTAGTTGTAGACGGCAAATACCTAATTAGTGGAAGAATGGGTGGTACGCCACAGGAAACAATCAGAACATTAGATCAATTAATCAATAAGGTGCGAAAAGAAAAACAAAATAATCTATAATTAATTTTGCTTATTAATTACAAAATCTCTTTCCATGCCCTTAAAAATTATAATAACCGGAGCCTCCAGTGGACTAGGGAAGGCATTAGCTAAGCACTATGCATCATTAGGTGCAATTCTTGGGCTGATAGCGAGAAACAAAACCTCTTTAGAGTCTCTCGTTAATGAACTACCTGACACTGTTTCTGTCTTTTATGCTATTGACGTTCGTGATGCAGAGTCTATGCAATCTGCTGCAAGTGATTTCATACAACGCTACGGATGCCCTGATATTGTGATCGGCAATGCTGGGATTAGTCAGGGCACTCTCACAGAGTATGCCGAAGATAGTAAAATTTTTGAGTCTATCTTAGCAACTAATGTCACTGGCATAGTAAATACTTTTCAACCATTTGTTGCTGTCATGAGAACGCAGGGTAAAGGTAATTTAGTCGGGATCTCAAGTGTAGCAAGTTGTCGCGGGCTTCCAGGTGGAAGCGCTTATTCTGCATCTAAAGCTGCTGCAAATTCATACCTTGAAAGTCTACGTGTAGAAATGTTTAGAAGTGGTGTTTCCGTAATAACAATTTGCCCTGGTTACATTATTACACCAATGACAGCCAACAATCCATTCCAGATGCCTTTTATTATGACAGCAGAAACTGCCGCTAAAAAGATTGTGCATATTATCAATCACAAGAAAATATTCTCTGTTATTCCCTGGCAAATGGGAATTGTTGCACGTATTCTGAGGTTACTTCCTAACTTTGTTTACGATCGCCTATTTAGCATTATGCCTCGTAAGCCTAGAGGATAGATAAATTTTTTCCAGCTAACTTTCTGAGGTAAAAATGGCACTTAAAGAAAAAGGACTTTTTGGAGCGGGTTGCTTCTGGTCCGTAGAAGCTTTTTTCCGTAAAATTCCTGGTGTCAGTGAAGCAACATGTGGTTATTCTGGCGGCCTTACTAATAATCCTACATATAATGATATATGCTCAGGTGAAACTGGTCATGCTGAAGTTGTTCAGGTAGAATATGATCCCTCGCAAATCACTTATGATGGAATTCTGGATGCATTCTGGAATTGTCATAACCCAACCACCCTCAATCAACAAGGCCCAGATATAGGATCACAATACCGCTCAGTAATATTTTATTTTACGGAGGAGCAGAAGATTATAGCGCGCTCTTCTAAGATAAAATTACAGCCAAAAAGATGCGAACCTATCGTAACGGAAATACTACCTGCTACAGAGTTTTATCGTGCGGAAGAATATCATCAGAAATACTTTGAGAAAAACAATCTCATAAATAATCATGACGATAATAGCTATTAGAAACCAAACCCCTTCCTTTAAAAAATAAAAAATCAGGTTAAATGATCTTTTATTTCAGCGACACGTGCCTCTCTAATTTTTGCATTAATTGAATTTGATAAGCAAGCAGGATCAGAAATAGTACTTGCAAGACTAGCCGCTATTGCACCACAATTAATTTTATTGGACACATTAAATGCCTCGCGTAACCATGTCGCCTGTGGATAAGGTTTATCAATGTAACCAGATCGCCCATGAAAATCGCATTCACAAGCGTGAATAAATTCCCCGAAACGTTCCGGCTTACGATATGCATCTACTGCTAACAACATATCTACTATAGTTGTTGGATTTAACTCTGCTATACGATGTACATTACTATGAAAACGTGCCACCAGTAACGAAAGATCACGATTTTTTTTAGGTGCTCTGATACGTTCGGACAGACTTTTAACTAATTTCACACTGTTTTTCTCATGTCCAGTATGGCTTGGCCATAAGCTTCTAGGTGTAACTCCTTTGCCAAGATCGTGAGTTAAAGCAGCGAAACGTACTGGCAGAGAATAATTTTTTGATGCAGCATAGTCAATAACCTGCATTATATGCTCACCCGTATCAATTTCGGGGTGCCATTTTTCTGGTTGGGGAACCCCGAATAATACATCTATCTCTGGTAAAATTCTTGTCAACGCACCACAGTCTCGTAGTACAGAGAATAAGCGAGAAGGTTTATTTTCCATTAGCCCTCGAGAAATCTCCTGCCATACTCTTTCTGGCACCAAGGTATCAACCTCACCATTGCGTACCATTTCACTCATCAATAAAAGAGTCTCCGGCGCAACACGAAAACCAAATCTCGCGGAAAAACGTGCTGTCCGTAATACACGAACTGGGTCCTCTGAAAATGCAGGAGATACATGCCGCAACAAGCCCTCTCTAAGATCTGCTATTCCATTAAACGGATCAATAATTTTCCCAAATCTATCTTTTGCAATTGCATTTATGGTGAGATCTCTTCTCACCAAATCTTCCTCTAACGTAACTTTAGGAGACGCATAAATCTCAAACCCTCTATACCCGCGTGAAACTTTACGTTCAGTTCTTGCAAGCGCATATTCATCATGATTTTTGGGATGAAGATAAACTGGGAAATCTTTGCCTACTGAACGATAGCCAAGTTTCTCCATCTCCTCTGGAGTTGACCCGACGACGACATAGTCATGATCTTTAGCAGGAAGCTGCAACAGCTCATCACGTACTGAGCCCCCAACCAAATAAGTTTCCAATGAGGAATTAATTTTTTCGCCCCGCTCTGTCACGAAAACCAGCGTACCTGCCACGTGGTGTATTATGTACCAAGTATAGAGGCGCCACTTCTTCCAGCTCTGTGGGACAGATTCCAAATATTTTTATTAAATCACTCTCATCATTACAGTCACATATACTGTCCATCTTCATTGAAAGATAATTATCACGCGTCATAAGTTTACCTGGTAAGAATTCCAAACACATCGCTTGTAAATAGGATAGCCGGTCACCCAATCCTATAATACTAAGTTTATTTTTAGTTATAGTAGACACATACTCTACGAGTTGTCTTAGAGAGTAAATTTTTGGCCCACATAAATTGTAGCTTTGACCGAAAGTTGTGGGGGTAGAAAGACTTGCTATAATTGCTTCCGCCACATCTTCTACAAATACTGGTTGAAATTTTGCATTAGGTGATCCCAGTGGAAATACAGGCAACCTCTTCACCAGATTAGCAAACAAATTGAGGAAAGAATCCCCTGGCCCAAAAATTACAGATGGCCTAAAAATAGTAGTTTCCAAATTCGACTCTATTATGACTTTTTCACCTTCACCCTTAGAGCGCAGATAGGCACTTGTACCGTTAGTACTAGCATGTAAAGCACTCATATGTAGTAAACGAGACACGCCATTTTGTTCACATGCCCCCACAATCTTTCTGGGCAACTCAATATGTGTAGAGATAAAATCTCCATCCAAAATACCAACTAAATTAATAACCGCATCTACCCCAACTAACAATTGACCAAGCTCCCTGGGATCATGAATATTAGTTTCTATCACATCGACAGTTGGCAATACCAAAAGTGATTTAGCATATTCACGGCGACGAGTCAGAATACGCACCTTAATTTCTCGTGCAGCTAGCAGATGTGCAATATGCTGCCCTACAAAGCCACTTCCACCAATAATACAAACATTTTTAATTTCCATTGCGATCGTTTCTTCTCATATTTAAGTTATTCTATTTTTTTGATCTGGGCTCAATTGTACCCAGACGGTCCTTCAAGGTTCGTGCTTTATGTCCAAAGATACTGGCATAGTACATGGAGTTACTCATGACTTTTTTTACATAATTACGTGTTTCTTTGAAAGGAATAGTTTCGGCATAAATTGCACCTTCCAATAATTCCTCACCTTGCCACTTCTTTGCCCGACTGGGTCCGGCATTGTAAGCAGCTGATGCTAATAATGACTTATTATCAAATAAAGTTAACACGTACTCAAGGTAATATGTTCCCAACATTAGATTGGTTCCCACCTGAGAGACAAGTTTTTTTCGATAATTTCGCACGCCTGATTTCTTTGCTATCCACTTAGCAGTAGCCGGCATTAACTGCATCAATCCGATTGCTCCAGCCCCAGATTTAGCTCTTGAAACGAAGCGGCTCTCCTGCCGAATCAAGCCATAAATAAGGGCCTCATCAAGATCTTTTTGTTTTAAAGCTTTTTTCATCGCGCCACGATAAGGGGAAAGATATCGCAGGCTAAAATTATGAAGTTTTATGGTTTTATTAGCCGTATTAATAGCTATATCATATAGATTATTGCGTCGTGCAGTTTCAGCTACGGCCAATAACCGCCTATCATCAAACCCACGTATTGCCCATATCCACTCACGTGTGGCTTCTATTCTCAGATTAAGACGATAGAGCACAAGCATTCTTTTGATTCCAGGCAGATTCTGAATAGCTGCGATTTCTTCTTCCTTAATTTTATAAGACTTGGGAAGGGTCCCGCTCGCAATTCCCAGCTCCTCTTTTGCAAGCTGTCCGTAGAAATGATATTCGGTACTTAATGGCTCAAAAATAACTCGAGATTCTACAATTTTACCTTGCTTCTTCAAAGCATGCGCCTTCCAATATCTCCATACTGCTGCCTGCTGTTCAAGACGAGACATAGCCTTGATACTTTCCAGTACGGTCACCCATTCTTTTGCACGTAGGGCAGCACGCGCTTTCCATTTAATTTGTTTATCTGAAAGGAGAGCCGGAGCACTAGTATTAGTAGCCTCGTCAAACCAGGCGAGCGCACGAGAATCATGCTTATATGCTGCCCTGCTTGCTAATTTCCCCATAAAGTATGATTGCTCACTGGGCGAGAATTTCTCACGCACCTTGGGCCAGAATGCATAAGCCCGACCCAGATCACTACGAAGTAGACGAAACATTGCGAATAAAATAACTTCACGATCAGCACGAGTTTTAATTTTTTTCCTGTGCCTACCTAAGTAACGCAATGGATTCTTATTAGCAGAATTCAATTTTCGTTCGCTGAGCGCGTGCTTTTTAGGAAGATACTGATTGATTTTTTTTACAGCATTTACCTTAGCTTTTTCAAGAGCAAGGCGTATTCGTTTCCACACATCTTCTTCCGTTAAAAGCTTAGCCGAAATAAGAGAATCAAATAATGAAGTGCAATTTTCCGGCATTTTTTTCTCATTGAGCCACAATGAAAGCGCATCATCTCGTATACCACTATCATTTATATATAGCCGTTGCTGCAATGAGTAACAACTAAGCTCTGTATCCTCTTTAATAAGAGATCGATACTCCTTAGCAAATAACTTCCATTGTTCTGTTTCCCCAAGTATTTTTAGCCACTGGCCACGTATCCTATCAGCGAGAAAACTACCTTGATAGCTAGTAAGAAATTTCCTAACCGCCGTTATGTCTACTTTCATTTTCTTATCTGATCTTGCTTCATCCAACTGCAGTTGCAGCTGATAATAAGCCCCATAAGACTCTAGTATATGACCTCGCAGGCGCGGGATTTTAATAGCTAATTTCTTAGAGTCTCCTGCCTTGAATGCTTTACGTGCTGCAATAAAATCGAGATCCTGACTGGCTGTAACTATATCGGCACAACAGAAAAATAATAATGTCAGAAGAATATTTCTCATTAATCCGATTCCCGCGTCAAGATATATAGTTTTGATCCAACATGGAAAACACACAAAAGATTAACTCCAGGCAAAATTTTATTCATCAGGCTACCAACACAATACATCTAGCCTTTTGCAGGACTGAAGAATTTGTCTTTGATAAAAGACCCTCGCATAACGTTCTCGAGTAAAAAATCCATCACCATGACAATTTGAAAATTGAAGGCTTTTAGTCTTCCATTTAATCAAATATAAATGGAAGAAAGCACCCTCTATCTGGTTGAATGATACCTAGACTACACCCTGACCAAGCATTGCATCTGCTACTTTGACAAAGCCTGCTATATTTGCCCCATCGACATAATTAATACTCCCATCTTTTCTTTTTCCATATTGAAGACAGGAACCATGAATAGCCTTCATAATTTCTAGCAAACGAGCATCTACTTCTTCGCGTGGCCAGGAAAGGCGTATGGCATTTTGACTCATTTCCAGCCCAGAGGTAGCAACTCCACCAGCATTACTGGCCTTGCCCGGAGCAAACATAACTCCACTTTCACCAAAAAGTTTTATAGCAGCTGCTGTAGACGGCATATTTGCCCCCTCAGCAACACAGGATACTCCGTTCTTTATTAAAGTGGCGGCATCTTCTTCATCTAATTCATTTTGAGTTGCACAAGGTAACGCAACATCAACTGGAACATGCCATGGCCGTACATTAGGTATGAAAGTAGCCTTTACTCTTTCAGCGTATTCACTAACTCGACCTCTTAAATTATTTTTTACATTCATTAATATCGCAAGTTTCTCAATTGTGAAACCATCCTCATCAACCACCGTACCACTTGAGTCAGAAACTGTTATCACTCTTGCGCCTAGCATCATCGCTTTTTCGACAGAGTACTGAGCAACGTTACCTGAGCCTGAAACAGAAACTCTCAAGCCATCAAAAGAACGACCAGCATGCTTTAACATCTCCTCTGCAAAATATACTGTACCGTAACCTGTGGCCTCTGAACGAATCAATGACCCCCCAAAACTCAATCCTTTTCCTGTAAAAACAGAATCGGATCGATTTGAAAGTTTCTTTAACATCCCAGCCATAAAACCTACCTCCCTACCACCGACCCCTATGTCTCCAGCAGGTATATCAGTGTCAGAACCAATATGACGAAATAATTCACTTACATAAGCCTGACAGAATCGCATTACCTCCCCCTGACTTTTCCCTTTTGGATCAAAGTCTGCGCCACCTTTACCCCCACCCATAGGCAAAGTAGTCAGAGCATTCTTAAAAGTCTGTTCAAAGGCCAAGAATTTGAGAATAGAAAGGTTCACAGATGAGTGAAAGCGCGTGCCCCCTTTATAAGGCCCAATAGAAGAATTATGCTGTATCCGATAACCACGGTTTACCCTAACCTCATTCTGATCATCTACCCAGGACACACGAAATATAATCGCTCTCTCCGGCTCAACAAGACGGTCCAGAATGCCATGCTCAGCATAGCCAGGATGGTCAACAATAAAAGGCCAAATACTTTCTATAACTTCATTAACTGCTTGGTGGTATTCAGGCTGCTGTGGATTATTTTTAGCTATATAAGCACAGAATTCCTGAAAACTTTTGTATCTCATCTAAACTCCCCTCTAGAAACGATTACCCCAATATTACTATATTGCCCAGATAGCTGAAGATTCATGCCTTATTTTATAAGGCTGCAGAGTAACTGACTACATAAATTATAAATTTTTAATCGACTAATCGTAATTTAGCTTTTTTTGCTGCTTCACTGATGGGATATTTTGTAATTAAATCTTTCAAGGTTTTCTGTGAAGCTGTTATATAGTTTATTTCTTTCTGGCTACTGGCAAGGTTAAGCATAGCATCAGGAACTTTATCACTATCTGGAAAATCCTTGATTAATTCTTCCTGTACAAATATTGCGCGCTTGAAATCACGCATTGCATAATAAGAGTTTCCAATCCAGTAGTGTGAACTAGGTAAGAGTTCTGATGTGGGATAGTTTTCGTTAAAGCTTTTAAATTTAGATACGGCACCCTTAAATCTGCCAATTTTGAACATATTAAAAGCTTCCTGATAGTCGCTATTCTCAGCATCAGTTTCCACCGTATCACTAGCTGCTGAGACTGCTGGAGCCGCTGAGACTGCTGGAGCCGCTGAGACTGCTGGAGCTGCTGGAATTCCTTCAACAACAGAGGGGTTTGTATCTGATCCAACAGCAGGCTGCTCAATTCTCCTTAGCCTGCTATCTAGATCAATATAAAAATCCTTCTGTCTGTTCTGGGACAACTTAATATCGTATGCTAATACCTCAATTTGACCATTTAATTTACTAAATTCACGCCTTAATTCTTCAATCTGGTTGTGAAGTCCGATAATTGCTTGGTTAGTTACTTCCTCTAGCTTAGCAATTCGTGCTTCTTGAAGTCTCGACTGCTCTTGTTGAGCGGCACGATACTTCTTCCGCTCATCCTCATCATCAAATAATGCGGCGTAGCTCGTATTGCAACTGATCAGCACTGACAATAACAAGAGAGAGCGTAAATACATGGTTATTCACCCTGATAACGAATATCTACGCGACGATTCTCAGTCCAAGAGGCTTCATTGTGGCCGACAGCCCGTGGCTTTTCTTCTCCATAGCTAACAGATTCAATCTGACTGTCTTGAGTGCCTGCCAATGTCATCACCCTCTTGACGCTATCAGCGCGACGCTGACCCAATGCAAGATTGTATTCACGGCTACCGCGTTCATCGGTATTACCCTGCACACGAATGTTCAAATTAGAATTATCACGCAAATGCCGGGCGTGTGATAGCACCATAGATTTATATTTGTCACTAACTACATATTCATCAAACTCAAAATATATGCTGCGCTTTGATAATATATTAGTTGGATCAACCAATGGATTTACAGTAGGGCTACCTGAGGTATTCTCTCCGGACATATTGCCTTTATTGGCCTGATTTCCTTCTTCCCCATCTGGATTAATAGTTTTATTGGCGCATGCTGACAACAAAACAACTAGAGCAATGCTTAAAATTTTTCTCATGATTCTCTCCCTTATAAATTTACCAATCTACACGACCAAACAAAATTAGAACTTACGGCGCCACTTTGGTAGAGGTCCCCATGCCGGCTCTCTTATATCTCCTTCTTGTGTTGATAATTCCTGCCTTGTTCTACCATCACTTGATACTGCAGCTAAAATACCACGTCCTTTAATTTCAGTAGCATACAGGATTATCTTGCCATTCGGTGCAAAACTAGGAGATTCATCAAATGCAGAGTCAGTTAGTAATTGTACTTGACGAGTTTCCAGGCTCTGTATAGCTACATTAAATTGTGAATCGTTCCGGTGTATATAGATAAAATTCTTACCATCATGATGATATTGTGGACTTACATTATAACTACCTTCAAAAGTAAGACGTTCAGCCACCCTTGATGCAGACCCTGCTACTGCCATTCGATAAATTTGAGGACTACCACCACGGTCAGAAGTAAAAATAATTGATTTTCCATCTGGCGAAAAATTAGGCTCAGTATCAATACTGGAACTCTTGGTAAGCCTTCTCAACCCGCTTCCATCAGAATTTATTAAAAAAATTTGTGAGCCACCCTTCTTACTTAGAACTATTGCAATTTTTTTACCGTCAGGGGACCAAGCCGGAGCACTATTGCTCCCCCTAAACCTTGCTATGGCCCTACGCTCTCCAGTTGAAAGGGTCTGTACGTGAATAACTGGTTTTTTGTTCTCAAAAGAAACATAAGCTATTTTAGTACCGTCCGGTGACCATGCAAGTGAAATAATTGGTTCAGTATATTCAATTGCTGTCCGCGCATTGAACCCGTCTGCATCGGCAACCTTTAATGCATACCTTTCTCCCTGTTTTGCCACATAAGCAATGCGGGTGCTAAAGACCCCTATATCACCTGTTAATTTTTCATAAATACTATCAGCCATTCGGTGGGCAACAGCACGTAATTGCTTTACAGAAACAGTTTCCATATCACTAATCAATATTTGCTGTTTTGCTATATCCATAAGACGATATCGTACCTCTACTTGCCCATTAGGCAATAGCCTAGTGGCTCCAATAACCATTGCATTTACCCCCCGCATTTGCCAATCAGGATAAATAATTTCACTAGGCTCATGAGGAATGGAGCTAACTGAGTCAACCATTCTAAACAGTCCACTCCGCTGCAGATCAGATCTCACAACTGCTGTTACACTTTGCGCGAGTCTTTCCTCAGCAGCAAATGGAATAATAGCAATGGGAATCTGAGAGGCTCCGCCGCCAAAGATCTCGATATCGAGAGCAGCATGAAGCGGAGAACTAAACAAACAAAATATTAGAACAAGTATAGAGCCGGAAGATTGATGTAAAGAATTCCACATAGAGTTAATTTTCGAAAAAAATATTTTATAGGGAGAAATTATACTAATCATCGAGATAATGTACCTTAACACCTAAATCCCGAAAATTTGGAAATAATAATTTATCCTTTGGTAAAGGTAACGGCCTGGCTAATATAATTGCACGCTCTACGGCCTCATCGAACGAACGAAATCCACTGCTATTTCGTAATTTAACACTCAAAATTTCTCCACCTGGCAGCAATGTAATATTGTACTCGGCAACAGGATCATTTGGTAAATCTGGTGGCAGCACTAGTTTACTTTTGATCTTTGCCAGAATCTTTGCCTTATATTCATCTATCAGGTTTCGCTTAGCTGCTGCTTTTGCATAAGCCAGTTTTTGAAGCCTTCTTCTTTCCTCTTCTTCTCGTAGCTCCTTCTGAAATCTCTCTGTTTCAGCTGCCACTCTGGCATTCTGCTCTTTTATTTTTCTCTCTTTTTCTTTTTTCTCTTTAGCTAACTTTGCTTTCTTCTCTTTTTCTTTTTTCTCTTTAGCTAACTTTGCTTTCTTCTCTTTTTCTTTCTTCTCTTTAGCTAACTTTGCTTTCTTCTCTTTTTCTTTCTTCTCTTTAGCTAACTTTGCCTTTTTCTCTTTTTCTTTCTTCTCTTTAGCTAACTTTGCCTTTTTCTCTTTTTCTTTTTTCTCTTTAGCTAATTTTGCCTTTTTCTCTTTTTCTTTCTTCTCCTTAGCTAACTTTGCCTTTTTCTCTTTTTCTTTTTCTTTTTCTTTTTCTTTTTTAAGTACTATATCGGCCTTTGACGGCAATGATTCTACTTTTTTTGGTGGCACTACTTTAACTTTTTTTGGCGGCACTGACTTAATTTTTTTTGATGGTGCTGGCTTTGGTGGCTGCGCTTTAATTTTTTTAGTTGGTTTTTGCTCAGGCTGAGGCAAATCACTCCATAAATCCACCACTATCCCTTCCGGTGGATTAGTTTTCCAACTAAGCCCAAAAGTCATAAAAATAAAAAATACTACGTGCACCAATAAAGCTAGCACTCCTGCCTTAATCCACTTCTGATCCCGGTTAGCAGATACTGGTGATTTCCCTCTCATCGAATATTCGTGTTGATCATTTTTGTTTAGCCAGAAGACCCACTTTGGTAACCCTCTGCTTTTGTAGAATATCCATCATTTTTATTACTTCTTCGTATCGTACATTCTTATCAGCAGCAATTACTACGGGTTGATCTTTATTTTTTTCCTGTTTTTTCTTAATTACAGCTATCAATTCATCACGGTTAACCTTCCGTTCTGTAGTCGTCAATGCAAGATCACGTATGGCTAAGCTTTTATCAGCCTTAATAATCACCTCTAGGGGCGCAATCGTTGGCTTCAGTGATTTACCAATCTGAGGCAATTCAATCTGGCCAGAATTAACCAGCGGCGCTGTAATCATAAAAATGATCAATAACACCAACATTACGTCAATATATGGCACAACGTTAATTTCGTTCATCAAGCGTCGCTTTGCTCGGCGCATACTCATGAAACTGTTCCTATTAATCTAATCTTATCCATTGGCCTGACGCTGCAATACATTTGACAACTCTTCCATAAAACTTTCAAAGCGTGTTGAAAGTCGATCAATATCAGTAGCGTAGCGGTTATAGGCGATAACTGCAGGAATCGCAGCAAACAATCCCATTGCTGTTGCAATTAATGCTTCAGCAATGCCCGGCGCAACATGGGAAATGGTTGCCTGCGTAACATTTGATAGGCTGCGAAAAGAGTTCATAATCCCCCACACGGTACCAAACAAACCAATGTATGGACTTACTGACCCTACTGTAGCAAGAAAAGATAACTGTGATTCAAGTCTGTCCATTTCACGTTGATACGTCGCTCTCATTGCGCGGCGGGTACCATCCATTGCTGCGCTTACATCTGATCCTGGTCGGTGATCATGCTTGATAAATTCTCGGAATCCCGCTTCAAAAATTCTTTCCATGCCACCTGTTGTATACCGTGCACTTAAGACGCTTTGGTATAGTTCATTTAGGTCGGCGCCCTTCCAAAAAATATCCTCAAACTCATCGCTTTGTTTTGTTTCTTCTCTGATAGTATAAAATTTTCTAAAAATAAACCACCAGGATAAAAAAGAAGTAATTAACAACATTGCCATTACTAGCTGTACCGGTATGCTAGCAGAACTAATAAGTGTAAATATAGACATATCTTGAGTAACGGTTGCATTCATAATTGATTTCCAAATTTATTTCGTAATGAAGTAGGTAAACTTGCTAGCTTAAGTGTATCAGCGCCTACACATACCACCTGAGTAGTTGCGCTGACTAGTGTAGTTTGTCCGCGAAGAACATTCTGGGAAATTGTAATACGGGCTCTTCCAAGATCAGCATCCTGTACTGTTACATCGAGTAGATCATCTAGTATAGCTGGCTTAAAATATTCAATATTCAGCGAACGTATCATGAATATCACCCTATGAATCTCAGCTAATACTTTTACATCCAAGCCCAGTCCGCGCATCCATTCGTAACGGGCACGCTCCATAAAGTTTAAATAGGTGGAATGATAAACTACGCCCCCCGCATCCGTATCTTGATAATAGACTCGGGTAGGGAGAGTAAAAGCAGGATCTGTTTTCAGATTAGTTCTAATACCTTTCTCCATGTTCTAGTATTTTTATTCACTCGTATCACCGCTCAACCCATTTTTCAATGGTATTCTAAAATGCTGGTAAGCAATACTAGTGGCCATACGTCCGCGTGGTGTGCGTTTCAGGAATCCCTGCTGTATCAAGTATGGCTCTAGTACATCTTCTATAGTATCGCGCTCCTCACTAATGGCCGCAGCCAGATTATCAACTCCGACGGGGCCGCCATCAAATTTTTCTATTACTGATAAAAGTAACTTTCTATCCATCACATCAAGACCAATACTATCTACATCCAGCATAGTCAGTGCAGAATCTGCCACAACCTGACTGATGGTTCCCTCTGCTTTAACTTCAGCAAAATCTCGTACCCTGCGCAAGAGTCTATTAACAATTCTTGGCGTTCCGCGTGAACGAATAGCAATTTCTGTCGCACCATCAGGAGAAATCTCTACATTCATCACCCGGGCTGAACGAGTTACGATTCTGGTAAGTTCATCAGAAGAGTAGAATTCCAGCCGCGAAACAATGCCGAAACGATCACGTAGAGGATTAGTCAGCATACCAGCACGGGTAGTGGCCCCCACTAAAGTAAAAGGAGGCAAATCAAGCTTAACTGAGCGTGCCGCAGGACCTTCACCAATCATGATATCAAGTTGATAATCCTCGAGCGCCGGATAAAGAATCTCTTCTACCACCGGAGAAAGGCGGTGTATTTCATCAATAAATAATACGTCATTAGGCTCAAGATTAGTCAGAAGTGCCGCCAAATCACCAGGTCGCTCAAGAACTGGGCCAGACGTATGACGCAAACTCACCCCCATTTCTTTTGCAATTATATGAGCAAGGGTAGTCTTACCTAGTCCGGGAGGACCATACAACAACACATGATCAAGCGCTTCCTTTCGATTCCTTGCAGCGTCAATAAATATTTGCAACTGTCCACGTATCTTTTCCTGACCAACATATTCGTCTAGGCGCTTCGGGCGCAAAGCTAACTCTACAACCTCTTCTTGAGAGGAAACGGGAGCAGCAGTTATTAATCTCTCAGTTTCAATCATTCAACTGTATAGAATGAATATTCACACTATCTTTCCTTTGAAAGAAATTTAAGAGCCTCTCGTATCCCTTCAGACACACTAATATCTAGGGACAGTTTTTTAATTGCCCAACTAGCCTCGCGCTCATTATAGCCCAATGCTAACAAGGCATTGAGTACGTCATTATTTACTTTTGAAGAGGATGCATGACCATCAGCACCAATCATGTCAGAACTAAGCTTGTCCCGCAATTCCAACAGCAAACGCTCAGCAGTTTTTTTGCCAATTCCTGGAACCTGAATGATCTCCCTGCTATCCTGATCTACCACCGCCTGGTATAAATCAGAGACGCTCAAACCTGATAATACTGCTAATGCAGTTCTTGCTCCCACACCGGAAATTTTTACAAGTTGACGAAAAGCCTGTCGTTCAGTTTCAGTTGCAAAGCCAAACAACAAATGCACATCTTCCCGCACCACAAGATAAGTATGAAGAATAATTACCTCTCCAGTATCTGGCAGGGTATAGAATGTACTCATCGGAACATTAACTTCATATCCCACACCCTGCACGTCAAGTAGCACTAAAGGTGGCTGCTTCTCTAATAATGTACCCGTTAATCTTCCAATCATGCCAGTCTTCCGCGTTTCATACTGTACCCTTGGGTTGATGTGTTACCCAAGCCCAAACCACCATGAGCATGACAAATAGCACAAGCAAGCGCATCCGCCGCATCCGAACCCGGCCTAGAAGAAAGTCCTAATAAACGACTCACCATTTCCTGAACCTGCTCTTTCTTTGCATGACCGTTACCGACAACTGCCTGTTTGATTTGCAATGCAGTATATTCTGCAACAAAAAGATCATTTAATGCAGCCGCACAAATTGCTGCACCTCGCGCCTGCCCGAGCATCAGTGTTGATTTTGGGTTAATGTTAACGAATACCTGCTCCACTGCAACCTGATCAGGATGATGTTGCGCAATAACTTCATTGAGGTTATTCATGATTGATTTTAGACGTAATGGCAGCTCGGCATCTAAAGTTTTGATGCGACCACTGCTGACATAAGTTAATTTTTTGCCAGTTATATCGATAACCCCAAAACCAGTTATGCGCAAGCCTGGGTCAATACCTAGAATGCGAATATGTCACCTATCAGATAATAAATTAACTATCAATTACTGCTGAGGTAAAAATTTCCTGAACATCATCTATATTTTCAAGGGCATCCAATAACTTTTGCATTTTTACTGCATTTTCACCTGTTAATATAATCTCATTGCTTGATTTCATGGTCACAGCAGCTAACTCTGCTTTGAACTCAGCTTTCTCCAAAGCAGCTTTAATAGCTATAAATTCATACGGCGGGGTAATAACCTCAATGCTCCCGTCATCATTATTGATTACATCCTCGGCACCTGCCTCTAAAGCAGCCTCCAATAGTTCCTCTTCGTTAGTACCCGGAGCAAAGAAGAGCTGGCCACAATGTTTAAATAAAAACAGAACCGACCCATCAGCGCCCAAGTTGCCGCCATGTTTAGTAAAAGCGTGTCGTACGTCTGCAACAGTTCGTACACGATTGTCTGTCATACAATCTACCACTACAGCCGCACCTGCAGTGCCATAACCTTCATAACGAATTTCTTCGTAACTTACACCTTCCAAATCACCGCTACCACGTTTAATTGCGCGCTCTACATTGGCCTTAGGCATGTTTTGATCATAAGCCTTATCAACCGCTAAACGTAATCTCGGATTACTTGCTATTTCACCACCACCCAGTCGTGCAGCAACTGTTATTTCCTTAATCGCCCGAGTAAAAATCTTACCACGCTTGGCATCTGTTGCTGCTTTCTTGTGCTTGATATTTGCCCACTTGCTGTGCCCTGCCATGATGTCTATATTTTTTGTTAGTGTACGTTAATATTACCACCCCGTTCTCTGTGGATAAAGCGGGGAAGATCAGAAACAATATTTCCTAGTATTTATAAATGCCACCTATAGGGGGCGACATCAAATGGCTGAGGATTTTTCATGATCATGTTTGATAAAAGATGTGCGCTCCCGAGCGCCATAGTTACTCCATAGCGGTGATGGCCGCTATTTAAATAAAGATTATCAAATACGGGGTGACGGTTAATAACGGGTATATTTTCAGGAGACCCAGGGCGAAGCCCTGCCCAGTGCCCGACTAGAGTTTTTTCAGTCAGTTCGGGTAAAAAATCATGGGCCCTCTCAAATAATTGCTTACGCGCATCTGTAGTAGTATTTTTATCAAACCCAGAATCCTCTACGGTGCTCCCTGCAAGTATATATCCGTCTTGTCGCGGTATCAGATAAAACCCATTCTGGAACACAACTGTATCAAGCAAACTAGCTTCTACTTTAAAAAGCAACATCTGCCCCCGCACAGGGTAAATGTTAATTTTTGAAGCATATCTATCAAGTACTTCACGGCTCCACGCTCCAGCTGCAACAATATAATTCGTGCCAGAGTAATCTCCCCGATCGGTAATAACCGACTCGACCCGACCTTGACCCATCCGCCAACCCGTAACTTTAGTATGCTCTACGATAGAACCGCCAGATGATTCTACTGAGATTTTCAGCGCCTGTAATAATCTGGGGCTACGCACTTGTGCAACTGAGGGAAGCCATAATGCTAGTTTATCTGCAAATTTGCCAAATGTGAGCCTTGGAAAGGCTTCATTCGGATACACTTCCTTCAAAGGAAAAGTGTTACGTGTACACCAATCCCTAGCCCCGATAAATTTGGTGCCTTCCTTATTATTCATATCAGGAAGAGCAAGCATGCCACAAGCTCGGTATTCTGGATCAATCCCTGTTTCTTGTCGGAGAGTTTCAGCCAAGCTCGGTAGTAATCGGTTACTAAACTGTGTTAATTCTGTCACTGGGTCCGGATAATCCCATGGCAACAATGGCGAAAGTATGCCGCCACCTGCCCAAGAAGACTCTCTTCCGCAGTAATTTCGTTCTAAAATCCGTACTTTCGCGCCCAACCGCAAAAACTCATTTGCCACGGTAAGCCCGATCACCCCTCCACCTATAACAACAATATCATCTGCCAAGAAATTATTCCCCACTTAGAACACTTTACATTTTAGACAAATGAAAACAGACTTTCTCTGACGAGCTGCTCAGTGGTTTCGCTGCAGATATTCACTTTTCATAGCGAATACTTATTTATCTGGGTATCTCTCAGCTAAGGCTGTACGCTGCACATAAGCTTCGCGGGCAATGGAAATGTCTTCCAAAAAATGTGACAACTCATTCATCTTCAGTGCTTGTGGTCCGTCCACCAACGCCTTACTTGGTACCGGGTGAAAGTCCACTAGAATCATATTTGCACCGGCAATTACACCCTGAGCAGTAGCCTGCATAATATCCAGTATACCTTCTGGAGAGCATGTGCGGGCACCGACCGAATGTGAAGGATCAATACAAACTGGCATACGTGTCAGACGTTTCACTACAGGCACATGGGCAAAATCTACAAAATTACGATGAGGATCAGCACCTGTGGTCTTCATCCCCCGAAGACCAAACACCACTCTGCTATTTCCCTCAGATGCCAAATATTCTGCGGCATTTAGTGACTCATCTAACGTGATGCCAAAACCACGTTTGATAAGTACCGGAAAATCCTGCTGGCGCCCGACAATTTTCAATAATTCAAAATTCTGTGTGTTTCGAGTGCCAATCTGTAGCATTACCCCCGTAGGATTACCAGCCTGCGCCAGCGCTTCACGGATTTCATCAACATGGGATTCATGCGTGACCTCCATAGCAATAACTTTGATTCCATATTTACCTGCCAAATCAAATACATAAGGTAGACAGGCCTTGCCGTGACCCTGAAAGGAGTATGGACTGGTACGAGGCTTATAAGCGCCCATTCGTGTACAGTTTAAACCATTGTCTCTCAACGCTTTCATCATTAATTCTACATGTTCCGGCGTATCAACTGCGCACAATCCTGCAAATATATTTAATGTATCTTGCCCAAAACGTACTCCGTTATAATCAAAATGAGTAGGGCGGTCATCATTTTTGTGCCGCCCGAGAACTCGATACTCCTCTGAGATCCGCACTACTCTGTCTACACAAGGTAAACTTTGCATGTCTTCTAAAGGTAGCGATTTGGTATCACCAATCAAATATACTTCTGTTAGCGTTTGTTCAACACCGGCTTCAGCATGTACGCGGGTAGAAATACCAGGAAGGCTAGCAAGATGCTCCATTAGTTGCCTATAATCAGGTTTGGTCGCGCAAGCGTCAGGGTTCAGGATGAGAATCATAGAATTTGATGTAAATTAGTTATAGTTATATGAGTAAATGCAACTAAGTTGCATGATTGTGTATTATACAGCACAATTACATTAGATTGGCCTGAATTTTAACTGAAATGACCATTACTTGCCATGTAATTGAATATAGCGTTTAATCGCAACTTCTGGCGCACTAGGCTTTGCAGGGAAAATCTTTACTTATTCTCGCCCCATGCTATCCAAAAAATCCTTATCAGGCAGCAGAGCGAGACGGATAAAATTATTTCTGAGCTACAGGCACCTACACGCGAGCTTACCCATATAAATATTCATTCTTTTATAGCGCGCCACAGAAATCATAATCGTTAAAATATAATCCGCTGATGACAGAAATTGAGAGCTACTGTGTACTTATAGTCCGTTTGTCGAACTTAAATCCTTACTTAAAAAGTAGATTTCTGTAATAAATATGCAATTGACTTCTTTATTATCTAAAAAAAATTCTGCATCAGCACAAAAAAATAAAAGCTCCTTGGGCTACCCGCCTGCTATTTTTTTGATGGGCCCCACTGCAAGTGGAAAAAGTAATATTGCCTTAGAAATTGCCAAACATCTATCTGTAGAAATAATTAGCGTAGATTCCGCTCAGGTATATCGACATATGGATATTGGAACCGCCAAGCCAAGCGCAGAAACAATGCTATCAATACCGCATCACCTTATCAATCTGATTGAACCATACGAACGTTATTCTGCTGCACAGTTCAGAGAAGACGCCCTCATTACGATGAAAGAAATTACCGAGCGGGGAAAGATCCCGCTGCTAGTTGGGGGCACTATGCTTTATTTCCGAGCATTACTGGAGGGCATGTCTGAACTTCCACCGGCTGACAGCGGCGTGCGTATGACAATTGAAAATAAGGCTAAAGATATTGGATGGCCAGAGATGCACAAAAAATTACAACAATTTGACCCAATCATTGCAACACGTATTAAACCTACTGACAGTCAACGCATTCAACGTGCATTGGAAGTATATTATCTTACTGATGAACCTATGTCCGAGTTACTGAAAAAACCAAGGCATGTATATCTTCCTTATCATGTAAGTAGTATTGCCCTGATCCCCGATGATCGTATCGCCCTTCATAAACACATTGCCCTCCGTTTCAAGAAAATGGTAGAACTAGGGCTAATTGATGAAGTTCGTGCCATACGGAATAAATTTGGTCTCGATGCTAACGCCACTTCAATGCGATGTGTAGGCTATAGACAGGCGTGTATGTATCTAGACAATAAAATTAGCCTGACCGAAATGCACGAGATGGGCCTTGCTGCCACGCGCCAGCTAGCAAAAAGACAGCTTACCTGGCTCCGGTCAATGCAAGAATCTAAAGAATTTAATTGTTTTGCAGAAAACTTATCGAAACTGATTTTAGACTTCTTGCAAGAAAAAGGATTTGAAGATAAGAATTACAAATCCAGTTCGGATTAGATATACAGAGCAGTCAAATAAACATGGAAAATATAATTCCAACAGAAGTAGCAAAAACACTAGACGGGTTATTCAGTGAGCGGGTGCGCCGTTCGCCCCAGATGGTAGCCTATCGTAGTTATGATCAAGTTGCCGGGAACTGGCATGATCATACTTGGGAACAGGTAGATAGAGAGGTGGCACGCTGGCAGACTGCTTTGACTAAAGAGGGTTTAGTAACCGGTGACCGTGTAGCAATAATGTCAAGAAATTGTCCGGAATGGGTGATATTTGACCAAGCTGCACTGGGATTAGGACTTGTAGTTGTACCTCTTTATACAGATGATCGAGCTGAGAATGCAGCATATATTTTAGACGACTCTGGTGCCAGACTATTGCTACTTGAAGATCAAAAACAGTGGCAACCATTAAAAGAACTACGTTCCCAAATGGGCAATCTGTTTAGAATCATAACGATTAATCCATTTGAAAATCTTACCAAAGATGCGGTGGGTGCTGATTTGAGCACACTCCGTGACTGGCTACCGAAAGAAGCTGGAGAAGTACAGCACGCGAACCATGAACCAAATGATCTTGCTACAATTATGTACACCTCTGGAACCTCAGGTCGCCCTAAGGGGGTAATGCTTAGCCATCATAATCTGCTAACCAATGCAAATAGCTGCTTACAAATTGTATCGGTTTCTCAAGATGACCTTTTTCTCTCTTTCCTACCACTTTCTCACGCATTTGAACGTACCGTAGGCTATTACCTTCCTGTAATGGCTGGAGCTACAGTTGCTTATGCGCGCTCAATACAACAGTTACAAGAAGACCTGGTAACCATTCGCCCCTCAATTCTTATGTCGGTCCCACGAATTTATGACCGAGTTTATGCTGCAATTCATGCCAAGCTAGAAAAGAAATCAGCACTTAGTCGCCTTATTTTCAATTATGCTGTTGAAGTGGGATACAGTCGCTTTGAATTTCAGCAACAGAGAGGGCCTAAGAAAATATCTCACCTATTATGGCCTCTTCTAAATTTACTGGTGGCAAAAGAAGTAATGGGCAAACTGGGCGGCCGACTACGACTTGCCATGGGAGGGGGCGCTCCGTTGTCAATTGAAGTTTCACGTATGTTTATTGGGCTTGGATTACCAATCCTACAAGGTTATGGCATGACTGAATGTAGCCCGGTAGCCTGCGTCAATAGTCTAGATAATAATGTGCCATCAAGCGTAGGCCGTGTTATTCCCGGTGTAACAGCAAAACTCGATGAAAATAATACCCTCCTGATTCATGGCCCAAACGTTATGCTGGGTTACTGGAATAATCCTGAGGCTACTGCGGCAACTCTAGCCCCGGACGGGTGGCTCAACTCTGGTGATATGGCCCGTATCGACGGCGAAATAATAACGATAACTGGACGCTTGAAAGAAATTATTGTCATGTCAACTGGTGAAAAAATTCCGCCGGCTGATATGGAGGCAGCAATTTTACGTGACCGGTTATTTGAACAAGTGATGCTAATAGGCGAGGGATGCCCATACCTTAGTGTATTGGTGGTTATGAATCCTCACTACTGGGGGAAAATATCGCGTCAGCATAACCTTGATCTAAAAGTAGGCCGCTCGGTACATAACAAAAAAATAGAAAAAATTATTCTAGAGCGAATTACAGTACAGATACGCGAGTTTCCAGGTTATGCCAAAATACGCCGCGTAGCGCTGGCGCTGGAACCGTGGACCGTTGAGAATGGTATGCTAACCCCCACTCTGAAACTTAAACGGATAAAGGTTTTAAATCATTATCAGGCCACGGTAAATAAACTCTATGAAGGGCACTAGAATATAGCTTACTACTACCTAACTAAAAGCAATAAGGTATAACTAAAATGGTTAATAACAAGGAAATTTATACTTCATTACCAAAAGGCTGCGATCCAACGCTAAGGATTGTTCCCATGCCAACAGACACTAATCATGCAGGAGATGTGTTCGGGGGTTGGATAATGTCACAGGTTGACATAGCCGGTAGTATTTTAGCGATCCGCCGTACAGGTGGGCGGGTAGCCACAGTTGCAGTAAATAGTTTTGTATTTAAACATCCTGTATTTATCGGTGACCTTGTCAGCTTCTATACTGAAATTACTAAAATTGGGCGCACTTCAATTACTATAGATGTTGCCGTGTATGCGCAGCGGGGACCTCGCGAAGGAAATAAAGAAATATGCATTAAGGTAACCGAGGCAGTACTAACTTATGTGGCGGTAGATGAAAAACGCAGGTCTCGGATGGTGCCGCAGGAATAATATAATTGCCGAATCAAACAGAACGACCTAAACGCCAACGCCGAAAAACCCGCGCACCCCTAAAATCTTCTCCAAGGCTTGGGTCGGGTGCAAAAATACATTATTAGCACCATGAACTTTATACAAATAGTTACGTCTCATAATTAAAGCATTATCTGGTGCGGCAAATTGTCGCTTTTTTCTAGACAAATAATATTTGAGTAGGTATATTACGCTTTGCTCCTTTTAAAATTTAAATAAGTTGTTTCGGTAGCGAGCTTTTCTTGCAAAATTTAAAGCAAACCACCTCAAACTATCTAAGCTTATAAGCAGCAAATTTAAATGTCTTACCAAACTAAATTTTGGAGAATTTATGAATAAAGCATTAATTAAATCACTTGTAGGTGCAAGTCTTATATGCCTTGGAGCAACTCAAGCCATGGCCAATGCTCCTGCTGGAACCCCTCGTGTAGTTCAAGACTTAGTTGCTCCACCATTTCTACCTAAGCATAATCAGGTAGCCAAAGGAAAACCTAAGGTTGTCGCTATTCGTTTAGTAGTTGAAGAAAAACTAATGAAAGCTGATGCCAATACAAGCTATTGGGCATTAACATTCAATGGTTCAGTACCAGCTCCTATGATTGTTGCACACGAAGGTGACTGGGTTGAAATGACTCTAGTTAACCCAAAAAGCAACTCAATGTCACATAACCTAGATTTTCATGCTGCAACCGGTGCATTAGGTGGCGCAATGAAAGATAAGGTAGCTCCTGGTGAAGAAGTTGTTCTAACTTGGCAAGCACAGAAAGCAGGCGTATTTGTCTATCATTGTGCTCCAGGCGGAACCATGATTCCTTTCCATACCATTTCTGGAATGAATGGCGCTATCATGATCCTTCCTCGTAAAGGATTGACAGACGCTAATGGCAAGCCATGGCATTATGACCGTGCTTACTACATAGGTGAACAGGATCTTTATCTACCTAAGGGTGAGGATGGCAAATACAAAGAATATGCTCAACCACTAGAAGGTATGGCTGACATGTTAGAAACCGCAAAGGGCTTAGTTCCATCTCACGTTGTCTTTAACGGCACTGCAGGCGCATTAACAGGCGACAATGCACTCAAAGGCAAAGTAGGCGAAAAAGTTCTTTTCATCCACTCTCAAGCTAATCGTGATTCCCGTCCGCATCTGATCGGTGGTCATGCTGACTTAGTATGGACTGGCGGTTCATTTGGTGACAAACCTGCCACCAACTATGAAACTTGGTTCGTTCCAGGTGGATCTGCTGTCGCAGCTGGATACGAGTTTGTTCAACCAGGACTATACGTTTATCTTAGTCACAACCTAATTGAGGCAGTTCTGCTAGGTGCAGCTGCTCATATGATGGTTGAAGGCGAGTGGGATAACGAAGTAATGGAACAAACCAAAGCACCAGGTCCTATTACTAAGAAATAAATAAAGACCTTTGCTTTATAAAAACGGCTTCAGCCATATGGTTGAAGCCGTTTTTTTATATCAACACGACACCTAGAGACTGCATTTAGTTCTTACCAACAAATTGCAAGCAAGTAGAGGTAGAGGTAAGACAAAGGACTTGCAGTTAACAGATTAAAAACTAGTAGCTCGTTAAAATAGTTTCTAGCGAACTTTTTTAGTTTGCTAATTTCTGCTCAACAAAAGACACAAGACTTCCCAAAGTCTCGAAGGTCTTAGCACTAATTTCATCGTCGTTAATCGTGATGTTAAAATGCTTTTCCAACGCAGTAATCACGCTAACAACTCCCATCGAGTCTAATTCAGGGATACTTCCAAGTAAATTGGATTCAGTAGTTATAGAATATTTTCGCTCACCCATCCCGAGCGTCTCAGATAAAATATCTCTCACCTTATCAAGGTTATCCATAATTACTCCGCTATTTTAGTTTTTTTAGTCAAGCGCCAGCCTATCTTTACTATTACTATGAAACGCTCTAAAAAATAATACTTCCATTGCCTTATTTTTTGGCAACTTATTCGTACAAATCTGTCACAAAATACCAAATAATGGCTTGCCTATCGGTCGTGTGTAGGCCCATGTTAACGCGTTACTAGTTCCTACCATTAGAACAAGGAGCTTATTAAATAACAGGAAATGAAACTAGAATGAATTCAGAACAGTGGCCTACCTAAAAAGGCATTGTGAATTTTAAATAAGTATACAAGATATCTTTATTCTATTCTTCAAGAAATTTTTTGCTTGATTATTTTTGCCCAAAATAGACATAGGATTTCTGTGGAATACTTGATTCTTTAAAACGTTTGCGCTCCTCTTTATCAAGATTCTTATCCCACCAAATAGCACGCGCTTCTTTCTGTTTCTCAACTAATTCTGGGCTTTTATTGAAGAGCTCCCGCATAAATTTAGTATGCTCAGATTCGTACATATCCATAATATATTTTTACATTCTAATAAAAAAAGAAAACTGTAACATAATTAAGATAATTATCTTACAAGTTCTAAAAATAGAAATCAGCATAATAGTCCATCTACATTCTAGTATGCTAATTCCTGACTAAGGTTTTTCATTGCTCCTTATAATGTGAGCGCTTTTTGAAAATTCCCATTTTGCTTATTAAGCAAGAAGACTAATGAGTGACTCTGCTTTTATGGCTTTCTATTAGGCAATTTTACCATGACCTCCTGCCACCAACCTCTACTTGTTATATGCTAAAAAGGCTTAATATAACCTGTACGAATTCCTACAGAACTAAACAACGATTAATGTTAATATTATAAGATAATGGATACATCATCTTATCCTAAAAATTTGACAAAGAACCCATTCTCAATTCTCGAATAATATAAACTGACCCATAAAAAATGAAAAAAATATCTTTAATGTTAGCAAGTTGTGCGCTTATTATTTTGGCTGGCTGTTCAAAAACTGATACCTATACTCCATCAGATACAATTAGTGGGGAAGAAATATTCAATCTCAATTGCACTAAATGCCATAAGCCAGAAATTGGTGCTGTTATACGGCTCAGCTCAGGTAAAACAAGTAAAGAAGCTATTCTAAAACAAATTCAATCCGGTAGCATGTCTATGCCCGCCTTCCCAAATATTAAAGGGGAGCCAGGGGAGCGGCTAGCAAAATACATATTAGAGAACAGCAAACCCAAGTAAATTCTTTCTGAAGCTGCCTGCCCAGGAGTTATTTTATTCAGCAGATACCTGAGATGCACTTCTTAAACTAAGAACTCTCAGGAAATGATATGGATATAAGTAAAATACAAATTGGCACTACGCCCCCATGGGACATTAATGTAATCATCGAAGTCCCTCTAGGAAAAGAGCCTGTTAAATATGAAATGGATAAGGCGTCAGGCGCCCTATTCGTAGATCGCATTATGCATACTTCGATGCGCTATCCTTGTAATTATGGTTTTATACCGCATACACTTTCAGAAGATGGCGATCCGATTGATGTAATAGTGGCTAGTAACGTGGCATTCATCTCTGGCTCTGTTGTGCGTTCACGCCCAATTGGAGTACTAAAAATGAAGGATGAGAAAGGCTTCGATGAAAAAATCCTTGCTGTTCCCATAGATGCACTGCACCCGTACTATACCAGCGTAAAAGAATATTCTGATTTGCCTGATATCCTTCTGGAGCAAATTTCACATTTCTTTACCCATTACAAAGACCTAGAAGCAGATAAATGGGTAAAATTAGATGGGTGGGAAAATGCGAATGCCGCTGTCAAATTTATTGAAGAATCTATCAACCGCGCAAAAACAGTCAAATTATGAAGCCGAAAAACAGGGAACAAATTCAAGAAAATTTAGCTAGTGTAGGAACCTTCTTAAGCATGCAATCCTCATTATTGCCGGGAGAAGACGCCTTGTCCTGGGCTGCCAGTTGTATCCAATCGTATGTTGAGGGCAGGGAGGAAAGTCTTGACTTGGCATTTGGTCTTCGTGGCGCTGAGAAAGTAAAACCGGGGCCAACTGGCACGCCATCAGGCGAACATGATGATTGGATAGCGACTGCATTACGATTGGTTATATCAAAAACACCGGCGGATAAAGAGTGGCCTGTCACAAAGGATCTAGCTGATATAGGACGATTCTGTGGCTTAGGAGGAGGAAATAATGATACAGACGATGAATCTATTGCTACTGAATTAAAACGTATACTCGCTCTATATGACTCAATTGCTATTGAGAAACTAGGTAAGAAAATAGAAATAACTGAGATTTTGAATACAGCAAAAGATTAATAGCGCCCGTTCTTACTAAATTATCTTCTTATTTATTCAACGCTAAGAATTGCCCCATCCAATCTATATTTAATGTCAGTTTATTGCTGGGTACGCAGCGCTGAACGCTGGATCAGAGCGACCGTCAGTAAGGGTGCCAGCAAGGAAATTATCGCAACTATTATCATAAGCCCGCCCAACTCACTGTAATCTGCCGCAATTGTGATAACATCAGTGGCACGATCACGAACTTCTCGAGTAATTAGATAAATCTCATTTAAATATTTGGTCCCAAGACTCGAGGCCGATAATGCTAGATTAACGAAGGATGCCATCACCGCAAAGAATGTGGCTTTAAGGTGCGGAGGTGCATTTTTTGCAATCCAAGCTAGCATCGGTATCATAGCGACTTGGCCAAGTGGAGATTCCATCGCTGTATCAATAACCGCTATAAATCGCGCGTCGACGACCCCCCCAGTGTGTGCTGCTGTCCACTCATGTAATCCGTAATAAAGGCCAATATTGGGTAACGAGAGAATGCCCCCAGCGATAGTTAAAATTACAACTACGAAACCAATAGACCGCTTTGCCATCATTGGCCGCAGCAACACCATGCCAAAAAGTGCGAGGACCGAGGCAATCAGCGACAACACGGAGAGGAAGTGCTGATCAAATTTGAGCACGTCAACCTCGAACCAGAAAAGGCCAGGGCCATGCAAAGGAACCGCACGAAATACGAAGATAATTACTGCTGTCCCTACCAGCATCTTACGTACGCTAGGATCAAGTTCGAGTAGCAACCGATACATCACGAATAAAATTATGCTCATCGAGCCCAGAAAAATAATTTCTTGTGCTAGTGGCACCTCGCTGATGCCCATGATCAGTGTAAACGCAGCAAAAATAATACTACCACCTAATATCCACCAGTTTGGATGTGTTTCACCATCGGGAGCAAAAAGAATTTTATCAATACTCTCATTATCATGACCTTGCTCATGCAGCTCACGGGCACGCCGCTTAAGCAAATAGGCGGCGAGAATAACACCAATGATCGAAATAATCGGAATGATTAGTGCCAGCAAGTATACGTCTGCATAAATAGCGACTTTCATTTCCTCAGACATGCCCTCGACACCTCTAAACATGGTGATATTTAACAAGGAAACTGCAATTAAACCACCAATGATTGCAATGCGCCCAAGGGTCTGCATCGTGGTGTGCATCATCTTGATTTCGCTATCCGAGTAAGGATTCCCATGCTCGTCTATTGTTGGTACGGCCTCTACAGTCATTGCGTCTGCTACTACGTCCTGCACGACGTATCCGGTCGGTGCAAGCAAGGCGGCAATCACGAACCAAGCCTCAACTTTCATGATCTCCCCCATCGCCTCGGTGTGAGCAATGACCCCATACATGATACCAATGCTGAGCGCGATCAGGCTCGCGCCGATATAGACCAGAATCGCTTTTTTGCGCCAGATCAAATCGACCAGGTGGCCAAGTGGCATTTTTAATATCCATGGAATGCCGGCCCAAAATGCTAGTCCAGCAAGAAAAGTTGCCGAAAGATCAAGATAATCTTTAATGAAAAAAGTACCTACGATAGCCGTCAGCCCGGATACACCTGATGCAAGATACACCATAAGTGGAGGCAGGTAAGTCCAGCGGAACTGCCGCCCAAGGTCAAGAAACGTATCGTCGATCCATCTCCAAATGGGATTATTAGTCATATACTTAACCTTTTCATAAGCACCCATTATATCGATGAATTCTTTCTTTCCCCTACGGAAAATTTTCAATTAATGATTCACTACCAAACACTCTTTTAGATTCCAAATAAATAGAAACTAATAACCTATTATTTATTTCTATTTAATTACTCGTATCGAAAGTGTAAAGTATATTTTAATGAGTGGCATTGAATTTTTTCGTTGTAAGAACATAGCTGCAGGAGGCATACTTTTTTATAGGTGTCCAGAATAAAATGTTTTCTGAATTCCAGGATTTTGCCTCTAAATATAGACACTAAGAATCTGAAAGAATATTGTCTGCCTAGAGTATTTTCTTTCGCTCTTTTATTTTTAGCAGCGACATAACCCTTGTATTTAAGTTGCCTGTTGACCATGCAGAGGCCATAAACGAGAAAACAAGTGTACAGAGTATTGCTAATGCAGTTATCACCTCAGATACGTTTACTGAGAATATGCCGTGAATTTCGTGCGCAGCGAATCCTATGATACTGGCTATTAAAACGGGAATAAATACATCATAACCGTATCGCTTTCTCATATTACCTTTGAGTATTCGCCTATGCATTATTAAAATTTCAAAAATTAATAATCCCAAATAAAGAATGATCAGTACCCAAGCCGCTCCCATACCTTGATACATTTGTGCCGCCCACAGCATTGAAGGAATGATAATAATCACAGCAATAACGTTCTTATACAATGCTAATTTAGTCCACCCGTGTGCAAGTTGTAACGTATAAGGTAATGTCATATAAGCTTTAATGGTAGTTCCAACAATTAATAAACTTAATAAAATATGGGTATTATTAACTACTGTTGGGTCTCCAATCCAAGTAGAAAGAATTTCTTTCGAGAAGAAGATCATCGTAATTGAGATCGGCAATATGATAATTGACGCCAACTGACATCCTCTATGATATAAATCTGATATGCCAGTCTCATCTTTTTTCACAACAAGCTGTGAAAGCCTTGGAAATAATGCCGTGTGAATAGGCGACACAAGGCTCATGATTACAGTTGCTACCGTAGTCGCCAACATATAGTAGCTAAATACTTCTAATGTCAGCATTTTACTGAGAATTATTTTATCAATCTGGGTCAATAGAACAGTCCCTAATGAAATGCCCATCACTCCTGACACAAACTTCCAATTTTTTATAAATAAATTTTTATCAAATTTACTCCCGACATTAGATTTAGGAAGTGACTTCCAGAGGTATGATGCTAGTACGATCGTGGTAATTAATGCGACAACCGACTGCCAATAGAAAAAATATAAAATTGATGGCGAAATAAAAATTAGTATTAATACAGCCCCAATGTGGCGGGCCAACATTGATAAGGTTTTAATTATGTTATACAAAACCTGGCGCTGAAGCCCCTCTAATCCACCAATATAAATAGCCCTTGGCCACTGAAATGCAAGAAGCATCCCCATGATAAGTAATGTTTGTTCAATTATTTCCGTACTGATATTAGCTGAATTAATCCAGTATTCTGCAATTAAAGGGGCTAAAATCATCACGGATGCCCCGATTACAATACCAATCAACCAGTAAACCACCTCAAAAGTCCGTACTAAATTACGTGACTCCTGTTCAGAATTTTCTATCACAGATAATCTTGACAGTTCGCGACTCAAAGTAGTACTGAGTCCCATGTCTAATAGAACAAATAAGGCGCTTAATGACATGAAGACACCAAGAAGACCGTATACCTCTACTCCCATCAACTTGATATAAACTGGAATAAAGGCAAGATTAAATATGCCTCTCCATACATTACCAGTAAAATTAGCAATGATATTATGTCGTACTGGCCGGGTTAATTTCATTTAAAATTTAATCTACTAAATCATTGATTATATTGAAATAAATATGGGATATGTGGCTAATGATTCAACTTTAGTATTATATCAGTTTTAGATAAATCTAATTATTGCTTGTTTAGTAAATAACTTATAAAGTTATAGCGTATCTCCATTTATAATATGGGTAATTTATAAATTCTGGTAACAAAAAAAAATGTGGGTTATGTACGATTCAACTGCTGCCCAATCACTTATAGCTGTTGAAGGATGCCTCGACTAATTACGCTTATTTTTTGGTGCCCTGGGTAAGAATCGAACTTACGACCTACCCCTTAGGAGGGGGTCGCTCTATCCACTGAGCTACCAAGGCTTCCTGCATTTTACGTTAAAATCTCTTAGAAGAAAAAATTGAGTACGTGACCCACGAGATTAATAGCTTGTCAGGGGTTATTGTTATATCTTAAAGTACAAAGCATAGTTTACCCAAATATACCAAGAGGATATGCCATGAGATGGCTCGCAATTGCTGCAACATTAACAGGAGTAATTATGTTTTTCTCAAACCAGGCCGCACAAGCTGACACCCCTGAAGTTGGGCAACCTGCACCAAGCTTTAAACTACGGGACCAAAATGGTAAAGTCTACACATTAAATAACTTCCGTGGGAAATGGCTAGTCCTTTATTTTTATCCTAAGGATGATACCCCGGGCTGTACAGAACAGGCATGTACGTTTCGCGATGATCTCCACAAACTTGAGGCTTTAGGTGCTAACGTGGTTGGTATAAGTGTAGATAATGCTACCAGTCACGCTAAATTTGCCAAAAAATATAATCTTCCATTTCCGCTTCTCGCTGATAACAATGCTAAGACCGCCGCTCAATACAATTCCCTGTTAGATCTTGTAATCGTAAAATTTGCAAAACGAAACACATTTCTAATTGATCCAGATGGAAGAATCGCAAAAATTTATTTATCTGCCGACACTTCGCGTAATTCGATGGAAGTGATAGAGGATTTAAAAAAATTACAAAATTTGTAGATTATGATCTTGTAATAAAGCTTACCTTACTCTCTTTGTTGCGGATACTTTGAACAACACTACTGCAGCGCCACTACCACCATCAGCCGGGCCCGCCTGACAAAAAGCCAGAACATAACCGTATAGTTTAAGCTGATTCCAAACCAGCGTTTTTAATACCGGCACTTGGTTTTTTGAGTTCAGCCCTTTCCCATGTATTATCCGCACGCAACGAAATCCTCTCATGCTACAAGTATTAAGGAATTTGTCCAGCTCCCGTAACGCTTCGTCTCGGGTAAATCCGTGTAGGTCTAGCTGATCATCGATATTCCAATAGCCTCTCCGAAGTTGCTTTAAAGTCTTTCGGGATACTCCAGAGCGTAGAAAAGAATGTTCGCCGCCTGGTTCCATTTCTGATACCGGACTATAGTTAGTCAACGAACTGTCCGGTGTTGATATATTTCGTTGTTGTATATTTGGTCGTGGAAGCTTACGAGAATGAATTGCCTTATCAGCTGCCGGCATTGGCTCTACGTCCCGAACGGCATCTCGGAATAATGAAGCCTCATCACTGCCGTCCACAGAAATCTTGTCGCGTGGTTTCATATGAAACTCTGGCCTTATTTAGCTAGCTCAAGTCATCAAGATATTTTTCCGCATCAAGTGCAGCCATGCACCCAGTACTCGCACTAGTCACTGCCTGACGATATATATGATCCTGTACGTCACCTGCTGCAAACACACCAGGAATACTGGTAGCAGTTGCATTTCCCTCGTTGCCACCATGCGTAATGATGTAACCATTTTTCATTTCGAGCTGCCCCTGAAAAATGTCGGTATTCGGTTTGTGGCCAATAGCAATAAAAACTCCGTGTAACTCTAAATCTTTTGTAGATTTATCCTGAGTATTTTTGATGCGTATTCCTGTCACGCCAGAGTTATCACCAAGGACTTCATCTAAAACACAGTTTAGTTCAAGCCTCACGTTCCCGTTTTTTACCTTTTCCATCAGCTTATCTATAAGAATCTTTTCTGAACGGAATGTTTCTCTTCGATGCACCAACGTAACTTGGTGTGCAATATTTGAAAGGTATAAAGCCTCCTCCACTGCCGTGTTTCCCCCGCCAATGACCGCCACATCCTCACCCTTGTAAAAAAAGCCGTCACAGGTTGCACAGGCAGAAACCCCTTTCCCCATGAATGCTTCTTCTGAAGGCAATCCTAAGTATTGGGCTGATGCACCGGTTGCAATAATTAATGCATCGCAAGTATGTGTTCCCTGGTCACCAATCAGAGTAATAGGTTTGTCAGAAAAATTAACAGTATGAATATGATCGAAAATAATTTCTGTATTAAAACGCTCTGCATGTTTCTGGAAACGATCCATTAGCTCTGGGCCCTGCACGCCCATTGCATCAGCAGGCCAATTATCAACATCGGTGGTAGTCATTAGCTGACCACCCTGAGCTAATCCGGTAATAACAACAGGACTTAGATTTGCGCGCGCAGAATAAACAGCTGCGGTATAACCGGCAGGTCCAGAACCAAGAATTAATAAACGGGAATGTTTGATTGTCATAAGGTTAGTATATAAGATGCTTTATTTAAAATAAGAATTTCTATAATTTTTGCTCAACCCAGTCTAAAACACTGTTCAGTGCCTTTTTCAAGTTTTCAGGTTGTGTCCCGCCTGCTTGTGCTATATCAGCCCGCCCGCCACCTTTGCCTCCTACTTGCATTGCTACAAAATTTACAAGCTCTCCTGCCTTTATTTTTGTCGTAAGATCTTCTGTAACCCCCGCAATTAATTTTACCTTGCCGGCGCTCTCTGTTCCAAATACCACAATACATGTTTTTAGTTCTCCCCTGAGTCGATCTAAAATTTCACGCATTGTTTTTGTATCTACATCCTCTAAATTGGAAGCCAATACCTTAATCCCTTTAACATCTATCACCTGCTTAATAAGGTCATCCCCTTGCGAGCCGGCAAGCTTTGACTTCAATTGTGACAAATCTTTTTCAAGGCGTCGGATACTGTCATTAAGCTGAAATAATTTTTGTGTTGCGTCTTCCGGTTGAGTTTTTAACTCTTTGGCAATTTCCGTTAAATATATTTCATTCTGTTTTACATAAGCCAGCGCCGTGTCTCCTGTGACAGCCTCAATTCTCCGAACGCCGGCAGCTACTCCACTTTGCATTCTAATTTTAAATAGACCAATATCCCCTGTGCGATTAACATGCGTTCCTCCACACAACTCCTGTGAAGAACCGATTTTCAGCACACGAACTTCTTCGCCATATTTTTCTCCAAAAAGCATAACCGCACCAGTTTTTTGCGCCTCATCCAATTTCATTACACTTGCATCAGTCTTAGTATTGGTAAAAATCTCAGCATTAACTATCGCTTCTATTTGATAAATCTCTCCATCGGTTATCGGCAAATTATGTGCGAAATCAAACCGTGTTTTATCAGCATCTACCAGCGACCCCTTTTGCTCAACATGGGAGCCAAGCACCTCCCGTAAAGCTTTATGCATAAGGTGAGTCACAGAGTGATTACGTTCCGTACGAGCCCGCGCAACTGGATCAACTTTTGCTAAAATCGTATTGTTTACCGATAGCTTTCCGCTTTGCAACTGACCCCTGTGTCCAAATACCTCTGCCTGAATCTTTTGTGTTTCTGCGACAATGAACTCCCCGCCATCAAACAACAACACCCCTCGGTCTCCTATCTGCCCTCCTGCTTCAGCGTAAAACGGCGTATGATTCAGCACAATTACCGCCTCATCCTCGGCCTTGATAAACTCGACCGGATCGCCCGCCTTGTAGATTGCCGCCACATTAGCCTCATACTGCAGGCTATCGTAACCATGAAAATGGGTCTTGCCTCCGTTGTACTCTATGCTGGACTCCATAGTAAATTTGCTGGCCTTACGTGCACGATCACGCTGCACCCCCATTTCCTTTTCAAATTCTTTTTCATTAATAATGAGCCCTCTCTCACGACACAGATCCCGTGTTAAATCTTTAGGAAAACCAAAAGTATCATACAAAGTAAATACGTCTCTGCCCGCAAAAGGCACTGAGCTTTCATTAAGAAAATGAAAGACTGCTATATCCGTTTCTTCCGGTTTTTTTTCTTCATTACCAATTATTATTGCATGACCAGAAACTGCTATTTTCTTTTTCTGTGAAAAATTCTTTATAGCGCTTACAAAATCCTTTTTAAATTTAATTACGCTATTTTTCTCAGATAATATTATTGTTTGTGCTGCAACAAAACCACCTTCCGCTAGATCTAATATCCCATCAAAAGGAGCGACGCCTGTTGTAATATCTGAAGATTTAATTTCATATTTTTCCCGTATGTAACCTATGCCACGATTTTCTAATCTAACCAGTTTCTCAAACCACTGCATTCCTCTCCCTAACGTTTCTCCGAAACGCTCTTCTTCCTGCTTCAGAACTGACACTACCCGCATTTTTGCTTTGTCTAACTCCGGATAGTGTTTTCCCATAACGTTTACAAGCTCTTCTACCAGCAAATTAAAAAACTCCTTCTTCTGCCCCAGCTGATAGCCATGACGGATAGCGCGACGAATGATACGACGAAGCACATACCCACGCCCCTCATTGTCGGGAATTACTCCGTCAGTAATGAGAAAAGAACACGCCCGAATATGGTCAGCAATTACTTTAAGTGAATTTTCGTTAAGATCAGCGGTATTAGTTATGTCTGCCGCCTTACGAATAAGGCTCTGAAATAAATCAGTCTCATAATTAGAATGCACATGTTGCATTACAGCAGAAATACGCTCTAACCCCATCCCCGTATCTACTGAGGGGCTAGGTAACGAATGAAGTGTGCCACCACTATCCCGATTGTATTGCATAAATACCAGGTTCCAGATTTCTGTATAGCGATCCCCATCCTCGTCCGGTGAACCAGGTGGACCACCTGATAAATTCGGACCACGGTCATAGAAAATTTCAGAACAGGGACCACAGGGACCAGTGTCTCCCATCTGCCAGAAATTATCCATGGAAGAAATTCGCACCAATTGTGAGGAATCGACGCCTATTTCCTTAAGCCAGATTTCAGCGGCCTCATCATCCTCAGCATAGACCGTCACCCATAGTTTTTCTTGTGGGATTTTTAATATTTCGGTAAGAAATTCCCATGCATAATGAATAGCTTCCCGTTTAAAATAATCCCCGAAACTAAAATTACCCAGCATTTCGAAAAATGTATGATGACGAGCGGTATATCCTACATTCTCAAGATCATTATGTTTTCCGCCGGCGCGAATACAACGCTGCGCGCTTGCAGCACGCATATAAGGGCGCTTGTCCTGTCCAAGGAATACATCCTTGAACTGAACCATGCCTGCATTAGTGAATAATAAAGTCGGGTCATCGCTAGGAACAAGGGGGCCTGACGGCACGATTGTATGTTCACGCGCCTCAAAGAACTCTAAAAATTTTTGTCTTATTTCGTTACTTTTCATATCAACTTTCTTGATACAAAGAATTTAATCCCGGAAATCCAGCACCTGCGTGATGATCTCTGTACCAAACCCTCTCCCCATTAAAAACCGTATTTGTTTTACTCGTTCTGTTGCGCTAGCTGGTACTGTACCAAATTTTTTCTTCCATACCGTTCTAGCAGCTTTAAGTTCAGTTTCTTTAAGGCGCGGTAACACTGCTGAAATTAATTCTTCGTCAATACCTTTTTGCTGTAATTCATATACGATACGACGGCTTCCAAACCTGTTTCTTCGGACGTGTACAATCTGCTCAACCATTCGCTCTGCCGACAGAAAACCACAGCGTTCTAATGAATCCAGCATAGAAGATAGATCTTCAGCAGTCGAGGTATAAGGTGTAAGTTTCTTTTCCAGCTCCAACCTAGAGTGCTCACGTCGTGCCAGATAGCCAAGGGCACGGCCTCTTAAACTCGGTCCGGATGACATGTTTCTTAATCTGCAGGCACTATTTCAGTTTGGGAGGCTACCCCTACGATGGCACGAATCTTTAATTCAATTTCATTTGCAATGTCAGGGTTCTCCTTAAGATACTCACGCGAGTTATCTTTACCCTGACCAATTTTTTCACCGTTGTAAGAATACCAAGAACCTGCTTTCTCAACCAAGTTGTGTAATACGCCGAGCTCGACAATCTCACCCTCGCGCGAAATACCCTCCCCATAAAGAATATCGAATTCTGCCTTCTTAAATGGTGGTGCCACCTTATTTTTAACTACCTTGACCCTAGTCTCATTGCCCAAGATTTCATCGCCTTTCTTGATGGCGCCAATACGCCGGATATCAAGCCGAACCGATGAGTAAAATTTCAGAGCATTCCCACCGGTAGTTGTTTCTGGATTACCAAACATAACTCCAATTTTCATACGAATCTGGTTAATAAAAATTAGCATTGTATTACTACGTTTGATGTTAGCAGTAAGCTTTCGCAATGCCTGCGACATCAGTCTCGCCTGCAGACCCATCTGATGGTCTCCCATTTCGCCCTCAATTTCTGCGCGTGGTGTTAATGCTGCAACCGAATCAACTACCACCACATCTACCGAACCAGATCGCACAAGCATATCAACGATCTCCAGCGCCTGCTCTCCATTGTCAGGTTGCGAGATGAGTAACTCCTGAACGTTGACACCAATTTTTTGTGCATACAGCGGATCTAACGCATGCTCCGCATCAATAAATGCTGCGGTACCACCCATTTTTTGCATTTCTGCTATTACTTGCAAGGTGAGCGTAGTCTTACCTGATGACTCTGGTCCGTAAATTTCTATTACTCTACCGCGCGGTACCCCCCCTACACCTAACGCAATATCGAGCCCCAAAGAACCAGTGGAAACCACTTCAATATCCTTAATGGCATCACTATCACCAAGGCGCATGATCGAGCCCTTACCAAACTGTTTATCTATTTGGGAAAGTGCAGCTGCCAACGCCTTGCTTTTATTATCATCCATAACTAAATCCTTTTATAATTTCATTGAATTATCTCACATGTAAATCAACGCAGTCAGGCTACTGAGTAATCTGTATCGCGCAAAAGAGCTATCAGACCTTGCATAGCTACAGCAACTGACTGCTGTCTAATTGCCTCACGGTCTCCGCTAAAATGCCTAGTTTCACTTCGCATATGGTTATCCTTTATTTCCCAAGCAAAACATACCATGCCCACTGGCTTCTTCGTTGTCCCACCTCCAGGGCCAGCAATTCCAGTAATAGAAACTGAAATTTGTGCGCCACTCCTGGCAACCACACCATGCGCCATTTCCCGTGCTATCTGCTCCGATACCTCACCATATTCTTTTAGTGTTTTAGTGCTTATACCTAACATTTTCTGCTTAGCGTTAGCCGTATAAGTAATAAAACCGCTCTCGTACCAGGCTGAACTCCCCGGGATAGAAGTAACTATTTGTCCTAACCAACCACCCGTACAAGATTCTGCACTTGCAAGCATCAACCCTTGCCGCGTAAGGGCCAAACCAACTTGCCTCGCAAGATCATGAAGCGTCTGGTCATCTATAGCATTTATGATTCCACCCAAATTTATACTCCACCTGTACTACTACAATACAAATGCTTTCCATGCTGCCAAACATAGCAAGGTATAGAATGCTGCTAACATATCATCAAACATTACACCAAATCCGCCTCGTAATTTCTTATCATAGTATCGGATTGGCTGAGGTTTATATATATCAAAAAAGCGAAATAACAAGAAAGCAAATGCTTGCCACATTAAATTATCTGGCGTAAAAAATAACACGAGCAGAAATGCAACCATTTCATCCCATACCATTCCACCATGATCATGAACGCCGAGAATCCTACCTGTCAGAGCGCAAACCCAAATACCAGCAATGAACATCACGTCTATGAGCAACAAAAACTCAAGCGGTTCCAGATGTTGATTTAATAGCCAAAATAAGGGGAACGCAACAAGAGTCCCTACTGTTCCTGGGGCAGCCGGGCTTAATCCAAAGCCACCGCCAAAGGCCAAGAAAAAAGCAGGATGCTGAAATATAAATCTTATACTAGGAGTCAAATATACAGGGCTGACTTTCGTCGTCGATAACGGGGCAGCTTCCTGCTCAACTACTTCCTGAAACTCAGGTGGCGTGAAAGTGGTCATGGCCTGTTGTCTCCAGAATTATTGGTTCTTCTGTTGAATCTAACACTACCAACCCTTCCCCCGTAATAATTTTTCCGATGCGGGTCAAAGGAATTCCTGTCTCTTGTGAAATTTTATCAATTTTACTACGTCTCTCTTTTGGCACAGTAAAACAAAGCTCATAATCATCTCCGCCCGCTAGCATGCAATTGATAACCCGTGGTTGAGAAAAATATTTTTTTAATATTACTGAGCAGTTTATCTCTTTCAAATTAATAGTAGCAGCAACATTTGAATGCTCCAAGATATGTCCTAAATCTGCTAAAAGGCCGTCTGAAATATCAATTGCGCTATTAGCAATACCGACTAATCTCTGCCCCAGACCAACCCGTGCAACAGGAAGAAGCAAAGAGTTCCGGCATTCAGTAAGTTCATCTGGCTCAAGCTTAATTTGATGACGCTCATGTAAAAGTGCCAATGCGGCATCGCCTAATTTACCTGATATCCAGATGTCATCTCCCACCCTTGCCCCATTTCGGCGCAAAGCTTTTCCCTTTTCCACTTCCCCAATAATTTGAATGCAAATAGTAAGGGGCCCGCGTGTAACGTCTCCACCAATAAGCTCTACCCGGTGTGAGCACGCTAGCTCCAAAAGTCCCTTGGCAAATGACTCTACCCATTTCGTGTCAATTTTTATCAATGATTCCGGTAACGCAAGCGCCAAAGTCGCCCAACGCGGGCTTGCACCCATTGCGGCCATGTCGGATAGATTCACAGCAAGGGCCTTATGTCCTAATTTGTAAGGATCAGTATCAGCAAAAAAATGCTGCTCGGATACCAACATGTCAGTGGAAACTGCCACTTCCATTCCGGCCTCGGGTCTAAATAATGCTGAATCGTCTCCTGGTCCCAACGCTACGGTGGAGTCAGAACAAGTAAAAAGACGAATTATGTCTGCTTCGGAAACCATTTTTGCTTTCTATAAAAAATTAACCGTTTTTTGTAGTACGCCTGAATTGTCAGTCACACAAAATACAGGCTTTTACTTATAATCCCTGGCCTCTGCTTGTCCCATATAACTCACAACTATTTTAGTTCAGATCTTCTATGATTTAGCCGGTAGCGCCAGCTCCTCTACACGTAGCTGTTTAGCCAGCTTGTCCAATACACCATTTACATATTTGTGCCCGTCCGCCCCGCCATAGCTCTTAGCTAACTCTACTGCCTCATTGATAATTGCCCTATACGGTATTCCTGGATAACTAGTAAATTCGTGGGCACTTAGTAACAAAATGGAAGCCTCTATTGGACTAAGCTCTTTAAAAGGGCGGTCCAGACATACTTGAATATGCTTTTCCAGTTCCGTTAGATTTGTTAGCACTCCCCGCAACAAATCAGAAAAATACTCCTGGTCTGTCTTAAGAAACTCCTTCGTCTCATGTAGCTGTTCTGTGATAGCCTGAATCGTCCCACCCGCTACAAACCATTGATATAGCCCTTGTAAGGCTAGCTCGCGCGATCGACGACGACGACCTTTACGTTTAATTTTCTGTCCCGCTCTAATTTCTGTTTGTGCTGCCGGCATCTTCTGTGTCATTGAATTTCTTCGTCGAGGTTTCTGAGTATATGAACCATTTCTATTGCTACTCTTGCAGCTTCAGCCCCTTTCTGACTCATTCGCTCTAGTGCCTGATCATTAGTATTAGTTGTAAGTATGCCGTTAGCAACTGGAATACCTGTATCAAGCTGTACAGCAGTTATTCCGCCAGCAGATTCTTTCGACACAACCTCAAAATGATAGGTGTCTCCACGAACCACTGCGCCTAATGCTACTAATGCATCAAACTGATCGGTTAAGGCCATTTTTTGTAAAGCTAAAGGAATTTCCAGCGCACCCGGAACTGTTATCATCACAATATTTAGCACTCCATTTTTTTCTAACTCTGCAGTACAGCTATCAAGAAGACCCTTGCTGACATCAATATTATAGCGACTCATGACTATGCCTATATTTAACTCCGCACCATTTAACCCTGATTCGAGCTCATGAATCTTCTCGTAACGCCCCATATACTCTCCTGAAATTATTAACTAGAAAAATGAAAGAAATGCGGCCCTTAGCTTCGCTCTGTATTCTCCGGCTCTAGATATCCTGTAACCTCTAGACCAAAGCCTGTCATACTTGGCATTTTACGTGGAACCCCAAGCAACCGCATTTTTTCTACATTTAGATCTTTTAATATCTGCGCACCAATTCCATAGTTGCGTAAATCAGATCTGGTAGAAAGATGAGGGTCTGTTTTTTCCCAAGTAACATGCTCAATTAATTCTGCAGCGTTTTCCCTACTATGCAATAAAACAACTACCCCGCACCCGTCATTAGAAATGACACGAAGTGCATCATTAATGTTCCAGGAATGAGACCTGTCTTTTATATCTAATAAATCAATAACGGACAGAGGCTCATGTACCCGCACTAGAGTATCGCCATCAGGAGTAACCTCACCTTTAATTAGCGCAAGATGAGTCGCATTAAAAGTCTTATCAAGATAAACAATGAGACGAAACTCACCATGCGCTGTTTGGATAAGCTTTTCTGCCACACGCTCTATAAGGCTTTCCGTGCGACTACGATGATGAATAAGATCAGCAATTGCTCCGATTTTAAGCTGATGCTTTGTAGCAAATTTAATTAACTCTGGCAGCCTCGCCATGCTCCCGTCATCCTGCAAAATTTCACAAATTACTGATGTAGGGGTGAGTCCGGCCAGATTAGCTAAATCACATCCCGCTTCAGTATGACCGGCACGCGAGAGTACTCCCCCTTTTTGGGCCATTAATGGAAATATATGTCCAGGTTGAATAATGTCCCCCGGCCCTGCATCCGGGCTTGCTGCCATCTTTACAGTGTGAGCACGATCAGCAGCAGAGATACCAGTAGTAACTCCAGTTGCAGCTTCAATAGAAAGCGTAAAATTTGTTCCCAATGGGGAGTGATTAGTTGCAGCTGATACCATTAGGGGAAGGTTCAATTGCCGGCAATGTGCTTCAGTTAACGTTAGACAAATAAGACCACGGCCGTGTGTAGCCATAAAATTTATTGTTTCCGGTGTAACAAAATCTGCTGCTAATAACAAATCCCCTTCATTCTCGCGATTTTCTTCATCGACAAGAATTACCATTTTCCCATTTTTAATGTCATGGATAATATCTTTGATGGAGCTGATGACCATTTCGTTACTCTTTAATTAGTAATTCAAATATATACAAATGTTATCTAGGGGCTGAAATTAAAAATTTCTCAAGATAACGTGCAAACAAGTCTACCTCTAAATTTACTTCCATATCCTTCTTCAACTCTTTAAATGTGGTCGCCGCTAAGGTGTGGGGAATAAGATTAATTCGGAATTCATCCTTAGTAATTAAATTTACTGTCAAGCTCACACCATTAACGGTAATAGAGCCCTTTTTTGCAATATACTTCATCAGAGCGATTGGAGGCCTTATAGCCAATATATAACTTTCTCCCGCTGGCTCCAATTTTATTATTTTTCCCACTCCGTCTACATGGCCACTTACCAAATGCCCATTTATTCTATCGGATAATTGCATGGCTTTTTCAAGGTTAACTCGCCCGCCCCGCGTATCCAGGCTCTGGGTACAACTTAGAGTTTCCCTTGACACTTCCATGCTAATTGTGTTTCCCATTAAAGTTGTTATGGTAAGACATACTCCGTTAGTTGCAATGCTGTCACCAATACGTAGATCGCTTAAATCTAGCCCGCCTGATGTAATCTCTATACGTACACCATTTTCCAAGGGTATAATTTTTTTTATCTCGCCAACTGCTTCAATAATTCCCGTAAACATTAGTCCCTTTTATTTTCTAATCTTTGTACGTTCATGTTATATGGTAATAAGCTTTAATAAAATGTCTAGATCACATGCTTTACTAAAGAATATCTTTCCTTGTTTATAATAATAGTAATAGCTAATATCAATTTATCTATCTCAAGAGGATATCACGACGGGGCCTAATTCTGGATCTAGAGTAGAATTCAATAAGTTAGTCTAGCTTTATATGCCGTAACTCTACGACAATTTGCCACATGACTAGGAAATACGATATAAACTAATGTTTAAATAAAATCATTGTAATAAATCTTCGATGAACTATTGAAATGTTCGGTACCCTTAGTCAAACAACGTTAAATAAGAATTTACAGCGTCTATTTTTTCTCAGATGCATAACTATTGCTATCCAGTCCCTCACTTTTGCTTCAACATATTGGATATTTAATATACCGCTGCCCTGGACAGAAATAATTACGACGTTATTACTTCTTTCTATATTGAACTTTGTAACCTGGGTCCGTTTACGCCGAAATTTTTCGGTATCAAACATTGAGTTTTTTCTCCAAATCTTAATAGATGTTTTTGCATTAAGTGCATTGCTATATTTTAATGGTGGATCGACCAACCCATTTGTTTCTCTCTATCTGTTGCCCCTGACAATTACTGCTGCTGTTCTACCATGGGTATATACATGGTTGATGGCAGCAACCACTATTGGACTTTATTCTTTACTATTATTTCATCATGTGCCTTTGCCACATGATCATAACGAACATGTGAGTGAATTTGATCTACATGTCTCCGGAATGTGGCTCGCATTTGTTTTAAGTACTACATTAATTTCTTGGTTTGTTGTTAAGATGAGTGGATCTATCCGAGAGCGCGATAAGGAGCTTTCTGAGATTCGTGAGCAAGCCCTACGTGATGAACAGCTTATTGCACTTGGAACTATGGCGGCTGGGGCAGCACATGAACTTGGAACGCCGCTAGCAACTATGGCTATCGTAAGCAAGGAAATACAAAATGATCATATTGATAACCAAGATCTTCAAAAAAATATGAATATCTTACGGGATCAGATTACTCAATGTAAGCATACGCTGACTGAACTACTTGCCGATGCCGGCCAATCTCGTACTGAAGATGCTAGTGGTCAGGCTGTTGACCTCTTTCTACAAGACATATTAGAAAAATGGAGGCTGATGCGCCCTACGGTCAAATTTACTTATGTCTGCAATGGCGATTTTCCGGCGCCTAGCATAATAAATATGCAACCACTAAGCCAGTCAATTTTAAATCTATTAAATAATGCAGCGGATGCTTCAGTTGAAACTAGTATTATCAACAGCTCAACGGGTGTTTCAGTAGAAAATATTATTATCAATAGCAACTGGAACAAAAAGGAACTGCATTTAGAAATTCTTGACTTTGGTAAAGGTCTCAGTGAGGAAGCTTTAAAGCGGGCAGGGCAAGCTTTCTTTACCAGTAAGGATGAACATGGCTTTGGAATTGGATTATTCTTAGCAAATGCAAATATTGAAAGATATGGTGGAAGCGTACACTTAACTAACCATGAGAAAGGTGGTGCGTGTACCCAAGTCATATTGCCTCTAATTGGGACCAAAACATGACTACACTTCCAAAAAATAATTCAAATGATGACCTTCCAAATTTATTACTTGTTGATGATGATAAGGTTTTTTGTAGCGTGCTTGAAAAAGCAATGATAAAGCGTGGATTTAATGTTATTTGCGCGCATTCAGTCAATCACGCATTGGAATGTACTAAAACATTCTCACCTGAGTTTGCAGTAATTGATTTGAGATTACCTGGCCCATCTGGTTTGGTTTTAGTTGAAAAATTAAAAGCGATGGATTCCTGTACCCGCATCATCATGCTAACAGGCTATGCAAGCATCACTACAGCCGTTGAAGCAATTAAACTTGGTGCGACACACTATCTTGCAAAACCTGTTGATGCCGATGAAATTATGATGTCTTTCGGACGTATTGAAGGCAACCCTTCTGCTAAAATTAATACTAAATCGCTATCGGTAGGCCAATTTGAATGGGAATATATTCAACGTATATTACTCGAGAATAATAATAATATTTCAGCTACTGCAAAAAAACTTAATATGCATCGCCGTACATTACAACGCAAACTTAATAAGAGTCCTCTTTAAATCATAAGGTTTTTTGTTGTTTAAATAATTATAAAAATCTGCTCATAATCCGAATATCTTCTCCTACCATACGCAAATCTTTAATTTTAAGATTATATTTTTCAGAAAGATCAGTTAATTCCGGCAACTGTAGCATGCCCATTGCCCTGTTACCTATTAGGTGTGGGGCAAGATATATTATTAGCTCATCCACCAGACCTTCCCTGATAAATGCGCTACTCAATCTGTTTCCTGCCTCAACTAATAGCTCATTAATTTCAAAATCTGCAAGTATTTGCATCAGCCCCGCAAGATCAATTTTTCCTTTTCTATTCGGCAATATAATTGGACGAGCGCCCACCTCTTTTAAAGCAGATATTTTTTCTTTGTTATCAGTTGTAGTGAAAATTAACTCGCCCTCACCCCTGAGAATTCTTGCAATTGTGGGTATTTCCAATCGACGGTCTATTATGATACGTAACGGCTGTCTGGATGTCTCAATAAAACGAACGGATAATTGTGGGTCATCTTCAATCACCGTACCAATTCCCGTTAAAACCGCACAAGAGCGGGCACGGAGCCTGTGCCCGTCATGTCGCGCCGCCTCTCCAGTAATCCACTGACTAACGCCGTTATTTAGTGCCGTTTTACCGTCAAGGCTTGCGGCAATTTTCATTCGCACCCAAGGACGATTGTTTGTCATTCTGGAAACAAAGCCAACGTTAAGGTCTTTGGCCCTCTCTTCCATTAAACCAACTAGCACTTTAATTCCGGATTGTTCCAGAAGTGAGATCCCTTTTCCCGCAACTAAGGGGTTAGGGTCTTGCATTGCAATTATTACTTTAGCAACTTTAGCTCTAACCAGCGCTTCTGCACAAGGATGCGTACGACCATAATGGCTACAAGGTTCCAGCGTAAGATATACTGTCGCGCCTTGTGCCGACCCTCCGGCAATACTAAGCGCATTAATTTCAGCATGAGGTTGCCCCGTTTGAACATGCCAGCCGCTTCCAGCTATTTTTCCATCACGAACAATTACACAGCCTACACGCGGATTGGGGCTTGTAGTATACAAGCCTTTTTCGGCAAGCTGTAACGCCTGAGACATGTAAGCATGATCATCAGAAGAAAACATAATCCTATTTTATTTTTTTTTACGACGTCGTGGTTTTTGTATTTCTTTAATTGCGTCATGAAAATCATCTGCATCCTGGAAACTTCTATAAACAGAAGCAAAGCGGATAAAGGCCACTTTGTCCAATTTGTAAAGCTCCTGCATTACCATTTCACCTATCTTACGAGATACTATCTCTCTCTCTCCTAAACTCAGAAGTTTTTGTATAATCTGATCTATCGCGTCGTCTACATCTTTAGTCGGCACAGGACGCTTATGTAATGCACGCATAAAACCTGTAAGCAATTTATCGCGACTAAATTCAGCCCGAGTGCCCCCCTCTTTTATTACTTGGGGCAGACGCAGCTCAATAGTTTCATACGTAGTAAATCGTTTGTCACAGCTTAGACATCGACGGCGACGGCGCACCTTGTTTCCCTCCTCGCTAACACGGGAATCAATTACACTCGTATCGTCTGCAGAACAGAAAGGGCATTTCATAATTAAGAATTTAGAAAAAGTAGAGCGTTCTTATTTGCCATCAAAACATTTCAATTTAAAAATAAATTACACTAATTAATTACTAGTTAATTAGGTTCCATAAACCGGATATTTCGCACACAAAGCTTTTGCCTCATTAGCCGCTTGTAATAAAACCGCGTTGTCTGTAGGTGCCTCTAATACATCGGCGATCAAATTTGATAGCTGTTCTACCTCTATTTCCTTGAAACCGCGCGTAGTAACTGCAGGAGTACCTATACGGATACCACTGGTAACAAATGGCTTCTGTGGGTCATTAGGAATAGCGTTTTTATTTACAGTAATGTTCGCGCGTCCTAGCGCTTCCTCTGCCTGCTTTCCGGTAAGGTTTTTTGCCTGAAGGTCGACCAAAAACATATGACAATCAGTGTGCCCGGAAACTATACGTAGCCCGCGTGCTTTTAGAACATTTGTCATTACACGAGCGTTATCAATTACCTGCTCTTGGTATTCCTTAAACTCTTTGCTGGCTGCCTCCTTGAAAGCAACCGCTTTGGCAGCAATCACATGCATCATCGGCCCGCCCTGGGTCTGTGGGAAAATCGCCGAATTGAGTGCTTTTTCATGCTCGGACTTCGCCATAATAATGCCGCCCCGTGGCCCACGTAATGTTTTATGTGTGGTACTAGTAATAAAATCAGCGATGCCTACCGGATTAGGATAATATCCCGCCGCTATCAGCCCAGCATAATGAGCCATATCCACAAACAAATAAGCGCCCACATCATCTGCAATCTTACGAAAAGCCTTCCAATCTATTACTAAAGAATAAGCAGAAGCACCTGCAACAATCATTCTTGGTTTATGCTCATGGGCCAACCGTTCTAGCTCACAGTAGTCAAGTTCCTCGGTATCAGGATTAAGCCCATATGAAACAGAATTAAAAATTTTACCACTAAGATTAACTGATGATCCATGTGTTAAATGTCCCCCGTCGGCAAGTGACATACCTAGAATCTTGTCGCCAGGCCGCAGCACAGATAAATACACCGCAGCATTTGCCTGTGATCCAGAGTGTGGCTGAACATTGACATATTCTGCTGCAAATAACGATTTTGCTCGATCTATTGCACATTGTTCAACTATATCAACGTACTCACAACCACCATAATACCGTTTGCCCGGATATCCTTCTGCATATTTATTTGTTAATAAAGATCCTTGCGCCTCCATAACAGCTGGGCTGGCATAATTCTCTGAGGCAATTAACTCTATATGGTCTTCTTGACGCCCAACTTCATTTTTAATTGCCTCCCATACAGCAGGATCAATGCTTTGAATAGTTTGCTTAGATGAAAACATGTCTATATCGCCATTATATAATTATCAGAAATCAGATTTTACCATTATCAACTGAAAACCGTGGACGGATTCAAAAATCACGACTTTCTCTTAACTATTTTTTTCCAAAAAAGCTATATCGTCTTTGTAACCCATTATAATCGTTCTGTTTTATCTTTTTGCCTAGGTCAAATATAGCTCATTTCTCTTCATTTTAGAAAAATCCACACATTGCAATCACTTGCCTGACTAGTTAACATTATTACTATATAGTGTATTTAAAGACCACAAATTAAATGACCTTCTAAATGGTTTATCTATTCGAATTTATCAGACTATAATCATTTTGAAATTTAGAAAATCCACCTATAAAGTTTCGTCGGATAAAACTTGAAAAAAACTCAACATATACTTCTTATATTGAAAGGCTAGCACATGCCAATCGATATCAATGAAATTCTCAACCAAACACGTGACAAAAACTTTGAGCTTTTCGAAAAACATATAAACCCTGTTCTTGCCAAAGTATTACGCATAACGGGATTCAACCGTTCCTGGATACGCGGTGAAGGTTCCTATTTATGGGATGAATCAGGCACACGTTATCTTGATTTTCTTACCAACTGGGGCGTGTTTAACGTAGGTCGCCGGCATCCAACCATTCGTAACGCACTGCAACAAGTTTTGGATTCTGATTTTCCCGGGTGGATTGGCCTTGATGCGCCTCCGCTTGCAGGTGTTCTTGCCCGTGAACTTACGAAACGCACTCCTGGAAATCTAGATATAGTTTATTTTTGTAATTCTGGAACAGAAGCTGTTGAAGCTGCGATTAAATTTGCACGTGCTTCAACAGGTCGACCTTGTTCAGTACATCTTACAAAATCCTTTCACGGCTTAACTACCGGAGCTTTATCTTTGAGCGGCGAACAGAATTTCCGTAGAGGATTTGAGCCTCTTCTTCCGAATAACTTAGAGCTAGCCCCCGGCGACCTTAACGGCCTAGAAGCACGGCTTGCACAAGGTGACGTTGCTTCTTTTGTTTTTGAGCCAATTCAAGGAAAGAACGTTAATATTCTTAGTAACGAATATCTCTTATCAGCACAGAATCTGTGTCGCAAGTATAAAACTCTTATGATTTGTGACGAAATTCAGTCCGGAATGGGCCGGTCTGGTCGCTTTTTAGCCTGTCAATGGATTGAAGGATTGCAACCAGATATTATCTGCCTTTCTAAAGCCCTTTCAGGCGGGTATATTCCACTAGGCGCCACTATCACCCGCCGAGCGATTTATGACAGTGTCTATGATTCAATGGATCGCGCTACTGTTCATGCATGTACTTTTGGGATGGGAAATCTTGCAATGGCAGCAGGATTGTCTACGCTTACTGTCTTAGATGATGAAAACCTTCTCGCGCGTGCGAATGAAAACGGCACTCGTCTTCGACAGGGTATTGAGGCAATGGTGCCCCGTTTTGAGTTTTTAAAAGGTGTTCAGCAGCGGGGGATGATGATCGGCATTGAATTTGGAAAGCCTAACTCACTTCCCCTAAAAGCAGCTTGGGCAATGACCAATAAAATAGATGAAAACCTATTTACTCAGGCAATAGTTATTCCTCTCTTAGAAGATCATCATATTCTTACACAGGTTGCAGGGCATGCCGTACCAATCATAAAAATATTACCTCCCCTTAATATTGAAAATAATGATGTTGATTGGTTTCTCAGTGCTTTTGAAGACGTGATGGTGAAACTCCACAAATTTCCAGGACCCGCCTGGGAGATCCTAATGAAAATTAGCAATCATGCTCTTAGTACAAAACAAAAAGAAAATCGATCCACCGCCATCTAAATTTTTATTCGCCCTCTTTTTTTGTGCCATTATTAATAACTACCTATACATCTAAATTTTGAACTCGTAATGCGTTGTTTTCAATAAATGCCCGGCGCGGCTCTACCACATCTCCCATTAGGGTAGAAAAAATATCATCAGCTGCAACACCGTCTTCTATCATAGCTCGTAACAATATGCGGTTCTTTGGGTTCATAGTTGTTTCCCATAGTTGGCCTGGATTCATTTCGCCCAAACCTTTATATCGTTGCGTGCTAAAGTCTTTTCCAACTTCAAGTAACAGCCAATCAAGCGCTTGTTTAAACTCTTTTACAGGATGCGTCTGTTCGCCTCGTCTAACGTAAGCCTTGGGGCCGAGCAATCCTTCAAGTAATTTGGAAGCTTCTTTTATATGAAAAAAGTCTCCGCTATTCAAAAATTCTTTGTCTAAATAACTAACCTGCTTATTTCCATGATGCATACGAGTTATTTTCAAACGATAATTCTCATTTTCAGAATCATAATCTGGAATAATCTCTACTTCGTTAACACGTGCCGCTAATTTTGTAGCCCCTGTCGCAGCAGATTTCTTGCCACTTAAGTCTATTTCAGGATGATAAAACAAAGCATGCATTACTTCACTGTCAATAAGTCTGCTCATTCGATCAATTACAGCTTCCGCCAACAAATACCGGTCAGCTAACTTAGTTAGGCTCTCTTCTTTAATTGGCGGCTTACCATCATGCGTATGTAGCTCAGCACCTACTAATGCCTGTTTTAGCTGATACTGTTTCAGTTCATGATCATCTTTAACATAGCGTTCTTTTTTACCCTGCTTAACCTTGTAAAGAGGTGGCTGAGCAATATAAACATAACCACGCTCGATCAATTCTTTCATATGCCGATAAAAAAAGGTAAGTAGTAGTGTCCGAATATGCGCTCCATCTACATCAGCATCAGTCATTATAATAATACGATGGTAGCGCAGCTTATCGGGATTAAATTCACCTTTACCAATGCCAGTTCCAAGCGCTGTAATCAATGAAATAATTTCCTGTGAAGCTATCAGCTTGTCAAAACGAGCTTTTTCTACATTAAGAATTTTTCCTTTCAACGGCAAAATTGCCTGAAATTTGCGATCGCGCCCTTGCTTAGCAGACCCGCCCGCAGAATCTCCCTCCACAAGGTAAAGTTCACACAGCGCGGGGTCTTTTTCTTGGCAATCAGCAAGCTTACCGGGAAGCCCCATTCCATCTAGAACACCTTTTCGTCTGGTTAATTCACGAGCCTTTCTGGCGGCTTCACGAGCTCTAGCTGCATCGATAATTTTGCTACAGATAGTTTTGGCATCAACCGGATTCTCTAGTAAAAATTCAGAAAGTTTTTGAGCAACCACCTCTTCAACTACTGGACGGACTTCAGCTGAGACTAATTTTTCCTTTGTTTGAGAAGAAAATTTTGGTTCAAATAGTTTTATCGATAAAACACAAGCCAACCCCTCTCGCATATCATCGCCCATTGTTTCAACTTTTGATTTTTTTGCTAGATCATTCTTATCGATATAATTATTAAGTGTTCTCGTCAATGCGGCACGCAAACCAGTTAAATGTGTTCCCCCATCCTTTTGTGGAATATTATTTGTAAAACACAAAACCTGTTCAGCGTAGCTATCATTCCATTGCATAGATAACGCCACTTCAATATCATCTCTTTTCCCGGAAGCATAAAATAGATTAGGGTGTAACGTAGACTTCGTCCGATTAATATATTCTACAAAACTTTTAACTCCACCAACAAAGGCAAAGCTTTCTTCTTTATTACTTCGCTTATCAACCAAGTTAATTTTAACTCCGTTATTAAGAAAAGAAAGCTCACGCAACCTCTTTGCAAAAATATCATAGTGATACTCTATATTTCCAAAAATTTCTTTACTGGCTAAAAAGTGTACTTCTGTACCACGACGCTCTGTTTTTCCGGCCTTGCTTAATTTGGTGGTCGGAGAACCCATACTAAATTCCATCTGGTATTTGTGGCCATCTCGTCGGACAATAAGACGAAGCCATTCTGACAGAGCGTTTACCACTGAAACGCCTACACCATGAAGCCCGCCAGATACTTTGTATGAATTATCATCAAATTTCCCGCCCGCATGTAATTCTGTCATAACTATTTCTGCTGCAGATCTCTTAAATTCGTCATCTTGTTTAATGCCAATAGGAATACCTCGTCCATTATCTTGCACGCTAACTGAGTTATCTGAATGAATAATTACTCCAATTTCATCACACTCTCCTGCCAGGGCTTCATCGATGGCGTTGTCTAATACCTCAAAAACCATATGATGCAAACCCGTCCCATCACTCGTATCACCAATATACATTCCTGGTCGTTTTCGAACAGGATCTAACCCTTTCAGGATTTTTATATTATCTGATCCATATTCTTCTTGAGTTTTATTTTTTGATTGTTTAGAAAGGGGATTTTCGCTCATAGTTAGTTTTTCTTTATTTTAATTTGGTTTAGTTTAAATTTTCTCGTTTTCTAAAAATAGACTATATTCTCATTGGCATTACTACATACTTAAAATTATCATTTCCCGGAATAGTAATAAGGGCGCTACTGTTTGAATCACCGAATGAACATTGTATTGTTTCACTTGTTAGATTATTTAGTACATCTAATAAATAAGAGATATTAAATCCTATATCTAACTCTTCTCCCTTATAACTTACTTCCAGTTCCTCTTGAGCCTCTTCTTGCTCATTATTACTACAAACTATACGTAACCTTCCTTCTGTTAAAATTATACGTACCCCACGAAATTTTTCGTTAGATAAGATAGAAGCTCTTTGTAACGTCTGTAAAAACAATGTTCGGTTTATTTCGATATGTTTTTTATACCCGGATGGGATTACCCTATTATAATCTGGAAATTTTCCCTCCACTAGTTTTGAGACCAAAACAACATTCGCAAAGGTAAAACGTATCTGGTTTTTCAAAAGTTCGATTGTTACTGGATCTTCGTTTTCTTTTAATTGTTTTGTTAGTTCTAATACAGCTTTTCGAGGAAGAATAATTTCTTGTTTTTCCTGTTTTTCTTTAAGAGCTAAAAAAGAAAATCCTAGTCTATGTCCATCTGTTGCGACAGCTTTTAAACTATTTTCTTCCTTTACCAAAAGAAGACCGTTTAAATAATATCGAATATCTTGTTGAGCCATCGCATATTGCACAAGCAATAAAAGTTTTTTTAATTCCCCTTCTTTTACTATGATTTTATCTTCTATTTCTGTTTTTTCTGGAAGTTTTGGAAAATCTTCTGTTGGAAGTGTTTGTAAATTAAACCTACTTTTACCTCCTTTTAAAATTAATCTTTTTTCTTCACCTTCTAATGTAATATTAGTTTCATCAGGGAGCGCTCTAAGTATGTCCTGGAGTTTTTTTGCTCCAACAGTCACCGAACCTAATTGTTCTTTAATATTAGAATCATCTTCAGTTGTAGATGTTATTTGAATTTCAAGATCTGTTGCAATACATGATATCTTTTTATTTTTTCTTTCAATTAATACGTTTGAAAGAATAGGTAATGTATGGCGCCGCTCGACGATTCTAGTAATTGATTCTAGCTGTTTTAGTAAAGACTCCTTATTGCTTTGTATTAGTTTCATTTATTTAAACCCTAATAATTAATAATAAGCTTTATATAAGTCATGTATTAAATAATATTACTAATGTTATTAGTAATATAAATAATAAACTGGTGTTGTATCGTTTCTGTATTAATATTGAATCAATTGTGCATAAATTTTTATATTTTAGCTTGAAAACTTTTATCCACAATTTAAACAGAAGTTTATCCGCGTAAAATATGTAGTAAAGTATTAAAATCTCGATTTGTAGATGAATCTGAGGCTCTAAGTTCTGCTATTTTTCGGTAGCCATGTAAAACTGTTGTGTGGTCTCTTCCGCCAAAAGCTTCTCCTATATCAGGTAGGCTTAACGGAGTTAATTCTTTTGCTAATGCCATTGCCATTTGTCGTGGCCGGGCAAAAATTCGTGAGCGTTTTTTTGAATACATTTCTGCTACTTTTATCTTATAGTAATCTGCAACTGTTTTTTGTATATTTTCAATTGAAATCTGCCGGTTTTGTACAGCCAGCAAATCTTTGAGCGCTTCCCGTGCAAGATCTAATGTTAGTTGGTGACCTGTAAACCGGGAGTAAGCTAAGACCCGTTTTAAAGCCCCTTCTAATTCTCGTACATTTGAGCGTATATATTTAGCAATATAAAAAGCAACATTTTCATCTAGTATAATTTTTTCCATTAGTGCTTTTTTTATTAGTATAGCGACACGCATTTCCAATTCAGGCGGCTCAACTGCTACCGTCAAGCCCCATCCGAATCGAGAAATTAATCGTTCTTCTACTCCTGATATTTCTTTTGGATAAGAGTCACAAGTAATTATTACTTGTTTACTTGATTCAGTTAATGCATTAAACGCATAAAAAAATTCTTCTTGTGTTCGGTTTTTCCCTCCAAAAAATTGAATATCATCTATTAGCAACAAGTCTAATGAATGATAATATCGTTTAAATTCATCAAAGGCCTTGTGTTGATAGGCGCGAACAACATCAGATACATATTTTTCCGCATGAATATACCGAACTTTTGCCTGATTGTTTTCTGAAATAACGTAATTACCAATTGCTTGAATTAGATGCGTTTTGCCTAATCCAACTCCACCGTATATAAACAAAGGGTTGTAAGCGCTCCCCGGCCTCTCTGCAACCTGTATAGCACCGGCACGGGCTAACTGGTTGGCTTTTCCATTTACAAAGGTTTTGAAAGTAAAAAACGGATTTAGTCTGCTCTTATTAATTTCTGTAGAGCGTTTTTTTAGAGTGGACGAGGATTTTGTTGTTTTTAAGGCCGGCGTAGCAACTAACGCTTCTTTCTGGATAACTGTTTCTGTTGGCTCCGCTATTTTTTCATCAAGTTTTAATTGGAAGCCAATGGTTCTAGAAAAATGACTTTTAGCTATTTGTTCAATGCGCGGCAAAAAATTATCTTTGACCCACTGTAAAACAAAACGGTTTGGGGCCACAAGTATTAGCTCATCATTTGTGATAGACAACCTAAGTTGTAGGGGCTTAATCCAGGTATTAAATTGCTGAGTACTTAATTCACTCTCAAAGTGTTGAATGCATGAAAGCCAAAAGGTATCTGTCGTTGCCATAATAATGAGATTATTTTCAGAAACTAAGAGCACTATAAACGTTGACCGAGTTTACGTATTCTAGTCCTTTTTTTTCGACTTATCCACAGGATTGAGGTGCTGTGGATAAGAAAAAATGGTTGGCTATTTGATAAATGTGATTAAGGGGCTTTAGTAACCAAATTTTTAACTGCTTACGATATATGGAGACGATAGAAGAATTACTAAAAATAAATTATTCGTAGATTAAATAGATTAATTAACGTGTTGAGGGCAATTATAAGTTGACATTATCCTATGTAAAGTGTTGTAATTCAGGGTTTATTTATCGGGTCATAGAGAAAAATTTTGAAATAAACTTTCTCTATGACCAGTGTTTAAAGTTAAACGCCAAAAGAAAGGACAGTAGATGAAGCGCACTTATCAGCCATCAGTCATAAAGAGAAAGCGAACGCATGGATTTAGGGTTCGTATGAAAACCAGTAATGGCGCTGCAATTATCAGAGCTCGTCGAGCTAAAGGCCGAGTTAGCTTGGCGGTATAATGGTCGACTTAAAGCGCGCTGACATATAAAAAAATTGAATTATTCGTTTGTTGCCAAATGTTTCCAAAATATCACAGGCTGCACAATTCCAAAGAGTTTTTATCGGTGATTCGGTTCAGTTGCGCTGAAAGCAGTAATTTTTTACAGGTTTTTGCAAAACCTAACGATCTTCTCTACTCAAGATTAGGGCTGATCGTTGCTGGCAAAGTTGAGCGATTAGCAGTTAAGCGCAATCTAGCTAAAAGGATCTTACGAACCGTATTTAGTGAGCATCAAAAAGATTTTGTGGGGCTAGATGTGGTAGTTCGTTTACGATGCGCTGTTACCAGAGGAGAGGCTTCCAGAATGAAGGAAGAATACAAGGCATTATTAGTTAAATTACATAAATGCTGCGGATAATTATAGGTTTTATTAAGTTTTATCAATATTTTTTGAGTTCTTTTTTTTGGGGCTCGTGTAGGTTTAGTCCTTCCTGTTCTCATTATGCTATAGACGCGCTTGTTAAGCATGGGATCTGGAAGGGAATTTGGTTGAGTGTGTGGAGAATTCTTCGTTGTAACCCGTGGGCTAGCGGTGGACATGATCCAGTTCCTTAGTCGTCGGTATTACCTGGGCCTTAATAGTGTGGTGCATAATTTTTTAATACAAAATAATAATTAACGATGGATATAAAAAAACTTGTTCTTGTTATGGTTTTTTTCACTTCAGGATTATTCCTGTGGGAAGAATGGCAGGCGGGACAGCATAAGAGTACAGCACCACAAGTTGCTACAACGGCTAATAAGGCGGCGCAAGGTACGGCCGGGTCTGATAGTAAATTCGAGGATGACGGAGCTCCGGTTCCTGGAGAAAAGCTTGTCTCCTCTCAGCAAATTAAGGGTACTGGTTCAGGAGAGGACGCCGCTCCCGTGGCCGCATCAACCGGATTAGAGTCGGGAACAAGAATTACAGTTAAAACTGATATGGTTTTAGCTGTAATAGACACAGCGGGTGGAGATATACGAGATCTAGATTTATTGAATCACCCTTCCCGAGCAGATAAGAGCATCCCGTTCGCTTTGTTACAAAGTGAGTTTCCTCGGGTTAATGTTGCGCAGTCTGGCCTAATTGGAGAAGGCTTGCCCACACATCAAACCCACTATACGACAGAATCTGAAAGTTATACGCTAGCTGCTGGTGAGGATAAAATTGAGATAAGGCTTTCTGCTCCTGAGGTTGAAGGAATAAAAGCAACTAAGATTTATACCTTTCATCGTGGCAGCTATGTCATTGATGTTAAATTCGAAATTGACAATCAGGGAAGCAAAGCACTTCAGCCGTTTTCCTATTTCCAGGTGCTTCGTGATGTCGTTCCCGTAGAAGCTTCGATGTTTATAATGCCGCAATTTAATGGCGCGACGGTTTATACAGAGGAAGAAAAATTCCAAAAAATACCGTTAGATGAAATAGCTGATGAAACAGCTACATACCCTAAAAATACAGATAATGGTTGGCTTGCCATGCAAGAGCATTATTTTCTTACTGCTTGGCTTCCAAAAGCTGGAACAAAGAGAGAAAATTTCGCTAAACACCATGGGGGGTATAAATATTCCGCAGGAATAATTGTGCCGGCAGGTACAATTCAGCCGGGTGAGATTGGCCGTGTAGCGGTTCCACTTTATGTTGGCCCACAGGAACAAAGTAAGCTGGCTGCATTAGCACCAGGACTTGATTTAGTAGTTGATTATGGCTGGCTTACTGTGATTGGGGCGCCGTTATTCTGGTTGTTATCTTTCTTTCATTCTTGGACTGGAAATTGGGGGGTTGCAATTATTCTTTTGACAATGCTGGTTAAATTAATCTTTTTCCCTTTGTCTGCAGCTGGCTATCGTTCAATGGCAAAATTAAAGGCAGTTGCTCCTAGATTGAAGACTTTGCGTGAACAACACAAGGGAAAAGATAAGCAGAAAATGAACCAAGCAATGATGGAGTTTTATAAAACCGAGAAGATTAATCCTATGGGGGGCTGTTTGCCTATATTAGTTCAAATTCCAATATTCATTTCTCTTTATTGGGTTTTGCTTGCTAGCGTAGAGCTGCGTTATGCCCCATTTGCCTTATGGATAAAAGATTTATCTATGCCAGATCCTTATTATGTGTTGCCGGTAATTATGGGCATCTCCATGTATATTCAAACTAAGCTGAATCCAGCTGCAACTGACCCGATTCAGCAAAAGGTAATGCAGCTTATGCCTTTGGTTTTTAGCATATTCTTCTTCTTTTTCCCTGCTGGACTTGTGCTGTATTCTTTAGTGAATAACACGCTTTCTATTTTACAGCAATGGCAAATTACACGGATGTACGCTCCGTCTACTGTTCCAGCAGTTAAGAAAAAATGATCTGAGAGAAAACAACGGCGTATATAATTGAGGTTTGGCTCAATTTATTTTAATGGGAAACGCTGACATTATTGCTGCGATTGCTACTCCGCCGGGACGAGGTGGAGTTGGTGTGGTACGCGTTTCAGGTAAAGACCTGCAACAAATAATTCAAGAGATATTGGGACTCTTTCCAAAGAGCCGCCATGCCAGCCTAAGTAATTTTAAAGACAAAAATGGGCTGATCATTGATCAGGGCATTGCTGTCTATTATCCCTCCCCGCATTCCTACACTGGTGAAGATGTATTAGAGTTGCAAGGCCATGGAGGGCCGGCAGTAATGGATATGTTGCTATCTCGCTGCCTTTCTCTGGGGGCAAGACTGGCTCAGCCAGGAGAGTTTACCTTGCGTGCCTTCCTTAACAACAAGCTTGATCTGGCCCAGGCAGAAAGTGTGGCGGATATTATAGACGCGAGTACCGGCGAAGCAGTGCGCTGTGCTATGCGCTCATTGCAGGGAGAGTTTTCTGCTGCCATTCATACGCTGACACAAACAATTATTGATTTACGTATGCTTATAGAGGCGACATTAGACTTTCCAGAAGAAGAAACTAGTTTTCTTCGACACCCCGATATTTATTGCCGACTTGAAAATATTAAATCAGAGCTTGGGGGAATAATTTCTGCCGCACGACAGGGAAGCTTGCTTCGTGAAGGAATTCAGGTGGTGTTAGTAGGGAAGCCTAATGTGGGAAAGTCCAGCCTAATGAATAAGCTGGCAAAAGAAGAGGTTGCTATTGTTACTGCAACTCCTGGTACAACTCGGGACGCAATCCGGGAGACCATTCAAATTGATGGGGTACCGATTCATCTTATAGATACTGCCGGATTGAGAGAAACCGATGACGAGATAGAAAAAATAGGTATTGCCCGTGCTTGGGCGGCCATTGAGAAGGGAGGCCTAGTTCTCTTGTTGACGGATTGCCGCTATGGGTTAACTTCTGAAGACCAGGGGATACTTGACAAGCTCCCAGCAGGAGTACCTTTAATTCATATAAGCAACAAAATAGATTTGCTAAAAGAATTACCTTGCGCTCTAGGCAAGAAAGAGAAAATTTATCTTTCCGCAAAAACTGGCACTGGGATAGAGCAGCTCAGGCAAAGGCTCCTTGAAATTGTAGGCTGGAAATCAGGCTCTTCCACAAACGAGGGGTTGTTTATGGCTCGCCGCCGCCATTTGAGGGCGCTCTCTGATACAAATAAACATTTGGAGGATGCTTGTAAGATAACTAAGCAAGAGATTAGGGCGGAGTTGCTCGCAGAGGAGTTGCGGCTCGCACAGCTTGCCTTGTCATCGATTACTGGCGAATTCAGTGCAGATGATTTGCTGGGGGAAATATTTTCTCGCTTTTGTATCGGCAAGTAGCAGGTCCAAAACTCTCGCAACCCTGGGGCGAGGGCTGGTTATTTTTTGAAGACAGCCTATCGGTGGTTGGTTTATAACAGTGTTTCACGTGAAACATTGTTATAAAGGTCACGAGACGTTTCACGTGAAACAGTTTCGGCGCGAGAACGAAGTAAAATTTATTGTTAGTTTAAAATAGGGGCGGCGGCTTTTTGTCTCAATGCTCCGGCAGGGACTTAGTCGGTTATTGGTAAGCGGCAGAGATAGATGGTTACCCCGATGCCAATAATGCCTAGCGCCGCAACTGCCCACCATTGTCCTATAATCCAAATTGACAGTGACATGCTGGCCCAGAGCATCGTCAACACCCGCCAACGTACGCGGCGGGGAATGCCGTTGCCAGATTGGTGCTGGCGGACAATCGGACCAAGGTGGCGATTGGCAAGTAGCCAGCCGTGAAAGCGTGGAGATGATTTAGCGAAACAGGCGGCCGCCAGGAGAATAAACGGAGTGGTGGGTAATAGTGGCAGCATTATCCCAAGCACGCCTAGGGCAATCGAAAGACAGCCGACGCTGATTAATAGAATTTTGATAGTTTGGTGCTTCATAAGCTTCGTTTTGTAACAAGTGATAATAACAGAGAGATAGCGTTGACCCAATCTGTCCCTATCTTTTCACTGTCTTGCTGTGATAGCTGATGAGCTGAGTTTGGCACAATAACATTTGTATTTGGTTTGCCGTATAATATATTTTTTAAAAGAGCCTTTATAAGGCATTGGTTCGGATGAGCATTTCTGAAAAATTTGATGTTATCGTGGTGGGCGGAGGGCACGCAGGAACTGAAGCTGCGCTGGCATCCGCGAGGATGGGAAGAAAAACTCTTTTGCTTACTCATAATATTGAAACCTTGGGGCAGATGTCATGCAATCCTTCTATAGGGGGAATTGGAAAGGGTCATTTGGTTAAAGAGATCGATGCGCTTGGTGGGGCCATGGCCGCTGCTGCAGATGAGGCGGGAATTCAGTTTCGCATTCTTAATGCCAGCAAGGGTGCGGCGGTTCGTGCAACTCGTGCGCAAGCTGACAGAATGCTTTATCGGCAGGCAATTCGCCGCCGACTAGAAAACCAACCGAATCTAAACTTATTTCAACAGGCAGTAAACGATTTCACTTTAGAGGGCAACCGGGTTACTGGGGTTGTTACTCGGCTGGGGATTAAATTTTTTGCCGATACTGTGGTATTAACTGCTGGGACGTTTCTTGCAGGCCTTGTACACGTTGGGTCAAGTAATTTTCAGGCTGGGCGCGCAGGGGACCCCTCATCTAATACTCTTGCGAGTCGTTTGCGAGAAATGGATTTGGCTGTTGGAAGATTAAAAACGGGCACGCCTCCCCGTATTGATGGCCGTTCCATAGATTATTCGGTTTTGACGGAACAGCCTGGTGACAGCCCTGTTCCATCTTTCTCATTTTTAGGCAAAGCTTCTCAGCATCCTGCTCAGTTATCCTGCTGGATAGCCTCTACTAATGAGCGCACTCACAATATTATTCGTGCTGGATTAGACCGGTCGCCTCTATATACGGGTACGATAGAAGGGGTTGGTCCTCGGTACTGTCCTTCCATCGAAGATAAGGTCGTACGGTTTTCTGATAAATCGGCGCATCAGATCTTTTTAGAGCCGGAAGGTATTAATACCAACGAAATTTATCCTAATGGCATTTCTACAAGCTTGCCATTTGATCTGCAGGTTGACTTGGTGCGTTCCATTGAGGGGTTAGAAAAAGCACACATTACCAGTCCGGGATACGCGATTGAATATGATTATTTTGATCCGCGAGGGCTTAAAAGCACACTTGAAACTAAGGCTATTGAGGGGCTATTTTTCGCCGGGCAAATTAATGGCACCACTGGTTATGAAGAGGCGGCGGCACAAGGTTTGTTGGCAGGAATTAATGCTGGACGCAAATCACAGGGGCAAGATGGATGGTGTCCGCGGCGTGACGAGGCCTATCTCGGAGTATTGGTAGACGATTTAATTACACGTGGAGTGACGGAGCCGTATCGAATGTTTACTAGCCGCGCAGAGTATCGTTTGCAATTGCGCGAAGATAATGCTGATTTACGCTTGACTGAAATTGGACAAAAGCTTGGGGTTGTTGAGAGCGCTCGTTGGGTGGCGTTTGAATCTAAGCGTGAGGCAATTAACGGCGAACAGAAAAGATTAAAAAAGATTTTTATTGGGTCAAATATTGGAACAGGGAGCGTGCCGGAGGAGGAAATGATTCGAGTCTTGGGCGGCCCTGTTGAACGAGAGTTTTCGCTATATGAGCTGTTGCGTCGACCTGATGTAACCTATAAGAGGCTAATGTCACTGACAGGGGTTGAGGAGGTTGTCATTGATATCAAGGTATCTGCTCAGGTTGAAGTCCAGGCGAAATACTCTGGTTATATTGAAAGACAAAAGGCTGAAGTGGAGCGCAATAAACAATATGAAAAGATGGTTTTGCCCCAAGAGCTGGATTATCAGTCCGTAAGGGGTCTTTCTAACGAGGCGCAGCAAAAATTAAATCAGCATAAACCAGAAACTTTGGGTCAGGCGGCACGGATCTCTGGAATTACTCCGGCGGCAATTTCGTTATTGCTGGTACACTTGAAGCGTGGTTTTGTGGAGCAGAAAAAAAAGAATAAAAAAGAGCGTGAATCTAGAATCACAACTGGCTGAGGGGGTTGGTGCGCTGGGGATTTCCCTTCCGGAGGGAGCTGCAGTTCGTTTGCTGCAGTATCTAGATTTGATCGAGAAGTGGGGTAAAGTATACAACTTGACATCGGTACGTAAGCGGGAAGAAATGTTAAGCCGACATCTTCTTGATAGCTTGGCTGTTTTGCCGCATATTGCAGGGCCCTTAGTCGCAGATGTGGGTAGTGGAGCGGGCTTGCCTGGAATCCCTTTGGCCTTAGCGCGGCCTGAGTGGCATGTGGCTTTGCTTGAAAGTAATCAAAAGAAAGCAGTATTTTTACAGCAAGCCCGAATCGAGTTGGATTTGAAAAATGTTGAGGTAATTGGAAGGCGGGTTGAAGGTTATAGTTCAAATGAAAAGTTTGACACGGTTATATCTCGGGCCTTTTCTAGTCTTTCTGTTTACGTCCAGCTGGCAGGGCACCTGTGCAAAGAGGGTGGCAAAGGGGGTGCGATAGTGGCAATGAAAGGAGAAAGCCCCGAAGAAGAGTTGAAGCAAATCCCAGAAGAATTTGCTGTAAATAAGATGCTTCCAGTTGTCGTTCCAAGCCTTAATGCAAAGAGACACCTTGTCTTTATTAAAAGAAAATAATTTTAGTGGCACATAATTCACCTATTGTATATAGCAACAAAAATTTGGGAGAGGGTTTGGTGGCAAGAATTTTGGCAATAGTAAACCAGAAGGGTGGGGTGGGAAAAACCACAACGAGCGTAAATTTAGCAGCAAGTCTTGTGGCCGCTAAACGCAAGGTGCTGCTGGTTGATTTGGACCCGCAGGGTAATGCCACTATGGGAAGTGGTGTAGATAAAAGAGGGCTTCAGAGGACGGTTTATCATGCTTTGGTGAATAACCAATGTATAACGGATATTCGTATAACCACAACCAGCGGGAAGTATGATCTAATTCCTGCAAATCGTGACCTGGCTGGCGCTGAAATTGAAATGGTGGGGCTCCAGCGGCGCGAAATGAGATTGAGGGAATCACTAGAAAAAATTAAAAATGAATATGATTTCATTCTCCTGGACTGCCCACCCGCGCTTAGTTTGCTAACGTTAAATGGTTTATGTGTAGCAAGTGCCGTAATGATTCCAATGCAGTGTGAATATTATGCATTGGAGGGGTTAAGTGATCTAGTTAATACTATAAAAAAAGTGCGCGTCAATCTAAATCCTACTCTAGAGATTGAGGGTTTGTTGCGAACAATGTTTGACCCAAGAAGCTCGCTGACACGGCAGGTGTCTGATCAATTAAGGGATCATTTTGGCGCCAAAGTTTATCGTACGGTAATTCCGCGTAATATTCGGTTGGCAGAGGCGCCAAGCTTTGGTAAGCCGGGTTTGTACCACGACAGGCTATCTAAGGGATCACAAGCATATCTTGCGCTGGCAGGGGAGATCTTGAATAGGTCTTCCGCCAATGTGTCGTCAATTTAAGATTGCTTTTTGAGGCAGGCTAATTCATGGCTGTGGCGTATAAAAAATAAGCGAGGTAAAAAATGACAAAACAAAAGGGGTTGGGAAGAGGGCTGGATGCGTTGTTTGACAGCGATAGCAATCCTAATGCAATCGGAGGAGTGTTACAGAATCTAAAAACATCTGTTTTGCAGCCAGGAAAATATCAGCCGCGGACCAGTATGGATAAAGAGCCATTAGCAGAGCTTGCTGAGTCTATTAAGACGCGCGGAGTTATGCAGCCGATACTAGTACGGCAAATTTCAGGGGGAAATTACGAAATCATTGCGGGTGAGCGGCGTTGGCGCGCAGCCCAAGTGGCAGGGCTCCAAGAGGTTCCAGCGTTGATTCGAGAAGTAGATGATGATGCGGCGTTAGCAATGTCTCTAATTGAAAATATTCAGAGAGAAGATTTAAATCCATTAGAAGAGGCCTTAGGGATTCAGCGGTTGATTAAAGAGTTTGACATGACGCATGAGGCTGCAGGTAAGGCTTTAGGTAGTTCGCGTAGCTCTATCTCAAATTTATTGCGGTTATTAAGTTTACCGGCATTAGTACAAAAACTTATGATGCAGGGAAGGCTTGATATGGGCCATGCGAGAGCCCTGCTGGCACTTTCTTCCACAAAACAAATTGAGGCCGCAAATTTAGTAGCAAATAAGAAACTTTCCGTGCGTGAAACAGAGGTGCTGGTGGGTCGAATGAGCAGCACGCTGTCTTCAAAAAAATTTCCAGATCAAGATGTGCTGAGATTGCAGGAAGAGGTCTCGGCCCAGCTTGGCGCACAAGTCACCATCAAACCCGGGAAAAAAAATACCGGAAATGTGCTTATTCATTACAGTGATTTAGAGCAGCTAGATGGAATTTTAATTAAATTACGAAAATAGCTGCAGATTGGCATCCATTAATATCAACAATAGAAGCAATCCAAATAAAAAATTAAAATGCAACATTTGGGGGGTAACATTTAAAAGAGCACAACATTTGCTATTTATTAAAGAGAGATCTAAGTGGTCATTGTTCTATAAAAGATAAATTTGAGGGTAAGGTGCTGTTGCAATACCTTAGTATAAGTGGATTAGCTTAATAAACTGCTTGACTTGGGGCGCTCATCTCGGCTAATCTGCAGGTTGATTGTCGGCTAATAAAAATGTCGAGAGCTATTCTCGTCATGAAGGTTTTGAAAGTCGTAGTACATATTTGAGTAGTACATATTTGAAATGATAGGAGGATAACAAATGGCAACAACATACGGTTCAACTGGAACAGCAGCCAAAGCATCTTCTGGCTCCTGGGATCAGTCACTTTGGTATGACTCAAGGTGGTATAAATTTGGCATGGCACTTATGCTATTAGTAGCGTGTTTCTGGATTTGGTACCAACGTACTTTTGCTTATTCACATGGCATGGATTCGATGGAGCCTGAATTTGAAAAAGTCTGGATGGGTCTATGGCGCGTTCACATGACAGTAATGCCTACCTTTGCATTGATTGCTTGGGGCTGGATCTGGAAAACAAGGGATACCAAAGAACAATTGGATAACCTGGATCCAAAACTAGAAATCAAACGCTATTTCTATTGGATGATGTGGTTAGGCGTATACCTATTCGGTGTGTATTGGGGCGGTAGCTTCTTCACCGAGCAAGATGCTTCATGGCATCAGGTAATCATACGCGATACTAGTTTCACACCTAGTCATGTCGTAGTATTTTATGGTTCTTTCCCAATGTACATTGTTTGCGGAATCTCTAGCTATCTTTACGCTATAACCCGTTTGCCACAGTACAGCAGAGGCACATCGTTTCCTTTAGTATTTGCGATTGCTGGTCCGCTGATGATTCTGCCAAACGTTGGTCTTAACGAATGGGGACATGCTTTCTGGTTCATGGAAGAACTATTCAGTGCACCATTGCATTGGGGATTTGTAATTCTGGGTTGGTCTGGTCTGTTCGCAGGCGGGGTTGCAGCACAGATAATTACTCGTTATTCCAATCTGACTGATGTGATCTGGAACAATTCTGATCCTATCATTCTGAATAACAGGATCAAACCCTAACAACTGGTTCTGATCTTTAACTATATCCTTCTATCACACCCCCCCTGCTCTCATTAGAGAGCAGGGTCAGGTGACCAGCAAGTAAATAGTTAAGAAAAGAAACGGTTTATTATTTTTATGTTTAAGAACATACGACGTACCTGAAGGGGGAAAAATGGCAATATTTCAAACAGAAAAAATTATAAAGCTGGCAAAGATGCCACCGGAAGCGGTGAGCATGTCCAGGCATATAGATCTGATTTACTTTCCGATCTTATGCATACTTTTAGTGGGTACATACCACATGCATTTCATGCTACTTGCAGGCGATTGGGATTTCTGGCTTGACTGGAAAGATCGTCAATGGTGGCCGGTTGTTACTCCTATTGTAGGAATAACCTATTGTTCAACTATCATGTATTACCTCTGGGTAAATTACCGCCAGCCATTCGGTGCAACACTTTGTGTTGTTTGCTTGCTTGTTGGTGAATGGTTAACTCGCTACTGGGGTTTCTACTGGTGGTCACACTATCCGATCAACTTTGTATTGCCATCCACAATGATTCCTGGTGCGCTGATTATGGACACATGTCTATTGTTGACTCGTAACTGGATGATTACAGCACTATTTGGTGGCGGAGCATTTGGGCTATTGTTCTATCCAGGTAACTGGCCGATCTTTGGACCAACTCACCTTCCGTTAGTAGTTGAAGGTGTATTGCTATCATTGGCTGATTACACTGGTTTCCTTTATGTTCGTACTGGTACACCTGAGTATGTTCGTTTAATCGAGCAAGGATCACTACGTACCTTCGGTGGTCATACTACGGTAATTGCGGCATTCTTTGCTGCTTTTGTATCAATGCTAATGTTCGTTGTATGGTGGTACCTAGGAAGGTTCTATTGCACATCGTTCTATTACGTTAAAGGTGCTAGAGGTCGCATCTCAGAAAAAGAAGATGTTACCGCTTTTGGTGAAGAAGGATTTCCGGAGACTATAAAATAATGAAAACTAATAAATTATTTAAAGGATTCGTCCTTGGACTCGCCGGAATGGCGACACTAGCTATCGCTCTAGTCACTGATGTGGCTCCTGTAGCTGCTCATGGTGAACGTTCACAGGAACCATTCCTGCGTATGCGTACCATTCAGTGGTATGACGTAGAGTGGGGTGAAGAATCGAAAGGTGGTAAAGCAACTAAAGTCAACGAAGTGGCTATTATGCAGGGTAAGTTTCACCTAGCAGAAGATTGGCCGGCTGCAGTTGGTAAACCACACCGTGCTTTCTTCAACGTAGGTAGCCCAAGTCCAGTATTTGTTCGTTTAAGCGTAACGCTAAACGGTGAACCAGCATTTATTGCGGGACCACTGGAAATTGGTCGAGATTATAAGTTTGTAGCTCGACTGAAAGCTCGTATTCCAGGACGTCACCATATACATGCTATGGTAAACGTTAAGGATGCTGGACCAATTGCTGGACCAGGTTCTTGGATGAGCATCTCAGGCGACTGGGCTGACTTTAAGAACCCAATCAAGTTGTTGACAGGGGATACCATTGATTCAGAAACCTTCAATCATGCCAATGGTGTGATTTGGCATTCTATATGGATGGTCCTCGGGTGTATTTGGATTGGTATATTTGTTGCTCGTCCGATGTTCTTACCACGTAGTCGTGTACTATTGGCATACGGGGATGAGGATATGATTGATCCAGTGGATACCAAACTTGGCTGGGCCTTCATGATCCTTACTTTCGGACTTGTTTGGTTTGGTTATAGCTCTACGGAAAGCAAGCATCCGTATACTGTTCCACTTCAAGCGGGCGAAACAAAGATCGCACCTCTTCCAGTGAAACCTAATCCAGTATCGGTTAGAGTGACGAACGCGAACTATGATGTACCAGGACGCGCACTTCGTGTAACCATGATGGTCACCAATAGTGGAGATGAAGCCGTAAGAATCGGTGAATTTACCACAGCAGGTGTAAGGTTCATTAATAAGGTAGGCCTGAAGCATCTCGATAGATACTATCCGAGAGAGCTCGTGGCAACCGGACTATCATTGGCAAATACTACGCCAATTGAACCTGGTGAAACTCGTGAAGTAAAAATGGAAGCTAAGGATGCACTATGGGAAGTACAACGTCTGATGGCACTTATGGGTGATCCTGAAAGTCGTTTTGGTGGTTTGCTAATGACCTGGACTGACGCAGGTGATCGCAACATCAACAGCATACATGGTCCTGTGATTCCGGTCTTTACCAAGCTATAAGGTAAGACAGGCAAGACGCCGATCCGCTCCCCCGTCATATGACGGGATAGTGGATCGGTTTTTTTTAATGAACAAAATAATAATTAAAAAGATTATTAGTGCAATAATACAAAGTAAAACAACGACCGTTGTAATATCAAACAGGAGATTCGTCCGTGGTAAAGCGAGTAATACGGGCAAGTGCAACAGCTTTTATTTTCATAATGGCACTACACGCAGGTGTAGCAGGCGCCCATGGGAAAGTGGCGATGGAGCAAGATAGCTGCATGCGTCGAGCAGGTGGTGGCAGCATGATACATATGAGTGTTTATCAACCTGTAATTGAACCTAGTGCACATTATTGTACGGAAATCCCTAACGTAGGCGAAACATATCTAGTAATAGATCTTGTTGATAAAGCTTTGCGTGATATGCCAGTAGGAATGGAAATAATAAAGGGAGCTGGTGGTGCGGATAGTGAAATAATCAAAGCCATAAAGCCCGTTTATCATCCAAGTGGATCACTAAGTCAAAGAGTATATCTTGAGCAAGGAGAATATACAGTAATTTTAAAAGGCGAAGCAGTTCCGCCCGTTGAATATAGTTACCCATTACGGGTGCAAATGATAAATTATTCAGAATTATTTCAAAAAGCAATAGGACCTACAATTGCTTTTCTAGCAATAATATTTGTTGGCTATAAAATAACAAAAACAAAGAAAGTGCAGAAATGGCTGGCATCTAGATATTCTTAGAACTTAATATAATAAATAGATCGAAGTATCAAAGTCTAATTAGTTAAATAGAATTAGCGTAAATTTGCAATCTTATAAAAGGATTTAATGATGGTTTTAAAATATATACGGCCTGCTTTACTCTCCCTAGCACTAACAGTGGGGCTTTCATTCACAGCTCAAGTACAAGCTCATGGCGGATTATCTCTTGCTGATGACATGTGTAAACTCACAGTTGGTCCATATATGATGCATTTTACTGGCTATCAACCAAATAGCTCAAAAGAAAAAGAATTTTGTGAAGACATACCTGTTACGGGTCGTACAGTAGTAGCGCTCGATTATATAGAAGATGCATTAAGACCATTACCTACAGAAGTACGGGTAATTAGAGATACTGGATCTGAAGATGACATAGAAAGTATCACAATTCTACATATGCCAGCAAAAGTCTACTCAAATGGATCAATAAATTTTGAGCATAATTTTAAAGAGGCAGGGAAATTTGTTGGTCTAGTAACAGTTGGCAAGGATGGTGAACATGTTTCGCGCTTCCCGTTTTCAGTAGGAGAGGGCACAAGTAGTATGCCATCTGGTTTGGTTATGGCTATGGCAGCAGCACTAGGTCTAGGTGGGTTTTTCTTATTTAAGGTCGGAAAAAAACCTAAGGATAGTAGCTCTGCATAAAAGAGCAATATTTGCTACTTTAAATAAACGAACCTTATAAGAAAAAAGCTGTCAAAAGTACATGTACTAACAGCTTAAAGCTTAGTAAATGCAGTTCTGTTATAGAGGCTAATATGGAATCAGTAAAATTAACAGTACTTTTACGTGTAATGATAGGCGTTGCTTTAGTTGCCTCAATGTGGGCACAAACCTTGCCAGTAATGGCTCATGCGCAGTTAATTAAAGCAGAGCCAGCACGTAGAGCGGCCTTAGATAAAGCACCTGATCAAATAAGGCTATGGTTTAATGAGGAAATTGAGGGTGCTTATACTACACTGACTGTTTCAGGTGCTAATAAAAAATTAGTTACAAATGCGAAGCCAAAAGTAGTGGCAGATGATCCCAAATCTATTATTCTTCCAATGCCTGAAACCAAACCTGGGAAGTATAAGGTTAAGTTTAGGGTGCTATCAGTAGATGGTCACGTTGTTGATTCTACTTTCAACTACACGGTAAAGAGTAAAGTAGAAGGCAAATGATCGAGATCATCGCTGCAATTGTCCGCTGGATTCAATTAGCGGCTAACATGGTCTTGATAGGCAGCAGTATCTTTCTTGCAATATCAGCCTATAACAGAGTAGTTATTTCAAGCCCATGGGTTACCCGTCTGGAGAGGCTCCTTCCATGGATAGCAGGAATCCTTGTAATAGGACTATTAGCGCTGCTCGCAATTTCATCAGCCTTGGCAACAGGGGTTACTGAGCATGCCTGGCAACCAGATGCTTGGTACGCCTTCCTTACAAAAACGCGTACTGGACATGTTTGGATGTGGCGCGAGGGTTTTGCAGTTCTAGCACTAGGGGCGGCATTCCTTATTCGGAACTCATCTTCAAACAGAACCCAATGGCGCTACGTGCTATGTGCAACATTAGCTATCATAACCTTATCAGTGGGTTCGCTTGCAAGTCACGCTGCAGCAGAGGAGATGTCAGTTGTATCAATCCTTCCATACACACTTCACATAGTTCTGGCTGGAGTATGGTTCGGGGCCTTACCTGCTTTTCTGTTAATTTTATTTACAAAGAAGGAAGGGCAATCAAGCCAAGAAGTTGACCAGTTTGGCATACAAACCCTGAAACGATTTTCTATTATAGCAATGCCAGTAATGCTGGGTATAATTGCAACGGGCGTGATTGTTGCAGATCGTGCAGTAGACACATTATACGGGGCTTTGGTCGCGACTGACTATGGTTGGCTTCTTCTTACTAAAATTGGTCTACTTATATTGGTATTGATAATTGCTTCACGTGCACGTTCTGTTTGGCTCCCGGCTCTTGGTCAAGGTCAAGCCTTGGCGGTGATCGGCGGGCAAAACCTGAGAAAATGGGTTCGCATTGAATTTTTGATTGCTGGAATAATAGTATTACTAGCAACTATATTAGCAAATACCATTCCGGCAAAACATTCCCTCATAGAGGAGTGGCCTTATTCATTTCGTTTTTCTATCGATGCAACCTGGGAAGATCCGTCTGTACAAACACAAGTTTTGTTAGGGGTTTCTTTGTTATTGCTGGCAGGGGGGCTAATTATATTTGGCAGGATTAAGAAATGGGCATTACTTCGAAGTATAGGAACATCAGGGGTGGTTGTAGTAAGCGCATTTGCTGTAATGTTGCCACCATTAGCTGTTCAGGCATATCCTGAAACATATCGTAATACTCCAGTTCCATTTGATTCCATTTCAATTACTAACGGTTCGGGCTATTTTGCAGAGAATTGTATAGCCTGTCATGGGCCTCAGGGTAAAGGCAATGGTGTTCTAGCGAAAAGCTTTACTAAGCCTCCCGCAGATTTACTAACAGAACCTCACACGGAATTACATACAGCGGGAGACTTTTTTAACTGGCTAAGCAAGGGCATACCAGATACAGGTATGCCTGGGTTTGAAGACAAGCTTGATGAAGAAGGCCGATGGGATGTAGTAAACTATATCCATGCCATGTCTCGCGGCTATCAGGCACGTCTTATGGGCCCTAAAGTTATTCCTGATGAGCCTTCTAGCGGACCGCCTAATTTTTCTTATACCGCACATGATGAATCACAAGGAATACTTCAAGACTTTAGGTACAAGAAATCTGTTTTATTGGTTTTATTTTCCTGGCCAGAGTCACGTGAACGACTTGGTCAGCTGAAATTGGACTACGATAAGCTAGGAGAAGGTAATGCAGAGGTACTTGCTGTTCCTATGCATGACCTTGATTCAAGAAGTCTGGCAGAAATTACAGCAGAAGTGCCTTTTCCAGTTGTAATACAAGGTGCAAAGGAAATTACACAAAGTTATATTCTATATCGCAGGACGCTAGGGCGACCTGATCTTCTAGGAGAGGGGGCCATCCCTGATCATTTAGAATTTTTGGTAGATCGTTTTGGATATTTACGAGCACGCTGGATTCCTGTGGCTGACGGAGATGGCTGGTCAAATATGAGCTTCTTAATGAAGCAAGTTGCACAATTAAAGCAAGAAAAAGAAATTCTGCCGCCACCAGACGATATGGTGCATTAAGTATACGTACAGACTTATATTCGATTCAATTGTTTAGGAGAAAAGAATGAATAAATCAAGAGTTTTTATTCTACCGTTCATTTTATTGATGTTTTCATCCTTGGCCTGGTCTCATACTGACGAGTATTTTGATACGGTTGATGCCCCTCATGGAGGGCAAATGCGTATGGCCGGTCCTTATCATATGGAAATTATAACCAAGGATAAGGAGATAGTTCTATATATAACAGATCATGCAAACGCTAAAATTAGTATTGAAGGGGGGATAGGTAAAGCTACTATACAAACTGGAAAAACTAAAACAACAGTTAAATTACAACCTGAAGGTGATAATTCATTTAAGGGGAGGGGTGATTTTATAGTTACTCCTGAAACTATGGTTATGGTTTTTGTTAAGCTACCTGAGCAGGAGGCGCAGGCAGCTCGTTTTACTCCACTAAAGCCGGCAGATAAAAACAAGCAACCAAAGAAAGAGTCAGATGGTCATGCTGACTCTCACGATCAGCACAGTAATAGTCACGGTGATCATCATAAAATGGAAAAAAGTGGTGATGATCATAGCGGCCATCATAAAATGGAAAAACATGGTGGTGACCACGGGGGCCACTAAATAAATGCCGCAACTGGCTAGGATTCATTAATCAGACATTGTATTAAAGAATCTATTGGCTATTTAACGCGGCCTGTCGGCCCCTTTTTACATTTATACTCATTAATATAAATAGGCCGATAATGAAATAACTTCCAGTTATTAGCATTGCAAGACGATGATCTCCGTGGGAGATCCAGCTTATCAGCCCATATGTTATGGGTCCAATTATCGAAGAAAGTTTAACTGCTAGCCCCCAAAGCCCAAAGAACTCTGCGCGGCGTGGTATAGGGCTAAAATATGCGACTAACGCACGACCCGCAGACTGCGATGCACCTAAACATAATCCGGCGATGTTAGCAGCAAACCAGAACATAGTATGGTCTTGTGCTCCCCAAGCTAGTAAGACCATTATTATCCAACCAATAAGAGTTAGTGCAATAGTTGGGATATGACCAATTTTATCCTGAATAATGCCAAATACGAGTGCTCCTACTGCTGCGGTAACATTTACTATAACTACAAGCAGAATAGTATCGTTATGAGTAAAACCCATTACTTGCTGCGCATAAATTGCTGCGATCACGACTATGGTCTGGATGCCTGCTTGATAAAATATTAGGCAAGTCAGAAAGCGCGTTAAATCATGGAAATTACGTAATTGTTTAATGGTATTACTTAGTCTAGAAAGTACCTCTTTTACTACATTATGGCCGTGTAAAAGTGGTTGTGGTTGTGCCCGCTCTTTTAAATAAAGAAATGTCGGGATACAGGAAATAGCAAATAATGAAGCGGTTATTAGCAGGGTTACGGGTATAAATTGCTCAGACTGTTGTCCTTGCTCTTGTGCCCAAAGCACATAAGCAAATGAGCAGCCTAAACTTACTATGCCGCCAATATACCCAAGGCTCCAACCCAAGCCCGATATTTTCCCAAGGGAATTATTTTTCGCAATTTCGGGTAGAAAGGCGGCAATTAGATTTTCACCGGTACCAAAGAAGAAATTAGCAAGAATTACAAGAAATATAGCCAGCCATAAGTCTCCTGGGCCTACAAAGGAAAGTAATAAAGTAAAAAATATACAGCCTATAGAAGCGAAGAACAGCAGGCGTTTTTTAGCAGCGTAGGCATCTGCATATATACCTATAATTGGTGCAGTTATAATAATGAGGGCATATGAAACTGCAAGCGTAGCTGTCCAGGCAAATGTCCCCCAATCCTGGTTTCGAGCCACCATGCTTACAAAATAAGCATTAAATATTGTTGTAATAACAACAGTAGTATATCCAGAGTTCGCAAAATCAAACATTGCCCAAGACCAGACTTCTCGTCTGTTCACATTTGCGGCAAGATAAGTAGGTTTGTCTTTTGAGGCCACTAGCTAATTAAGGTGCTCTATTGTATTTATTACGATAAAGATTTCCTGAACTAATGTACGTCCTTCATAATTCGTTCGGTATATGCGATAGCAAGCGCAGACACAACAAAAGTCAGATGTATGAGAGTTTGCCATAGCAATAATTTGGTATCGTATTGCTCAGCATTAATAAAGGTTTTTAATAAATGTATGGAAGAAATTCCAATAATTGCAGTAGCGAGCTTAACTTTTAAGACGCCAGCATTCACGTGAGATAACCATTCTGGCTGGTCTGGATGATTTTCAAGTGCAAGTTTGGATACAAATGTTTCCCAGCCGCCGACAATGACCATTACTAACAGATTGGAAATCATTACTACATCTATTAGTCCCAGCACGATTAGCATTAACTCAACTTCAGTTATGTCACTTATCACCATTTGTTCAAATAGATGTACAAGTTCGCGCCAGAACTCCCAGACATAAAGCCCTTGTGCGCCAATTAGGCCAATATAGAGTGGCGCTTGCAACCAGCGGCTCATGAAAATCCAGCGCGGGAGTGGTCGTAATTCACCGGTCTTAACTTTATCTGTGTGTTCCGTCACGCTCATTTTGCTTCCTTCTAAAGATAATATTATGCTAAATTATTGATGTTAATAGCTTTTTTATTTTAAAGCTTTGGGTCGCACTAGAGTTCTTATCCATGCCTAATGGTATTTCAGGTCCGGCCGAGGCTTTTTCCAGTATATAGGCTGTGGTACACGGTCTATAAAGCTGTAACTTGAATGGTGCTGTTGGGGGGGATCGAACCTCCGGCCTACTGATTACGAATCAGTTGCTCTACCAACTGAGCTACAACAGCAAGAAGACTAAAGATTATAGAGGTTTGGTATGTAGACGGCAAATTGAAACTAGTATAACTAGGCGGAGCTGAATACTCGGCATGAGCTCAAATTGTATTCAAAGTAAATATGCTCTATAACGATTGTAAATATATATTATATAAATATAACGGCAGCTCTTTACATTTAAATTGTATTATGTGGTGTTTTTGCTTAGTCGTCCATAAGTTCGGCTAAAATTATTAAACATGTAGACAATTTCGTATTATATGGTGTGTTGCATGTAAATAATAATTTATATTTTAGATATAAGTTTTTTTAGATCTATGTGCCTTATATAAATTTTCTTAATTTCGGTTAAAATCGTTAAACGTGTAGACAAGCTGCTAAAAATACGGCAGAATTGTTAAATGACGTCAGGAAAGCTAGTAGCAAAAAATATTTTAATCTTGCACGGGCCCAACCTTAACCTTTTGGGCAGTCGAGAGCCGGACGTGTATGGAAGTGAAACTTTAGAAGAAATTAACGGAAATTTAAGTAAGTTGGCGACAAAAGCCAACGTTAGTCTAGTTAGTTTCCAGAGTAATAGTGAAGCAGACTTAATAAGTCGTATTCAGCAGGCTATGGAGGATGAAACTGACTTTATCATCATTAATCCTGCTGCATTTACACACACAAGTATTGCCTTGCGTGACGCTTTGTCGGCAGCGCGCCTGCCATTTATTGAGGTTCATCTTACAAATATTTTTGCACGTGAAACATTTCGTCGGGAATCATATTTTTCTTCTCTTGCACTAGGTGTTATTAGTGGCTTGGGTGCTAGAAGTTATTACTTGGCACTTAAGTATGCAATATGTAATTGCTAATTTAGGCCCTAGGTATTTATTGAAATAAAAACATCTGTCTCATAAGGTTGAATAGGGCGATATTGAAGCTAACATGAAAATTACGCCGAGTTAAAAGAATAAAAGTATGTTTCGAGTTAAGTGCCATAAATAGAGCATTGCCCCGGGAGGGCTATTTTGGATTTAAGAAAGCTTAAAAAATTAATTGATTTAGTTGAGGACTCAAGTATCTCCGAGTTAGAAATAACGGAAGGAGAGGAAAGGGTTCGTATCAGTAAGTCAGGAACTGGAATACCCGCCCATGCTGTGCCGACAGTTGCAGCACCAGCTGTGATCTCGGTACCAGAAGCAAAGAGTTTAGGCAAAGTTGAGGAGGAGCTACCGGCCGGACATGTGGTTAACTCCCCTATGGTCGGAACTTTTTATCGCACGTCTTCACCTGGGAGCGATCCATTTGTAAAAGTGGGGCAAACAGTTAAGGCGGGAGAAACTTTGTGTATTATTGAGGCGATGAAGCTTCTTAACGAAATTGAGGCTGATAAGGCTGGCATTATCAAAGCAATTTTAATTGAGAATGGCCAACCGGTTGAATACGGAGAGGCATTATTCATTATTGAATAATGTTTACTTGATCACTCCCTTGAGGGTTGTTTGGTTAAAAGGCAACTTGTGCCCTCGTCATTCAGAATAGGACCTACCTAGACAAATATGTTTGAAAAAATACTTATAGCCAATCGAGGTGAGATTGCTTTGCGAATTCAGCGTGCCTGTCGGGAGATGGGCATTAAAACAGTTGCGGTACATTCTGAGGCAGATGCTGAAGCAAAATATGTAAAACTAGCTGATGAGTCAGTTTGTATTGGGCCAGCACCATCTAACCTAAGTTATCTTAATATTCCTGCAATTATAAGCGCAGCAGAAGTAACAGATTCTGCAGCAATTCACCCTGGGTACGGGTTCCTTGCAGAGAACGCTGATTTTGCTGAACGGGTAGAAAAGAGCGGCTTTGTATTCATTGGCCCCCGTCCTGAAACTATTCGGCTTATGGGTGATAAGGTTAATGCTAAGAATGCCATGAGAGACGCCAGAGTGCCCTGTGTTCCTGGTTCCGATGGCGCCTTGCCTGAGTCCCCTGAGGAAATAAAAGAAATAGCTCGTGCCATTGGTTATCCAATAATCATTAAAGCGTCTGGTGGAGGGGGCGGACGTGGAATGCGGGTGGTGCATACAGAAGCTGCATTATCTAATGCAGTAATTGTGACCCGAAATGAAGCGCAGGCAGCTTTTGGCAATCCCATGCTATATGCAGAAAAATTTATGGAAAATCCTCGGCATATTGAGTTCCAGGTGCTAGTTGATGAACATAAAAATGCCATTTATTTAGGAGAAAGAGATTGTTCGGTACAGAGGCGTAATCAGAAAATTATTGAGGAAGCACCAGCGCTTGAACTTAATTCTAGAATGAGAGACAAAATAGGCTCTCGTTGTGTAGATGCATGTCGTCGTATTGGGTACCGTGGCGTAGGTACTTTTGAATTTTTATACGAAAATAAAGAATATTATTTTATTGAAATGAATACGCGCCTGCAGGTAGAGCACACTATTACCGAAGGGGTTACCGGGATTGATTTGGTACAACAACAAATTCGTGTTGCAGCTGGTGAGAAACTAAATATTCGTCAGAAAGATATACAGCCTAAAGGGCATGCGATAGAGTGTCGAATTAATGCTGAAGATCCTTATAAGCTTACCCCTTCTGCCGGCCAGATTACTCGGTATCATGCTCCAGGCGGCCCTGGTATAAGGGTTGATTCTCATGTTTATCATAATTATACGGTACCGCCTTATTATGATTCTTTAATAGGAAAAGTAATTGCTTATGGTGAGAATCGAGATCAGGCGATAGCACGTATGCGGATTGCATTATCAGAAATGGTGGTTGAAGGGATTAAGACTAATATTCCATTACATCTTGAGTTATTGCATGATGCGGGATTTTTACATGGCGGGATTACCATTCACTATCTTGAGCAATTGTTGGTTCAGCACAACAAGCAAGGGTAATAAATCATCATGTTTGTAATTTACCATCTGGCATGCTGTTACAAACAAAATAAACGCAATAAAAAATATGTTAAGTAAGTATGGTTTAGTTAAACTTAATTTACCCATACTTTAGTATGTTTTGGACGGCGCTCATCATTGAAACTACCTTTGCTTATACTGAGGAGCTGAATAATTTATTAATTGAATTAGGTGCTTTGTCAGTAGATACTCACGATGCGGATGCAGGAACGCAGCATGAGCAGCCATTATTTGAGCAGTTTGATGGCACGTCAGAAACAGCCTGGCTTAACGTAGAGATAACCGCTCTCTTTGAAGAAACTGTTGACGTGACGGTGATTATGCAAACTGTAGTACAGAATACGCAATTGCCTTGTTTGCCCGTCTACAGGGTTAAGAAAATTGAAGATCAGGATTGGGTACGTCTCACACAGTCACAATTTGAGCCCATTAGAATATCGTCAAGACTATGGATAGTTCCTAGTTGGCATCAAATACCTGACCCTACAGCCACTAATCTTATACTTGATCCAGGGCTAGCTTTTGGTACTGGCAGCCACCCAACTACTAAGCTATGTCTTGCATGGCTTGATGAAAATTTACAGGGTGGAGAACAAGTGCTTGATTACGGTTGCGGATCCGGCATATTAGCTATCGCAGCATTAAAACTGGGAGCCGATCATATAGTTGGAGTTGATATAGATCCTCATGCGGTTGAGTCAAGTATTAAGAACGCGGGACAAAATCTATGTGATCAAAATAAAGCAGAGTTTTATTCGGTTGATTATATGGCTAAGGCGGATCAGACAATGGATGGGTGGGCTGATATAGTTGTTGCGAATATACTTGCTAATCCTCTAATTATGCTTGCTCCCTTACTGATGCGTACTAGTAAAATAAATGGGCGTATTGTACTTTCTGGCATACTAATGGAGCAGGTAAAAGAGGTTGAGCAGGTCTATCAGCAATGGTTCAAGATGCATCTTGTAAGAGAACAAGCGGGCTGGGCATTATTGATAGGAATAAGAAAATAAAAATATTGGAATATTAATATATGGCGCTGGTAACTCGCTGTCCTAATTGCACTTCTGTTTTTAAAGTGACCCCGCAGCATTTGCAGGCGCAAGAGGGTAATGTCCGTTGTGGGAGTTGTTTACAGATCTTTAATAGCTTTTCTGATCTGGCTACGGTGCAGGAGAAAGTAGGTATTGATAACTCCATAGAGTTATCAATTGAAAACAAGGAAGTAAAAAGAGACACTCAAAATGAAGTGCTAGCTACAGAGGTATCGGATGCGACAAAGGCAGGGGGGCAGGATTCTTACACTTTTGATGCTATTAAGTCACCTAGGGTCTCGCGTGTATGGGGGCTTATTAATATATGCATTTTGGTTACCCTTGTCGGGCAAGCCATTTATTTATATCGTGCAGAGCTTTCTCTATTTTTACCTTCAACTAGGCCGTACCTGGAGCAATATTGTGAGATTTTGAGTTGTAAAATACCAATATCGCAACAAACAGAATTATTGAGTATTGAATCATCTGATATGCAGAAGGAGGCAGCGCAAGAAGGTGTCGCTACGTTAATAGTAATGATACGTAATCAAGCAACCTTTCCTCAACTATTCCCTTCTCTTGAACTCACGCTTACTGATACTAAGGACAAGCCTCTTGCAAGCCGTATTTTCTCGCCAGGGGAGTATCTTGAGAAAAATGACTACCTTTCGGATGTCATTGGGCCCGATAAAGAGATTAGTGTAATGTTGAAAATTGATAGCGGTAATTTGAATGCAGCTGGGTACCGGGTAATTTTGCTTTACCCTTAGTCCCCTAGTACAATGATTATCATTAAACATGCATCCTAGCTAAGGCTGGTATATACAATAAATCTATTAATTATTGGCCTATACCTAATAGGTATTTTAATTAGATTGAAATTTATCAAACCAAGTAACGGCTAATCTTAACAGCGCCATGACAACAAATCCTTTAGTAGAAATTAAAGATCTAAATTTTTCTTACGATGAACGGGCCATTCTTAAAGGAATAAATATGACCATGCCTCGCGGTAAGGTTATAGCTATTATGGGTGGCAGTGGTTGTGGCAAGACTACTTTATTGCGCTTGATCGGTGGCGTGGTATCTCCATCCTCAGGTTACGTCAGAGTTGACGACCAAATAGTGCATGAATTAGGTAGGGATAAGCTTTTCTCGCTACGTAGGAAAATGAGCATGTTGTTCCAGTTTGGTGCATTATTTACTGATTTATCAGTATTTGACAATGTAGCATTCCAGATGAGAGAGCATACTGATTTACCGGAGTCTGTGATTCGTGACCTTGTATTTATGAAGTTACATGCAGTTGGTTTGCGTGGCGCACATAATTTAATGCCGGCAGAACTCTCTGGCGGAATGGCTCGGCGGGTAGCTTTGGCTCGCTCAATTGCGCTTGATCCGATGCTTGTAATGTACGACGAACCATTTGCAGGGCTCGACCCTATTTCTCTAAGCGTCATTGGAAAGCTAATTCGTCGTCTTACAGATGCGTTAGGAATGACATCAATTTTGGTAACGCATGATGTGCATCAGTCGTTGGAAATTGTAGACTATGTTTATTTTATTTCTGAGGGAGTGATAGCTGCGCATGGTACACCGTCAGAAGTGAGAGGCTCGGTTTCACCTTTTGTACATCAATTTATTCATAGTGAGGTAGATGGTCCGGTTCCATTTCATTATCCCGCAGAAAAATATGCAACTGATTTAAATTTGGAGAATAGAATTGCCTAGGCGCATTGTCATCGGTATCCGAGGCGTCGGCCATAGAATTATTGAGAGTGTGTGGCGGTTAGGTTATGCCGCTCGATTTTTTAGTTTGATACTGCTGAAATCTGGGACTAGCATACGACGTTTTGGCCTGATCATTCGTGAGCTGTATTTTACCGGCGTACTAACGATGGTAATAATATTAGTGTCCGGACTGTTTGTTGGGATGGTTCTTGGCTTGCAAGGATACGAAACATTACAGAAATTTGGTGCAGAAACGGCTGTAGGAACCTTAGTGGCGCTATCATTGGTTCGGGAATTGGGGCCGGTTGTGGCCGGGTTATTGTTTGCTAGCCGTGCAGGTTCTGCTATTACAGCTGAGATTGGGTTAATGAAGGCGACTGAGCAGTTGGAGGCTATGGGGATGATGGCTGTAGACCCAATTGCAAGGGTTGTAGCGCCTCGATTCTGGGCCGGAGTAATTTCGATGCCACTCTTGGCCGCAATGTTCTCTGCAATGGGAGTATTTGGTGGGTATTTAGTAGCAGTAGTGCTTATAGGTGTGGATGAAGGTTCATTCTGGTCGCAAATGCAGAGTGTGGTGGATTTTAGATTCGATATTGTCAATGGCATTATTAAAACTTGCGTGTTTGGTGTTGCTATTACAGCAATTGCTGTTTTTGAGGGTTATAATGCGCCGCCAACAGCGGAAGGGGTGTCCGGCGCAACTACCCGCACTGTAGTAACTTCAGCGCTTGTGATTTTAGGGTTAGATTTTGTCTTGACCTCATTTATGTTTAGAGGAGTAGGCTAATGCAGCGAGCAAAAATGGATTTATGGGTAGGCCTGTTTGTTGTTGCAGGGATCGGCGCATTATTAATACTTGCATTACAAGTAGGAAACTTGGGCACCTATAGCGAGGATAAAAGCTATACTCTGGTTGGAAATTTTGAGAATATCGGCGGCCTGAAAATTAGGTCACCTGTAAAAAGTGCCGGTGTAGTAGTTGGACGTGTAATGGATATCCAGTTCAGCACTAAAACGTTTGATGCTGTAGTAACTATGAATATAGATGACCGCTATCAATTTCCCAAAGATACTTTTGCTAGTATTCTTACCTCTGGCTTACTCGGAGCGCAGTATGTTGGTTTGGCTGCAGGTGGGGATGAAGGAATGTTAAAGAGTGGTGATAAGATTATGAAAACTAATTCAGCGCTAGTGCTGGAAGAAATGATAGGACAGTTCTTATTTGACAAGGCCTCAGAAGATGATGAAGGTGATAGCGATAAATTTTGAGTTTAGTAATATGGTTGCACTGCATCTGATCCGGATTTTATTATAAACAATTAACAGTGGAAAGAGAATTTATGAAAAGAGCAATATGTGGCATTTTATTATTATCAACGCTATTATTATCGCCCGCTACTTGGGCGATTGAGGTTCGGCCTGATACTTTAGTAGAAGAAACGGCGCAAGAAATTCTTAAAATTATCAAGCGAGACAAGGATACCTTGTCCGGTAATAAAGAAAAAATTCTTAATCTGGTTGAGTCCAAGATATTGCCACATTTTAATTTCACCCGTATGACAAGGCTTGCTATGGGCAAGAACTGGTCTAAGGCTTCACCGCAGCAGCAGCAGGAACTGGAGGAAGCGTTCCGTACGTTGCTTGTGCGTACTTACTATAAAGCACTGGCAGTTTATAGCGATCATACTATAAAGGTATCGCCGGTTAAAAATATGGCAGGGAAAATTGATACCACAGTAAAAACGGAAGTAACTCCATCTAATGGCCAGGCCATATCCATTAATTACAGCATGGGAAAAACTAATAATGCCTGGAAAGTATACGATATAACAGTAGCGGGTATAAGTTTGGTTATTAATTACAGGGGTACTTTCAATTCTAAGATCCGTTCGGGTGGAGTTAAGGGATTACTTAAAGCACTCAATAAGAAAAATCGTGAAATGGAAGCTAAAGATAAAGAAAAGGAAAAAAATACATCGCTAACTATACAGTTTAAGACAACGTGAGATGATATTACGTGATGCCAACAGGATAATTGTTCAAGGGCCAATAATTATAGCTAATGTAGTCGAGATAATAGAACAAGGCGCTAATTTATTTGATCGGACTGACTTGATTATTGATTTTGAGCAAGTGACCGAGGTTGATTCATCAGCGGTCAGCATGTTACTGGAGTGGCAGCGAGAAGCGCTTAAGAATAATCAGAGACTATGTTTTTCGAATATATCAGAGAATTTGAAAAATCTTACCCAATTGTATGGCGTTTCCGAGTTAGTCCCGCTGGCATAATAGAGTATGTTTGAGGGCGCATCGTAAGAAAATAAATACTCATAATTGCGCACTTTGATTTAAATCGTTGTCCTCGTATTTATGTATACTATGATATATAGTTTTATGTAGTCAATATTGTTCGCTATATCTGTAGTAAATGTTTTTCCCAATCTATTTCCCTAATGATTCCAGCAATTGAAGCAAAGCAAGTATACAAACACTATGGGCCAGTGAGTGCTTTAGTGGGGATCGATCTTGAGATTGAACAAGGCGAATTTTTTGCTTTATTAGGCCCGAATGGCGCCGGTAAGACTACATTAATTAATGTACTGGCGGGGCTAACGTTAGCTAGCAATGGCGTGGCAAAAATAATGGGGCATGATGTAGTGAGAAACTATCGTGAGGCCCGTCGCGTAGTTGGAGTAGTGCCGCAAGAATTGGTCTTCGACCCATTTTTTTCCGTACGAGAAACGCTCTCTATTCAGTCTGGTTATTATGGCCTAAGAAATAATGATGCTTGGATAGATGAAGTGCTCTATCACTTAGGTTTACGTGATAAAGAAAATGCGAATATGCGTACATTATCAGGTGGGATGAAGCGCCGAGTACTGGTAGCTCAGGCATTGGTGCATAAGCCACCGGTGATCATACTGGATGAGCCTACTGCCGGCGTAGATGTGGAATTGCGTCGGTCACTTTGGAGCTTTATAAAGCGATTAAACGGTGATGGCCACACCATTGTGCTTACTACTCATTATCTGGATGAAGCTGAAGAATTATGTAGTCGTATCGCTATGCTTAAAAAAGGAGAAATTGTAGCTCTTGATAGCACCAAGAATCTTATAAATAATGTTAGTGGGTATTTAATAAGACTACGTTTATCATCTGAAGCATTGCCATCGGATCTGCAGCCACTACTAGAAAGTTATGCCGAGGGTTGTTTTATACTTAGAGTAAATAATTATTCAAAGATTGAGGATGTATTGGCAGCTTTTCGTATAGAGCAAATACGGGTGCTGGAAATGGAATTGATGCAACCTGACCTTGAAGATGTTTTTGTAAAAATTACAGGCAATACTAAAGATATGGAATCTGTATGAATGGTTTCTATACTCTTTTTCATAAGGAATTGTTGCGATTCTGGAAAGTTGGCCTTCAGTCCATATTTGCACCAATGATAGCTACTCTGATTTATTTATTTATTTTTTCTCATGTTTTAGAAGAACGTGCTCAGGCATATCCAGGCGTTACATACCCAGTTTTTTTGATTCCAGGTCTGTTAATGATGGCCATGCTGCAGAATTCTTTTGCGAACTCATCATCCAGTCTAATTCAATCAAAAATATCTGGAAGTATTGTATTTGTTTTGTTATCCCCGCTATCCTATATGGAAGTATTTGTAGCTTATGTATTAGCATCTATAGTACGTGGGCTTCTAGTAGGAGCCGGCATTTATTTGGTGATATTAATATTTTTTGATATGCCGTTACAATCATTGTCGTGGGTCTTTATTTTTGCCCTAATAGGAAATGGATTCCTGGGAGTTTTGGGAGTTATTGCTGCCATTTGGGCTGAGAAATTTGATCAGCTTGCTGCATTCCAAAATTTTGTGATTTTGCCGCTAACATTTTTGTCTGGTGTATTTTATACAATTCATTCGTTACCGCCTTTCTGGGAAAATATTTCGCGTTTTAATCCTTTCTTCTATGTGATTGACGGTTTTCGCTATGGCTTTTTTGGTATTTCAGATGTATCGCCCTACTTTAGTCTTATGATTGTGGGAATAGGTTTTCTAGCGGTATCATGGGTAACACTACGAATGCTTAAAATAGGGTACAAGCTTCGTCAATAAGCCCATATTTTCTGTGAATAAGAGCTAAGCAAGAGAATAAAATAATTTTCAAATTAAAGGGACTCAGAATGGTTACATCAGAAAGCATAAGAATTCATATTGAGAATACTCTCCCATGTGAATTAGTACGTGTAGAGGGTGATGACGGCTATCATTTTAGCGCCATTATCGTTAGCGCTGAATTTCAAGGCAAGAATATGGTACAGCAGCATCAGTTAGTTTACCGTGCGCTAGGAAAAAAGATGGAGCAGGAAATCCATGCGTTGTCTATGAAAACGTTGACACCAGAGCAATGGGTAAAAAATGATCAGAGCTAACAATATTTTTAACTTTGTTATATTCTTTTCAAGAGAATTGAAAGTTTAGAGAAAATATCAGTAAAAATAAAAGATGGGGTATTGAGGTTATTATTCCGAGATCGCAGTCTGTTCAGTAATGGATGCGAGATATTTATGAAGCTGGCTCCATCATCATGCGTATTTTTTGGAGCGCTTTAACCTCTATCTGGCGGATACGTTCAGCAGATACTCCCAATTCCTCAGAAAGTTTATGAAGTGTTACGGCCTTTTCTCCACACAACCAGCGGGCTTTTATAATACGGCAGCTCCGCGCATCTAAATTGGCTAATGCTTGTTTCAATTTTTTGCTATTTAGACTATCATTTTCTTGCGCTTCCAGTACCTGTGATGGCTCAGCTCCATCAGTAAGATAGGCGATTGGGCTGTAGTTATAGGTTTCCTCATTGTCTTGAGATAGGGGCTCAATTGAAATGTCGCGCCCACTAAAGCGTGTTTCCATTTCCACTACTTCTTCAGTTTTAACATTCAATTTTTCTGCAATAATATCAACCTCTTCTGGGTCCATAGTGTCGAGATTTTTCTTCAGGCTTCGAAGATTAAAAAATAATTTTCGTTGTGCTTTTGTCGTTGCAATTTTTACCAGTCGCCAGTTTCGTAGTATGAATTCATTAATTTCGGCCTTAATCCAGTGCATGGCAAACGACACAAGTCGTACCCCACGTTCTGGATCATAACGTTTGACTGCTTTCATTAGCCCAATATTTCCTTCCTGAATCAAATCAGCTTGTGGCAGGCCGTATCCTTTATAGCCCCTAGCGATAGAAACCACTACACGTAAATGTGATAGGACTAGTTGGCGCGCGGCATTTATGTCATCTTCGTCCCTAAGACGGCGCGCGAGGTTAATTTCCTCCTCTTGAGAAAGCATAGGGAAACTATTAGCAGACCTAATATAACTTTCAATGCTACCGCTAGTTGCAGGCATTGCAAGATCAAAAGTCATTGTTTACTCCTTGTATTAGTAGCGCTAATTCTAACATTCTATGGCTTTGAGCGCTAATCGTCTCGAAAAGGTCCTAGGGACAATCTTCAGGATTATTTAAGGTTCTATTTGCCAGAGGTGGCTTGCAACTGATAACCATGCTCCTACCCAACCAAGCCAGGATGAAAAAAGTAACAGACTAATGCTGTCTTCAAAAGAGATATGATGCAGTTGAAAGTCAACAGCATATAGGCGCACTAAATTTATCAATTCGCTATTAATTAAATTAATTACTAGGGCAACAATAAGCCATGCTATAGCTCCTCCCGCTACGCCTTGAATTGCACCAAAATAAAGAAAGGGGCGGCGTATAAAGTTACTAGTTGCTCCAATTAATTTTGATACTTCAATTTCGTTACGTTTTGTAAGAATTTGTAAACGAATGGTATTAAATGTTACTACTATTAACGCAAAACTTAATAAGGCTGTAAGGATCAATAGTGCGATCTGCCCAAGCTTTAACAATGCATTTAGTCTCTCCATCCAGTCAGAATCAAGCTGAACATGCATAGAATCTGGCCATTTCAGCATTTCGTTACGTAATCGTTTTAGCGTTTCAGGTGAAATACTCTTGGCATCAATTATGAACGCGTCCGGTAACGGGTTTCGCGTTAGACTGTTTATTGCGGTTGCCATCCCATTTCTTTGTTTTAGCTGTTCTAAAGCCTTGTCTTTAGGAAGAAAACGAAAATTTTCTACTTGTGGGTGCTGCTTCAGATGCGATTTTAATTTCTCTATCGCATCCTTGCCTGTATCTAACTTTAGAAATACGTTTAATTGTGGCGCTCCTGATAGTTGGCCAGAAAGGCTCTGAACGTTACCTAGCAGCATATAGACCCCTGTAGGAAGACTGAAGGCAACTCCTATCACAATAATGTTGAGTAGGTTTGCAAGCGGGGAACCTACTAATCTCCGAAGAGCTAGAAAGAATGCATGCCAGTGATGAGAAAGCCACATATTCACGTTACTAATTCTCCGTGATTTAAAGATAAAATACGATATTGGGGGCTCTCAAGTAACGCGGCAGTGGGGGTAGTGATAAGAACGGTTACACCTACTTGATGAAAAGATTTAAACATATTCATGATGTCCTTGGTATAGCTGGGATCAAGATATGTAGTTGGTTCGTCGGCAATGAGAATGGATGGGCGATTGACTACAGCTCGGGCAATACATAATCTTTGCTGTTCACCACCTGATAGCGTAATGGGGAGAGCCTTTTCTTTGTCCAGCAATCCCACTTTATCCAGAGCTGCTCGGACTCTTCCAGCTGCTGACTGATGTTCAAAACCACAGATTTGTAATGGTAATACAACATTGTCAAATACTGAGCGATCAAACAAAATCTTTTGGCCTTGGAAAACCATGCCGAGATTGCGTCGTAGATATGGAATCGCACTGTTCTTTAGTTTGCTAATATTCTGATCATTGACAATGATGCCACCGGTTGTTGGGCGCTCGATAGCCCCAATCAATTTTAAGAGTGTACTTTTGCCGGCGCCAGAATTCCCGGTTATAAAAACCATCTCACCTTGCTTAATGGTAAAAGCAATATTTTTTAGCGCTTCAAACCCATTTGGATAACGCTTATAGACATTACTGAAGCTAATCATATAGAAATAGTTCCAAACTACAGAGAGGTATAGTGAAATATTGCAAAATTAATCGAATAAAGTTTCTACAAATTTTCTTGCATCAAAAGGCTGTAAATCTTCAATGCCTTCACCTGTCCCAATAAAGTACAGTGGAATGGGGTTCTGTTGGCGTTGCATGGCAATAGCAGCAATTACACCGCCTTTAGCTGTGCCATCAAGTTTAGTAAGTATAAGTCCGGTAATTCCAAGTGCATCATCAAATGCCCTTACTTGGTTAACCGTATTCTGGCCGGTATTGGCATCCAGAACCAACAGCACCTCATGTGGTGCACTAGGGATTGCTTTTGAGATAACCCGCTTCACCTTTTTAATTTCTTCCATAAGGTGTAATTGTGTGGCGAGACGACCGGCAGTATCTGCTAATAAAATATCTATATTGCGAGCCTTAGCAGCGTTAACTGCATCGAATATAACCGCTGCTGAATCACCTTTTTGCTGATGATTATTATCCTGTGAGACAACAGAAATATTATTTCGTTTGCCCCAAATAATAAGTTGTTCGCGAGCCGCCGCTCGGAATGTATCTCCTGCAGCGAGTAGTATAGATTTTTCTTGAGATTGAAAATAATGAGCAAGTTTGCCAATAGAAGTTGTTTTTCCTGCGCCATTTACACCGGTTATCATGATAACGAATGGTTTTTCTATACTTAAATCTAAAGGCCGTATAAGTGGCGCAAGTAATATAAGCAGGGATTCTTTTAGGGCCTCTTTTAGTTGTGTTGCGTCAGTTAAGCCCTCTTTTTTTACTTGTTTACGTAACGTGCTAAGTAACCAGGTAGTTGCATCTATACCTACATCGGCAGTAATTAAGACCGTTTCCAGCTCTTCATAGAGATTTTCATCTATTTTGCCGCCACCAAGGATGCCGGATAAGCGCTTTCCCAGCTTTCCCCAGATCATGAGAAGTCTCGTCTGATGTTGGTCGTCCAATAGGCAAATAAAAATGTGTCTGAGGTCGATTTATTATTATATTTTATGAAACTTTTCATTTTGATAGGATGTCATATTAGAATTGGTTTATCGTAGGCTTTCACAAGTGAAATTCTATTCCATTATCTTAATCTTAGGCTATTAAAAAATGAAATTTAATTCTGGCCCTACCTTTTATATTTGTAGATTACCAGCTTTCATGTTTATGTTGGTTTCATTAATCTCATTTGAGGTTTTCGCCAACCCACACGAATATATGCTTGCTAACGGTCTTAAAATAGTTGTTAAAGAAGACCACCGCTCCCCAGTCGTTATCTCTCAAATATGGTACAAGGTCGGCAGCATTGATGAGTTGAATGGTACTACGGGCGTAGCTCACGTACTGGAGCATATGATGTTTAAGGGGACTAAAAATATTAGCAGTGGTGAGTTTTCTAAGAAAATAGCAGCAGTAGGTGGGCGTGATAATGCATTTACAAGCCGTGATTACACTGGTTATTTTCAACAATTACACAAATCTAAGTTAGCGTTAGCTATGAAGTTAGAAGCTGACCGGATGCGTAATCTCATATTAACAGAAGAAGAATTCGCCAAAGAGATCAAGGTGGTAATGGAAGAGCGTCGATTACGTACTGATGATCAACCGCATGCGCTTGTATATGAGAAAATGATGTCTGTTGCGTATCAGTCTCACCCATATAGACGCCCGATTATTGGTTGGATGAATGATTTGGAGAATATGACCGTTGGTGATGCCCAGGAGTGGTATGACCGTTGGTATGCTCCTAACAATGCTGTATTGGTATTAGTCGGAGATGTGGACCCAAAAGAAGTATATTCTTTAGCACAAAAATATTATGGCGAGATTGAGTCTCGCCCGATAGCTTCTTTGGCTGTACGTAAACCGCAGACGGAGGTAACGCAAGCGGGAATCAAGCGATTGCAAATAAAAGCCCCTGCACAAATGCCGTATCTAGTCATGGGGTATCATGCACCAGTGTTACATGATGCAAGTGCTGACTGGGAGCCATACGCATTGCAGATGCTAGTAGGAGTATTAGACGGTAATGGCTCTGCACGACTAAATAAAGAATTGGTACGGAATCAGCAAATTGCTAGCTCGATAAATGCTGACTACGATTCTACGGGGCGTGGCCCCGGTATGTTTTTTCTGAGTGGAACCCCAAGTGAAGGGAGGTCGGCAGCAGAACTAGAGTCTGCTCTACGTATCGAAATTGAAAGACTAATAGATGCAGGGGTGACCGAAAAGGAGCTTAGGCGTGTAAGAGCTCAGGTAGTATCTAGCCACGTTTTTCAGCTTGATTCGATGTTTTACCAGGCGATGCAGATTGGCCAGTTAGAATCTGTTGGGTTATCGTATCGTGATCTAGATACAATTATAAAGAAACTACAGGCCGTTACTGCTGAACAGGTTCGAGAGGTGGCAATAAAATATTTAATAGATGACAGTTTGACAGTGGCGGTCCTTGATCCACAGCCACTAGAGCAAAGGTCTGTTATTCCTTCTTCCATTAGATTGCGCCATTAAATATATTAAATTAAATTCAGATGAAAAAAACACTTAGAAAAATGGTTTTGCTGCAATCTATTGGTTGTTTTTTGGCTTTGTTCTTTGGCATTTATTCTCAATGGACGCTGGCGGCGCTCCCTATTCAGCATTGGCAAGCCTCTTCTGGTGCCCAGGTATATTTTGTCGAGAGTCATGGGCTACCGATACTTGATATAAGTGTAGATTTCAGTGCAGGAAGCAGTGCTGACATACCTGAAAAGTCAGGCTGTGCCAGCCTGACTCTACAGCTTCTTGACCTTGGGGCAGGAGGCTTGTCGGAGGACAAGATTTCTAAGTCTTTGGCTGATGTTGGCGCACAATTGAGCGCTCGATTCGACCGGGATCGTGCAGGTGTTTTACTAAGAACGCTAAGTAATAAAAATGAACGTAACAAGGCGCTAGATATATTTTCTAAAGTAATACAGTACCCAGAATTCCCAGAAAATGCGCTAAAAAGAGAAAAAGCAAGAGTAATTTCTGGGTTGAAAGAAGCAAAAACTAAGCCTGGTTATATTGCACGCCGCACGCTAAATAATATGTTATACGGAATTCACCCCTATGGGCTACGTAGTTCTGGTGAAGTAGATACATTAAACGAATTACAACGTAATGATTTAGTAGATTTTTATCAGGCAAACTACTCTGCTGTAAATTCTGTAATTTCAATTATGGGGGATGTTAGTCGTTCTGAGGCAGCTGCCATTGCGGAAGCGTTATCAAAAAATTTGCCACAGGGAGGAACTTTAAATATATCACCTCCGGTGACAGAGCCCGTATCAGGTACCAAAAGAATTGTTCATCCAGCAACTCAAAGCCATATTTTATTGGCTTATCCTGGGCTAAAGCGTAATGACCCAGATTATTATCCGCTGTTGGTAGGAAATTACATACTTGGTGGGGGTGGGTTCGCGTCCCGCTTAATGGAAGAAATTAGACAGAAACGTGGATTGGCCTATAGTGTTTATAGTGGCTTTTATCCATTGAAGCAGGCGGGCCCTTTTCAGATTAGTCTGCAAACTAAAAAAGAGCAATCCGAAGAAGCTTTAATGATTACGCAAAAAGTATTATCTGATTTTGTTGCGGAAGGCCCAACTGAGAAGGAATTAGCTGCAGCCAAGGGAAATATTGTTGGTGGGTTCCCTTTACGTATAGATAGTAATAAGAAAATCATGGAATATCTCGCCGTGATAGGATTCTATAATCTTCCGCTTACCTATTTGGGTGACTACGTAAGTGCTGTTGATAATGTTACAGTAGCACAGATAAAAGATGCATTTCAGCGGCGCATTCCTCCAGAAAGGATGGTGGCAGTTGTGGTGGGAGCTATAGAAAAAGAATAAAATCTTTAGCTAAATAATTAATCTGTAAGCGTACTCTCTTAAATTCTTTATCTGTGATCTTGATTCAAAATAAAGTTCGTGTTATCGGTGGAAAATGGCGCGGCCGTGTAATCTCGTTTCCAAATAATATCGCTTTGCGCCCTACGCCTAATAGGGTCCGTGAAACAGTTTTTAATTGGTTGGGGCAGGAAATGAGCGGCAAGGTCTGCCTGGATTTATTTGCGGGTAGTGGGGCGATGGGTATTGAGGCGGCATCTAGGGGGTCAGAGTATGTAGTGATGGTGGAGTCTGACCGCAAGGTATATAGTGTCTTACAGAGAGGACTACAAAAACTAGAATCCGACCGAATAGAGCTATTAATGATAGATGCGTTAAATTTTATCAAGTCTGATCAGCGGTTATTTGACGTGATTTTTCTTGATCCGCCGTATCAGCTAGGATTATTACCTAAGGTATTGGAGTTGTTGCCATCGCATCTTACACAAAATGGCCTGATATATTTAGAGGCAGGAAATTTTTTTGAGCCAAATGAAAATTGGTCAGTTTGGCGCCGTAGTCAGGCAGGAAAAGTGCATTATCAATTATTAAAATATGAGAAAAACCGATAAAGTTATCTATCCCGGTACTTTTGATCCGATAACTCGTGGTCATGAGGATTTGGTTCGGCGTGCATCAAGTTTGTTTGATCACGTGGTAGTTGCGGTAGCACCAAGTAGTGGAAAAAAGCCTTTTTTTACCTTGGATGAGCGCGTGGAAATGGCTCGTGAGGTATTAAAAGATTGTGCCAACATAGAGGTGACAAAATTTTCTGGATTGTTGATGGAATTTTTGCAACAGCAAGATGCTAGGGTGATATTGCGTGGGCTGCGTGCAGTTTCTGACTTTGAATATGAGTTCCAAATGGCGGGGATGAATCGTAGTATGTATCCCGATGTTGAGACTGTCTTTATGACCCCGTCTGAGCAATATATGTTTGTTTCTGCGACCATTGTGCGTGAAATTGCGTTACTTGGTGGCAATGCAGATAAATTTGTACATCCTTTGATTGCAAAACAACTTCGCATTAAATCTGGGAAGTGATTTTATAGAGGTTTATATGGCTTTAATGATTACAGACGAGTGTATAAATTGTGATGTGTGTGAGCCGGAATGCCCTAATGATGCAATTTCACAAGGGGAAGAAATTTATATAATAGATCCCAAATTATGTACGGAATGTGTAGGGCACTATGAAACAACACAATGTGTTGAGGTGTGTCCGGTAGATTGTATTATCGGAAACCCCAATATTGTAGAAACTAAAGAGCAGTTAAAAGATAAGTATAATTCTATTACCGAATAGTACGGGCAGCTGCAAGTTCTTCGGGTATAGGGTAGCGCCTTGGTCCAAAAATGGAAGTTCCAATTCGCACCATAGTCGCGCCCTCTGCAATAGCAATATCCATGTCTTCTGACATGCCCATTGAGAGTGTATCAAGATCAAACCCATCCTGCCTCAGCTGATCATATATAGTTCGAAGCATTTGAAACTGACTGCGTTGCAGAGCAGTAGCAGTAGTAAGCTCAGGGACGGCCATTAATCCGCGTAATTTAATACGAGGCAACGCCGCTATATAAGCTGCGAATTCTGCTGCATGCTCAGGAAGTATGCCACTCTTCGTATCTTCCCCACTTACATTTATTTGTAGACAAACTTGAAGCGGGGGAAGTCTTTCAGGTCTGTCTCGTGACAAGCGATCTGCAATCTTCATTCTATCCACACTGTGAACCCAGGAAAAGTTCTCCGTAATACGTTTTGTCTTATTGCTCTGTATGGGCCCAATAAAATGCCATTCGATAGGTAGGTCAGATAGTGCCAGAATCTTTTCTAGCGCTTCTTGAAGATAGTTCTCGCCAAAAATAGTTTGACCAGCAAGCCAAGCTTTTCTTACCTGTTCAGCAGGGTTAGTTTTGCTTGCGGCCAAAAGTATGATTTCTTCCGGCTGACGGCCAGCATTTGTTGCTGCTGTAGCTATATGTTTTTTAACAGATTGAAGTGCGGAGTCTATATTTGTTGTCATAATAAATTAATTAAATTAATTGCTCACATCAGTTCGTGCTAAATGTATTGGCCCAATATAATATCTAATTTTGGGTATAAATAGCATAATTTAGTGAATCTTTAAGAGGCATTTGCCAGAAATAAAGATAAAAAAGCCCCTAAGTTATTTTATGGGCATAGTAAAACTACTCAACATTGTGGTCAAGAAATAGAGTTAAATTGCGGGAGGGAATGATCTTAAAAGACAATGGAAACAAGAATTTTATCTGTTAAATATGTTATGGTTTCATTGTTTTAACTTCTCTAATTTACTGTGGATAAAGGTTATCAAGATATATGGCCTGAAATCCCCAAGAGTTGTCTCTTGACAGTCTTTCAATGAAACATTAAACTCTCGCTTTTTCCAACGTTGGACTTCGGAAATCATGCGTTGAGATGTGGTAATGAAATCCAGCGTACACCGTACAGCAGTACTGCAAATAGTAATTTCCGTAATAGTCGGAATAGTTGCTTATGCTTTAGAAGGTGAAGCCGAGGCAGGAGCTGCAATATATGGTGGGGTAGTTGCTTTGGTTGGTACGCTGTTGTTACTTTGGCGTATGCAAAGTAGTAAAAACAAAACCCTGAAAGAAGCGCAGCAGCATTTGTGGATATTTTATCGCTCCGGAGTGGAGCGTTTTTTGGTACTAAGTATACTTTTAGCTATAGGGATGGGCGCACTTGTTCCATTGGCGGTTTTAGTTGGTTTTGTAGCGAGTCAGTTGGCGTGGATAATTGCTCCGCTACAAGGCGAGAATAGAAATAATTAAAGAAAATATAATAAAGTATTTATGGCTAGCGAAACACACACTTCAACTGAATATATCAAGCACCACCTACAGAACCTAACTTTTGGTGAATTGCCAGATGGTTCATTGGGGTTGGCGCAAACAGCAGAACAAGCTAAAGCCATGGGGTTCTGGTCAATTAATGTAGATACTGTTGCGGTATCTTTAATACTTGGCGCAATATTTCTATATTTCTTTGCCAAGATAGCAAAAAAGGCAACCTTAAATGTGCCAGCAGGCGGACAGAATTTTGTAGAAATGATAATTGAGTTTGTTGACGATAGTGTGCGGGGATCATTCACTGGCCGAAATCCACTAGTTGCTCCATTAGCTCTAACCATTTTTATATGGATATTTTTAATGAATCTGATGGATCTGGTGCCTATAGATTATTTGCCAGGTTTAGCTACCGTACTCGGTCTTCCTTTTCTTAAGGTGGTGCCAACGACAGACCCAAATGCTACATTTGGTATGTCTATTGCAGTATTTGCTTTAGTAATTTATTACAGCATCAAGGTTAAAGGTGCGGCCGGCTTTGCCGGAGAATTAGCCCTGCAGCCATTTAGTAGTACTAACCCAGTAATAAAAGGAATATTTATTCCTATAAATCTATTTTTAGAAGGCGTAAACTTAATTGCTAAGCCAATTTCACTCTCATTGCGGTTGTTTGGGAATATGTATGCCGGAGAGATGATATTTATATTGTTAGCAATAATGGGCGGGTCATTTGCAGCAGCTAGTATGGGTGGATCTTCAGTATTATTTGGAACACAAATACTGTTATCTTTGGCATGGGCAATATTTCATATCCTGATCATAACGCTGCAGGCATTTATATTTATGACGCTAACAATAGTTTATTTGGACATGGCTCATCAGGAGCATCATTGATTTTTGTAATATTTTATTTATAGGAGAACTCTGTGGAACAATCACTATTATATATCGCTGGAGCGATCATGATGGGCCTAGGCGCACTTGGTGCTGCAGTTGGCATCGGAATTTTGGGCGGACGATTCCTTGAGGGAGCGGCACGTCAACCAGAATTAATTCCAATGTTGCGTACCCAGTTTTTCATTGTCATGGGTCTAGTCGATGCTGTGCCAATGATTGCTGTTGGTATTTCCATGTATATTCTGTTTGCAGTTGTCGGCGGCTAGATCTCCGACATTGTTAATCATTAAAAAGGTTCGTACATGAATATCAATGCTACCTTAATCGCACAAACGATCATGTTTATATTGTTTGTCTGGTTCTGTATGAAATTTGTATGGCCGCCAATCATGCAAGCACTTAGTGATCGTAAGAAACAAATTGCTGATGGTTTGGCGGCGGGAGAGCGCGGTAAACAAGAATTAGAACAGGCCTCTAAGAGCGCTGCTGATGAAATGCTTATAGCAAAACAGAAAGCTGCTGAAATACTTGCTCAAGCAGAAAAACGGTCATCTCAAGTTGTCGAGGAAGCAAAAGGCCTCGCTCAAGAAGAAGGGGATCGCATTGTTTCTATGGCTAAAGCTGAGGTTGAGCAAGAGATCGTTCGTGCTAGAGAAGCGTTGCGTCAGAATGTGGCTGATTTAGCTGTAGCTGGTGCAGCAAAGATTCTGGACCGAGAAGTAGATGCTAAAGCTCATGCTGATCTACTTAAAAATATTAAGGCAGAGCTATAATATATGGCTGAAGCACTAACAATAGCGCGTCCATATGCGGAAGCGGCATTTAAGCTTGCTAAGACCAGTAATAAATTATCAGACTGGTCAAACATGCTTAAAATAGCTGCGTTTGTGGCAAATGATGAACGCATACGCTCTCTTCTAGGCAATCCATCGGTACCTGCTAAACGATTGGGCGAAATACTATTAGAAATATGCGAGATTTTAAATCATGCCATATGTGGGAAAAAGCTTAATAAAGATAATTGCACTTTTATCTTATTGTTGACTGAAGGAAAGCGGGTTGCAGTATTGCCTGAGGTGAGCGAATTATTTGAGCAACTGAAAACACAAGAAGATGGCGTGTTGGAAGCAAAAATTACTTCCGCATTTGCCATAACTAAACAGCAACTAAATGACTTAGTAACAGGCCTCGAGTCTAAGTTTAAGTGCAAAATAGAGGCCAAGGTAGATGTAAATCCCAAATTAATAGGTGGGGTAAAGGTTGAGATTGGCGACGAGGTGTTAGATGCCTCTGTACGCGGAAAACTGGAAGCCATGTCTGTTGCGCTTAAAAGCTAGGAGTTATAAGAAATGCAGTTAAATCCATCTGAAATTAGCGAACTGATTAAAAATAAGATAGAAGGACTTGATGCCACATCGGAGGTCAAGACTCAAGGAACCGTAGTTTCGGTAACTGACGGAATTGTGCGTGTTCATGGCCTGTCTGATGTGATGCAGGGAGAAATGCTTGAGTTTCCCGGTAACACTTTCGGGCTCGCGCTAAATCTTGAGCGGGACTCTGTGGGCGCAGTGATTCTAGGTGAATATGAACACATAACCGAAGGCGATATTGTCAAGTGTACCGGTCGTATTTTAGAGGTACCTGTAGGCGAAGAGCTAATGGGGCGGGTTGTTAACTCACTTGGCCAGCCAATAGATGGGAAAGGACCAATAGAGGCAAAGGGTTCCGAGCCAATTGAAAAAATCGCTCCAGGCGTAATCTGGCGTAAATCTGTTGATCAGCCTGTACAAACTGGATTGAAATCAATTGATGCCATGGTTCCTGTAGGACGAGGACAACGAGAATTGATTATTGGCGATCGTCAAACTGGTAAAACAGCTGTAGCGATTGATACCATTATTAATCAGAAGGGTCAGAACATGACCTGCATCTATGTTGCGGTCGGACAAAAAGCATCTTCTGTTGCAAATGTAGTACGTAAACTAGAAGAGCACGGTGCGTTGGAATACACGATTGTAGTTGCAGCTACAGCATCTGAATCAGCAGCAATGCAATTTATTGCGCCTTACTCTGGTTGTACAATGGGAGAATATTTCCGTGATAACGGCCAAGACGCGCTAATTATTTATGATGATTTAACTAAACAAGCTTGGGCATATCGTCAAATATCATTGTTGCTTCGTAGGCCGCCGGGTCGTGAAGCTTATCCGGGTGATGTGTTCTATCTACATTCACGCTTACTCGAAAGAGCAGCTCGGGTCAGTGAAGATTATGTTGAAAAATATACTGAAGGCAAGGTTAAGGGTAAAACGGGGTCACTAACAGCATTGCCAGTCATTGAAACCCAAGCTGGTGATGTTACAGCTTTTGTTCCTACTAACGTAATTTCAATCACTGATGGACAAATATTCTTAGAAACTGATTTGTTTAATGCTGGTATTCGTCCTGCAATTAATGCAGGGGTTTCGGTATCTCGTGTTGGCGGTGCAGCACAAACCAAGGTAATTAAAAAACTAGGCGGTGGTGTACGTTTGGCTTTAGCCCAGTATCGCGAACTTGCAGCATTTGCACAATTTGCTTCTGATCTTGATGAGGCTACCAGAAAGCAATTAGAGCGTGGAAAAATGGTAACAGAGCTAATGAAGCAAGCACAATATGCTACTTTAAGTGTGGCAGAAATGGCGCTCACATTGTTTGCAGTTAACAAGGGATACTTAGATGATGTAGAAGTAAGTCGCGCGCTAGCATTTGAATCTGCACTTAGGGGCCATATGCGGAGTAAATATAGCGACATCATGGATAAGATTCAAACAAGTGGTGAGCTTGACGCTGAAACTGATAAAGCGCTCGATGCGGCAGTTCAAGACTTTACATCGAGTGGGTCTTATTAAGCCATGGCAGGAAGTAGAGAAATACGGACTAAGATCAGTAGCGTAAAAAATACGCAAAAGATCACTCGTGCGATGGAAATGGTTGCCGCCTCTAAAATGAGAAAGGCGCAAGAGCGGATGAAAAAGGCGCGTCCATACGGAGATAAGATCCGGAATGTGGCGGCGCATATGAGTCGTGCTAGTAGTGAATATAAGCACCCATTTTTAGTAGAAAGAGACACAGTAAAGCGTATTGGAATCATTGTTGTTACTTCCGATAAAGGCTTATGTGGGGGGCTTAATACAAACATCCTGCGCTTGGCTACTGCAAAGATTAAAGAGTGGGAAGGTGAAGGAGAGCAGATAGAAGTCTGCTGTATTGGCAGTAAAAGCTTGGGTTTCATGACGCGAATTGGGGCTAATGTAGTTTCTAATGTCGTTGGGTTGGGTGATACACCAAATATTGATAGCCTTATCGGTGCAGTTAAAGTAGTGCTCGATGGATACAATGAAGATCGTTTTGATCGGGTTTACCTTTTCTATACCAAATTTATTAATGCTATGAAACAAGAGCCCATAATGGAGCAGTTACTTCCATTATCTGATGAACAGCTACAGGGCAGTAGTGAAGAAGGGCAAGAAAGCGATGGTAAGAATCATGAGGGACCGGCTGGAACATGGGACTACATATACGAACCGGATGCTAAAACTGTTATTGATGACGTAATGGTGAGATATATAGAGGCACTCATTTATCAATCTTTGACAGAGAATATAGCCTCTGAGCAATCCGCTCGGATGGTAGCAATGAAGGCCGCATCAGATAATGCGGGTGACGTAATTAACGAGCTTACATTGGTTTACAACAAGACCCGTCAAGCAGCCATCACTAAAGAACTTTCTGAGATAGTTGCGGGCGCTGCAGCGGTTTAATAATTTTCGATTTAGTAATTGAGGAACAACCATGGATCAAGGAAAAATTGTTCAATGTATCGGCGCAGTAGTTGACGTCGAGTTTTCACGGGAAGCGCTACCTAAGGTATATGACGCGCTAACAATGGAAGGATCAGAGCTTACGCTAGAAGTGCAGCAGCAATTGGGCGACGGCGTAGTGCGTACAATCGCTTTAGGCTCTTCAGATGGATTGCGGCGTGGGATGATGGTGAGCAACACAAAAGAGCCAATTAAAGTGCCAGTCGGTCCTCAGACATTGGGCCGCATCATGGATGTACTGGGAACTCCAATTGATGAGATGGGACCTATCGGTGCAGAAAAACATATGTCAATTCACCGTAAAGCACCTGCTTTTGATGAATTGTCTGCTTCAACTGAATTACTTGAAACCGGTATTAAAGTGATTGATCTGGTTTGTCCTTTTGCTAAGGGCGGCAAGGTTGGATTGTTTGGTGGTGCGGGTGTTGGTAAAACCGTTAACATGATGGAATTAATTCGTAATATTGCAACTGAACATAGCGGATATTCTGTTTTTGCTGGAGTGGGTGAACGTACTCGTGAAGGTAATGATTTCTATCATGAAATGAAAGACTCTAATGTGTTAGATAAAGTGTCCCTGGTTTACGGGCAGATGAATGAGCCTCCTGGTAATAGACTACGTGTAGCCTTGACTGGATTAACCATGGCGGAAAATTTCCGTGATGAGGGCCGAGATGTTCTGTTTTTTGTTGATAACATCTATCGATTTACGTTAGCAGGAACGGAAGTATCTGCATTGCTAGGACGTATGCCTTCTGCGGTAGGATATCAACCTACGCTAGCTGAAGAAATGGGACGCCTGCAAGAACGAATTACTTCAACTAAATCTGGATCAATTACTTCGATTCAGGCAGTCTATGTGCCAGCGGATGATTTGACTGATCCTTCTCCAGCAACAACCTTTGGGCATTTGGATGCTACCGTTGTATTGTCACGAGACATTGCTTCTCTGGGGATCTACCCAGCTGTAGATCCACTTGACTCTACTTCACGTCAGCTTGATCCTTTGGTTGTTGGTGAAGATCATTACAATACAGCGCGTGATGTTCAGCAAACACTGCAACGTTATAAAGAATTGCGTGACATTATTGCTATTCTGGGAATGGATGAATTATCTCCAGAAGATAAACTATCAGTAGCAAGGGCACGTAAAATACAACGTTTTCTTTCTCAGCCGTTTAATGTGGCAGAGGTATTTACTGGCACCCCTGGGAAATATGTTTCACTGAAAGATACTATTAAAGGCTTTAAAGGTATTGTTAATGGTGAATATGACGACTTGCCAGAACAGGCTTTTTATATGGTTGGCGGGATAGAAGAAGCAATTGAGAAAGCTAAAACTATTTAATAAAAATTAATATATGGCAATGTCAATACATGTAGATGTGGTAAGTGCTGAGCAGGAGATTTTTTCTGGGCTTGCTGAGGTAGTCATTGTACCGGCGCAAATGGGTGAAGTTGGTATTTATCCACGTCATGCGCCAATGATTACAAGAATAAAACCAGGGTCAGTACGGATTAAAATTCCTGAGCAGACTGAAGATGAATTAATTTATGTTTCTGGTGGAATGTTAGAAGTTCAGCCTAGTATTGTGACTATTCTTGCTGATACTGCTATTCGAGGGGCTGATCTGGATGAAGCTAAGGCTCTTGAAGCTAAAGTTCGTGCAGAAGAGGCTATGAAAGATAAGTCTTCTAAAATAGATTATGCTAAAGCTCAAGCAGAATTAGCAGAGTCTCTTGCTCAAATAGCAGCAATTGAAAAAATAAGAAAAAATCCGCGCTAGGGGATGCTATTTGAACGTAGAAAAAAGGCGACTTAGGTCGCCTTTTTTATTTTATCAATATAATTTTGAGCATAAATTGAAAATTAAAGTTAAACTTTATATCCTCTTGTCACAATAATAATTACCTATTAACACGTGAAAGAACTTAATGTCATTATATTAGCGGCTGGGCTTGGTAAGCGCATGAATTCGTCTTTACCAAAGGTTTTACATTCATTGGCAGGAAAATCACTGCTATCTCATGTGCTTGACACAGCTAACTTATTATTACCGCATAAAATTTGTGTGGTATACGGACATGGTAATGATGCTGTTCGGAATGCTATAGTTAATGATGGGCTAATATGGGTAAAACAAAAGCCACAGCTTGGTACGGGGCATGCGTTGATGCAGGCTCTACCTCATTTAGATAAAAAAGGATTAACGCTAGTTTTATATGGTGATGTGCCTTTAATCAGTTCTGAAACACTTAAAGAACTATTATCAGATTCCTTAAAAGGAAATTTAGCATTATTAACAATGAGGGCAGATGACCCGACTGGCTATGGAAGAATTGTGCGAGATACTGAGGCTAATAATATTATTGCAATTGTTGAGGACAAAGATACAAATAAAGATCAGCAGAAGATTAAAGAAATTAACACTGGTATTATGGCGATTCCAAATGTTAATTTACATGAGTGGTTACCTAAGCTCCAGAATAAAAATTCTCAAAAAGAATATTATCTTACCGATATTGTAGCAATAGCAGCTAAGGCTGGAGAAAAAATAGAGGCGGCACATCCATCTAATAATTGGGAGGTTCTCGGTGTGAATAGCAAAGTACAATTAGCTGCACTTGAACGAACATATCAAAGAAATTATGCAGAAAAGTTACTTGAACAAGGTGTGACGTTAGCTGACCCTTCACGAACTGATATTCGTGGAGAATTAAATTGTGGAAGGGATGTAGAAGTAGATATTAATTGTATTTTTGAGGGGGAAGTTAAGCTGGGTGATGAAGTGAAAATTGGTGCTCACTGTATATTAAAGAATGTAGAAATAGACGCAGGTACAACAATACTTCCATTTAGTCTTATTGAAGATGCTGGCATAGGAAAAAACTGTAGAGTTGGACCATTTTCTCGTATACGCCCAGGAACGAATTTGGCCGATGAGATTCATATTGGTAATTTTGTAGAGATTAAAAAAAGTAGTATTAATTCTGGCAGTAAGATTAACCATTTGAGCTATATCGGGGATGCAACGGTCGGAAAAAAAGTTAATGTAGGTGCGGGGACGATTACTTGTAATTATGATGGAGTAAATAAATTCCAGACAATTATTGAAGACGACGTATTTATTGGTTCAGATACACAATTAATAGCACCTGTGAAAATAACTAGCGGATCTACCATAGGAGCAGGATCAACTATTACAGTGGACACTCTTCCAGAGAAATTAACTTTGTCACGTTCTAAACAAAGAAGTATTACTGGGTGGAAGAGACCAGCCAAGAAATAAAATGTGGCATTATAAATTTCTAATGTCTTGTAGTTGTATATAGATAAGAACAATAAGGAAAAACTTCCATGTGTGGAATAATAGGCGCAGTAGCCCAGGATAATATTGTTCCTGTATTGTTAGAAGGTTTGCATCGCCTTGAATACCGTGGTTATGACTCATCTGGATTAGCGTTACTAAATGGAAGGCTTAATCGGTTACGTACTACCGGGCGCGTAACCGAACTGAGTAAGCTTGTAAATGACCAGAAATATCAAGGTAAGATTGGTATTGCTCATACACGTTGGGCTACACATGGGGAGCCATCTGAGCGTAATGCTCACCCGCATTTTTCAGGCGACATGTCGAAGGTCGCAGTAGTACATAATGGCATTATTGAGAATTATGAGGCGTTACATCAACGATTGAAAGATGAAGGGTTTGAATTCCATTCTGATACAGACACTGAAGTTATAGCTCACCTTATTACGTTTTATTTAAAGAAGGAGCTTGATTTATTTAAAGCAGTTATTCTCTCTATTTCTGATTTGCAAGGTGCTTACGCGATTGCTGTAATGGAGGAAACTCATCCTGAACGTATCATTGTTTCTCGTAATGGTGCCCCATTGATATTGGGCTTAGGAGAGAATGGAAATTATGCCGCCTCAGATGCTTCGGCATTGTTACAAGTTACCAAGAGCATGATTTATCTTGAAGAAGGCGATGTTGCAGAGTTATACCAAGATGGCTATCGCATTGTAAATTATTTAGGCGCCGGACCGTATGTAAAAGTCACACGTGAGGTACATGAGAGTGATCTCACAACTGCATCTGTAGAAATGGGCCCCTATGATCATTTCATGCAAAAAGAAATATTCGAGCAACCCAGCGCAGTAGCTAACACATTAGAAATGGTGCTCAATGCTCATTCGATTTCCCCAAAATTGTTTGGGAGTAAAGCAGAGGATATTCTTAAATCTACTGATGGTATCCTGATACTTGCTTGTGGCACTAGTTATCATGCGGGTCTGGTTGCTCGTTACTGGCTTGAATCTGTAGCTGGGATCACTTGTAATGTTGAGATCGCAAGTGAATACCGTTACCGTAATCCAGTCTCTCGACCCAATACATTGGTAGTTGGAATATCACAGTCTGGAGAGACAGCAGATACTATTGCCGCACTCAATTATGCTAAATCATTAGGAAATACTCATAATCTTGCGATTTGCAATGTTGCAGAAAGTACGATTGTGAGACAAGCAGATTTATGTTTTCTCACACGTGCGGGGCCAGAAATTGGAGTGGCGTCTACTAAAGCATTTACTACGCAGTTAGCAGCACTGATGCTATTTACTATGACGCTAGCAAAATTAGGTGGAAAGTTGTCAGTTGAACGTGAACTTGAAATGATTACTACGCTACGACATTTGCCTGTTGCATTGCAGCATGTGCTTGAAGTAGAGAAACAGGTAAAATTATGGGCCGAGAATTTTTCCCAGAAAAGTCACGCCCTATTTCTCGGGCGTGGAATGCATTATCCAATTGCTATGGAGGGTGCGCTCAAGCTCAAGGAAATTTCCTATATTCATGCAGAGGCATATGCCGCAGGTGAACTGAAGCACGGGCCCCTTGCCCTAATAGACAAGGACATGCCTGTAGTTGCAATTGCTCCCAACGATACGTTACTAGAGAAACTAAAATCAAATTTACAGGAAGTGCGCGCACGTGGCGGGGAGCTTTATGTTTTTGCAGATGCTGGTTCCAGAATTCAGGAAAGCGAGGGACTCCATGTTATTCCTATGGCTGAGAATGCAGGATTGCTTAGCCCGATTCTTCATACTGTACCCCTTCAACTGCTCGCTTACCATGTTGCCTTACAGAAGGGTACCGACGTTGATAAGCCCAGAAATCTAGCTAAATCAGTGACCGTAGAGTAGTTCAGAAGAGTGTTTATTTTCTAATAAGAAAGTCTACTATAAAGAAATAATATGACTTTAATACTCGTTGCTGTGAAAGAAGAACTCAGCGAAAAAGACCTACCTGATCTCCAAATTCATTATTCTGGTGTTGGCAAGATAAATGCCGCAATCAAAACTTTAGAAATTATTAAAGATTATTCCCCATCCCTAATAATTAATTATGGAACAGCTGGCAGTTTAAATAAAAAATTGAAAGGGCTGGTAGAAGTAACTCGATTTTTCCAGAGAGACATGGATGCTACATCGCTAGGTTTTAAGATTGGTCAAACTCCATTTGATGATATTGGAGAAATAAATTTTGGAAATACCGGATACAGTTGTGGAACAGGAGACTCTTTTGTGACACAAGCTCCAAGATTGGAAACAGATTTAGTTGATATGGAGGCATATGCTATTGCCAAAATTTGCTATATCAAGGGTGTAAAGTTTAAATGTTTTAAATATATTTCTGATAATGCTGATGCTGGTGCGAATGAGGAGTGGGTAGAAAATATTTCCATGGGTAAAAAATTATTTATTGAGAAAATAAAAAATTCAATGGTTAATTGATGAGGCTCTTCAGATCCACTCGGTTACAGTCGAATAAATTGTTGATATATGGGGTAAAAATTGCCTGTACAGAGTGACTCGTTAGCATTTTTGCTATGGGGTAAATTTGATATGGCGGATTTAGTGGTATTCCCTGATTTCCTTCAATCTGTCATCATTCTTGTATGAAAGACCTGACCGCCATTCTCTGCCATAAATCTTAAATGAAAATATTATTCCTACTTCCGATATTTCTTCTATCTCTTATCTCTTGTTCGATTGAAACAGATTCTGTGGTTGAACGAAATGGTCTTCATTATGCAGAATCCGGTTTTAGTGGATTACCTTTTACCGGGGAAGTAACTGGGAAAGAAAAAGGTAAAGTAAAGGACGGAAAAAAAATAGGTAAGTGGGTTGGGTATCACGACAATGGAGATTTAAGATATAGAGGAAGTTACAAGAACGGGAAAGAGGAAGGTGATTGGGTTTATTATTACGACAATGGACAGTTAAAATATAGTGGAAATTACAAGAACGGAAAGGGAGATGGCAATTGGGTTTATTATTACGATAATGGGCAGATAAGTAGCAAAGGAAATTACAAGAACGGAAAGGGGGATGGTGATTGGGTTTATTATTACGACAATGGACAGGTAAGTAGTAAAGGAAATTACAAGAATGGAGAGAAGGTTAGTAATTAAATGAAAACTAAATTCCCAATTCTGATACTTCTTCTATCGCTTACCTCATTTTCTTCATAGGTTAAAATCACTCATCGACATAGGCTTGTCGACAACCTCCATACCGAAGTTTGATCAAACCTCTGTATAATAACCAACCTCGTAATCTTGCAAAATCTTTAACTGTTGGATAGCATCCAACGCATACATAATTTAGTTGCTTACCATGAAAGAGAATCTTTCGAATATTGAAAAAAAAACGTTACGAAAAAAAGCACACTCACTAAAGCCGGTTGTCATGATTGGTCAACACGGCCTTACTGATGCTGTCCTCGCAGAGATTGATGTTGCTCTCAATGCTCATGAATTGATTAAAGTTCGTATCAGAGGCGCAGATAAAAATAAACGTATTGAGCAATGTGCGCAAATAGAGCGCCAGTTGAATGCCGAGGTGGTGCATCAGATCGGCGGCATTACTGTCCTGTATCGACCTGAACCCATTCCTTCATAAGTTTGATTGCATTAATATAATTATGATGCCCAGAAATAGTCTGTTGGAGGAATATTGATTGCCGAAGAGAGCGGCAGGTAATAGAGAAATTAAATGTTGCATCAGTGGTGAAGAATACCCTACACCGCATAAACTAAATTGTTAAATAATTTCCTTAATCGAGTTAGGTAAACTATGAAAATAAAAACACTATTCCTATTTCCAATATTTTTTTTGTCACTTATTTCTACTCCTTGTTTTAGTGAAACTATGGGTGAACTGGTGAAACGAGATGGTCTTTATTATGAGAAATCCAGTAAAACTCCTTTTACAGGGAAAGTAACGGGGAAAGAACAAGGAAATATAAAGGACGGAAAAAAAGAAGGTGAATGGGTTGGGTATTGGAGTAATGGACAGCTAATGAGTAAAGTAAGTTTTAAGAATGGAAAAGAAGAAGGCGAGTGGATTATTTATTATTCAAATGGGCAGGTAAGGGAAAAAGGGATTTACAAGAACGGAGTGATGAAGGGTGAGTGGGACGATTAACTAATCTGATAGGTAAAGGGAATTTCAATCCCACTGTTTCAGGGCCCTAAAAAATGAAGCAAAGTATAGAAGGGAGTGTTAAATGTTAAATGTGTATTTATCAGGCGAGATCCATTCCGATTGGAGAGAGGAAATTATTCAACTTTGTGAAGAAGAGAATCTGAATATTAAATTTTCTTCGCCAAATACAAATCATGAATCTTCAGATAATTGTGGAGTTGAAATTCTTGGATCTGAGGAAAAGAACTTTTGGAAAGATAGCAAAAGTGCAAAAATTAATTCTATTAGAACCAAAAAATATATCAAAGACTGTGATGTGGTAGTTGTTAAATTTGGGGAAAAATTTAAGCAATGGAATGCTGCTTTTGATACGGGTTATGCTTCAGCGTTAAATAAGTCAATTATTGTTATTCATAACGATGAACATCAGCATGCGCTTAAAGAGGTGGATGCATCTGCCTGTGCAGTAGCAAAAGATCAGGGTCAGGTTGTTAGGATATTAAAGTACATTTTAGAAGGAGCGCTGTAATAAAAATCACATAAAGGATTTAAAAACAGAGACTGTAAGCAAAGTACATAAGCAATTCTGTCATATGTCCCATTACAGCGAGATGAAAGGATAAGGTAAAAATGGAATTAATTAGATATGTGGTTGGTCGAATCTTGCTTTTAGCAAATTTTCTTACCAGACCTAAACCAGTACTCCGGGGTCAGGTGGAGCAGGCTAAAATTGATGCGGCAATGTCAGGAATGTCTCTTTATCAATTCAGGGCTTGTCCTTTTTGTGTAAAAGTTAGGAGGCACCTACGCAGACGTTCATTAAATATTGAGCTAAGAGATGCTAGGGATAATATTGAAATTAAGAATGAATTAGTCAGGGAAGGCGGAAAGCATATGGTTCCATGTCTGCGCATTGAGACGGATGCTAAAAATATTAGATGGTTATATGAGTCTGACGATATTTGTGCATTCCTAGATTCGGAATTGGATCGATTAAAAAGTGCCTAGTGCTGATGTACAAGACGGAATGAGGACAGATAATGATAAAATGAAAGTAGTAAAATTTAGCATGAAGGCGAGAAAAATCAGCTCTCATTTTATGCTCTCTCTTTAATTCCCTAAAGATTTCCAAGCATTCTATACCTAGGAAAATATGAATTGTTATTAATTTTTGTCCGGAATAATTGTAGATAAGCAGTAACCAGTTTACAATAGAGGGTATGGTCATAGCTTATCCATGCAAAGCATTAATCTAACCAATCACTTTCTGATTGCCATGCCGGCCATGGCAGACACCTGTTTTTCCAGAACTCTTACTTATATCTGTGAGCACAATGAGCAAGGTGCGCTAGGAATAGTAATAAACCGTGCTGTTGACCTAACTTTGGAAAATTTGTTTGATCAGCTTGAAATTCCTTGTAACAATTCAGACCCTAAAAATCTTCCTGTATTATTTGGGGGGCCGGTTCAGCAAGATTGTGGCTTTGTGCTACATCAGCCAATCGGTAACTGGCAGGCTACGCTATCAATAAATCATGAATTGGGGCTTACAACCTCACCTGATATTCTGCAGGCCATTGCTGATGGAAAAGGTCCAGAGAAGGCGCTAGTTACACTAGGGTATTCAGGTTGGGGGCCAGGTCAAATTGAGCATGAGCTATCTCAGAATGATTGGCTTACGGTTACTGCTTCACCCAGCATAATTTTCGATTTATCACCGGCTGAAAGATTGCCTGTGGCTATGCAAATGCTTGGTATAGATCTTTCTAGTTTATCTGGCGAGGTAGGGCATGCCTAGGAGCATTATATTTAATGATTAGTCCTATAGCTAATATAAAACCAGAGAGTTTTGTTTGTAGCGTAGAGCCCTCTGTTGGAACTGTTCTGGCTTTTGATTTTGGTGAGAAACGTATTGGTGTGGCGGTTGGTGAATTAGAGCTGGGTTTAGCTCACCCACTCATTACAGTAAGTGGAGAAGCTACAAAAAATAGATTTGATGCCATTGCTAAGTTAATTGAGGAATGGGAGCCGGTACGGTTAATAGTGGGGCTGCCTGTTCATCCTGACGGTGCTGAACATAAACTGACAAACTTGAGTAAGCGTTTTGCACGTCAATTAGAAGGCCGCTTTAAAATTGGGACTAGGCTTGTGGATGAACGCTATACTTCAGCTACTGCAAGTATGGGATTGAGAGAAGCAGGTATTAAATGGAAAAAACAAAAGTTTGTTATTGATCAAGTAGCGGCTCAACAAATATTACAATCATATTTTGATAGAGAAAAATGAACTTACCTGATGCCGAACAGCTGCTAGCTGAACTGACTGATAAAATTCGATCAGACGTTACTAAAGACACTGTGTTGGTTGGTATTTATACTGGTGGGGTTTGGTTAGCAGAGCGATTACATAAAGACTTGGAGTGCACACTCCCTCTAGGGACATTAGATGTCTCATTCTACCGTGACGATTTTCATGAAATTGGGCTGCACCCTCAGGTTAAACCTTCAAATATTCCGTTTGAGGTAGAGGGTCGCCATATCATATTAATAGATGACGTGCTCTATACTGGGCGGACTATTCGTGCTGCAATTAATGAACTATTTGACTATGGACGGCCTGCTAGCATCCGCCTTGCCGCTCTAGTAGATCGGGGTGCGCGTGAGATGCCTATTGCGGCGAATTATGTTGGGGCAGATATTGTTTTGCCGGAGGATAAAATGTTGGCTTTAGAGCAGAAAGATAATAGAAAACTTAGTTTGAATTTATATAATAAAATATCTTCAGAGTAATGAATAATCCCCAGTTAAATAAAAATGGTAAGTTACAACACCTCCTTACTACCGAGGGGCTCCCTGCGCCCATTTTATTAAAAATACTTGATACAGCAGAATCATTTGTTGGTGTAACTCAGCGTGATATTAAGAAAGTACCATTGCTCAGAGGTAAGGCTATATTCAATCTTTTTTTTGAACCTAGTACTCGTACTCGTACCACATTCGAGATTGCTGCTAAGCGACTATCTGCAGATGTTGTGAACCTTAATATTGCTGCTTCCTCTCAGTCTAAGGGGGAGACTATGCTAGATACAGTGAACAATCTTTCTGCAATGAATGCTGATATGTTCATTGTGCGACACTCACAAAGTGGGGCGGCTCATTTGATAGCGCGTCATGTGCGTCCTGAAATTCACGTTATAAATGCTGGTGATGGGCGTCATGCCCATCCTACGCAAGCATTGTTGGATATGTTTACCATTCGCCGCTACAAGAAAGATTTCCATAATTTACGCGTGGCTATTGTTGGCGATATTTTGCATTCAAGGGTTGCCCGCTCACAAATTCATGCACTAACTACTCTGGGTGTACCTGAGGTACGAGTAATCTCGCCCAAGACTCTTTTGCCAGCTAAAGTTGAGCGACTTGGTGTGCACGTATATCACGATATGGAGCAGGGTCTTAAAGATGTAGATGTTGTCTTAATGCTGCGTTTACAGAATGAGCGTATGTTGGGTGCACGTCTTCCTAGTGCTGAAGAATATTTTAAGCATTATGGGCTTACACAGGAAAAATTAGCCTTAGCCAAACATGATGCTATCGTCATGCACCCTGGTCCAATGAACCGTGGTATTGAGATAGACTCAGCTGTAGCTGACGGGAAGCAATCGGTAATTCTTCCACAAGTAACTTTTGGAATTGCGGTACGGATGGCGGTAATGGCAATTTTGGCTGGGAATTGAATTTATTAATAAGAGGAAATATTTTGCATAATGCGTAGAGTAATTTATGGTTTGTTACGGAATCTAGAATAGAATCTTATGAGAATCCTTATTAAAGATGGGCGAGTAATTGATCCTGAAAACGGTATGGATACCGTAAATGATGTGTACATCGTTGCAGGAAAGATCGTTGCTGTAGGTGATGGGCCAGATTCTTTTCAGGCTAATCACGTTATAAATGCTAGGGGGTTAGTGGTATGCCCTGGTCTTGTAGATTTATCTGTACGGCTACGTGAGCCGGGGCTTCAGTATAAGGCTACACTTGAGTCTGAAATGAAAGCGGCAGCCGCAGGGGGGGTTACTAGTCTTGCATGTCCTCCTGATACAGATCCGCCGCTAGATGAGCCAGGTTTAGTTGAGATGTTAAAGGATCGTGCCAGAAGCCTGAATCAGGCTCATGTCTACCCTATTGGCGCCCTGACGCAGGGGTTGAAGGGAGAGCAGTTGACGGAAATGGCTGAATTACATGACGCTGGCTGTGTTGCATTCAGTCAATCTGATAAGTTATTACTCGGTTCAAGAGTGATGATGCAGGCAATGCAGTATGCTTCTACTTTTAATTTTAGAGTTTGGTTGCGTCCGGAGGATGACGGCATTGCTGATAGCGGGGTGGCCCATGATGGTGAGGTGGCAACCCGTTTAGGTTTGCCAGCGGTCCCTGTATGTGCTGAAACAATAGCGCTGTCGAAAATTATTTTAATAGCAAAAGGAACTGGTGCTAAGGTTCATCTCTGTCGTATCTCCAGTGCAGAAGGAGTTGCTATGGTTAGAGAGGCAAGACAGCAAGGGTTACCTATTACTTGTGATGTGGCGGTTAACCACATACATCTTTCAGAAATGGATATTAGTTTTTTTGATTCTAACTGCCATCTTATTCCGCCACTGAGAGGTATAAGTGATCGTGATGCATTACGTTCTGGTTTAGCCGACGGAACTATAGATGCAGTATGTTCTGATCATGCCCCAGTTGATGAAGATGCAAAACTAGTCCCGTTTGGCGAGTCTGAGGCAGGCGCTACCTCCATAGAGTTATTGTTATCGCTTGTATTAAAATGGGCTGAAGAAAAAAATATTCCTCTTGCTGTGGCGGTGGCCAAAGTTACCTCAGAGCCAGCTAAAATACTTGGTATTGAGGCCGGTGATTTGTCTGTAGGTGCGGGAGCTGATTTATGTATTTTCGATCCAGAGCAGCACTGGAGAGTTGAGGCTTCAACGCTTAGAAGCCAAGGTAAGAATACACCGTTTCTTGGTATGGAATTGCAGGGAAAGGTGAAATATACTTTGGCAAACGGCATTATCGTATACGAAGACTAAATTCTAACTCGAGATAAGTATTCATGTGTAGCAACTATTTATAGATCAATATGACCAATCCATTGCTTAATTTTTCTGATTTGCCGCACTTTGCCGACATTGAAACTAGACATATTGCCCCAGCCGTACAAGAGCTATTAGATCGCAGTTGTTCAATTGTTGAAATGGTTCTTAGTGATTCTTCTGAGACAACATGGATAAATTTTGTTCAGCCAATGACAGATGCTCATGAACAATTATCTCGTGCATGGGGACAGGTGTCGCATTTAAATTCGGTAATGAATAACCCGGAATTGCGTGAGGCATATAACACTACTCTACCAATAGTTACAAAATATTACGCAGGACTAGCGCAAAATCAGGCGCTGTATGAGAAATTTAAAAAACTTTATAATAGTAGTGAATTTAAGAACCTTAGTTGTGCTCAGAAAATGATAGTTGAAAATGAGTTACGAGATTTTCAGCTAGGTGGCGCAGAACTAAAGTCTGAGCAAAAAAAACGATTTCTTAATATCCAGGAGGAATTATCTGCACTCACCTCAAGGTTTAGCGATAACCTGTTGGATGCCACTAACGATTTTATACTGCATATAGGAAATGTAGAAGAGGTATCTGGTATTCCAGATGATGTGCTTCAAACAGCAAAAGAAATAGCCAAAAAGGATGGTGTTTCTGGCTGGAAATTCACGTTGCATGCCCCATCTTATCAGCCAATTATGCAGTATGCTGATAATCGAGAGTTGCGCAGAAAAATGTACCAAGCTTATTCTACACGTGCTAGTGAAGTAGGGGCGAATGCTGAGACTCATTCTGGTTGCAAGGTTGACTGGGACAACACCTCACTTATAAGAAAAATACTTGAATTACGTAAAGAGGAAGCGCTGCTACTCGGATTTAACAGCTATGCTGAAGTATCATTGGCGCCAAAAATGGCCTCAACACCTAAGCAAGTTTTAGAGTTTTTAAGCGACCTAGCAGTTAAAGCTAAGCCCTATGCTAAGAATGATTTAGAGATGCTTCAACGTTTTGCCTCCGACCAGATTGGATTGGAAGACCTTGAGGCATGGGACTTGGCGTATATTAGTGAGAAGCTGCGGGTTGATCGTTATGCTTTTTCTGATGAAGAAATTAAGAAATATTTCCCTGAGTCCAAAGTATTAGAGGGTATGTTCGGGTTAGTTAAAGATCTTTACCAGATTACCATTACTTCTTCAAAGGAAGGATTTGACCCTCAATTCTGGCACCCTGATGTAAAATTTTTCAGCATAAAAGATACTAATGAAGAACTGATAGGACAATTTTATATTGATCTGTATGCTCGTCCTGGTAAACAAGGTGGCGCTTGGATGGATGATGCTGTTACCCGTAGGCGAATTGAAAATAATATTCAAACCCCGGTGGCATATCTTAATTGTAATTTTGCAAAACCGGTAAATATGAATGGTCAAATACGGCCGGCACTTTTTACTCATGATGAAGTCATAACCTTATTCCATGAATTTGGCCATGGCCTGCATCATTTGCTTACTCAGGTAGAGGAATTAGGTGTTTCTGGGATCAATGGAGTGGAATGGGATGCAGTGGAACTACCTAGTCAGTATATGGAAAATTTTTGTTGGGAATGGGATGTATTGTCTGGTATGACGCAACATATCGATAGCGGAGCGTCACTGCCTCGGGAATTATTCGATAAAATGATTGCCGCAAAAAATTATCAGAGCGGCCTGCAGACACTACGTCAAATAGAATTTTCATTGTTTGATATGCACTTACATTTTGATTTCAATCTAGAAGAGGGCAAGACAGCATTAGATTTACTGGATAGCATTCGCAAGAAAGTGGCAGTTATTATTCCACCAGAATTTAATCGCTTCCCGAATAGTTTTTCACATATTTTTGCAGGAGGATACGCAGCTGGTTATTATAGTTATAAGTGGGCAGAAGTATTATCTGCAGATGCTTATAGTATGTTTGAGGAAAGTGCAGAAGGGACGATAAATAAGAAAATTAGCACCCGTTTCCGTGATGAAATTCTTGCTGTGGGCGGTAGCCGTAAGGCATTAGAGTCGTTTATAGCGTTGCGTGGGCGGGAGCCAAAAATAGATGCATTATTACAACATTGTGGTATGGCAGATAAATAAACAGGCGGTGATGGAGCTCCTAGTTATCAGCAAAAGATATGCTAAAAGACTTAAGAGGGATAGCTAAAAGAAGAGTTTTTTTGATTAGTTATTCCAAGAACTCTGTGGCGTCAGTAATAACTTACCAAAAAACACTGTAGCAAATATTTTTATCAGAAGATAATTTCCGCTACAGTGTTATAAGATTCAAAGCTAATAAAAAGGCTACTCTGTCTTGGTTTCTGCTTCTGACTTGGTTTCTGCTTCTGACTTGGTTTCTGCTTCTGTCTTAGCCTTAGCTTCTGCTTCTGCCTTAGCCTTAGCCTTAGCTTCTGCCTTAGCCTTAGCTTCTGCCTTAGCCTTAGCTTCTGCTTCTGCAAGGAGGTGCGTATTTTCCTCATCCTTACTTGATTTGCGACGGAGCCAGAAGAAGCCAGCAATACCTCCTACGCCTAACAATAGACCAATCTCAAGCATACCAAAACCAGAGTGGCCGCCATGGCCACCGCCTTCACCAACATGTAAAGGAAGGGTAACTTTAGTAGTCATTTTGCCGTTTTCTAGAGTCTCTAATAGTATATTATATTGACCCAACTCTTTAAAATTGAGTCCAAAATTAATAGTTCCAGACGTATATTTTTCTGGAGCCTTGGTCATGATAGTTTTATTCTGTCCCCCTTCTACTAAGACTAGGCGGATACCAATTGGTATTACACGGTACTTATTACCCTGAAGGTCAACCGTTACAAAATGTTCTCCCATATTTGGCACATGTTTACAATGGGCCATTGTCGGTGGAAGCGCCCCCTTTGGTTTTTCATAGACACTGTAATTTAAAGGGATGGGACCTGTTTTAATATTACAGTCATCGCCTGAAGAATGGCCCATATGACCAATCATTAATTGCCCATAAGCCGGCATCGCCATCATTGATATCAGCACAGCGATCCATTTTAGATGTAAAGTCCATCCATATGCTTTATTCATAGTGTCTCCATAATTTTATATTTTGATCAGCCAGTTATCCTGCGATATTACTGAGTAGTTTAATCGGACGATTGTATCGCAATTAAATCAAGAATGGGAGCGGCTTATAGGAATAAGATATAGCAATCTACAGATAATAAGCATGAGACATCACTATTTAGTAGGCGCAAGACACAGATTCTTTGAAAAAATTTATAAGCTTCTTATGGCAGAATCTAATTACATGGTTGTAGCATAAAGTCTATTTAGCGGAAAAATTAAGATTGATCCATCTTGCTTTAAGAGCTTGCGTGTCAGTTATAATAGGGGTCCTTTAATAAACTATAAATTGTGCCTAACATAGCTCAATATAATGATATTGGACAATAAATTGGAAACTGACGTTTCAACGCACGATATTTGTGTGCTGCATGGCGAAAAAATATTAGCTTCGCAGTTATCTCATGTTGAAAGCAAGGGATATGATTTTGCGCCCCCATTTAAAATAATGACGATTCATCTTTATTTAATTGGGGTTATGTGGCGCCATGGTGAAAGCCTAGATTCAGTATCAAACCCACGTGAGCATGCGATGGAATCATTGTATAAGATGCTGCTAAAAACCGGAATGAGTAATAAGAATGCGGCGAAAAGAATCGCACTTTTGAAAGACCTTTCTCGGGGGGAAGAGAGTAGCGAAACACTTGCTTTGGCTGCTGGTTATGAGGCTGAGCAGGATGACAATAGCTTAGACATGATATTTGACGAGTATCGAGATGAGACGCGTGTTTCCGGGGCCCTCTGGCGATTTTATAGCCGGGGTAAGAAATTCATGCTCCTTGGCGGAGGGGGTGCTGGATTTCTGGCATTGTTTTTTTCTACGATATATTCACCATCAGGTAGTTTAATGAGTGCATTGACAATGGGATTACTTGCCGCTGCATTGGTTGTAGTGCCAACATTTATCATTGGAGCTTTGATATACCGGGTAAAATTTAAAAAATAATTTAGTAAAGCTTCGCCGCAGTCATGATCTTAATCTTGAATTGTGCTCCTAACAGAATAAATGGCAGGGTTAGGTGCTGTGATTAAAAAATTAGAATTACTTAGAAACCTGAGAATTTAGAGAAAATTATGAGTGCTGTGATTATAGATGGGAAAGAAATTGCTAAGGCGCTACGAGCTGAATGGAAGACTCGTGCTGAGCAGTTACAAGAGAAAAGTATACAACCAGGATTGGCAGTGATTATTGTTGGGGATAATCAGGCTTCCAGTATTTATGTACGCAACAAAATCAGGGCCTGTAGTGAAACCGGCATATATTCGGAAGCACACGAATTCTCTGAAAAAACTAAACAGATTGAGGTTTTACAATGTATTCAGGAATTAAATAAAAATCCCAGAATACATGGCATATTAGTACAGTTACCATTGCCACGACACTTTGAGGACAAGAAAATAATTGCCTCTATCGGAGTGGAAAAAGACGTGGATGGCTTCCATTTAAACAATATAGGTGCGCTCGTTACCGGTTATGCTGTATATCCACCCTGCACGCCCTATGGTGTGATGAAAATGCTGGAGAAAAATAGTATTCAGATTGAGGGGCAGCATGCAGTAGTGGTAGGGCGCAGCAATATTGTTGGGAAGCCAATGGCACTAATGTTGTTGGAGAAAGGTGCGACCGTTACTATTTGCACATCAAAAACAGCCAACCTTGAAGAGCATACGAGACGGGCAGATATTTTAGTAGTCGCTACTGGTAAGCCGAGAATGATTACAGCCAAAATGGTTAAGTCTGGTGCAACGGTTATAGACGTGGGTATAAATCGTATGCCGGACGGTAAATTAGCAGGTGATGTAGATTTTGATACTGTCAGGGAGAAAGCAGGATATATCACACCCGTGCCAGGCGGAGTAGGGCCAATGACAATTGCTATGTTACTTTGTAATACCATTGAGGCAGCAAGGCGTATTCAATCCGAAATTGCACCAAAAATTAACTCGGAAAATATTACGTAATAACTATAAGGTAGAAGCATGGAACATACGCCGGATATTGATCCACAGGAGACCCAGGAATGGCTTGATGCGCTGGACTCTTTAATGGCTCTTGAGGGAACAGAGAGAGCACATTATTTACTGGAGAAATTAGTAGAAAGAGCCCGTGGATCTGGAGCCTATCTTCCTTATAGCGCAACTACTGCATATATAAATTCTATCCCTCCTGGTAAGGAAGAAAAATCCCCAGGGGATCATGCGCTTGAACACCGCATCCGTTCTTACGTCCGTTGGAATGCCATGGTAATGGTATTACGTGCAAACAGAAAAACAAATGTTGGGGGTCATATCTCAACTTTTGCATCTGCTGCAACATTATATGACGTGGGCTATAACCATTTCTGGCATGCTGCTAGTAAGAATCATGGGGGTGACTTAGTGCTCGTACAGGGGCACTCTTCTCCAGGAATTTATGCGCGTGCTTTTATGCTGGGAGAGCTAACTAAGGAGCAGTTAGATAATTTTCGCCAAGAGGTAGAGGGAGAAGGATTGTCTTCCTATCCACACCCGTGGCTAATGCCTGATTTCTGGAGGTTCCCAACAGTATCAATGGGATTAGGGCCATTGATGGCTATCTATCAGGCTCGCTTTATGAAATATCTTGATAGTCGAGGTTTAGCAAAGACTAAAGGCCGCAAAGTCTGGGCTTTTATGGGTGATGGCGAAATGGATGAGCCTGAGTCATTAGGTGCAATTTCATTGGCATCACGTGAGAATCTGGATAACTTAATATTTACTGTTAATTGCAATCTTCAGCGTCTTGATGGGCCTGTGCGTGGAAATAGTAAGATTATTCAAGAGCTGGAAGGTTGTTTCCGTGGAGCTGGTTGGAATGTTATCAAAGTGGTTTGGGGCTCTTATTGGGACCCGCTGTTAGCAAAAGATACGAAAGGGTTGCTACAAAAAAGAATGATGGAATGTGTTGATGGCGAGTATCAAACATTCAAATCTAGAGATGGCTCGTATGTTCGGAAGCATTTCTTTGGGAAGTATCCAGAATTGCTAGACATGGTAGCCAATATGTCTGATGACGATATTTGGAGGCTAAATCGCGGGGGTCACGATCCTCACAAGGTGTATGCCGCATATGCTTCTGCAGTAAGTCATACTGGGCAACCAACAGTGATACTTGCAAAGACGATCAAAGGCTATGGCATGGGTGAAGCAGGTGAAGCCCAGAACATTACTCATCAGCAAAAGAAAATGGGCACTATTTCTCTAAAATCATTTCGTGACCGTTTCCGCTTGCCAGTTTCAGACAATGAAATAGAAGACTTACCATATCTTATGTTTGAAGAAGGTTCGCCAGAGTTAGCGTATATGAAAGAGAAGCGTAATACGCTGGGAGGGCTTCTTCATAAAAATCAGAGGCAGAATACAGAGGCACTGCAAATACCGGCCTTATCAGCGTTTGATACATTGCTTAAAGCTAGCGGCGAAGAACGGGAGTCTTCTACTACCATGGTATTTGTTCGTATACTAAATATCTTGGTAAAAGATAAAATTATTAGAAAAAGAATAGTGCCGATTGTTGCAGATGAATCGCGTACGTTTGGGATGGAAGGGATGTTCCGGCAATTGGGTATCTGGTCTTCAAAAGGACAGCTCTATACGCCAGAGGATGCTGATAAGCTTATGTATTATAAGGAAGATAAAGATGGGCAGATCCTGCAGGAGGGGATTAATGAAGCTGGAGCTATGTCGTCATGGATAGCAGCAGCAACTGCTTATAGTACCCATGGTGTACAGATGATACCTTTCTTTATATTTTATTCGATGTTTGGGTTTCAACGTATTGGTGATCTTGCTTGGGCAGCAGGTGATATGCGTTGTCGCGGTTTTCTGATGGGGGGGACAGCCGGGCGTACTACTCTGAATGGAGAGGGTTTACAGCATGAGGATGGACACAGTCATCTAGTTTCTTCGACCATCCCTAATTGTATATCTTATGACCCCACATTTTCCTATGAACTTGTAGTTATTATCCAAGATGGCATGCGCCGAATGTATCAAGAGCAGGAAGATGTGTATTACTACATAACCGTAATGAACGAAAATTATTCTCACCCAGAAATGCCTAAAGGTTCAGAGGAAGGAATCCTAAAAGGCATGTATTTATTTCGTGAGGGTAATGGGGAAGGAGAGAAGAATTCAAATTTAAGAATACAGCTCCTTGGCTCAGGAACTATTCTACGTGAAGTTATTGCAGCAGCAGATATCTTAAAAGAAGAATATGGAGTTATTTCTGACATATGGAGTGTTACTAGTTTTAATGAGTTACGCAGAGAGGCGCTAGATGTAACACGTTGGAATATGTTGCATCCTACAGAGAAGCCAAAGAAATCTTATGTAAGATCCTGTCTAGAGAAGCAGGAAGGGCCAGTGGTGGCAGCAACAGATTATATGAAAATCTTTGCAGATCAGATACGTGAATTTGTACCAGGAAAATACAGGGTGTTGGGGACGGATGGTTTTGGGCGTTCTGATACGCGTGAAAAATTACGACAATTTTTCGAAGTAGATCGTTACTATGTTACTGTAGCCGCACTGAAATCTTTGGCAGAAGATGGGAAGATATCGCCGGAGAAAGTAGTGGAGGCAATAAATAAATACAACATTGATCCAGACAAACCAAATCCGATCAAGGTATAAAGATTTTAGTCTGCAGAATAAATGTTGACCTTTAAACATTGATGTACAGGTGAAGGATAAAGTGTGGCAGAAGTTAAACAGGTATTAGTTCCTGATATCGGTGATTTTAAGAATATTCCTATAGTTGAGTTGCTGGTAAAACCAGGAGACGAGATTAAAAAGGAGGAGGCTCTGATTTCATTAGAATCGGATAAAGCAACAATAGAAATACCTTCTCCTTTTGCAGGGGTAGTCAAAGAAGTAAAGGTTAGAGCAGGTGATAGGGTTTCTGAAGGCGCTGTCATCTTAGAATTAGAAATTAATCAAACCGATAGCCCGGTTAAGGTCTCTCCCCCACCTAAACAAGCTAGTTCTCCCATCGTTCCTATAGAAATTACTTCTAATTCAGATCGAGCCGTTAGCTTGCAACCGGAAACTAAGCCGGCCACTTTCATGCTATCAAGTGAGACCTCGCTTATCATGGCGCACGCGGGCCCATCCGTCCGACGTTTTGCTAGAGAGTTGGGCGTGAATCTTAATTTGGTAAGTGGCAGCGGTAAGAAACAACGCATACTTAAAAATGATGTAAAGGCCTATGTCAAGACCGTAATCTTGAAATCACCTAGTGGCAATAATAATTCTGAGTTAAATCTCTTGCCATGGCCTGAGGTTGATTTCGCTAAATTTGGGCCGATAGAAATAAAGCCATTATTACGTATCCAAAAGATATCGGGTGCGAATCTACACCGTAATTGGGTAATGATCCCACACGTTACTCAGTTTGATGAGGCGGATATTACCGAACTCGAGGCTGGAAGAAAAAAGCTCAATAAAATTAAGAAGAAAGATGAATCCAAACTAACGATATTGGCTTTTTTGATGAAGGCGATAGTAGCTGCGTTAAAGGAGTTCCCAAATTTTAATTCCTCACTTGGCGGAGGAGGCGACAATATAGATCTGATAATTAAAAATTACTATCATATAGGTTTTGCAGTTGATACTTCACATGGGTTAATGGTTCCTGTGATTCGGGATGCAGATCAGAAAAAAATAGTTACTGTTGCAGAAGAAATGGGAGATCTTGCAGAACGTGCGCGTGAAGGAAAATTAAAGCTTGCTGAGATGCAGGGGTCTAGTTTTACTATTTCCAGTCTCGGGGGTATTGGAGGGACAGCTTTTACACCCATTATCAATGCGCCAGAGGTTGCCATTCTTGGCGCTTCCCGTGCAAATATTAAACCGGTATATTTTGATGGTAAGTTTGTTCCAAGATTAATGTTGCCACTGTCGTTGTCATATGATCACAGAGTAATTGATGGTGCATCAGCTGCACGTTTTACTACATTTATTAGTAAGGAACTTGCTAACATGTCTAAGGCCCTTTCGTGAGAAAGAGCTATTACAGTATTAAGGAATTTAATATAAAAATGACATTAATCAGTGCTTTTTTCTTATTTCTATACTGCTTTCGCTTAAGGGCCGATGTCTAACTCTGGTTCCCCTCTTGTTGGTATTTTTGGGGGAACGTTTGACCCCATACACTATGGTCATCTAAGAATAGCTGAAGAAATTTTAGAAACTGTCGGTCTACAGAAAATGTATTTTGTGCCTGCTGGTATACCAAGATTGCGGCATTCTCCTGTAGCATCTCCACAACATCGAGTAGAAATTGTCCGCTTAGCAATTCAAAAAAATCCAGATTTTGTTTTGGATGGCCGTGAAATTTATCGTGATGGCGTTAGTTATAGCATAGACACGGTACGTGAATTTAAGCAGGAATTTGGGGAAGAAATTAGGCTATGTCTTGTGCTGGGAGCAGATGCTTTTATAAAGCTTCCGGAGTGGAATAATTGGAAAGAGCTTTTTAATTTATGTCATTTTATAGTTTCTACCCGTCCAGGATACACTTTTACCCTAATTAAAGAGTTATTGTCAAAAGAGTTGAGAGAAGAGTGTTCTCAACGATGGGTATCTAATACTAAGAGTTTAAGAAAAGAAACGAGTGGCTTGATCTTTATTGCATCGACAACTATGCTAGATATTTCTGCAACCAGTATTCGTGCACATATTGCTGTTGGGAGAAATATACGGCATTTAGTTCCTAGCGTAACTGTAAATTATATTTCAAAAAACAAATTGTATTTATAAAATATATGAATCTCAACCAGTTAATTAAAATTATCATTTCTGCATTAGAGGATATTAAAGCAAACGATATAGAAATATTAGATGTAACAAAGAGGGCAACTATTTTTGATCGTATGATAATTGCAAGCGCAGTTTCAACTCGCCAAGCAAGGGCCATAGCAAATAATGTAAATGATAAAGTAAAAGAATCAGGGGGCACGTCTTATGGGACAGAGGGAGAAGGTTCCGGAGAATGGGTGCTGGTAGATTTAGGGGATGTGCTAGTACATATAATGTTACCGGCTGTGCGCACGCATTACGATCTTGAGGGCCTATGGAGTGAATTAGAAACAGGAGTCGTTGAGCAAAAGATAACTTCTAACCAATCTAAAAATGACGCTACTTTGGAGTCAAATAGATTGTTGGCTCATTAAGTAATTTGTAGTGTTTTTATTATGAAATTATTCATCTTGGCGGTAGGTAACAAAATGCCAAAATGGGTAGATGATGGTTTTACAGATTATGCAATGCGCATGTCACAAGAGGTGACAATAGAATTACTAAAAATTAAGCCGGAGAAACGTAGTAAAAATATAAAAATTAGCCAGTTGCTTTCTGCTGAAGCTAAACGTATTCATGCAGTGCTTCCACCAAAATGTCGTACGATTGTAATGGATGAGTGTGGACGACATTGGAGTACGGTCAAGCTAGCTGATTCTATTTCTAGTTGGATGAGAAATGGAGGGGATACGGCTTTTATTATTGGTGGCGCTGATGGGTTAGACTCAAAAATTAAAAAATCTGCAGATGAAATTTTAGCATTATCTGCGCTAACACTGCCACACGGTTTGGTGCGCGTATTGCTAGCAGAACAGTTATACCGTGCAGTATCATTTATTAAAAGGCATCCGTATCATCGGAATTAATAGTAAATATAATTTGAATGACTTATCCAGTAAATCAAATTTATCTTGCCTCTCGTAGCCCTCGTCGCCGTCAGCTATTAAAGCAGATTGGGATAAATTTTGAAATGAGACCGGTGAGTATTGATGAAATGATGGAAAAGGGAGAAACCCCAACTGATTATGTTTGCCGCATGGCCCGGGCTAAAGCAGAGCAGGGATGGCTGAACTTAATGCAGAGAAAATTGCCTCTGAGGCCGCTGTTGGCAGCTGATACTGTAGTTGTGCTCAGGGGTAAAATTATTGGCAAGCCGGATAGCCTAGCTCATGGAAGAAAGATGTTGAGTGTCCTTTCAGGGCAGACTCACAAAGTATTGACAGCAGTGGCTATAATTTCAAAGAATAAGATACAAGAATCCTTATCTACCACTACAATACGATTTCGTGATATTAGTCAGAGTGAAATAACTAATTATCTTAATGGTACCGAATCACATGACAGGGCAGGTTCCTACGCAATGCAAGGGAGAGCAGCAGTTTTTATAATAAAAATATCAGGAAGCTATAGCGGTGCATTGGGATTGCCGATTTTTGAGACAGCGCAGTTATTAGAAAAATTTAATATAAAAATTCTACAGCAAGTTGATAAATAATTTCGTATCTATGAGTAAAGAAATTCTTGTCAACATAACTCCACAAGAGACCCGTGTTGCAGTGATAGAACAGGGAGTGGTTCAAGAACTGCACATTGAGCGCGCTAGCAGCCTTGGTAAGGTTGGAAATATATACAATGGTCGTGTCAGACGGGTGTTACCGGGAATGCAGTCTGCTTTTATTGATATAGGTCTTGATCGCGCTGCTTTTCTGCATATAGCTGATATTTGGGGAGCTCATCAGGATGGAGAAGCTAGCGATAAACCTATAGAAAAACTACTACATGAAGGTGAAGATATTTTGGTCCAGGTTATTAAGGACCCAATTAGCAGCAAAGGTGCCCGGCTGTCTACCCAGATTAGTATTGCCGGGAGAATGTTGGTATATCTTCCACAAGAATCTAATATTGGTATTTCTCAGCGTATTGAAGATAAAATTGAACGTGAATTACTCAGAGAAAAAATGCAGATACTTACAGCTGATGAGAAAGGCGGGTATATAGTTCGCACAATGGCAGAAAATGCAAGCGAGCATGATTTACAAACAGACATAAAATATCTTGGAAGACAGTGGTTAAATATTCAGGATCAGTTTTTAACTGCTTCTTCATCGGCACTAATTTACCAGGGATTAAATTTAAGTTATAGGGCACTACGTGATTTTGTGACCGATGACACAGCTCGTATTTTAGTAGATTCTCGCGAGACATTTCAGAGAATGTCTTCGTTTGCTGATGAGTATATGACAGATGTGAAAAGACGGTTGGAGCATTATGCTGGAGAGCGCCCATTATTTGATCTGAAGGGAGTAGAAGATGAAATAGAGAGATCTCTAGCAAGACGAGTTAATTTAAAATCTGGAGGCTATCTGATCTTTGATCAGACGGAGGCATTAACTACCATTGATGTTAATACAGGTGGTTTTGTTGGTATACGAAATTTTGATGATACCATTTTCAAAAATAATCTTGAAGCAGCTCAAGTAATTGCACGCCAGTTACGATTACGAAACCTGGGCGGGATCATTATCATAGATTTTATTGATATGGAGAATGAAAAGCATAAGAATTCTGTTCTTGCAGAGTTTAAGAAAACTTTATTGAAAGACCGAACAAAAATGACTATTAACGGTTTCACAGAATTGGGCCTTGTAGAGATGACGCGGAAGCGAACCAGAGAGAGCCTTGCACATACGCTGTGTGAGTCCTGTCCAACTTGCCAAAGTCGCGGAGAAGTGAGGACAGCACAAACAATTTGTTATGAGATTCTACGTGAATTGCTGCGAGAGGCTCGCCAGTTTGATGCCCGTGAATTTCGTATTCTTGCATCACAACAGGTAATTGATTTGTTTCTTGATGAGGAGTCCGAAAGGATTACGCAACTTGGAGATTTCATTGCAAAACCCATTAGTCTGCAAGTTGAAAATACTTATGCACAAGAACACTATGATGTAATATTGATGTAGCCTAGACAAAACTAGCCACAGCTAGATATTATTTTATCAGGATTAATTTTTCCATAAAAATATCTTCATTACTATGAATGGCTAGACTCAATTCCCTTCAAATTTACAGAGTGAGAAGACCTTTTGTCCTTGTTTTTTTAGCCGTGAACTACCGCCTAGATCAGGTAGGTCGATAACAAAACAACACTCTACAATTTTACCGCCCATAGCATTAATCAGATTAACAGCAGCTTCTGCTGTACCTCCAGTTGCTATCAAATCATCAACAAGAAGTATGTGTTCTCCTTGAGATATGGCATCTACATGAATTTCAATACAGTCGGTACCATATTCCAATTTATAGTCTTGGCTACGGGTCTTTGCCGGTAGTTTTCCTTTCTTACGAATTGGTACAAAGCCGACCCCAAGTTTGAATGCAAGCGCTGCACCAATAATAAATCCACGTGCTTCTATTCCTACTATTTTATCAATTTTCACATCAGTATAATGATTAGTAAATTTGTTGATGGTAGTGCGAAAACCAGTAGGATCTTTTAATAGTGTTGTAATGTCCCTAAACATTATTCCTTGTTTAGGATGATGCGGAATGGTCCTAATTTTTGATTTAATGGGCATGGTTTTATTCCAGAAGATGAGAGCTGATTAATAGAAGAGTTACTATAAATAAATAATCCCGATGCTGAAAAAAATTCTAAGAAATGGCTGCTTAATATAATTTGTTGGGAAATTACTGTATCAAAATAATTTGTGGCGGTCTTAATCGTAGCTTAGGAGGAGTGAGCTGTAGTTTATTTGGCTGCCTAACCCCAAAAAGAAATCTAGCTTAATTTTTTGCTATTATGTTTCACAGTATTTAGAGGTGTTGTTGTCTAATGCTAGTATAGAACGCACTATATTTGAACCCCCTTACTTATTGTGCCAATTTATCTTGATATATATTCTGCCGATGACTTTGTGACTGATAGCGCTGCAATTTAGATATTACAATTAGAGTTAAGTATACTAGAAATATTCTTGAATAGCTTCCTGCTGTGATTGAATAGATGGCTTCTTTGGGAAGAATTCTGTTGGTTGGAACATTTGTTTGGGGAATATTATTTTCAGTAACGTAGTGTTTCATAAAACATGGAAATTGATGATTACATATAATTTAATTATGACACAAACGATCAAAGTGGAACTATTTCTATGACTAGATTATTGTGATCCCTGAATATTGGGAGCAAGCTACTAAAGAGCTTGTTAAAAATGATCAGGTAATGGGTAACCTTATATTAGGTATCAAGGGAACCATGCTACATTCATATGGTGATGCATTTGCTACATTGGCGCGTTCTATTGTTAGCCAGCAGATTTCTGTAAAAGCAGCAGAGAGTGTCTGGCATAGATTAATTGTTAGTGTCCCAGAAATGATACCGCAAGCAGTTTATAGCTTAGAAAATGATGTGGTAAGAGGCTGCGGTTTATCGCAGAGAAAAACAGATTATTTGCGGGATCTATCATTACATTTTATACAAAATGATTTAAAGGAAATAACTTGGCATGAAATGGATGATGAAACTCTTATCCTGGAGTTGACAAGGGTAAAAGGAGTTGGACGTTGGACTGCTGAGATGTTTTTGATTTTCCATATGTTACGTCCAAATATATTTCCAATAAACGATCTTGGCCTAAAACGAGCGTTAAGCATACAATATAATGACGGTAAACCTATAGGTAAGAATGAAATGTATATAATTTCTGATCTATGGAGGCCGTGGCGTTCTGTGGCAACGTGGTATTTGTGGCGCAGTCTAGATTCGTTGCCAGTAGAATACTGATTTCGGTTAATCTATCTTTTGCTATTACTGAATAAATAGGTATTTGTAATTAATCTGTTTGTGCGTTCAGAAAAAATATTGTCGGAGTAGGGGGTGTAGAGTTTCCAGTTATTGAGCGACCATAAATCCGAGAAGAACATATTTAACAGAATCCTTCTCTTATAATAATCATCTATTTTATTCTATAAGCATCCCATCAACTAATTGTAATGTACGATCAGTTTGTTTAGACAAAAATGGATCATGAGTAACAATGATAAGGCTCGCACCGGCATCACGGTTAAGGCCCAACATTAATTTAAAAACCTCGCCGGCAGTATGTCGATCAAGATTACCAGTAGGTTCATCAGCAAGGATACACGATGGCTTAGTAACTAAAGCGCGAGCAATTGCTGCACGTTGACGTTCTCCACCTGAAAGCTCTCCTGGCGTATGAGACATGCGATGGTTCAGGCCAACTTGAGTTAGCAGGTCTGCCGCACGATCATATGATTCATCACTGTTAATTTTTCTGATTAACAGTGGCATAGCAACATTTTCTAGGGCACTAAATTCAGGCAATAAATGATGGAATTGATAAATAAAACCAAGTGACTGATTTCGAAGCCAGCATCTCTCCTCTTCATTTATAGAAGAAATACTTTGGCCCATAATCTGGATATCTCCAGCAGTGGGTGCATCTAGCCCGCCAAGGAGGTGCAGTAATGTGCTCTTCCCTGAGCCAGATATACCAACAATAGAAAGGGAGTCTCCTGCCGCTATATGTAAATCTATACCCATTAATACAGGTACTTCCAGCTCCGCCTGGAAAAAACTTTTATGTAAATTATTGCAAGAAATAATCTCTTTATTCATATCTTAGTGCTTCTGCAGGATTAATCTTAGATGCTCGGTAGCTAGGATAAATCGTTGCTAGAATAGTTAGCCCAAATGATAAAATTGCAACTGTTACTATATCTATAAGGTGAGGGTCTGATGGGACTTCGCTTATATAATAAACTTCACGCGATAAAAATTGAACATTAAATAGATATTCAATAGATGCAATGACCGAGTCCACATTGAATGCAAGTAATACTCCTCCTAATACTCCCAGAATCGTACCAAGAAGACCAATTAGGGTGCCTTGAATAATAAATATTTTCATGATGCTTCGTGGACTTGCTCCAAGAGTACGGAGAATTGCGATGTCAGATTGCTTGTCTGTCACGGCCATTACCAAGGTTGAAACAATATTAAAAGCAGCTACTAGAATAAGCAATGCAAGAATAAGAGAGAGCATCCGTTTTTCAATCTGGATGGCACGAAAATAATTCGCGTGCTGGCTAGTCCAATCATTAATGAATGTTGTATCAGAAATCATTGGTAGTAATTCTTGGACCACTTGTTTCGATTGAAATAGATCTTGTAATTTAAGCCTGACGCCTGATACCTGAGTATTTCTCATTCGATATAGCTTTTGTGCATCTGCCATATGGATTAATACTAATGTGGAGTCATATTCAAAATGACCTGCCTTAAATATACCGGTAATGGTGAATTGTTTAAGACGTGGCAGTATCCCTACTGGTGTCATTTGTCCTTGTGGAGATATTAATACGATCTTGTCTCCCTTTGACGCACCTAAGGATTTCGCTAATTCTGCACCAACAACGATACCAAATTCACCGGGTACGAGGTTATTTAATTCCCCACTTATCATCATCTGTGAGAAATCGGCAACCTTTTCCTCCTTACTCGGAAAGACGCCACGTACTAATACACCGCGCACAATCTGATTGAAAGAAACCATACCTTGTGCACTAACGTATGGAGCAGCAGCCTCTACTTGTGGGTGTTTAATCGCCTCATTTGCTACTCCCTGCCAGTCAGATAATTTCTCATTAACGCCATTAATCTGGATATGTGAAGCAACACCTAAAATACGTGTCCTTATTTCCTCCTGAAACCCATTCATAACTGACATCACCGTGATCAGAGCTGTCATGCCAAGTGTGATACCCAGAAGAGAGATTAACGAGATAAAAGAAATATAATGATTGCGGCGTTTAGCACGCGTGTAGCGGAGACCAATAAATAATTCATAGGAAAGCACAGAAACACACCTAAATATAAGAAAGAGGTTTAGAGCTTGCTACATTCTGTCGATGCCTTACAAAACATCGAATAAATAGGACGATCATTGTTAAATTTTAATTTTTACGATATTCGCATGTCTCTTTCACACATTCCACATAAAGTGACAACGAATGTTCCCGAATGACAAAGCCTCTATCTTTAGCGATTTGAATTTGACGGCTTTCAATCTCTTCGTCATAAAATTCACCAACATGGCCGCACTGTATGCATACAAGATGGTCATGATGATCGCCCCGATTAAGTTCAAATACAGCTTTACCACTCTCAAAGTGGTGGCGTTTCAAAACTCCAGCTTGCTCAAACTGAGTCAGGACACGATAAACGGTAGCAAGGCCGATATCTTCTCCTTCGCTTATCAAAGAACGATATACATCTTCAGCCGACAAATGTTGTATCACAGTATTTTCAAATAAACTTAGTATTCGTAACCTTGGCAGCGTGGCCTTAAGTCCCATAGTTTTAAGATCGGTTGACTTGTTCATAGTTATATCCGCCCAGCAAATTAATTACTGTATCATATAATGCTGAATCTGCTTTGAAAACATATGTTACCGTGATGCATGCAAAAAAACTTACGCTGCTTATTTTATTATTTATAACTGGGTGTTCTTCAATACCATCTGTACTCTATAAAATAGATGTGCAGCAAGGAAATATTATAACTCAGGACATGGTTGATAAATTAAAGCCTGGTATGAGTAAGTCGCAGGTCCGTTTCGTACTTGGCACAGCATTAATTGGCGATGTATTCCATAAAGATCGATGGGATTATGTTTATCGACTCGTACAACATGGTAATCTAGTTGAAGAATATAAGCTAACAGTGTTTTTCGAGGATGATAAGCTGGTAAGGACGGCTGGTGATTTTTCAGACTCTCTTGCCTCTATTTCACTAAAATATATTGGGCTAGATAAACATCCTGCCAGAGAAGAGAACGGTACGAAATTAATACCAAAATCAATTGTCTCTGGTACGGAGCAGGGAGAAGAATCCACCTTAGAGGAAGCTGCTCCTGGAGAACAGGGTACGCCTACTATTATTGCTATAGAGGACGATACAATATCATCACAATACCAGGATACACTTGATATTGAACTGGGGATGCCGCCACCGCCACCCGGAATTTCAGATGGCATAGAGGCAGATTAAAATAACTTCTAAAGAAGACTATATAATTTTGTGAGTATATAAATGACAATATTAAATATTGCAGTTGCTGGTAGTTCTGGCCGAATGGGGAGAGCGCTGTTGGCGGCTATTATGAAAGATTCAGGTTTGCATCTACAAGCAGCGTTAGAAATGGATGATAGCCCTTATCTTGGAAAGGACGTGAGCGAATTAACTGGCGATCTCGGCGGTATTGTTATTACTGATAATTTTTCCGCCGCCCTTCCCGGGTGTGATGTTCTGATTGATTTTACGCAGCCAGAAGGAACAATTAAACATCTATCTGTTTGTCGTGCTGAGGGAATAAAAATGGTGATTGGCACGACGGGTTTCTCTGTAGAGCAGAAAGAAGCACTCAAGGTGGCCTCAGAAGATATTGCACTCGTAGTGGCACCTAACATGAGTGTGGGAGTGAACGTTACTTTCAAACTTTTAGACATAGCTGCTAAAGTGTTAGGCGAGGGTTATGATATTGAGATTGTCGAAGCCCATCATCGCCATAAAGTAGATGCGCCATCAGGTACAGCATTACATATGGGTGAAATAATGGCGAAAGCAACTGGGAATAACCTCTCGGAAGTTGCCATATATGGGCGCGAAGGGGTAACAGGTGAGCGCTCATCCAGAACTATTGGGTTTTCTACTATACGCGGCGGTGACATAGTTGGTGATCATACGGTTATGTTTGCAGGCACAGGAGAGCGAATTGAGATTTCGCATAAAGCTAGTAGTCGTGCAACATTTACTAACGGAGCATTGCGTGCAGCCCATTTCTTAGCAGGCAAGGACGAGGGCTTGTTTGATATGCAAGATGTCCTTGGGCTACGATAGAATAATTTATTCGGCATTATCTGTATACTTTTGGTAAGAATAGGCGATCTTGAGAGGATTGGTGCAGAGTATCCGGATAGTCTAAAATATATTCAGTTACAGGCGAGAAATTTAAGCAGAATTTATACTGCTGTTGATAGAATCGCTAGGCGAAATCAGGTTCTTTGTAAAATTCTACATAAAATTTAACGGGGCCTAAAAGAGCTACACTATGTAGTATCTCGGGCAGAATAATTCCTAGCTTATTAGGAGATAATACTATATCTGTTTCTAAGCTATTAACACGATATTGAAGCGTCCCTTCTATAAGGATAATCTTTCCCCAGACTCCAGCTTTCGTCGAATGGTCATTTTTTAGTCCAGATGGTAATGATTCTTCAGTAAAAACTGGTGTTTTTTTATAGGGTATAAAATTCCCCGGGAATTCAAATTTATCGCACCGAACACAGTTAAGTGTTTCCCCTATCTTATTTTTGCGCCCAGATTCTGTTATTACCCAGGGTCGATTGATGAACGGAGGGGAATGCCGCACATGCTGCAGATGGCCACAATTTAAAGTAGCAACCCAATCTCCAATATCGTCATGCCCAAATCGTATGATTGGTCGCTTCATAGTTGGTATTGCTCATCAAATATTTCTAAAAATAATCTAACAAATTAAATTTTACCAAATATAATTGGTCTTAGTACTTTTTTGGATTTTACAAGTAGAATACCAATTTTAAAATTTTATGAGGAAAGAGAATGGAAATTCATGTTTATGATACTTATGTCAAATCAAAAGATGGCCATACTATGCATTTTGATGTATTTACTGCGGTAAGAGATGATCAAAAAGCCATAGAATACGCAAGACAATGGTTAGTTTCAATCGATGAAGGTGATGCGGCAATCTCCAGCAAGGAATGCAGATTTTGCCACAGTCAGGACGCACCAAAAAATGTTGAAGATGCAATTAATACGGATGGCTATTTTATTTACAAGATGGAGGGTTGTAAGTAGATTTTTAATTATTTAAAGCATATTCAGAAATTATTGAGAGATGAAAATTACATCCCCATCTCTTTCCATAGCTTATCTACACGGGTTTTTATTGCCGGGTCCATTGTGATTGGTTTTCCCCAAGGGCGGGTGGTTTCTGCTGGCCATTTATTAGTCGCGTCTAAGCCCATTTTCCCACCTAGCCCGGATATGGGGCTGGCAAAATCCAGATAATCTATAGGCGTATTCTCGACGATCAGAGTGTCACGTGCCGGATCAACACGGGTTGTTATTGCCCAGATGACCTCTTTCCAGTCACGGATATCAACATCATCATCGGTAACAATAATAAATTTTGTATACATAAACTGACGTAAGAAGCTCCATACGCCAAACATTACGCGTTTTGCATGACCTGCATATTGTTTTTTCATGCTTATTACCGCCATTCGATAGGAGCAGCCCTCAGGTGGCAAGTAAAAATCAGTAATCTCAGGAAATTGTTTTTGTAGTAGCGGTACGAATACTTCGTTTAATGCTACGCCCAGAATTGCTGGTTCATCCGGTGGCTTGCCGGTGTAAGTTGAGTGGTAAATTGGGTTATGTCGCATGGTAATACGTTCAACAGTAAACACCGGAAATGTTTCTTGTTCGTTGTAGTATCCTGTATGATCACCGAACGGTCCTTCAAGAGCTGTCTCATCAGGATAAATAAATCCTTCCAGTACAATTTCCGAACTAGCTGGAACCTGTAAATCATGGCTTAGACATTTCACTATTTCTGTTTTTGTACCACGTAATAATCCTGCGAATTGGTATTCGCTAAGACTGTCCGGCACCGGTGTAACTGCACCAAGCATGGTTGCAGGATCAGTTCCTAATGCTATTGCAAGCGGATAGGGTTTGCCGGGACTTGCAAGGCAAAAATCCTGAAAATCTAAAGCACCTCCACGATGAGCTAACCAACGAATGATTAATTTATTAGAAGAGAGTAGCTGCTGACGATAAATACCTAAGTTCTGCCGTGTTTTTTTCGGGCCTTTGGTGACAGTTAATCCCCAGGTAATTAGGGGGCTGATATCCTCAGGCCAGCATGTTTGAATAGGTAATTTGTAAAGATCAACGTCATTTCCTTCCCAGACAATATCCTGACATGGTGCGCTTGTAAGAATTTTTGGCGCCATGTTCAAGACTTGCTTAAGTATTGGTAGCTTGCTCCACATATCTTTCAATCCTTTAGGGGGATCTGGTTCTTTTAGATAAGCTAGGAGTTTGCCTATTTCACGTAGCGTTTCAACTGACTCTTGACCCATTCCCATCGCCACACGTTTGGGTGTGCCAAACAGATTTCCAAGTACAGGAATATTGTGCCCTTTAGGGTTCTCAAATATGACGGCAGGGCCCTCAGATTTTAATAGTCGATCACAAATTTCAGTCATTTCCAGATATGGGCTGACCTCAGTTGTAATTCGTTTTAATTCTCCCTTACTTTCTAACTGTGCAAGGAACTCTCGTAGATCTTTATATTTCATCGCATGCGCATTTAAAAATTATTTATATAAAATAATCAAGAGCAATACCGATAAAAATAATTGCCCCTACCCAGTTATTGTGAAGAAAAGCTTTGAAACAATCAGCCGGTTTTCGATCTCTGATCAGATAATATTGGTACATTATAAGGCCTAACGCGATACTAAGACTCAGGTAGTATGCTACACCAAGATTCTGTAGCTGCCCTACACAAAACATAAGGCTAATAAAAATTATATGACACAGCATGATCCCAGCCACATCAAAGCGCCCAAAAGTAATGGCGGAAGTCTTAATGCCAATTTTTAGATCGTCAGTTTTATCCACAATGGCGTACTCGGTATCATATGCAATTACCCAGAGTAAATTAGCAGCCATTAGCAACCATGCAATTACTGGAATAGCATTAGTTTGTGCGGCAAATGCCATTGGGATACCAAAACTAAAAGCAATGCCTAGGTACGCTTGTGGTATTGCAAAAAATCTCTTTGTGAACGGATAGCTTGCGGCTAGAAACAGCGCACATATTGACAATAAAATCGTAAGGGAGTTTAGATTAAGAATCAAAAGGAATGCACAAAAACTAAGTCCCGTAGCTAGTAATAGCGCTTCTTTAGAGCTCACTACCCTTGTGGCAAGCGGGCGGTTTTTAGTACGTTCAACGTGCGCGTCGAAGTCTTGATCTGCATAGTCATTTATTACACAGCCAGCAGAGCGCATAAGAACCGTACCAAGTATAAATACCCACAAAATGATTGAATCAGGCGTACCTTTTGCTGCTAGCCACAAGGCCCATAATGTAGGCCATAAAAGAAGTAAAATACCAATAGGCTTATCAAGTCGCATAAGCTGTCTGTAATAATCTAGACGCTTAAAGCTGATCATTTAACCAATTCCAAGATCGCAGGAAAAAAGACCTCGGTAACTAATATAGGTTGTCCATCTAAGGTAAATAAGGAGCGTCGAGCCCATAATTTATCCGGCAATATGGTTATATTTTTGCAAGCTTGATAGAAGAGCGGGTGCGTCGGGTTTAATTTCCTGAATTCAAATGGCGTTCGTTTAGTAATGGGGCTAGTAAATAGCATCGTGCCCAGAGATTTATTACCAAGTTTACTCAATCCACACCATGCCCCCCGTAAGTCTTTTCTCGCTACGACAGAGTGAGCAAACACTACAGGTGTTTTGCCACAATACAAATATACTTCGCGGACATGTGCTAGTTCTCCAGGACGTAATTTCAGTATAGCGAGCTCATCGTTACATGCTGTTGTAAGAGACTGGAAGACTGGTTCTACACGAAAATTATTGCAACGTTGTTGAATACGGCGTGTCAGGGATCCGCTATTCTGTAACCAGCTACGAATTCTGGGTGATATGGTTAAAGGCACAGGATGCCATCTTAAAAATTGATTAGAATTCATTGCAGCGGAAATAAAAATAAGAATTACGATACATAATTTAATAGGATTAAATAGAACTAGAGTTTTTAACAAAAACTCTATCTTAGGCTAATAATTGGCCAATTATTTTCTTTTGCGTATTTTTCTAGAGTTGAGTCTGGGTCTACTGCTACAGGATTGGTTACTTTTTTAAGTAACGGAATATCATTAAGAGAATCACTATAAAACCAGCTCTCAAGGAAAGATAACCAAGTAAGATTGTGTTCATCCATCCAGTCTTCCAGTCTTGTAATTTTTCCTTCTCTAAAGCATGGGGTGCCAAAAACTTGGCCGTTAAACTCACCATCTTCCTGGTCAGGTTCAGTTGCAATTAGATTATTAATCCCAAGTATTCTTGCAATTGGCTCGGTAACAAAACGGTTCGTGGCAGTGATAATAATACACAAGTCACCCCCTAGCATATGTTCATTGATCAGTTTATATGCGCCCGGTGCAATCTGCGGCATAATTTTTTTTGCCATAAATTCATTATGCCAGTCATCAAGTTGGGTACGGGGATAGAGAGATAATGGTTGTAACTGGAAATCTAAAAATTGATTTATATTTAATGTTCCAGACTTATATTGCTCATAAAATTCTAAATTACGTGACTCATATTCTTTGCGACCAAGAACTTTTTTCTCAATCAGGAATTGAGACCACTCAAAGTCACTGTCACTAATTAGAAGCGTATTATCAAGATCAAATAAGGCCAAATTCATGATGCTGGAAGCAGTAGTTCGCGCAACATAGGAATAGTAATTGGGCGTTTTTCTCTAAGTGAGTGAAGATCAAGAGCATCAAGCGTGACGAGCAGTGAAGGCAAATCACGTTTTACATGTCGTAGTAAATAATTACATACATCCTGAGTCAATTCAAACCCCTTTCTTTTAGCATGTTTTTTCATGGCTTGTATTTTTTCATTATCAGATAATTCGTGAACCTGATAGATTAACCCCCATCCCAAACGTGTAACTAAATCCTCACGTAATTTTAGTTGTGACGGAGCAACAGAACCACTTACCAACATAAATGATTGGCACTCATCTCGAATATGATTGTAGAGATTAAATAAATCAATTTGTGTTGACGCGTTTAGGCGGTCTACATTGTCTATTGTTAAACAGTTAATTTTATCGACTACAGAAAAATCCATTTTAAAGTTTTGCGTTATACCACAGTTAATATAATCTGCGTTTAATTTATTTTGTATAAATGATTCAACCACTGCTTGTAATAAATGACTTTTTCCGCACCCATTCACTCCCCATAGGTATATAAAGCGCTCTTGCTCGTGCCCCCCAAGGATGTTCTTCAAGGTTTCAAATAGCTCAAGATTGCGTCCCGGTACAAAGTTTTCTAATGTAGGTAAGCAAGGGGGAGAAATATCCAGGAGTAGCTGCTTCATCTAAGGATTATAGAGATTGCTTTCCAAGTACTGCTTGCGAACATGTCGTAACCAGACTAGTAGTACAGCACTTGCTGGTAACGCCAGCAACAGGCCAACAAACCCAAATAGCTGGCCAAATGCAAGTAGCGCAAAGATGACTATTACCGGATGGAGTCCTATACGATTTCCAACCAACCAAGGTGTTATTACCATACTTTCTAGTAGCTGTGCGATACCAAAAATAAGCCAAACTTGTAGAAGAGCATTCCAGTCTTGAAACTGTATAAGTGCTGCTAAGGTTGCTAAAACAAGACCAATGCCTAGACCAAGGTAAGGAACAAACACTAATATTCCAGCTATTATGCCAATTGGCAGTGCAAACTCAAGCCCCACCATCCATAACCCTGTCACATAACAGAAACTCATTATTAACATTACAGAAAGCTGTCCTCGCAAAAACTCAGCCAATACCTTATCTGATGCATTTGCTAGCTCGTTTACTTGTTCGTGCCAGTCACGCGGAATTGTTTCGTCAATAAGTTTAATCAAATGCGCCCAGTCTCGTAATAAATAAAATAACACTACTGGCATAAGTAACATATTCAGGACAAATTCCATTGTAGCTACGCCACTACTTTGGATTGAAGGTATTAGCTTGGCAAGAACTCCACCAGTGTCTTGCCAGTGTTCTTGTAATACTAGTTTGAGTTGGGCGGCATCTAGTTGTAAATTGGTGCCTAGCTGTGTTTCTAGCCAAGGAACCAGACCGCTTCTAATGGTTTCAAGATAAACTGGCATTTTCTCAATTAACAGGGAAATTTTTCTTTCGAATAAGGGAGTAATGATAATAATCAATGCTGTAAGTATGCATAGTAAAAATGCCATGATTAATATCGCGCCCAGAGAGCGGTTAATTTTCCATAGCTCTATTTTTGTTACCAGCGGATTAAAGATATAGGCAATGATTCCCGCCAAAAGAAATGGCGTGAGTATCGGGCTTAGAAGATAAATTAATAAACCTGCTATGGTAGCTAAGGCCAGCCACAATAGATAATGTAAATTGGCAGAGTGTTTATTGTCCATTTACGGTAAAATTGTTGTCCCTATAAACTATACTCTAACTGCTACAACGTGAGAACTCAACTTGACTTCATCTAATCGGGGAAATTCGGACACAAAAAGAATGTCTTACTATGATGCAGGCGTTGATATTGATGCAGGCTATCGTTTAGTAGAAAACATTAAGCCATATGTTAAGCGCACTATACGCCCGGAAGTTCTTAGCGGGATTGGTGGTTTTGGTGCGATGTTTGAGATCTCAAAAAATTACAAAAACCCGGTGTTGGTATCCGGCACGGATGGTGTTGGCACAAAGCTGAAGCTTGCATTTAAACTTGAGAAGCATGACTTTATTGGTATAGATCTAGTAGCAATGAGTGTTAACGACATTCTGGTACAGGGGGCAGAGCCACTATTCTTTCTTGATTATTTTGCCTGTGGCAAATTGGATGTTGATATCGCTACTCGAATAGTTAAAGGTATTGCTTCAGGGTGCGAGCAAGCGGGATGCGCTTTAATTGGTGGCGAAACAGCTGAAATGCCAGGGATGTATCCAGATCATGAATATGATCTCGCAGGCTTCGCCGTAGGGGTTGTTGAGAAGGATCGAATCATAGATGGCCAGTCTATTACGGAAGGTGATGCTGTCCTTGGCCTTGCTTCTAGTGGTCCGCATTCAAACGGGTACTCTTTAATTCGTAAGATTTTGGAAGAAAGTCATATCGATATAGCTGCCAGCCTAAATGGTAAGTTATTGATGGATACGATCATGGAACCGACTCGTATTTATGTAAAACCGTTACTTAATTTATTGAAACATTTCCCAGTAAAAGGTATGGCACATATCACAGGAGGCGGGCTAGTGGAAAATATTCCACGCATTTTACCCGAAGGCCTTGCTGCTGTATTGGAAAGATCAGCCTGGGATATGCCGGAGTTATTTAGCTGGTTACAGCAGAAAGGAAAAATCACGGATTGTGAAATGCATCGTGTATTTAATTGCGGTATAGGGATGGCAATAATTATTTCTAATGAACATGTTGAAGCTGCAATGAAGGAATTACGTAATGCAGGAGAAGTTGTATGGCATATTGGCACAATACAAAGACGTGGTGAAGGGGAAGAGCAGATTCTCGTTGAATGATTAGCGTTTAATTTCATCCATATTACAATTAATCTAATGAAATCGATTGTTATTCTTATTTCTGGTCGTGGTAGTAATATGCAGGCCTTAATTGAGGCGGCGCTGCCAGTCAGAATAGCTGCTGTTATTAGTAACAATCCTGATGCGGCCGGGCTGGAGATAGCAAAAAAACATAATATTGAAACATGTGTAGTAGATCATAGGAAATATTCGGATCGTGCAGAATTTGATCTGTTGCTCGCAGATAAGATTAATCTTTATCGGCCATCTCTTATTGTATTAGCTGGTTTTATGCGAGTGTTAGGAGGTGATTTTGTTAACAAATATAAAGATAGATTAATAAATATTCATCCTTCATTATTGCCTGCTTTTCCTGGGCTAGGAACTCACAAAAAAGCATTAAAAGAAGGCGTAAAAATACATGGTTGTACAGTACATTTTGTTACGTCAGAGGTGGATCATGGGCCAATTATTATTCAGGCAACAGTTCCGGTACTGCCTGATGATACTAATGAAACGCTAGCTGCACGGGTCCTGTTACAGGAGCACCGTATATTTCCAGAGGCTGTGCATTTATTTGTGGAAGGCCGCTTAAAAATTTCAGGAAATAGCGTTAAAGTATGTAATGAAATTTCTGAAAATTAAGTTTTATATTCATCAGAATCACATGAGTGATTTATTTATTTATTTTTATCGCAAGGGTTTATAAAAGATGCGCCTTGCTCTGTATCAGTTGGACATGGCTATTGCAGCACTACGTGCAGTACAGCAATTAAAAGGCCCTGCTGATGGGGTGCTGAGAAATTTTTTTCGTGAAAATAATAAGCTTGGTGTAAATGACCGTACATTTATAGCGGACACTGTGTTCGGTGTTCTTCGGCATTTCTTCTCTCTTAAATATATAACTGGTACAACTATTCCCCGCCTATTGATTCTTGCATACCTTGCAAAATTTCTAGGTATGAATTTGCGAGAATTAAAGCCATTTATCACTGAAGCTGAAATAAAGCAGCTCATAAAAATAAAAGAAATGGAACTGGATTCGTTGCCACTAACTATTCGGACGGAGTTTCCTGAGTGGCTGGTTGAAAAGATTCAAGCGAAGATGCTAGATACGAATATTCTTGCTTTGGGCCTCTCATTTCAGAAACAGGCGCCGCTTGATTTGAGAGTAAATACGTTAATAGCGAATCGTAATGATGTACTTACGAGATTAAGCAAGGATGGCATTGATGCAAGCGCAACGAGCTATTCACCTATCGGTATTCGTCTTGTTAGGAAATCAACGATTCAGAGTCATGAGATGTTTATTACTGGCCATATTGAAATACAGGATGAGGGAAGCCAGCTTCTGGGATATTTGTTACAGCCAAAGCGAGGGGAAATAGTAGTAGATTTTTGTGCTGGAGCAGGCGGTAAAGCGCTAATGATGGGTGCACTGATGGGCTCAAAAGGGCGCATATATGCATTTGATGTTTCTGAGAGAAGATTAAATAGATTGAAGCCACGTCTGAAGCGATCAGGCCTTTCCAATCTATTTCCGAGATGGATAAGCAATGAAAATGATGTCAAGGTAAAGCGATTGGCCGGGAAAGTTGACCGAGTTATTGTAGATGCACCATGTAGCGGACTAGGAACATTGCGCCGAAACCCAGATATAAAATTACGTCAAACACCAGAAAATATTGAAGAAGCAAGGCGGGGTCAAGAAGCAATTCTTGTATCAGCGGCAAAATTACTAAAACCAGGAGGCAGACTGGTATACGCCACTTGTAGTTTTTTGCCAGAGGAGAATCAAGAGATAATTGAGAATTTTCTTGCTGCGCATACTAAATTCACATTACTAAATTGTGCAGAATTGTTTATGCAGCAGAAGATCCCACTTGATACTGGTATGTTTTTGCAGTTATACCCAGGGGAGCATAATACAGATAGTTTTTTTGCGGCTGCGTTAATGCTTGCCAGAAATGATTAGTAATTTATCTATAAAATAATTTAATTATTTTTAATTGGGCTATTACCCGGATACTTTTTTCTGGATAAACTCAATTTTATAGCCGTCAGGATCCTCCACGAAAGCAATTACTGTGAGGCCATGTTTCATAGGCCCTGCTTCACGTGTAACCCTTCCCCCACGTTTTTTAACCATTTCACACGCTATATATGCATCATCTACTTCAATTGCGATGTGGCCGAAGCCAGCCCCTAAATCGTATTCTTTTGTATCCCAGTTGTGGGTTAATTCAATTGCTGTGGCATCGCTCTCATTTTGATAGCCAACAAATGCCAAAGTAAATCTTCCCTCAGGATAGTCTTTGCGGCGAAGTACTCTCATTCCAAGAACTTGAGAATAAAACCCGATTGAGTTCTCCAGGTTTCCAACCCGTAGCATGGCATGTAGAATTCTCATTTAAATTTCAATCATCTCAAAGTCTTCTTTACGAGCCTCACACTCAGGACAGACCCAGTTTATCGGTACATCATCCCAACGTGTGCCAGGAGGGATGCCCTCTTCTGGAGATCCTTCGCTTTCGTCATATACGTAACCGCAAATAAGGCACATGTAGCTGCGGAATGCAGGAGTTTCAGTAGTAGGCATAATATTTGTATTTTAGGTTAAAATGTCATTTTACGGTATTAACGTATGCTTCAGCCACCCCCAATAGTGCTTTCTTTTTCTGCCAACGATTCTAGCGGTGGTGCTGGGATTCAGGCAGACACTCTCACCCTTGCAAGTATGGGCTGCCATCCTTTGTCAGTAATTACTGCAATTACGGTACAAGATACTGTTGGAGTGGATGATGTGATGGCACTAGACCCAGGGTGGGTAGCAGACCAAGCCCGTGCAGTGCTTGAAGATATGCCAGTACATGTATTCAAAATTGGAATGTTGGGTAGTGTTGAAAATATAGCCACTATTGCTGAAATAGTGTCGGACTATCCGAATATTCCAGTAGTTCTGGATCCCGTCCTTAGTTCAGGCCGTGGTGACGAATTCGCGAATGAGGATATGATCTTAGCAATGCGTGAATTATTGTTTCCTCAGACTACTATCATTACTCCAAATAGCATAGAGGCTCGTCGATTGGCGCAGGATGAGATGGAAGATTCAGATGAGTTGGATCTGGGGCAATGTAGTGAACGGATTCTACATATGGGCTGTGAGTACGTGTTAATAACAGGAGCCCATGAAAATACTCGTCAGGTGACGAATACCCTTTATACAGGTTCAGGTGTTGTTAGGTCAGATGTATGGCAGCGACTAACTGGCTCATATCATGGATCAGGGTGTACCTTGGCTTCTGCTATTGCGGCAATGATTGCCAATGGCCTACCTGTTTCTGACGGAGTGTATGAGGCTCAAGAATATACTTGGCAGGCTCTAAAATCTGGTTTTCATCCGGGGATGGGGCAATATTTACCGGATCGTTTATTTTGGGCGCGTAATGAGCATGACTCTAAAGAGGAGGATGAGCTGGATGTCGAGCCCAAGGATTAGCGGTATATATGCAATAACTCCAGACCTAATTGATACTACTAATTTGGTTATGTTAACGCAGCAAGTACTTATTAGTGGTGTGCAGCTAATTCAATATCGTAACAAGATAGCTGACAATGCTCTAAAGTTGGAACAGGCAGCTTTGCTTTCTACTCTTTGCCATGAATTTAATACGCCATTGATTATTAATGATGACCTGGATCTTGCAATTAAAGTTGGCGCAGATGGTGTGCACCTTGGAATAGAGGATATAACGGTAGTTGAAGCTCGACGTAGATTAGGGCCAGGAAAAATCATTGGGGCCTCTTGTTACAATAAACTCAGATACGCTATTGAAGCAGAAAACTATGGCGCAGATTATGTAGCATTCGGGTCTTTTTATATTTCTAGTACAAAACCTGGTGCAGTCTCCGCACCTATAAATTTATTGTGCAAGGCAAAACAGTGCCTACAAATCCCAGTTGTTGCAATCGGAGGAATTGATTCAGAAAATATTGTAGAACTAGTATATAAGGGGGCTGATGCAGTAGCGGTTAGCAGTTCTATTTTTAACTCCATAAATATTCAACTTGAAACCAAAAAACTATCCTGTATATTCAAACAAACTAAATATTCCATTAATAATTTAAATGAGCTATCAAATGACTTCACTTAATCAGAAACTATTTCAACGCTCTCAAGAATTTATCCCAGGTGGAGTTAATTCACCGGTACGTGCTTTTAAATCAGTTGGTGGTACGCCTGTATTTTTTAAGCAAGGAAAGGGGGCATATGTATGGGATGCAGATAATAAGAGCTATATAGATTATGTGGGCTCTTGGGGGCCACTGATTCTGGGTCACGCTCATCCAGAAGTAATTAAAGCCGTACAAAATAAAATAAAAGATGGGTTAACATTCGGTGCTCCAACTGAGGCTGAGTTGGAAATAGCCGAGCTATTATGCAAGCTGGTTCCATCCATTGAGCAAGTGAGGCTTGTAAGCTCAGGTACTGAAGCCACCATGACTGCGATTCGTCTCGCACGGGGTTATACTGGCAGAAATCGCATCATCAAATTTGAGGGTTGTTATCATGGCCATGATGATGCATTACTAGTAAAAGCAGGTTCTGGAGCACTTACTCTTGGTTGTCCAAGTTCTGCAGGGGTCCCTGCAGAAGTTACAAATAGTACTACTGTATTAAACTTCAATGATCTTGAAGAGCTAGAACAAATATTCAGTAAGGCCGGTAGAGAAGTCGCTGCAGTTATTGTAGAGCCGGTTGCAGGTAATATGAATTTTGTAACACCAAACCCTAAGTTTTTACCAGCACTACGTGAGTTATGTACGAAGTATGGCAGTGTATTAATTTTTGATGAGGTGATGACTGGCTTCCGTGTTGGACTGGGGTGCGCCCAAGGGGTTTATAATATTAAGCCAGATCTTACTACATTAGGTAAAGTGATTGGTGGCGGGATGCCAATGGCGGCCTTTGGTGGCAAACGAGAAATCATGCAATGTCTTGCTCCCGTAGGTTCAGTATATCAGGCAGGAACACTATCTGGTAACCCGATAGCTGTTAGTGCCGGGCTTGCTACTTTACAGATGGTACAAACTCCTGGATTCTACGAAAAGCTTACTAGTAGTACTCAGCAACTTACTAATGGTCTTACTGGCATAGCAAAGAAATATGAGATTCCATTCTGCGCGCAATCATTAGGAGGGATGTTTGGTCTTTATTTTCGAGGAGACATACCGTCAAGTTACGCTGAGGTAATGGAGTGCGATGTAGAATCTTTTAATCGATTTTTCCATGCGATGCTAGAAGAAGGTATTTATTTTGCACCATCATCCTTTGAAGCTGGATTTGTTTCTTCTGCCCATAGTGATATGGTAATCAGAAAAACATTACAAGCGGCTGAGAGAGTATTTAGCACTTGGAAGTAATGTTATCCAGTTAGAGTATGGCTTTAATTTATTATGAGCTTAGTTTAAGCCTCTTATAAATTCAGCTACTGCTTCCATTTCCTTTTCACTCATGCGGGAAACAATTTCTCTCATTACTTTGTTAGTATCATTAGCCCGCTGTTCAGTTCGAAAGGATCGAAGTTGTGCTGCTGTGTATACAGCATGTTGTCCAGCAAGGCGCGGATAATGAGGCGGGATACCACTTCCATTTGGAGAGTGACATCCAGAGCATGCAGGTAGGCCAGATTCTATATTTCCGCCACGATAAATTTTCTCGCCTTGCTCAGCAAGTTCTTTGTCTTTTGCTGCACCAGGAGTAGGTTCCTGTTGGGCGTAATAAGCACCAATATTCTTCATGTCTTCAGCTGAGAGAGGAGCAACCATTGCGGCCATGACCGAATTTTTTCTTTCGGCAGGCTTATTATCTTGTGATTTAAAATTTAGTAATTGCTTAGTGATATACTCTGGATGTTGTCCAGCTAGAATTGGGTTTGATGGAATAATGCTATTGCCATCAGCGCTATGACAACCGGCACAAACTTTGCTTGCAATTTTTTCTCCTTTATTAGGATCGCCGTTGACAATAGTATTGTCCTGGGAATCAGTTTTTGTTGAATTTTCAGCAAAAATCTGACTAGACAATAGTAGTGGAATTAATATTATTAAGTTTGATACTACTTTCATACCTTGCATTTCAGGAGCCTCGAGAAGAATAGCATAAGTTAGATTAGCGGAGCATTTTAACAAGGCCCGCGTCTGTTAACAACAATAAACGACTAACAATGAAAGTATACCCATAATGAAAGTATTTTTCTTTCTACTATTAGTAGCCAATTTGGTATTTTTATTTCATATCAAATTTGACACTAATTCTGATAGGGAAGTTCAATTACGACCAGAGCTTAAGCCGGAAAAAATTAAGCTACTGTCAACGCCGACAGTCCGCCTTGCAAGGGACGGTCAGTTTTACTCTGATTTACAGTCTGCAAAATTAAACATTAGTAGGTGTAGTTGAAGTAGTTAGTAAATTATTTTACAAACTCATATTGCTATTTTTGCTATAAATAATATTTATTTAAATAGGGAATATTATGACGGTACATCTTAATTCCCCGCAAGAGATTGAAAAAATGCGGGTTGCTGGGAGACTTGGATCAGAGGTTCTCGATTTCATTACGCCTTTTGTTAAGCCTGGAATAACAACCAGTGAACTTGACAAGCTATGTCATGATTATATGTTAAATGAGCAGAATACGATTCCTGCTCCACTTAATTATGCACCACCAGGACATAAGCCATATCCAAAATCAATTTGTACCTCAGTTAATCATCAGGTATGCCATGGTGTGCCCGGTGAGAAAAGGCTGAAAGCAGGCGATATTGTTAATATTGATGTAACGGTAATTAAAGACGGCTATCATGGTGATACAAGTCGTATGTATTATGTGGGTGAGGCGCCGATTCAAGCTAAACGTTTGTGTGAGATTACTTATGAATCTATGTGGCGTGGAATAGACGAAATTAAACCAAATAAGCATTTAGGTGATATAGGTTACGCTATTCAGAGCTTTGCTGAGAATTTGGGTTGTAGTGTAGTAAAAGAATTTTGTGGTCATGGTATAGGCACCAAATTTCATGACGACCCGCAGGTCCTCCATTATGGTTGCGCTGGAACCGGCTTGCAATTAAAGGCGGGTATGATTTTTACAGTAGAGCCAATGATTAATGCAGGTAAGGCATCCATTCGTCAAATGGCAGATGGCTGGACTATAGTTACTAAAGATCATAGTCTATCGGCTCAGTGGGAGCATACAGTGTTAGTTACTAATACAGGGTATGAAATTCTGACACTATCTGAAGGCGCCCCACCAAAACCCGTATTTCGTGTCTGATTCAAATCAATGGATATTGAGGTAAGGTCTTTACCAAGCCCGTTAAATTCCATAAACGGAAAAAAATCACTGATACAAGGTCGTAAAGTATTACGTGAACAATTTAATAAAAATGCGAACAGCACGGTATTACTTCGTGGTCATTGTAGGTTAGTTGATATTGTATTGCGCCAGGCATGGAAAGAAATGGCGCTCCCAGTTTCAATTACCTTATTGGCTGTGGGTGGATATGGTCGTGGATATCTTTTCCCTAATTCAGATATAGATTTAGTGGTTCTGCTTCCTGCTAAAGGAAATAAGCAGGAAGCAATGGATGCTGTTACAAAATCGAAGCTAGAGAGCTGGGTACATTTGTTGTGGGATATGGGATTAGAGGTGGGTCATAGCGTCCGTACACTAACTGAATGTACAGAAGAGGCAAAAGATATTACGGTACAGACAAGCTTACTTGAGGCGCGTCGGCTTGCAGGAAGCAGTAAATTATTCAGAATTTACTCACAAGTAATAATATCTGGGTTAAATCCACGAGAGTTCTTCAACGCTAAACAGTTTGAGCAACAGCAGCGTCATGGCCGTTATCATGAAGTAACCTATAATCTTGAGCCTAATTTAAAGGAAAGCCCCGGCGGTCTGCGTGACTTACAAAATATTTTATGGGTTAGTCGTGCTGCTGGATATGGGAGATCCTGGTCTGATCTTGTCAAGAGAGGGTTTATAACAAGAGAGGAGGCTCGACTTACAAAGCGGAATGAGAAAATCTTACAGGGCCTTCGTATTCGACTTCATTATCTTACAGGACGCCGTGAAGACAGGCTGTTGTTTGATTTCCAGACCTTGCTTGCTAAAGAATACAAAATTGCTGATAAATCACCACGTTTAGCGGGCGAAATATTAATGCAGCGTTACTACCGTGCTGCAAAATCTGTAGCCCAAATTAATACTATTCTTTTGCTTACTTTACGAACAGAAATTTTCCCGTATGTAAACGTAACACCTGTAATATTAAATAAATATTTTCAGAAACGCAATGAATTGCTTGAGGTAAGAGATGAATGTATTTTCAGGAAAGAGCCGAGTGTTATTCTAGAAAGTATTCTAATGCTACAGCAGCATCCTGAATTAAAAGCTCTTAGTGCCACTACACTGAGAGCACTCTGGCATGCAACATCTCTTATTAACTCGGATTTCCGGTTAAACGTACATAATTGCAACCTATTTATGGAGATTTTACGTCAGCCACGTGGGCTTACCAGGGAGTTACGTTTCATGAGCCGCTACGGAATATTAGGGCGTTATATTCCGGCATTTGGGCGAATTATTGGTCAAATGCAGCATGACTTGTTCCACATTTACACAGTAGACGAGCATATTTTAATGGTTGTAAGAAATCTACGTCGTTTTATGGTTTCTGATTTTGCGCATGAGTATCCACTGTGTAGCCAACTCATAAGTGAATTTGATCGGCCTGAAACTCTTTATCTTGCAGGTTTATTCCACGATATTGCTAAAGGGCGTAATGGAGACCACTCTCTGCTTGGGAAGAAAGAGGTCAAGAGGTTTTGTATGCAGCATAGGCTATCTGCAGAAGATATGGAATTAGTATCATGGCTGGTAGAGAATCATTTGATAATGTCAGTCACAGCACAGAAAAAAGACTTATCAGACCCAAGAATAATACTTCATTTTGCTTCGCATGTAAGGAATGAGCGTCGGCTCATCGCAATTTATTTACTTACAGTTGCAGATATACGCGGTACCAGCCCTAAGCTATGGAATAGTTGGAAAGGTAAGTTATTAGAGGATTTGTTTTGGAAGACGTGGCGTTATTTATGCGGTGAATCATATGCTGGCGGGACCCTAGAAACTCATAAAATTAGGGTATTAGAATTATTGCAACATGATTCTATTCCTAAAGACGCACATAAACAGTTCTGGTCAGAGCTAGATACAACATATTTTTTACAGAATGACCCACAAGAAATCGCGTGGCATACACGACAGCTCTACTACAGGATTAATACTCTCGCGCCGGTTGTTAAAGCTCGAGCTATTCCTGCCGGAGATGGTGTCCATGTAATGGTATATACTGCGGACCAAAAAGACTTATTTTCGCGTATTTGTGGATTTTTTGAGCATATTGATTGCAGTATTGTTGAAGCTAAAATTCATACTACAAAGAATGGTTACGCACTTGATAGTTTTTTAGTATTGAATCCATTCACGGCAGGGCAATATCGTGATGTGACTCGTATTGTGGAGTATGGATTAAAACAGGAATTGGAACAACAGCTACCTCTTAAATTTCCCTCACAAGTGCGAATAAGCCGCCACCTTAAGCATTTTCCAATTACACCTGAGGTTGGTATTGAGCCAGATGAAAGAGGGGCCCATCATGTCCTATCAATTGTTGCCGGAGACCAGCCAAAGTTACTGTCACGTGTTGCTCAAGTTTTGGTGGGTTCTGATGTCAGAGTACATGGCGCCAAGGTAAATACGATGGGCGAACGTGTAGAAGATATTTTTCTTGTTACAGGAAAAATATTAAATGAAACAAAGACATTAATCAAACTACAAGAAGAGATTCTAAGTATACTGTAGATACCAAATAAATTAACTAAGATGAGGCCAGGATAGAATTCACACTATATAGAGATACTTATAGTTTGTAATCGTATCCTGATTCTCTAATGCATTGTCACTTCTTTGCATTCAATATTGAGATCCGAACAGTAATTTTCATAGATTCCATCAAGGAATTTCCAAAGAGCATTACATGCTTCGGTAGTAGCAGCCAGAACCTCAGCTTTTTTCTCTGGGGTATCAGCGAACCTTTCAATTAAGGCCCATTCTGCCCTTGAATGATGGATATCAGCTTCCTGGTGTACTGTAAAGAATTCATAGCTATCAGGATTGTTCATCCCATAGAATTTTGCTAAACCATCAATTTTTACTGCGGCAATTTCTGGTACTTGTGATTCAAATGCATGCATAGCTGCTAGGCCAGCATAGAATGGTTGATTCAGGCAAATATCCCGAAAAGTTGTAACAAGATTTTCTGTACCAGGTAAGGCAGTTGCATTAGCTAATTCTTTCTCGCTTGAACCTAAAGCTAATGCAAAGTTTTTCCATAGGCCAGGATGATTTTTTTCACCATATTCTTCACTGATTAGGTTCTCTAATACCTCTTGTCGAACACTGATATCGCCACTATTAGTTTCAGTATGGAAATGAGGAGTATTGAAATGTACTGCACTTAAATAAGTTGGTTCAGCTAAAACATTATGAAAGTATTGTTCAGCGTATTTACGTAGCTGATGCTTTGAAAGTTTTCCTTCAGTCCAAGCGACATAGAATGGGTGTTTCAGGAGACTTTTAGATCCAATAATTGAGTCGACATCTTGCTTGAAAGTTAATTTTTCTTTCATAATTTTCCTCTTTTTTTTAACAGGATATGGAGTATTAATAAGCATATCACTACCTAATAATATCGCCAAGTAAAATTTTGGCGGGTGAAAGATCATATCTCAGGTAGAGTTAGGTACAAAGGCTATAGTAAATTTAAATAGCAGAAATTTATAGTGAAAATTAAATTATGGTAAAAATATTTTGCTTGTATATTTCATTATGGGCTAATTTAACGCTAAACTGTGGCGTGTTTAAATTTGGATATATTTATGGATGAGCAGTCAAGCCTATTAGCTTTATTTGCCAGTAGTTTCTTTGCTGCCACATTGCTCCCAGGTGGGTCAGAAGCAGTATTGTTTGGAGTATTAAAAGCTTATCCCCAGTTATATTGGCCTGCTTTGGGGGTTGCTTCACTTGGTAATACCTTGGGCGGCATAAGCTCTTATTTAATTGGGAGGCTCTTGCCAGATGAAAAGGCATTTCTCAAGAAATACAGTGGCAGTAGACGAGGACTTGAGTGGGTACGTAGTTACGGAAGCCCGGTGATATTACTGTCATGGGTTCCTCTAATAGGTGATGTGTTGTGTGTTGCGGCAGGCTGGCTTCGGGTCAACTGGCTATGGGTCCTATTGTTTATGGCAGTTGGTAAATTTGCACGTTACTGGGTAATTGCGGAGTTTTTAAGCAATTAGAAGAACGATTGAATTTATTTTTTATAATTAGTTTTAGCCAAATGATGAGGTCTATTTCTTAATTAATTTTTGTAATTCTCCGTTCTCGTACATTTCTGCTACGATATCCGAGCCACCGATAAAACTACCATCGATATAGAGTTGTGGGATAGTTGGCCAATTTGAGTATTCTTTAATACCCTGTCTAATTTCTGGGTTAGGGAGTACGTCAACAGTAAAGATATTACTTGCCCCACAAGCATCTAGTATTTTTACAGCATGTGCTGAGAAGCCACATTGTGGATTTTCCGGGGTACCTTTCATATAGAGAACCACAGAGTTAGTGGTTACTTGTTCACTGATAATTTCTTGCGTATTCATACCGAACCTCTCCTCATATTAATTACTAATTTCATATGCAATGAAATTAGTGCTGATCTAAAAAAGTTCTTCTCAACTTGATTAGCTAGCCAATTCTAATAGTTTAACAGCTTTTTAAAGGGGGGGCATATCTTCCACCGCTGACCCTTGGTATTCCTGCTAAATCTGAGCGAGAAAAGATACTGATAAAGCCAGCTTCTTTTAGTAATTGTCTGGTTATTTTAGCTTGATTGTAACCATGTTCTAATAGTAGCCATCCGCCTGCATTTATGTATGAAGTAGCGGAAGAAATGATCGTTTGGATACAAACCATCCCATCTTGCCCAGCAACCAGAGCTAATTTTGGTTCAAAACGTAGGTCCTGCTGATTTAGATGGGGATCATTCAGGGCAATATAGGGCGGGTTAGAAATGATAAGGTCAAATTTTCTTTTAGTTAACGCTTGAAACCAGTCGCTCTTGATAAAATTGACGTTGTTTACGCTAAGACGCTCTGCATTTATTTTGGCGATAGCTATGGCATCTGCAGAATTATCAGCTGCGGTAGTATTGGATAGAATCCGGTATTTTGCAATGGTTATTGCGATTACTCCGCTACCAGTACCAAGGTCTAGTATTTTGCATGACATGCTTGAGGAAACTTTCTCTAATGCTAAGTCTACGAGTAGTTCGGTTTCTTGCCTAGGAATTAGTACAGAAGGTGTAACTTTAAATTTTATACTGTAAAACTCACACTCACCAAGAATATAAGAGATTGGCTCGCCACTGGCACGTCGCTTAACCAGTAATTGAAACGTATGTATTTGAATCGGAGTTAGGTTTTGTTCGGGGTGGGTAATTATGTGGGCATGATTTGTTTTAAGAACATGTTGTAATAATATTCGCGCGTCATTACAGGAAATAAGAATATGTGCCTGACTCAGAACATCTTCTGTTGTAATGTATTGCTGATTTTCGAAATTCATTTTATGGTGCCAGATCGGAGATAGAAGGCTCCGGATTCGAGATCAGGAGTGTTTCGGAGTGGAGCGGCCTTTTACTCTCCCATTGCCGCCAGTTGTTCTGCTTGATGTTCTGAAGCTAGCGTAGAGCATAATTCGTTTAAATCACCATCCATAATTTGGTCTATTTTATAGAGTGTAAGGTTTATGCGGTGATCAGATATACGGCCTTGTGGGAAATTATAGGTACGGATTCTTTCTGAACGATCGCCACTACCAATGAGTAATTTACGGGTAGCGGCTTGTTTGGCTTGTTGTTCACTCATCTGTTTATCACGAATTCTGGCAATCAAAACACTCATCGCTTGTGCTTTATTCTTATGTTGTGAGCGTCCATCCTGGCACTCAACAACAATACCTGTAGGATTATGAGTAATTCGTACAGCCGAATCAGTTTTATTTATATGCTGGCCCCCTGCGCCAGATGCCCGGTAGGTGTCAATTCTCAGCTCTGAAGGGTTTAATACTACATCTGATATCTCATCTATTTCCGGCATTATTGCAACCGTACAGGCAGAAGTATGGATACGGCCTTGAGTCTCTGTAGTGGGGACGCGCTGTACCCTGTGACCTCCTGATTCAAATTTAAGTTTAGAATAGGCGCCGTCACCTGATATCTGGGCAATAATTTCTTTATATCCACCAACCTCAGATAAACTTTGCGAAATGATTTCTACTTGCCAGTGTTCTCGTTCGGCAAAACGTGTATACATACGAAATAGATCTCCGGCAAATAGTGCTGATTCATCTCCACCTGTACCGGCTCGAATCTCTAGGAAAAGGTTGTGTTCATCATTTGGATCCTTGGGGAGTAATAATTTCTGCAATTCCAGCTCAATTTGTATAAGCTTTTCTTTTTCACTTCGGATTTCATCTTCAGCAAATTCACGCATTTCAGCGTCAGCAATCATCTCCTGGGCAGCCTGAATATTGCGTTCACCAAGTTGATATGCGCGATAAAGCTCGACTACTGGAACAATCTCTGCATGCTCGCGTGTAAGCTTACGGTAATTATTCAGGTCAGAGGTTACATCTTCACTGCTTAGTAGGCCGTCCAGTTCTTCCAGGCGTGAGCTCAACTGCATGAGCTTGGTAGTGATACCCTCGTTCATTCTAAACGATCAAGTTGGTAGAGCCGATTTATCATATCGACAAGCTCATCTCTTTCATCTGATGAGGCATGGTTTAGTACATCGGAGGGAGAGTGTAGAAGTTTGTTGGTCAGGCTATTACTTAATGACTCCATAATTTTTTTTGAGTCCCCACCTCTTGCCAAAAGTTTAAGTGCGCGGTCAAGCTCATGCCGACGATAGTGCTCCGCTTGGCTACGCAATGCACGGATGGTTGGGACCAATTCACGAGATTCTAGCCAGTGCATAAAATTAATAACATTTGAATTAATGATGGCTTCTGCCTGAACTACTGCACCTTGTCGTGAATCCAACCCTTCCTGAACAATATCTGAGAGATCATCCACAGTATAGAGAAACACATCGTCAAGCTCTAATACCTCCTGTTCAACATCCCGTGGCACGGCCAGATCAACCATAAAAATTGGACGATGCTTACGTTTTTTAATTGCTCGTTCCATCATGCCTTTTCCAAGTATCGGAAGGGGGCTTGCCGTACAGGTTACGACAATGTCATGAAGAGCTAGTTGTTCTGGGAGTTCATTTAGTGTTATCGACTCTGCTTTGAAACGATTCGCCAGGGCCTGAGCGTGTTCTGCAGTACGGTTGGCGACAGTAATACTCTTTGGGTGACGTGCTGAGAAACTACCAGCACATAATTCAATCATTTCCCCCGCTCCAATAAGGAGTATACGTTGTGCACTAATATCTCCAAAAATTCTTTCTGCTAGCTGTGTGGCAGCAGCAGCCATGGAAACAGAATTGGCACCAATTTCAGTGGATGTGCGAACTTCTTTTGCAACAAAAAAAGTGCGCTGAAAAAGTTTATGCAATAACAAACCTAGTGTGCCGGCAAGTTCTGCAGATTTTACTGCATTTTTTAGCTGACCCAGTATCTGTGGCTCACCCAATACCATTGAATCTAAGCCGCTTGCAACTCTGAAGGCATGCTTTACTGCATGCTCGCGAGGTAGACTGTAGAGATATGGTTCTAATTCACGCATTTGCAGCTGATGAAAGCTGGCCAACCAATTTTTTGCTTCCTCTGGTTTATCCGTGCTGCAATAGATCTCCGTACGATTACAGGTAGAGACGATCGCGGCCTCTTTTACAGCATGATGAGCAACTAGATCATGTAATGCATCCTCCATTGAGTCATCCGAGAATACGACTTGTTCTCGCACATCAATAGGCGCAGTCTGATAATTAATGCCGAAGGCCAATAATTCCATAGTTTGTTATGTAAGTAACTGGTAAAGAATATGGAGAACCCCTGATTATAGTATTTCAAGAGCTTGAATACTATCAAAGAAAAAAAATTACAATCTTAGATAAAGTAAGACAAGTATAGGAGCTCATTAATTCAATATTTAATTTCCCGTCCTAGATGTTAGAAGTCGGTATTTTTTGTGATCTATAGGTTGGTAACCACTAATTAGGGGTTTAATCAGAATTGTTTGGGTTTACTTCAAAAAAATAGTAAAGAGTAGGAAATGCTATGTTGTAATTATTTATTTTATGGTGGCCAAGGAGGGAATTGAACCCCCGACACAAGGATTTTCAGTCCTCTGCTCTACCAACTGAGCTACTTGGCCATTTGCTAAGAATCGGCACTATTTCTTGTGGATTACACAACTGCTTGTGTGCTTATATTTGCTAGCTAATCGGAGGAGGTATTCGCCTGCCTGAATATATAATTTTAGCACAGTGCAAAATTCATTGGAATACTATGTCGGATGCTGAAATTAGTTGCCTTCTTCACATATGTATATAATTTTCATTTTTTTTTGTATGGCCTAACTTTTTTTGTTGGGTTGATCCGATTATTTAGCATTGATGTGACAGCAGTCTTTAATGGTGATAGAGGCAAATTAGTGGCAAGTATATTAAGGCTTTCTGTGCCAGCCTGACTTATTTCTGGTTTTTTACGGGGCAAGTTAACCGCATGACAAATATAGTAATTTGCTTGCACAGTGATTTGAATAGAAGTAACCTCAACGTAGCCTGATGTGTGAAATTTTGAGAGTAGTGATGGGAGAATCTGCTTGAGTTTTGCTGCAATTGTTCCATTACCTACTATGATAGTTAACTTCCCATCTGTGAATTTACCAAGAGCGCAGAACTGTACTAGTTTGGGCGGAATAACCTCCATAAATGCTGCTTGCATTTCGGATATTCGATCGGCTTGGATAAATAATTCTTGATGCGCAGGTGCGTCTTTGAGTGTGTTAAGGAAGAAATTAATTTTATGTATTGTCATAATAAGCAATAAGATAATTCTTGACATAGAACAATAAAATTGTTCTATGTAGAAAAAAATATACATGTATTGTACGAGAATTTGGAGGCATATATGAATATAATTCTGGTTTCTAGTCATCTTGCAAAGGCAAAGACATTAACCTTTAAGAAAAGACACTTTATGGCGTTGTTAGCGGCACTATTTTTAATTATTGTGCTGATAGCTTTAGGTTTAAATTATTTATCTCTACGATATGTAGATAAAATTGATAGCCCTTCTTTTCGCTCATTTGTAATGAGCATTCAGCAGGAAGAGTATGAAAAAAGACAGCAATATCTGCGTGTTAATTTAAATGCCATGGCAATTAAAATGGGTCAGATGCAAGCTCAATTATTAAGAATAGATTCAGTAGGTAAAAGACTTGCAGAGTTATCTGGTATTGAGCCAGAGGAATTTATGTTTGATCAGATGCCTGGCCAAGGTGGGGCGGTATCTACTTCGCCGTCAAAAGATATTTCTTTTAGTGAATTTGGCAATCGAGTCGAAGATTTATCGCGCATATTAGATGACCGGTTGGGAAAACTGGAAACATTGGATCTTATCCTTAGAAAGGACAGGCTCAAGAAAGAAATGCACCCTACTAATATGCCTGTAGACGCGAAATGGTTATCATCTGGTTTTGGTTATCGCACCGATCCTTTTACCGGTAAGAAAGCCTATCATAAGGGAATTGATTTTGTAGCAGAAACAGGGGCATCTATTGAAGCGGCAGCTAGTGGCGTGGTGGTTTACTCTGATCGCCACCCTGAATATGGTAATATGGTTTCTATTGATCATGGAAATGATCTTATAAGCCGCTATGCTCATGCTTCTAAAAGATTGGTTAAAGTCGGGCAGGTGGTTAAACAGGGGGAAAAGATAGCAGAAGTTGGCAATACTGGCCGGTCAACTGGTCCGCATTTGCATTTTGAAATTAGGCATAAAGGCAGAGCGATGAACCCATCTCGGTTTCTAAAGAAAATTAATTGAGCATGGGCCATGAATTAGTAATGGCGGGGTGGGGCCGAAGGCCCCACCCTTTATTTTTGATGATGGTATTTATGTAGAAGAATTTATATCTCATGTTTAACAATGTTTTTAAAAAAGTATTTGGTAGCCGTAACGATAGGCTGATCAAGCAATATTTCCAGACGGTTGGTGTAATTAACAATCTGGAAATTAAAATTGCGGAACTTACAGACGCAAAATTACGTGCAAAGACAGACGAATTTAGGCAACGTATTAAGGATGGAGAGACACTTGATATGTTATTGCCCGAAGCCTTTGCAGTAGTGCGCGAAGCCAGTAGAAGAGTTTTAGGAATGCGACATTTTGGGGTGCAATTGATTGGTGGCATGGTGTTGCATAACGGAAAAATTGCCGAGATGCGTACGGGTGAAGGGAAAACTTTAATGGCAACTTTGCCTTCATATCTTAATGCTTTAGATGGTAAAGGCTTCCATTTAGTTACTGTAAATGATTACTTGGCTAAACGTGATTCTGAGTGGATGGGAAAGATACATCAGTTCCTTGGTCTTAGCGTAGGAGTTGTTGTGTCTGATATGGAGCATGAACAGAGGCAAGCGGCTTACTCTGCTGACATTACATACGGCACAAACAACGAATTTGGTTTTGATTACCTGCGAGACAATATGGTTAATGATCCTGCTGAGAGGGTGCAGCGGCCACTTAACTACGCAATTATCGATGAAGTAGATTCTATTCTTATTGACGAAGCGCGTACTCCACTGATTATTTCTGGTCAGGCAGAAGGTAATACCGATGTCTACATACGTATGAATAAGCTGATTCCAAAGCTTGTACGTCAGGAGAAAGAGGATGCGCCGGGAGATTTTAATGTAGATGAAAAAACTCAACAAGTACTACTGAGTGAAGCGGGATTTGAGAATGCAGAAAAAATTCTTGTTCAGGACGGCTTGTTAGAGGCGGGAGCCAGTTTGTATGATCCTGCTAATATTAATCTTATACATCATCTTTATGCGGGGCTTCGTGCGCACGCGCTGTTCCATCTAGACCAGCATTACGTAGTGCAGAATGGGGAAATAGTGATAGTGGATGAGTTTACTGGACGACTCATGTCTGGTAGACGGTGGTCGGAAGGGTTACATCAAGCGGTAGAGGCTAAAGAAAATGTTCCGATTCAGAAGGAGAATCAGACGCTTGCCGGAATTACTTTTCAGAATTATTTTCGTATGTATAACAAATTGGGTGGTATGACAGGTACAGCAGATACTGAGGCTTTTGAGTTTCAGCAAATTTATGGATTGGAGACCGTAGTTATTCCAACTGATCGGCCGATGATTCGTGACGACACTATGGATCAAGTTTATCGCACTCTTGAAGAAAAAAATAACGCTATTGTTGAGGCGATTAAAGATTGCTACCAGAAGGGGCAGCCTGTCTTGGTCGGAACAACTTCAATTGAAAACAATGAACTATTGTCTCAATTATTAGAAAAGAACAAATTGCCCCATCAATTATTAAATGCTAAACAGCATGCAAATGAAGCAGATATTATTACTCAGGCTGGTCGTCCGAAGATGATCACCATAGCAACTAATATGGCAGGGCGTGGCACTGATATTGTATTAGGGGGAAACCCTGAACCAGGGATTGAGCAGATCAGTTCGGATGAAAAGATTAGTGAGTCTATCAAGACAGAGCGTATTACAAAAATACGTGAAGAGTGGCAAGTTGTCCATGATGAGGTTCTGAAGCTCGGTGGGCTGCATATTATTGGAACAGAGAGACATGAGTCTCGCCGGGTAGATAATCAATTGCGTGGGAGGTCAGGGCGTCAAGGCGACCCTGGCTCTAGTCGTTTTTATCTTTCACTTGAAGACTCACTTTTGCGTATTTTTGCATCTGATCGTGTGGCTAGCATTATGGATCGCCTCAAAATGCCAGAGGGAGAGGCTATTGAACACCCATGGGTGACCCGGGCAATTGAAAATGCACAACGTAAAGTTGAAGCTCGTAATTTTGATATGCGAAAGCAATTACTTGAGTATGACGATGTGTCTAATGATCAACGCAAAGTACTTTATCAGCTTCGTAATGATTTGCTAGAAACAGATAATTGTTATGAATTTATTGAAGAGATACGTAGTGAGGTACTAGATGGTCTTGTCAGTTTTTATATGCCACTAGGTAGTGCTGAGGAACAATGGGATGTCCCAGGGTTGGAAAAGGTTCTTGCCTCTGAATATCAATTACAGTTATCCATCCATGAATGGCTGGATAAAGAATCTGAATTGAATGAAGAGAATCTTGGTGAACGAATTTTGGAGGAAGCTAGTCAACAGTATCAGAATAAAGTGGATTTAGTTGGCGAAGATGTTATGCGCCAGTACGAGCGAGCTGTTTTGCTGCAAACGTTAGATTCACATTGGCGTGAACATTTAGCAGCTTTGGATCATTTACGTCAGGGAATCCATTTGCGGGGTTATGCACAAAAAAATCCAAAGCAGGAATATAAGCGTGAAGCCTATGATCTTTTCCAAGCCATGATGGGAGAAATTAAATCTGAAGTTACTCAGATACTTATGATGGTGCAAATTAGAGATGAAAAGCAAATGGAAGCAGCTTCTGAGATGCCACAGTCACCTGTAAACATGCAATATCAGCATGCTTCTTATGAAGGTCTAGGTCTAGGTCTAGGTGAAGGTGAAGACGAGGGTGAAGAGGCAAATAACAATAGCAAAGAAGAGACGCATCAGCCGTTTGTGCGTCAAGGTGGGAAGGTCGGCCGTAATGACCCATGCCCATGCGGATCTGGTAAGAAATATAAGCAGTGTTGCGGGAAGCTAAGCTAATACTTTGAGCATTAATTATAATTTCTTGTGTAATTTTAATTAATATATCCCAAAAAACCCCGCCAGAGGCAGGGTTTAAGTATTTTATTATTTAGGAGAAAATCCCTAGTTAATTTATCGTACGCCAGCAATTTCAATCTCAACGCGGCGGTCAGGCTGTAGGCAGTCTTTTAGTTTTTTCCCTTTCCCTTTACATAAACCATGCCATGTTCCCACTCCGGTTACGGGGTTAGCTTCCCCTTTGCCATCAACAAAAATATCGCTGGGATCAATGCTATGAGTCGATACTAAATAACCTTTAACTGCCTCTGCCCGCTTCAAAGAAAGCTTTTTGTTGTAATCTGCGCTACCAATATGATCTGTATAACCAAGAGCTATGATTACATCATATTTTACTTTACCTAGCTCCGCCATCAAGTTGTCTAAAGCTTCTTTACCATCTTGCTTTAGTACAGATCCGTCAAAGTCGAACAATGCATCGGCTGAAAAAGTAATTTTATCAGGAGAAGTATCAGAGACTTGAGATTCTGGTTCTGATTCTATGGGGCCAAGAAGCGTCATAATCACAAAACTTGCCATGGAATCTGGTGAACTAATATGCTTATGGTTGGTTAAGAAGCCACAACCTCCAATCTCGGCAAGTTCATGCATAAATTCTTTTCCACCCGGTTCATCACCAATTTGTATTGGGTAAATGCATACTCGGTCGCCGAGTTGGTCTTTGATTTTCTTTGCAGCTGAAATGGCAGCATTTCTTTCGCCAGGGCCACCGGAATTACTCACGTCTGATATACCATCGCTGACGATAAACATTGCTATTTTTCCAAGACCTAGTCCTGTTAGGAATTTATTGTTAGTGGTTTTGAGGCCTGCGTCCATAGGAGACGGCCCATTTGCACTTGTAAGTTTCGCAATCACACCACCAAGGCCACTACGGCTATGCTCTGATAGTCCAAAGTGTACTTTAGCTCCGCTGCCATAACTAGCAAGGCCTGAGTTAAAGTCTAACTGAGGGATTGTTTGGTTCATGTTTGACAGGACTTCTTTGGAGATATCAATCTTAGTGCGCCCCATGTGTTTGTTGCCCATTGATGATGAAGCATCATGAATAATCACAAAGGTATCAATCTTCTTAGCATAGTTAGCAGTGCTCAATTGTTTTGCGTTAAAGCTGCTGCCAGATGGCTGGGTTGCTGCACAACCAACCAAAGATATTGCCGCTACGGCTAAAATAATTGCCCGGATATCATTTTTCATTTCGGTTCCTTTATTTAAAATATTTTTCTTCTGTAATTTGCAGCAGAATGCTAAGTAATTACTTCATTTAAATCAAAAGACAACCACTCTGAAATCAATAATTCTCATAAAAATTATAGTACTAGATATTATTATGCTTATCAAGCGACAAATCAAAAGAGGCAAGCCAAAAACTTAAAAGTTTCTGAAGACTTTATGCGGATTACATGTGACGGGAGTAGAGTTAGGATTGTTAAAGTTTTATACGGGTGCCTACAAGTTTTGCAGAGATAATTTTATAAGAAAACTCTGCTGATGACAGACTATCTTGTTCTTGTCCGCTAATTTCCGCATGTGGGTACATAAAAAAAGGCAATTTACCTGAGACACTGTTGTTTGCTAATGTAATGTCATCTCCATGATTAAATGTTACCCAGTTCATCTCCCATGCACCGAATAATTTTTCTCTTAGCGTTATTACTTTAGGGTGATCATGCGTTAATCCCTCATCAAGTAACAGCTGGTGCACATCAGCTGGGTCTACGGGTACCCAGCCTAAGCCAGCAAGATAAAATTCTGCGCGGCAGTGTTGTGCATTACTTAGGTCCCCAAATTTACCTAGACATTTGTGTGTTATTGACTCATCTATGCGAATCCCGTATTGATTTCTTGCTGGTATGCCTGAAGCTCGTGCCAGACCGACAAATAGCGTATTAAGATCAGCGGATTTGCCGCCTAAATTATTTCTTTCCAGCATGTATTTGATATCTCCTCGCCCACAACCACGTGCCGTCTGGTCACGGTGTGCATTATCAACTACCCAGTTGTAGATAGCGTGAGCTTTTTCTAGAGGAGTATTTGCATTGGCGGCTTTGGCAATAGACGAGGCAGTCATACGCACAATGCCGTTTAACGGCGCATGCCTGGTCGGCAATAGAAAACGTTTTATACTAGAAGGAATTATACGATTCTTTTTTTCAAAAAAATTTTGTAAATTCACAGATCGGTTACGAGTTTTAACGATGCTGCTTACCGTTACCTTTCGTGGACCGCTGCCTTGCCATTCAGCATAAAAAACCGGGAAATTTGTTTTGGGAATATTGTGAAACTTAGCTTTTCTAGCATTTCCGTTCCACACGCTTCCTTGAGTAAACTGGTAATGCGTATCAGTTGTATCGGGGAGTGGTAGCCATAGTAAGGCTCTTTTGCCTTTTGTTGGAAGGTTAATTTGGTAGGTCAGCCGATAACTATTCCATTTTGAATGGTTAATTTTCCCGCCAAAGACCGATGGCGCAATTGGAATTAAGGCAGCACCTCCAGCTAGTTTGATAAAATCTCTTCGCTGCATAATCTTCTCCTGTCAGAGCAACTCAATCCAAAGGGCAGAAATGCGGGTCCATATTCTGATAATTATGGATTTAACTCTGTCTGTAGACTACAGTTAATTTTTTTACTTCATGCAATGGTAGAAACTGCTAAATAACCTTTATTTCAAGGATCAATAATACTAAAATCTGAATATAAATACTGGTTAATAATAATCTCTATTCCATTACCGATGGCAAATTTTTAGTTAAAGATATTTTTTCATTTATTGCTGTGCCTAGTAGCGCATAACCGAGTAAATTATTTTCTGCATCATTGAATAGGGCCCTTACACTATCTGGTGTTTCCTCAATTTGCCACTCTCCTTTTGTGCCAGGATTAGGAGGTGAAATTACGGTTGGACATGCAGGAGTCTTTACTATAACTGGCATAGCAGGGTACCGTACTAACGTTGGTTTTTTGGCTAGAGTTTCTGCTAAGGCGCGTGCGGCATGCATGATTGGCATCACGAATGGCAGTACTCTGCCATCTACTTCAGCACAGTCACCTAAGGCGTAAATATCGCTGTAATTGGTTTGTAGTGATCGGGTCACCACAATACCACGATTTACTTTGATGCCTGCTTCTTCTGCGAGAGAAGTATTTGGAATGAGCCCCACTGCTGTTAATAGAATATCTGTTTGAAGGGTTTTTCCATTAGCAAATGTTAGTTGTAATTTTCTTCCTATTTTTTCAACACGCTTAGTGATAGTGTCGAAATGGAAAATTATGCCAATAGCTTCTAATTTTCGTTGCAGGAAAGTACCGCCGGCTGGCGGCAATAATTTACCTAGAGGTTGTATACTAATATCAATTACGTGCACGTTATAACCTGCCATAGCAAGATCGTTAGCAAATTCACAGCCAATTAATCCCGCACCGAGGATTGATATCTCTTTTTTCGTTGTTAGCGTATCCCGGAAGCTACGGTAGTCATCTAAATTATTTACGGAAAGTATTTCTTCAACTCCATCCCCCTCAAGAGGAAGGCGGATCTGATTTGCTCCTAAAGCGAGAACAAGCTGATCATAATTTATTTCTTCTCCATCCTGTAGAACTATATTTTTATTCGCTGGATTTATGGCGCGTACCGTACTATAAGGTCGCATGACTGCTTTCATCTGTTCAGCCACGTGTTCTGCGTTACTATTCAAGAGAGTGTCGGGAGTTTTACCTTTCGCCAGAGCATTCGAGAGCATCGGCTTGGAATAGAACCCGCCATGGTCAGTAGAAATTATAATTACGGGAATTTCATTCTCGAGCTTTCGAAACTCACGGATTACGGTATACCCCGCAAGTCCGCTGCCAATAATAACTATGGGGTTTTGATTCATATTTTATTTTAGATTAATTTGAAACTAGATTTGTTATGTAAATTGTAACTAACGCAAGCCGCTTATTAATTTTATTAAATGATCTGTCTTGGTATTATTATAAGGTAGTTTCGGTTTTCAGATGTAGTGTGAACTCCTAAGATAGTTCTCATTTAGGAATATCACTCTTAAAGCATTAGGTAAAATCTCAATAATTACAGATTGTTATAAATTCTCTATAATTATTTTCTCCAGAATGCAGGAATAAAGACAATAAGTAAGGTAAAAAGCTCCAATCGACCTAATAGCATTGTAAAGCTACATACCCAAGTCTGAAAATCAGTGAGTCCTTCGAAAGTAGCGGCAGGGCCAACTTGATTCAGTCCTGGACCTAAATTGTTGATGCATGCAACCACTGTGGAGAAAGATGTTACAAAGTCTAATCCGCTAGAAGCAAGGATTAGAGTTAGTGAGATTATGCTAGCTAAATATATGGACAGAAAAGCCAATATTGCGTAAACAATTTGGTTAGATACCACGCTATTACCTAGTTTAACCGGTGTAACTGCCTGAGGGTGCATGATTACAATCATTTCACGAAAAACTTGTTTGAATAGAAGCTTGGCCCTGATCATCTTAATACCGCCGCCAGTAGAACCGGATGATGAACAGAAACAGCAAAGCGCCAACATCCATAATGGAGCAAATATAGGCCACAAATTATAATCAGTATTACTATATCCAGTGGTGGTAGCAACAGATACGGTATTAAAACTAGCATAGCGTAAAGAGGTAAATAGATCCGGATAAACCCCCATGTTCCATAAGTAAATGGTAAGCATAAAGCAGCTTATTAAAATTATAGTAATGAACAGACCGGCTTCTGGGTCATATCGATAAGGCAATAGGGATTTCTCCCGCCAAGCTAGAAAATGCGAAGCAAAATTTATACCGGCTATCAACATAAACAGAATAGCAATACCCTCAATCTGTGGTGAATCCCAGTGTGCAAAACTTGCATCATGGGAGGAGAATCCACCAAGGCCAATTGTAGTGAATGAATGCATTACTGCATCTAACCAGGTCATGCCAGCTAGCTTGTAGGCAATGGCACAAGCAACCGTTATCCCTGCATAAACCAGCCATAAACCTTTAGCAGTTTCTGCAATACGTGGCGTTAGCTTGGTATCTTTCATTGGGCCCGGGGTCTCCGCTTTGAACATCTGCCTTCCGCCCACCCCAAGTAGCGGTAGAATAGCCACTGCCAAAACAATCAAGCCCATTCCTCCCATCCAAACCATCTCAGTGCGCCAAAAATTAATAGATGGCGGGAGCAAATCAAGTCCAGAAAGAACAGTGCCGCCACTCGCAGTAAGCCCTGATGTGGTTTCAAAATAGGCGTTGGTAAAACTCAAATAAGGAAGATGAAATAGCAAGGGTAGCGTAGCAAAAGCCGGCAATACAGACCAAACCAGAACCACCAATAAGAATCCATCCCGTATTTTTAGTTCACGTTTATAGCTACGTGTTACTGCCCACATCATTAAACCTGAAGCAATAGTAATTGCGGCAGATTTATAGTAAACAAACTGAGCAACATTGTTTAGCCAAATAGAAAGCGCAAGAGGTACTAACATAGTAAATCCGAATATTAGGATTACTATGCCAAGTACATTGATGACTGGGAAAAGTCGATTCATCAATAGATCCTGTTACAGGAAACCGACTCCAACCTGAAATATTTTTTCAACCTGACGGATTAGTTTCTTATTGATTACAAATACAATAATATGATCTTCTGCTTCAATGATTGTGTCATGATGGGCAATTATTACTTGTGCATTATCATTATCCGGTTTTTTTTCTTCCTCATTATTCCATCCTCGGCCTTCTGTTGCTGCGAGCCCTCGTACAATAGCGCCAATAGTTGCGCCCTTAGGTAATTTAATATCAGCAATTTTACGCCCGACAACCTTTGACGAGCTAGCATCACCGTGGGCAACTAATTCCAGTGCTTCTGCCGCACCTCTTCGGAGGCTATGTACAGCTACAACATCTCCACGCCGGACATGTGCAAGTAACGACCCAATTGTAACTTGTGCGGGCGATATGGCGATATCAATATTACCACTGTGAACTAAATCCACATATGCACTACGATTAATGAGAGCGAGCACTTTGCGAGCTCCCATGCTTTTAGCAAGTAGAGCAGACATTATGTTATTTTCATCATCGTTAGTGAGGGCACAAAACATATCCATCTCAGCAATATTCTCATTTTCAAGCAAACTTTCATCTGTGGCATCACCATGTAAAACTAAGGTATGCTCAAGCTCCGCTGCTAAGCTCTGGCTTACTCGTTTATCGTATTCAATAAGTTTAACCTGATAATTTTTATCTTTCGCTTTGTCTAGTGCATTAGCTAGTCGCCTTCCAATCTTGCCGCCTCCTGCAATCATTATGCGCTCGACCGGCTTATCCATTCGCCGTAATTCACTAATCACACTTCTGATATCATTTGCTGCAGCAAGAAAAAAAACCTCATCCTCTGCTTCAACTATGGTATCTCCCTCTGGAATAATAGGGCTGTCCTTACGAAATATTGCTGCGACACGTGTATCAACATTAGGTACGTGTTGACGTAATTCACGCAGCTCACGGCCAACAAGAGGACCGCCATGGAAGGCTCGTACGGCTACCAAACTAACTTTTCCTTTTGCAAAATCAAGAACCTGTAGAGCATTCGGAAACTCTATCAGTTTCTCTATGTAATCAGTGATGATTTGTTCCGGACAGATTGCGTAATCAACTCCAAAATTATCAGATGAAAAAATCTCTGGATAGGCAAGGAAGTTAGCCGAATGAATACGAGCAATTTTGGTCGGTATATTAAACATCGTGGCTGCAAGTTTGCACGCGACTAGGTTTGTTTCATCACTTTTAGTTACAGCAAGAATTAGATCAGCATCATTAGCGCCAGCCTTAATCAATACTGATGGGTGAGAAGCATTTCCAGCCACAGTGCGCAAATCCAGGTGGTCCTGCAGCGAAAGGAGCTTGTCAGGGGCCATATCAACAAGAGTAATGTCGTTAGCCTCACTTACGAGATTTTCTGCTACAGAAGTACCAACTCTGCCCGCGCCTAGAATGATGATTTTCAATTGAGTAATCTACCTTGTAATATTATTATTTTATACCTATCTATATAGGAGTGCCTACAGTTATTCTTATTGGTTTATACGTATCCAGTTACGCCATTGTAAAAACAAGTTCGGGTCTAGTGCTGCGATTACCGATCGTTCCCATAGAGGTTGTTTCCAGAAATCATCTAAATCAAGGCCACACATACGACCACCTGCTTCTTCTAAAATTAGAGAACCAGCAGCATAATCCCATAGGTTCTGTCCACCGTGTAGAGAAAGATCAAAACGTCCAGCGGCAGTAAAACACCAATCTAATGCACTAGCCCCAAAATTTCTTTGTGAAGAGCATGGTGGAGCGGTAGAAATTATTGCTGCTAGTTTTTTATTGAGGCGCTTCAAATCTACACTTGCTATAGCACTTTCAAATGCAGTAGGGGTATATTCTTTGATTGGTAGCTTTGCTTTATTTAGGAAGGCCCCTTTCCCTTTCTCAGCAGAAAACATTTCATCTGCTATTGGGTCGTAAACTACACCTAGAACACTTCTGCCACGATTCATTAGGGCCACTGAAACTGCAAAATAGGGGATGCCATTTACAAAGTTGGTAGTGCCATCTATTGGGTCAATGCACCATAATCCTCCATCACCAGAATTCCATTGATGATTATTTTGCGCTGCTGATATTTCTTCACTAACTATTTTTCCAGGATATATTTTTTGTAGCTTTCCCACCAAGGCCTCTTGTGCGGCAACATCAGCTTCAGTGCAAAGGCTGCCATCAGACTTGTAATGACCTTGTACTTTTAGGTAGCGAGGGATAATTTCCTGTTTTGCAACTTCCTTTACTGCATCAATAACTGCATTTAACATACCTATTTTTCTCGCCATTTAATTGAGCAACCAATACTAGGAATCTGGCTATCCGGTCCTTTAGCAGTTTTTGAAATCATCAGCATGGCTTCATAAAGGTCACGACGTGCATCAGTAGATGCTGATTCCTTTCGTGAGGCATCAAGACGGCCTCGGTATTGTAATTCCAGTTTGTTGTTAAAGCCAAAGAAGTCCGGGGTACATACTGCACCATAGTTTTTAGCTGTTTGTTGGGATTCATCCAGTACGTATGGAAAGGAGAAATTAAATTTTCTTGCAATTAAAATCATATTGTCAAATGAATCTTCTGGGTAGTCTGAAGGATCATTTGACATAATAGCTATTGTATTTATACCATGCTGAGATAGTTCTGTTGTATCGCGGACTATGCGTTCTAAAATAGCCTTAACATAAGGGCAATGGTTGCAAATAAACATAATCAATAAACCATTTTGACCTCTTGCTGCTTCCAGATCATAATTCTTCCCATCAACTCCTAATAAATTAAAATTTTCTGCTCCCCAGCCAAAATTACAAATGGGTGTTTCTAAGCTTGCCATGTTTTTCTCCTATAACTCTGTAATTATTTGCAGTTATATTATCATGGGTAATATTCTTAATATCTTGCTTAGGAAACTATGAAATCTCCTCGTTTTTATTATCCCGATCAAATTAATGTGGGAGAGTCAATCGAGCTATCTTACGGAGCTACGCATCATGCGGCAAATGTACTGCGGCTTGAGAAAGGCGACAGAGTTACTTTGTTCAATGGTAAAGGTGGTGAATTTTTAGCATTTATCAGGCGTATAAGTAAAGCAGCTATTCTTGTATCAATAGAAAAATTTATTAATGTTGAGCATGAATCGCCATTACAGATTACATTAGCCCAAAGCATATGCACTAATATAAAAATGGATTTAATTATACGTAAGGCAGTTGAGCTCGGTGTTAATAATATTCAGCCCATTCTGGCAAAAAGATGCTTGGTCAAGCTCTCTGGAAAACGTGAGCTCAAGCGCGTGCAACACTGGGAGCAAATAATTATTTCTGCTTGTGAGCAGTGTGGTAGGAATCGTTTACCAGGGGTGTCATCACCAGTTACTTTGTCGAGCTGGCTTAATAGGCAAGGGGCTATGCAAAAAAAATTAAATAATGATCCCACAAAAAAACTATATTTTATGCTTTCTCCGACATCAAAAATAGGATTGCATGATTTTTCAAAAAGTTTATCAGTTACTGAATTGACTTTGTTGGTAGGACCAGAGGGTGGGTTTACATCAGATGAAGATGCAGCTGCATTGATGGCAGGGTTCTCTTCGCTACGTTTAGGGAGTCGTACTCTAAGGACGGAAAGCGCCGCCCTTGCAGCAATTGCTGCACTACAGGCTATTTGGGGTGATTACTAAATTAGTATTTAAAGCAAACTTTGAGTATGTGCTTATGAACTGTAAACTATAGAAGTAATTGTTATGATTTATCGAACCTTAGACTAGTTTAAACAAGAGTATATCCAAATGAAATTTGTAATCTATCGAGGTATATAGTGAAGCCAAACAATGATTTCGTAGCTTGGTTTCGCTCAATTGTGCCCTACGTTAATGAGTTCCGTGGAAAAACATTTGTTGTGGTTTTTGATGGAGAGATTGCGGGAGGTGAAAGATCTGCAGAAATTTTTCGTGATTTCAATTTATTGGTAAATTTAGGCGTTAAACTTGTTATCGTCCACGGTGTATATCCAGAGATCCAGTCAAAGATAAAAGACGCTAAATTACGCTCAAAATATATAAAAGGACGGCGTGTTACTGATGCCGCGACATTAAATTTAATTAAAGAAACAATAGGGAAAATTCGTATTGAGATAGAGGCATTACTATCAATGGGCCTATCAAAGCCACCTATGGCTAATTCTACTATTAGAGTTACTAATGGAAATTATATAACTGCTCGTCCAATAGGAATAGTAGATGGCATTGACCTAATGTTCACCGGTGAAGTACGTAAAATTGATACGGCAGCTATCCGCCTTCATTTGGACCAAGGTGAGATGGCACTACTTTCACCGCTTGGCTATTCTCAAACTGGCGAAGTTTTTTCTCTGACCCCAGAGAATGTTGCGATAGAAGTGGCAACCGCATTAAAAGCAGATAAATTAATTTTTCTAATGGATGCACCTGGTATAGATAGAAAATCCAATGGTGATTTGAATGGGGAGTTAAGTGAGCTGACTTTGCCTGAGGTAAGGGCATTACTTTCAAAGCTAGAGAGTAGCAGTGTCAAACCCTCAAAGGATATCCAGAAATACTTGCCAAGTGCAGTACAAGCATGTGCAGGTGGGGTGGACCGCATTCACCTTATTAGCCGTCGTATAGATGGGGCTATGTTACAGGAATTATTCACGCATAAAGGTGTTGGTTGTATGATTTCCCGTGGCCCTTTACAAACCTTTCGTTCTGCAGAGATTGATGACGTGGGTGGCATTCTGGAATTAATTGAGCCATTAGAAAGTGAAGGGGTATTAGCAAGGCGTGACCGCAAGCTAATAGAAATAGAGATAGATCGTTTTTTAGTTTTAGAATATGACAATATGATTATTGGTTGCGCTGCGCTCAATCATTTTCCTGGAACAAATGTAGGTGAGCTTACTTGTTTGGCAATACATTCTGATTATCGCAATAAAGGATATGGAGACTCTCTGCTCAAACGTATTAAGACCAGGGCTAAGAATAATGGGATTAATGAATTAATTGTACTTACTACAAAGGCCTTTCACTGGTTCACAGAACGTGGGTTCAATGAAACTAGTATAGAGAAATTGCCTAAAATGAGGCAAGGGGGATACAATTATAAGCGCCGCTCAAAAATTTTTATACGGAGTATCTAAGCATTAATTGTATTTAAAATTAATCAATAGATTCATAATATTGGGGGAATATAAGATATTAGAAATCTCAATATTATTTTCTTGAGACTTGGATCGTATGATTAATTTGATAGTATAGTTTTACTTTAGTAGCCTAAAATAAATTATTAAGATCGGAGAAATTTAATGGTAAGAATGGTTCAATGCGTCAAACTTCGACGCGAAGCAGAAGGCCTAGACTTTCCTCCTTATCCGGGAGAATTAGGAAAACGGATTTTTGAGAAAGTATCTAGAGAGGCGTGGGCCGATTGGATTAAACACCAGACCATGCTAGTCAATGAGAATCGCCTAAATTTGTCAGATATTAAAGCACGTAAATATTTGGCAGAACAAATGGAAGCACATTTTTTCGGTGCAGGTGCTGAAGACCCTATTGGTTATGTGCCACCATCAGAGTGATAAATTCAGATGCTTCATTATAAATTTCTGAATAAAGCTATAGATCGTAAAATATGAATTTTTATAGCTAGTCTTATGGTTTAGCTGCTATGGAACACGGTATGTTTAAAATGAATGCCGCTGATTTAAATAAGCTTCAGCGGCATTCATCACACATATTTCTAGCTAAACAAAATTACTTGATAACAGCTTTTAATTCACCTTTAGTATATTTATTTGCCATGATATCTAGCTTGATCGGTTTAATTTTACCCGCTTGTCCGGCACAACCGAATGCCTCAAAGCGTGCTTTACAGACATCTTTTGCCGCAGCAGTAGCAACTTGCAGGAATTTTCTTGGATCAAAATTACTTTTATTTTCAGATAAATGACGTCGGACTGCACCAGTCATAGCGAGGCGAATATCAGTATCGATGTTTACTTTACGAACCCCATGCTTTATTCCTTCCTGAATTTCTTCTACAGGAACGCCATAGGTTTCTTTCATTTCTCCACCAAATTCACGGATAATGCTAAGCCATTCTTGTGGAACAGAACTAGATCCATGCATAACCAAATGTGTATTGGGGATTCGCTTATGAATTTCCTTAATACGATCAATAGCGAGAATATCACCTGTAGGTTTACGAGTAAATTTATAAGCGCCATGGGAGGTGCCGATAGCAATTGCTAATGCATCTACGCCAGATTTTTTAACAAAATCGGCAGCTTCTTCTGGATCCGTCAGCAATTGATCAGGCGTTAGTATTCCTTCTGCACCTTGTCCATCTTCTTTTTCACCTGTACCTGTTTCTAGTGATCCCAAGCAACCCAATTCACCTTCAACCGAAACACCAACTGAATGAGCCATGTCTACAACCTTAGTAGTAACTTCAACGTTGTATTCGTAGGATGAAGGTGTTTTAGCATCAGCCTCTAATGAGCCATCCATCATGACGCTAGAAAATCCACTACGAATAGCATTTGCACAAACTCCCGGAGTAGCACCATGATCTTGGTGCATAACGACTGGTATATGTGGATATGCTTCGACTGCAGCCTCAATTAGATGACGTAGGAAAGCTTCGCCAGCATATTTGCGGGCACCTGCAGAGCCTTGCATGATTACCGGGCTATTACATTCATCAGCCGCCTGCATGATGGCTTGGATTTGTTCCAGGTTATTTACGTTAAAAGCAGGAAGGCCATAGCCATTCTCTGCTGCGTGATCCAAGAGTTGTCTCATTGATACGAGTGCCATTTAAGTGTCCTCCAAAAAAAATCTGTAACTAAGAGTTGTAGATTAATAGAATAATATAGTTTAAAGCTAGTGAAATCCAATTAAAGCTAAAAAAGCTAAAAAAGCCAAAAAAGCCAAAAAAATAAATATAAAAATATATTCTGTTATTTAATTTTTAATTTTAGTATTAATGTGGTCCCCAACTTTAACAATTTTCATGGTGTTTGTCCCACCTGCTTTTCCTACCGGTTCACCGATAGTCATGAGGATTAGATCGCCAGTTTTTACTACCCCGCGCTTAAGTAATTCGTTTTCTGCATGGTTTAATATTATTTCTGGGTCTTGAAATTTACCGTTAAAATTTATCGGATAAACTCCACGAAACAAAGTTACTTTTCTGCGGGTATCTAACTGTGGGCTTAGCGCAAAAATTGGAACATTAGAACTTTTTCGCGACATTAGCATTGCTGTAAATCCACTTTGTGTTAGAGCGGCAATAGCAGCTATTTTTAAACTGCCCGCAGTGAACATGGTAGCTCGAGAAATTGCTTCCTCAATTGTGTCTGGCATACCACCTTGAATTCGCCGAAGCTCAAGGTTGCCATGATATTCCTTTTCTGACTCAATACATACTCTGGCCATAGCCTCAACAGTTTCAACTGGATACTGACCCGTAGCAGACTCTGAAGATAGCATTACCGCATCAGTTCCGTCTAATACTGCATTAGCGACATCAGATACTTCTGCCCGAGTAGGTATCTGACTAGCATTCATTGACTCCATCATTTGAGTAGCAGTTATTACTATTTTATTATTTGTACGAGCGGCACGGATCATGCGTTTCTGTAATGCAGGAACTGCTGCATCACCCACCTCTACAGAAAGATCGCCTCGTGCAACCATAATTGCATCGGAGGCTTTTAGAATATCGTCTAGCGCTACAATTGCCTCTTTCCGCTCAATTTTTGCCATCAACAGACTTTTACCACCGGCCTGATTCATTAAATCACGAGCTATAGCCATATCCTGGCCAGAGCGTGGAAAGGATACGGCGAGATAATCTGCTTTAAACTCAGCAGCAGTCTTAATATCCTCCATATCTTTAGTTGTTAATGCGGGAGCACTGAGCCCGCCTCCTTTGCGATTAATTCCCTTGTTGTTGGACAGTATCCCGCCTTGTTCAACTGTACAATATATTTGGTTACCCTTAACTTTGGAAACATTTAATACAATGCGACCATCGTCTAACATAAGAGTTACACCAGGTTCTACGTCATTTGGTAGTTCTTTATAGTCTAGTCCTACTCGCTCTTGATTCCCAAGATCGCAGTCTGCATCAAGGATAAAAGGATCGCCTGTTTCCAGAGATACATTTCCATCCTCAAATCTTCCTATACGGATTTTTGGCCCCTGTAAATCTGCTAATACGCCTATTGTATGTCCTGAGGATCGCGCTAAGGAACGGGTCAGTTCAATTATTTCGAGATGTTCTTCCTTGGTGCCGTGGGCAAAATTGATGCGAATAACATCTACTCCTGCCTGAATCATGCGTTCAAGGACTTTCGGATCACTAGACGCTGGGCCAAGGGTTGCTACAATTTTTGTTCTTCGTAGCATTTTTTTCTTCGAATCATATATAGTAAAAAGGCAAGTGTTTAAAGTGTATCAGTTTGCACGCTCTTCTAGTATCTCCACCGCGGGTAATTTTTTCCCTTCTAGGAACTCTAGGAAGGCACCACCAGCGGTTGAAATATAAGAAATTTTGTCATAAATATCATATTTCTGGATGGCTGCAATAGTGTCACCACCGCCTGCAAGAGTGAAAGCTTTAGTGTTTGCTATAGCTGTAGCAATTGTTTTAGTACCAGATCCAAATTGGTCAAATTCAAATACTCCAACTGGGCCATTCCATACGACTGTTCCGGCATTCATGATTATATTGGCTAACTCCTCAGCACTCTTTGGTCCAATATCAAATATCATTTCTTCATCTGAAACTGTATCAGAATTTTTCAGTATTGCTGCTTCATTCGGGTCGAATTTCCCCCCAACTACAACATCTACAGCTATAGGAATCGAAGCATTACGCATTTCCATTTTGCTCATTAAGTCTCTAGCAGTAGAAACCAGGCTATCCTCATATAAAGATTTTCCAATATTTTTCCCCGTAGCCTTTAGAAAAGTATTTGCAATACCCCCACCTACAACTAATTGGTCAACTTTTTCTGATAAAGATTCAAGAACAGTCAATTTTGTTGAAACCTTAGAACCCCCTACAATAGCAACCATTGGTCGTGCAGGATTTAATAAGGCTTTAGTTAATGCTTCTAGCTCCTCAGTTAACAAGATTCCAGCACAGGCTACAGGCGCATACTTTGCAATGCCATGAGTCGAGGCTTGTGCGCGATGTGCCGTACCAAAGGCATCCATTACAAAGACGTCGCAGAGCTTTGCATATTTTTGTGCGGTTTCTTCGGTATTTTTCTTTTCACCTCTATTAAAACGGCAATTTTCTAATACTACAAGATCACCGCTTTTAATTTCAAATTCACCCTCAACCCAATCCTTAATTAAATGTACCGGTTTATTTAAACGTGCTGATATATTATCAGCAACTGGCTTGAGAGAGTTTTCTTTAGACCATACCCCTTCTTCAGGACGCCCTAAGTGTGAAGTTACCATTACTTTGGCACCTTGTTCTAGGCAGTAATTAATCGTAGACATAGAAGCAGTAATACGCGCATCAGATGTCACTACTCCATTTTCGATTGGCACATTAAGGTCAGAGCGAATAAATATTCGCTTATTTTCTAGATTAAGTTCAGTAAGTTTTATAACTGGCATGGCTGATCCAAATATATTTGGGCAAGAAAAAAATAACTTGAAGTATTTACTACAAATGCGATCTAAATTTAATTTGTAGTAAATGGTAAGAAAGCAGGGGAATAACCCCCCCCCGCCTAATAATTCACGATATAACTATTTAGCTACAACGCGTGCCATTTCAAGAATTTTACTAGAATACCCCCATTCATTATCGTACCAAGAGACACATTTTATAAATGTGCCATCTAGGGACATGCCGGCCTCTGCATCAAAAACTGATGTGCAGCTTTCACCCCTGAAGTCAGTAGAAACAACCTTTTGGTCAGTATATGCAAGTACACCCTTCATGCTCCCTTCAGATGCCTTCTTCATGGCTGCGCAGACTTCTTCATAGGTGGTATCTTTGTTCAATTCTACCGTGAGATCCACAACTGAAACATCTGATGTTGGAACACGGAACGCCATACCAGTAAGCTTCTTGTTTAATTCTGGAATAACTACTCCTACAGCCTTAGCAGCACCCGTCGAAGATGGGATGATATTCTCAAGAATACCCCGTCCACCACGCCAGTCCTTGTTAGAAGGACCATCAACAGTTTTTTGAGTGGCTGTGGCTGCATGGACAGTAGTCATCAGGCCACGCTTAATACCGAAATTATCGTTTAATACTTTTGCGACTGGCGCAAGGCAGTTAGTTGTACAAGAAGCGTTGGAAATAATAGCTTGACCAGCATAGGTTTTGTCATTTACTCCATTGACAAACATAGGCGTGTCATCCTTAGAAGGTGCCGACATAATTACTTTTTTGGCCCCGGCAGCGAGATGTTTTTCACAAGTTTCTTTAGTAAGGAAGAGACCGGTTGACTCAATAACAATATCCGCTCCTACTTCATTCCATTTAAGCTCCGATGGATCTTTAATAGCGGTCAGACGGGTTTTTTTACCGTTGACTACTAGAGTATTATTGCCTTCTAAAGCCACCTCTCCTTTAAATCGCCCATGTACTGAGTCATGTTTTAGCATGTAAGCTAAATAATCTGGCTCGAGTAAATCGTTTATTGCAACGATTTCAATGTCTTTAAAATCCTCGACTGCTGCACGAAATACCATACGCCCAATGCGGCCAAACCCATTTATACCGACTTTAATTGTCATATTGAAAGTCCCCTGAATAAAAAAATTAAATTACAGTTGAACACAAATCCTTATGTCACTTAAAAACAATCAGATTACATTTTTTACCGTCTTAACAACATTATCTACTGTGAAACCAAAGTGGTTGAACAGGTCGCCCGCGGGCGCAGATTCACCAAAAGTAGTCATTCCTACCACTGCTCCTTCAAGTCCTACATACTTGCACCAGAAATCTGCGGTGCCTGCTTCCACTGCAACACGTTTTACGCCATTCAGAAGCACGCTGTCTTTATAGGCTTGATCCTGTCGGTCAAATAAACTGGTGCATGGCATTGAAACAACCCTGACATTTATACTTGATTCAGCCAATGCTTGCTGTGCACTCATGGCTAGCCCAATTTCTGAACCAGTCGCAATAATTATGGCTTGTGGTTTTCCATCTGATGCTTCTGATAAAACATAACCGCCTCTATCAATCAACTTAATTGTTGCAGCATTACGTTTCTGGAATGGAAGATTTTGACGGCTAAAAATAAGAGTTGATGGGCCGTCCTTACGTTCAATTGAACGTGCCCATGATACTGTTGACTCGACCGAATCACATGGGCGCCATACATCCATGTTAGGTATGTATCGAAGAGTTGCAGTTTGCTCTACTGCTTGGTGTGTAGGGCCATCTTCGCCAAGACCAATTGAATCGTGCGTAAATACAAACAAATTACGAATTTTCATCAGAGCCGCCATTCGCAATGCATTGCGGGCGTATTCTGAGAACATAAGAAATGTGGCGCCGTAAGGTATTATGCCGCCATGCAATGATAGCCCGTTCATTATCGCACTCATGCCAAATTCACGAACACCGTAATAAATATAGTTACCACCAGTCTCATTACTAATACCTTTTGAACCAGACCATAGGGTGAGATTTGATCCTGCAAGATCAGCAGAGCCGCCGACTAGTTCTGGTAAAGCAGGAGCTAAGTCTTCAATAGCATTTTGTGAGGCTTTGCGGCTTGCAATAGTCTCTGCTTTTTCATTGACCTGAGTAATAGCCTTCTCTGCATGTTCATGCCAGTTGGCTGGAAGATCTCCTGCTATGCGACGTTTAAATTCAGCAGATTCACTTGGATATTTTTTTGTATATTCATTAAATTTTTGATCCCATTCAGCTTCTATTTTTTTGCCCTTGGCACGACCATCCCATGCGTCATAGACCTCTTTCGGTATTTCGAATGGTGGGTAGTTCCATCCTATGCTTGCGCGTGAAGCAGCTATTTCTTCTTCACCTAGCGCCGCTCCATGAACGGCATGGGTTCCCGCTTTGTTAGGTGATCCCATTCCAATTACTGTCTTGCAGCAAATAATTGAAGGTTTTCCGGTCGCTTGTTTAGCTTCCGCAATAGCAGCTTCAATTGCTACAGGGTCGTGACCATTTACATCTGAAACTACGTGCCAGCCATAAGCTTCAAAGCGTTTAGGAGTGTCGTCACTAAACCAGCCTTCTACGTGGCCATCTATAGAAATGCCATTGTCATCGTAAAAACAAATTAGTTTTCCAAGTCCTAGGGTTCCTGCTAAAGAACAGGATTCATGGGAAATTCCTTCCATAAGGCAGCCGTCGCCAAGGAATGTATAACTGTAATGATTAACAATATCAAAACCTGGGCGATTAAATTCGGAGGCAAGAATTTTTTCTGCTAATGCCATACCTACTGCATTTGTAATGCCCTGTCCTAAAGGTCCAGTTGTTGTTTCTACACCAGGTGTATAACCATATTCTGGGTGACCTGGAGTTTTGGAATGAAGCTGACGGAATTGCTTAATATCCTCTATTGATAAATCATATCCGGTAAGGTGTAATAGAGCATAAATTAGCATAGAGCCATGCCCATTAGATAGAATAAACCGATCCCGGTCTGCCCAATTTGGATTAGCAGGGTTGTGACGCAAATGGTGAATCCATAGTACTTCTGCAATTTCAGCCATACCCATGGGTGCACCAGGGTGGCCAGAATTAGCTTTTTGAACGGCGTCCATTGCTAATGCACGAACAGCGCTGGTTAGGTCTTTGAACACTGGCGGTTCAGAATTTTTAGATGTTCCCATGGATACAAACTCCCTAGCTCAACAAAAAATAAAGAAAAAAATACCCAGCCACACATTTGTGAAAATAGTGTGGCGATATTTAATAGGCAAAAGCGGCATTATCGCTTAAGAAGCGAGGACAGACAACCAGATGAGCTAACTTTATGAGACTTTTGTTTGATATCAATGACTTCTAAGTTTAATATCTAACGCTTTAAGTTTGCGATAAAGGTGCGTTCGTTCCAGACCGGCCCGTTCTGCTACTCGAGTCATGTTGCCCTTTTCATGATCTATTAGCTGCTCAAAATACGATTTTTCAAAAATATCGCGGGCCTCTCGCAAAGTTATATTAATAGGGGCGTTCTGAGTTGCTTGTCCCAGTATTGGCGCCCCAAGAATTCTTTTCACGTCATCTGCTGAAATTTCTTTTCCGGTGCAGGTTAGGCCCAAAGAACGCACCGTTCCAGTAAGTTGCACAAGATTGCCAGGCCAATCATAGTTGCGTAAAGCATTAAGTGCCGCAGTGTTAAATTGGCGAATAGATGCGTCACCTGATTCAATACAATGCGAGAGAATTTGGTTCGCAAGTTCAGGAATATCTTCTTTGTGTTCTTTTAGTGCAGGGACATTTATACAAAGGCCGCTTAAAATTTCATACAATTTTGGCTCAAATTTACCTTGAGCTGTTAGCTCTGTTAGTGGTAGGGAGCTCGCACATACAAGTCGAACATTGTATGTATCTAGTTTACTTAGTAGTTCTAGTAAGCCATTTTGTTCTAACCTATTTAAGTTGCTAATCTCTTTTAGAAATAACAGTCCATCTCTTGCTTTTTCAAGTAAATCAGACTGAGAGTCTGACAGTAATATGCACGTATCAGGTTCTATCCATGGCGTGTTATGGCAATGAAGGAAATGAGCACATAATTCTGTTCCTGCTCCCTGTTCTCCAGTAAGTAGTAATGGAGTTTTTAGATTAGAAATCTGCTCTAGTCTTTTTCTTAGATCTGTTATTAACAGTCCTTTCCCAAGACTGGCAAGTGAGAGGGTTGAGGAGAACTTGCTCTGACCTGCGCGTAATGCCTGCGCTACTGTATTTAATAGCATTTGCAGTGGCACCGGTTTTTCTAGGTAACCAAAAGCGCCTATACGGGTTGCCTCAACTGCAGTTGCGATAGTGCCATGTCCTGACATTACTATTACAGGCATTGTCAGTAGCCCGTTACTCGCCCATTCTTTTAGTAGGGTGACTCCGTCTGTGTCTGGCATCCAAATATCAAGCAGCACCAGATCAGGGCGTGATTTGTTTCGCCATATACGCGCTTGCTCAGCACTTTCTGCTAATGTTACATGGTAACCCTCATCACGTAATATTTCTGATAGTAGTTCACGTATGCCAATTTCATCATCGACAACTAGTATTGTATTGTTTGCCATAAGTATAAATTTTATTTTTCACATTGTATGTAATGAGATATTTAATTAATTAAGTTATCCCATGGGTAATAATTGAATCATTTTCAGAAATAGCTGGTAGGGTAATAGCAATATAGGCACCATGTGGTTGAATATTTCCAATTTTAATTGTTCCATTGTGTTCTTCTACAATCTTTTTTACTATTGGCAAGCCTAATCCCGTACCTTTGATTTTAGTAGTAACGTATGGTTCAAATGCACGCATTATGACGTGATCAGGGAAACCCTTGCCATTGTCACTTAGACTAAGGCATATTCCGTCTTGCACTATTTCTGTGCTCACAGTAATGATTGGCTCTGGAATATCAATCAGAGTATCTTGGGAATTTTGCAGAAGATTATGAATAACTTGACGCAATCTTGTTGAGTCTCCTTTAATAGGCGGTAAATTAGGGGTTAAAACTAAGCGTATATAAGAGTGTAACGCACCTTCAGTAGTGCTTGTTGTTTCATATAGCTCCAATACTTCCTGTATTAGTTTATTGAGGTCTAGTAAGTTCAGTTTAAGTTTTGGTTCGCGTGCATATTGGCTAAATTCATTTACCATCGTCTTCAATGCTGCCACTTGATTTACGATTGTTTCAGTTGATTTTCTTAGAATTTCTGAATCCTGTGGGCCCAGTTTCTTGAATAATTTATGTTGTACTCGTTCAGCACTAAGTTGTATTGGTGTAAGGGGATTCTTGATTTCATGAGCCAGACGCCTTGCGACCTCTCCCCATGCGGCAGTACGTTGTGCCTGAAGCAAATTAGTAATATCGTCAAAAACAACGACACCACCACCACCTGAAACATGTGGAAGGCGTGTTCCACGCAAGAGAAGAACCTGGTTTATGCCGTCGATGGTACGCTCTATTTGGCATTGCCATTCGTCGGTTTTTCCTGACTGAAACCCTTCACGAATTCCGCTCTCAAGAGCACGAAGTGGGGGCTTTTGGCTCGCACATTCCTCCATAGTTAATCCTTCTAGATCGGCCAAAGGAATTTTTAAAATATATTCAGCGCTTAGATTTGTAGTACGCATACGAAAACTCTCATCAAATACAAGGACGCCTGATGAGAGATTGGCTAGAATATTCTCTAAATAAGCCCTGGCACTTTCAACCTCATGCTGATTACGCTGTGATTCTCTACGTGCTTCTTCTAGTTGATAGGTCATGAGATTGAATGATTCAGTTAGTACACCTAATTCATCATTACTTTGTATCGGATGCCTTCTGCTAAAGTCTCCCTGAGCCACCGCGCGGGTACCCTCTGCTAGCATGCCTAACGGCGCACTGAGTCGCTCACTAATAAAGAAAGCAGCAGCTAGTGCAGAAAAAAGTGAAAGTAACAGTACCAGAGTTAATGTTACTCCATAGAGCCTTTTCAGGCCGTGGCGTGATAATGACAGCTCTTCATAATCACGATATATTGTTTGAACTATTTCCGCATCTTCTGCTAGTTGCTTTGGCACCGGCTGCAACAACTGTAAAATTCGAATACCACTTTCATGTTTAAGAACATTTATCGGGACTGGTTCAACTACACGTAAATATAAGCCTTTCCCCGGTATGAACTCAACAGCACTATAGGCCTCTTGTATTCTAACTTGTCGCATCACTTCAGTACTTGGCATTTCTGGAACTTCCGTGCCAGCGGTATCAGAGAATGCAATTACTCCGCCATTCTGATTAAATAGTGTTGCTTCTTGTACTTTTGACTGCTCTAAGAGTTGTTTTAGTTCTGGTAATGGTAGAGCGGACTGCCCAGATAGAGTAACGGCAGTGACCTGGGCATTTTTTCGTAGCTCTTCTAATAAATTATCTAATGCGATTCGCCCAAGATTTAATCCTCCTTCTAGTGCCTGATCAACTTTAACATCAAACCATGACTCGATACTTTTACCAAGGAACTGTACTGATGCGCTGTATACTAATACACCTGGCAGAACAGCCATTAGAGAGAAAATGAGCAATAAACGTAACGCAAGCCTAGAGCCTAATACCTTTTTTTTAAGCCTGCGCCTGAGTCTCCAAATGAGATATCCAACTACTGTCATGAGAAGCAGTACGAACCCAACATTGAGCTGAACTAGAAGCTGATATTTTCGCTCAAAGAAGTCAGTATCATCACCTGCAATTGCAAGTAAAAATAGCATTACCGCACTAATTAAAATAGCGCCAATAGTTATTATGTATTTCACGGTTTATCCTGAAGAATAAGCCTTTGCAAAGGGAACTTAAGCTTCCATTGTTGCCAGTCTGAACTTAGATTCCATTCTTTTGAACCGAGTGCTTCCACTTGAAACGGTTTTGGCAGTCGCGACAAATCTAATCTCATACGCAATTTTGCTATATGCTCTTTATCTCGTATCAATTTTGAATTTGCTACGATAGGGCGGTCTCGTACGCGACTTAAAACACGTAATGCCTCTTTTAGAGTACTAAAACTCTGATTTTGTAATCCACCGCTTAGACGGTATTGGCGTGTGAGCGCGTAGTAACTTAATGAATCTCGCTGTTTGCTCCGAGCGATTCTTTTATCAAACCAGTACCAGCGTGGACTTACTAATCTAAAGTCAGTTACAAAATAAAGTGCAATGCCTTTTTTGAGCGCCCTTTTTAAAGTAGGGTTTAACATTATCTCAATATCGGCATTGAATTGATAACCATCGTCAACGGCGTCTATTTCAACAAACTCTAATTTTATACTTTCTGCTTTAGCTGTGAAGGAAATTAATAGGAATAAAATCAGCAATATTGCTGTGGCCATACGCACTGCCTGCGCAATAGAGTTAGATTTTCTGTAGCAAGGTATAAAAGAAACCATCATGCTGGGAACTCGGTAACAATTGTCCGTCAAGAGCTTCAACCATAGGTAAGGGTACAATTCTAGCATCTGAATGATGAAGCAAAAATTCTTCAACCTGTAATTTATTTTCTTCAAAAAATATAGAACAGGTAACGTAGAGCAATTTACCATCTCTTGCTAGGGTCTGCCACAAGGCATTGAGTATTTTTTGTTGAATAGAGCTAAATTGGGCAATATCACTCGGGCGGCGTAGCCATTTTATATCAGGATGACGGCGAACTACTCCCGATGCAGAGCAGGGCACATCAGCTAAAATTCGATCAAATAATTTACCATCCCACCATTCTGGGGGGGTTGATGCATCACCGCAGACAATACGATATTTTTTGAAAGCAAGGCGTGTAAAATTTTGCTTGACTAGGGCAAGTCGTGCGGGACTATTATCTAATGTAGTTAGGTCTATATCTGCCAATTCTAATAAATGTCCACTTTTTCCGCCAGGAGCAGCACAAGCATCTAAAATACGCATCCCGTCATGTACATCTAAAAATTCTGCTGCTAATTGCGCACCTGCATCCTGAACTGAGACCATCCCTGCATTGAACCCAGGCAGTTTTTCTACTGCTACTGAGTGTTCAAGAATGAGAGCATTGTTCGATGTTACTTGCGCACTAAAATTATGATCATTTAGTTGGCTCAGATACTCTAAAACGCCTATTTTCTTTTGATTAACCCGAAGTGCCATGGGTGGTCGCTGATTACTTGCTTTTAGTACTGCGCTATAGTCTCTAGGGTATTGGTTGCGAAGTTTGTCTATCCACCACTGCGGATGGGAATATTTTCCAACCTCTTTTATGTTCGCCGTTATTAGAAGAGTCTCTCGTTGCCGTATAAATTCGCGTAATACTGCATTAATTAATCCTTTTGCACCCTTGCCATAGCTGAGGCTCAGGGAGGCAGAGACGGCGTAGTTAACCACCGCATATGAAGCGGCCTTGCTGTATTGTAATTGATACAGGCCTACCAGTAATAAACATCGAACATCCTGTTTCTTTATGGGTTTTTTAAGTAACAAACTAAGTAACGTATCTAGCTGCCCATAGAATCGTAAAACACCATAACTTATATCTTGAATAGCTCCGCGTTGTTGGTCTGATAGGGTACGGTGAGTACGCCACAATTCTTTCAAGACAACAGTCAGGCTGGCCCCAGCTAGAACTTTGCTCACTACATCAGTTGCTATGATTTGAATTTTAATCATCCTGCTGCTGTAAAATAATTACCGGGTTTTAATGAATATCCGGCAAGGAATTCAGCAGCGCTTAGTTTTTTTCCGCCTGGTTTCTGTATTATTTCTAGCATTAGAGCATCTTTGCCACATGCAACTACTATGCCTTCCTGCTTGGCCGATAGAATCTCACCCGGCCTACCTATAGCGTTGGTAATAGTCCTTGCTTGAAAAATTTTCAGAGGGAATCCGTCTATGACAGAATGTGCTACAGGATAGGGATTAAATGCTCGTACGGCATAACTGATTTCTTCTGCATTCATTTGCCAATTAATTTTTGCTTCTATTTTTTCTAGTTTTGAGGCATAACTTACATTTTCTTTAGTTTGCGGTACCGCTGTAATTTTTTCATTTTGTAAGAGGTGTAGAGCCGTAACAATGCAGCTTGAACCGAGTATGGATAGTTTGTCGTATAGAGTATTAGCATCGTCATTGTTTAGTATAGATGTGCTTCGTTGCAGTAATATATCTCCAGTATCGAGCCCGCGATCCATTTGCATGATGGTAATACCTGTTTCTTGTTCTCCCGCTAAAATTGCTCTTTGAATTGGCGCCGCCCCTCGCCAGCGTGGCAACAAAGAAGCATGGATATTTATACATCCAAGACGTGGAGTATTTAAAATGATTGAGGGTAGAATTAATCCGTAAGCCGCGACTACCATCACATCTGCACAAACCTTACTTAATTGCTCATATACTTCGGGTTGTTTAAGTGAGCGTGGTTGTAATAGGGCGATCTTGTGTTTTTGTGCTAGTAATTTAACAGCACTAGCATTTAATTTCATTCCTCTCCCAGCGGGGCGATCAGGCTGAGTCAATACAAGCGCAATCTCGTGTCCCTCGATTATTAGGGCTTCAAGTGTATGTGCAGCAAATTGTGGCGTACCTGCAAAAATAATCTTCATGATTGCCTGCTTTAGATGCCATTAAGTATTTTATTTGTGTCAGAGAGTCTCATAAGATATATATTTTTATTAAAGTGACTTAATTGTTCATGGGAAATAAAAGATAAATAATCGGTTACATTATATTTCGTTGTTGTTTTTTTATTTTTCCAAGAATCCTCGTCTGTTTTAACTGTGACAAATACTCAACGAATACTTTACCTATGAGATGATCCATTTCATGTTGAATGCAGACAGCCAGTAACCCATTTGCCTCAAGCACATACTGATCTCCATGAATATTCAATGCCTTAACCAAGACATAATCAGCGCGCCGTATTTTTGCAAATACTTCCGGGACTGACAGGCAGCCTTCTTCACTATCAGATACTCCAGAAGAAGATGTGATCTCCGGATTGATCAATACCTGCAACTGATCGTGGGAATCAGATACATCAATTACAATCACGCGCTGGTGGACATCTACCTGTGTTGCTGCTAAACCAATGCCAGGGGCGGCATACATGGTTTCTGCCATGTTATGAACCAAAGTTCGAATCTCATCAGTTACTTCTGGTACTTTAGCTGCCACCCTATGCAGTCGTTCATCTGGGTATCGCAATATTTTTAGAAGAGCCATAAAAGAATAATAATTTAGAATCTTAAGCTTGATGGACTAAATACAAGGCTCAAGAAAAATTGTCCTATTTTTTATATAAATTAGCCGATAGCCAACTCTAATAAGTCAGTTAGAATTATTGTTTCCGAAAAATCTATCACTTTCGGTAATTGAGGAGGCTCGTGCATAATTCTATTATATCTGTGATTCTGTTTATGAGTTTATTTTATAGCTAGAAGTAAATTCAATTTATAAAATTAACGTTGAGTCGCATAGAAAGCGATTGACCATTTCGTTGTTACCCTTAAAATTAGAGTCTTTAGTTTGCTCCTAACAATGACTTCTTTAACGCTTTAGATAGAATGTGATTATATTGCGACAATAACTATGGCACCCAGAATAGTCTTGAGTTGTTTTTTGCGGTTGCTTGACTGAAGCAAAGGGATCCGCCATGCTTGTTATGTTTAAATTAAATTTATCAGAGTCAAGAATTAGTATACTAAATCAGTTTTTCTGCCGATGTAATCAATCGAAATATGTAAGTTTAATTTGAAAATAATCGCAGCTCATTTTATATTTAACTGAATATTTAAGATATTTATTATGGTAGTCTCCCACCATAATTCTGAAATCATTTTTTGATTATATAAAACTAATTTACAAGAGAGTCCTATGAGTAAAGTTTTAATCATAGCTGAGAAACCATCTGTCGCTAGAGATATTGCGCGAGTTTTAGGTGGGTTTGTTAAACATACTGATTATTATGAGAGCGAAGAGTATGTATTATCATCAGCTGTGGGCCATTTACTGGAACTGGTGGTGCCAGAAAAATACGAGGTTAAGCGTGGTAAATGGAGCTTTGCGAATCTACCGGTAATTCCACCTTATTTTGATCTCAGCCCCATTGAGAAAACTAAGCCAAGATTAAAACTTCTAAAAAAACTCATTAAGCGGAAAGATGTTGATAAGCTAATCAATGCCTGTGATGCAGGGCGTGAGGGAGAGCTAATATTTCAATATATTGCACGTTATGTGGCAACAAAAAAGCCGATTATGCGTCTATGGCTACAATCAATGACGCCGAGTTCGATAAAAGATGGGTTTGCAAAATTACTTGAGAACGAAGCTATGTACCCCTTAGCTCAGGCTGCTGTGAGCCGGTCTGAAGCTGACTGGTTAGTTGGCATTAATGGTACGCGGGTTATGACGGCATTTAATTCCCAAGAAGGTGGATTTCACAAAACCACAGTGGGTCGAGTACAAACACCTACTTTAACAATTCTAGTTGAACGGGAAGAGGTAATTAAAAAATTCATTTCTCGGGACTACTGGGAGATTCATGGCACTTTCCTTGCAACAGATGGCAGCTATAGTGGGCGTTGGTTTGATGAAAAATTTATTAAAAATAAAGAAAATGTAGAACAAAAAGCTGAGCGTGTGTGGGAGCATGAGACTGCTGAGTCCATTCGTATCAAATGCCATGGGAAGACTGGAATAGTTAGTGAGGTTAGTAAGCCCGCCAAAGAAACTTGTCCCCGACTATATGATCTTACTAGTTTGCAGCGGGATGCCAATGGACGATTTGGCTACTCCGCTAAGATGACGCTCAGTCTGGCCCAAGCTTTATATGAAAGACATAAAGTATTGACGTATCCTCGGACTGATTCACGCGCATTACCCGAAGATTATATTTCAACTGTACAAGATACCTTGGGAGAGATGAAAGACTCTCAATATGGGATATTTGCCTCAAAAATTTTAGATTCTGAGTGGGTCAAACCAAGCAAGAGAATTTTTAATAACTCTAAAATTTCAGATCATTTTGCTATTATACCAACTTCACTTCAGCCTAAGAAATTAAATGAGGCTGAGCAGAAACTTTATGATTTGGTAACTAAGCGTTTTCTGGCAATTTTCTATCCTGCTGCAGAATTTCTTGTAACTACCCGAGTCACCCGAGTTGAGAACGAGCCATTTAGAACCGAGGGGAAGGTAATGGTTAACCCTGGGTGGCAGTCTGTTTACGGCAAAGAAGTTCGTACAAATGGGACTGATAAAGACTCGGTTCTAGTAGCTGTGAAGCAAAATGAATCTGTGCAAGTAGAGGAAATAGAGATAGTTGCAAACCAGACTCGGCCGCCAGCTAGATTTAATGAGGCAACATTATTATCAGCTATGGAGAGTGCAGGAAAATTAGTGGAAGATGGAGAGTTGCGCGAAGCAATGAGTGCAAAAGGACTGGGCACTCCTGCTACGAGGGCTTCAACTATTGAGGGACTGGTATATGAAAATTATTTGCAACGAATGGGTCGAGAATTACACCCTACCGCTAAGGCTTTTTCTCTGATTATTCTTCTTCGCGGCTTGAAGGTCCCAGAATTGACATCACCTGAGCTGACTGGAAATTGGGAATTTAAGCTGCGGCAGATTGAGCAAAATAAGCTGGAACGAAATTCATTCATGAAAGAAATTGCGAATATGACGAACCATATGGTTGAGCAGGCAAAAAACCATCGTGGTGAATCTATAAGCGGGGATTTTTCTATTCTTACCTCGCCTTGCCCTAAATGTGGTGGAATAGTACAAGAAACTTATAAGAAATTCCAATGTGGGAAATGTGATTTTGCATTGTGGAAAATTTTGGCAGGTAGGCAATTTGAAGTGACTGAAATGGAAGAATTAATTACGAAACGTGAAGTTGGTACGCTACAAGGATTCCGGAGCAAAATGGGTAGGCTATTTAATGCAAATATAAAGCTTACAGATGAGTATGAAATGAAATTTGATTTTGGTGAAACTAATGATGAAAGTACAGAGGAGATAGACTTCTCAGGTCAGGACTCATTGGGTAAATGCCTCAAGTGTGATGGTCGAATATTTGAGCATGGCATTAGTTACATATGTGAAAAATCTGTCGGAGCTGCCCGAACATGTAATTTTAAAACAGGAAAAATAATTCTTAATCGCCCAATGGAGCGTGAGCAAGTTACAAAGTTATTGCTCACGGGCAAGACGGACTTGCTTACTAAATTTATTTCCAAAAAAGGAAGGCCTTTCTCAGCTTATTTAGCAGCAGATGATAGTGGTAAAACAAGATTTGAGTTTGAAGAAAAACGAGCAAAGGTTGGCTCTAAAGTTAAAACAATCAACCCTAAAACAAAGAAGTCAGTCACCAAGAAGTCAGTCACCAAGAAGTCAGCCACCAAGAAGTCAGCCACCAAGAAGTCAGCCAGCCAAGAAATCAGCCACCAAGAAATCAGCCACCAAGAATTAGATTAACGATCTTACTCTAGAAGATAACTGCTTTCTAGACAGAAATCTAATAGGGGCCATTTTCTTGAGTTCTTAGGCTAAGGTTTGTACCTATGCTTGGATGCTATATTATTTCTCAGCAAATGGAATACATTACAGTTGTACGCCAAATATCTGAGGAAAGAAATATTTCAAAATAAACCCTACGACCATGATCATCAGTATCAGGCTAGTAATAACAGCCAACCCTTCTCCGATGGTCGATAGTAGTGTTGAGCCAAGGCTTCCAAATTCGACATCTCCAGATTCATTGCGTCGACTTTCCTTGCGTCTCCTAACCCAAATATGAAGCCCTATGGCGACCGGGATAAGGAAAAGTGCCATTAATAGATTTACTCCAGCATCATCAGTCATAACTAATCTACCTTATAAATAAAATATTGTTATAAAACCTTAAGTTAACTGTGTAATACAGTTATGAAAAAATATTTAAGGGTTCAGTTTAAGAGTTAAAAAATATTAGTAATAATATATATTCTTCTTCTTTTGGTATGTCATGTATATCAAAAAGTAGTAATTCTTATTTTTTATTTTCTATTTCTTATTTTCCAAATCAATTGCTTTTTATCGCTTTAGATATCACGAATGCTATAATTATAGAACCAAATATTGTATATATAAATGTACCATAAGATATCTATATAGCAGTAACACCCCCTGTTTTTATTTTAATGTGAAGGTAGGTTTCTTGAAGTCCGTTCCGAATTAATTATTCTAATGAGGAAACGATCTTTTCAAACATGGCTCCAATGAGCACATCAACAGCTAAGTCAACAGTGTCTACTTTTATTGAAGGTTCTTTGAATTCAGTCATCATGCTCATAATTATCTCTTGTTATTAAGATAATATACGGAAATACAAAATTTCTAACCCCGTTAATATAGAAGAAGTGTTCTGTGATTATAGCTAATAATATTTATTAGCGCATAATTTAGCCCTATATGTGGAGCCTAATGACTAGTAATCCAAATATTTAATAATTTTATATTTACCCTCATGTTATGAATGAAGAATCTAATTTGCCAATATCTACAGCAGTTGCTGTTTATCCGGTTACTAACCGTCAAGAATTAAGAAAATTTATTGACGTCCCCTGGATTGTTTACGTAAATGACCCTGTGTGGGTGCCACCGTTACGTCTTGAGAGACGTTGGCATTTTTCTAAATCAAATCCTTTTTTTGGACACGGAGAATGGCAGGCTTGGATTGCATACCGTGATAATAAACCAGTTGGAAGGATTAGCGCGCAAATTGATCAGCTTCATCGTCAACGGTACGGAGCAGATACTGGCCATTTTGGATTATTAGAAAGCGTGAATGATAAGGAGGTATTTTCAGAACTTATGCAGACGGCAGAGAAATGGCTTGCAGAAAGAGGGACTAAAAATGTAAGTGGGCCATATAATTTTTCTATTAATCAGGAATGCGGAGTGCTTGTGAGTGGTTTTGATACGCCGCCAATGGTTATGATGCCGCACTCACCCAAGTGGTATGGGCAACTTCTTGAAGATCAAGGCTATTATCCATTAAAGGATCTACTTGCCTATTTATTTAAGGCAGACATGGAAGTCCCAAAAATTATGCGTATTCTGGTAGATAAATTTTCTACTCGAGTTCATAAAAGGATGATACGCCGCAATCAATTTAAAGCAGAAATAGAGGTACTAAGAAGTATTTTTAATGACGCGTGGTCGGATAATTGGGGTTTTATTCCTTTTACTGAAGCAGAATTCTCTGAGCTTGGGAGCACATTTCGCTTTCTCCTAAAGGATGAGTATATTCAAATTGTTGAGGTTGATGGAGTCCCGGCGGCATTTATGGTGGTATTACCAAATTTGAATGAGGTTTTTGCTAAGCTTAATGGGAATTTATTTCCATTAGGCTGGTTTCAGCTGATTAAAAAGTTAAAATTTGATCAAATTAGTACAGGCCGAATACCTTTAATGGGCGTACGTAAGAGATTCCAGAATACTCCGTTAGGGGCTGCATTAGCCTGTATGATGATTGAAGCACCAAGAGAAGTTGGTCTTTCCAGAGGGCTTCGCGAAATTGAGGTATCTTGGATACTTGAAGATAATAAATCTATGCGGGGGATGATTGAGAAACTGGCGGGCATCCCAGAATATAAGCGCTATCGAATTTTTGGAAAAACTTTATGATTAATTATTTTAATAAAAATTATAGTGCCGGAGGTTAAAATCTCAAGTAAGAAGATAGAGAAATTTGTTGCAATTGTCCTGGCTGCAGATCGTACCACTAATGATCCGGTTGCTAACAAATCAGGTATGGCCTGCAAGGCATTTACACCGATTTGTGGGGTGCCAATGATAATTCGTGTATTAGATGCCCTTGAAGCGAGCGGCGTGATCGAGAGGATTGTTTTATGTGGCCCACCAGAATCCTCGCTGGTGGCTTGTCCGGAGCTGGAGCAGCGGATAGGAAGTGGATACGTCACTTGGGTGCCAAACCTAGATTCTCCGAGTCGGAGTGCTAATAGAGGATTTGAGTATATAGACAAGGAAACCCCAGTATTCTTGACAACAGCTGATCATGCGTTATTAACTCCAGAGATAGTAAGGTATTTTCTATACGAGTCCAGTAGAGCTGATAGTGATGTTACTGTAGGATTGGTTGAGCATAAAAATGTAATGGCTTCTTTTCCGGGAACTAAACGAACTGTAATAAGGCTTCGTGATGGAAATTTCTGTGGCTGTAATCTTTATGCTTTTCTTAACCCTTGTGGTCGTAATTTAGTTCCATTCTGGAGAAAGGCTGAAGGTTTACGAAAGAAACCATGGAAACTAGTTGGAGAAATACTGGGCCCAATAGCTATTTTGTTGTATTTATTAAGAATATCAAAGCTTAATCAAGCATTAAATGCTGTGTCTGCTAAGGTGGGCGTTAGATCACAAGCAGTAATTATTCCTTATGCTAATGCCGGGGTAGATGTAGATAAGGCAGAGGATATAGCGCTTGTAGAATCCGCCCTAGAGAAAGAGGCGTTTATCTCACGTGAGAATAACAGCACATAACGTTACTTTGATATGTAGTAACCTGGCTTCACTACAAAATTTGCAAGAGAGCGTTCATGAAAATAATAGATAAATATATTACACGTGAGCTATTGATTCCTTTCACAGTGTTAATTGTAATTCTGAGTGGATTATTTTCTAGTTTTAGTAGTGCTCGTTTTCTTGCAGAAGCAGTAACGGAGTCACTCGGCGTTTTTGCTATGCTGGAGTTGGTAGGTCTTAAGACTTTAATTGCTTTAGAGGTGCTGGTGCCGATTGCCCTTTATATTGCTGTAATAATTGGGCTTGGCAGAATGAATAGAGATCAGGAAATTAACGTATTACGTTCTGCAGGAATTAGTGAGCACCGTATAATTTATGCTGTTCTTATAGTTGCGATTCCAGTTGGAATTATAAGCGGTGTGCTTTCTATGTTTGCTCGTCCTTGGGCATACGAAGAGAGTTATATTCTAGATGCTCAGGCAGAGGCAGAATTAAATACTGATCGATTTCAGGCTGGGCGTTTTTATGGAAGCGAGAAAAGTGGCAGAGTAGTTTACATTGATTCTAAGGGTGAATCCGGCAAAGAAATGAGAAATATTTTTCACTTTGTAAGTAAGGAAGGTGGAAGTGAAATTCTCTTTGCTAAAGAAGGAATACAGAAACGTCCAGCTCGTGGGGAGCGGCCCCAATTACATCTATTCGATGGTAATTTATATAAACTTAAACATGCTTCTACAAAAGATACAGTTTCCCATTTTGAGAAACTAGTATATTTCGGAGATGATAGTAATGAGCTGGATTATAAGCGCAAATCAACAGCGACTAGAACTCTGATGGACTCGGACCATCCACCTGACATCGCCGAGCTTCAATGGCGGTTATCTCGGCCAATTTCAACTATTTTGTTGGCCTTAATTGCTATACCATTTAGCCGTACTTCTCCTCGACGTACGGAGGGAGAGAGGATTTATTTTTATGCGGCTCTGGTTTTTGCAATTTATTATATTCTAAGTGGTTTAGCTCAGACTTGGGTAGAACAGGGAAAAATAGGAAGTGTGCCCGGAGTGTGGTGGCTGTACGTATTAATGTCTGTTGTTTCACTTGGCTTGCTTTTTCCTAACTATTGGAAACAGTTGTTTCGGTTCAAATGATATTAATAACTGATCGCTATCTTGCATTCCGGGTTTTTTTTGGTCTGTGTATTGCAACTGCAGTACTTTTGCCCTTATTTAGCTTTCTGGATCTGCTAGAGCAGCTTGATGATGTCGGGAAGGGGACATATCGGGTTAAAGATGCTTTTGTTCACACTGCGTTGATGTTGCCACGAAGATTTAGTCAGCTAGCACCATTTGTTGCATTATTAGGTACTGTAATTGCATTAGGGGGATTGGCGAAAAATTTAGAATTAACTGCAATGCAAGTAGCTGGTATTTCTCCTGTTCGTTTAAGCAGGGCACCGCTTTGTATCGGGATTATTCTCCTGGTTTTTATTGGCTTAGTGGAGCAGTTTGTAGCTCCCGAACTTCAGCAGGAAGCGATCTCACATAAGGCCGTAGCACTTGATAAGAGTGTACAACTTGGTAAAAATCTTGGAATCTGGACTCGAAATGAGAGAAATATATTACGTATTGGTGAAATGATAACCACCAAGAAAGCTACAAACATAGAGATATTACATTTTAATAAGAATGGTTTTCTGTTGACCTATACGTATGCTAAATATGCTGACATTAATGATGAAAATTTATGGGAATTGCGCGAAGTCATTAGTAAGACATTTAGTGAGACTGAGGAAGATATAGGATCTATAGGCTTAGACTCAATGCAGTGGAAATCATTTGTGAACCCAACTGACATTTCAATTTTAAATAAGTCACCAGAAAGTTTGTCACCTGTTGATTTATTTAAACATGTACGTTTCTTAAAAGACACCGGCCAGGAGGCTGACGCATATGAATTGGCGTTATGGAGAAAAGCAGGTGGGGCATTTACAACAATCGCAATGTTATTACTATCTATTCCTTTTGTTTTTGGGTTATCCAGGACTGGTTTTGCCAATAAATTGGTGTTTGCAGTAATGGCCGGTATTAGCGTTTATCTTCTTGACCAAATTATTGCAAATGTAGGTTTGCTGTTACATTTTCCCCCGGCTTTTACGGCATTATCTCCAGGGTTGGTGCTGATTCTAGTTGCTAATATTTGGTTGCAGAGGATTCGTTAGCTGATAAAATCAGTTGTCTTTGTACGGCCACATGATAGCTATACATTATTTTATTGTGACAGTAATGTTGCATAGAGAGTTATGTGTGCTGTTTCTTTATTTAATTGAATAATATTAAATACTGGATAGGGTTATGGTGTATGACTTTAGGAAAATAATTTAGAGCTATAGATGACTACTTTTGTTTATATCATTGGTGATAGTGAAGTTAACGTTTGGGGCTTAAGCGGGCGAGAAAGATTGCAGCGAATGCTAAAAGCTCACCATGAACAAATTACTTTGGTTGATGACCTAGGGAATGTTCCTGATGGAGGCTTGGTATTATTTCTATGCGCCGATCATTTGTTTGATGCGAGGGTTCTATCAACACTAGTTCAGACACGATCTAATCTAATTTTAGATAGTAATAGTGATCAAATAGCTGCCATTCATATTGTTGATGGAGATGCATCTAATGTTCTAGCAGATTTCCTAGGAGTAGGGGATGGGAATGCTATTTCTGTCTTCACTCACTATTCATTAGATGAACTAAATTTAGATTTTCAACAAAAAAATCTGAAGAAGAAAGATGCTCCCTATGTATTATTTATTAATAGAGTTAATTGCAAAACTCTTGAGTCAGAATTGTTTTCTGGATCATACAAGGGGGTTACTGATTTAGTAACCAAATGGGTATGGCCGGCACCTGCTTCCTGGATCACTCACCTTTGTGTTCGTATAGGTTTGTCGCCGAATCATGTGACGTTAATGAGCTACGTATTTGCTATATTAGCAGGAGTTTCCTTTTGGTTTGGCAGCTACGGGATAGGGCTAATGTTGGGGTGGATCATGACATTCCTAGATACTGTAGATGGAAAATTGGCAAGGGTAACCGTTACTTCTAGTCGTTTAGGTGACGTACTCGATCATGGTCTAGACATTATTCATCCGCCACTTTGGTACATGGCATGGGGGATTGGATTAAGCGCAGTTTCACTATCAGTGCCTGGCTTGGAAGTATTGATATGGCTAATGTTTATTGGTTATATAGGGGGAAGAATATGTGAAGGGGTTTTTCAGTTTTTTGTGGGATCATTTGATATATTTATATGGCAGAAGTTCGATTCATTTAATCGATTGATTACTGCTCGGCGCAATCCTAATCTAATATTGTTGACGTGTGGTTGGATTATTGGTCAGCCTGATCTTGGTTTCTTTGCAGTGGTTATATGGCATTTAATCTCTACAGCTATTCTTGTTATACGAGTGGTTTATGGCTGGCGTGCAAAATATCATAATGGCCCATTGAGGTCGTGGTTTGAAGAAATTGTACCTAATCAAGAAGATGGAGGATTGGCAGTACGGATTTTTACCCGTACACCAGTTAGTATTAATGACAGAAGAGTTACGAACTAAGAGAATACAAATGGGAAATGCTAAGATTGGGTTGGTATTCAACCCCCTTAGCGGGCGAATCCGAAAGCATGAAGGCACAATAAAGGGCGTGTTAGAAAAGATTCCGGGTGTGATTCTGCGAGAAGCAAAGACAGGACTTGAGTTCAAGGAAACTGTTGACGAGTTCTTAGATACTAAAGTTGATCTGCTAGTAATTGCTGCTGGAGATGGGACGGTACAAGGAATATTGAGTTATTTATTTACAGAGTATAATCATATAGATTGGCCAATTCTTGCAATAATACCTGGCGGAACAACAAATATGACAGCACTAGATCTGGTTAAATACGATGACCCTGAGGATTCAGCAAGAAGGTTAAGTCAATATATCTCGACAAAGCCTTTACCTGTTTTATTAAAAAAGAATGTGTTGTGCATTGAGCAAGCTGGAGTTAACAAAGTATATGGTATGTTTTTTGCAGTTGGGATTATAGCTCGCGCCGTAATATTCTCACGTAGTGGAATCAAGAAGATTGGAATTACAGGAGAGATTTATTCTGGCCTAATTATGGCAGTTTATTTTGTTGGATTGCTTCTTAGGCGATGTACTGGAGTATGGGCACCTGCAAATATGACAGCCGTGAAATTGGCCGGAAAAACTTTCAATGGCCCTTATCAATTTTTGTTTGTTAGCGCATTAAACCGCTTGCTATTTAATACGCGCCCTTACTGGGGGCAAGAGCAGGAGCCGCTTCATGTTACATTTGTAGAGAAGCGTAAGAAGGCTCTAAGAAAATATATAGGCTCAATTTGGGCACTGATTTCAGGGAAATATGCAGCTCTCAAAGAAATTGACGGTTATCATAGCTATAATAGTATCGTGATAGAGTTAGCAATAGATGATGACTATATCGTTGATGGCGAGTTTTATCACGCTGCCAGCCAGAATGGGCCATTAAAAATTTCGGCAGCCGGCCCAGTCACTTTTCTGACTTGGTAGCCTATCAATAGTTATTACAAATTGGTATCAATGACAGATAACGAATTAATATTGGATGAAAAAATTCCGGATAGCTTAGTCTCTACAGTTTCCTCTATAGCGGCAAGGCCAGTATCAGCAGATTTCTCAATTTTTGTTGAAGAATTGAAGTCACGTTTTGGTTCATCTCTGGATGCTATTCTTCTTTATGGCTCTTGCTTGCGCACTCAAGAGATTGGTGACGGAGTAGTAGATTTTTATGTGGTTGTAGATGACTACAGTAATGCTTATCAAGAACATTACTTATGCTATTTTAATGAGTGGTTACCCCCAAACGTATTCTATCTTGAAGTATCCGCACAGGAACGAGTACTTCGTTCTAAGTATGCAGTGATTTCAATGGCAGAGTTTGAAAAAGGAAACCAATATTGGTTTCATTCATATTTATGGGCGCGTTTTGCACAGCCTGTACGCTTACTCTATGCTAGAGATGAAGTTCTTCGTCAGCGTATTTATAATTCATTGGCACATGCGGTAGTAGCATTTCTTACTCCTGCCATTAAGGCGTTGGGTCCGTGCGTAGTAACTGCAGAAGAAATCTGGGTTAAGGGGCTGATGTTTACTTATGCAGCTGAGCTCCGACCCGAGCGAGAAACGCGCGCACGTCAACTTGCCGAGCTAAACCTGGATGATTATAAATATTTAACCGACCATGCTTTGCCTGAGTTAGCAGGGGTTCTTAGAAAATTACCACAGGAGAATCAGATACAAGGGGAGTATTATTATCAATGTTTGGCTGATGAATCTGAGCGCAAGAAATCATTGAGATGCTGGTGGTTGCGTCGTTGGCAGGGTAGAGTCCTCTCAGTGCTCCGGCTAGTAAAAGCGACATTTACTTTCCGAGATTGTATTGATTATGCCGCCTGGAAGATTGAGCGGCACACTGGAGTAAGTATTGAGATTACTCCAAGATTACGCCGGCATCCTGTTTTATTTGGGTGCAAAGTTTTCTGGAGATTATTTAGACGTGGTGTATTGCGTTAATATCTATTAATGCTGATTAAACAGGTAATTAGCATTAATTTCATAAAGATTCTTGTGATCCAAGCATCCAAATATGGAATGTAATTTGTTTGTAGGCAATATCTGTCTTATTTAGGGTAGTAATGATTGCAAATCGGGTACCGTCTTTACATGCTCTGGGAAAGGATTTTTATCCCCAATACGTACACGCCCTAAGAACGCAAGATTATTAATTTGAGCGCTTTGGTAATCAATAAGGGCATCACCAATCATAAGAACACGTTCTGGTGTGAGGTCATGAGCAGACAGTATTTCTGCAATGAGGGCTTCTTTTAATTTTGGTGAGCCACGCACGCCGGTGAAATAAGGACCTAGTCCACGACGGGTAACGATTGTATTTAGCTCCATTTCAGGTGTACCCGAGGCTATAAAAAGTGGAATCCTAGATGCTTCTACCTGTATGAACTCATCTGCACCAGGTACTGAATCACTATTAATTACAGCTTCGACTACCAGCCTAGAAAAAGTTTCATCAAGTTTATCTTCTTCATTCTGTGTCAGTGGTGGTTTTTTCAATAGACGCTGTTGAAAATAGCGGAATTTTTTGTAGCGAGACAGACCGCCGTTTAACTTGTGATAACGAACTACCTCTTTTACTATTGGATCACCATAAGATTGATAAAGGTCTGCGAAAGCATTCGTCTTGATATCACCTGACTCTACTATTACTCCATCAAAATCAAAAATTATGGACTGCCAATTAGTTCCTCTCATGCTTTATTATCAGACTCTGCTGGCGTAGCATCGTCCTCTATACTTGAATGATGTAATTCTTTGTGAATTTCACTGAGACAGTCTAATAAACCTTGGCCAAGATCAACATGTTCATTTAACACTAATTTTCGACCAATACGTGGTTGAAATGCATATGGGGTTATTTCGTAATGATGTAACGTATTGGCTTCGTCAAAATGGAGCTTTACCGGCCATGGCATGATTTCAGAAATCATCGTCATAACATCTTTGATACGCATCCGTTCCTGCCCTGTAAGTATCAGGTGGCGATTGGAAAATTCTGGCGCCAGCACCTGTACACTCATACGCGCAGCATCTTCTACATGAATATATTCACGGATAGCTTCACCGCTACCCTTATAAGTGATGGAGCGTTGTTCAATTGCTTCATGGAGCATTCGATAAATACCATTGCGGTCGTCAGTCCTTCTTCCATACAAAGAACCATATCGAAGAATAGTGTAATCTAATCCATAGCGATCTTGATAGGTTTCAATAAATCGCTCTGCCGCCTGTTTACTTGCGCGATAGAAAGAACCAGATTCCGAATATACATATACGCTGCTAGCAAAGATAAAACGGCTAACTCCGGCGAGTCGGGAAGCTTCCAGCACATTCATGTTTCCGAGAATATTGATTTCTGCTGTAACTAATGGCTTCTCATTAGCTTCATCGATATCTGCAATTGCCGCGAAGTTGTAGACTATAGAGGTACCTTGAATCGCTTTAGTTACATCCTCCAGATTCATAATGTCACCAACGATCATTTCTTGATCGTTTCGCTTGAAGTCTGATGGGGCGCGATCAAATAATCGTACTTGATAACCAGCTGAGGAAAGTGCCTCAGCTACATGGCTACCAAGAAAGCCACTTGCACCAAAAACAATTGCAATTTCTTTAGACATTAGTTTGGTTATCCTTAATTAAGCCGGCATTAATTAAACCTTTCAATAAATTTCCTGCAGCTTCTAATTCCATGCGTTTTCGTGATTCTTTTGCTAATGAACCAATATGTGACGTCAGAATCATTCTGTCATTCTTAGTTAATGGACCATGGTAGGGCTCTTGTTCAAAAACATCTAGAGCAGCCATACCCAAATGCCCGGAAATTAATGCCTCATTTAGGGCGATTTCATCGATTAGCCCGCCCCGGGCAGCATTTATTATTATAGAACCGGGCTTCATGCGTGCAAATGATTTTGCATCTAAGAGGTGATGGGTGTCAGTAGTGTAAGGTACATGAAGACTGATTACATTTGCTTTGGCAAACAATTCTTTTAACGATACTGATTCTACTCCATGCGATGTTGGATCAATATGAGGATCATGAGCAATTACCCTTGCATCAAAAGCCTGACTTAACCGTGCAACACGTTTTCCAATATGCCCCAGCCCTATGATACCTACAGTTTGGGCCGCAAATAATTGTCCTTGCATTCTCGGCCATTCATTTATCCGTAATAATCGGTCAGTCTGACAGATTTGCCTTAATGCAGCTAACATCAATCCCATTGTAAGTTCAGCTACAGCTTGGGCTGGGGCCTCAGGAGTATTAAAAACGGAAATACCATGGAGCTTTGCTGCGGCAAGTTCGACACTATCAAGGCCAGCTCCGCATCGTGATACGACTTTTAAATTTTTTGCAGAAGAAAAGACACGTTCGGTTAGGGGTTCAATTCCCGCAATCATTCCGATGGTATCTTCTCCAAGTAATTCTATGGCTTCATCTTCAGTAAGTTTTCGCTTATAACTATTAAGAACAATATGCATACCAGAATTTACTAGATGGTTTAGGCTGGAATTGTTATCCACATCAAATGAAGAAGTAGAGATTACAAGTTTACTCATAAATTTGCCTTTATATTTTGAATGTGATTTCGGCAAAGTGTGTCTAAGATTCGAATGTCCAAACCATAACCGATAAAACTAAAACCAGCTGCAATTCTTTGTTGTAGTTGTTCTTGATCAGGTTCCACCACATGAATACCACCAGGTTTTCCTAATCTTTTTCCAGCTTCCAGTACTTTTTCAATTGCTGAGGCTACCTCAGGGTGATTGAGCTCCCCTATATGCCCCATAGAGCCAGATAAATCATAGGGTCCAATGATATAGGCGTCAATTCCATCTACAGAAAGTATAGAATCAATTGCATTAACAGCATCTATATGTTCGATCATTGCCACGATTACTGCGTTTTTCTCTAACCAATCTCTGTACTGCTGAAATTCTGCTCCGTAACCTTGTGCACGGGCTAACCCAACTCCACGTTTACCCCGTGGAGGGTAATAGACGGACTGTACTGCTGATTCTGCATCAGCAGCAGATTTAATCATAGGCACCATTATGCCATTTGCTCCAGCATCCATAACCCGTTTTATCTGGTCAGGGTGATTTGAAGTTAGCCGTACAATAGCTGGGCATTTCTGCATATCAAGTACTTGGATAAGCATCTGAATTTCACTAAGTTCTAAAACACTGTGTTCCATGTCTAAAACTAGCCAGTCAAATCCAGCAGTAGCCATAATTTCTGCAATTGAAGGGTGACCTAGTGTGATCCATGACCCGATCGTTATTTCAGACTGAGCTAATTTAGATTTCAGTTGCATGAAAACTCCTTAAAAAGCTGACAGAATGTACTAATTATGAATAGTAACGTCATATTTTAATATGAAGCTATTAATAGATCTGATTCCATTAATTTGGCTACGCGAATTAAATCGTCCTCAGTATCAACCGCCTGAGTATCAAACTCAGTTTTTACCATTTTTACACGGTAACCATGCTCTAGCAGTCGGAGCATATCTACAGATTCAAGTTTTTCAAGCGGTGTTGGAGGCAAACGACTGTAATCAATTAACGTTGCACGTCGGAATGGAATGATGCACACCTGTTTATGGGCAAGGGTATGTTCAAATCCTAATTTATTAAGGGTTGGAATTGGCTGTCTTGACATGTAAAGCGCATCACCACTTTGATTCATTATTACCTTGATAGTGTTAGTGCTGTAAAAATCTGCCTCATTATCAATGCTTTTCACCAAATTAACACAGTCCAATTGTAGATCATCTTTAAATGGCGCTACTGCGGTGTCAATCATTTTTGGGTGTGTCATTGGCTCATCACCTTGAACCATAACAATGAGATCTGCATCAATTTGGGCTGTTGCCTCAGCAACTCGGTCACTTGCTCTTTCATGTGTATTAGCAGTCATAATTACAGGAGCACCAAAATTTTGTGCTGCTTGCTTGATTTCCTCATCACAAGTAGCTATATAAGTGGCTTCAAGTGACTTGCTCATACTAACCCGCCTGTAGATATGCTCAATCATGGTGCGGCCTAGTATCATCGCAAGTGGTTTGCCAGGAAAGCGTGATGAACCCATACGTGCTGGAATTACTGCAATTGTTTTCATTTATAAGTGTAAAATTATTTGAGGGTTATCTGTATTAATTTTTTTATTTCTTGAGAACTAGTTATCTAATTCAACTCATTTATAATAGGATTCATATTTTATTAGAGTGAGTCGTTAATTTTGTAGCTTAATCCTATCATCAGAGGGTCATCTCTGCGAGTGGTATGTATTTCTTAACTGGTAATTTAACTTCTGCAAATGTACAATTTTTCATTTTCCCATAACCTGTGCTTGCCTATAGTATGCTACCAGATGATAGGCATATTATTGGTTGCTAAGGTAGTCAGAATGAGCGAAGAAATATGAAGGCACTTTTCTTTCTTCGCCATTATAACGATATCGATCACATCACCCCAGTTATTTATAAATGGATTGATTCTGGTCATAGCTGCGATGTTGTTATGATTGGCAGTTCGCAGTTCCAAAATGATTATCGTATTGAGTTTCTAAGGAAACTTAAAGGTGTGCGGGTAGCTCATATCCGGGAGCTATTGCCGCTTCTTGAATTTATAAGATGGCGCTTACAAACGCTATTGTTGATCGGCGGCTTACGTCGTTCTTTTATAGGTCCATTTGTAAGTAATTTAGCTCAAATTTATGATGTAAAAAAACGAAAATATACCTGGGAAAATACCGCAGAGCGTTTGTTAAATCATAGTTTTGAAGGAATCAATAAAGGTGTGGTTGTGTTTGACTGGATCGAGAGAAACTCGGTCATAAGTATTGAATGGGTCGAAACGGTTATATCAATGGCCCACAAAAGAGGATTTCGTGCGGTATCGTTACCTCATGGGGATAGTCCGCATGCCAATCAGTTGATACGTCGTCGGGAGTGGACCCTCAAACCAGATAATACATTTGCTGCTGCACGGATGTTTGATAAGCTCGTTGTGCCAAATGAGTTGTGTGCAGGGCGCTTCCGTCCCTTTCTGGAAAATAAGGCAGTTTCTGTTCTAGGGTCACCTCGCTATTGTGATGAATGGTTGACAGAATTAGCTAAATTTTTACCAATTTCACCACTAAGCCTGTCAGCTAGTAAGCTTAAAATCGCAATCTTTTTAAGAAAAAGTAATTTTACAACTTTCTGGGAGGAGGTTAGCGAGGTAGTACAAATGATTTCAGCCTTCAAGGACATTGAAATAATTATTAAGCCACATACCCGAAGTGGTTGGAAACAATCTTTGACAAAGAAGACTGCACTTCTAAAGCTTCCAAATGTGAGTATTGCAGACAACGATACTCATTCTGCACATTTATTAAACTGGGCAGATGTTATTATTGATATTGCGACTTCAGTTGCATTCGAGGCAGTCAAGATTAATAAACCGGTATTAGCCGCAGACTATTTGCATGCGGGGAGATCTACAGTAGCTAATTTTATGCCAGAAACAGAGCTGAGGTGCCGAGATGACGTGTATGAAAAGATTGAAAGGTTTCTTACAAATGGGTGTGATTCTTTCTACATAGAAGAGCATCGTGCTCTTTTTCTAGAGGAAATGATAGATGTTAATGGGCCAGATGTTCTACCTAAGTATGTAGCCCTATTAGAAGAGCAAATATAGGTAAAATTTGTATAAATATCTTGGTGGTTTAGAGATTTCTTAAGGAAGTTATTTGGTTGTATGAGTGAAATTGTAGTGCCGTCTATTGATGTAGTGATTCCGGTTTACAATGCGCCTGTACTAACAAAGCGTTGCATTGATTCCGTTGTATCTTATCTTGGCGAATCTATTGAGAACATTTATATTCATAATGACGCCTCTAATGTGGAGACGCGTGAAATGCTCGATAGCTTGCCATATAGCATCACTCATATCCATCATTCAATTAAGAACCAAGGGTTTGGTGCTTCTGTAAATGATGCAATTAGCCGATCTAGCGCATCTTACATTCTAGTACTTAATTCCGATACTGAGATGAATGGGAATATACTCCCGCCATTATGTGCAGCGATGTCAGTTGACTCTCAGCTTGCGGTCATCATTCCTGCTAGTAATGATTGTATACATGGAGACTTTAACCGGTACTTACGTCAACCAGGTAATTATATTCGTACTTATCGTCTTAGGGGCTACGCGTTCCTAATTCGACGAAGTGTTTTTCAGGAAATCGGAGGTTTCGACCCTATATTTGGTAGGGGTTATTATGAAGATATAGACTTAGGCCGACGGATTTACGAGCATAACTGGCATATAGGTGTACATCCGGATTCACTCATTTATCATAAAGGTGGTGGCTCTTTTGGCCGTGGTCTGGCGTATCGTAAGTTAAAACGGCGTAATCGCGCCCTCTATTTCTCACGCTATCCAAGTGCGCAGCGTAATGTTTTATTTCTTTCAGGAGACTGTTCGCTGACTGATTTCACACCAACTCTGCTCAATTCAATTGAGTATGTGTTTCAAAGGGGGGGAATTGTACATTGGCTTTCTACAGAGCCGGCCACTAAGATTCCTTGCCTTCATATGAAAAATAGTTCGGCTAATTTATTGTTAATATTAAAACTTATGATGTTTTATGGATGGTTGCGCAAGGATAAGCGTATTTCAGATGTATGGTTATTATTGCCCAGCAACTCCAGGTTTCTACGTAAATTACTTGCTATCTTGAGTAAAGTGAGAGGGATTAAGGTACTTACATGGAAAAGTAATTTCGTTAAATAAGATAGTAAAGTTAAATTTTTTACTGATAGTAGCTGATATTAAATCTATTTAGTCTTAAGGGGTATGAAGTTCATAAAAATAATTGGTAAATTAAGAACTATTCTATAAGAAGGAATTTACTGGGATACTAAACTATGCTGATGTTTTTTAGGTTGAAAGATTAGCTCACAAAAATCAAAAGATACGTAGACACTAATTATTTATAGTATCTACGTATCGTTTTTGAACAGTTTGTAGGTCACTGTTAAGATCATAGAGAAGCGGACGGGCAGTAGCAAGAGGAAGTTTCATTGCTTGGCTGAAAGATATTCCATCTAATTGCATTATCAGTGTGCGCAAGATATTCTTGTGAGATACGATAAGAATATTTTTCCCGCTTTTGATTCTAGGTACAATTATATTTCTCCAATATGGTTGCATGCGTACGTGCGTTTGTTCTAAGCTTTCTCCAAACGGTAATTCATTCTTATCTATATCTGAATAGCGTAATTGGTTTCCTGGAAATCTTTTATCTGTAGGATCAAGGGGCGGAGGTGCTGAATTAGATTTTATCTGACAGCCAAGGACTGGCCAAATACCGAATTTCTTAATAGCTGACCACCTTTCTATCCCTTCTAGGGCTCCATAGTGGCGTTCGTTCAAGCGCCAACTATGTTGTATGGGTGTGTTACTTAGGCCCATTATTGATAGTATTATACGCAGAGTTTCACTTGAGCGATTGAGTTCAGATGTAAAGCATGAGTCGAAGGTATAACCCATTTTTGAAAGTAAGCGTCCGGCTATTTCTGCTTCTTGTATACCTAGCGGGCTGAGCTCAACATCGCTCCATCCTGTAAAGCGGCTGTCTCGATTCCAGATGCTTTGGCCATGCCTTAATAGGATAAGCTGTGCCATATTTAGCTTACACCTCCCAATGATACATAGTTTAGCGTGATGTTGATGCTTCCCCCCAAATTCGACATAATGCATCCCACATACTATTGCGTGTAGCCTTTAGATAAAGTGAATTATCACTAAGATTATTTACTAAGAGACGCTGAGCCTTCCCAAGATTATGATATGGCATGCTCATAAAGAGATGATGTGTGGCATGGTAACGCAGGCCCAAGGGAGCCCATAATGCAGTAATAAATGAATTGCCGGATATATTGATAGAATCAAGATATTGCTCATGAAATTCCATTTTCTGGTCTCCAGGGTTACGGTATGCATGAGCAACAAGGGTGCGTAACGAGTTTAAAATAAAGATAGATGTGCCAATTAAATACCATAGAATAATAATTTTAAATGGTAGGACACCAAGTGTGACGCATGTGATGACTGCTATAGAAAATACAAAAGTTGCAAATTCCTGTATTTTCCAATATTTATCATTACGTATATAGCCACTTGGCCTCTTATAGGTTGGATTTATAGAAAGTGAAGATGCTCTTTCCCAACAAAGTTTACGAAGTGGTGGGATCAGATAAGATGCAGGCGTAAGTAAGAGATAGCGTGCAAAAAATATAAAAGGGAGAAGGAACGAGAATAATACATAGCCAATCATCAATATCGGGTTTTTTGTTGCAAAGGGAATATACTCACCATCTTCACTGGTGCCATAGATATCTGGTTTATGATGGTCATAGTGCACGCTATACGTAAAAGATGGAACTAAGAATGGTATCCCGCTAAAAAGATTCCAGACTAGGCGGAAGATCTTAAAGGTGCCTTTTTTTAAGTGTGCAAGTTCATGAATAAAGATTACTGAACGGTAATGAGCCAATGTTGCCACAATAAATGCTACAAATTGCCAAATGCTAAACAACGGGGCAGATAAAACTACCACAAAAGCTGTCCAGCCTAATGTGACATGGAACAGAAAATCAACCCAGTAAATAATAGGATTTGGGGTCATCAGACCACGGACAAGGTGATGTGCCTCCCGGAGCGGAAAGACCGGAGTATCTTTTTTATTTTCCATAGCTAGATTAAAATAACCATCTATTCAGAGCCACTATTATCGCATGTTATTAATTTAGCAAAATCGTTGTTCGATATTAGTTGCTTATAAATAGAAATTAAGGGACATTGAGGGCTCATGGTTGTTCTTCAGGTCTCTCACTTGTATTATACTAAGTAGGCCTTTATGTGATCGATAATATTTAGGTTAATTGGCGAGCTTGTTTTATTAATATGATTTAAATCAGGAGCATTTGGCCAGCCCGGATCAGTAAACTCTATATTCTCAAATTTCTTTGGTTTCGCATAGCGAGGGACAACATGAAAATGTACATCCGGGTCGACCATCATTAACATAAGATAATTTAGTTTGTCATATGTAAATGCATGATCGAGAGCCGGCTCTAGTTGGGCTGTTATCTTATGTAGCTCCATAAAACTCTCTTGGCTAAGCTGGGAGAACGCAGAGGCAGAATCATGAGCGACCAGAACCATAGAACCTAGAGTTAACTGTACTGGTCTCAATAAAATACTCCAGTGTTGATATTGATATATTATGGTATGCGGTGCCCCAAATTTCCTCATAGTGTTATTGAAAACCAAGGTGTCAGGCTGCATTTTATGGGACATTCAAAACTCCTGAAATAATTAAGCTGATAGAGCTACCTTGGTACCCTATAGATTGATTTTAGTATATTGATCACGTATTAGCTTGTAAAACGTCACCTGATATTTTGTTATGCTCCATACCATCTTACTCACAAAATAATTCTTGGGCTTTTGTCAGATCCGAGGAATAATCAATTTCGCACCAACGATGGCCAGATATTGAACAAACATTAACTAGATTCTTCCCGGCTAGCTTATCTATGATAGTAAGGTACCAGGATTTAAGTTCAGTAGGGTATCGAAGCGCATCTTCAACTGCATCACGGAATAATATTGGTCCATTCGAACGAAAATAAATGAGCCCTATTGACTCTGCATCAATCTGATCTTCAGGCAGGATTTTATTTACATGTTTGACCAGTCCCTTATTATCTAATTGAACTTTCATATCATCTGCATCATAAGCTTTTTTATAATCTATACTGAGCGTTATAGGAGCAGGTTTCGATTTTAGTACTTGTTTCAGCAAGGAAACATCGAAAATTGTATCACCGTTTAACAGTAGAAAATTGCCGTCCATAACGGAGCGCGCTACCCAACAACTGGCTAGATTATCTGCAACCTCGAAAAAAGGGTTAAAAAGTATTCTAATTTTCTTGTGATCTGGATAGCGTTTTTGTAATAATTTTTCAACTAGGCCGGTCTGAAAGCCGGTTACTACAATAATTTCTTTTATCCCAGCTGTAAGTAGAGCATCAATCTGCCATTCAATAATCGGTTTGCCAGAAACGGGTAAAAGACATTTTGGAGAGTTCTTAGTCAATGGAAGCAGTCTTCTGCCTTGGCCCGCACTCAGAATAACAGCTTTAGTATAAATTTCAGATATTTTATGCATGATTTTTGTGAGGCTAAAGTAGCACTAAAAGTTTTACTTGAGTATTAGTTAAAAGGGTATGGATTGCAAAATGACCATCTTAGTCATTATTCCTATTTATTAACGGACCTCTCTTCCCAGTAAGGGGTTCCTTCCCCTCCATCCAATAAGGGGTTCCTCCCCCCAAATAACCTTGTGCAATTCGGTAATATACCACCCGCAGCTCTTTATTACTTCGTGTAATGGGTCTATATAGTATCGGGCCAGGATGAGTCAAGATCTGATTAAAATCATTTCCAAGCCGAGTATGCACCAGTCGATTAGGTTTCATACTTACCATAACGAGGGGTCTGGTTGAAGGTAATCCTGATGGATTCCAAATTTCGAACATGGCTCCGCTGTCATTAAACATATTTCGAGAACGAATGTCCATGCTATTTTTGGCATTATTATAGAATAATAATGAGCTTGCAACTGACCATTTACTCATGCCGACAACAATAGGTTCCTGTCCTGTTTTCTGGCGTATATTATTTACTATTCTTTCAATTTCCAACGTTGTTTCACGCCAAAAATAATGCTTTGTTATTGAGGTTGGATATGGAATACCTGGTATCCCAAGTACTACATAGTGTAGTGTGAATGCATAGAAAAATACTGTCATCAGGATTGTTGGTTTCCATAAAGACTGTAAACGGTATGTAATTTTCTGTAGATTATTTGTATTACCCATCATCCAAGCTATTGTCGGTAATAGGGCAAGCCACAAAGGAGTTGTCCAATGAAACCGTGGCGCGTTGAATATGCTAACAATGGCAAATACCGCTAAAGGGAGGCCTGCAAATATTCGTATAAATAAACGGTGCCTGTTTACAGGTTGGTTTTCGTTATTCTTTCTCAAGAATAATGCAAGCCCTGCAGCAATTAGCCCTATCGGAGTCAGTAGCACCAGAATATGCATAGGTAAATACTGAATCGAGAACTGATTATCTATTCCCGCCCCTATTACTCTATTTGATTGAAATATAAATGAAGCCCAGTCATTCTCACTATTCCAGATAATTACAGGCGCAAACAGCAGCAATGCAAGTGTTGCTGCTAGATAAGGATGTGGGCGGAATAGCCAGCGACGTGCAGTTGGATCTAGGAGCAAAAATAATAAAGCTGAAAATCCCAGAAGTCCAAGTGTATATTTAGAGAGAATCCCCAAACCAAATGCAATGCCTACGCCAATCCATGCCGAACTACGCCCAGCAACCATGGCCCTTTCCATGTAGTAAAGTGTAGCAGCCCAGGCCGCTAACAGCGGTGCATCTGGCGTCATTAGTATTCCATGAACAAATCCTATTGGAAGGACGGCCAGTAGCAATATTGAGCGCATACTAGTTGATTTGTCGTAAATATTGAGTGTTAATGCATATAGATAGGCCATTGTAATTAGGCTGCAAATATATGCGGCGATGCGCACCCCAAACTCATTGTCACCAAAGATTGATGTACCTAGCCAGATTAACCAGGCGATCATCGGCGGGTGATCGATATAACTTAAATCTATGTGTTGAGCATAATTCCAGTAGTACGCTTCATCCGGAATTAATTGTGCTTGTCCCAAATAAATCAGTCGTAATAATAGGATGAATACAACAATGCCTACGGAAGCAATTCGCCAGCGGGTATCTAATGACGGCGGGTTATTTGTTATAGGGAAGACATAGAAAGCAGAACCTAGATAATTAACAATTGCTGTTGCAGCAATTGCCGGAAAAATTGCTAACTCTGCGGGCATATGCCAGCCATATACCAGTAAGGCTAGAACGCCACCTCGCAACAATAATGCAAACATACCGACCATTAAAAAACGACCAAATTTGTTCCATCTCAGTGAGCCTGTATGGTGTTCTCGGAATGACCATTTAGAGTTAAGTGCATAATTTGCTGTTGCCGCAGCAAAGAAACTAACAATATGTGCTTGTGCAAGCCCAGCTTCATAAACTACTAAAATTTGAAATAATATCGTATCAATTATTACGCCACAGAGCCCGACTAATGCAAATTTACTGGCCGTACTGACAGAGGCTGTACCTCCTGCTAATGTTATCAATCGTTGCAAGTAAGTCCATTGATGGGAGAATGACAACTTTGAGGTTCCTCGCGTTCGATCTCGGAAGCAGATTGGCACCTCAACTGCTTTTATTTTTTCTCGGCCTGCTACCAGTAATTCAAGTAGGATTTTGTATCCGCGGGCATGTTCTGGAATTGTTGCAATTAAGTCCTTACGAACTGCAAAGAATCCAGAGGTGGCATCGTTAACATCACATATGGGGCGTGCCAGCCAGCCACCTAAACGTGACAACCATTGTCGATGTATTGGCCAGCCTTCAGTGCCACCCCCGGGTACATAGCGGCTACCAACAGCTATGTCGTTACTACCATTTAGCACTGGTTCTACTACGGCAGTTAGTCGGCCTATCGGATGACTAAGGTCCGCATCCATTACCACGATGATATTACTGGAAGCTATTTCAACACCAGCTAAGATTGATGCAGTCAAATCTGGTTTTTCCTGGCGCTCTACGAGCCTCACATTTGCCTTTCCCCCCCAGGCACGTATCTTGTCCGGCGTGCCATCACTTGAGCCATCATCGGCAAAAATTACTTCAAAATGGTTAGGTGGAAGATCAAGTGCAAAGAGGCCAGCTAATAAAGGGTCAATGTTATCTGCTTCGTTGAGAGTGGGAATTACTAAAGAAAATTTAGTCGGTATATTTGTAGTTTCACTAGGCTCATTACATGACGTTAATGAGGAAACTAAAGACGGGGGGGTATCTGTATCAGGCAATTTGAATAAATAAACTATAGTTATTATTTCTATTTAACAAGGCTAAATTTGGTTAGCTTCTATATACCTTAATTATCTTAATATTCAGAGGCACCCAGATTGTAATTCTATGGCTCATTATTTTACCATTAAATTTGTGAGAAGAAGAGGAGTGATGTTGAATAATGTAGGAGAATTTATAGACGGGTTATGCTCATTCATGGATAAGTATCTGCTTGTTCAAGCAGCAAAGAGGCTTTGTCTTTAATTGAAAGCCGCGGTTCTTTATTAAGCGGCCACTGGATACCAATGTTTGGGTCGTTCCATAAGATACTACGCTCAAATTGGGGAGCATAATAGTCTGTAGTTTTATAAAGAAAATCAGCCCTATTACTAAGAACAAGAAAGCCATGTGCGAATCCTATTGGGGCCCAAAGTTGGCGGCAATTCTCTTCTGTAAGCTCAGCGCCTGCCCACTGGCCAAACGTGGGGGAGGATCTTCTAATATCTACTACAACATCAAAAACTGCACCACGTACTACGCGTACTAATTTTCCCTGTGGTTGTTGAATTTGATAATGTAGGCCCCGAAGTACCCCTTTAGTTGATTGGCTGTGATTATCTTGTACAAAGCGTACATTAAGCCCGGTACTTTGACTAAATTTCTTTTCATTAAAGCTTTCAAAGAAAAATCCTCGGCTGTCACTGGCGATGTTAGGTTCAATAATGAGAACTTCTGGAATGGAAGTAGAGATTATTTTCATTTAGCGGCCGGTTCCTTCAAAATCTTCATAAGGTACTTTCCGTAACTATTTTTATTCAGAAGTGTCGCCAGTTTTTCAAGTTGCTCGGCACTAATAAAGCCCTGATGATAAGCAATTTCTTCTGGGCAAGAAATTTTGAGACCCTGACGGTGTTCGATAGTCTCGATAAAATTACTCGCCTGCCTCATACTTTCGTGAGTGCCGGTATCTAACCAAGCATACCCACGCCCCATAACCTCGACATGTAGTTGATTACGTTCTAGGTAGGCCCGATTGGCATCAGTTATTTCTAATTCACCCCGGGAGGAAGGTTTAAGATCTGTAACGATATCAACGATTTGGTTGTCATAGAAGTATAGACCAGTAACAGCGTAGTTACTTCTTGGCTGAGAAGGCTTTTCTTTCAATGAAGTAGCGCGGCCTTGAGAATCAAGTGTGACTACCCCGTAACTATCAGGATTTTGTACATGATAGGCAAAAACAGTTGCACCTCTTGGTTCTAGCGTAGCGGAGGCAAGTCGTGCTTGCAAATCGTTCCCGTAGAAAATATTATCTCCTAAAATGAGAGCACTTGGGTCCTGAGAAATAAAATTCTTGCCAATTATGAAGGCTTGAGCTAATCCATCAGGATTTGGTTGCTCGGCGTATTGCAAGTTGAGGCCCCAATCCCCACCATTTCCTAATAGTTGCTCAAAGCGTGAAATATCTTGGGGTGTAGATATAATAAGTATATTACGAATACCCGCTAGCATGAGTGTGCTTAAGGGGTAGTAAATCATTGGTTTATCGTAAATTGGGAGTAGCTGTTTGGAAACTACTTTAGTTACGGGATAGAGTCTTGTGCCGGAGCCGCCAGCTAGAATGATACCTTTACGTTGGGTCATAATTTTTTTCAAAAATTTCAGTAAGCATACGTGTTACTCCAGTTTGCCATAAAGGCAAAGTTAAATCGAAAGTATGTTCTATTTTTCTGGTATTTAATCGAGAGTTTCTAGGTCTACGCGCGGTTTGAGGAAAGGCATCAGTTGTTACCGGTTGAATATCCTCTGCCTGAACCTGAAGTTTAATTCCAGATTGACGGGCTTTATCGAGCACAAAATTGGCGTAGCCATACCATGAAGTTTCTCCCTTGGCGGCCAGATGATATAACCCAGATACATGAGGTTGTTTTAAGGCTGTATATATTGAATGGGTGGTAACGTCTGCTAATAGCTCTGCGCCTGTAGGAGCGCCAATCTGGTCATCAATAACAGAAAGATATTCTCGATTTTGTGCGAGATGAATTATGGTCTTAATAAAGTTCTCACCGCGAGCAGAGTAGACCCAACTGGTACGAAATATAAGGTGTTTGCAGCCAGAGTTTATGACAGCTTTCTCTCCTTCCAATTTTGTTGAGCCATAAGTATTTATGGGGGTAGTGGGATCGGTCTCCTTCCATGGCTTAGTTCCATTCCCGTCGAACACATAGTCGGTAGAGTAATGAACCAACCAGGCGCCTATTTTCAATGATTCTTGAGCGAGTATTTTTGGAGCCTGAGTATTAATAGTGTGGGCTAGTGCTGATTCATTTTCAGCCTTGTCCACTGCTGTGTAAGCTGCTGCATTAACGATTACATCTGGAGAGACTGAATGAATAGTCTGAATAATGTCTTCTGGCCGGGTGAAGTTACCGCATAGCCTCTGGTCATCAGTATCCAGAGCAACTAATTCACCCATCAAAGAAAGGCTTCGTTGTAACTCCCAACCTACTTGTCCACCTTTTCCAAATAATAGAATTTTCACAGGGTTCGTTCTTTATAATTTTTATCAATCCATTCTCGGTATGCACCAGATTGGACATTCTGAACCCAACTCTGATTATCAAGATACCATTTGACGGTTTTATGGATACCAGTTTCAAAGGTTTCAGCTGGCTCCCAGCCAAGGTCACGTTTTATTTTATTTGAATTGATGGCATATCGACGATCATGGCCAGGGCGATCTGTAACAAAAATAATTTGCTCTTTATAGTTTCTGCCATCAACTTGGGGAGATAGTGTTTCAAGCAAAGAACAAATAGTATGTACGATATCAATATTGGATTTTTCATTCCAGCCACCAACATTATATGTCTCGCCAGGAGCGCCTGCTTCCAGCACCCGTTGAATAGCGCCACAATGATCTTTCACGTAAAGCCAATCACGGATTTGTTGGCCATCTCCATAAATAGGTAATGGTTTATTTGTAAGAGCGTTAATGATTGTTAGAGGGATCAATTTTTCGGGGAATTGATATGGGCCATAGTTATTTGAGCAGTTGGTGGTAAGAACTGGCAATCCATATGTTTTATGGTAGGCTCGTATTAAATGATCGCTTGCTGCTTTGCTAGCTGAATAAGGGCTATTAGGCTCATAACGATGGTTCTCATCAAAGGCCTTCTCTTTACTCGAAAGAGAACCGTAGACTTCATCTGTTGAGACATGAAGGAAGCGAAACTCTTTTTTCTTATTCTTTTCTAAGTCACCCCAATAATTCCGTGTGGTTTCTAATAACCGGAAGGTTCCTAGAATATTGGTTTGTATAAAGCTATCAGGCTCTTCAATAGATCGATCTACATGACTTTCAGCAGCAAAATTTATAATAGCGCGGGGTTTAAATTTCGCAAATAAGCTAATGATTAAGCTGGAATCACAAATGTCACCTTTAATGAAGATATGCCGTTTATCCTCTTTTAGGGGAGCTAGATTCTCTAAATTTCCTGCATAAGTTAAGTTATCAAGATTAATGATTTCTTCGTCAGATTGCGCAAACCAGTCTAAAATAAAATTTGCGCCAATGAATCCAGCGCCCCCTGTTACTAATATCATTGTCTGTCCTTAAGCTATATTTTCTCTTAACCCTAGTATTTTTTCGGCGCATCTGCAAGTGTTACTTTGTCTTACAGGAGTCAAAAAATACGGTTAAAGTTTATCAAATTTTTTGGTATGGCCTGCTAGTTTTTTTGGGAGTGAAGTTTTAATGGTAATATGTTGCCGTGCTGAATATTGAGATATTATAATTTGAGCCTTCTCATTGATTCAGTTAGAATTCATTTTTTTAGGCGCGTAGCTCAGTTGGTTAGAGCACCACCTTGACATGGTGGGGGTCGTTGGTTCGAATCCAATCGCGCCTACCAACCCATAGTTTTTCCATTTCAGGTCATATTAAATATTTAATGAGTAGAGAGTTAAATATTGGTCAGGCCATTTCTTAAAAATCTTTCATTCTCTAACCAGTTAAGTTATCTGTGTATACATAATGCAGACCGAACCTCTCAGGCGCCTCGTAACAAATAAACGTTTAAGAGCCAGTCTTGGAGGTTTAGTAATATTTGTTGTGATTTTTTGGCTGCTTGGTTATTTTTGGCTTCCTGGTTATGCCAAGGAAAGTCTTGAAGCTAAATTATCAGGAATTGTGTATAGACCAGTGTCTATCCAATCTATAGAAATTCAACCTCTTTCACTAGAGATAATTGCTCGTGATTTACGAGTTGAGAAAAAAATAGAGAATGAGGGTGGCGATAAT